>NZ_CP102263.1:447500-1841484 GCF_025147485.1 Bacteroides uniformis | reverse complement strand
AACAGCGACACCGTTATCCATATCTGAAAGACCCATGACGGAACAAACCACAGCAGATAATCCGTCACCATAGGCAACAGATGTTCGGAAGAGCCGAGCATCCGGGCTGTTTCTGCCGGAAAAGCCATCATCAAAACAGAGGGTATCAAAGCTACAATCGTTACAAACAGTAATGCTTGTGTCACATTCAACCGAGCAGACTTGCTTTTGCCTCTCGACAATTGGATAGAAGCGACCACAGAACACCCGGCACCAACCATAAGCCCGATTCCCGTAAAAAGCATCAGTAAAGGGACACAGATATTTACGGCCGCAATCCCGTCGCTACCTACTCCATGCCCGACAAATATCCCATCAATCGCTGTTACGGCCGACATACTGAGCATACCCAGCAACGTAGGAACAAAATATTTCCGAAACAATGTAAACACATTCAGTGTACTCAAATCAATTGCATCTCTTTTCATGTTCAACTATATTTATAGGTTATTGTCTTGCCCAAAAGCAAAAAAATGCCGGATAAAATGATTGGTTTTACCCAGTCATCTTATCCGGCATTTTTACAGCCCTCCGATGAGGATTACAAAACTCTTTTGGTTTTCTAATTCGCGTGCAAAGGTGGGACTTCTTTTTCAAGTATCCAAATATTCATGATTTCTTTCACTGAAAAAGCAGCAAAACATGAACATTATCCACTACCATATCACTCTTTTGAAGGTAGACACACAGCCAATGAAAGACAGTCTATCAGTCTTTCATTGCTCTAACATAGGCTGTCAATACACTGAATAAATGATAGTTAGGCATGCGCACTATTGTGGTACGACTTCTCCACAAGCATGAAGAAGCCGTACCACAATAGTGAAGAAACTGCATCACAACCGTGCACAATAGTCATTAATAAGCTTTTAGTAGGAGAAAGAGCTGTTCTTTGCGGAAAGAAGACCAGCCATTTGCACAAGAAAAAACAGCATGCAAGCAAAGTTTGCCTACATACTTGCATGGCATCTGCTTACATACTGTAAAATGCGGTATAACAAACAATTAGAAAGCACCATGCAAGCATGTAAGCAAAATGTGTGGTAAACCTATTGTATCTCTTTTCATTTTGCGATGACTCCATAGTAAACCATGTTATCAATACGCTTCTGATAAATCTGGTTATTCTGCAGCAGATACCCCAAGGCCAAACACAAATCCACATCCCTGAACTTCGTCAGTTTCTGCAATTCAAAGATTGTACACTTCTTAAGATTGCACAAAATGGAATATACCATTTTCATATTATTGGTCGCCTTCTCAATACTCTTCATATTATTATCTTATTATTAGTTCCTTTCTTAAAATGATATCCTATATTATCTACTCAAATATAAGATAAAGACAGAGCAATGACAAACATTGCCCATTCTTTTCATTTCAGATAACATTCTTTGAACTACATATACCTAAAATCTGCAAAAAATATAGAACTTTATAAATATCAACACTTTATAGAAAGGTATATTCACATTATACTATATCCGGAAACGATTATGTTGGTATAATCAAGGTACTATTATATGCTTGCCTTCGGGAGTGACTACTACCGAGCCCATTTTGATGTAATGTTTCCCTTCCGGCGAAACTATTACCTTTGTTTCGCTACTCTTGTCGGAAGATTCTTTTTTCTCATTCATGAAACTCTTGTCCCGCGAAGTGGTAACCGGATAAGTATCCTCCAGATAGCTCTTCATTTCGTCCACTTTTCCGTCTTTGAACCACACCTTGACAGCCGACCACCCCGCAGGAGTATAAGCGCGGAATGTCCAAGCCTCTCCCTCCTTATTCAAATCTCTAAATGCAGGCTCTCCTAAAATGGTACACACCTCTTTAAAGCTCATACCACGTTCAATGCTGCTCAACTGCTTATAATCAAACCCGTAGCTTTCATAAATGCCACAGCCCATCACCAAGACAGCGAGTAACAAGCCTAAAACAACTGACATCTTTTTCATAATAGAAAGTTTTAGTATTTATCCATACAGCAAATGTAGTATGATAAAAACCTCCTTTTCCGTGATTCTCTCTATTTATACATAGGGATTTCCCTATCAGTTTATCTGTATCTTTACAACCTATAAAGAATATCATCCCAGCCCCGTTCCAATGAGCAATATCAAGTCGGAAGGGGCCACCACCGTATGGTTGGCAACCGGCAAAGACAGTCTTAAAACAAAGGTGCAGCCAATCCGAAAGCAGGTTTGTGCTTTCAGGAAGAAGGAAACAGCGTAGTGCTCACCGGTAAGGTGGAGATAAAGGCCCGGCAGCTCCCAATTATGTATTACTGAAATTCAAAGGACACCATGCCACCATTTGGATTGACGGACATTTTGTACGCAGAAATCTTTAAGAAGAGCATTCAGTTCCTCATCTGATGTCTTGCATGGGGGGATGAAAACTATAGCCCCTTCGTTATCACCGGCAATCCGAAACCTCCTTTCTGCAAAGTCAGGACTTTCGGTTTGCCTTTTCGTGCTTTGTTGTATGTGGCTGTGGAAACATGCAAGGTCTCTATCGCTCCATCCTCGAAAGCCACCTTTAAGTAATATTCCTTACGTACTCCGTCCGACACATAACGATGCTTGCCTACTTTACGTCTCTTTTCATGTTCTTTTATCAGCTTCTCAAGTACGGTAACCGTCACCTCCTTTGTCGAAGCAGGAGCCGCCATCCGATAATTCCCTACCAGAAAAAGCGAACAACTGATGACACCCACGCACACCACATGGCACAATATATTCACTGCCTTTTGCTCCATCGTTGTCAGCCATATCCATTTTTTATATAGAGGAAGTGTAACGACTGCCACCACAAGTCCTACCCCTACGGGTATCCACACAGCAGCCAACGTATCTTCATAGATGTTATATCCGATGCAGCCCAAAGCTACGACCAGTACAAACATCAGAAAACGGAGTATTTTTATAAACAGTTCTTTCATTGCCGCGTTTATATTTTTTGCAAATATAGGAAAAATATCATTCGACCGACTGTCAAATCTGTTCAATCTACATGAACTTACTTGCTTGATAGAATGTTATAACTACAATAACTAAAACAGAAAATATCATGGAAAAGAGCTTAATTCATAGTAATGAACTGCATTTTATCAGTAAGAAACGCATTCATCAAGCAGTAGAGAAAATGGTTGAGTCATTGGATTTGGCTGCGGGTTCCACAACCGGCTTCAACATCTATGCAGTAGTGGAGAGCTATTTCACGGATTTGGAAAAACGAAAAGAAATCAATCAGCTGCTCAACCTGGAACAAGATGTCTGCGAAGAAATAGAGGCAGAATTAAGTTATAAATAAACTACGGAGTTACCGACTACTATTAAGTTACGGGCTACAAGTTGTCCTGCATTATCATACTGCAGGACAACTTGTAGCCCGTAACTTATAGTGGCTGATAGCTAATAAATTGAAACTTGTAGCCCACTCAGTCTTTCGCCTGATGCACCGTCAACTGCGGGAATGGGAAGTCGATACCTTCCTCGTTGAATACGGAGTAAATCTTCTTGTTCATATCAAAATAAACACCCCAGTAGTCTCCGCTCTTCACCCAAACACGAATCACCACATTCACACTGCTGGCATCCAGGGCATGAAGAGCCACAAACGGCTCGGGAGTATTCAAGATACGACTGTCTTCGGAGATGATACGACGCACGGTGCTCTCTACCTTGTCATAATTCTCACCATATTCTACACCGATCACCCAATCTACACGACGCGTATCCTCACGGCTGTAATTAGTCACTGTACCACTGCTCAACGCACCGTTAGGTATATAGATTACCTTATTGTCGGCTGTGGTCAGAATCGTATGGAAGATTTGAATCTCACGTACCGTTCCGGACACTCCCTGGCTTTCAATCCAGTCACCTACCTTGAAAGGACGGAACAGCAAGACAATCAGTCCACCCGCAAAATTCTGCAAGTTTCCGGAAAGTGCCATACCGATAGCCACACCGGCAGATGCCAACAAAGCTGCAAAAGAAGTGGTTTCCACTCCCAATTTGCCGATAACGGCAATAATCAGCAGAATGGTCAGCAAGATATTGACTAAACTTTTCACGAAGCTCTGGATACTGGCATCCACATGTCTTTTTGCCAATAACCTCGCCAGCATTTTCCGAAGAAGGGAAATCAGGAACCGTCCTACCACAAAGATGATGATGGCTCCGATAATACGTCCACCGGCATTTACGCCCCAATCTATCAATTGCTGAAGGAATATCTGCAGTTTGCTGAAACCGTCGTCAGCAACTTGGGCAGCAAAGGCTGCCATGAATAAAGATAATAACATAACTATACTCTTTTTTTAAAATTAATGCTGCAAAATTAACAAATAACTCTGACTTTCGTTCACTTAACTTGCCACTTTCGACGAAAACTCCTACCTTTGCTCCCGATTTCAACTAAGGGGTGCCCTAATACGACGGGCTGAGATCATACCCATTAACCTGATCCGGGTAATGCTGGCGGAGGGAAAAGAAGAAAAGTTCCCCTTTTCTGTATTCATCTAAACGAAACAATTGCAAATGAAGAGACATGCAATGGCGACCTGCCTCCTTATGGCAGCACTGGGTGTCTGTGCGCAGACACAAGAGCAAGACAGTCTGCGGGTGATAAACCTGCAGGAAGTGGAAGTCATCTCCACACGTGCCACAAACAGCACACCGGTGGCATTCACCAATATAGGCAAAGAACAACTGAAAAAACAGAATTTCGGACAAGACCTGCCGTATCTGTTGAGCATGACACCCTCCGCCATTACTACCAGCGATGCCGGTGCCGGGGTGGGTTACACCACGCTGAGAGTCCGTGGAACAGACGGCACACGCATCAACGTCACCGCCAACGGTATTCCCATCAACGACGCGGAGAGTCACACGGTATTCTGGGTCAACCTGCCGGACTTCGCCTCCTCCGTCAAGGATATGCAGGTACAGCGCGGAGCAGGTACCTCAACGAACGGTGCAGGAGCTTTCGGTGCCAGCATCAACATGCAGACGGGTGATTTCTCCATGAAACCCTATGCAGAATTCAACGGTTCCTACGGCTCCTTCCATACGCACAAGGAGACGGTGAAAGTGGGAACGGGACTCATCAACAATCATTGGTCGTTCGATGCGCGGCTCTCCAACATCAGTACGGACGGGTATATAGACCGGGCGTCTGTGGGACTGAACTCCTATTATCTGCAAGGAGGATACTACAATGACAATACCTCCGTCAAACTGATAACCTTTGCCGGCAAAGAGCGCACTTACCACGCATGGAACTATGCCAGCAAGGAGGAGATGGAACGTTACGGACGGCGTTACAATTCCTGCGGATTCATGTACGCCACCGACCGGGACGGCCATGTATACAGCAAAGAATATTATAAAGACGACAACGGCGAGAAGCATTACCTCACGGACGAAGGAGGTGCACTGCATTTCTATGACGACCAGACCGACAACTATACGCAGAAGAATTACCAGTTGCTGTTCAACCACAATTTCACCTCGCAATGGAATCTGAATATCGGCCTGCACTACACCAAAGGCGACGGGTACTACCAGGAATATAAAGGCGAACGCTCGTTGGCAGAGTACGGCATGTCGCCTTTCGAATACAACGGCGGCAAGATAGAAGTAAGCGACCTTATCCGCAAGAAGGCAATGGACAACTGGTTTGGCGGCGGAATCTTCTCCGTAAGCTACAAAGCCGACCGTCTGCATGCCTCGCTAGGCGGTGCACTGAACCGCTATGACGGCGACCACTTCGGAAAAGTGCTTTGGGTAAAGAACTATATCGGCGAACTGAACCCCGACCACGACTACTACCGCAACAACGCCACAAAGAACGACGGAAATATTTATCTGAAAGCCAATTATGAACTGGTAAGCGGCCTCAGCGCCTACCTCGACCTGCAATACCGCCACATCAACTACAAGATAAACGGACTGAACGACAAGTACAACTGGACTGCCACCACTCCGGGAATGCAAAAATTGGACATTGACGAAGACTTCGACTTCTTCAACCCGAAAGCCGGACTGTCCTGGCAAATCGACCGCAACCACCGCCTATACGGTTCGTTCAGCGTAGCCCATAAAGAGCCTACGCGCAACAACTACACCGACGGCTACTTCACCGAACATCCCAAGGCTGAGCGCTTGTTCGACTACGAACTGGGATATACCTTCGCCAACTCATGGCTCCATGCGGGTGCCAACTTCTACTATATGGACTATAAAGACCAGCTGGTACTGACGGGAGAGCTGAACGAGATAGGCGAAGCCATGGCCAGCAACGTGCCCGACAGCTACCGTACGGGTATTGAACTGATGGCTGGCATCAAACTGGACTGCGGCTTCCAATGGGATATCAATGCCACACTCAGCAAGAACCGTGTGCAGAACTTTACCGAGACACTTTTTGAAAACGAGGAGGCAGGGTCGGAAGCATGGGTCATCGAACACGGAGATACCCCCATCGCATTCTCTCCCGACTTCATACTGAACAACCGCTTCGGCTATACGTTCAAGGGATTCGAAGCCTCGTTACAGTCACAATATATCAGCAAGCAATACATGAGTAACGCCAAGCAAGAGGAGTGCACGCTGGATGCTTATTTCGTAAGCAACCTGAATCTGTCCTATACCTTCAAGTTGCCTAAAGTAAAGTCGATAACCATAGGGTGCACTATCTATAATCTGTTCAATGAAGAATACGAGAATAACGGATACGCAGGCAGCGGATACTATCTCGACGATAACGGAGGAAAAGTCCGTTACAACTATGCCGGCTACGCTGCCCAGGCGGGAACGAATGTATTGGGACATATAGCAATCAATTTCTGATGGAACATATTCTTGAGATTATAGGCACTGTGGTCGGGATTCTCTATCTCTGGTTGGAGTACCGGGCAAGCATTTATCTTTGGATAGCGGGCATCATTATGCCTGCCGTCTATATTTTTGTCTACTATGATGCGGGGTTGTATGCAGATTTCGGCATCAACATCTATTATCTGGGTGCTGCCATCTACGGCTGGATGATGTGGAAGTACGGAGCATTTCTGCGCCGGACTATCTTGCGGCGGAAAGGTGCAGGACAGAAAGGAGAGGACACAAGAACAGAAGAACAAAAACTGGAACTTCCTATCACCCATATGCCGGCGCGCTACTTGCTGCCGCTTACCGCCGTATTCATCGCCGCTCTGCTTGGCATTGCCTGGATATTGATAAACTTCACGGACAGCAATGTGCCCTGGTTGGACTCCTTCACCACCGCACTGAGCATAGCCGGCATGTGGATGCTGGCACGGAAATATGTAGAGCAATGGTGGGCATGGATTGCGGTAGATGCCGTTAGCGCCGGACTGTACATCTACAAAGGACTTGATTTTACAGCCGGACTATATGCCCTTTACACAATTATAGCTATCTTTGGCTACTTCAAATGGAGGAAAATGATGAACAAGGATGAAGGATTAGAGATTAGGGATTAAGAAAGACATGAAAGACGAACTATCAACGAGCAACGAGCAATTATTAACTATTGATGCCGTAGTTTTGGCGAATGGGGAATATCCTGCAAGTCCCCTACCTTTAAAGATATTGGCGGAAGCGCCTTACGTGGTTTGTTGCGACGGCGGAGCGGACGAATACATCCGCCGGGGCCATACTCCCGACGTAATCATCGGCGACGGTGACTCCCTCAGTGATGAAAACCGCCGGAAGTTCGGACATATCCTACACCGTATCAGCGACCAGGAGACCAACGACCAGACTAAAGCCGTCAACTTCCTGCTGGCGAAAGGCAAACGCCGTATCGCCATCATCGGTGCCACGGGCAAACGTGAAGACCATACACTGGGAAATATCAGCCTGCTCATCGACTATCTCCGTGCCGGAGCCGATGTACGTACCTATACCGATTACGGCATCTTCATCCCCTGCCGGGGTACCCGCACCTTCCCAAGCCATCCCGGACAGCAAGTATCCATCATCAACTTCACTGCACACGGTCTGCATGGCAAAGGACTGGTCTATCCCCTCAGCGATTTCACCAACTGGTGGCAAGGCACACTCAACGAATGCACCAGTACAGAATTCACCATCGAGGCGGAAGGGGAATACCTGGTATTCGTCACTACTTCTTCGCTTCCGCCACTTCAACAAAGTACACGCTGATACAAATCATGGCAATGGCAGCGGCTTGCGTCCAACTGAAACGGTCTTGCCCCAAGGTGAGGGAAACAACGGTAGTCACCACCAGTATCAGATAGCTGTACATGGCTACAACCGTCGTCTTGAGATACTTCAAGCCCACCGGAACCAGAAAGTAACTGAGGTAAGTAGGGAAAACCAGCACAAACGCCAACACCGCCCACGGCACCCAGTGCCACTTCCCATGCAAGGCATCCGTAAGCAAGGGTGCATCCCAGCCTATAATGGACGACACAATCAATCCCGTTACTGCCGCACCGCCAAAGATGTACTTCATCATCGTCACTACCCCGACCTCTTCCAGCAGTTTCTTGCTCACAATCAGGTAAACGGCAAAGACCAGCGAGCTCACCATGCAGAGCATGTTGCCCGTAAACGCATCGTGCGCCAGGTCATCACTGCCTTGCGTAAGGATGCACAACAACGCACCGCCAAAACCCAGCGCTATGCCGATTATCTTCATCAGCGTAGCCTTTTCGTGCAGGAAAAAGACAGATATCAGAAAGACCCAAATGGGCTGCATGGAGTTGAAGATGGCACTGGAAACCGGAGTCGTCTTACTGATGCCCAGCAGATAGCAGAACATGAACCCGTAGAGTCCGAAAGCTCCCAGACAGAACAGCCCTATCCGCTGCCGCCTTGTGACCGGTGCCTCCTTTACAAACCAGCTTGTTATCCAAAATGCCACGGCAGCAAAGACACAACGCACCGTGACACCTGTCAATGCACCCAGCCACAAAGGGAGCAGAAATTTCAATCCATTCATATTCAACCCCGCCATGACGCGCGATGCAACCATACTGAGATTGGCTTCCAGTTTCTTATCTTTCATCAGCTTCGTATTTTTCCCCTCAAACAATTCATTACTTTGAAATGTTTTAAGGAAAAAGGAGATAACGTTATGGCAAAAGTTAAAGAAGAGCAATCGTCCCAGCAAACAAAGCAAGTCCTCGCATTCTCCACCCGGCTACGCCATGACCTTAAGAAAGCCTGCCGGCAACTGGATGAGGGAGAAGGACAAGAGGATGTCACAATCAGTAAGGAGGTGGAAGCATGGCTAAACAAATAATCTGGTCGCCACTTGCCAAAGAAGCTCTGAAGGACCTGCTGATTTCCTCGCAAGAAAGAGATGGCAACAAACGGTGTGGCGGGGCTCTGTACACCTTGTTCCAAAATGCATTGTACCGTGTCACGCTGAATCCGTTTATCGGACAGCCCACCGAAGCAGAGAACATACGGTACATCATTCCGCATCCCGACTATACGCTTCTTTACCGGCACAGTCTCCGGAAGATTGAAGTGCTTGTGCTATGGAACAACCATCATAAGTTGGGCAGCATGATAAACATCATCCGGGAAGAACCCGATACAGAATAAAGCAGCCAATCTTGTCAAGAGCAGATTTATGGAAGATTAACGGAACAGACGCATGATCGTCCGTTCATATAGCCGGAACAAACCATGTATCCGTCCCGAACATATCATCCGTTTATCCTCGACACACCATCTGTCAGCGCTGAACATATCATCCGAAAGCTCGGAGCTTTTCATCCGAAACATCCGGACTTTTCGTCAAAAACATCCGAGCTTTTCGTCAAAACCGCCGGGATTTTCCAAGCAAATGCCCACCATTCCGCTTGCTGAAGTGGAGGATTAAATCTGCAAAGCACTGGTTTAGGAGAGTAGACCCTAAGGTTTGGCAAATGAAGTGACGGAAGAACACAACAAAAAAGGAGAAGCGATGCCTCTCCTTTTATGCTAATTTAAAATTGAATCTGAACTAAGATTGCAGTTACAAAGATACAACATCCGAAAGGCAATGTCAAGTAATCCGGTGTTTTTCTTTACTGACGTCCCATTCTTTATACATGCATCAGATATTGCTTGAAGTCCGCAAAGTCCTTCGACATTGGCAGGCTCTTCTTCTCGCCGCGCATAAAGGCCTGAAGCTTGGCAGGTATTTCTACGGCTTCACCGATAATCTTCTCCACTGTATCCTTGAACTTCGCCGGATGGGCCGTTTCCAAGAATACGCCCGTTTCGCCGGGTTTCAGTCCTTCGGCCAGGGCCCGGAAGCCGCAGGCTCCGTGCGGGTCGAGCAGGTAATGGTCCTTCTTCCACACTTCCCGCATGGTTTCGGCAATCTGCTCGTCGGTATAAGTGGCACCGCTGATTTCGGCAGAGATGGCGGCATGGCTGCCTCCGTAAAGGTCGAGTACACGGGCAAAGTTACTCGGGTCGCCCACATCCATCGCGTTGGCAATGGTAGCGATGCTGGGACGCGGCGTATAAACACCTGTCTGCAAATATTGGAAGAAGATATCATTGCGGTTGTTGGAAGCGATAAAGCGTTCCACGGGCAGTCCCATACGCTTGCCGAAGAGGCCGGCAGTGATGTTACCGAAGTTACCGCTGGGTACACACACGACGGCATTGCCTCCCTTGCCGGCACGTTTCAGTTGAGCATAGGCATAAAAGTAATAGAATGCCTGCGGCAAGAAACGCGCCACGTTGATGGAATTGGCACTGGTCAGTTGCAGATGTTCGTTGAGCTCGCGGTCCATAAAAGCGGATTTAACCAAAGCCTGGCAATCGTCGAACGTACCATCGACCTCAATAGCCGTGATATTCTGCCCTAAGGTAGTGAACTGTTTCTCCTGGATTTCACTGACTTTTCCCTTCGGGTAGAGCACATAGACGTGTATGCCTTCCACACCGAGGAAACCATTGGCAACGGCACTGCCCGTATCACCGGAGGTAGCAACAAGCACATTGACTTGCTTCTTGCCCTCTTTCTTGATAAAGTATCCCAGCAAACGCGCCATGAAGCGACCGCCTACATCCTTAAAGGCAAGCGTCGGACCATGGAACAGCTCAAGCGAATAAATATTCTTTGTCACCCGGACCAGAGGGACATCGAAACTGAGTGTGTCATAAACAATCTGTTTCAGCGTATCGGCAGGAACATCCTCGCCAAAGAAAGCATCTGCCACGCGATAGGCTATCTCCTGAAAGCTGAGTGTATCGATGCTATCGTAAAACTCTTGTGGCAGAGTTTTGATTGTAAAGGGCATGAAAAGCCCCTTGTCTGCGGCAAGCCCCTTTACCACGGCCTCTTCAAGAGTGGCTTCGGGGGCTTGTTTGTTGGTGCTATAATATTTCATTGCGGTATTTTTTTATTCACCACAGAGTCTCACAGAATTCTCTATAAATAAAACCCCGTAAAACTCTGTGTTACTCTGTGGTGGAACTCATAAATTCATTAATAAACTCGTCTTCTTTCATCAGTCCGTAACTGCCTTCGCAGGCTGCCACTTCATCAAATGTCCGTACTTCGTCAGCCTCGATACCCGGATGCCAAATGAGGAACGGGATAGGTTCGGCCGTATGCGTACGGAGTTCGCAGGGAGTGGGATGGTCGGGCAATACGGAGATAGCAACGGGTTCCTCCCAATCCTTCACAGCCTCGTAGATAGGACCTACGGCACGGCTGTCCAGATTCTCAATCGTCATAATCTTCAAGGGGACATTTCCTTCGTGACCGGCCTCATCACTGGCCTCGATATGCAGGTAGACAAAATCATCCGTCCGCAATGCATCAAGGGCGGCAGCCACCTTATTCTCATAGTTGGTATCATAAAGCCCCGTCGCACCTTCTACGGTGATGCGCCGCAATCCGGCATAGTAGCCGATGCCGTTAATCAAATCCACGGCAGAAATCACAGCACCACGCTTCACCTGCGGGAACTTGTCTGAAAGGCGCTCCATCTGCGGACGATAACCGGGACTCCACGGCCAGATGCTATTGGCAGGGTCCTTACCCTCGGCCTTCCGCTTCATGTTGACCGGATGGTTTTCCAGCAACACTTGCGAACGGAGAATCAAATCATTAATCAAATCGGCAGTCTGCTTCGGAGTAAGCTCTGCACCGCCTTCGGGGACCGAAATATTCTCCGTACCCTCCATCGGCTTCACCATCAACGGACGGAAAGGCCTCAAAGGGACATCGTGGGGCGGCGTACAGTCAATGCGCTTGTCCCCTCCTTTTATTACCAGCAGATGGCGGTATTGCACGCCCGTATGGAAATGCACGCGGTCATTACCCAAATGCTCCTGAAGGTATTTTACCAACACATCCGCTTCCTCTGTAGTAATGTGCCCGGCAGAATGATTCTTGATATTGTCTCCCTCGATACAGATAATGTTGCAGCGCATCGCCATCTCACCCGGCTGCAAGTCCACACCGATACTCGCCGCCTCCAATGGACCGCGGCCTTCGTACACCTTCGGCAGGTTATAGCCCAGAACGGACATATTCGCCACCTCACTGCCGGGATGAAATCCCTCGGCCACCGTCACCAGCCTTCCCACACGTCCCATGCGTGCCAGCTTGTCCATATAGGGAGTTGCAGCCGCCTGCAGCAAGGTTTTGCCTCCCAGAGCCTTCACGGGCCAGTCGGCCATACCATCACCCAATATAATGATGTGTTTCATCTTTCTATATTACGATTTAGATTAAACGTTTGCAATGCTCATAATATCCGCAAATACCCCCGCAGCCGTTACACCCGCACCGGCTCCGTAGCCTTGTATCATCATCGGATATTCCTTATAGCGTGCCGTGGTCAGCAGGATGATGTTATTGCTGCCTTCCAGCCCGTAGAACGGATGGTTGGCGCCGACTTCCTGCAAACCGACAGATGCTTTGCCATTTTCCAGTTTGGCTACGAAACGCCAATGCTTGTTCTCGGCTTCCAACACCTTGCGGCGGGCTTCGAAATCGGCATCGAGGCTCGGCACTTTCTTCCAGAAGTCATCCAGGGAGCCTTCAAAGAAGTCATCGGGCACAAAGAGGTTCTTCTCAACATCGCTCTGTTCCAAACAGTAACCGGCCTCGCGTGCCAGAATCACCAGTTTGCGGATAACATCCTTTCCGCTGAGGTCGATACGCGGATCGGGCTCGGAGTAACGTTCCTCCTGCGCCATCTTAATGGTCTTGCTGAAAGGAATGTCGGCACTGATTTTATTGAAGATATAGTTCAACGTACCGCTCAGCACGGCTTCAATCTTCAATATCTTATCACCGCTATGGATAAGGTCGTTAATGGTATTGATGATGGGGAGTCCGGCGCCTACATTGGTTTCAAACAAGTACTTCACACCGCGTTGGCGGGCAATCTGTTTCAGTTCACGGTAGTTCTCGTATTCGGAAGAAGCAGCAATCTTGTTAGCAGCCACTACCGAAACATTGTGCAGCAGCAAGTCCTTGTAAAGGGAAGCCACGCCTGCACTTGCCGTACAGTCCACAAAGACAGAGTTAAAGATGTTCATACCGATAATCTCATTACGCAGCGTTTCCAGAGAGCTGTCCTTTCCCTTCTCCTGCAGTTCTTCACGAAAACGTCCCAAATCGAAACCTTCGCGGCTGAACATGGCTTTGTTTGCATCGGCAATGCCCACTACATTCAGCTGCAGGCCGTTCTCCTGCATCAGCTTCTGGCGCTGGCTGTGAATTTGCTCTATCAAGCTGCCGCCTACGGTTCCTATGCCGCAGATAAAAAGATTCAGTACCTGATATTCCGACAAGAAGAAAGAATCATGGATGACATTCAGCGATTTGCGCAATGATTTGCTGTCCACTACAAACGAGATGTTGGTTTCCGAAGCACCCTGCGCACAAGCAATCACATTGATACCGTTACGCCCCAACGTACCGAACAGCTTTCCGGCAATACCCGGCGTATGCTTCATGTTCTCGCCTACGATGGCCACGGTAGCCAGGTTCTTTTCTGCCTGAATAGGAGAAATTTCTCCCATCTCTATTTCTTTGGCAAACTCCTCGTTCAGCACCTCGCAAGCCAGATCAGCATCCGCATTGCGCACACCGATAGACGTTGAATTCTCCGAAGAAGCCTGGGACACAAGGAACACACTGATGCCATTCTTTGCCAGCGCCTTGAAGATACGGTAGTTCACACCGATGACACCTACCATACCAAGGCCTTGCACTGTAATTAGGCTCGTATCATTGATGGATGAAATACCCTTGATGGCCTTGCTTTGCGGGTCGGAAACCTCTCGCTTGATGACAGTTCCCACACCCTCCGGATTGAAGGTATTCTTCACCAGAATGGGGATATTCTTGTGGCAAACCGGATAGATTGTAGGCGGATAGACCACTTTCGCACCGAAGTTACAAAGCTCCGTAGCTTCCACATAGCTCAATTCATTGATAGTGTATGCCCTGGAAATCACACGCGGGTCAGCTGTCATGAATCCGTCTACATCCGTCCAGATTTCCAGACTGTCGGCATCCAGTGCAGCAGCAATGATTGCCGCCGTATAGTCAGAGCCACCTCTACCCAGGTTCGTTACCTCTCCCGTCATTTTGTCTGTGGAGATAAAACCCGGAACCAATACGCGTTTGGGCAGGCTACTGAATGTCTCGCGCACCAACGAATTTGTCAGCTCCGTATCCAGCACATGCTTGGAATGCTTCTTTTCCGTCTTGATAAACTTGCGTGAGTCAAACCACTCCGCTCCCGTCAACTGGGCAACGATGATAGATGAAAGACGTTCGCCATAGCTCACAATCGTATCGGACGTCTTCTGCGAAAGGTCCTTTATCAGATAAATGCCCTGAAAGATGTCCTTCAGCTCGTTGAGCAGCTCACCAATCTGGCGTTGCAAGGCAACCTGCGCCTCGCCTGCCGGAATCACTTCCTTAATCATTTCCACATGACGATAGACAATCTCCCGGAACTCATTCTCGTAAGAAGCATCACCGGCTGCCGCCATTCTAGAGGTGTTTATCAACTTGTCCGTGATGCCGCCCAATGCGGACACCACCACGATAACCGGTTCATCGACTGCTTCTACAATTCTCTTGACGCTCAAAATACTGTTCACGGAACCTACGGACGTTCCGCCGAATTTCATTACTTTCATTTCTCTTTATATTGTTGAGATGGTTGATACAATGTGTCGGAAACAAGCTGCTACGGCTTGCATTGACTTTAATTAAATGGAAAAACTGCTTGAAAATGGTGTAACACGTAGAAACACAAAATACTATCCCTAACCCCTAAGGGTCATGGTCCACATGGATGTGACTGTATGTTGATAGTACTTGTTCATAGTCTCTTGTTTCTATCATTTATGATAAGTGTTGCAAAAGTAACAATAAAAACATTCAATCTATCACTTTTTGCGACTTTTTTGCGATAAAAATGCAGAAAGCCTCTAAAAAGGCAAGAAATATGCACAACTTACGGCTTAC
Source organism: Bacteroides uniformis (assembly GCF_025147485.1). Lineage (NCBI taxonomy): Bacteria > Pseudomonadati > Bacteroidota > Bacteroidia > Bacteroidales > Bacteroidaceae > Bacteroides > Bacteroides uniformis. The sequence continues at coordinate 1,825,935 of NZ_CP102263.1, read as the reverse complement.
ACTTTCACACTTTCCATACCTTTTTTCTGTATATCCGTTTATTCTTTTCTAACATTTTGCTATCACTCTCAATATATATCATTATATTTGCATGGAAAACATGAAAGAAAAGTGCGCATGAACCCAGAAAATACTTCCGTTTTGCTAATATACACCGGTGGAACTATCGGAATGATAGAGAATGCAGAAACCGGCGCCCTGGAAAGCTTCAACTTCGAGCAGTTGCAGAAACATGTTCCCGAACTTCAGAGATTTGCGTTCCGTATCGACACTTATCAATTCGACCCGCCCATGGATTCCTCGGACATGGACCCCGATGCCTGGCGCAAACTGGTACGCATCATCAGCAACAACTACAACCAATATACAGGCTTCGTCATCCTGCATGGCACAGACACCATGGCCTACACAGCTTCTGCACTCAGCTTCATGCTTGAAGGGCTGAACAAGCCCGTCATCCTAACCGGCTCGCAACTGCCCATTGGCGTGCTCCGCACAGACGGCAAGGAAAACCTGCTGACCAGCATCGAAATAGCCACCGACCGCCACTCCAACGGACAGCCCATCGTACCCGAAGTCTGCATCTTCTTCGAAAACCACCTGATGCGCGGCAACCGTACCACCAAAATGAACGCGGAGAACTTCAATGCTTTCCGTTCCTTCAATTATCCGGTACTCGCTTCCGCCGGTATACATATTAAATATAATAATGTGCAAATTCATACGCACGGCACTCCCCACGAACTGGAGCCTCATTATCTGCTTGATACCAACATCGCCATACTGAAGCTTTTTCCAGGTATTCAGGAAAATGTCGTGGCAGCCATACTTGCCACTAAAGGACTGAAGGCCGTAGTCCTCGAAACCTACGGTTCCGGCAACGCTCCCCGAAAGGAATGGTTTCTACGCCACCTGCATGATGCCTGCGAACAAGGCATCATCATTGTCAACGTCACCCAATGCAGTGCCGGCACTGTTGAAATGGAGCGCTATGAAACCGGTTACCAACTGATGCAGGCAGGAGTTGTCTGCGGATATGACAGCACAACGGAATCTGCCGTAACCAAGCTGATGTTCCTTCTGGGGCACGATTATCCACCTGCCGAAATACGCGAACTGATGGGACGACCGCTGGCAGGGGAAATTACCGTGTGAAGCACAACTATCACTGCACCGGGGTCAATTCTCCCGTCACAGAATCTATTATGAAACCGCTGACATTGATATCATTCGGTATCAGCGGATGATTGATAATAGCTTCCACCGTACCCTTTACCGATTTCTCCGTATCTTCGAATCCATACAGCCAAGACTCGAAATCCACTCCGCAGAAACGAATCATATCAATCGTCTCCTGCTTGATGCCCCAGGCCTTCATATGCTCTATCATCTGGGCGCTGCTCATGTGGCACGCACCGCAATCGGAGTGGGCAATAACCATCACTTCCGTCACGCCCAACTCGTAAATGGCCACCATCAGGCTACGAATGACACTACCGAACGGATGTGAAATGATTCCACCCGCATTCTTTATCATCTTCACATCGCCGTTCTTGATGCCCAAGGCTGCCGGCAGTAAAGCGGTCAAACGGGTATCCATACAAGAGAGGATGGCAATCTTCTTATCCGGGTATTTATTCGTGATGTATTTCTCATACCCCTTCTCGGCTACAAAACGCTTGTTGTATGCAAGAATATCTTCTATCATGGCTTTTATAACATGTTATTGTTTTCTACTCACAAAAATAAAAAAACTCTATGGGAGTCTGCAAGCCCTGCATCGAAAAATTGTACCTTTGGGCAATCATTTTAGAAGAGAATGCACAACTATGGCTAAAGAGAAGACGGTTTATGTATGCAGCAACTGCGGACAAGACTCTCCCAAATGGGTAGGCAAGTGTCCGTCGTGCGGAATGTGGAACACGTATGTGGAAGAGGTGGTACGGAAAGAAGTGGTGAACAAACGTCCCGTATCGGGTATAGAGACCGCCAAAGCCAAACCCGTAACCCTCCATGAAATTGTAGCCGATGACGAACCGCGCATCGATCTCCATGATGCCGAACTGAACCGGGTACTGGGTGGCGGTCTGGTACAAGGTTCTCTTGTATTAATTGGCGGCGAACCGGGTATCGGGAAATCCACCCTGGTGCTACAAACCGTACTCCGTATACCGGAGAAACGTATCCTCTACGTCTCCGGCGAAGAAAGTACCCGTCAGTTGAAACTGCGTGCCGACCGTTTGACAAGTGCTTCCAGTGATTGCCTCATCGTGTGCGAAACTTCCCTGGAACAGATTTACGTCCATATCAAGAACATCCGCCCGGACATCGTCATCATCGACTCCATACAGACGATTTCTACCGAAACCCTTGAATCGTCGCCGGGGAGTATTGCCCAGGTACGGGAATGTTCCGCCTCCATCCTGCGCTTTGCCAAGGAAACGCATACGGCGGTCATCCTTATCGGGCATATCAATAAGGAAGGAAGCATAGCCGGCCCCAAGGTACTGGAACATATCGTGGATACCGTACTCCAGTTCGAGGGCGACCAGCACTACATGTACCGCATCCTGCGCAGCATCAAGAACCGCTTCGGAAGCACTGCCGAACTGGGTATTTACGAAATGCGGCAAGATGGATTACGGCAGGTGAGCAACCCATCCGAACTGCTGCTGAGCCAAGACCATGAAGGTATGAGCGGCATAGCCATCGCCTCCGCGATAGAAGGCATCAGACCGTTCCCCATCGAGACGCAGGCATTGGTCAGCAGTGCCGTATATGGTAACCCACAACGCTCTGCCACAGGGTTCGACATCCGCCGCATGAATATGCTGCTGGCCGTATTGGAAAAACGTGTAGGCTTCAAACTGGCACAGAAAGATGTATTTCTCAATATTGCCGGCGGATTGAAAGTGAACGACCCGGCAATAGACCTTGCCGTCATCAGCGCCATCCTCTCCAGCAACATGGACACGGCCATAGAGCCAGAGGTGTGCATGGCAGGAGAAATAGGTCTGTCGGGAGAGATACGCCCGGTAAACCGCATTGAGCAGCGCATCGGAGAAGCAGAGAAACTTGGCTTCAAGCGTTTTATACTTCCCAAGTATAATATGCAGGGACTCAATACCCAAAAGATAAAAATAGAATTAATACCGGTACGGAAGGTAGAAGAGGCATTCCGTGCCTTATTCGGATAATCGTTATGATACAAGAATACCAACTACGCGTATTGCCCGAAGTAGCGGCAAACGAGCAACGCCTGAAAGAGTACTTAATACACGAAAAAGGACTGAATGCACGGGAGATAACCGCAGCGCGTATCTTGAAGCGCAGTATCGATGCCCGCCAACGGACAATCTATATCAACCTCAACGTACGGGCATATCTGAACGAAATGCCGAAAGAGGACGAATATCAACATACCTTATATAATAATGTAGAAGGAAAGCCCCAAGTAGTAGTGGTAGGCGCCGGTCCCGGAGGACTCTTCGCCGCCCTGCGACTGATAGAGCTCGGTCTGCGCCCCGTCATTGTGGAGCGTGGAAAGGACGTACGGGAACGCAAGAAAGACTTGGCGCAAATCAGCCGCCAGCAACTCGTCAACCCGGAGTCCAATTACAGCTTCGGAGAGGGAGGTGCCGGAGCCTACTCGGATGGCAAGCTGTACACACGCAGCAAAAAGCGCGGCAATGTAGACAAGATTCTGAATGTCTTCTGTCAACATGGAGCCTCCACTTCCATACTGGTAGATGCACATCCGCACATAGGTACGGACAAACTGCCGCGTGTTATTGAAAACATGCGGAACACTATCATCCAGTGCGGTGGCGAAGTCCACTTTGAAACACGCATGGACGCCCTACTCATAGAGAAGGATGAAATCAAAGGCATTGAAACAAATACCGGCAAGACTTTCCTTGGCCCGGTGATACTTGCCACCGGTCACTCTGCCCGGGACGTATACCGCTGGCTTGCCGCCAACAATGTAGAGATTGAAGCTAAAGGCATTGCCGTAGGCGTACGACTGGAACACCCCGCCACCTTGATAGACCAAATACAATATCACAACCGGAACGGACGGGGAAAATATCTGCCTGCCGCCGAATATAGCTTTGTAAACCAGGTGGACGGACGAGGAGTATATAGCTTTTGCATGTGTCCCGGCGGCTTCGTTGTGCCCGCCGCCAGCGGTCCCGAGCAGATTGTAGTCAACGGGATGAGTCCCAGCAACCGCGGTTCCCGTTGGAGCAATTCGGGAATGGTGGTAGAGCTACGCCCGGAAGACTTGGAGCAATTTACTATTGACAATTTACAATTTACAATTGCTATGCAGCACGACAGCGCAGCCAATTGTCAATTGTCAACTGCCAATTCTCCATTGAGTATGATGCATTTTCAAGAGTATCTAGAGTACCTCTGCTGGCAACAAGGCAATATGAAGCAGACAGCACCGGCACAGAGAATGGTGGACTTCACCAAGAAGAAACTAAGCTACGACCTGCCGGAAACCTCATACGCACCAGGCTTGGTATCCTCACCTCTCCACTTCTGGATGCCCTCTTTCATTGCAGAACGCCTGAGCAAAGGTTTCCAGCTATTCGGGAAATACAGCCGGGGGTTATTGACGAACGAGGCGACAATGATTGGAGTGGAAACCCGCACATCGGCACCGGTACGCATAACAAGAGACAAGGAAACACTGCAACATGTACGTATAAAAGGATTGTTCCCTTGCGGAGAAGGCGCCGGATATGCCGGAGGCATCGTTTCTGCCGGGATTGACGGCGAACGGTGTGCAGAAGCTGCAAAGGCATTCCTTGGTTAAGCTGCAATATTGACATTTAAATTTTGAAATCTCACTTTTTCTCGTTTAATTTGTAAACTATTATCACACGCATGTTGTTATATTGTATTTATAGATAAATATTTATATGAGATTCATCATAAACATTGTATGCTTTCTATTCCTTTTACCCCTCATTGCCACGGCGCAAACTTATAAATACATAGGAGTAGAAAACGGATTGAGTAACCGCAGAATCTTCGACATTCAAAAGGATTCGATAGGTTACATGTGGTTCCTCACCAACGAAGGCATAGACCGGTACAATGGAAAAGACATCAAACATTATAAATTAATAGGAGAAAACAAAGAATCGAGTTCCCCCATCCATCTCGGCTGGTTGTATTTTGAAGAGAAGGGGAAGTTATGGGTCATAGGTAAAGCCGGCCGCATTTTTCAATACAACCAAGAACACGATGTGTTCAATAAAGTATATAAACTGCCCAAGACACCGGTCAATATCAGCTACGGCTATATGGACCACAATCATAGGATTTGGCTGTGCAGCAGATACAGTATCGCTCTTTACGACACACAAACCGGAGAGACCCATCAAATGCCCAATGAACTGAAAAGTAGCATTACAAGTATCGAACAAGTGGACAACGACCACTTCTTCATGGCCACCAACAAGGGAGTGCGATACGTCAAACTCGAAAACGAAGCATTGCAGATTGTCCCTCTTGAACCTCTTGACAAAATCCAGGCACAAATCAGTGCACTCCATTTCCATCAAGAATCACAAAGACTTTTCATCGGTACTTTTGAAAAAGGAGTTTTTGCCTACGACATACGGCAACAACGGATTATACACTCCAATACGGATTTGAGCGATGTAAACATTGCCCGAATCAGACCTCTGAACCGGACAGAGCTATTGATAGCGACAGAAGGTATGGGCATACACAAAATCAATGTGAACTCGTGCATCTCGGAACCGTACATCACCTCCAGCTACAAAAGTTACAATGAGATGAACAGCAATAACATCAATGACATTTATATTGATGAAGAAAAGCGGATATGGATAGCCAACTACCCGGAAGGGATTACCATTATAGACAACCGGTACAAAAACTATAACTGGATAAAGCATTCCATCGGAAACAGACAATCGCTGGTCAACGATCAGGTACACTCTGTCATTGAAGACAGTGACGGAGACCTATGGTTCGGAACAAGCAACGGAATCAGCCTTTATCAATCGAAAACCGGGCAGTGGCACTCATTCCTAAGTTCCTTCGACCATCAACTGAAAGACAAGAACCACATATTCATTACGCTATGCGAGGTATCACCCGGCATTATTTGGGCAGGAGGATATACTTCGGGAGTATACAAAATAAATAAAAGGACACTCTCGGTAGAATATTTCTCCCCTTACCTGCTCAGTCCGGATAACATACGTCCTGACAAGTATATCCGAGACATTGTTAAAGACTCCAAAGGATATATCTGGTCCGGAGGATTCTATAATCTGAAATGCTTCGATTTGTCTCTGAATTCTGTCCGTCTGTATCCCGGAATAAATTCCGTCACCGCCATTACAGAAAAGGACGACGGACACATGTGGATTGGGACAAGTGCCGGACTGTATCTGCTGGACAAAGAGTCGGGTAGATTCCAATATGTCGCCTTGCAGGAAGAGACGACCTACATCAACACACTTTACCAAGCGGAAGACCTCTCTCTATATATAGGAACAAACGGCTCCGGAGTGGTTGTCTACAACGCAAAGGACAATACGTTCAAGCATTATCACAAGGACAATTGTGCCTTGATTTCAAACAACATCTACACCATACTCCCCGAGTCGGACGGGCATATCCTGATGAGTACCGAAAACGGAATCAGCTGTTTCCACCCTACGGAGAAGACATTCCACAACTGGACTAAAGAGCAAGGGCTGATGTCCTCCTGCTTCAGTGCCTCTTCCGGAACGCTACGCAAGAACAAGGGTTTTGTCTTTGGCAGCACAGACGGAGCCATCGAGTTTCCCGAAGGAACCCGTTTGCCCAAGTACATCTACTCTCCTATGATACTCAGCGATTTTCAGATACTCTATCAGACAGTCTTTCCCGGCAGTCCGAATTCCCCCTTGAAGGAAAACATCAACCAGACAGACCGGTTAAAGCTGAAATATAACCAGAACACTTTTTCCCTCAGTATTTCATCCATCAATTATGACGCGCCGGACAATGTCACTTTCTACTGGAAGCTGGAAGGCTTTTACGATGACTGGAACCGCCTGGGTGAAGAAGGGCATCTCCGCTTCACCAACCTTGCCTCGGGCGATTACAAACTTTACATACGGGCGGTATCCAAGGAAGAGCCTTATCTTTATTTTGAAGAGCGAAGCATCGACATCAGCATTGCGCGCCCCGTCTGGTTCAGTTTTTGGGCCATAGCCTGCTATGTCCTGCTGACAGTACTGATGTCCGTTGTCGGTTTCCGTGTCATGGCACTGAGAAAACAGAAAAAGATATCCGATGAGAAAACCCGTTTCTTTGTCAATACCGCGCATGATATCCGCACGCCATTGACACTGATAAAGGCACCTCTGGAAGAAATGCTTGAAAACAAGACACTGAACGAAGCCGAGACCAACAATATGCACATGGCACTGAGAAATGTCAACTCCCTCCTGCGCATGACTACCAATCTGATAAACTTTGAACGGGCAGAAGTATATTCCCCTCATCTGTACATAGCAGAATATGAATTGAATACTTACATCAAGGAGATATACAACAATTTCCAGACCTATGCCACCATAAAACATATCACTTTCAGATACGAAAGCAATTTCAGCTACATGAATGTATGGTTCGACAAAGAGAAGATGGACTCTATCCTGGAAAATGTCATATCCAATGCTCTGAAGTATACTCCCCAAAATGGCGATATACTCATTTCTGTTTATGACATGAAAAGCTCCTGGAGACTAGAAGTCAAAGATAATGGAATAGGAATTCCCGCCAAAGAACAAAGAAAACTGTTCAAGATGCACTTCCGTGGAACAAATGCCATCAACTCCAAAATAACGGGAAGCGGTATCGGTCTGATGCTGGTGCGGAAGCTGGTAAGCCTGCACAATGGAAAAATATACATTGAGAGCACCGAATGCCAAGGCAGTACTGTCAGAATCATCCTTCCCAAAGAGAAAGAACAGTTCAAGAACTTCACTCTGTCCGTTAAGGATAAGAAGACCTTCTATGAACCGGATGTCCCCACCGTTCCTTTGAAACTTGCCGGAGAACTCCGGACTGAAGACAATGACAAACTGCATCGCATCTTGATTGTAGAAGACAATGACGAGCTGCGCAACTATCTCTTCCAGTCGTTCTCTCCGATTTACAATGTACAAGTATGCAACAACGGCAAGGAAGCGCTGACCATTGTAAAACAATTCTGGCCGGGACTGATTCTTTCCGACATCATGATGCCGGAAATGCGAGGCGACGAATTATGCATCGCCATCAAGAACGATATTGAAACATCCCACATCCCGGTAGTACTGCTGACGGCACTGGGAGATGAAAAGAACATTCTCGAAGGACTCCATATCGGTGCGGACGAATATATTGTAAAACCTTTCAGCATAAACATACTGAAAGCCAGCATTGCCAATCTGCTTGCCAACCGCGCATTGCTGCGCAAGAGATATGCGGATTTGGAAATCAATACAGAAGAAGAGCCCTCCACAACTACCACTTGCTCCAACAGTCTCGACTGGAAATTCATGTCGAATGTAAAGAGACATATCGAGGAGAACATGGATAATCCCGATTTCACAGTAGACGTATTGTGCTCGCTCCTGAATATGAGCCGTACCAGTTTCTACAGTAAACTGAAAGCGCTGACCGGCCAGGCACCGGCAGATTTCGTACGGAATATCCGTTTGAAACATGCTGCCGAGCTATTGAAAGAAGGGAAATATTCCGTGACTGAAGTAGCAGAAAGAACCGGTTTCTGCGATGGGAAATACTTCCGGGAAGTCTTTAAGAAATATTTCAATGTCAGCCCCAGCCAATATGCGAAAGGAGACACTCCCCGCTCCCCAAAAGGAGAGGGAGAATAGTTCTGCATAGGAGAATTTTTCATTTTGCAGCCCCGCACAGACAAACCCTAAAAAATAATCCGTATTTTTGCAGAAACAAAAAAACGAGAATGACTCCTGAAATAGCAATCGTCGACTCCAACACCCTCTCCTGTCTGGGACTGCAGAACTTGCTGGAGGAAATCATCCCGACAGCCATCATCCGCTCTTTCCGTTCCTTTGGCGAACTGATGGATGATACGCCTGACATGTATGTGCATTATTTCATCTCTTCACAGATTTACTTCGAGCATACCGCTTTCTTTCTGGAGCGCAAGCCCAAAACCATTGTGCTGGTCAATGGTGAAACCGTCCCCCAACTGTCGGGCATGCCGACGCTAAACATCTATCAGGACGAACAAAATCTGGCAAAAAACATTCTGCAGCTGCGCCAATACGGAAACCAATACAGACAAAACCACGGAAAGCCGGCACCCGCCAGACACTCGGATATGGCAATAAATACAGCCGCCGGGCACGACCTTTCCGCCCGCGAAATAGAAGTGCTGGTGCTGATTACCAAAGGTCTCATCAACAAGGAGATTGCCGACAAACTGAACATCAGCCTGACCACCGTCATCTCACACCGCAAGAATATCACCGAGAAGCTGGGTATCAAGTCCGTGTCCGGGCTGACTATCTATGCCGTGATGCACGGATATGTGGAAGCGGACAGAATATAATCCTACAACCGGATACATCAGAAGCGAAGTCTTTTCAGAAAGACTTCGCCCCAATTAGTGTGCTAATGTGCTAACATCTAATCGTTCCTCCGTGGGGTAAAAATCGTTCCACCATGGTGGAACGATTTTTACCCCACGGAGGAACGATATTTTTTGCATGATGGAACGATTTAAGATTAGCACTCCAGGAACGAAATCCTAATAAATGAGGATTGTCCCTTCCGCAAGAATCCCTTTACTTTGCAGGTGCTTAAAAAAACAGTTTATGAACAGATATAGAATCTTAGCCGGTATCTTCTGCCTCCTGGCAACCGGCAACGTACTTGCCGAAGAGGCAGACACCTTGAAAGTGGTGGATGTAGAGGAAATAACCGTCATTGCCGCCCCCAAAGAAAACCGGAAACTGCGCGAACAGCCCGCCGCCGTCACCCTGCTTTCGCAGCAGGACATGCAGAACGCACAGGTGAACTCCATCAAGAATCTGACATCCGTAGTGCCCAATATGTTTATCCCCGACTACGGCTCGCGACTGACTTCGGCAGTCTATATCCGCGGCATCGGCTCGCGCATCAACACTCCCTCCGTAGGACTTTATGTAGACAATATACCTTATATAGACAAGTCAGCCTTCGACTTCAGCTATGCCGACGTAGAGCGCATCGACGTGCTACGCGGTCCGCAGGGCACGCTCTACGGGCGCAATGCCATGGGCGGATTGATTAAGGTGCACACCAAATCGCCCTTCTCCTACCAGGGGACGGACTTCCGCATGGGGGCAGGTACGTACAATGCCTATAATACCTCGCTGACCCACTATCACCGCCTTTCGGAACGGTTCGCCTTTTCCACCGGAGGTTTTTACGATTATCAAGGAGGATTCTTCCGCAACACGGTGAGGGACGAGAAAGCGGACAAGGGGCAATCGGCAGGCGGACGCATCCGCGCCATCTACCTCCCCTCGGACAACTGGAAGGTGGACCTAAACATCAACTACGAATACAGCGACCAGGGTGGCTACCCGTATTTCTACCAAGGCAGCCTGGCCCCCGAAGCACAGAGCGAGCCGCTGAAGCCCTACATCGGAAAAATCTCCAATAACGCCCGTAGCAACTACTACCGCAACCTGCTGAACACGGGTCTGAACCTGGAATACCAGGCACAGCACTTCACGTTGAGCATGGTCACCGGCTACCAGTTTCTAAAGGACTGCATGGACATAGACCAGGACTTCACCGCCAACGACATCTATACCCTGCAACAGAAACAACGCTCCCACGCACTGAGCGAGGAAATCATCTTGAAGAGTAAAAGCGGTAGCCGCTGGCAATGGACCACCGGCGCCTTCGGCTTCTACCAATGGCTGAATACGGAAGCTCCCGTCACTTTCAGGGAAGCCGGAATGGGGATGCTGAATCAGATGTTGGGCAGTGTCATCCCATCGCAAATACAAGTAGAGATGGGACCATCCATGAGTATGAATATCCTGCCCTCACTGGGCATCAGCAGCCGGACCATGCCCATCGGGGGCAGTTTCGACACTCCGCTGCTGAATGGGGCACTCTTTCATCAATCCACCTTCAGAGATTTATTCGGGCTGAAAGGAGTGTCGTTCACTGCCGGGTTACGCCTGGATTATGAGCGTATGAAGATGGATTACAACTCCGGCACCAGCCTGGACTACAAGGTGGGCATCAAGGGAGAAATGAAGCGGGGCGACGTCGTCATCCGCGAAATAGAGATGATGCCGGAGACGGCGCTGACCGTAGAGTCGCGCTACCAAGGAAACATTGATAAGGATTATCTTCAGCTGTTGCCCAAGTTTGCTTTGCAGTATGACTTTGCGCGAAACAGAGGAAATGTGTATGCAACGGTCAGCAAAGGTTACCGTTCGGGAGGTTACAACGTGCAGATGTTCTCCGACCTGCTGCAATCCAGTTTGAAGAATGACATGATGCGGCAAAGCAAAGAGGCGATTATGCCCAACGTGCCGGATGCCTACAAAGAGCTGGTGGGTAAATACTTCCCCGATGCGGGAGAGAATCCGGATGCAAAATCCGCCACCGTCTACAAGCCCGAACAGACCTGGAACTACGAAATAGGAACACACTTGAATCTGCTGGACGGACGTCTGCATGCCGACGCCGCCATCTTCTGGCTGGAAACCCGCGACCAGCAGATTTCACGCTTCGCCCCAAGCGGACTGGGACGCGAAACGGCAAATGCCGGCAAAAGCCGCAGCCAGGGGGCAGAGGTTGCCTTGACGGCTGCCGTTGCTACGGACTTCACGCTGAATGCAAGTTATGGTTATACCTATGCCACCTTTAAGGATTACATCACCAACGAGAAAGTGAATGGGGAGCTTCAGGAAATCAGCTACAACGGCAAGTACGTACCCTTTGTTCCCAAGCATACCATGAACGTGGGCGGTCAGTACATCTTCCGCATCCGTCCGGGGCACTGGCTGGACTGCATCCAGCTGAACGCCAACTACACCGGTGCCGGGCGCATCTACTGGACCGAGAAGAATACCGTGAGCCAAGCCTTCTACGGCACGCTGAACGGACGTATCAGCTTCCAGAAAGGACATGGACAGATTGATTTCTGGGTGCGCAATGCACTGGACAAAGAGTATGCTTCGTTCTATTTTGAGAGTATGGGGAACGGATTTATGCAGAAAGGACGGCCTGTGCAGGCGGGAATAGAGTTGAGGTGCAGGTTCTGATTGGAGAGCTTTGTCCCTCCGAAAGTAAAGGAAAATAGAAACGGTCGTTCGGGTACTTACACATTGCATACCCGAACGACCGTTTCTATGTTTCTATCTGACAGAGGAGAAGTTATCCTCTATGTACCCAGTTTTCAATTTCAATATTAGGTATTCTTTCCAGATGTTTCTTGTTTTCAGTAACCATTATCATTTGGTTAGCCACCGCTGTACATCCTATAAATAAGTCCAAATCCTCAATGGGAGTTCCTTGACTATATAAGGCAGCCTTACTCCGGGCATAACAACATAAAGCCGAGGACAAAGGTATTACCTTGATATCTTGGCAGAAATCAGTAACAAGCTGCAAGTTTCTCTCCACATTATTACTTCGCTCTGCACCGAACAACAACTCTGCTACCGTAACCTCCGAAATGCAACAATGTTCCCAGCCCACCTTTTCAATATGTTCGTCTACTCCAAATTTCTGACGCATGAAGCGAACACAAATATTAGTATCAAGCAAATATCGTTTCATTCGTCAAAGGGGCTAAAGTTTTCTTCTTTTCGAGAAAGGCGTGATGCATATATATCATCATTGATTTCATCAGAATCACGATTGTCCTTCCAACTACCGGCATACTTTGCAAGCATACGCTTAGTCAGCAATTTGCTATCTGCCGCTGTCGGAATGGAATGACTATTCTTATTCAAAACCTCCTTCATATATTTTCTGAGGCTCTCCAATGCAGTACTGCTATTGATATTGACTATCTCACGAATCAACTCCAATTTTCCGGCTTCCAACTCCAAACTACTCATAATCAATTCCTCCTTTTAAAAGTTCAACTACAAAGTTACATTTTCCTACTGAATATGGAAAAGTTACAAAGCTTTTTTATTCATTGATAGCTCCGCAATGCGGGCAGACTCCCTTCTCCCTCAGTTTCTGCCCGCATCTGCCGCAACGATAGCGTGAAGCCAGCAGCGAAATGCGAAGCCTTTTGAGGAATACCCATACAAAAGCGGTCAAAAACAAGTATCCGACGTAGATAGATGTAGTCAGGATAAAGAAAAAATAACAGAAGATGCAGCAGGAGGCCAGCCCCAACAGATAGAATACGGCCGCCGCCGGACTTAACTGGCGAAACAAATCGTCGAGTACCGCCAGCAACACCACTATAAACAGCCAGATACCCATCAGAAAAGCAGAAAGCACAAGCGGTACCTTGAACGGCGACAAGGTAGGATTAAAATAGAAGTGTTGCCACGTCTCCGGCGCAAACACTTGTATAGATTCGTAAATAGTGGCACAGAACGCCATCAGCAGACATAGCAACAACGGATAGAGACTGTCTATATCATTAAAGTACACCATCCTCAACTGCTTGCGCCGAAAAGCCCGGAACAGCCAGACTGCCACAAACAAGGCAAAAATAATGATAAAATAAGAGGCATGGGTATCACTGAACAAGTAGATGGCCTGCGAAATGCTGTCTGTAGGAACAAAGGCATGCATCATTTCGGACTCCCGCAACCAACCCTGCACTTCCTGCGAATGGGCAAGCTTCACCCATACACTATCCACACTGTCGGCAGGATGGATGGCGAACTCGGCAACCACCACGCGGTCTCCCCGATAAAGCATATTATAGCAGTCCTTCACGGGCAGACAAGCCAAATTCACAGAATCTGCCAGCACTTCCAGATTGGTATTCCAAGTATAATGCCGCTCAAAAAGATAGGCCAGCGAATCACGCGTCTCCTTAGACAGATGTTCATCTTCAAGATTAGGACGGGAATAATGGCAGGAAACTAAAGCAATGAAGCATGAAAAATAAAGAATGCAGAATAGGAGGGAACGCAGTGAACGCAAAGGATGTTTGTCCCTGCCCGCTTCCCGGTACCGGTCATTTGCCAGCCTTTCATTATGTGCCCGTTCCTCACTCCTCATTTTCAAGTCTTTATTAGTAATTCCTCATTCTTCATCCTTCATTAAAGCGGCTCTTCATGAGCAATGACTTTCATCTGGCAATTCTTGCAATCAAAAGACAAGCGGAAACGCTTGCCGTCCGTCCCAACCAAATAATAAGGTTCCCTATAAGGAGAATGTCCTTTCTGATAGGTGGGACACCATCCCATACTGAAACGCAGGCAATGTTTGCAGAACATGAGTACAGCATCCGGAACCGCTTGTGCCTCGTAAGCAGGTGCTATGGACGACAACCCGTGCTCACGGTAGAAACTCCGGGCAGCACCGTTCATCACATTACCCAGATAGGTCAGCGAAGTAGCCGGGAAAGCATGGCTGGTCGGTTTCCAAACAGCCAGCTCACGACGATAAGTAACACGCCGAGCCGCAATCAGCTTATCTATCACCTGCCGGCGCCAGTCCGCCACCGCAGAAGCAGGAAGGAACCAGTTAGCAGAAAGATTGAGCCTGATGCCCGAAGCATCTTCAGACAAATATCCTGCTATCTCAAAAGGAGTATTCCCCAACTTGCCCAGCTGATTACGCAGATTATCCACCTGCGGTGTACGTGCCAACTCTTTCGGATAAGGGAAAGAGAGCGTCACGCGGTTATCATCCTCGTCCGCAGCCGTCAGGCTAAACCCGAAAGAAGTATCTGCCAACTCCCAACAAACACCGATTTTGCGTTCGGAGGATTTACGGGTAAGGATACGTTCAAACTCCTGGTCGAAATTGCGATAAAGCCGTGTACGAGGTTTGATGCGAGGCACTTCCCCTGCCGGATAGAGTTTGTTACCATCCACCCGGTTGATGCGGAAACCTTGCAAATGTCCCTGCTCATCAAGAAAACAGACACCGTCTCCGTTGTGGAAAGGCTTTACGCCTGCCACCGTGAGATATCCCCCGCGCTGTTCCTTCAAAGTGCCCATCTCCTCTCCCAAAGATTTGGGCGTATCGAACGAAGTGATCTCCCCTCCCCTTCCTTGCAGGAAATAATGGGTGAAACCGCGGCTGAAACTCTTGTCCAACTGTGGCTGGAAATCGAAACGGCAGGTGCCCGAAGAAGCACGGGCATATTCCTTGCGACGGGCAAAAATGGCATCGAGCTTCCTACGGTAAGCCGCCGTCACATTCTTCACATAGGTCACATCCTTCAAGCGGCCTTCTATCTTCAGCGAAGTGGCTCCGGCATCCAGCAGTTCTTCCAACACCTCGCTTTGGTTGAGGTCCTTCAAAGAAAGCAGATGCTTATTACGCACAATGGTCTTGCCATCGGCATCTACCAGACTGAAGGGTAAACGGCAGAATTGCGCACATTCCCCCCGGTTGGCACTCCGTCCGAAACAAGCCTGGCTGACATAGCACTGCCCGCTATAACTGACGCAAAGAGCCCCGTGTACAAAGACTTCGAGCGGCACGTCGGGACACGCCTCATGGATACCGCGTATCTCCTGCAAAGAAAGTTCGCGTGCCAACACCACCTGACGGAAACCGGCATCGGCAAGGAAACGTACTTTCTCCGGCGTACGGTTATCCATCTGCGTACTGCCATGCAACGGAATGGGCGGCAAATTCAACCGCGTAATCCCCATATCCTGTACAATCAGTGCATCCACACCGATGCGGTACAGCTCCCAAATCATCCTCTCCGTCTCTTTCAGCTCTTCTTCTTTCAGAATGGTATTGACCGTCACATAGATACGGGCATTATACAGATGGGCATGCTCCACCAAAGCGGCAATATCCTCCAAAGAGTTGACAGCAGCCGCACGCGCACCGAACTTGGGTGCACCGATGTATACCGCATCTGCCCCATGATTCACAGCTTCTATGCCACACTCCAAATTCTTGGCAGGAGCCAGCAGCTCTATTTTACGTTGCTTTATCATCGTTTAGTTACGAGTAACTCACCCTATTTCATTAATATTATACGGCGTCTCCTGATATACAAAATAATTCAGCCAATTGGAGAACAACAGATTGGCATGGGCACGCCAACGCACCAGCACTCCTTTGTCCGGGTCATCGTCCACATAGTAGTTACGGGGTATCTCAATGGGCAGGCCCTTATTCAAGTCACGGCGATACTCTGTATCCAATGTCAGCGGGGAGTATTCCGAATGGCCGGTCACGAAGAACTCACGCCCTCCACGGGCCACCGCCATATATACACCAGCATCCTCCGACTCGGAAAGCAGCGTCAATTCCGGAACCTTCTGTATATCTTCCCGGCGCACTTCCGTGTGGCGGCTATGCGGCACATAGAACATATCATCAAATCCACGGAAAATGGGATGCAACGGTTGCAAGGTACGATGTTCAAAGATACCGAACATCTTCTTATCCAGTGCATACTTCGGCACTCCATAATGATGATAGAGCCCTGCCTGCGCCGCCCAGCAGATGTAGAGCGTAGAGGTGACATGCGTACGCGCCCAGTCGAAGATTTCAGTAATCTCATCCCAATAAGTCACCTCCTCAAAATCCATCTGCTCTACCGGAGCACCGGTGATAATCATGCCATCGTACTTTTCACCGCGCATCTTGTCGAAATCCGTATAGAATGTTTTCATGTGTTCTATCGGAGTGTTCTTGGAAGTATGGCTTTTTATCTTCATGAACGAGATTTCCACCTGAAGCGGAGTATTGGAAAGCAGACGCACCAGGTCCGTTTCCGTTGTAATCTTTAGCGGCATCAAGTTCAGAATCACGATACGCAGCGGACGGATATCCTGCTGGGTTGCCCGGGAATTGTCAATGACAAAAATATTCTCCTCTTTCAGCAACTCGATAGCGGGTAGTTTATCGGGTAAATTTAAAGGCATGAGTTTATATCTATGGTTTAACTTATTACTGTCTACGATTTTAGCGTGTAAAGTTAGGCAAAAAATCAGAGTGTGATAAATAAATTATAAAAGTTTTATCGATTTATCCCTCTTCATTTAACACGTTTAATTACATTTGTACCCGAAACCTATTAAAAGTTATTAAAAATAAGATTAAAAAGCACTGCGGCATCAAGCGTGATACTGATAATTAGCATCCAAAAGCGTAAAAGACTTTTCCATACCGGTTATAGCTCTGCTAAATCCACATTTTTAAGACAAGGTTCATTGAGTATAATTGGGAAAGCGGAAAAACCGTTGCCCCACAATAATAATACAATGAAAAAACTTATTCTTGCAAGAGGAGTCTTGGCTGCCTCTTTATTCTGCTGCATGTCCTTAGGGAATACAGCTTGTGTGAACCGGATTGACGAAGAATCAGAAGCGGAAATCGAGGAAGGGACGACACCTATCACGTTCTCTATCAAAATGGAAAAGGCCAGTACCAAGGTCACAAACACCGCCTTTGAAAAAGGAGACAGAATGGGCTTGTTTGCAACCACTTCCTCCGGCTCCATCAAGGGAAAACGGTATATTGACAATCTGGCCCTGGAATATACGGAAGGCTCCACACTAGTTCCCAAAAAGACAGTATTCTATCCGGAAGGAGATGTGTCACTGGACTTTATCAGTTACCACCCTTACCAAACCGAAGGGGTAGCTGCCGGTACACCCGTTCTTCCCGTATCTGTGCAGATAGACCAGAGCAATGAGAAAAACCGCGCACAAAGTGACTTCTTGGTAGCTAAAGCGCAAGGAATCACCAGTAAAACCAAATCTGTAACCCTGGAGTTCCAACACAAGCTGTCCAAACTGGCAATCTCTCTGACACCCGACGCAAGCAACTCTGCCAATGATTTGCTGAAAGCCAATCCGCGTATCATCGCAACCGGGCTCAAGACCTCGGCCGATTATAATCTGGAAGACGGGACTTTCAGTAATCTTACGGGGACACAAGACATCATAGCCTCCGGCGAATGGAGCGTCAAAGACAACAAACTTACCGGCAAGGAATTCATCATCATACCCCAAACGATAAATGATGGCAAGCAATCCTTCATTATGGAGTGGAGCGGACGTATATACAGTTGTGCAATACCCGAAGTGGAAATGAGTAGCAGCACGCAATGTATCATTAACATATCAGCCATGCAGAGCAACAGCAACGTACTGAGCAGTTTTGCCGGAAAAATCAAGGAATGGAGCAGCCTCCCTCCCATCGACACCGACAATATGGAAGATTACACTGCCATACATATCTCCGCTCTCTCCTTTTCTCTTTCAAATGTGTACAGAATTTATCACGAAGGGATACCCATTGCAGAAGTCTGCAAGGAATATCTCAAATCAGCGTCATTGACTTCCAGAGCCGTTATAGCCTATCCCATAGGCGAAAATGAAAAGACCGACCTGAGCAATGGAGTCATCCTACAGCTTGCAGACCGTAAAGACACCATCTGCGGAGGAAGAATAAGCTGGAATACAGACGACTATGGATTTACCTACACTAAAGGGGAATATACCGGCATAGACAAGCTCTATATAGACAATAACCATAAGCTACTTCTGGATAAACCGGAAAACGCCATCAAAGTGAATGTGGCATGCTACACCCTTCGAGACATCAGAAAAGGAGTGTCTACCGAATACCCCATTGTCAAGATTGGAGCCCAATACTGGATGGGTAAAGAGCTCCATGCCACCACCTACCGTGACGGAGCTCCCTTGAAAAAACAGAGTGACTTGGGAACAGACAAAGCCGGATATTACAAGCCGGACAAATATGACATTTATTTTTACAATGGAGAATCCATACTGGCAGGAGAGCTGGCTCCCGAGGGCTGGAAAATTCCATCGGATGCAGACTGGGAACAGCTGAAAAACTACACCGGCAACGATGCCTCCATACTAAAAGCAGGAGAATGGCAGGCAATGGTATCCGGTGAAGTTGCCCCCGTCAACAACCATACCCGGTTCAATGCTTTCCCGGTAGGAATGTGGTACAACAAAGGACACAACAGCCCCAATAAAATGACCGCCTTTTGGAGTTGGGATCATACAAAGCATACCCTTTCGGAAAGCACCATTTATTTTCTCGGCGAAAGCGACGAGTTTGTATCAAGCGCTGCCCATGTCACCGGCAAGCCCTACTATAAAGCTCTTTCCATCCGCTGTATAAAAGAATAGCCGGCAATTTCGGCATTTCTCATTTCTTTTTTGTATTTTTGTTCCCAATGTGCAAGATTTTTGCCAATCGGACAAAGATAACGAAAGAGAAATGAGAGTAATCGACCTGATAAACAGTAACGAAAAAACAGCTTTTTCCTTTGAAATATTGCCACCACTGAAAGGTACGGGCATCGAAAAGCTGTATCAAACCATAGATACGTTACGGGAATTCGACCCCAAATACATCAACATCACCACGCACCGCAGCGAGTACGTGTACAAAGACCTCGGCAACGGATTGTTCCAGCGAAACCGCCTGCGCCGCCGCCCCGGCACCGTAGCCGTAGCTGCTGCCATCCAGAACAAGTACAACATCACCATGGTGCCGCACATCCTTTGCAGCGGCTTCACCCGCGAGGAGACGGAGTACGTGCTGCTCGACCTGCAATTCCTCGGCATCACCGACCTGCTGGTGCTTCGTGGCGACAAGGCAAAGCACGAATCCTCTTTTATCCCCGTGGGCAACGGTTACCACCACGCCGTCGAACTACAAGAGCAAATCAACAACTTCAATAAAGGTATTTTTGTGGACGGCTCCGAGATGAAAGTTACCAATACCCCGTTTTCATACGGTGTGGCGTGCTATCCGGAAAAGCATGAAGAAGCCCCCAACATGGATACAGACATCTACTGGCTGAAGAAAAAAATGGAAATGGGTGCAGAGTATGCCGTGACCCAGCTCTTCTACGACAACCGGAAATATTTCGACTTCGTGGAACGTGCCCGTCAAGCCGGTGTCACCATCCCGATTATCCCGGGCATCAAGCCCTTCAAGAAGCTGTCACAACTCAGCATAATACCCAAGACGTTCAAGGTAGACTTGCCCGAGGAACTGACCCAAGAGGTTCTGAAGTGCAACACCGATGCGGAAGCTCAGCAAGTGGGTATCGAATGGTGCGTGCAGCAGTGCAAAGAGCTGATAGCCCATGGCGTCCCAAGCCTCCACTTCTACTCGGTAGGAGCCACAGACAGCATCAGGGAAGTAGCCAAACAAATCTACTAAACAATAGATAATCGATAGTTGACAATTGACAACTGGCAGTGTCACAAGTAATAACTTATAACTAATTAACCCGTGTTCAGTTTCAAGGACATAATAGGCCAAGAGGCAGCCAAACAAAGGCTGATACAAGAAGTGCAGGAAGGACGTATTCCCCACGCACAACTTTTCTGTGGCCCTGCCGGAGTAGGAAAACTCCCATTGGCACTTGCCTATGCCCGCTACATCTGCTGTCCCAACCGGACGGAAACCGATGCCTGCGGTACTTGTCCCTCCTGCGTGAAATGGAACAAGTTGGTGCACCCGGACGTACACTTCGTATACCCTATCGTCAAGAGTGCCAAAGGGAAAAAGGAAGTCTGCGACGACTATATCGCCAACTGGCGGCACCTGCTGCTGAACAGCCCCTACTTCGGACTGAACCATTGGCTGAACGAGATGGATGCCGAAAACGGACAAGCCATCATCTATGCCAAGGAAAGCGACGAGATAACCCGCAAGCTGAGTCTGAAATCCAGTGAAGGAGGTTACAAAGTCACCATCGTATGGCTACCCGAAAAGCTGCATGAAGTATGCGCCAACAAGCTGCTGAAACTGCTGGAAGAGCCACCCGAGAAAACGATATTCCTCCTCATCTCCGAAGCTCCGGAAATGATACTGCCCACCATCCTCAGCCGCACGCAGCGCTTCAACATTCCCAAGATTGAAGAAGCCGACATAGCCGAAGCCCTGCAGCAGAAGTACGGAGTGCAGCCCCGCGACAGCGAGACGATAGCCCATCTGGCAAACGGAGACTTCATCAAAGCATTGGAGACCATCCATCTGAACGAAGAGAACGAACTGTTCTTCAACCTCTTTGTCAGCCTGATGCGACTCTCCTACCAGCGCAAGATACGGGAAATGAAACAATGGAGCGAGCAGCTTGCTGCCATGGGACGCGAACGGCAGAAGAACTTCCTGGACTACTGCCAGCGCATGACCCGCGAGAACTTCATCTACAACCTGCACCGCAAGGAGATGAACTACATGACGCTGCCCGAACAGAACTTCGCCACCCGTTTCGCCCCCTTTGTCAACGAACGGAACGTCATGGGTATCATGGACGAACTAAGTGAAGCGCAACGCCACATCGAGCAGAACGTAAACGCCCGCATGGTGTTTTTCGACTTCTCTCTCAAAATGATTGTTTTATTGAAACAATGAAAAGTGGCAAAATAATGAAATGCAAAGTATCAAATCGTAAATAGTAAATAGTCAAATAGTAAATAGTCAAATAGTAAATAAATAGATGATGGAATTTAAACTACATAACGGAAGCGGAGGTCTCTGCTGCAAGAGTTGCGGCAGGCAGGACAAGCAACTGAACACCTACGACTGGCTGGCAGACATTCCGGGCAATGCCGATGAGAGCGAGCTGGTAGAGGTTCAGTTCAAGAATACCCGCAAGGGATATTTCCGCAACAGCAACAAGATACCTCTGGAGAAAGGCGACATCGTAGCCGTAGAAGCCACCCCCGGACATGATATCGGTGTGGTGACCCTGACCGGACGTCTCGTGCCGCTGCAAATGAAGAAAGCCAATATCAAGTCTGAGGCAGACATCAAACGCATCTACCGCAAGGCGAAGCCTGTGGATATGGAGAAGTACAACGAGGCAAAAGCCCGTGAACACTCCACCATGATACGCTCGCGTCAGATAGCCCTGGACCTCAACCTCAACATGAAGATTGGAGACGTGGAATATCAGGGAGACGGCAACAAGGCCATCTTCTACTACATAGCCGACGAACGGGTGGACTTCCGCCAGCTCATCAAGGTACTTGCCGACGCTTTCCGCGTGCGTATCGAGATGAAACAGATTGGTGCCCGCCAGGAAGCCGGACGCATCGGCGGTATCGGTCCCTGCGGACGCGAGCTGTGCTGCGCCACCTGGATGACCTCCTTCGTATCGGTATCCACCAGCGCGGCGCGCTTCCAGGACATTTCACTGAATCCGCAGAAGCTTGCCGGACAATGCGCCAAACTGAAGTGCTGCCTCAACTACGAAGTAGACTGCTACGTGGAAGCACAGAAACGCCTGCCCTCACGCGAGATTACCTTAGAGACCAAAGACGGTGAGTTCTTCTTCTTCAAAGCCGACATTCTGAGCAACCAGATAACCTACTCAAGCGACAAGAACATCCCCGCCAACCTGGTGACCATCAGCGGCAGACGCGCCTTCGAGATTATCGGTTTGAACAGACGTGGCATCAAGCCCGACAGCCTGATAGAAGAAACCCATCGTTCCGAACCCAAAAAGCCGGTGGACTTGCTGGAACAAGAGAGTCTCACTCGCTTTGACCGCAACCGGAAAGGCAAGAGTGGCAGTGACGGCAACGGTGGCGAGAACAGCAACAACAGCCGTAACAAGAGAAAGAAAAAGAGTGGAAACGGTCGTCCGCAAGGAGGTGAGCAGCAGGGTGCTCCGCAATCCAACAACCAGAGAGAACAATCCAGGCAAGACCGGCAACCGAGACAGAAACAAGACCGGCAAGCACCCAAACAAGGTGAACAGCAACAAGGCGAACGTCAACAACGGAACAATAACAACCGTCGTCCGCCCCGTAACAATAAGCCCAAACCTCAAGGTGAAAGACCTGCCCAAAATGACAAACCAGCTCAAGAATAGGAATCTCTGCCTGAAAGGTATCATACTACTGTTTGTCGCAAGCCTGCTGAGCGCTTGCGACAAACAGACTGTATACCATTCCTTCCAATCCCTTCCCACCGAAGGCTGGCTGCGCGAAGACACGCTCTCTTTCGACGTGAAGGTCACCGACTCACTGACCTACTACAAACTGTCTTTGGAAGTTCGTAACCGAAGCAACTACCCCTATCAGAATCTACCTCTATCCATCTGCTACACCACCGCAGATTCCATTCCGTCACCCACGGACACCATACAGCTAATCCTCGCGGACAAAGAAGGAATCTGGAAAGGTGACGGCTGGGGAGGTCTCTATCAGACTGCCGTCTCCGCAGGAAGCGTTCGAATCGGCAAACCCGGCACCTACCTCTTTAAAGTGGCCTATACGCTACCGGACGAAAGGCTGCAAGGAATCAATGACATCGGCATCAAACTGAAGAGATAGGAACTCCCTATTGTTCTTTATTACCTTCTTCTAACAACCACCTCAGTCTCCCACTCACGTCTCCTTGAAGCGGAAACGGGCGGGGTATCATAACTTGCCCTCTTACCTCATAGCGTAACGTCTTTTACGCCAGGATGTAACGACCGTTACACCAGCATGTAAAGGGCGTTACAATATAGCGTAAAAGTCGTTACGATACAGCGTAAAGGACGTTACAATGCGGTGTAACGGCCGTTACATTACGATGTAAACAATGTGTAAATGCAATGTAATGATAATCAAGTCCATTCGTATTGTCTTTTCCTGATTTAGCTAGACGCTTTTTCTTTTTATAACCGATATCAGTAGACGGTTCTTGGAATGTTGTACTGGTTCAGTAGTCACTTCTTCCCAAGCCCTGCTGATATAGTAGACACAGCAAAGTGAGTTGTCCTGATTCTGTTGACAGTCATCCTGCTGCATTTGCAGAGCCCGTGCTTGCTTGTCCGGCAAGACTGGGTGCCCCTAAAAGAGGCATTCTGTCTTTGTCAGGTGCGCTGTCCTGCGCCTTCGCCCGGACTTGCTGTCCGGCTTTGCAAAGATATTGCATCCTTCTTTTTATTGCTACTTGTGGAAGGATATTTTTTCTTCTTCCACATTTTCTTCTGTATTCCCTTCTCCAGATGCGCCACAGCAGGTATTTTATACCCGATACTCATATGCGGTCTGCGATGGTTATAGAAATGTATGTAGCGAGCTATGACATTTCTTGCATGCCCGATTTCGTTGAACCGGCCTCGAGGATGGCTGCTTTCCGCCTTAATAATCCCGTTGATACGTTCCGCAACGGCATTGTCGGTGGGTTTGTAGTCTTCCGTCATACTGATGGCAATGCCATGTTTCTGAAGAAGTGCCACGTATGGGTCGCAACAGTATTGTACGCCACGGTCCGAGTGATGTATCAGGCCCGTAAGATTTTCATCTCCTGTCATTTCAACAGCCTGCTCTATAGCCTGTTGCAATGCATTGATGGTTGCCGATACCCGTAAGGTGTCGGCAAGCACCCATCCCACTATCTTATGGGAGTAGGCATCCGTAATCAGATGCAGATAACAGACTTCACCATTGGCAAGTGGTATATAAGTAATGTCGCTGACCCACAACTGGTTGGCTGAAGTCAAGGT
This sequence comes from Bacteroides uniformis, assembly GCF_025147485.1. Classification (NCBI taxonomy): domain Bacteria; kingdom Pseudomonadati; phylum Bacteroidota; class Bacteroidia; order Bacteroidales; family Bacteroidaceae; genus Bacteroides; species Bacteroides uniformis. The sequence goes on along the minus strand of NZ_CP102263.1, from coordinate 1,801,229 downwards.
CAGTCCTTTGATTAGGTTCTTCCACTTGTGGTAGCGATGGTTGGAGTTCGTCGTATGCCGGGTCTTGCGGGCAGGAAGCATCAAGCGGTGTTGCCGGAGCAATGCATAAAAGCTGTCCCGCCCAGGCATGAACCCGGCTCCAAAAAGCACGGTGAGCATAATCCACAGTTTGTAACAGCCTATACCCGGATCTTCGATACGGATATCACGGACAGCATCCAGCATGAGACGTTCCCTATGTATCTGACTCTCAATGTCAGCCTTTGACTGGTAGTAGGCTTGACGACAATGGCCAAACAGACGGCAGGCCAACGCAACTTTCAGGTTGCGCTGACTGACCAGTTCCGTTACGATTTGGCCCCAGATTTTTTTCTGATAGGGATGTTGAAGAGTTCTTCAGCACGCGTAATCATCAACTCACGGGCTTCTGTTTCCAGCTTGGAGAAAGACAGAGCTTTCTCCAGCTCTTTAATGCGCTTTTTTAATTGGGTATTTTCATCTTTGTAGGCTTCCTTGCTGCGATTGGACATATCTGGTGATTCTTGTTCAGAAGGCAAAGATAGCTCTTCTGCTAAATTTGAATACTTTTTAATCCAACTATTTAGCAAGGCAGGGCAACAAATGCCATGTGCCCGGCAAAAGGCATGCTTACTCATACCTGATTGGTAGTAAGAGTGAAGAAAAAACAGTTTTTCATCTTCACGATAAAGCTTTCGTTTTGAAGTCATAATAGTAACACATTTATTAGTTTGTAAATGTGTCTACCTATATCAGGATAAGACATATGTCCCACAAGGAAACGGTCATAACTAAATTCGACGATTACGTCCCGCATCAATCCGCAGAAAGATAAACAGCAGGATTGTGAATCCCCAGAGAGAAGAACCTCCGTAACTGAAGAAAGGCAACGGGATACCGATGACGGGGGTCAGCCCCAGCACCATGCCTATATTGATGAATAGATGGAACAAGAATATACTAAGCACAGAATAACCATACACCCGGCCAAAGGGAGATTGCTGCCGCTCGGCCACGACAATCAGCCGTAAAATAAGAATAAGGAACAGTAACAGTACAGCCGTAGACCCTACGAATCCTTCCTCCTCACCCACGGTGCAAAAAATGAAGTCCGTATCTTGCTCCGGCACATACTTCAGCTTTGTCTGCGTACCATTCAAGAAACCTTTGCCGGTCAGCCCCCCGGAGCCGATGGCTATCTTCGACTGGTTCACGTTATAGCCGGCACCAGCAAGGTCCTCTTCCATACCGAGCACCACCTTGATACGTATCTGTTGATGGGGCTCCAGCACTTTATTGAAGAAGTAGTCGCTGGAGTAGAGGAAACCTATCGAACCCAAAGCAAACAGCCCAATCAGAAAATAAGATAAATGGCGCTCGCTTAAAGAAAGAAAGACAAGATACCCGACAACAAGTGCACAAAGCCCCCACTGCACCCACACCAAGTTGAAGGGTACCACGTATTCCGAAATCAGATAAGCCACGAGCAGCACTCCCAGCGAACCGCCGATAATATTCCGTGTGGGTTCCCAACGCTTTTTATAAACCCACACCATACCTCCGGCAAAGAGCAGTACCATCAGCAGTACGGCAAATTCCCCGATAGGCGTCGGTGTATCGGCAATCATCACCGCATCAAAACGGATGCCCACCACAAAGTAGGCCACTGCACATATACCCGAGAACAGTACCACGCCCGGCATTCCCTCCCGATAAAGCATCAGGAAAAATGCAGAGTACACCAATGCCGAACCCGTCTCCCGCTGTAGGATAATCAGCAACATGGGGAAGAGAATCAGGAAAGCCAACATAAGGGAGCTTTTCCAATTCTTCATCGTAAACGAGTAGGCGCTCATATACTTGGCAAGCGCCAGCGCCGTGGCAAACTTGGCAAACTCCGCCGGCTGCAAACTGACCGGCCCCAGGATGAGCCACGACCGCGACCCTTTCGTGTCGGGCGCAATGAATATCGTGACAATCAGCAACAGCATCAGCCCTATATATATAAGGTAGGAGAACATGTCATAGAGGGAATCATCCAGCATCAGCAGCACAAACCCCAGCCCGAAGGAACATATAATCCAGACAAACTGCTTGCCGGCACGCGTAGAGAAGTCCAGAAAGTCACGGTCACCATAATCATAACTCGCCCCACAGACACTGAACCAGCCGAATACAATCAGCAGCAGGTAAACGACAATCGTCACCCAGTCCAATGATTTCCATATGCTATCTCTCCTTGTCACCAATTTATTTACGATTTTACGATTTACTATTTACTATTGAAGTCACTCACCGTTCATCCCTACCCCCTAATCCTTAATCCCCAACCCCTCATCATCATCTCTCCTCATCTCCGTAAAGTATCACCCGGTTACTGAATTCTTCCGCCCGTATCTCATTCTCGGGCGACAGCTTTCCATGCAGATACTGGTCCATCATCATGGCACCGATAGGTACGCCATACGTGGCACCGAAACCACCGTTCTCCACATAGACGGCAATGGCTATCTTAGGGTTGTCCATCGGGGCAAAGCCCATAAAGACAGAATGGTCCTTGCCGCGGTTCTGTGCCGTGCCCGTCTTTCCGCAGACCTCCACACCCGGCAGGATGGCTCCCGCCATGCGGCAAGTGGCGCTACCCGTACTTCCGTCTACAGCGGCACGCATGCCTTTCACCACCATTTCATAATATTCGCGGTCGATGGTGGGATAACGGGGATTGCGATAGATGCTGTCCAGTTCATTGTCTTCTATCTCCTTCACGATGTGCGGAGTAATGAAATGCCCCCGGTTGGCAATGGTGGCACCCAGATTGGCTATCTGCAACGGGGTGGCGAGAATCTCTCCCTGCCCGATGGAGATACTAATCACCGTCAGACCGTTCCACGAACCCCGATAGGGCTTGTCGTAGAACTTTGCATTCGGTATCAGTCCACGCTGTTCGCCGGGGAGGTCGGTACCGAGCCGATAGCCGAAGCCCTGCGATACCATGTGGTCTTTCCATACGGTAATGGCATTCTGCGGCGAACCGTATTTTTTATCACCGAACATGCGATACAATCCCCAACAGAAATAGGAATTACAAGAGGTAGCGATGGCAGGAATCAGCGACAGAGGCGAACCATGTCCGTGACATCCCACATGAAGGCCTTTATGATTGAAACCATGCGCACAAGGGAAAGTCGGATAATCTTCGTGGATAATCCCTTCCTGAAGGAAGGTCAGCGCCTGCGCCGTCTTGAAGGTGGAGCCCGGCGGATAAGCTCCCATGATGGCACGGTTCAACAAAGGCTTCCGCTTGTCCATCTGCAGCAGGCGGTGGTTCTTTCCCCGCTGGCGCCCTATCATCAGATGAGGGTCAAAGGTAGGCGAGGAAACCATACATAGTATCTCACCCGTAGCCGGTTCGATGGCCACAATGGCACCGATTTTGTGTTGAAGCAGTCGTTCTCCCAACATCTGAAGGTCAATGTCGATGCCCAACGTCAGGTTCTTGCCGGGTACGGAGGAACGGTCCAACTGTCCGTCCATGTAGTGTCCCTGGATGCGCCCGTGAGCGTCACGAAGCAGAATCTCCACCCCCTTCTCTCCACGCAGATACTTTTCATAGGATTTCTCGATGCCTTGCTTGCCTATATAGTCTCCGCGAATATAATAGTCATCGTTCTCAATGTCTTTCTTGGACACTTCGCCGATGTCTCCCAGCAAATGGCCGGCAGAGTTATAGGTATATTGACGGATAGTACGCCGCTGAATATAGAAACCTGGAAATTTGAACAGCTTCTCCTGAAACACACCGCACTCTTCGGCAGAAAGCTGCGTCATGAACACCTGATGGGTGTATTTGGAATAACCGGGGTTCATCCAGCGGTTCTTGACGTCCTTCATCCGTTTGTCAAACTGCTCACGGGTAATGTTCAAGGCACTGCAAAGGTCGAGTGTATCCAGCTGCGTCACCTCCCGAGGCACAAACGTAATATCATAGGCAGGCTGGTTAAACACGAGCAACTTACCGTTACGGTCGTAGATAGCCCCCCGTGATGGATATTGTATCTTGTTCAGAAAAGCGTTGCTGTCCGCGTTCTTCTTGTAGTCATCAGTCATGATTTGCAGGTCGAACAGCCGGAACACGTAAATAAGAACGATGACAATAGCCGCCGCTCCAATTACATATTTCCGCTTTTCCAGTGTATAGTCTTTCATCAATTCCTAATCCTTAATCCCTTTATCCTTTCTTTCTTATTCCCTCAACAGCCATAATGCAGGTCACAGTAAGCAGGGTACTTGCCGCAATTCTCAACAACAGCGTACCAATATGGGCAAAAGAGAAGAATTCGAGGGTAAGCAACAAGCCGTGATGTATCAGCACACTCACAACCAGATATTTCAGGAAAGGAAGAATCCCCATTGTACGGATGGCCGGAACCAGTGTATCCAGCGTGTCACGAGGCACGAACAGCCGCAGGAAAGTGGGGCGCAAGAAAGCCAGCAACACCGTAGCGGCAGCGTTCATCCCCGGTGTGTCGGAAAAGACGTCGACAGCCAGCCCTAAAAAGAATGCCCACAACATCAACGCATTGCGGGGAGTGTCCGACTCAAACTTCAGTATCAAGTAGATATACAGAAATGGAGTGGCATATCCTGCAATATGCACATTGTTCAATATCAGCACCTGCAACAGTACCAAGCCTATGAACCATCCTATTTTATGCAGATAATTAATTAACAACGCTAATGAGTTATAAGTTACGAGTTACAAGTTATTGAGTGTATAAGTTATAAGATATAAAGATGATTAATCCCTAATCCTTAACCCCTAATCCCTAATTTCTTAGTCACTTCTCGTCTGCCCTCGACTCCAATGCCTTTTGTTCATCCTGCCCGTTGCGGGAAATGACGCGCACATTGCTCACCTTTCCAAAGTCCGTAGCCAGCTTTATCTTCAACAGATACGAAAGCCCGTCGTGCGAGTCAGACATGTCATCCACCGTCCCCACCATGACACCTTCTGGAAACACGGTGGAATAGCCGCTGGTCACTACTGTATCTCCCAGATTGAATTCGGCATGCCGGGGCAAATCCTTCAGATAGGCAAAACGGGAATTACCTCCCTCCCACTTCAAATAACCGAAATAATCACTGCCCACAATCTTACAGCTGATGCTTGACTTGCTGTTCAGCAACGGAATGACCAACGAGTAATGGGGAGAGGTCTTATACACAATACCCACCACGCCATTGGCATCTACAACTCCCATCTCAGGACGGATACCTTCTGTTGTTCCACGGTCTAAAGTGATATAATTGTCAGCCTTGTTCAAGCTGTTCTTTATGACATTCGCCTTGAATATCTGATACTCCGTAGGAGCAAGCCGTTCCATGCTGTACAACCTGGCGGAGTCCAATCCTTTCTCCTTCAAGACATTTTCCAGAAACGAAAGCCGCTGCTCCAGCCACATGTTGCGGTCGAGCAGGTCTTCGTTGGCCGTCTTCAAGTGGAAATAGGAAGTGATGCCACCCGATATTTCATAAACCTTCCCCGCCACGCCATTGGCAGAGGTGAAATACACACTCTGCTGGTAATGATTAAAGCGAAATAATAAAATAAAACTGGCAACCTCTAACAGAAGAAAGAGGAACCAGTAATTATATTTAATGAGAAAGTTTAATAAATTTCGCATTACCGCATCAAGAATGAGAAGCGGTCAACGTTCTTCAATGCCACGCCCGTACCTTTGGCAACGGCATGCAAGGGGTCTTCCGCAATGTGGAACGGTATGTTTATTTTATCAGTCAGACGCTTATCCAGTCCACGAAGCAATGCACCGCCACCGGCAAGATAGATACCGTTGTGAACGATGTCGGCATACAATTCGGGAGGCGTATTTTCCAATGCGCTCAAGATGGCTGTCTCAATCTTAGAGATAGACTTCTCCAAGCAATGCGCCACTTCCTGATAGCATACCGGCACTTCCATGGGCAATGCCGTGATGCGGTTCGGACCATGAACGATATAGTCTTCAGGAGCATCCTCACCGAGTTCCGTCAAGGCAGCACCCACATTAATCTTAATACGCTCAGCCATACGCTCGCTGACCTTCACGTTGTGCTGGCGGCTCATGTATTCCTGAATATCGGCAGTCAAGTCGTCACCGGCAATGCGGATGGAGTTGTTACTTACGATACCTCCCAAAGAGATAACGGCAATTTCCGTAGAACCACCACCTATGTCAACAATCATGTTGCCTTCGGGAGCCTCTACATCGATACCGATACCGATGGCAGCAGCCATCGGCTCGAAAATCAAATAAACGTCGCGCCCGCCGGCATGCTCGGCAGAGTCGCGCACGGCACGCAGCTCCACTTCGGTACTGCCCGAAGGAACACCAATCACCATGCGGAGTGACGGAGAGAAAAGACGGTTACGGTTGTTCACCATCTTGATAAGTCCACGTATCATCTGCTCGCAGGCATAGAAGTCGGCAATCACACCATCGCGCAACGGACGGATGGTACGTATGTTTTCGTGGGTCTTTTCGTGCATCATCTTTGCCTTGTCACCCACGGCAATCATCTTATCGGTACGACGGTCCAAAGCCACCACCGAAGGCTCATCCACCACAATCTTGCCATTCGTGGTGATGATGGTATTGGCTGTGCCAAGGTCCATCGCTATTTCTTGTGTAAAGGAGAATAATCCCATTAATATTTACGATTTAACTATTTACGATTTACGATTGATATTCCTCTTGTTTACAATTTGAGATTCAGACTTACGATGTAACTTCAATCGTAAATCGTAAATCGTCAAATCGTAAATCCGAATTAGTGTTTAAAGTGACGGAATCCCGTAGTCACCATGGCGATGCCATGCTCGTTGCAATATTCAAACGAGAGTTCATCCTTGATGCTTCCACCCGGCTGGATGACGGCTGTTACGCCTTCATTGCCGGCAATTTCCACGCAGTCGGGGAAAGGGAAGAATGCGTCACTTGCCATTACAGCGCCATTCAAGTCGAAACCGAAGTTTTTGGCTTTCTCGATAGCCTGCTTCAAAGCATCCACACGGCTGGTCTGACCTACACCACTTGCCAACAACTGCTTTCCTTTTGCCAGCACAATGGCATTCGACTTACTGTTCTTCACAATCTTGTTTGCAAAGAGCATATCCTCAATTTCCTGTGCAGTGGGAGCCTTCGTAGTTACAGTCTTCAATTCTTCAGGAGTTTCCACCTTAAGGTCGCGGTCCTGAACCAATACGCCATTCAGCAAAGAACGGAACTGCTTCTTAGGCAGAGCTGCCGGCTTGCGGACCAGGATAATACGGTTCTTCTTCTGACCGAGGATTTCCAACGCATCCACATCATAATCGGGAGCGATAATCACCTCAAAGAAAATTTTATTGATTTCTTCGGCAGCAGCCTTGTCAATCACGGCATTAGTGATGAGCACACCACCAAAAGCGGATACCGGGTCACCGGCAAGCGCATCGTTCCATGCTTCGAGCACAGTGGGACGTGAAGCCAGTCCACAAGCATTATTATGCTTCAGGATAGCGAAAGTCGTATCCTTGAATTCGTCAATCAAGTCAACGGCAGCATTGATGTCGAGCAGGTTGTTATAAGAGATTTCCTTACCGTGAATCTGGTCGAACATAGCATCCAGATTGCCATAGAAATAACCTTTCTGATGCGGATTCTCGCCATAGCGTAAAGTCTTCTGGCTGTTGGCAGAGCAACGGAAAGCGGAACCTTCCTCGCCATCGAAATAGTTGAAGATGGCAGAATCATAGTGTGAAGACACTCCGAAAGCCTCTTTGGCAAACCAACGGCGTTCTTCGATGGTAGTAGTGGCTCCGTGTTCCATCAGCATGTCGCGGAACGGCTGATATTGTGCTTGCGAAGCGATGATAACCACGTCGTTATAGTTCTTGGCTGCGGCACGAATTAGGGAGATACCGCCTATGTCAATCTTTTCGATGATGGCAGGTTCTTCGGCACCACTGGCAACGGTAGCCTCAAACGGATAGAGGTCAACAATGACGAGGTCTATTTCGGGGATTTCATATTTTTCAATCTGTTGCATGTCTTGCTCCAATCCGCGGCGGCAAAGAATACCTCCAAAAACCTTCGGATGCAAAGTCTTCACGCGTCCGCCCAGGATGGAAGGGTATGTAGTGAGGTCTTCCACTGCCTTGCAGGGATAACCCAGGGATTCTATAAACTGACGGGTTCCACCGGTTGAGAGGAACTCTACACCTTCTTCATGCAGTTTGGTAATGATTTCGTCCAAACCTTCCTTATGGTAAACAGATACCAGAGCTGTTTTGATTCTTTTTGTTTCAGACATGGATTTGCGTATTAAAGTATGCGTATATTAGTATTTGATGCGCAAAGTTACAAATTTTGTTTATTCATACATACATTCATACACAATAAATTAGGTATAATTAAAAAAGGCGGCATCTGTTTCCAGTCTGCCGCCTTTTTTTAAGGGTTATTTTGTTGGTTTACCAAATAGATACACGTTTTTCTACCGGCAAGAACATCGGGTCTTTTTCTGTCACGTTGAATGCCTCATACCAAGCACCGATTTGCGGCAATGCACCGTTTACGCGCCATTCGCCCAATGAGTGCACATCACTCTTCGTGCGGTTCAGCACTTCTTCGGGACGGATATCATTGGCCCATACACCTGCGTATGCCAGGAAGAAACGTTGTTCGGGAGTAAGACCATCCAGCACCGGCAGCGGATTGGCAGCCGTAGCTTTCTTGAATGCCTGATAAGAAACCTGCAGACCACCGTGGTCGGCAATATTCTCACCCAATGTCATGCGTCCGTTGGCATATACGCCCGGAGCAACCTCGATGCTATCGAAGAAGTTCACCATCACCTGAGCACGCTCGTCAAAGTTCTTGGCATCTTCAGCAGTCCACCAGTCTTTCAGGTTACCGTCCTTGTCGTACTGGCGACCCTGGTCGTCGAATCCGTGAGTCATCTCATGACCGATTACCACACCGATGGCACCATAGTTGAAGGCATCATCCGCATTCATATCGAAGAAAGGATATTGCAGGATACCGGCGGGGAAACAGATTTCGTTGGTGGTCGGGTTATAGTAAGCGTTGACGGTCTGCGGAGTCATCAGCCATTCGTCCTTATCCACCGGCTTGCCGGCCTTGGCTATCATTTCGGCATGGCTCCACTCGTTGGCACGTTCCATGTTTGCCCAGTAAGAGTCGTTTTTGATTTCCAGTGTGGAGTAGTCTTTCCAAGTGTCGGGATAACCAATCTTCACATGGAAGGTAGCCAGTTTCTCCAGAGCTTTCACCTTAGTGGAATCACCCATCCAGGCAAGATTCTGGATACGTTCGCCCAGACTTTCCTGCAAGTTCTTCACCAAAGTCACCATACGCTCCTTGGCAGCAGCAGGGAAATATTTCTCCACGTACATCTGACCTACAGCTTCGCCCAGCGCGCCGCTTACAGTGCTTACCGCTCTCTTCCAGCGAGGCTGCATTTCTTGTGTACCGCTCATGGTGCGGCTGTAGAAGTCGAAGTTCTGTTCTGCCATAGCATCGTTCAACAAGCTTGCGGCAGAATCAATCAATTTCCATTGCAGATAAAGGCTCTGCTGTTCAATGGGCAGCGTATCCAGAATATCGGCAGCAGCTTTCAGTGAAGCGGGCTGGCCTACGATGATTTCCTTCACATCCTTCAAGCCCATGGCAGACAAATAAGCATCCCAATCGAAAGTAGGATAATTCTTCTTCAACTCTTCCATGCTCATCTTGTTATAATTGGCATGCGGGTCACGCAACTCCGTACGAGAGCGGAAAGCCTTGGCAAGACGTGTTTCCACATCCATCACCACCTCCATACCTTTCTTGGCAGTAGCCTCGTCGAAACCAGCCAACTGATACATCTTCTGTACATGTGTACGGAAAGCATCACGAATTTTGGCGGTAGCCTCATCATTCTCCAGATAGTATTCACGTTCGCCCATGCTCAGCCCGGTCTGATAGGTCTGTACAGCATTCATGCTACTGTTCATTTCGTCAGCGCCAACATACAGCACGTTGTAGGCGATGATGCCTTTCTTCTGCATATCGCCCAGCAAGGCATAAAGCTCTTTCTTGTCCTTCAAAGCAGCCAGCTGGTCGAGTTCAGCCTTGATGGGAGCTACACCATCTTTGTTCAGCTTCACGCTGTCCATTACGATTTTGTACAAGTCACCGATTTTTTGTGCCACGCTGCCGGCTTCGTGCTGGGTGGCGGCAAGTTCTTCAATCAGTCCTTGAATCTGCTTGCGGTTGTTTTCTGCAAGGATAGTAAAAGAACCGTACTGTGAGTATTCAGCAGGAATCGGATTGTTCTTCATCCAACCGCCACATGCGTATTGGTAAAAGTCAGTTCCGGGTAGAGCCGTTGTGTCAAGATTGGCGAGCTGGATGCCTGCTGTAAGTTCAGCCTGCTGCTTGCCGGTGTTGCAGGAAGCCGTCATCAGACAGAATGCTGCAATGGGTAACAAATGATTTGCTTTCATAAACATATAAAATATAATAGTTAGTGATTCTCCAACTCTACAGTAGCCGCGTCCCACTCTTCCATCACGCGGTCAAGCTGCTCTTTCAGTTTTTGGTGCTGCTCATAAAGCGACATGTCCGAAGCACCTTCCGGTGTGGCCATCCTGGCCTCAAGAATGGCAATGGCAGCCTCCGTCTGCTCTATCTCCGCTTCACAATCGGCAACGCGACGTTCCAGTTTCTTGAGCTTCTTATTAAGCTCCTTCTGCTCCTCATAAGAGAGTTTGGCTGCCGAGGGTTGAACCGGTTCTGCACCAACATTTCCCGATGCCGCCTTACCGGCAGTGGGCGAAGCGGAAAGTGAAGGGGATTTCTGTAACTCATTCAGGCTCTCTATCTGCTTCTTTTGCAGGAAATCATAAATTCCTCCCAGATGTTCCTTCACCAGTCCGCCACCAAACTCGTACACTTTAGTCGCAAGTCCGTCCAGAAAATCACGGTCATGGCTGACTATTATCACCGTTCCGTCAAAATCGCGGATAGCCTCCTTCAACACATCTTTGGAACGCATGTCAAGATGATTCGTAGGTTCGTCGAGAATCAGGAAATTCACCGGCTCCAACAGCAGTTTTATCATGGCAAGCCGGGTACGCTCTCCACCGCTGAGCACCTTCACCTTTTTATCCGAAGCCTCACCGCCGAACATGAAAGCACCTAGAATATCACGGATTTTGAGGCGGATATCCCCTACGGCCACGCGGTCAATCGTATCGAATACAGTCAGGCTCTCATCCAAAAGCTGTGCCTGGTTCTGGGCAAAATATCCAATCTGCACATTATGTCCCAGTGTAAGCTTACCGGTATAATCCGTAATCTCACCCATAATACACTTTACAAGCGTAGACTTACCTTCGCCGTTCTTACCGACAAAAGCAACCTTCTCTCCTCGGTTGATAGTCAAATTCACATCGTGGAAAACAACGTGCCCACCGTAGGATTTCTCCATATCCTCGCAGATAACGGGATAATTACCGCTACGGCTACTGCAAACAAACTTCAGGCGCAAAGAGGAGTTGTCTTCCTCATCCACTTCGATGCGCTCTATCTTTTCGAGCTGCTTGATGCGGCTCTGCACTTGCACAGCCTTGGTAGCTTTGTACCGGAAACGTTCGATGAAATCTTCCGTATCTTGTATCTGCTTCTGCTGATTCTCGTAAGCACGTAGTTGCTGCTCCCGGCGCTCCTTGCGAAGCACCACGAACTCATCGTATTTCACTTTATAGTCGTAAATGCGTCCACAAGTTATTTCGATGGTACGCGTAGTGACATTGTTCAAAAAGGCGCGGTCGTGGCTGACAAGCACCACCGCATTGGCACGGGTGGAAAGGAAGTTCTCCAACCACTGGATACTCTCGATGTCAAGGTGGTTGGTAGGCTCGTCGAGCAGCAACACATCCGGACGGCGAAGCAACAGCTTGGCAAGCTCTATACGCATACGCCAACCACCGGAAAACTCGCTTGTAGAGCGGTCAAAGTCCTCGCGGCTGAAGCCCAGCCCTTGGAGCGTGCGCTCTATTTCGGCACGGTAGTTGGTGCCGCCCATCATCAGAAAACGTTCGTTTTCGTGAGTGAAGCGGTCAATCAGTTTCTGGTAATCCTCGCTGTCGTAATCGGTACGTTCGGCAAGTTGCCGATTCATGCGTTCGATGCCCGCCTGCATCTCAAAAATATGCTCGAAGGCAAGTTCAGCCTCCTGCATTACGGTGCGCTTGTCACTGAGTATCATCACTTGGGGCAAATACCCGATAGTACATTCGCGAGGAACGGCAACAATGCCGGCAGTGGGCTGCTGAATGCCAGCCAATATCTTGAGCATGGTGGACTTACCGGCACCATTCTTGCCGACAAGAGCTATACGGTCTTTCTTATTGATAACATAAGAGACGTCTTCGAACAGAGGAGTGGCATTAAATTCTACCTTCAGTCCTTCTACAGATATCATAGTGTCAATGAATTTATCGTTCAAGACTGCAAAGGTAGCGATTTTCAACGTTATACAATATCATACGCTCACATAATTACATCAAATATCCAAGAAAGAGAACACTACTCCCGCATTTCCTGCGGAAGGACAATTGCAAAGCGGCTCCCCTTGCCAAGAGTTGAAGCCACTTCTATTTTTCCATGAAACCTTTCAACGATAGTCCTGCAAATGGCCAATCCCAATCCCGTGCCCTGCACAAAAGCATCTCCCTTATAGAAACGTTCAAAAATGTGCGCCAGAACTTCTTCCGACATGCCAGTTCCCGTATCTTCCACAAAGACTTCCAATGTAGCAAAGTCCTTCAGCCTATACCCTATGGTTATGCGTCCTTCAGCAGTGAACTTCACCGCATTATTGATAAGATTGTTGACAACTTGCCCCAAACGCGTAGGATCTGTATAGATAACTGCCGCCCGGTCCGGAAGGTCTAGCAGTAACTCCACTCCTTTCCGAAGATTCATCTTCTGCGCACTGTAAATGCTTTCCAATATGCCATTTAAAGAAACCTTCTCAAAATGGAATTCCATCGTGTTCGATTCTATCTTGGACAAATCCAGAATATCTGAAATCAACACCATTAACAACTGGCTGTTCTTTTCAATCAAAGACGTAAATTCCATAATCTCCTGCCGCGACAAGTCGGCATCCCCACAAGCCAGTAGTGTAGAGAAGCCCACAATGGCATTTAGTGGCGTACGTATCTCGTGGCTCATATTAGCAAGAAATACGCTCTTCAACTCATCGCTACGTTGCGCTTTCTGCAAAGCCTCGTTCAATTTATTCTCCGTATCCTTGTATTTCTGCGTACTCATGCAAATACCGATGATACGGAACGGCAAATCCGTCAATTGCCCCACATAGGTAGATTGCGCCTCAAACCACTCCCACTTGCCGTCTCCCCTCCGTAGACGGTATTCCACTGGGCGTTCGTACAAATTACCATGCAACTGTAAAGCCAAAGCATCAAACACTCCCTTCCGGTCGTCCGGATGAATCAGAAATGCGAATTCCTCAGGCGTCAGCGTATAGTCACGCGTAGGAATCCCCAAATATTCAAAATAACGCGGTTCTATAATCATCAGATTATGTTCCATGTCGAAAGACCATTGAAATATCTGGGTGCGGCTCAGCGCAATATTCAGCAAATGCTTCTGTGTCCGTTCTTCCAACACATTCCTGAAATAGAGTACAATCCTCACCAATTGTCCATCTTCATGAATTCCCACCATAGCACCTTGTATCAGAAAACTGATACCACTCTTCAATTCACGTATAAAGCAATTGATATCTAAGGGAATAATCCGCACATCCCTCTCCCGAAGTTGCAGCAAAAGGTCTTCTAACACATTCTTTTTATCACATACCACTTCCAATAAGTCAGTGATACGCCGCCCTATCACATACTCATTCAAATGGAGTTCATTCATCACCTGCTGATTCAGACGCCAGATACAATCTTCCAAATCAATCATAATAATGCTGACGGGCCATGAGTTGAACAACTGCTCGGAGATGGCATTTATTATACGTACTTCTTGAGGAACATTCGGATTCATCAGAATTGTTTTATCATACAAGGAGCAAAGTTCGGGCTAAAATGCTTATGCCACAAACAAACCCTTATAAATCAATATTCCGTTTTAGCATGTATATATTCTATTATTCACAACTTTACCTTATTTAACAGAGACAAATTGAGCGTAATATTGATTTTAACTGTTATCTCTGTCATTTATACATTATTATCCCCCATTTTTGTGTCTTAAAATCTCCAACATGAATATATCCGAATTCAATATAAATGCCGAGTTCATTGCCTGCAATCATATCACAACCAATGAACTGAATCCGCTAGTGGAAAAGCCATACCACACCAAGGCCAGTATCTTCGCTCTATGCACCAAAGGAGTTCTGAAAACCATCATAAACCATACTCAATTCAGGGTTGAAGCTAACACCCTCCTAGTTATTCCTCCCGAGACCTTCGTACAATTGCTACACACGTCAGACGATGCTGAAATATATGTCGTCATATTTTCCCAACAACTTATCCAGAGTTCAGGGGCCGGCAAGGTCATGATGGATAAGTTTCACATTATAGGCAAACACTATATTTTTCCTCTATCGAAAACGGACTTCCAGCTTTATGCCGAGTTCATGACCTATTTGTCACACCTCTACCAAAGAACAGAAAGCCCCTCAAGTCTAGTTTCATTGCAAACTCTACTGACCTATCTGTTACAAGGTATATCCGAACTCTGTCCGGAACGCCCTAGAATAAAAGAGACTCCGGGCAGCAGGCATTTCAACCAATACCGCATTTTTATCCGATTGGTACACACAGACTATGTCCGGGAGCATCAAGTGTCCTATTATGCATTGAAAATGAATATGAGACCGGCAGCTCTTTGCCGCCTTGTCAAAAAGGAATCAGGACATACAGCCATGGAAATCATCAACAATACTATCATCATGGATGCCAAAGCACAACTTTGTACCGCCAACACTCCGATAAAGGATATAGCCGTGAGTCTAGGTTTTAATAATGCGGCCTTCTTCAACAAATTCTTTAAACGTCATACGGGAATACCTCCTCAGAAGTTCCGCACATCCTCAAAACAATAAAATCCACTCAAAACACAAAATGCGGATATTCTGCCATGAGAATACCCGCATTCCTCAATAAGAGAAGTCTGCCATCAACCTACCTTCTTAGCAATAAAAAACACATAACCGTAGAATTCCTTATATTTGCCGTATAGTTCATCCTCAATCATTTGGAGTGAGCTGAACTCTTCGGCAATTTTATTACCGGCATATTTCTTACGGAAAATCTCCTGAGCCGCAACCTTTGAAGCAAAGTAATGCTCTGTCCAGCAATTCTCCGGCAGAATGAATGTAGCAACGGGGAGATAACCCGCCTTGTACAACTTGGCTACCTGATTGGGAAGTGTATCCATTTCAGAATAGGCGTCCATCCAGAAGTCATTGATTTCCGCAGGACGTTCGTCCGTAAACCATGAACTCTCGGATACGGCAATATACCCTCCCGGTTTCAGATATTTACGCCACTCCTTCAAGCCACGTTCAAAGCCGATGTTATAGATAGCACCTTCACACCAAATCATATCCAGCTCCTCCTCACCGAAAGGGAGGGCATCCATTGAACCGACAATTCCTTTTACTCTGTCCTGCAAGCCCAACTGCCTTGCATTACGGTTGAAGATGTCAATAAAGCCGGGGAAAAGGTCAATTCCGGTAATCTGTCCCGGAACATGGCCAGCCAATACCATTGTCTGACCACCTGTTCCACAACCGATATCGGCAATAAGGGATTCATCGGTAAGACCGTCTACAAAGCTCAATGCCTTCAACGTCACTTCAGGACTGCCAGGGCCTTGCCGTTCCATATTGGAGAAAAAGTCACAGATTAAATTAAATTCGAAATCGTGGATAGTTTTATTTTCGTTACTCATTTTCTTACTATATTTTGCATATACGGAAAGTATCACAACACCTTCAGCATAATATGCGGATTAAACTTGAATTATAACAATAGAAAAACACTCTCGAAAGAAGTTATCCGAAAGTAAACGAAAGGGACAATCTGTGCATGGAACACAGATTGTTTACAAAACCAAATCCGATTTAAATGTCTTTGTCATACTGCAAAGATAAGCAATATTTTATTTAATCAAAAAATTTACGGTTAATAAAGATTTTCCCTTGCACCGGGCACATGCTGAAGAACGGCACCTACCACCTGGCAAGTATCCAGTTCCTTACAGTCACCGCAGGTATTGAAACCTTTTTCGTACACACATTTACGGATAGCACAGTAATTGCTGCAATAGGCAAACTTCACCCCATCTGCACGGCACCCCATACAATGGATGGTTTCTGCCGTAATTTCCGGCGTATTGTTCAGCACACTCCACTCTTTGGCGGTTTTCTCTCTCAGCTCATCGTCATTATTGACAGTGGCTATACGGGCGGTGCAATTTTCGCAATCCAGTCCGCAACATGCAATTAATTGTTTCATCACTTGGTTATAACGATTTATGTTTGTCTCTTGTGATAATCATCAACTTGTCTGCTCCTTCTTTTTCAGTTCAAAGACAAACAGTCATCTTGCAAAGATATGGAAAATAAAATAGAGCTCCCTCCAAATGCCTGATTAATAACATTTCATTTTTCCAGGGATAATAAGACAAAATGCCCCCGAATCCACGCTTGAATCGGAGGCATTCACAAACAAAACAAACAAAATCTATCAGACGAACTTCACAGTTGGTCTCATAGCGAAAATTTAAGCCTTCTTGTCGAGGAGAGGATTAAATTTTCCGAGGGTAGACCGCAAAT
The DNA here is from genome assembly GCF_025147485.1 of Bacteroides uniformis. Classification (NCBI taxonomy): domain Bacteria; kingdom Pseudomonadati; phylum Bacteroidota; class Bacteroidia; order Bacteroidales; family Bacteroidaceae; genus Bacteroides; species Bacteroides uniformis. The sequence goes on along the minus strand of NZ_CP102263.1, from coordinate 1,784,276 downwards.
CACGTCTGCCCGATTCATTATTACAAGATTTATCTCAAACCCAGCGCCTGCCTCACGGTGTCGTAGGCCGCATCTTTCAGCAGTACGGTTTTGTCTTTATCCAGCAAGTAAAGCGAGGGCATGGCCTTGAGGTCATACAAAGCACAGTCTTTCACCTGTTGCCGGTCGTTGCCTATTAGCCAGCTACGGGGCATGTCTGTCAGGGCTTTCCTCCACACTTCATCATTGCCCTCGGTGTAGACGGCAAGTACGGTCAGGGTGCCTGTATCCACAGCATCAGCCAATGCCCGGTCTGCCATCATCGCTTTCAGCACTTCGTGGCAACTGGGGCATTCGGGGTCGTAGAATACCAGCAACAGCTTGTCTCCCTGTACCGTGGTTGTCCGCAGCGTGCGACATTCTTCGTCCGCCAGGTAGTAGGTGAAGTCCGTAGCTGCCTTGCCCACGTTATTACGGCTTATCAGCTCCAACTTGAATTTCAAAGAACTTTTCCTTGCCTCGTCCAGCGCGGTACTTTGCAGCATACGGCGCAGGTAGGCAGCATAGAGCGTTTCGTTGTAGTACGGCGAATTGGGATTATAGAGATAATCATCCATCAGCCGCATGAACACCTGCCTTGCATGCTCCTGACTCTCCATGCCGGTGCAGAGGTTGCCGATGCCTCCCTTAATCTCCTCCTGCGTGGCTTCTGAAGCCGACAACAGGGATAGCTGATTGACCAAGCCTTGCTCCGTCACCGCCCGGTTATTCACCAAGGCGGTGTCGGAGAAGTTATAGCTGTCCCAGTAGTGCGTCAGCAAGAAAGTCTTGCGCTCGGTGGGGGAGGTGAGGACGGAGGGGATTTCGGGAAAAGGGAATTGCTGATCTCTCAATTCAGCTTTCCCTTTGACATTCTCTGTACATTCATCCATCTTCCCGGCTTTCTGTTTATCACCGGCAATGCAAGAATGAAGCAAACCGACAATAAACAGAAACAAACCGATACAGCTGAGGATACGTCTCATTCCCTATTAATTTCCTCCCAGATTATTGGTAGCATCGCGTACGCAACGCACCTTACCACTTCCCCAGCCCGTAGTCAATTGAAGAGTACCACTTGTATAGGCGAAAGCTTCCTTTCTATTCGTTGTAGATCCTACACCTTGCCCTATATCAGTATTCCTACCGCTAAAAGTTGTATTTGTCAAATAAGTAAATCCGGTCATCAAATCAGGATAGGTTGTGTACATCAACATTAATTCACGCTGATTAGGAGCACGGTATCCAATAGGACAGGGGCGATCAACTCTTTCATATTTTGCCACACGTTCTGCTCCAATTGATCCCTCTTCAGGATATACTCCATAACTAATATCACCCTCATCCGCAAGAATTGCCAACGTCAAAGGTGGACGATTGTTACCAGAAATATCTCTTTCCGTATTTGTCGGCAATACTTCAGTACCTACAGACGGTCTGATTGTGTTATCAATCATAGGATTTATATCAATAGTTTTCTCCTTATAAGTTACACCTCCAATAATATGTGTGCTACTTCCTTTCGTTACATAATCCTCTGGAACTGCATCAATATCCTTCAAACTTAACCCCAGATTTCTTATACAACGATAAGAGAAATTCTTAATACCAGTAAAGTGTTCACCAGGTGCTGTCTGTGAATAAGACGCAGATCCTCTCGATGCACTTTCCTCTGCCCATATAACCCATGGATCACTAGGTTTATTTGTAGGCTTATCTGTTGTACCAGGATGATAACTACTACTTGCCACATGTACACGTGTTTCTCCATTTTCAATTGGTATTTCCACTCCGGAAGCATCAATATCATTCATATAAAGTTTCGCTTTAGGAATAGCAGTTTCCCCAATCCACAAATCTGTCAATTGATCTACAGAAGCAAGATACCAACGGATTTCATCTGCATCTATAACGTCATCCCCATCCAAATCACGGTTACGCAACAAGCAGGCATACCAAATACTCTCATAGCCAGAGTTTAATTGATGATCTACATCCGTAACAACTCCTAAGACATCCGTCCAATGTAATTGGTTTACTGTTTGTCTCGCATTAATAAGGTTCAACATATTGAGGCGTCCATTCTCCATTCCATTTGGATTTTGTCCACTAAAACGACTATTAAAGTCTTCATCGGAAACACCGTCCGGTACTATCGGCAAGAATTTCGTTTCCATCATAGCCTCTGTTCCCCATGCCGTTTTCAAGTCAGCATGTTTCGGATTGTAGAAAGTATAAACCGGATTTTGTGCGATGGAATAAACACTACGTGCTACGGAACTTTCTCCATCTTCACTGTATTTTGAGCCTTCTACACAAAAATTTAGCATACGATTTTCTCCATTCACTGTTTCTTTCCATAATTCCAAATTAACACCCTCTATACCATCACCAGAACCGGGAAGTCCTACTGATGCTGCCTGACGATAATAAATCATTCGTGGGTCATATACATAAATATATTCATCTACATAAGCAGTAATCGTTACAACATCTTCGTATTCAAATGTTTCCGAATTCCATCTCCGCTCAAAAATATCACTATTGCCATTGTTAGCCTCCACATGCAAAAAATTCAATAACTGATTAATGTCATACAACCGCACATGTCCATAAAATTGTGTTTCTATATACTCCCCACCTGCAATAGGGGCTGCTTCTGAATTATTTTTACCACCACCGTCATACGCTTGTTCGCCAGGATATTTTGCCATGACATTTGTCGGCACATAGTTTCCATTAGCCAAACGACATTCCTTATTAACCAGAAACTTTACCCACTTATAATCATTCAAAGACAAATCTGTTTGAGGAAGCCCGTATCCATCATAGGGAAGTTTCGTATCAAACACCTTCATCCCTCGTTGAAAAGGAGTGGTTACCGACCAGGAAAGTCCTTTTTGAATATCTTCTTTTCTTAACGTCAGCAATAATCTTCCATAGTGGGAATCCATCGTCTTAACAGTTCCTTGCGCAACGATGACATTGCCTTCCGCACCTGGATTGACTTCCTTACTATCCTCAACTTCTACAATGATTTGGTCTACACTTTGTACTTTCACATTATAAGTATAATGAGTATTACGTTCCGTATCATAATTGTTGACGAGTTCCAAGTCATTCAACCAGTCGGCTGTATTACTATTTCCTGTATTACCTAAATGAATTGTGTAAGTTGTCTTTGCGTACACTTCACTCCCATCATCATCCTTATAGGTAATAGTACCCTCCAATTCTACATACGTTGATTTAGCATTGGCATATACATATTCTCCATTTTCATATTTTTGCCCTTCTACAGTTCCGGTTATTAGCTTTTTCTCCTGTTTCTCACGCAAAGCATAATAAGTACCCTCCTCAAGTAGGCTCTCTGTACTTATTTTTTGTTTAGGATTTTGTCTATTCTCACAAATATAAAACTCAAAAATAGACTTCCCATCCTTTTCAGTAAAGTCACTCAGCCGATTACTCGGAGCATAGCCCGCTCCATCATAATCCCATGTATTATCTCCACTATTTTGTTTCTCGCGCGAAAACAAATAAGTACCACCCGGAATATTAATAACTCTATAGGCTTCAGGTTCAAAAGTCACTCCCACAGCAGGTATAATATTGAAAGTTATACGCGCATCTACATGGTTTAATGCCATTGTGTAATCTTCCCTTATTGCTCCCTGGTGGTCCCCAGACTTATATACTGTTACAATTTCACTCTTTTCTTTGGTTATCGCCTGTCCAGTCATCAAGAAATAGACACGCTCAACACTCAAATTATCACTCAACTTGGAATAAAGTGCTTTTAGGGCTGCTATTGTCTTTACATTCTTCAATTCATCATCAGATAAGGTTCCTACCCCGCTCTGCGGATTACCTACCACATAAATTCTCCTCAATCCTGTAGTCATAGAGAACTCTACAGATTGCGGTTTCCCTACTTCAATAGGATTTCCCAAACCATCTTCAGTATCATAAAATGCAGAATTGTCCACAGACCATTCGTCATCCGAAGCATCTGCATTCTCCGCTCCATCAGATTGCTTACTCGGCTTGAAAGCTATCACAAACAATTTATTAACTGTGCGTTCTGTTTCGTCAGACTGTGCCAAACGGGTTTGAACTTCCATTTGATCTGCCACTTTTATTTTCAGCGAAAGTGCCACAGGAATGTCAGGCACTACCTCATATTTATCTCCACCCTTCACAAGTTCATCATCCGTACACGACACAGCCAGTGCGGAAACAATCATTGCGATAAAAAGATTATATATATATTGTAATTTTCTGTTCATAACAAATTTCTCCTATCCATTATTCAAATGGCACATCTATTTCTTCCTTTGTCCAACCACTGATGGTCCACTGTAACTCAGTATCTTTCGGAGTTGAATTCAAGGTGACGATTATATTCAGACACTCTCCGGCACTAAGGTGGGTTAAAGTTTCATTGTTCTTTTGCAGCTTCAACGATTGTGGTCCCACATATTCCCAGTTAGTAACCAACTCATATCCCGTACCAATATGTCCCGGATAGAGATAGCTGATAATTTCTTCAGATTCTTTTAGGGAAGAAGCTATTGTTATACTTTCTTTTAATAGTAAATCTGTATAAGAAATTTGAGTTGGCAGGTTGTTTTCTTTAACGAAAAGATAACCCTTATTAGGTTTCACATTCGGCATTTTAATATTAGTAAGCTCTTGCTCCTTATCGGTATTATTAATAAACTTCAAGCATACCTTTGCCACCGGAAATTGTAACTGCAAGGCCACATTTTGAGATTTTTCAGCTTCTAAACGAACATTTTTCCTCATTACAGTTTGTGGCAATGGTTTTTTATCTGTTGGAGGATTTTGAAAATCAAAACCATTTTCTCCCAGTATCACATTCTCCAATAGAGAAACGTTATCAATAGTAGTTTTACTATTCAAAATTTCTGTTACCTCCTCAGTTAGTGTAAGAGAACCTTCATTCACAATGGCATAAAAATCAAATTCAGTACCATTATTCTTGTCTACAACAAGGTCATTGTAAGTGATTGTTTGCGAAGTTACCTCGGGAGCGATGTCATATCTTTCATTCAATATCACTTCAGAGTCACTGCTTCTTACCATAATCACATGCAAAGTCCGCATCTGCTCATTATCCAATAGGCTGCTTCCGTTTGTATCATCCGTCACCGCCCTCGTCGTAAACGTCATCGTCACCGTTGCTTTCTCGGTGGCGGCGGGGGCATCATCGGTGATGCACGAGGCGGGCAGTAGGCAGAGGATTGCCATCAAGGTTGCCGCCAGACTGTATTTCTTCAGTATTTTTTTCATATATCGTTCCTCCTTGTTTTTATTGCCAGTCGGGTGTTACGTCTTCCACATACCATGAGGGGACCTTGATGGTGACTCCTACCGGAGTGAACACAATGCTGATGGGCAGGTAGGCTTCCTGCTTGGTCACATCAATGCTTTTGAGGTGCTGTTGCAGGTAGTTGTAGATGCTGCCAGTCACCAAGGTGTTGCCGTCGGCGTCCTCCAGGCGAAGGAGGTGCGTACAGCAGACGGGGGACAACACGTCGTTGTGGTCCATGCGGAAGAGGGTGAGGTCGTTGGTGTGGTAGACGCCGGTCTGGGAGTCGTACACCAGTTCGGGGTAGCAGGTACCCTTTTCGTCCTCGTTAATCTCGTTGTTGAAGTCGGTCTGGGCATTCGATTTCTCGATGCTCAGCTTATAGGGAATACCGGCGCGTGTTGCCTCGCCGGGGGCGGGCAGGCCGTGTATCTCGATGTCTACGTTGATGTGCGAGCTGAATAGGTCGAGCGTGTCACGCAGGAACTTGTTGCTGCCGGGCACGGTGATTTGCTTGCTTCCCATGTAGTTGTGGTCGTGCCCGTCCACTGCGGAGGCTGTGCCCCAGTTGGGATGCTGTATGTAGATTTGTGAGAGGTCGGTGGAGTTGATGTCCTTCACCTGGGTTTTGCCGTAGGCGTTTCCCACTGCCACCACGCTGTAGGTGCCTTGGGGTAGCTTGAAGGAGGGTGCTTCTTGGGCGGGATTCAAGGCGTCCTGATTGTATGTCCTTTGGTCGACAAGACGGTTGTTGGCATCGAAAACGTACAGGTCAATCTTGTCCATGTATTGGCGCAGCACATCCTTATCTCCGTCGGCCTTGTAACGGAAACAGATGGCGACGTTTTCACAATCGTCCATATCTTCTTTTATGCAACCGGTTGTCAGGACGGGAACCAGCGACAGTAATATGAGTTTCTTTAATTGTTTCATTGTCATACGTTTTCGGTTATATGATACGTCATTTTTCTTCAAACAAGAAAAGAAAAAGAGAAAGGGTTCTCCCCGCAGCCTGTGGAAAGGAGGCGGGGAAAAAGAAATTCTTAATTGGTGTGGGAAGATAATTATTCTGCCCAATCAGCATAAGTGGTTTCAACCTGCCATGCAGCCTCTCTTACAGTAACAGTTACACCCCACAGCTCATCACCACCTTCACCACCGGAGATATTCTTATCTTCCAGTTGAACATCTGTAATGCGGTAAACATGACCGGCAAGCAACACAATAGGAGCACCATTCACTTCAGACTTGTAGTTCACGATTTTAGCATAACGAGGTGTTGCCATTATCTCGCCCGTGTTGCTCGGTGTTGCCGTCTTGAAATAAATTTTAAAAATCGGATTTACAGAAGTATCATCTCCTGTTTCCGGAGCATAGAAGTTATAAGCAAACACTTGGGCTTTGCCATCTTCATCCGCTGCCGGCCAAGATAAATCATAATCCATAAAATTATTTGCATTTCCTTCTGCTGGGATAGCATCAAACAAGATAGCGTCAGTTCCGGAAGCTGTTCCCCCATTGTCACCAGGGAACTTATAATCGGTCAAATCACCTGTTCCAGTCGGTCTGATATTATCCATATAGACACCATCAATAGTCAATGTTGCATATTCACATTTAACAGATTCAACCTCCTTTTTATGCTTAATATTTGATACCTCCAAACGTGCTACAGGAATTTTCAAGTCTACGGTAGCTTCATACATGAAGAACGTTTTATCAGTATCACCATCTTTTGCTCCCGTATTGTCTCCATTCGTGATGTCTTCTAGAGTCGGAGTGCCTGTTCGGTTATTATAGGTGAAGTCTTTGGTTTCACCATAAGCAGGAATACTCTCAGTAACCTGCATTGTAACATCGTTAATACTTGTTGTGTAAACTTTCGTACCGTCATTCATTGATACGGTTACCAGCGTAGGATTTGTCACATTCCAAAATTTAGCTTCAGTTTCTCCTCTTGCCAAGTCAATCGTCTTGATTTTCTCTTCACCATCAAAAGTAGCAGTTAAAGACACCGTAGCAGGACCTGTTACTTTTATTGTACCATCCGGAGAGTCCGAAGTCACCGCACGACTATTTGCAGTCGGAGACACAATCTTGATGCTGACTGCACCATTACCTTGAGCCAAAGCATTTTCAGCTTCATCTTCATTCCCACATGCCGCGAATGCCAATCCGACCAAACCCAGCATAAAAAATCTGTTTAACTTCATAATTTAAAGTATTAGTAAAAAATATTCGTTTTATGTATCTGTTCTGTCTTTCTTACAAGTCGGCCACTACGCCTGCCACCTGCTCCAGGTTGGTGCGTGCTTCCCGGCTTCCTGCCTGCACTGCTTGCTCCAGCACCGCCTTTGCACGGTCGTACTGCTTCTGCTTGGCATACGCCACACCCAGCGCGTTCAGCACCCTGCCGTCCTCTTTCACCTCCGAAGCCTCCAGCATCGCGATAGCTCCCTGCACGTCTCTGCCCTCCATCTTCAGGCAGGCGGCATTCACCACAGCGGCGGCGTTCTTGGGATAAGTAGCGGCAGCTATGCGCAGCGCTTCTTCATAGTCGGCAGTACCCTTGCCATAAGACTCCGCCACCGTGTAGATTTCCTCCACGCTCAGCAGGTCCGGGCGGGTCTTTATCTGCTTCTTTGCCTCCTCCAGGTTGAAGCTACGCACGCTGTACTCTATCTTGTATTCGTTGCGGCGCAGCGGGCCGTACATCTCGTTCAGCAGGCGGGTATAGACATCCGGTGATACGGACTCGCGGATACGCTTCTCGCAGGCGTCCTTGTCGCCCTCGCACTCGTCGATAAGCCTCAGCACCTTGTCGATGTCCAGCAACTGCGGGTGCTTCTCCACTTCGCGGCGCAGGCCTTCCCAGTCCTCACCCATGCCCGCGACGTGCCACAGAGAAGCATCCATGTGGGTATCTTTCCGGGCATATTCGGCCAGGGCGTTTGCACGCGATTCGGACAGCTTCTGATTGAAAGCCACCGAGCCTTCGGGCGAGGCGTAGCCGGTGATGTAGATGCCCGTAATGGTCAGGTCGGGGTTGGTTTTTACCACGTTGATGGAGCCTGTCACCGTTTCCAGCTCCGCGCGGTTGTCCTTGTAGCGCGGGTCCACATCCGACTTTCCCTGGCGGAATTGCAGGCGTGCCACGCGTACCTCGTTGCGCACCTTCACCGCTTCACGCTCCGGTGTAACGAAAGGCGTGACATACCGCGGGGTGAAAAGCTTTATGAAAGGTGCCTTTACCGTCGATTCTTCCGTGGCCGCCGTGCAGTCCAGGCAGCCCGTCATCCGCTCGCGCAGCACTAGGCGGCTGTCCACCATCCAGGGCTCATAGGCAAGCTTGGCGATATATTCCACCCGGCTCTCACGCCCGGAGCGGAGTACCGTGTAGGCATTGTCCGTGGCAGGAGAGGCTCCTGTCAGCGCCTTCTCGCGGCGGTGCACGCGGCTGCGCGTCTTGCCGTCCACCACTACGGGGGCGAGCACGGCTTCGTGCGTGCCGTCGGCAGAGACCACTGCCGGATGCAGGCACACGCTCTTCTGATTACCCACACGCAGGCCGGTCAAGTCCAGCGTCATGCGCAGGCTCACCTCGCTACCTTGTTTCTTCACTTCTTCGTTCACCACCTTCACATCGATAAGGTTGCCCTCCTGCGCATATCCTCCTAAGGAGGTGCACAGCAGCAGGCCCGTGACATATAGCATTCGTTTCATTTCCATGTCCTCCTTCTGTTTACTTGATTACATAAATAAGGGAGATGGCGGCTTTCGTCACCCCCAGATAATTCTTGTCTCCCTTGCCTTTCCATTCGCCACAGCGTGGGCAGTCGTAGCGGTCGTAGTGCGCACGCACGTAGCCCAGGCCCAGGCTTGCCTCGAAGCTCCAGTGCTTGCCCAGCACCCACTGGTAGCCGTAGGCAAGGCCCGCGCCGTAGTAGTAGCCCTCATAGCGGTAGTCCTCCACCGAGGGGTAGATGCCGAAAGGCAGCTTCACGCCCCCCACGTTGTATTGTCCCCCCAGTAGATGAAGTCCCATAAAGTGTCCGTTGAAGCGTTCGCAGAACCAGTAGCGCGCCTCGGGCTGCGCCATCCAGTGCTTCCACTTCTTGTTGTCAGAAAATGAAAAAGGATTATAATTGGCGGACAAATCCAACGTCCACCGGGGGGAAAGGCCTATTTCGGCACCCAGGTTGAAGGTGGTCGTGGCATCATAGAGCAGGTTTGTCTTTACCGCCACATTCTGGGCAGACAGGGAGATGCCGATCATCAGAAAGATTATGCAAACACTTTTTCTCATATTCTTCATATTTAGTATGTGTGTAATTTTAGTACGTGTCCATGGCATCCCCGGAAAGGGGATGATTTAACAGTCCCGTTACTTTGTAGGTAACGGGAAACGACCATAGGAGGCCGCAGAAGCCGCTTATGTAGTAAAATACACTACTGTTCAAGGGAACCATGGAAAGAAAAAGGAAGACATGAACAGACAGCCCGTGTTAATTTAACCTAACACGGGAGCACCGGCGTTATGCATTTTCTCAAACTGCATTGCCTTGTATTATAAGAAAATACCGCTCAGAAAGCCTTTCTGGGGCTATTTTCAACTTTTGATAAGAAAAAGTCGCTTTTTTCTTGCTAATTAAAAAAATCATGTTGATATTTGCGAACAGAAAAGATTCCCGTTACCTACAAAGTAACGGATGTCCGGCATAGTATTCGCCAGGAAGCAGATTTGTCGTAAACTCCTAATTCCAAGCATTATATCCATCAAAGACATACGAGAGTATGCCCCTGTTCATTTCTTGTATTTGTTTGTCCGAATGTTTTTTGAAGTAAGTTTCGGTTACCTTGACCGAGGAATGTCCCATGGCATTGCTGATGAGCTCCTGCTGATAGCTCCTGAAATTGGCAATGGTAGCCCAACTGTGGCGGGCACTGTAGCTGCTCAGCCCTTCCACCCCACTCATATCCCGTGCCAGCCTGCCAAGGCAATAATTGAAGTGGCGCAACGCATTTTGGTACTGGCGGTATTCGTTATTGCCCGGACGGCTGATAAACGGGAAAAGGTAGGGTGATGACTCATCGGGGTTCTTCAGACGCCGGATAAGCTCCATAGCTTCGGGCTCGACGCGCACCGTGAGCCATGCCCCCGTCTTGCGGCGGCGATAGGCAATGACATTGCCATGCATGTCGCAACGGCGCATATAGGCGATGTCCACAAACGGGATGCCGCGAAGCATGAACAGCAGCAGGAAAAGGCAACGCGCCGACTCCAGGGATTCATCATCGACGGGAGCGCTGAGCCTGCGAAAGGTCTCTTCGCCCACCGCGCGCTTCACCGTCACCTTGGTGCCGGTATATACACCTTTGAAAAGCCGCGAACGATAGGGCGCAACACCGTCGTCCACCGCGCGGAAGTAAATGGCACGGAGCATGCGCATGTAGGTGGAGACGGTGTTCCACTGCAACCGGCTGTCCAGCAGATGGTCTTGAAAGCTCTTCAACCAGGCAGGAGTCAAGTCCTTGAAATCCAGAGTCTCCTCTCCTTCAAATTCCATGACGCGTCGCAAAGTGCTCTGATACACATGGGCGGTGCCCATACGCCGTTCCTCCTTCAGTTGGGAAACGACGGATGCCATGTAGGCAAAAAGATTGTTTTGATTCATAATCTCTCGATTTTAAAATATGAGTAATCGGTTCAAGAGGATAAAACAAATATCCGACTACAATTTATTGCTTTCGAGGAGAGATTATACTGTTTTTACGGATTTTTATTCATTGGGGGACTGTTCAGAACTCAACAATCGTCCATAACGGTAATACACTGACAATCAGAGAAAAGTTTTGCCAACCCCTTGCCACACCTTTGGCAAACTTTTGCCAATGCGGTGGCAAAACCCTGCCAATTAAGAGACAAAAAGACACTATAACTTCGACAATACCTCCGGCAAAGCAGCCAATAAATAAAATGGTAAGTTCACCAGCCGGAAGCTTTTACCTTCTATGGTCTGCACCTTATCTATCGAAAAGTTTCCTATAAGGATTATCTGCCCACTTGCGCAAGTCTTTCATTATACTTCGTTCAAACATCTGTATTTTAGCTTACAACATATCAGCAAAGAGAAGCATTTGTTTCATTGCAGAGGTATTCTCCTCTTCAGTGTTCGAAAACTTATATCTGCTATCGCTTAGACGCGGATGACGCGGATTGAAATATGAAAACTCCGCGTCATCCGCGTCTAAAAAATAATCACAAAGAACGCAAATACAGAGCTTTCCGGCAGACTCTCCCACTATACACAAAAAGGCTGCCTCACGATGCAACGTGAAACAGCCTTTCCTTATAGTAAAGTATTCAAGTTCTTCTTAGAACAGCTTCGCAGGATACTCGCCCGCATCCACCAAAGCCTGAATCTTGTCGACTACACTCTGACGGTCTTCGGGATAAGTCACACCGAACCACTTGCTGGTTGTATCGAGCACTTCGCAGGTAGCAGTGCCATTGTTAATCAGCTTATCCACCATCAGCGGGATGAAGAATTCGCTTTTCAGATTCTCCATATTCTTCGGGTCGCTCAGGAAGCTCTTGAAAAACTCTGCACTGTAAGCAAAGTAATCGGGAGTAAAGCCCCAGAAGTTCATGCTGACCGGAGTCGTCTCGGGAGTGGCAGTCCATTCACCGTTATCATCGATGTACTTCACCTCGCCGTCCATACGCTGAATCTTGGTACGCTCTACTACAGAAGTCAACAAGTTGTTTGCATCCGTTCCGCACAAACCACGGGATACGGTACCGCTCTCGCTCAACGTATTGCCGATGCGGAAGCCTACCATGGAATATACGTTTTTGGAGCCTTCGGGAAGGGCTGCAAGGAATTTGCCCATTACCTGGAAGGAGTCACGACCGTAGAAATCGTCGCAATTGATAACAGCAAACGGTTCCTTTATTACATCGGCACCCATCATTACAGCATGGTTGGTTCCCCAAGGTTTGGTACGGCCTTCGGGGCAGGTGAAGCCTTCAGGAAGGTCATCTATGGACTGGAATACCAGTTCGCAGGGAATATGGCCTTCGTATTTGGAAATAATCTTGTCGCGGAAGTCCTGTTCAAAATCTTTACGGATTACGAAAACGAGCTTGCCAAAACCGGCATTGATGGCATCGTAAATAGAATAATCCATGATAGTTTCGCCATTCGGTCCCAATCCGTCCAATTGTTTCAAGCCACCATAACGGCTGCCCATACCGGCTGCCAATAAGAATAAAGTTGGTTTCATATTAGTTATTATTTAAAAAGGTTAGTGTATCATAGTTGATAACGGTTGCAAATGTACAAAAATTTATGTCTGACAAAAGGGAGTTTTAGTTCATTCTTTACCACTATCCGTTCAAAAACGTACATTTAGAACGGATAACCGATGGCAAAATGCAGTGCCATACTATCCTTGAACTTAGGAATATTGTAATATCCCGACTTTCCGGTATCATACGGGTCGTGAAGCCCGATACCCAAATCCAGACGGAAAACAAGGAAGTCCAGGTCATAGCGTAAGCCGAATCCCGTACCCAAAGCAATCTGTTTCGGGAAATTCTTCAAGGTGAACTCACCGTTCGGGCGATTTTCGTCCTTACGCATCAGCCATACATTGCCGGCATCCAGAAACACCGCTCCATGCAAGTCGGCAATCATACGGAAGCGATACTCGATATTGGCTTCTATGCGAATATCACCCACGTGGTTGATATAGGTATATTTTCTGTCCGTCTCGGGAGGATAGCCGCCCGGACCTATACTGCGTGCAGAAAAGGCGCGCACACTATTGGCACCGCCGATATAGAACTGTTCCGTATAAGGTGCAGTCGTAGCGTTGCCATACGACCATATCACCCCTCCGGCAATACGCGAGGCTATCATTTGGTTCTTGTCTATCCGGTAATGGTACCTGAATTCCGAGTTCAGCTTCAGGAACTGTGCAAAAGGTACCCCGAAAAGCTTCTTTCCTTCCTCACTGAACGGCTTGCCGAAAATACGGTAGACGGCAGAAGTCAGGTTACCGGCCGACGCAACGGTGGTCTGCCACCAGATGGGGTTACGCTTGCCGCGCACGGAAGCGTTGTCATAAGTATAGGTGTACTCCATGGCAGGAATGAACTGGTCGCGCAAACTAACGTAGAGTGCCGGATTCTCGGCACGCAACGTATCGAAAGCGGCAGTAGGATTACGCAGCACATTGAATGTCAAACGGAAAGGAGTTATACTGTGCCTGGAAGTCGATTTGGGCTGGAAGTCATAAGTGACATTACCGCCAAAAGCCAGCAGCTTATAATACTTGGCACGGTTCATCTGGTCGGCATATAAACGGAAAGTCGTTGTAGCCGGGAAGTCATACTCACGGTCGCCCATCCTAGGAAACACCACGCGCGGAAAGATGAGAGAAGTGGAAATCCCCAGTTCATAGCTGTTCATCAGGGAAGAACTTGACTTGCCCGTCTGCCATTCGTACGAACCGTTCAACTTCACATTCCAGCTTTCACCGCCACCGAAGACATTGTTCTTCGTCACCGTAAAAGCGGCACCCGGTCCCGTCTGGTTATTGCTCTTCATGGTGACATTAAAATCCAACTCCGCATCGTAGGGTTTATCGAGCGCGGCAATGACCCTCACATCCAATGTATCAGACACAAACGCCGTATCACGCGGTATATACTGCATCTCCGCATAACGGAAAATACCGACGCTTGCCAGACGCTCCTGAATACGGGTCTGACGGTACAAACTATACAAACTCTGCATAGAACGCTGGCGGGCAATACCTGCGCTGTCCTGTATCTGACGTTTCCGCCGATAACCTTGATAGTTCAACCAACGGTAAAGCATGTTGGGACGTACCGGAGGTTTGTTGTAGTAATGTATGGTCAAGCCTTTGTAATCCATGCTGTCATTGGGTTCCTGCCCCTGCTTTCCAAGAAGATAGACGGATTTACGCCCCACACGGAACTGCTTCTCGGCTACCTTTGGCATACCGGGAACGGGAATCAAGCGCATCTGGACATGCCCATTGGGAACCATCATGGTATCGGCCTGATAGGTTAGGTAGTCGGGACGGAAATAATAACAGCCCACATTACGCAGCAGGGTACTGATACGGGTACGCTCCCCATCCAAATCAGCCACATTGAATTGTTCTCCCGAACTGATAAGGGAACGTCGGCGTCCCAGCTCCATAATGCGAGTGGTACGCTCGCTGAAACCACGATAATATACCGTATCTATAAAGTAGGGGTTACGCATGTTCACCGTATATTGCAACTTTGCCTTCAGCGAGTCCTTCGGGTCGATAAATGTCTTGTAGCTGACGCTTCCGTTGAAATAGCCATAATCGCGCAGCAAGTTAACCGCCGCCTTCTGGCGTATATCGGGATTCACCGTAGACATAAGCACCGGAGTGGCGGCAAATTTATTGAATATCCACTTTCCGAATCCCTTCTCATACTTCTGGAAACCATTGTAAATCCACAGTCCGAAAGGAAAGGGATAGCGGATAGTAGAGCTTCCCAGCAACGAATTGTTCGGTGCCGTAGCAAGGGCGGCTTCCACCTCTTCCATAGCAATCTCACCAACAGACGTTTCACTGCGGTTCAATACAATCATCGGCTTTTGGCCGGTATAGAGTATCTCCCCCTCGGGCAAGTGCTTCGTGGTGGAGCAACCTGCCAGAAATATCAATCCTGCAATATATAATATCAGTCGTTTCATATCACATTCCTACTTTTTCATATCGCTATTTTCAGCCTCCGGTTTTATCTTTTTCTTCCTGAAGATGAAGAGTTCACTCAATCGGTCCATCTTCCGGCGCAGCACAAGGCCGACACCCGTTTCGGTTATCTCACCGTCGAGTATGCTTTCGTAGTTTTTATTATGGAATACACGGACATATCGAGTACCCGACGCATCAAGACGGTATTCCAGCGATATATTGTCAATGAATGATTCCGCATCGTTCGTGGCATTGGCCCCGGTGGACACTTTTCCACCGATGACTATCTGTACGCGGTCGTTGAAGAAACGCTGGGAATAACGAAAACTGAAGTCTTTCTGCGTGTCACCCGTTTCAGCAGAGGTACGGTCTTCCACACCTACACTGATATTGGCCCCTTTTATACCTCCCGCCAAGGAGTTTATCTGGCTCTGAAGCACTGAGTTCAAGGCGGCTCCCATTGACAAACCTCCTCCTTTGGCACCACTGTTCAGGTAAATACCCGTGGCAAGCATGGCAATGGCCTGCTTGCTACGCTCTTCTGCACCCATTGCCTGCAGCTCATTCTCTACTGCGGCATCTTCGGGCGCCGAAATATCGAATATCAAATCGGGAGCGTCAAGCCTGTTCTTGATGGAAATGGAAACATCGAAGTTCACCATGCGCGAACCGTCCCCGTCACCATCGGCCACAGAAGCACGCATACGTTCCGTAGCCTTCAGACTCAGCGTAGGATTCATAATATTCCCCCGCCAATCCACATAACTGCCGGGATTGAACTGGAACTCCTTCAACGGGATGATAGGCAGCGAATATTTCATGACGCCACCCGAAAGGGTATAGCGTCCGGTAAGGCTCATATCCCCTTGGGGAGTATACTGCATATTCAAATCACCGCCACCTTCCAGTTCGATGTATTTGCTGCGGTCGGGACTCAAGTCAGCACGAAGACGGACAGCATCGTCAATATGGACGGACATATACATTTCCAATCCTCCCAAAGACATGGCAGGAACCTCATCTGCTTTTACCGACGTCGTATCGGTGAACGAGGTAAAGGTAACCAGCCCACTGAGACGGTCTTCCACCGTTAAAGGGGAATCGGTCAACACGTAGGTTACGTTGGTATTGCCCAGCAAATTCATGTTTCCACGCATCGTGAGCCCGTCAAGCGGCCCCTTCACCGTGGCATGCAAGTCGACGAACACCTTTCCATACACCAGACTTTCGCGGGTACGCGGTGCATCCAGCAACGTATAGTTCTCTGCCAGCAGATTGAGGTTGGCAGTAGGACGCTCCATATTCCGGAAATCAACCTTACCGTCAATCGTAAACGGATTCTTGCTGGTGGTATAAATGGCAAACTTATCAAATATCAACTGATTGTCCTTTATCTGTACCGGACGGTTGTCGAACCAGTAACGTGCTCCCGCCTGGCGTGCATAGACAGACACACTGTCCAAAACAATATCACCATGCATTTGAGGCTTGTCCAGCGAACCATAAATATAAAGCCCTCCATCAATATCTCCGGTAAAGGCCACCGTTTGGTCAGGGATGAATGCATTGGCCATCTTCAATGGAAAATGCTCGAAACGGGTGGACACTTCCAGGGTATCCTTTCCGTTCTTCTGCGTCAAGATACCGTCGGCGGTCATCACTTCTTCATTATCATATGTAAAATAGGTATTCAGATAGTGCGTATTCTTGTCGCCCGGCAACCAGGTAGCCCCCAGGCCGATGTCTCCAACCGGTTGGCGTTCGTAGGTCAGTTTCTCTACATTGGCTTCGGCAGACACCTGCAGGGAAGTGGCAGTCTGTATATAATTTGCTTCGGCAGAGAACAATCCCGTAAGCCGGGGCATATAAGGAAGTACCTCCGTAAGTTCATCCAGGCGCAATCGGCTCAGTTCTACGTTTATATTCTGCAAGGAAAGGGTATCATTCTTGTCGGATTGCATACGGAAACACAGACCATCGTCGCTGTCCATATCAATATTGGCATAGACGCGCATATTCTTATGCAGATAAATCCAGTTACTATTGTCCGCAAAGTGGAATTTACGGAAAGCGATAATCGGCTCGGCAGGAATAAGGTTCAGCAGCACACCATTACCGCGACCGTGTCCTTCGGTCAACGGACGGGCATTAATACCGAATAGAACACCGGTCTGCCCTTTTCCATTCACATAATCCACAGTCAGTTCCGCATCTTCATTACGGACTTCACCCGTCAGTGTGCTACGGAACACAAACTGCGGGTTCTTGGGACCGTTTATGACACCACCTTGCAACTTCATGCGGGCAGTATCCTGCTTCACTGTAAAAAATATCGTATCGAGCTGCAAGGAGTCCATGCGCAATCCGTGAACAGCTGTACGTCCATTGATGCCGACTTGCGGAGTAAATCCGAAGCTCAGTTTGAAATCATTATAGGAAATACCCTTTGCAGCCAGGAAATAGCTGACGGGATTCTGGTTACCGGCTTCCAGATGCATGCCCGCTGAAGGAAGGACTTGGCGCAAAGCGGCATGGTCCAAACGCCGTTCATCAATCTGCTTTGTCAGGATAGAGACAAATTTATCCGACTGTTCCATCAACTTCTTCAACGTGCTGTGAGCGCGGAAACGCAGATTCAAGTCACCGGCATCAAGCCTCAACTTGAGAGAATCATGACGTGCCTCCGCTCCCATTGTAAAGGCAAACGGGTGTTGCAATGGTCGGGGCACCAAACCCAGCTTATGCAGATTCACCTCTTCCACATTTAAATCCAAAGCGCCATCCAGATAGTTGCGGTCAAGACGCATATCCGCATTTCCCTGCATCTTGAGAAGGACATTATCGCTGGCAAGACGGACGGTAGCAACGGATGACTTGAGTCCGGCATGCACATCTACACCGGAAATGTCCCAATGGCCATACTGTAGTTTTTCCAAGGAGGCATTCAAAGCGGCCACAGTTTTTCGTGATGCCACATCCACCCCTTGCCCCTTAGCGGACATCTTTGCCGTAAGAGTATAGATAGAGTCCTTGGGCAGGAAGTGATGCACCTGCAAGTTGTTGATGGCAAGGTCGGCATGGTAGGCTTCCGTAGCAAGATTATAGGCGGCGTCCAAATTCAAGGCGCCTTCCTTCTCCTTCAGTTTCAGGGCGGCAGTGCACTGCGCCCCCTCCATACCGAGACGTGCCGCAAGGTGCATACTGTCCGGCACAATGATGGAGCCATCGGGAGCAATGTCAGCTAGTCCGGTCAGGAAGTTCAAGTTCTGCGTATGCATTTCGAAGTCCATGCTTCCATTACGTTTCACACTGTCGGTCAAGCTCCAGAATTCTCCTCCCCCACTCAACGAAAAGGCTCCGGGCAGCTCAGCCGTAAAACGGGAAATCTGCATCTGCTTCAGGTTTCCTTCCGTACCGGCATGAATCACCAACGGACGGAACGGATAGGCTTCCTTGAAAGCTTCCGGCAAGCCACCGGCAAAAAGCAGTACATCCTGTTTGCCGATACGGGCATTGAAACGGGCTGTCAGACGGCCGGTGGTAGGTATATTTATCAGTTCCCAGTAAGTCTGTGCCGTAAGGTTCATCTCACTATGAGGTGTCAGCAACTTCAAAGAAGGGATACGGATAACGGTAGAATCGGCAAACAACCGCCCGGTCAGGGAAGTTACACTCAAACCGGAACGCTCATACATGGAAAATTCCCGGATAACGGCATTCATATCTCTGCCGTAGTACATCACAGAATCAATGCCCAGGCGAATGTCGCGAAGAGCAATGTGCGAGGGGTCGAAGCCTATCGCACTCCCCGGGCCACCGGTATCATAATTGACAGAAGTTCCAGTCAGCAGGAATTTTCTCCAGCCATAGAACTGGTGTTTCAGGTCGGCAGCAGCGTCCGCAATCTCAGCATCTCCTATATGGGCTTTCAGCCCCATGGAGTCCAATGGCATCTGTAAATCGACCGAGACGTTCTTCAACTTCAGAGTATGGAGTGTGACTTTCCAGTTTAACGCAGTGTCAGTAGTGTCTTTGGGAGTCTCAGTGGTATCTGCAAGCATCACCTGCACATGGGTATCGCTCAATTCTATATTATTGAGGATGGCATCTTCTTTTGTAAGGTCTATGCCATGGCTTTCGAAAAAGAAATGCCCCAGTACTCCTTTGATGCACATACCTTCCATTAAATTGGAGGAGTTGACAGCAACTTGTTTCAAGGTAATGTCATCCACCTCCACTTTCCCTTTGAGTAAAGGCCATGCCTGTACCCGTACGTTCAAACTTCCAAGATTCAGCAAGGTATCGGGATGCTGCACATCAACAGCACTGTCGGCAGGCTGTACCACCAATACACCGCGGACCAACAAATTCAAAGGAAAGCGAAGGTCAATCCGCTCCACGGATATGTCCATACCCGTAGCACCTGATGCAATTGCCGTAGCCTGCTTCCGTATCAAATTCTGTACGGGAGGCACATAAAGCAATATCATCAATATTATAAACAGTATAATAGGAGTAAGCAACACCCACAGTGCTGTTCTCAACCATTTTCTTCTCATCGGAACGTCAATCTTTCATCGTATTTAAAAGTCCTACAAAGTAAACAATTTCTTTCGACATTTGGTTCCCGACAGAGAAAAATCACGTATTCTTCTCTGTTCCCCCATTACGGAAAAGCTGTTGCCTGAGTAATGACATCCTCTATCAAAACGAGGGCGGCAAGGGCGTGTTCTTTCAACTCTCCGGTAAAAGGCACTCCATGAGAAGTTTCCAACAGTTTCAGCAATGCAACCAGTTCCGCTGCTCCAATTAAAGTAAAGAGGGGAATCATTTTGTGGGAGACAGCAGCCATCTCGTCCACATCCTCATTCTCCACAGCCTTCTGCAAACGCTCCGCATTGAGGCGGGTTTCAGCCACAAAACTTTCCAGAATGGACTTTGCCGCCTCGGGGTCATCGACCGAAAAAGCAGTGAGCGAAGAGAATTTATACCCCGGGCAAGCCGAAGTTTCCGAAACTTCCATAACCTCCATCCCTTTGTCCTCCATATTCAATTCATGTAGCAATTCACTGACGGTAAACGGCTTATGCAGGCATCCGGCAAATCCATGCACCGTAAATTCCTCACGCTGCATGTCACTGCGGGCAGTGACAGCAATCACCGGAACAGACTGTGCCTGCGGTATGTTCGAAGCACGAAGCAGTTTCAGTAAATCAAAACCATTAATAGCAGGCATCTGCACATCAGTAAGCAGAACATCAAAGGTTGCAGTGCGCAAGGCATCCAGCAGTTCATCCAGTTGTAAACAAGAGACAGAATTTATACCACTCTGCTGAAGCATGGCGGCAGTAAGGGTAAGCTGAATACGGTCATCATCGATAAGGAGGACATTCTTCAGTGAAGAATGAGGAACGGGGAATGAAGAATTGCCATTCGGCGTGGCAGCACATCCCGATTCTTCATCCTTCATTCTCCGTCCTTCACTCCTTACGGGATAGATAGGAATATATATGGTGAAAGTGCTTCCCTTGCCTGGCACACTGTCTACATCAATCGTGCCTTCAAGCAACTGTACCAGCATACGGACAATGGAAAGTCCAAGTCCAAACCCCTCTTTACCCTGAGCACCCGGTAAGCGGGTAAACTCCTGGAAGATACGTTCCCGGTCGGCAGGTTCCATACCTTTACCGGTATCAGCAATGGCAACTACCAGTCGACGGTCCTCGTAACGGGCAGTCATGGTAACACTGCCTTGGTCCGTAAACTTCACGGCATTGGACAGCAAATTGTTGATAATCTGGCGCAGACGCAAGGGGTCGCAAATATAGGTACCGCCCAGCTCCGGGGCAATGTCGCAATGAAGCGCCAGTCCTTTGGCAGCCGTAAGTGGTTCAAAACTGACGTGTATCTCTTCAAGCAGGCGGGAAGGATGAAAGGTGACCCGGTTGATTTCGGCCTTGTTCAAATCAAGACGATGGAAGTCGAGCAAATCAACGACCAGCTTCAGCAGATGTTCCGATGAGGTTTTCATATTGTCCAGATAGAACCGCTGACGCTCATCCACCGTCAGACGGGAAAGCAAGTCGGCATAGCCCATAATAGAACCGAGCGGGGCTTTGAAATCATGGGTAATGGCAAGCATCAGTTTTTCACGGACAGCGAGTAAATCCTCGGCACGACGACGGGCCTCTTCCAACTCACGACGGTAACGGTTGCTTCGGGTTATGTCGCGGCCGATGATAATAAGAAAAAAAGCGGAAAGCAACACCGCACCTACGGCAATGCCACTGATAATCTTGGCCGAACGGCGTCGGACCGCTTGTTGATACTCGGCTTCCGTCCGTGCACGCAGCAGAGTTTCCGTCTCGTAATCTTTCAGCAAGCTGTCAATACGAGCGGTCAGCATATGGTCCAAGCGTTGCAGATAGCGTTTACGTCGCTGTATAACAGTGTTTACAGCTTTTTTCTGCTGGGCCACGGCACGCAGTTTCTCATGCAAAGAATCGGCCGGATTATAGGGTTCAATCACCGTATCCGTTGCAAATTCAAGGGAGGTCTTTACCTGGATAGCCGTATCTTTCTTTGGGGGGACAAACACTTCACCCAAACGACGGAAAAACCCCTTCTTCCGAGGGCGTGTCACGACGGTATCCCGATGTGTAATGATACGGTGCTGCACACGCTGCTGGGTCACTACCGAGTCCTGCTGGGCAATTATCTGCTCAATGTCACTGGTGGATACCATGCTGTCATTCGCCTCACTCAGCGTGCGCAGCATTTTTATCGTATTGGTATCCTTCTCGCGTATCAAAGCAAGCACGCTGTCTGTCCATTGTACATCGCGGTCATCAGTAAGAATAAGGTTCTCCATTTCCCGGTGTACGAAAAACAAGGAAAAAAACAATACCGCCAGCAACAAAGTGTAGCCTACGGCAATCTTTACTTTGGAGACATTATTCATACTATCAAATCCTTTCCCTGGTCTGTTTACGGAACCTCAACCACAGCATCACTCCCGCACTGGTCAGTCCGAACGGGAAAGCCATCCAGACTCCCGTCAGCCCCCAACCGAAAACGAAACCGCAAAGGTACCCTACGGGCAAAGATATAATAAAATAGGATATAAATGCAATAATCATCATCGGTTTCACATCCGAGATGCCGCGCAGGGCATTGGCAAAGTTAATCTGCAACCCATCGCCGAACTGGTAAACCAAGAACGGGAAGAAGAGAGCGGCAACCATGCCGGACACTTCCGCATTGTCCGTAAACCATCCCCCTACCTGACCGCGAAGCGCAAAGACGATACCCAGCAACACCACCTCCATACACAGGATGATGTGAAGGCCGGCATACGCCGAGCGGCGCACATTCTGCCCGTCTCCCTGCCCCTTGAAGTTGCTGACACGCACGGCAACCGCAGCGCCCATGCCATAATACATCATGAAGGTGAACTGAGAGATAGTAAGCATTATCTGATGCGATGCTAGGGCAAGTGTCCCCAGCCAGCCCACCATGACGACGCTCAGACTGAAGGAAGCGGTCTCCATACCCATCTGCATACCCACGGGCCAGCCCAGTGCATTGAGCTTCCTGAACATCGGCATCGACCACCCCAGCCGCATGAAGCCGAGCCTGTAACGGATAAACCGGCGGCCGCGAAGCACAATCGCCGCAAAGACCACCACCATCACAATGCGGGAGAACAAGGTGCTGATACCCGCACCAAGCAGTCCCATCTCCGGAAAGCCCAGCTTTCCATTGATAAGTATATAGTTTCCTACGATGTTAAGCGCATTCCCTCCGAGCAGAATCCACATGGCCGTCTTGGTATCGGTGATGCCGTCCGTAAACTGTTTGAAACCGTTGAACAGCATGACAAAGACCAGTGAAGCAAGCAACACCAGATAGTAAGGCTTGATTAGAGGCAGCAATTCTCCGGGCTGTCCCAGCCGCTCCACATTGAAATAGAGAACAGCCATGACAAGAGTCAGCAACAAAGCCACCAGCACATTGGCAACCAGGCTACACCGCAACGCCTGCCCTGCCTCGGCAAAGCGGCGGTTACCGTAGAAGCCCCCTACAACCGGTGTCAGCCCGTAGCTGAAGCCCGTACTGAAAATAATGCAAAGAGTAAACAGATTGTTTACGAAAGAAGCGGCACCCAGTTCCTCCGTGCTGTGATGCCCAATCATCAGCGTATCGGCAAAACCAAGCACAATGACTCCCAACTGCCCCACCACAATGGGTAGCCCCAGGAGAAGCAATGCTTTATAGTGCTGCTTATACGTATCAAATAATTTTTTCATACTAAAGGTTTTCTTTTTGGTAATAAAGCACAATCCCGTTTTCATCGCGGAAGGTCTGTTGGGCGACCCTATGAAGCTGTTCTGCCGTCACAGAGCGGTAATTGTCCACTTCACGGTCTATGTCTTCTGCCTGTCCGGTCAGTTCAAACCAGGCAAGATTCGTGGCAACATTCAGATAATTGATGTTGCCGAATATCTGTGTAGACTCAAACTTGTTCTTTACTTTCTCCAATTCTTGTTCTCCAACAAACCCGGATTTCAACTCTTCCAACTCTTTCCGGACAGCAGCCTCGGCTTGCTCCAAAGATACGCCTGCAGATGGTTTTCCACTGATATGCAGCAGTCCGGCATCCCGTGTACCAGAGATATAGGCATCGAGACTGGAAAAGAGCTTTTGCTCCTGCACCAGCCTGCGGGTCAAGCGACTGGAACGTCCATTGCTCAGAATATCCGACAGAATATCGAAGGCATAATAATCGGCATCCTCACGGCTGCACATGTGATAAGCCATGAACAAAGCATCCAGAGGAACATTCCGTTCCACCGTCTGCCGGCGTTCCGCCGTCTGCACAACTTCTTGCGGTAATTGCCTTACGGGCACATTCCTACGGGGAATGGGAGCAAACCATTTTTCTGTCAGCCTAACCGTTTCTTCCCACGAAATATTTCCGGTAACGGCCAGCACTGCATTATTAGGTGCATAAAAACGAAAAAAGAATTCCTTTACCTCGTCCAGCGTGGCATTGGCAATGTGAGAGAGGTCTTTCCCGATAGTAGGCCAGCGATAAGGATGCGTTTGATAAGCCAAAGGACGAAGCAGATGTCCCACATCACCATACGGCTGGTTCAAGCAACGTTGTTTAAATTCCTCCATCACTACCGCACGCTGCACTTCAAGACTTTGCTCACTGAATGCCAGTTCCAGCATGCGGTCGGACTCCAGCCAGAAGCCGATTTCCACATTCGATTTTGGAACCGTCAGGTAGTAATTGGTTATATCATTATTGGTCCATGCATTATTCTCCCCGCCTGCCAATTGCAAAGGAGCGTCATAATCAGGAATATGCACCGAACCTCCGAACATCAGATGCTCGAACAGATGGGCAAAGCCCGTATGCTCGGGATGTTCGTCACGGGCACCCACGTCATAAACAATATTCAAGGCAACCATCTGCGTGCTGGTGTCCTCATTGTGCACCAACCGCAGACCGTTGTCAAATATCTTTTTGTTTATCTTCATAAAATGGAATGACAGAATCTATCATCAATCTATCACTGTCACTTTTTTAATAACCACATCCTCTTCGGGACGGTCGTTACGGTCAGTCTTGACCTTCTGTATTTTATCAACAATATCCATACCTTCCAGCACTTCACCGAACACGGTATATGCACCGTCCAAATGTGGAGTACCGCCCACGGTAGTATAAGCCTTCACCTGCTCGGGGGTAAACTTGAACTCCAGTTCCTTGGCAACCTGAGCCTCTGCCTGCGCAATCAAGGAATCTTGCAAATCCATCAGACCGTCCTGGTCATTATTCTTGCGCATCTTGTAGATTTCCTTCATGTGTTTCTGCGCCAACGCGTTGAAAGCATTGTTCAAGCGCATCTGATTCATCTGCTGTTCCATCCCCAGCAAGGTAGAGTCATTATACACTTTTCCGGTCACAATGTAGAACTGGCAGCCGGATGATGCCTTGTCAGGGTTCACCTCATCACCCTGGCGTGCAGCCGACAAAGCACCTTTTTTGTGAAAATACTTCGGATAAACAAATTCGGCAGGAACGGTATAACCCACGTCGCCTGCCCCCAGCATCTTGCCTTTCGGAGCCTTCTTCGATTCCGGGTCACCTGCTTGTATCATAAAGTCCTTGATGACACGGTGGAACAGCGTACCTTCATACGTGCCGTCTTCCACCAGCTTGATAAAGTTATCACGATGTTTCGGGGTTTCATTATACAGTTTCACGGTGATGTCACCCGCACTTGTTTCAATCTTCAGCTTCGTTTCTTTTTCCATATCTTCCTCTTTCTTTTGTCCCGGCTTGCAAGCAGTCAGACCGCAAACCAGTATAGTTAATAATACAATAAGATTTCTTTTCATTTTGTTTTTTATTTAATTTAAGTTTGCAAATATACTAAAATCAGACAAAAGCACTTACCTTTGCCTACATAAAAGAGATAAAAGGCTAAAGCAATGACATCCATATTAATTGTAGAAGATGATATTACTTACGGCATGATGCTAAAAACATGGCTCGGCAAAAAAGGTTTCCAAGTAACCTCCGCCAGCAGCATTGCCCGTGCTCAAAAACATATTGAGTCGGAAACCGTAGACTTGATATTGTCTGACCTGCGCCTGCCCGACAAGGATGGCATTGACTTATTGAAATGGCTGGGCGAACACGGCCTGCAAATACCGCTTATCATCATGACGGGATACGCTGACATACAGTCGGCCGTCCAAGCCATGAAACTGGGAGCCTGCGATTACATTGCCAAGCCTGTGAACCCGGACGAATTACTGAAAAAAATAGGCGAAGCCTTGAATGCATCATCCTCCGCTTTGAAACAGATGATGCATTCGTCCCGAACAGATGATGCGTTTACCCCAAACAGACCATCCGTTTCACCCAAACAGACGATGCATTCCGACAAGATGAAAAATCAGCCTCTGAAGGGTGCAGAAGGCTCATTGTCCTCCTCCGACTTCCTCGAGGGAGAGAGCGACGCAGCCAAACAACTCTACAATTATGTGAAACTGGTTTCACCTACCAATATGTCTGTACTCATCAATGGTGCCAGCGGAACGGGCAAAGAATACGTAGCCCACCGCATCCACCAGCTCAGCAAGCGTGCCGACCGGCCGTTTGTAGCCATCGATTGCGGTTCTATTCCCAAAGAATTGGCCGCTTCGGAGTTCTTCGGGCACATAAAGGGTGCCTTTACCGGCGCACTGACCGACAAAACGGGCGCTTTCGTCGAAGCCAACGGCGGTACCATCTTCCTGGATGAGATAGGCAATCTGAGCTATGAAGTGCAAATACAGTTGCTGCGTGCTTTGCAAGAGCGCAAGATACGTCCGGTAGGTTCAAACAAAGAGATAAGCGTGGATGTACGTCTGGTATCCGCCACCAACGAAAATCTGGAGCAAGCCATCGAAAAAGGGGCGTTCCGTGAAGATTTATATCACCGTATCAATGAATTCACCCTACGTATGCCGCAACTCAAAGACCGCCGTGAAGACATCCTGCTCTTTGCCAATTTCTTTCTGGACCAGGCCAACCGCGAAATGGACAAGCAACTGACCGGCTTTGATGACAAGGCATCCCGCGCCCTATTGGAATATCCCTGGCCCGGCAATCTACGCCAAATGAAGAATATGGTACGCCGTGCAACCTTGCTGGCACAAGGCAAATTCATTACTATCAACGAACTGAATGAACTGAAAGGACCCGCACCGGGCATCATCGGTATCCCTCTCCGCAATGAGGAGGCAGAGAAGCATCAAATCATCGAAGCCTTGCGGCAGACGGGAAACAACAAGAGCCGCGCTGCACAACTGTTGGGCATTGACCGCAAAACGCTGTACAACAAGTTGAAGCTTTATAACATATCCGACTAAAGGGTGTGGAATTATTCCACACTCCCCTCCACACATTCCACACTTTTCCACACTATGCCACACTTTGCACAGAAACATATATCACTAACTATCAGAACATTATCCAACACACACTCTTTCTGGCACACCATTTGACCTATATTAGACGTAAGCAACAAGCGCTACAACAAGCAAGCACTTAGACTTAACAATAAGATATACCAACCTAAAAGCAAATGAATTATGAAAAAATTAGTATTAGTAGCAGCCCTGTTTATGTTTGTTTGTGGCGGAACGTTCTTGGCTCAAGCTAAGGCTCCGGTAGAACAGCCGAGTAAGACAACAACCTTGTCTAACGACACTGTGGTAACGGATACTTTGCAGAAAGCCGAGAACGTCCAAGACACAGCAAAAGTGGCCCAATAACAGTAAGCACACTACAACAAAAAAGCCGTTTCCTCCTTGTCTATTCTGGGAAACGGCTTTTTTTATTATCAATTGTTAATTAAAACATCACCAATGTCTTTCCGGATAAAGGTCATTCCACCATGCCGGACTATCCTGCAGCCAGCGGGCAAACCAAGCCATAATTGAATTGTGCCACAATTCACGTTTTGCATAATCAAGTACAAAATGGTTTTCACCATCTACGGTAATAAATTCCACCGGCTTACCCAATATCTTCAGCGCATTATACAATTGGATACTTTCACCGATAGGCACGTTTGTATCTACCGTGCCATGCAGCAACAACAGAGGGGTATTAATCTTGTCCGCATTGAACAATGCTCCATGCTTCGTAAACAAATCGGGATTATTCCAAGGATAGCTATCGGCTGCCGCAACAGAGTTATAGGAATATCCCCAATAACCCTCGCCCCAATAGCTCGTTACATTGCTGATGCCAGCATGCGAGGCAGCGGCAGCAAACATATCCGTCTTAGTCTGCAGATACATCGTCATGAATCCTCCATAAGAGGCACCCAGGCATCCGATACGTTTATCGTTGACAAACGGATGGGCTGCACAGAATTTCTTCGTACCTTCAATGATCTCATCGGCCGTACGCTCACCCCATGCATTGACATGGCGTGCAGAGAACTCCTGGCCGTACCCGATGGCACCACTGGGCTGGATAACATAAACCACATAGTCACGTGACGCAAACAACTGTGCACAGTACGGGGAAGTTATACCGCGGGTTGTAGGAGTCGTTCCTCCATAATAGTATACGATAAGCGGATACTTCTTGTTCGGGTCAAAAGACGGCGGCAGACAAACCATTCCCT
The DNA here is from genome assembly GCF_025147485.1 of Bacteroides uniformis. Lineage (NCBI taxonomy): Bacteria > Pseudomonadati > Bacteroidota > Bacteroidia > Bacteroidales > Bacteroidaceae > Bacteroides > Bacteroides uniformis. The sequence continues at coordinate 1,755,953 of NZ_CP102263.1, read as the reverse complement.
TTATCTCCGTACCGTCCGAAGCTGTAAAGTTCCACTCTTCCATCTGTCCCAGCTCAATCTTATCGAGGATGGGCTTCATGGGATTGGCAAGCAGGGTAGAAACTTTTTTCTTCGTGTCGTACGTATAAGCTACGCCCGTGCTGGTGTTTCCTCCGCCCACATAGGCAGCCACAACCGGATTGTCATTGGCCAGCGTGAAGGAAGTAATCACATCTTCTTCAAGCGGAAGCATTTCAAAGCCGCCCGTCTTCGGAACATAACGGTAGATATGCCTGCAATCCCCATCAGTCGTATCGAAATAGATACATCCGTCCACACGGTTCCACTGCACGAGAGACACCGTAGGATTGAAATCGCGCGTGATAGCCTGCACTTTCTTTGTAGCCAAATCCATAATGAATGCTTGGGTATCAAAGTCATTGGCTATGGGATGTTCACCGCAATTCTTGCCAATGCCTCCGAAAGCAGACGGACTGCCCGTCACCAGAAGCTGCTTCCCGTCCGGAGAGTAAGAAGCACTTCCCAGATAAGCATCCCAGGCGACCAGCGTATCTGCCTGCAAGGTGGTCAAATCAATCTCGAAAAGAGAAGAGAGGGAGAAAGGGCATCGAGTGATGTCCGGCTTGGAAGTGCTGCACAACAGTTTCTTGCCATCCGGGGAAATATCATTCAGATAGACGTTGTGACTACCGTAGGTCAGGCGCTCGGAAAGTCCCGTCGCCACATCGTATTTCATGAGATAATAGCGGTCACGAGAATTGGGGATACGGTCGTCCGGATGCAAGAGACGTTTCAACGGGCCACTCACCTTTTCGCCCTCGTCCGTGAGCATATAGATAAGATAGTCTTCTGTAGGAGACCAGCTGAAATATCCTTCGGGAACATTCTTCAGCAGCACTTCCTCACGCATCGTGGCGGGATCGAACACAACCAGGTCATTCTGCTCCTCGCCCATAACCGTATAATAGAGCTTGTTGCTGTTGGGCATCCAGTTCATCTTTTCATTGGCATTGGGCAATATCACCCGGCCGGTCTTTACCTCGGTCAGCTCACAACGGGTCCTGGAACGCTTCACGTCGTAATTGTCCGAATAGCGGGTCAGCAGATACTTGCCGTTGGGCGAAAGAGAAACCCTGCTCGCTCGGGAGCCGAAATTGGTGTTGAACAAAGAGAAACGTCTCTTCATGTCCGGTGCCATCCGGCAAGCTACATCGGCAAAGTCCTTTTCCTTTTCAAATTCGCATTTCAGCATCGGCTGCATCTTGTCGTCCGCGCTTGAAAGCAACTTGATGACAATCTCATAATCCGCTTCAGGGTCCATACGCAGACTGACAGCCGTAGGACGGACCTGCGACAAGCTGTCCTCCGCTGTCTCCTTGACTTGCTTGGATTCACCGTTTACAAACACCTCAAAACGGGCAGGAGAATATACATTCAGCTTGCCCTTCATGAAACGCTCCGCACGCAGATTGGTAGCAAACAGATAGAACAGATTGTCCTTGTCCGCCTTTGCCACAGTTACATATCCAGCCGTATCAGCAACCATACGTTCGTACCGACCTCCGTCGAAGTCGAGACTGACCTTCGTCTTCAGAAGATTGCCGGTAGTAAACTTGTCTCCCTTGAAGTTGATACTATCGCCCTGGAGGGGAGTGCGCACCGTAACGGCCGGACGCACGTTATACTCAGCAACTCTTTCCTGAGCTTGGGCAGCCAATCCCGCAAGGAGCAGCAAACCCGACAAAACTGTGATTTTCTTCATTACTGTAAGATTAAATCGTTTCAAAACCATTCCATAAATTTCCGGGAGGAACGGGCGCCTCCACTTCTATCAGTTCTTTGGACACCGGATGCACAAAACGGATATACCGCGCATGCAGACAGATGCTGCCGTCGGGATTGGAGCGGGGCGAACCATACTTCAAATCTCCCTTGATGGGACAGCCCATCTTTGCCAACTGACAACGTATCTGGTGATGGCGTCCGGTTTTCAAATCTATTTCCAACAGATAATAGTTCTGCGACCGCCCGATGAGCCGGTAATGCAAAATCGCTTTCTTGCTGCCCGGCACCTCCTTGTCGTATGCATAACTCTTGTTCTGTTTCTCATTTCGCACCAGATAGTTCACCAATTCCCCCTCTTCCTCGCGGGGCAAGTTCTTCACTACTGCCCAGTAAGTCTTCTTCACCTCGCTATTCTTGAACATCTCGTTCAGACGCGACAGTGCCTTACTGGTCTTGGCAAAAACAACAAGACCGCTCACGGGGCGGTCCAGCCGGTGAGCGACACCGATAAAGACATTTCCAGGCTTGCTGTACTTCTCTTTCAGGTACTGCTTTACAGTTTCCGAAAGCGGTGTATCACCCGTTTTGTCTCCCTGAACTATCTCGGAAGCGGTCTTGTTGACTATAATGATATGATTGTCTTCGTATACGACAGTCATCGGTTGTTAATGTTTAATGATTAGTGATTAATGATTAATGACTAACACCCAACTTCTCATTAAACATTAATCACTAATCATTAATCATTAAATTACATATTCATCCCACCATCTACCTGAATAACCTGACCGGATACATAAGAAGACATATCAGAAGCCAGGAAAGTAGCGATATTTGCCACGTCTTCGGGTGTGCCGCCACGACGCAAAGGAATCTTCTTGCACCATTCAGCCTTCACCTCTTCAGACAAGGCGTCGGTCATGGCTGTCATGATGAAGCCCGGAGCAATGGCATTGGCACGGATTCCACGAGAACCCAGCTCCTGAGCGATAGACTTGGCCAAAGCAATCATACCGGCTTTGGAAGCAGAATAGTTGGCCTGGCCGGCATTGCCGTGAACACCTACCACAGATGCCATATTGATAATGCTACCCGCCTTCTGGCGCATCATGATGGGTGTGCAGGCATGGATAAAGTTAAATGCCGATTTCAGGTTGACATTGATAACCATATCCCATTGCTGTTCGCTCATACGCATCATCAGACCGTCACGTGTAATACCGGCATTGTTTACCAGAATATCAATACGTCCAAAGTCCTTATGGATTTCTGCCACTACATTGGCAGTGTCTTCAAAGTTTGCTGCATTGGAGGCATAAGCTTTTGCCTTTACTCCCAAAGCTTCCAATTCTTTTGCCGTAGCCTCGGCATTTTCATCAATCACTAAGTCAGTGAATGCAATATTTGCTCCTTCTTGAGCGAACTTCAAAGCGATAGCCTTGCCGATGCCGCGTGCAGCACCTGTCACAATGGCTGTTTTTCCATCTAATAATCCCATATTATTTTAAAATTATTTATAAAATGTATTCTTACTTCTTTCCCAATGCACCAAGTACCAGACGGGTCACGTAAGTATCGCGTACCGCATCGTCCAGATTGGCCCCTATATGGCCGCGGATATAAGGTGTTTCAATACCTTTGACACTGTAATGCACAATCTCGGCAGTCATATCCAAGTCATCTATCTGGAAAACACCCTTCTCCATACCTTCACGCAGAACCTCCTTGAAAAGCTGGGTCTCTGTAGCATCGAAACGTTTGCGCACTTTCTCCACTCTCCAAATATCCCGAAAGAAATTGGCACGAAGAGTACCATTCCGAAAGACAACCTCTTTTACCGCATCCAGATGAGTGTAAATCATTTCCATCAGTTTCTCGTCCGGCTGAATATCTTTCTCTACCACGTGCTTCATCATATCCGAAAGAATATCCAGCTCCGACTCGACAACAGCCAAGTAGATATCTTCCTTGCTCTTAAAATAGGTATAGAGCGTTCTCCTACCTTTCTTCGAAGCGAGGGCAATATCATTCATCGTGGTATTCTCAACGCCCATCTTTGCAAACAGCTGACGGGCAACGTCCACTAATTTAGCTTTTGTCTTCGATACGGTCATAGATTAATTGCACATTGCTTTATTATTTGAGCAAAAGTAAGACATTTCCGCATATCTTACAAGAAAACATTCATTTTATTAATGAACAGCCCTAAAAAGGAAGAAAAAAAGTAGGCTTATTATCGTTCTATTTATCAACATATTACTCATTAAAATCCACTTAACCTCAAAAATATCATGCATTTTATTTGCATATTAAATAAAAAGCCGTACCTTTGCACCCACAAAACAATAACATCGCGGAGTGGAGCAGTTGGTAGCTCGTTGGGCTCATAACCCAAAGGTCATTCGTTCGAGTCGGATCTCCGCAACTACAATGAGGATAAAAGGTTTAAAGGCCGTTTATCCTCATTTTTTTTAATTCCCATCAAGGACAGAAAAAAATGTTTGCGCAAATAATGTTTGTGCAAATTGCTTCCACACTTCCACCTCCTCTCCACATCCCTTTATTCATCGGCATTACAGATGCGGTGGAAGCAACTCAAAAGTGTGGAAGCAAAATTTGCTTCCACACCGTTTCACAAACAGAAATACTGACACCACAAGAAGATAACATGGAGTAACACAAGTTATTAATTTCTTGCATCACATCTTATTTATATCGTACCTGACGAAATCAATATCCTGCAAACACGGTATTAATTCCATCTCCTCCCCCTTCAAATGCAATCAGAACAAATGCGTACAGCCACACAAAGCCAAGACCTCAATACTGTTTTCCTCTGTGCTTTATTCAGAGAATGAAGGTATTTATTACGTCGGACATAAGGAATCAACAGTATGCAACGGCCATGATGCAATCGCCTAACGGCCATCAACAACCCGCTTAACAGCCGTCAGCAGATCACCGCACGACCATTAGGCGCTGATAAGGCAATGAGTAAAAGGGAACACTCCCTATACACAAGTAAACAAAGCCCTATATACAACGGATTAAAAGCAGCGGTTTCCCTTAGAATATCCTGATGAAAAGCAACCCCAGCCCGATGGCAACGCCAGTCGAAACAAGTCCGGGAAGCATGAACGAGTGGTTCAGCACATACTTGCCGATACGGGTAGTTCCGGTACGGTCGAAATTAATGGCTGCTACTACGGTGGGATAGTTGGGAATAAAGAAGTAACCGTTTACGGCCGGGAACAGAGCAACCAGTATCATAGGCGAAATGCCCAAAGCGATGCCCAAAGGCATCAGTGCGCGCACAGTGGCGGCCTGGCTATAAAGCAGAATCGACATGGCAAACAAGGCTATCCCGAACAGCCACGGCATTTGCCTCACCACTCCCTCGACGGACTGGGTCAACTGAAGCATGTTTCCCTGAAGAAAAGTATCTCCCATCCAGGCAATGCCGAATATGGCAATCACCGCCTGCATGCCTGCCGGGAAGACGGAGCCTTGCGTTGCCTTCATGCCGTCGGTGCGAGTCAGCAGCAAGATGAGGGCGGCGGCAGAGAGCATCACGATTTCGATAATGGCGGACATGCCGAGTCTCACCGTCTCGCCGTCTATCACGAAGGCAGGACGCAAACTGTCGAACGAACCAAAGAACACGATAAAAACAGTGGCAAGGATAAAGATAAGCACAGACAAGACGGCATGCCGTTTATTGTGTATATCCTTTATCTCCACCTTCTTGACATCAAGATAGCCTTCGGTCAACCTCTTTCTGTACTCCGGGTCGTCTGCCAACTCCTTGCCCACCTTCATGGAGAACAAGGCGCCCACAAGTACCCCGATAATGGTAGCAGGAATCGTTATTTTCAGAATATCAAACAAGGTGACATCAAATCCCGCCAGCAACCCAAGCAATGCGACGGTGGCAGCCGAAATGGGACTTGCCGTAATAGCCTGCTGCGAAGCAATCACCGCAATGCCCAGTGGCCTCTCGGGACGAATCTTGGTCTCCGTGGCAACCTCGGCAATCACGGGAAGCACCGAATATGCCACATGTCCCGTACCGGCAACAAAAGTAAACAAATAGGTCACAATAGGGCTCAAGATGGTGACCTGCGAAGGATTCTTCCGCAACAACCGTTCTGCCAGCTTTACCATATAATCCAGTCCGCCAGCCGCCTGCATGCAGGATGCGGCAGAAATGACGGCGGCTATCATCAACATAACGTCAATGGGAGGTGATGTAGGCTGCAATCCGAAACCAAACGTCAGAATTGCCAGACCTATCCCTCCCATTACACCTAGTCCAATGCCGCCCAAGCGGGCGCCTATAATGATAGCTACCAATACGAATGCCAATTGCAAGGCCATATACTCTACACTTTTTGATTCATGTGCAAAGATAAGTCATTTCGTATTATGGCTACTCACCTACTTCTATTTTAACTGCTTGTTTTAACTCCACACTCAAAGAGGCATCATCCTTTAACGGTGTCCAGAACACCCGGCGGCATTCATTCTTCTGCAAAAGACAACGATGATAGCGACTGCCGGACAGATGCTCCGTATCGATATGGAAGGAACCGGTATTGACATCCCAGTCGGCTATCTCGTCCAGATTCAGATAAAGGTTGCGCACTGTGCCGCTGTTGAAATGCAAGCTCTGCGCCTGCGCCGCAAGCGCAGTGACATGGCAATCTTCCAGCCGGGCAAGGTATCGCGTGCGGAAAGAGAGCGTATCGCAACGGAGTCCGTAGAAATTGGCTTCCATATCTTCCACATCTACCACAACCGCTTGTACCTCCGCAGGCAACCGCAATTCCATCCCTTCTGAACGAACCCTTATCCAAATGTCATTCTGAAGATGCTGTTCCAGCTTATCCTCCGGAAAGTCAAAGGTGACGAGCAGGGTATCGCCAACGGAAGTCATCGACATAAAAGCCTCCATATCCCCTGCATAGGAGAAACTGCCCTGCTGCAAAGAGTCTCCGGCAGTTACCTCCAACGGCACTTCCCCGAACGAGAACATACGCTCTGCCTCCACAATACCTTCTTTTTTCTGTTTCCACACCACCGGAGGCTGTGTCAGCTTCAACACCCTGCACGAGGGCAGCTGCACCGTTTTCCGTTCTCCGCCGATTTCCATAAAATTATCTTTCTGAGTGACATTGCGGTCCACCACATAGAACATGAGTCCGCATACCATTGCCACACCGGTAACCAGCATTCCTATCATTATATAAGTCGTTCGTTTCATAACTGTCTTCTTTTATTTTTGTTTCTTGATAAACTCCTGATACATCCCGGACAACTCCTCGGCAGAGATGCCCAGCGTGAAAATCTGCTTGAAGAAATAATCCACTTCCTCCTTCAGAAAATACTCTTTCCTCAACGAAAGAATCAGCTTACGTGCACCTACCGACACAAAATAGCCGATACCCCGCTTGTTGTAAATCACTCCTTGCGTCTGCAAGTAGTCGTACGAACGCATCACCGTATTGGCGTTGACCTCTACCACAGCCGCATATTCCCGTACCGAAGGAATACGTTCTTCCTCCTGATATTGCCCGAGAAGTACCTCGTCGCAAATGCGGTCTGCTATTTGCAGGTAGATGGCTTTGCTTTCCTTAAAGTTCATAGTTACCAGCGATTAATGATTTCGGACTCCTTGAAACGGAAATAGGCAAGCACCCAGTTGAAAAGGGCGAAAAACGAAGTTATAAAAATCAGCCAGTCACTCGATGCTTCCCTGTTGATATAAGGCTCGGTCATAAAAAAATTATTGGGTAGAATGGTTTCCAGACACAATACAGCTATCAGGATATATGAAACGAAGATGCAGACACCGGCCGCAAAAGTCTTGATAAGTGCATTTTTGGGCCAGACCGTACTGCCCAGCAGGAAGAAAGACTGTAGAAAAAAGTAGCAGCTCAGGAATATACCCACCACAGCCGGTCCGCTTCCTATCGTCTCATAGAAACGGTTCGTGTTACAGCAGAATTCCCACAACGGAAAGGAGTGAACGACATGCAGCTCCGGGTAGGCCAGAAGATAGAAGACGACTCTTGTCAAGTCCGCCAGCTTGAAAGCTATCAGAAAGACCAAGATAAAGCCGCAGGTAGCCACCAGCCAGCGGGCAAAGAATTTCTCGAACATGGTGGCAGGTGTCATGAGCACAACGGTACGACTCGTCTTGCTTTTCATCCTTTCCATGGTAAACGAGGCGCTAATGCATCCCCAAATGACAAGTCCCCAAAGAAAGAATCTGGACTCAAACTCCCAGATAGGGTCCATGCCCACAGCTCCCGCTTCCAGATTGTGATACTGATAGTATCCATTCCAGACAAAGACTATGGCCAACATTCCGTAGACCATCACCGAGCGGAGTATATAGGTCTTCCAATTCTCCACCATCTCTTTGCGGCATACGTTCACAAAGCGATGCAAACTAAAAAAGGTATCGCGTATCATTATTCATTTGTTTTAGTGTGAAACATTTCCGCTATCTTCCCAGGCTCTGCAAGTACGGCGCCAAACAGCAGTTCAAGATTAATCTCCGATTCCTCACCTTCCGTATTGGGCAGCATCAAGAAATTGCCTTGTACGGAGGGAAGCGTGTACAAGGCAGTCGCAGCCAACTCCCGGTCGTCACTCTCCAAGAAGAACAGCTTACTGCAAATGCTGGCAGTGGATTCGTCCAGCAATACGCGGCTGTTGTCCATAATCAGCACATGGTCCAGTACTTTGTCAATGTCACGCACCTGATGGGTGGAAATGACAATCGTCTTGTCGTCCGACATACCCGAAGCCAGAAATTTGCGGAACTGGCTCTTTCCCGGAATATCCAGTCCATTGGTAGGCTCATCCATCAGCAGCAGGGAAGTATTGGTGGCCAGCGCAAAACTCATGAAGATTTTCTTTTTCTGCCCCATGGACAAGGCTCCCAAATCAGCATCCATATCCATCTCGAAGAAATGTAGGTACTTCACCATGTCTTCCTTGCTGAAACGGGGATAGAACTTACTGTTCAGTTCAATATAGCTGACCAAGGAAATAGGAGGCAGCTCGAACTCCTCGGGTACCAGAAACATGTCCTGCAACGTGACGGGCAACCGGCGGCGCATGTCGGTATCATGATACATCACTCTCCCACGTTTGGGAGCCAACAAACCGCTCATCAGATAGAGCAACGTAGACTTGCCGGCTCCGTTCTTACCCAACAGACCGTAAACCCGGCCGGCTTCCAGCGAAAGTGAAAAATCGCTCAGGACTTCTTTCCGCCCCTTGCGATAACTAAATGAAATGTTTTCTACTTGTAACATACGCTTGGATGAATTAAATATCTTATTGTTTATGTGTATTAGTATAATAGTACACCGCAAAAGTAGACATTCTTTTCAATACGACAAGCGTTTCAAGAAAAAAAATGCTCAGAAAAAGGAACAATTCTATTCTTTGGTTCGAAATTAGCCTCACACGCAAGAAGATTAGGACACTTCTGTATCCATTTAGGACTCTATATTTCCTGCCACTTGCTTTACATTTGCAAAGGAGCTAAAGACATGAATATGAAAAACGAAGAAAAGATTTACCAACTTAACACATACAATATAGCAGAATATACAAGTACGGACTATACCGACAACGATATTGCTATACTTGGAGATTTCAAGAACTTGCTTTTCAACAAGTATTTCAAGTTGAATGCAAACATCTATGTGGTCTGTGTAAAAGGAAGACTGCAGATAAACATCAATACCCAAAAATATGCTATCTACCCCGGTGAGATGCTGATTTGTATGCCCAATATGATTCTGAGCAATTGCACAACCAGTTCCGACTTCAAGGGCGCCATGTTCTGTCTGTCGACCCAGATTACACAGAAGTACCTTCATAAAAGTAGTGACATATGGAACAAGGCTTTCTATATCAGCCAGAATCCGGTAGTACGCATTGACAAGGACAGAGTGCAACTGTTCGATTTATACTATAAGGTGATACGTGCCCGAATGAAACAAGCGGAGCAGCCCTACTACAAAGAAGTCATCAGGTCGCTGATACGCACCATGCTGTATGAGCTGCTGGCAGATTTAAACCAGTTGAGCACCCCTCCCGAAAGCCAAATGGTGAAGCGGAGCAACATTCTATTCAAGAGATTCCTCGACCTGCTGGCCTGCACCGAGGTGAAAAAACGTTCTATTTCCTATTATGCGGGTAAGCTGTGTGTTACTCCCAAATATCTTTCCACCGTCTGCAAAAAGGTCAGCGGAAAGACAGCCTTCGAGTGGATAAACGATTATGTGGTCGAAGACATCAAATATTTTCTGAAGTATTCCAATAAGTCTATCAAGGAGATTTCCGAGCATCAGGATTTCCCCAACATCTCCTTTTTCGGGAAGTATGTGAAGACACACTTAGGCACTTCACCCACGGACTACCGCAAGCAATCACTGCCTCCAAGGGGGACCCTGCAACAAAAAAGGAGGAGCTAAGAATCACTCTCCACTCCTCCCGACACGACAAACAACTAAAATTATTGCTATTTGATGCCGTCCAATGCCTTGTTTGCTGTGGCATTGGTGGGGTCGATAGCCAGAATTTTATTCCAGTACTCTTTCGAAGTAGCATAGTCACTCTTCAACAGATAGTAGTAGCCCAGATAACTGTAACACTCTATCAATGCAGAGTTGTACCTCGGTTCGTTTTTGGCAAGCAGTACGTCCACCACCTTCTCGTAATAAGGTTTCGCCAATCCCTCTGTAGTTTCGGGGTCCATGGCAGAGTGTGTGCGGGCGCGCCACATATCTCCCAAATAACTGTCGGGAGCTTGTTCGGCAACAAGTGCGAACACAGAGTCGGCAGCCTGCAATGCCGCCATGCGGTCGGCAGACTGAACGGAGAGAGTGTCCGAGGACGTACCCTCTCCGTAGTACAGACGCCCTAACTGGAATAAGTTTTCGGACGTCTTTTTACCTTGTGCCAGCGAGTCATAGTACTTTTTATAAGCAGCAATGGCTTGGGTATAGTCGTTTTTCAATTCATAAGCATCGGCAATCTCACGCCACAAATCCACCTGACTCTCATCCTTCTCCAATGCCTTACCATATTCCTCAATGGCCTGGTCATATTTCTTCAGAGCACTCAACAGAGCACCGTGATAGCGGTAATCCAAGCATGAATAATCGGCATTATCCGAAGCATTGAAGAAAGCATCGGCAGCCTTCTCTGCCTCGTCATAACGCTTGAGGTCGACATTGTTGTACATCACAAGCCGGTTGAATGCGGCATGGCGGGCATTCTTCTGCAAACCTTTCTGCGCCACCGCCAAGGATTTCTCGAAGTCGTGGTTCAGGAATAGTGCAAAAGCATATTTCAGGATGTCATCTTCCGTAGCCACGGGAGTATCGATGAACTTGGCATAGGTGTCGGCAGCCTTGCCAAAACGGTTGGTGGCGTAATACACTTCCGCCAGCTCCTTGTCTGCTTCCAGGCAATCCGGAGCTATGGCCTTCAGCTGGTTCAGCTTCTCTATGGCCTGCGAAGGACTGGCAGACTTGTATGCCTGCGCATATTTCAGATACGCATCCTTATAATTCGAATCAAAATAGATGGCTTGCTCATAAAGCTGGCATGCCTTTCCGATATCTTTCCGGGCAAAAGCGATGTCACCCTCGAGTACAGAAACTGCCGGAGCCTTGTTGTCGGCCTTTCTTGCCATCTCCAGATAGGTTTCCGCCTCTTTCAGCTGTCCTGCATCCAGATAGGCACGGGCCACGGAAGTCACAAGCTCCACATTTTTCTTGTTCTTGCCCTTCAGCAGTTCTCCGGCTGCGTCGGAAGCCTGCTCCGGATTCGTCTTTATCAGACTTTTTACTTTATCCACCCCCGCCTGCCATTCGGGCACCGGCGTTTGTGCGGCGAGCGTACCTGCAAACAGCATCGCTCCCAAACAAAATACAAATCTACGTTTCATGTTAGCATTCATTTTAGTTATTCATCCTTGACGTTCACCACGCGCACCGGTTGGGTGGCGGGGACCAATCCCGACTTCAATATAATCCGCTGTCCCCGGTCGGAAGCGAGGAAAGAGGCAAATCCCCACGGAAGTGCGCTCCGCGGATCATTCAACAAGGCATAGATGCTGCGTGCCAACGGATAATCACCGTAATACAAATACGCCTGATAGGGTTTGTAACTGTTGTCCGGCATGGCCTTGTCAGCAGCACTGACGGACATCAGCCGCACCTCTTTACTGAAAGAGAGCCCCGTACTGTCATTCCGGTCGCTCAGCCAGTTCACGCCGATAATACCGATGGCATCAGGCGTGCGGGCCACGTAGTCAATCACCTCCCTATTGGTTTTCAACGCTTTCAACTGACTGGAAAGCGGTACACCCTTACAGATGGAATCGACAGCAAAACGTACGGTACTGGAGTTCTTGTTGTCAAACACAAGACTGATATCCCCCAGACGGGAAGCCGGATAGATATCTTTCCACTGCTTCGCATCACCCGTCAGGATGCGGCGGATGTCCTTCACACTAATCAATGAATCCGGATTGCCAAGATGGGTTATCAATGCCAGCCCGTCCGTAGCAATCTTTATCTCCTGCGGAAAAAACTTCCGGCTATTGAAGGAATTCATCTCTTCGGGAGTCAGTCTGCGACTGGTTATTGCCAACCGCAGACTGTCCTTGAGCAAGAGGTTGACGGCATCGACTTCCGTCACATAACGGGGCACAATTCCTGCCAAGGGGAACAGTCCTTCGAACACGTCAATTTCTTCCTGCACAATAGGCTGGAAACTTTCGTCCGCAGCAATTGCAATCACACCGGAGGTATACGTATCCGTTTGTCCGTCCTTGGGCTTGCTTTGGCAGGCAGACAGCAGAGTCAGCAGCACCAGCAAGCCTGAAAGCTGAAGTTGTTTCACCGTTTTCATAACACACACACTTATTGTAATCTAAACATCACCGGTATCGTATATTTCACCGATACGGCCTTACCATTCTGCTTGCCGGGAATCCATTTGGGCATGGACATAATCACACGGACAGCTTCTTTATCCAGATAGGGGTCTACACCTCTCAGCACTTTCACATCACGCACCTTGCCGTCGGCACCTACCACAAACTGGCAGGTTACACGCCCTTGCGTACCGTTTTCCTGGGCAATGGTCGGATACTTCATATTCTTGCTGATGAACTGCATCATCTCGGCCTGACCACCGGGGAACTGGGGCATCTGCTCTACCATATCGAAAACCTTTTCAGGTTCCGGTTCGGCCTGCGTCACCACTTGTTTCAAGTCGGCGATGTCCTTGCCGTGTTCCTCGTCATTACCTTTCACGTCGGCAATGGAGATGGCAACTTTCGTTTCCGTCAGTTCTGTCTGGCTTTTTATTTCATCCTCGTCCCTCACTTCCTCATCCTTTTTGATGACGGGAGCGGTAAACTTAATGGAGCTTTTCAATGCAGGCGGCGGTGGGGCCACGGGCTCTATCCGCTTCATCTCTTCCTGCTTCACTTCCGGTTCTTCCAGCTGCGAAAGGGTAGTCACTTCGGTCATCACCTCTTTCTGTTTGGGGGTAGCCATCTTTATCAGCGTAGGGATACTGAAACCTATCAATGCAATTACAATTACCAGTATCACGGCAATGTTGTGCCGTCTGGGAGAGGTCTCACGCATCTTATAGGCTCCATATGCTTTGTTCTTACCACTGAACACGAGGTCACACCATGCTTGGGAGCTTAAATCTACTTTAGCCATATTCTTTCCTTTCTTTGGGTGTTACACATCATTCAGCAATGTTCTGGGACAATTCGCCCTTGCTTTCGTAGTTCTTCATCAAGAACTCGTCGGCTTCGGCAATATCCGTTATCACATACTTACCTATATTACATATCTGCATTTCATCGAGAGCATCAATCAGATTCTTGTACGAAGACTTATCGGTAGCCTTGATGATGACTGTCGGCGTATCCTTTCCGCTTTTTATCTCGGAAAGCTGTTTCCGGTAGTCATCCTCTGATATCTTAAGATCCAGTTTCTGCTGCTTCAGTCTGTTCACCTCGTTCACAGCAACTCTATTACGTTGCAGAAGCATTGCCCGCAGACCATCCGCCTGATAGGTAGTTTCCTTCAGTGAAGTATAGTCCTTGTAGTTAGGTTCCCCTTCGTAATAATACAACTTGTTGTCATCCCCCAGCAACAGCGTGATGGCTTGGGAAGCCTTGACTTTGGTCTGCTGCTCCTCGGTGATGGTCTTGTCATTGCTCGGCATGCTTATCTCCATGGTCTGAGGTTTGCTCAGTGAGGTACAAAGCATAAAGAAGGTAATCAGCAACATGTTCATGTCCACCATAGGTGTAAAGTCCACCCTGACAGTCATTTTCTTCTGCTTGCTTTTTCCACCTTTCTTGTTGCCGCTTTCTTGTATTTCAGCCATAATGTTTCCTTTCTTGTTCTACTTGTAACTCGTAGCTTGTCACTCTTCACTTGTGGTCTTCAGAGAAGTAATCAGGTTGTACCGGTTCTCTCTGAGGTCCTGAAGTGAGTTCATCACATTTTTTATTACGGAATAAGGAGTATTGGCATCTGCCTTGATGGCAATGCGCAAATCACTGTTCACTGCACGGGCGTTGCGTACCCAGGCCTTGAACTGATTGTCAATACTGTCTGTCGGTATCCCCTCATTCTTCAATACAGCATCTTGCTGGTCTTGCGGCAAGTCGAGGTATTTCTTCATACTCTTCATCGGCACACCAAAGGTAGACGCCAGCATGAATTTTTTAGTTTCCTCCGGAGTGAAAGTCACTCCATACTCCTGCCCCATAGCTTCCAGCACTTCGCGCAAGTCGGACTGCTTGTCCAGACTCATAAATACTTTTCCGCTCGGATCGACCAATATCTGGAGTACATTTGTCTCCGGAATCTTAATCTCGGATACAGAGGCGGGAGTCGTTACTTGTACCGGCTCTTTCTTCACGAACGTAGAAGTCAGCATGAAGAAGGTCAGCAGCAGTACAGTTACGTCACTCATCGCCGTCATATCGATGAACGTACTTTTCTTTTTTATTTTCGCTCTGCCCATAATCGTTTCATTGAAAATTAAAATTGAGAATTCATTCGTTGAATAGATAATAGAAGCCTACGTCACAGCGCAGCTCCAACTATCAGCAGTCAACTATTTATGGGTAGCTGCAAAAGTCTGCACGATGGAGAAACCAACCTCATCGAGGCTGTAAGTCAACTTGTCAATCTTGTTTGTATAATAGTTGTAGGAGATAACGGCCAATGCACCGGTCAAGATACCGAAGGCAGTATTAATCAAAGCCTCAGAAATACCTTGCGACAGAGCCATGGAGTCGGCTGAACCTCCGGCTGCAAGGGCGGCAAATGAACGGATCATACCGATAACTGTACCGAGCAATCCCATCAATGTACCTAAAGTCGTGATGGTACCAATAATAGGAAGATTCTGCTCCATCATCGGCAGTTCCAGCGCAGTGGCTTCTTCCAATTCCTTCTGGATGGCAAGCAGTTTCTGGTCTTTGGACAGCTCTGTGTCATTCTCCATCTCGGCATACTTCTTCAAAGTGGCATTTACCACATTGGCTACAGAACCACGTTGTGAATCGCAGATTTGTTGTGCCTTCTTCATATCACCTTCAGCCAAGGCTGCTTTGATGTTAGCTACGAATTTCACCAATGACCCCTTACCAAAGGCAGCGCCAATGGCAATATAACGTTCAATACTCAGTGCGATGACAGTCAGCAAAAGCGTTTGAATTACAGGAACAATGAATCCACCTTTATAGATGGTACCGAGGAAGTTACCCGGCAACGGATGGTTGTTCGGGTCGTTGTTCATAAAGTTGGAGGGATTTCCCAACACAAAGTGAAAAATAAGCACGGCGATGATAAAACAGATTACGATTACCCAACCGGCGGATCTGATGCCTTTAAAAGAGGCTGCTTTTTTTTGAGTAGTTTCCATGATGAAAAGTTTAATTGTTGGTATTTAAATAGAGTTTTGAAAATAAAGCATAGGGATACGACTTCCCGCTTACGAACCGACAGGGCGTAATCATCCTTGCAACCTTAACTAACATATATGTACACTAAAGGTCACCTGCCTTCAGTCTCTTCAAGACAATAAGGAGAAAAAGGGGGAAATCAATAAGAAGAAAAGTTGGCTAAATCAAAATCCGCCGAAGCGTATAAATATAGTAATCACTGCCCGTCAATGCATAGTACGGGTCTTTATCTGAGTAGTATAATTTAGAGCGGCCTTGCACGAGTAGATTCTCGTGGTTGGATAACATCAAAAGAATGTTTCTGAGGAAAAGATTGTCTTCAATCACCCTGCGCAAACGCTGTTGATGAGAAGAGTAAGTTTCGGAAACCGGTTTGTTTCCCAGTTCGACATCCGTAGTCCATGCGAACTTGGTATTCGTGAACAATGAATTCTTCTTGTCAATACTATTGTCGGAAGTAGAAGAACATGAAGATAAAGAAGCGGAAACTTCAGCAGTTCCGGCCATTCTGTCATCCACCTGCACCAGGTCAATGGCTTTACCGCTAATGCTGCAAGTCAACATCAGTAGCATGCATATCCAGAATGTCTTTACAGTTGTTTTCATGTCGTCTAATGATTCTACAATAAATAACAGATGTCTCTCTTATTTGTTTTACAGCTATGTTACTTTCTTTTGTAAAAAGATTAAATTGTTCACTGATTAAAGGATTTACTATACCTTTTAATACACTGTAAAGGTACGAAGAATATATGAAATACGAAAGTGGAAATAGGATATAAAATACTGATTTAAAAGTTTTTAATCATTCATTTAGCACCTTAATTCGGGAATTAATCTGATGAATATATGATGAATAATTATATATAATAAGGTATAGTGATTAGCGGTAGAAACGGAATGTTAGAGGAGAGGTATATAAAACGAACAAAGCCTCCGTATCCTTATCAGACACGGAGGCTTCTTCTGAAAACGGCGACTACCTACTCTCCCACTGTTACGCAGTACCATCGGCGTGACCGGGCTTAACTTCTCTGTTCGGAATGGGAAGAGGTGGAACCCCGGTGCTGTAGTCACCTGAATAAGGCAGACATGATGAGAAAAAAGTAAAGTGTCCATACATTGCTGAACGTATATACCTCCATACACGGAAGGCAAAAAGTGGACGGGCAATTAGTAATGCTCGGCTATGACATCGCTGCCTGTACACCTGCATCCTATCAACGTCGTAGTCTACAACGACCCTGAGAAATCTAATCTTGTGGCTGGCTTCGTACTTAGATGCTTTCAGCACTTATCCAATCCCGACTTAGATACCCGGCAATGCACCTGGCGGCACAACCGGTAAACCAGAGGTCAGTCCAACACGGTCCTCTCGTACTAGTGTCAGAGCCACGCAAATTTCATGCGCCCACGATAGATAGAGACCGAACTGTCTCACGACGTTCTGAACCCAGCTCGCGTGCCACTTTAATGGGCGAACAGCCCAACCCTTGGGACCTTCTCCAGCCCCAGGATGTGACGAGCCGACATCGAGGTGCCAAACCCCTCCGTCGATATGAGCTCTTGGGAGGGATCAGCCTGTTATCCCCGGAGTACCTTTTATCCTTTGAGCGATGTCCTTTCCATACAGAAACACCGGATCACTATGCTCTAGTTTCCTACCTGATCGACTTGTAAGTCTCCCAGTCAAGCGCCCTTATGCCATTACACTCTGCCGACGGTTACCAATCGTCGTGAGGGCACCTTTAGAAGCCTCCGTTACACTTTTGGAGGCGACCACCCCAGTCAAACTACCCACCAAACAGTGTCCCCGCAACAACGGGTTAGAACTCAAATAATCAAAGGGCCGTATTTCAACAGCGGCTCCACGGACACTGGCGTGCCCGCTTCGAAGCCTCCGGCCTATCCTACACATCAATTACCCAAATTCAATGTTAAGCTATAGTAAAGGTTCACGGGGTCTTTTCGTCCCATCGCGGGTAATCGGCATCTTCACCGATACTACAATTTCACTGAGCTCACGGTTGAGACAGCGTCCAGATCATTACACCATTCGTGCAGGTCGGAACTTACCCGACAAGGAATTTCGCTACCTTAGGACCGTTATAGTTACGGCCGCCGTTTACTGGGGCTTCAATTCAATGCTTCTCTTGCGATGACATCTCCTCTTAACCTTCCAGCACCGGGCAGGTGTCAGGCTGTATACTTCATCTTTCAATTTTGCACAGCCCTGTGTTTTTGTTAAACAGTTGCCTGGACCTATTCTCTGCGCCTCGCCGTTAAGCGAGGACCCTTTATCCCGAAGTTACAGGGTCAGTTTGCCTAGTTCCTTAACCGTGAATCACTCAAGCGCCTTAGTATATTCAACCCGACTACGTGTGTCCGTTTGCGGTACGGGTACCTGCAGGATTAAGTTTAGCGGATTTTCTTGGAAGTATGATTACACGCACTATTGGATTGTTCTAAGAACGCTCCATACTATCAGGTTCGACTCTTGCTCCGGATTTGCCTGGAACAATCAGCATCTACACCCTTCAACGGACTATTCCGTCAGTCCGCGGCGCTGTCACGACTCCGTCTCCACGTCACTCCCACAGGTAGTACCGGAATATTAACCGGTTCTGCCATCGGCCTCGCCGTTCGGCTGAGCCTTAGGACCCGACTTACCCTGATCCGATTAGCGTTGATCAGGAAACCTTAGTCTTTCGGCGAGGGGGTTTCCCACCCCCTTTATCGTTACTTATACCTACATTTGCTTTTCCACACGCTCCAGCAAAGCTCGCGCTTCACCTTCGACGCCGAGTGGAATGCTCCCCTACCGATGATTTCTCATCCCAAAGCTTCGGTAGAATACTTATGCCCGATTATTATCCACGCCAAACTCCTCGACTAGTGAGCTGTTACGCACTCTTTAAATGAATGGCTGCTTCCAAGCCAACATCCTAGCTGTCTTAGCAATCTGACTTCGTTAGTTCAACTTAGTATTCATTTCGGGACCTTAGCTGTTGGTCCGGATTGTTCTCCTTTAGGACATGGACCTTAGCACCCATGCCCTCACTCCTGACATAGAACTGACACGCATTCGGAGTTTGTCAAGACTTGATAGGCGGTGAAGCCCTCGCATCTTATCAGTCGCTCTACCTCATGCCAGTATAAGTCAAGGCTGCACCTAAATGCATTTCGGGGAGTACGAGCTATCTCCAAGTTTGATTAGCCTTTCACCCCCACCCTCAGGTCATCCAGAAGCTTTTCAACGCTTATTGGTTCGGTCCTCCAGATGGTGTTACCCATCCTTCAACCTGCCCAAGGGTAGATCACTTGGTTTCGCGTCTACTCCTTCCGACTATACGCCCTGTTCAGACTCGCTTTCGCTTCGGCTGCAGATCTGAAATCCTTAACCTCGCCGGAAAAAGTAACTCGTAGGTTCATTATGCAAAAGGCACGCCGTCACACCAGAAGGTGCTCCGACCGCTTGTAGGCACATGGTTTCAGGAACTATTTCACTCTTCTGTTCGAAGTGCTTTTCACCTTTCCTTCACAGTACTGGTTCACTATCGGTCTCTCGGGAGTATTTAGCCTTACCGGATGGTCCCGGCAGATTCACGCAGAATTCCTCGTGCTCCGCGCTACTCAGGATACCACTAGGCTTCGCTTGGCTTCGCATACGCAGCTCTCATGCTCTATGGCTGTACTTTCCAGAACATTCTGCTCACCAACTTTCTTGCCACGGCGTGGTCCTACAACCCCACCCATGCCGTAACATGGATGGTTTGGGCTATTCCCCGTTCGCTCGCCACTACTGGGGGAATCATTGTTTATTTTCTTTTCCTGCAGGTACTAAGATGTTTCAGTTCCCTGCGTTAGCCTCCTGCAATGCAGGATGATACTTCTTCAAAGTACCGGGTTGTCCCATTCGGAAATCCGCGGATCAAAGGTCATTTGCACCTACCCGCAGCTTATCGCAGCTTATCACGTCCTTCATCGCCTCCGAGAGCCAAGGCATCCGCCATGTGCCCTTACTTACTTTTTGTCTTACCGATCACGTATGGTCGATATATACTTTCAGCTTTTAACTTTACTTTTTTTTGGTCACATCATGTCAAAGAACGGTGTTTCAATTATAAAACAATAATCAAAACGGAGTGGAGAATAACGGATTCGAACCGTTGACCCCCTGCGTGCAAAGCAGGTGCTCTAGCCAGCTGAGCTAATCCCCCTTCTTATAAGTGGAAAACGGAAAGTGGAAAGTGGAAAATCCGGAGAGTTCCCGATTTTCATTTCTCAATTTTCAGTTTTCAACTTTGAAGTAGTCCCAGGCAGAGTTGAACTGCCGACCTCTACATTATCAGTGTAGCGCTCTAACCAACTGAGCTATAGGACTGTCAGTCAAACCCTCGCCTTACGGCTCGGCTTCTACTTTTCTCGTATATTTTAATAAACAAGTACGCGCAGTACAAGAGGTTCTTATGGAAGCATAACTTCAAGAACCAACGATCGAGTCGAGACGTCACTCCAGAAAGGAGGTGTTCCAGCCGCACCTTCCGGTACGGCTACCTTGTTACGACTTAGCCCCAATCACCAGTTTTACCCTAGGGCGCTCCTTGCGGTTACGCACTTCAGGTACCCCCGGCTTTCATGGCTTGACGGGCGGTGTGTACAAGGCCCGGGAACGTATTCACCGCGCCGTGGCTGATGCGCGATTACTAGCGAATCCAGCTTCATGGAGTCGGGTTGCAGACTCCAATCCGAACTGAGAGAGGCTTTAGGGATTAGCATCACGTCGCCGTGTAGCTGCCTTCTGTACCCCCCATTGTAACACGTGTGTAGCCCCGGACGTAAGGGCCGTGCTGATTTGACGTCATCCCCACCTTCCTCACATCTTACGACGGCAGTCTCGACAGAGTCCCCAGCATAACCTGATGGTAACTATCGATAAGGGTTGCGCTCGTTATGGCACTTAAGCCGACACCTCACGGCACGAGCTGACGACAACCATGCAGCACCTTCACAACTGCCTTGCGGCTGACATGTCTCCACATCATTCAGTTGCAATTCAAGCCCGGGTAAGGTTCCTCGCGTATCATCGAATTAAACCACATGTTCCTCCGCTTGTGCGGGCCCCCGTCAATTCCTTTGAGTTTCACCGTTGCCGGCGTACTCCCCAGGTGGAATACTTAACGCTTTCGCTTGGCCGCTTACTGTATATCGCAAACAGCGAGTATTCATCGTTTACTGTGTGGACTACCAGGGTATCTAATCCTGTTTGATACCCACACTTTCGAGCATCAGCGTCAGTTACAGTCCAGCAAGCTGCCTTCGCAATCGGAGTTCTTCGTGATATCTAAGCATTTCACCGCTACACCACGAATTCCGCCTGCCTCTACTGTACTCAAGACACCCAGTATCAACTGCAATTTTACGGTTGAGCCGCAAACTTTCACAACTGACTTAAGCGTCCGCCTACGCTCCCTTTAAACCCAATAAATCCGGATAACGCTCGGATCCTCCGTATTACCGCGGCTGCTGGCACGGAGTTAGCCGATCCTTATTCATACGGTACATACAAAAAGGCACACGTGCCTCACTTTATTCCCGTATAAAAGAAGTTTACAACCCATAGGGCAGTCATCCTTCACGCTACTTGGCTGGTTCAGACTCTCGTCCATTGACCAATATTCCTCACTGCTGCCTCCCGTAGGAGTTTGGACCGTGTCTCAGTTCCAATGTGGGGGACCTTCCTCTCAGAACCCCTATCCATCGAAGGCTTGGTGGGCCGTTACCCCGCCAACAACCTAATGGAACGCATCCCCATCGATGACCGAAATTCTTTAATAGTTCTACCATGCGGAAGAACTATGCCATCGGGTATTAATCTTTCTTTCGAAAGGCTATCCCCGAGTCATCGGCAGGTTGGATACGTGTTACTCACCCGTGCGCCGGTCGCCATCAAACTTAGCAAGCTAAGTTCATGCTGCCCCTCGACTTGCATGTGTTAAGCCTGTAGCTAGCGTTCATCCTGAGCCAGGATCAAACTCTTCATTGTAAAAGTATCTTGACTGCGCATATTAAAAATTAAAGTGCGACAGCTTAATTATCTGTTCAGGACGCTCGAATTCAAAAAGTCTATCTTTACCTATCTATATAAAATAAGTATTGACGGTTCTTTTGTTTTACCCAGGTACGACGCGCCTTAATCATTAGTTTCCAATTATTAATTTGCGAAGCACCTGCTCTTGTACTACTTGTATTGTTTATGTAAATCTGTTCAAAGATCGCTTGTTTCACGATTGCTGTTCTTTTCAGAAAGCGGATGCAAAGGTAAGAACTTTAAAGCATATCTTCCAAATATTTTCGGAAGTTTTTTTCATTTTTTCTTTTTTTCTCTTTCCTCGTCGTCTCTCTTGTCGAAAGGGAGGCAAAAAGAAAAAGGAAGAAGGACCAGGCACCGTTTCTTTAAAAAGAATGTCAACTCGCGCTGCTTTCGTTTTCAAAAGCGGGTGCAAAGGTAAGGACTTTAAAGCATAACTTCCAAATGTTTCGGAAGTTTTTTTTCATTTTTCTTTTCCAAGGCCGAAGTTCCGAAAGAAACCTATGGCAAAGAAGAGAAAAATGGAAGCTTACCGCTCCGTTTTACTGTCAGAATGTCAAAACATCGCCGCCTTCGTTCCCGAAAGCGGATGCAAAAGTAGGGCTTTTACGGACATCTGCAAAATATATACAAGCTTTTTTTGAGGGTTTACGTGAACTTTTTCATAACTAGCTGATTGATAGATATGTTTTAAAGCATGTTTTTTAAAGGGAAAGAAAGGCAGGAAGGAAGGGGACACATTATATATATACGCGCGCGCATCGGAATATACTAAGTTCACCCCTTGACATAGACCACAGAACGGCCGGCACCACGCTTGCGAATCACGCCGGAATCGATAAATGTCTGCAAATCCCTCGAAGCCCGGCGGGCGGTGACATGGACAAGGCGGGAATATTCTGCACGAGTAATACAGACATTAGCCTCCAGAAAGTCCATCATGCTTTTTTCACGGGCAACCATGTCGCCCATTGCTTTCGGTTTATCCGGGAAAAAGCGTTTATCCGCACGTTCCAACTCCATCTTACCTGCCACATAACGTTTGAATTCGATGCCGGGACGGAATTTCACCGTGGACATCTTGACCGACTCCGCACGTACTTCTTTCTTATTCATCACCGGATGGGTACACTTCAGCGTGGTGCTGAAGAAGCCAAGTCCCTCTATCTCCACCGTATAGCCCTTTGCCAGCCAGTCTCCAAGCGTAGTGGTGATGGCTTGCACAATACCCACAACCATGGCGTGGGGCATATGTTCTTCACGAAAAACCCGTTCCATAAACTCTTTACCAGAAATGGTTCCCTTGGAACAGACACGGGCATGCAGCGACTTCGGTTCCTCGCCTTCGGGGACGGGCGTTTCATAAAGGTCATAATAAGCACTCATAAAATAATTTAAATTAATGGTTTATAGAGAATTGAGGGAAACTTGCAGCAAACTTGGGGAAGAAATGTTCTCGAAATCGGCAGAAGCTGGCAGTAAAGGTACTAATTATTTTTCTTGCCACAAGGATTTTACTTTCTTTCCACTGCCGTATTCTTTTCTTTCCACAGCTGTGGAAAGAAAAGAATACGGCAGTGGAAAGATTAGCATTTAGGATAGAAAAGGATAACTCCCAATGAGTCTGTCCTTAGTTCTTGGCAGGCAAAGAAACAGAAGCCTCCAATATCGGGGAGACAGACTCCCAAACCTGAGCATCGATACTCTGCATTCCTTGCACAGAAGGATGCCCCCATTGTTTATCAATGTCGTGCAAACGAATATTCTCGATGCCATAGTGCCGGCAAATTTCATCCATGGAATCAGTTACCTCTTCGGATAATTCTGAATTGGTAATATTATAAATCCTGGCCGCAGGATAGAGCTGCTTGAGAGATGCAAGCAGATAGCAAAAGGCAGGACGGAAGCTATACAAATCGGCTTTCGTCCAGCCATCATATTGGTATGCGCCAATGGGAGCACCTGCCCAACTGTCATTGGTACCGCCAAAAACAAGGATTATGTCGGGGGTGCCGAGGTTGTGAATACGGGTGATAAAAGAACGGTCGGAGTAATCGGCTTTCTCGTAACCGGTATGACAGACGGTGGAGCCGGAATAGGAATTGTTGCGTTCCAACTGAAAGCCGTGCTCATGGATGAAACGGTACCACCAGGTTTCCTCCACCTTTGTCACATCATTCTCTTTCTTTTCGCCGGGAACTCCATACCAGCAGAGATTGGCGGCAGGAGAGACATGACCGTAAAAAGTGGAATAGGAATCGCCAAGAATAGAAACTTTCTTTTGAGCAAACACCCCTGATATAAGGGTCAGGGAAAAAACAACCAGAAAAAACAAGGATTTGCAGTTCATAATAGATAGATTTTTATGTCGTATGCCGCAAAGTTATAAAGTTTGTCCCGGTTTGACGGCAAGAAACCGTAGTTTTTTTGCCATAGCCCGCTTATATGAAAGCCCCTCTACCATCGGATTCCCACAAAAAAAGGAAATGCCGGATTGATAGAGGGGCGAGAGAATGAAGATGAGAAAGAGTATATTTTACTCCCGCCCTCCACCAAGGGCTTGATAGAGGTTGATGATACCTTGTATTTCATCAAAGCGGTCGGCTACCTGTGTCAGTTGGGCAGAGAGTAGCCCCTGCTGGGCAGTGAGCACTTCCAAATAGGTGGAAGTGCCGTGTTGCATCAGTAACCGGGTGCTGCGGACGGTAGTTTCCAGTGAAGTTATCTGCCTTGCGCGGAGCTCCGTCTTTCCACGGGCTACCTGCACTTGGGTCAGAGCATTGTTCACTTCGCTACCGGCATTGAGCAAAGCTTGCTGAAAAGCGAGCCTGGCTTCTTCCTGCTGTGCTTTGGCTATCTTGAGCTGTGCCACGTTCAGCCCTTTGTTGAACAAGGGTTGTGTCAGCGAGCCGATGGCGGAGAAGAGTAGTTTTCCTGGATTGACAATCATGCTTCCTGCCGAGTTGGTCCAGCCAGCTGTACCGCTCAAGGTGATGGAGGGGTAGAAAGCAGAACGGGCGGCATTGGTGCTGTAGAAAGCGGATGCCAGCGAGAGTTCGGCACTTTTCACATCGGGACGGCGGGAAAGCAGTTGCAGAGGTACGCCCACCGCAAGTTCCTGCGGGAACTCCTGCCCCGCCAACCGGCCACGCTCAATGGTGCCCGGAACATCGTCCAACAGAATGGAGAGACTGTTCTCCACTTCCTTTACCTGCTGCCGGAGGTCGAGCAGCGAAGCTTCCACCTGACGACAGTTGGCTTCGGATTGCGAGACACTCGCCTCGTTCGTCATGCCTGCAGCCATCATGGCTCGCATGGTGCGTACACTTTCGCGCCAACTGGCGGCTGTTTCTTCGGAAATGCGGTATTGCTCGTCGAGCATCAGCAAGGTGTAGTACAGATTGGCCACATTAGCTATCAGCGAAGTGCTGACGGCTTGTTCGTACTCCAAGCTTTGAAGGTAGAGCGCTTTGGAACGGCGTTTGGCATTGGTCAACTTACCAAAAATATCGACTTCCCAACTTGCCGAGGCAATGCCGGAATAGGTCCACGAGCCTTTGGAATTGTCGAAACTGCTGACGCCACCCTGCGGAGTGAGCATAAACGAAGGCAGGTACGAAAGTTTGGCCGACATCAGCGTGGCTTCCGCCTCCTTGATACGTTGCCGGGCGGAAAGCAGGTCGGTGTTGCCTTGCAAGGCTTGCTCGATGAGCGACTGTAATTGCGGGTCCGTAAAAAGCTCGCGCCAGGAAAGGGAAGCGATGGAGGCAGTGTCTGATGCCACAAACAGACTCAGGCTATCCAGACTTTGCCCATCCAAATCGTGTCCATAAAGTCCATCGGTCGTGATGTCCTCCGGGCGCTGGTATTTGGTATAGATGCCGCAACTGGTCAGTACCAAGCCGACGACAGCTAATAATATGAATTGTTTCTTCATTATTTTTTTATGTTAGTTACGCGATAATGTACTAATGTGATTCTTCTATCTCCTTCCGGCTTACTTTCATCTCTTCCTCAATCTGCCAGTCGCTCGTCGGGACGGATTGGGCAGGACGAAGCCGCTCCTGCAACCACTGGAAACTGATGAACAAGACAGGAACAATGAACAGCAGCGCCAATGTGCCGATGAACATACCACCGACAACACCCGTACCCAATGAACGGTTACCGTTGGCTCCGACACCCGTGGCAACCACCAAGGGGAAAAGGCCGAAAATCATCGTCAGTACCGTCATCAGGATGGGACGGAAACGCGCCTTTGCCGCACTGACGGCAGAAGCAATCAGCCCCATTCCCGCTTTACGGCGCTCGGCGGCATACTCCGTCAACAGAATAGCAGTCTTTGCCAACAGACCTATCAGCATGATAAGTCCCGTCTGCAAATAGATATTATTCTCCAACCCGGCTATCCTGGCAAAAAGGAACGACCCCATCAGGCCCGCAGGAACGGCCAGGATAACGGCAAACGGAATCAGAAAGCTCTCGTAAAGCGCACTCAGAATCAAGTAAATCATCAAGATACAGATACCGAAGATGATGACTGTAGTACCACTCTGCTGGCTTTCCTCGCGGGTGATGCCACCAAAGTCATAGCCATATCCCTTCGGCAAGGCTATCTCCGCCGTTTCTTGTACGGCACGGATGGCGTCACCGGTACTGTATCCCTCAGCAGGCATGGCATTCACGGCAATGGAGTTGAACATGTTGAAGCGGCTCAAGGACTCGGCACCGTAGGAACGGGTCAGCGTAACGAACTGGCTCAACGGAGCCATCTCACCGTTGGACATGCGCACAAAGGCATTGTTCAGTGAAGCCTCATCCAAACGGAACTTCGGGTCGGCCTGAATCATTACCTTGTAAACTTTGGAGAAACGGTTGAAGTTGGAGACATATTGCCCGCCATAATAGCCCGACAGTGTGGACAACACCTGGTCGGGAGTAATCCCGGCACGTTTGCACTTGGAAGCATCCACCTCGACGGTCCACTGCGGATAGCGTACATCGAACGTGGAGTATGCCATCGAAATTTCCGGACGCTGGTTCAGTGCCGCCAGATACTGCTGGGTGGTCTGGAAGAAGGTGTTCATATCCCCTCCCTGCTTGTCCTGCACATTCAAGTCCAGCGCATTACCCATACCATAGCCCGGAATCATACCCGGAGCAATGGCAAAGACTGTAGCATCCTTAATATCCGCCGTGCGAGCGTATATCTGGTTGACGACTGCCTGCACCTGGTCTTCCTTTGCCGTACGCTCGTCCCAAGGTTTCAGCTTCACGATAATCATACCGAAAGAATTTCCCTGCCCGGACAGCAGACCATAACCGGCAACTTTCTGCAAGTGCAATTTCTGAGGAAGGTCTTCCAGACGCTTCTCCACGCGGTCTATAATGTCATTTGTCGTCTTGAGCGAGCTACCCGGAGCGGTGCTAACGTTGACAAACAACGTTCCTTGGTCCTCGTCGGGCACCAGTCCGGTCTTGGTGGTATTCATCAGGAATACCAGCAGCACCACCGAAAGTGCCAGCAACGACCATCCCAGCCAGCGGCGCTTGATGAACAGCAACACTATCTTCTTATACTTCTCGACCACCGCCTCGAAAGCCGTGTTGAATGCCTTGCGGAAGCGCGAAGCAAAATTATTCTTCTCCGTTCCGTCCTCATTGATATAAGGCTTCAGCAGCAAGGCACAAAGTGCGGGACTGAGTGTCAACGCATTAATCGCCGAAATACCAACGGCCACCGCCATCGTCAACCCAAACTGGGTATAGAACGTACCGGAAGTCCCTCCCATGAACGATACCGGAATAAACA
Organism: Bacteroides uniformis; assembly: GCF_025147485.1. Lineage (NCBI taxonomy): Bacteria > Pseudomonadati > Bacteroidota > Bacteroidia > Bacteroidales > Bacteroidaceae > Bacteroides > Bacteroides uniformis. The sequence continues at coordinate 1,728,221 of NZ_CP102263.1, read as the reverse complement.
CCGCCATAAACACCAGTGAAGAAGTGATAACCGCGTTGCTGATGCCCTTCATCGCATCGATACTTGCCATATAGGAGGACTTATAGCCCACATCAAACCGTGCCTGCACCGCCTCCACCACGACAATGGCGTCATCCACCACCGTACCAATCACCAATACCAGCGCAAACAGCGTAATCAGGTTGATACTGAATCCGGCAACGGACATGAAAGCAAACGTACCAATCAGTGAAACAACGATACCTACCAGCGGAATCAGCGTAGAGCGGATGTCTTGCAAAAAGACATAAACCACCAGGATAACCAGGATAATAGCCTCAATCAGCGTTTTCACCACTTCGTGGATAGAGGCGAAGAGGAAATCGTTGCTGGACATCATCTGGGTAAGCTCCACGCCTTTCGGCAAGTCCTTGCGTGCTTCTTCAAGGAGCCGGTCAATCTGCCGGTTCACTTCCGTGGCATTGGAGCCCGCGGTCTGGAACACCATGCAGGAGATACCGGGATGTCCATCCATGGTACCTTTGTAGGCATAACTGTCCTTACCCAGCTCTATATCGGCGATGTCCTTCAGTTTCAGCACCTCGCCGTCTTCGGTAGAACGGATGACGATGTCGCCGAACTCCTCAGGAGTAATGAGGCGTCCCGTATATTTCATGGTATATTGATACGTCTCATCCGAGTTCTCACCAAACGACCCGGTGGCCGATTCGATATTCTGCTCTGCCAGCACAGCCGTCACATCCGAAGGTATCAGCTTGTACTGCGCCATGACATCCGGTTTCATCCAGATACGCATGCTGTAGTCACCACCCATAATCATCATATCGCCCACACCGGAGATACGGAGAATCTGCGGCTTCAGGTTGATACTGATATAGTTGGCAAGAAAGTTCTCGTCATAGCTGTCATCAGGGCTATATAAAGAGAACATCTGTAAGATACTGGTCTGCCGCTTGCTGGTGGTGACACCCACCTGGGTTACTTCGGCAGGAAGCTGCCCCGTAGCTTTGGACACACGGTTCTGCACATTGACCGCCGCCATGTCCGGGTCTGTACCCTGCTTGAAGTAAACAGTAATGGAAACCGACCCTGCATTGCTGGCGGTAGAAGTCATGTAAGTCATGTCCTCCACACCGTTGATGGCCTCTTCCAACGGAGCGATAACACTTTTCTGAAGGGTTTCCGCACTGGCACCATAGTAAGTGGTGCTCACCATGATGGTGGGCGGCGCAATGTCGGGATATTGCTCAACGGGCAAGGTGAACAATCCGATGATGCCCAGAATGACAATCGTAATGGAGATGACTGCCGAAAAAACGGGGCGTTCTATAAAAGTTCTGAGGTTCATATTCTATCGGTTAAAAATTATCATTCATTCGTTTTGGGTTGGACGGAGGTACCTTCACGCAGCAAACCCACGCCTTCGGCCACAATTGTGTCCCCCACTTTCAAGCCACTCTCTACGATATATTCCTGACCTCCATTCACACGGGTCACTTGCACGGGAACTGATTGCGCCTTGCCGTCAACTACCTTATATACATAGACCTTGTCCTGTACTTCGTAAGTGGCACTCTGGGGAACAACGATGCAGTTCTCTTTCCGTACCGGGATGATGACGTTGCCCGAACCGCCACTGGTCAGCAATCCCTCTTTATTGGGGAACACGGCACGCAGACTGACTGTACCCGTAGAGGTATCAATTACACCACTGATAGTTTCTATCTTACCTTCTTGCGGATAGACAGAACGGTCATTGAGCTGTAATTCGATAGAGTCCATCTCTGCCAGCGCCTTATCCTTGGAGCCGTAGCGGCGGGTGAGGTCAAGCAACTGATTCTCTGTCATGGAGAAATAGACATACATATTAGAATTATCGGATACGGTCGTCAGTGGTTTGGGCAAACTGGCGCTGACCAACGTCCCCACCCTATAAGGGAGCGTACCTACCATTCCATCTGCCGGACTCTTCACTTCTGTATAAGAGAGGTTATTGGCGGCATTCACCTGCTGCGCCTCGGCTTGGGCCAACTGGGCTTTCGCTGTCAGCAGGCTGTTGTAGGAAGTCTTTAAGTCAAACTCGGAAATCACCTTCTGGGCATAAAGCTCCTTCTTGCTGTCATATGTCAGTTGCGAAGTGGCCACGCCGGCACGGGCAGCTTCCACATTGGCTTCTGCTGTGCGCAAGGCTGCCAGATAGGGCACCTGGTCGATAATAAACAAGACTTGCCCCCGACGCACGGTCTGTCCTTCCTCCACACAAAGTTTGGTGAGTGTACCGGACACCTGCGGATAGATGTCAATGTCCTGCCGTCCGCGGATGGCTGCGGAATAAATTGTCTGCAGTTCTTTGTCGGTAGTCGAAATAGTCATCACCTGATATTCCGACTGGGGTTGCACGACAGGCGCGCTGCCGCAGGCTGCCAGTGTTGCACTACAGATGACGGTCATCATCTGTTTCATCATACTCTTTTTTGTTATCATACTTTTTATCTTAAAAAAATAATACGTCGGCTTTCTCTTTCATTTTTTAAGCCGGCAGCAAAGGTATGCCGTTTTTGAACAACCATTTGTTTCATTGAAGGTACACGACTGTTCATTTTCGGAACATGCCATTTAACAATCCAAAAAGAACTCGTACCTTTGTAACCGCAAATCATAAGCAATCTAACATATGAACCCATTACTGACTACCAAACAAGAAACGTTCAGAGCCGGAACAGACAAGCTGGAATTCTTCCGGGAACGTCTTCTGAAAATGAACAATGGAGCACTGATGTTCTGCACCCGTGGAGAAGCAAATATCACAATAGATTTAAGAAAATATCATATTGTACCCAATACGCACATTACGCTGCTTCCAAGTTCCATTATTTCACTGACAAGTGCGAGTAAAGATTTCCTGGTGGACTTCTTTGCCTATTCCGAGACAATGTTCAAGACGGCATGCTTCCGTTTAGAGCCGCCCTTCATACATTTTATAAAGGAGAATGCATGCTATACGCATACCGAAGACGAACCGGTTCGTGCTATCACAGGACTCATCACGGCAAGCAATGCCATCTACCGCGATTCTGAAAATCTGTATCGCGAAGCCATTGCACAAAACCTGCTGCAAATTTTCTTTCTCGACACCTACGACAAGGTTCAACGTTACTTTACGGAAGAGCAAATCAATGGCAGTAACCGGAAAGAAGAATTGTTCAAAAAGTTTATAAATCTGGTACATACGTACTGTGCTACCCAGCGGGATGTCGTTTTTTATGCTGACCAACTCTGCATTTCGACCCGCTACCTATCTGCCATCACCAAACAAGTGGCGGAAAATTCTGCCAAAGAAATCATTGACGAAAACCTGATATTGGAACTGAAAATGGCACTGCAATCCACCGGCATGTCACTGAAAGAGATTGCCGACAAATATCGTTTTCCCGACCAGTCTTTCTTCGGACGATATTTCAAGAAACACACGGGAATGTCACCCAAGGAGTACAGAGCAAAGAAGAACTGAGGTATGAGCATGCATTTATCCCCTTCTCCTCTGCCTCTTTAGTATTTTTTTAGTATATTTGTCAGACACTAATTTAATCAGTTCAATACCATGAGAAAACTTACACACATGCTCCTTGCAGGCACTCTCATCCTGGCCTGCTCTTCATGCGGAGTAGAAACAACAGCCAACTATCAAGTCATTCCCCTGCCCCAGGAGGTTGCCTTGAGTCAGGAATCCCCCTTCAACCTGAATGACGGTACCATCATCGCCTACCCCGAACACAATGAACTTTTGAAACGCAATGCCGAGTTTTTGGCCGAATACATCAGCCAGTCCACCGGCCACACCCTCCAGACAGAAGCCCTTGCCCCGGGGAGCGAAGCGCCCAAAGGCGCCATCACATTGGGACTGGATCCGGCCATCAGCAACCGGGAAGGCTATGTGCTGACCGTCAAAGCCGACCGGGTGACCCTAAACGGACAGACCGAGAACGGGGTGTTCTACGGTATACAAACCCTGCGTAAATCAATCCCCGCCGAAACCAAAGCCACCTCTATCCTATTGCCTGCCGGCAGCATCCAGGATGAACCCCGCTTCAGCTACCGGGGCATGCACCTCGATGTGGGCCGCCACTTCTTTCCCATTGAGTTCGTAAAAAAATACATAGACTTGCTGGCACTTCACAATATGAATACCTTCCACTGGCACCTCACCGAAGACCAAGGCTGGAGAATAGAAATAAAGAAGTATCCCAAGCTGACGGAAATTGGCGCCTGGCGCGACCGTACCGTTATCGGCCGGAACACCGAAGAGTATGACAACACCCGGTATGGCGGTTTCTATACGCAGGAGCAAGCCAAAGAAATCGTAAAATATGCCGGGGAGCGCTATATCACGGTCATCCCCGAAGTAGACCTGCCCGGACACATGCTTGCCGCACTGGCCGCCTATCCCGAAATGGGATGTACCGGTGGACCGTATGAAGTGTGCCCACGTTGGGGCGTATTCGAAGATGTGCTGTGCATCGGCAACGAAAAGTCCATGCAGTTCCTCGAAGATGTCATGGCCGAAATCATTGACATATTCCCTTCCAAATACATCCACATCGGCGGTGACGAAGCTCCCCGCACCCGTTGGGAAAAGTGTCCCAAATGCCAGGCACGTATCAGAACCGAAAAATTGAAAGCCGACAAGAACCATACTGCCGAAGACCGTCTGCAGAGCTATTGTATGACACGTATCGAAAAGCTCCTCAATAGTAAAGGACGCCAGATTATCGGCTGGGATGAGATTCTGGAAGGCGACGTCGCCCCCAACGCAACTGTTATGTCATGGCGTGGCTCGGCAGGAGGAATCAAGGCGGCCCAACTGGGACACGACGTGATAATGACACCCAATGACTATTGCTACTTTGATTATTACCAAAGTGAGGATACCCGGCACGAACCATTTGCCATCGGAGGCTTTGTCCCATTGGAGAAAGTATACAGTCTGAATCCTACCGCCTCACTGACCGAAGAACAAGCCAAGCACATACTCGGCACACAAGCCAACCTTTGGACAGAATACATCCCGACCAGCGAACAGGTAGAGTATATGGTTCTCCCCCGTATGGCCGCCCTTGCCGAAGTACAATGGACACAACTGGAAAAGAAAGATTATACAAACTTCACTACCCGACTGGCCGGACTCATCGGCCTCTACCGGAGAGACGGGCTCAACTACCGGGAACCCTTCCGACAGCAGGCAGACTCCACAGCGACCGAGAAGAAGTAATCAGAACTGGAAATAGATAAACGGCTGTATCTCCGAACTTTTCATCTGAATGACCAGATAGATTACAGCAAGCATCAGTACCGCCTTTCCCAACAAGGGGAGGCGGATTACTGTTTTTGTGCAAGCACGTTCCCAACTGTCGGGCACAAAATGCAGCAGATAGCCCAATGCCATCAGTGCAAACACTTCCCAATAACCCTCTACCAGCTGCGGGAAGAGTTGCGGACGGAAAGTAGTGAATATCTGCTTCAGCATATCCATTGATGTGGAGAACTCCGCATTACGGAAGAATATCCAGCAGAAACAAACAAAATGGAAAGTGACAAGCACTCCGAAGAAGCGGTGGATGCCATGGCTCTCCGTCCCCTTCTTACGCCCGGTAAGCGTCATCCAGAACTTATGGGCTGCAAGCGCAACGCCATGCATCATTCCCCAAAGTACAAAATTCCACGAAGCGCCATGCCACAAGCCGCCCAGGAACATGGTAATGATGAGATTGGCATATTGGCGGATTTTCCCCTTCCGGTTGCCTCCCAAAGAAATATAAAGGTAATCGCGCAACCAGCTGGAAAGCGAAATATGCCACCGCCTCCAAAATTCCGTAATGGAAGCGGACTTATAAGGGGAATCGAAATTGATATTGAAATGGAAGCCCAGCAACAAGGCAATGCCGATAGCCATATCACTGTAACCGGAGAAGTCGCAATAAATCTGCAAGGCATAGCCATAAACACCTATCAGATTCTCCACCCCCGAATAAAGAGTAGGATTATCAAAAATACGCTCTACAAAGTTAACGCTGATATAGTCCGATATAACCGCTTTCTTGAAGAGCCCACTCACGATGAGGAAGATTCCACGTCCGAACATCTCATTGGAGACAAACAGCGGGCGGCGGATTTGCGGAATGAAATCACGGGCACGTACAATAGGACCCGCCACCAACTGGGGAAAGAAAGAAACATAAAAAGCATAATCCAACAAACTGGTCAGAGGCGTTATCTGGCGACGGTACACATCTATCGTATAGCTCAACGACTGAAAAGTGAAAAAAGAGATGCCCACCGGAAGGAAAATATCCATTGTCGTGAACGTGCCTCCCGTCAGCGAGGCAAAAGTTTCGCCCAGAAAATTGGTGTACTTGAAGTAACACAACAATCCCAAATTGATGAACAGACTCAACACAACCCATGCCTTACGTAGCCAGGGAATAGCCTCGCGTGCCATCAAGCGTGCAATGAAAAAGTCACAGACCGTCACCAGTCCAAGCAGGAAGAAATAAGTGCCACTACTTTTATAATAGAAGTAATAGGAAAACAAGGTGACAAACAGCAAACGCGCCGTCGTCCGGCGTTGCAACAACAGATAAACCAATATAAAAGCGACAAACAGCCAGAGGAAAATACCACTGCTGAATATCATCGGGGCTTGCGGGTCATAAGTGAAGACATCGCGCAAACGGTCCAAGTCTATATTCAATCCGGATAAAAATTCGTCAATATTCCACATAATCGTTATAAGCTTTTAACAAGGCCTGGTAGAACAGCTCGCCTTGCAGGCGGTAACCGTCCGGCAAATAGTGTACATGGTCCGGACGCATCAATCCGGCTTCCTGCCAGTTGAGGCAGGCACGGTGGGTACCGCCAAGTATTTCGTACATGTCCCATACCGCCAATCCGTTTTCATCGGCATAGCGGCGGATGGTCTGCACGGCAACGGCAGTACGCGGATTAATCTTATAGGTCCGACGACGGCGACGCTGCCGGAAACTCTCGTAAGAGCCCGGAGGAGTGGTCATCAACATCGGTACATTCGGCAGTTTCTCGCGAAGCATGCGTACAAGGTCGTCCATCTGGCGATAGTGCAGCATTGTATTGTAACGGCGGTTATGGCTTTCGTTCGTCCCGAAGGAAAGAATAAGCAGGTCGGGATGCAGAGCCGCAATATCAGCAATACGGTCCGGACGGGTGAAAGTAGTACAAAATGCACCGTTGATACCTACATCGGTATAAGAGACTGCCCCGAAAGTGTCCTGCATCAACGCACCGATGGTACGGGGGAAGATATGGCCGCGTATATGGCTGTCGCCCACATGTACGATGCGAAGCGTATCAGCGGAAGCGCCCAGCCGAGACAGACGCAACTTCTCCCAGAAAGGATTAAGAATACCCAGACTGTCGGTAAGTACATTCTCCTTCATTTGCCGGAATGCGGCGGGAAAAGTTATCAAAGGGACAGACACCGTATCCGTACGTTGGGAATAGAGGCAGAGAGTATCACAATCCGCTCCACTGGCATGACACGAAAGGCTGCCTGGCAGTATGTCCTGTGCATGGAGCGGCCGTATCGCCGCAATCAGCACCAGCACCGCGCAGCAAATCGTACATCGTAAATCGTACAATCGTGAATCCTCCTTATGGCTCCTCTTCATAGTAGGCCCTCCTTCTGTCATACTGTTCCTTGCCATAAATCAAAGACTCATAAAGTAATCCCGCAAGATGCTTTCCACCACGGAAGTTGATGTGCGTATAATCATAATTGGCCAATGACGGCTTGGCATGCACCATGTCTGCCATACTGCCTTCCCCACCCATAGCCTCGAACATGTTCCAGAAAGCGACAGCCTCATCCGCCGCCAAATTCTGTTGATAACGAACCAGATTCTTGATGCCAGGCATGGTACGCAGCTCCCCTTCTTCGGTCTTATAGTCCCTATCGCCCACGCTGACTATGAGGATGGCTGCTTGCGGAAAGGCCTCCTTGAGATGCTGCACCGTTGTCTGCATGCCGGCAATGTACTTGTCGTAATTCCGTCCGCGCTCTGTAGCCACATTCAGTCCGTACTGCAGGATTATCAAATCGTAAGGACGCTGTTCATTGAACTCACGCATCATCCACACGGGAACAGAGCGGAGGGAAAGGCCGGAGCTGCCACGCAGTGAGAAGTTATCCAGCACAATGCCGGAAGTACCGTCCATGGCAAGGCCATAAAACAAGGTGGAGTCCGCACTTTCCACCGTCCAACGGACAGAACCGATATTTCCCTCTACCGTCATCTCCTGCAAATCATCAATCGGCTCAAAAGTCTCGGTAGTTGCTTCGCCACGATTGACGCGGACAGAAAGGGTGGTTGTGCCACGGTTATAGAAAAAAATACTGGCACGCTGGCAAGTATCCAGACGGGAGGCATAGTTCTTCTGCCCCCGCAGTTCCACATAAGCACCGGTATTCGGAATAAAGTAATGTCCGGAGACTCCCAGCTTGCTACGGTCAAAGAACACGGAGTCCATGACAGAATGACTCTGCCATCCGCTGAAGGAATGACGCACTGTAGGACGGAAGCCACTGGTCATGGACGTAATGGTGACAAAACCTACTCCGCAACCGCCATATTTCTGCTGAAGCATCTCGCGTAAATCAGCCGTCAGAATATCCGCTTCGATAAAGGAGTCGCCGAAGTAGGCGATACGAACCGGACGGGGTGCTTTGGCAAGCTCGTCGAGCGCCTGATAGAACCGCGTCATGCCACGCATGGTAGAATCGCTGTAATCTTCAATGCACGTCATGCCCGCACGGCAGGTGTCCACAAAGGCGGGCTTCACCTTCGGGGGCGGAGGCAGCAGGCTGTCCGGCTCACTCACCGGCTTGGAAGGACGACGCACGTCCCCCAAGATATCCACACGCCTCAGCACACGGCCACCCATCGTAATACTTGGCAACAGATGCATCAGCAACAATGCACCCCATACGATAAACGCCAACAGACCCGTATATTTCAATGAATTCTTTTCCATACCTAATGTGGCCGCAAAGATATAGATATAGGTTGAAAAAATCTCTCCGGACAAAAAAGAATTATCCCCAAAGAAACAAGATTTTTTCTCCAGGGATAACGGTTATAGACAGAGCAGACCCGATTAAATGGTCTGTTCGATATTCCAAACAAAAGCACGGAGTCCGAGTTGCTCGGTCTCCTTGTCCATCCGGTGGAGCGCTTCGAGCAACGGAGCCACCTTAGCCTCATCTATGATAGTGATGATGGCGGAACACATACTGGGCCAGGCATGGCTGCCATAGTGCGGTTCCCCCGTCTTACTGCCACGCCCCTGTACTTGCTGCCAATAGCTGAAGCCGCGGCAGTTGTGGCGGTCAAGCAATGCCATGATACGTTCAAAGAACGCTTGGTCGAATGTTATAAATACTGATTTCACGCTATATAATGTTTAGTGATTAATGTTTAATGATTAACGGATAATGATTAATCATTGTTTACGTGGTTTCGTCATCTTCTCCTTATGCAACTGGTAATAATCATTCAGCTCACGGTCTTTCTTAATCTTCTTACGCGTGCGGCGGATACCAACACCTGCAAACGAGCAATAGAGTACGGGGACAAGAATCAATGTCAGAATGGTAGATACCGTCAGACCGCCAATTACGGCAACACCCAACGGACGCCACATCTCGGCACCTTCACCCTGCCCTACAGCCATCGGCACCATACCGAGGATAGTGGTCAGTGTAGTCATTAATACCGGACGCAAACGGCTGCGGCCTGCCGTGACTACAGAGTGAAGCACCGCTTGACCACGTTCGCGGCAAAGCGTGATGTAGTCTATGAGTACGATACCGTTCTTCACCACAATACCAATCAACATGATTCCACCCAAAAGCGACATCACATTCAAATTGGTTCCCGTAAAGAATAATGCCATCAACACACCGCTGAATGCAAATGGAATGGAAAACATGATGATGAACGGATAACTCAAAGACTCAAACTGAGCTGCCATCACAATGAATACGAGAATAACAATCAATACAGCCAGCGTTCCCAAGTCGGAGAATGAATCCTGTTGGTCCTCATACGAACCCGAAATCTGGATAGAAACACCACTTGGTAGGTCCATCTTATCAATTATAGCATTACCATCGGCCACCACATCGCCCAAAGGTGCTCCCGAAATAACCGCAGATACAGTAACAATACGCTCACGGTCTTTACGTTCGATAGTAGGAGGAGCAGAACGCTCGACTACTTTGCCGAGGTCTTTCACGCGGATACCCTCACCGGAAGGCGTATAAATAAGGATGTTCTCCAAATCTTCAATCTTTGTACGGAATTCGGGAGCGTAACGCACACGGATGTCGTACTCGTCACCATCTTCGCGATAATAAGATGCCAAAGCACCATTTACACGATTACGCAGATAGTTGGAGGCAGTAGAAAGATTCAAGCCATGCAATGCCAGCTTCTCACGGTCAAAGTCCACCTGATATTCGGGCTGATAATCCTGACGGCTGATGTTCACTTCACTCACACCTTTCACCTGCAACAATTTCTCTTTCAGTTCGGCTGACACTTTGTCCGTAGCGGTGAAGTCGTAACCATAAACCTCAAAGTCGGCACTTGCCTGGGCGCTCATGCCGCCTGTGCTACCGCCCAGAATAACCTGCGCCTTGTCCAATTCGGGATACCCCTTCAAGTCCTCACGCATTTCGTCGCAAACGGTTTCCAGTGTCACGTCACGGTCTCCCGGACTCACCAGACTGATATTGAAACTAATGATATGACTACCGTTGTCCTGCATGGAAGCAAACGTATTGTCAGAGTCCGCCTGCCCCACAGTGTAGTTGCAAACTTTCATCATATCTCCGTAGCGCGTCATCCACTTGTTTGTCAGTTCCGAAGCCAATGCTTCCGCACGCTCCACACGGGCCCCGATGGGCAACTGAAGGTTGATACCGATGCGGCTATTGTCTGCTGCCGGGAAGAACTCGGTACCGATGTACTTGGCACAGAACAGACTTGCCACAAAGAATGCGGCACAGCCTGCCATAACCGTCAGACGATGGCGCACAGCCCAGTTCAACCGGTTCTGATACCACACGTCAAGACCGTCCAGCGCACGCTGAATCGGCGTATAGAGCGTAAGGAACATCTTACTCTGCTTTTTCTGCAAACGCAGAAGCTGCGCACACATCATCGGGGTGAATGACAAGGCTGAAACTGTGGAAACCGTCATAATCACACACATCATCCATCCCAACTGACGGAATAACACACCGGACATACCACTTACCATCGTCAATGGGAAGAATACCGCAATCATAGTCAGCGTAGATGCAATTACGGAGATGGCCACCTCGTTCGTGGCATGTATCGCTGCCTGCTTCGGTTCGGAACCCCGTTCAATATGGGTCGTTACATTCTCGAGTACCACAATGGCGTCGTCCACCACGTTACCAATAGCAATAGAGAGACAAGAGAGCGAGATGATATTCAGTGAACCGCCGTCGATGATACCCAGATAGATGAACGAGGCAACCAGTGACATCGGTATGGTGATACAGATGATGACCGTGGCACGCCAACGCCCCAAAAAAACGAACACCACCAAGATAACGAACAGCATAGCGTACATAATGGTTTCCTCCAAGCTGTCTATCGTATTCAAGATGTTATCGGAAGTATTGACAATGATCCCCAGCTTCACATCGCTCGGCAGTGACTTCTGCAACTGTGGCAACATATCAATTACCTTCTGCGAAATGGCTACAGAATTGGCACCCGATTGTTTCTGCACCACAATCATAGCGCCCTGCACACCGTTGCTATACGTCTTCTGTGCACGTTCCTCCACAGAGTCCACAACTTTTGCCACATCGCGCAGATAGACGGAAGCACCGTTGTGCGTACCTACCACGATGTTCTCCATCTCTTTGGGATCCTTGAACTCACCTTCCACACGCAGCGAATAGGTATTGCTACCCACATCGAACGTACCGCCCGGCGTATTCCGGTTTTCGGCACTGATAATAGAGCTGATAGTTTCTACAGAAAGGTTGTAGGCATCCAGTTTATTGGGGTCGCAATATACATTGACCTCACGCTTGGGGGCACCCGAAATGGACACCGTACCCACACCGGGCACACGCGCCAAGGGATTCGCCACGTTGTCATCCAATATTTTGTAAAGAGCCGGCTGGCTCTCCTCTGCCTGCACGGAGAGCAGCAGGATAGGAATCATGTCCGTACTGAACTTGAAGATGATGGGAGTTTCGACCTCATCGGGCAGCATGGAGCTCACCATGTCCAGTTTATCACGCACGTCGTTCGTCAGCACGTCTATGTCATATCCATACTCAAACTCCAGCGTAATCACGGAAATATTCTCCGACGAACGGGAAGTGATATGCTTCAAGTTGCTGACCGAATTCAGCACGTTTTCCAACGGACGGGTCACGTTATTCTCGATGTCCGAGGCACTGGCACCCTGATAGGTCGTCATCACCATAATGGTGTTGGTCTCGATGTCCGGATAAAGGTCTACCGGCAATTTCGACAGAGAGAACAGACCAAATATAGCCACTGCCAGGAAGCAGAGCGAGGTCATAATCGGTTTCTTAACCGCTCCTTCGTATAAACTCATAAGATTAATTCTTTAATTTGCCAATGTGCTAATATGCTAATTGGCTGCGCAATGTAGCTACATCGGCACATTAGCATATTATCACATTACCACATTACCATATTATTTTTCTACCTCGACTTCCACACCATCGGCTAATTTAGACTGCCCAGCAATAACAACTTGAGAGTTATTGTCTACACCGGAAATCAACTCATACTCCGTATCCATACGACGGCCAAGCTCTACCTTATTATAAGACACCTTGCCGTCCTTGTAGACATAGACATAGCGGTCGCCTGAACCGGCACGCTTCACAATGGCCAGGTCGGGAACAACCACGTGGTCCTGTGTTCCGAAGTTCAGCGTGGCGCGGGCAAACATTCCCGGACGTACGCGCTGATCACGGTTGACAAGCTGTATCTCTACCGGGAAAGTACGGGTAGCCGGGTCGATGGTAGGATAAACAAGGCTGATTTTGCCTTCGAACTCCTCGTCACCATAGACATCTACTTTCACGGATACGGGAGCGCCCTTCTTCACTTTGGTAAAGTAGCCTTCGGATACGTTGATGTATAGTTTTACCGGAGTGATTTGCTCCACTACCAGTACCGGTTCTCCACCGCTATACATATCTCCGTTATCGTAATTGCGTGCCGTCACCACCCCGTTAATGGGACTGAGCAACGAGGTGTTCTCCAAGAGATTCTTATAGGAAGTCTCACGGATGTCGAGATTCATCTTGGCGGTATCCCACTCCGACTTGGAGGCACCGCCTACCTTATACAACTCGTCAATACGCTTGAACTCTATCTGCTGGTTGTCCAACTGATATTTTATCTGCTTCAGATTGGCAGCATCCATGCTGACCAGCTTCTGGCCTTTCGACACGCGGTCGCCCACCTCCACAAAGATGCGGTCTATACGCACCGGAGAAGAGGGAGCAATATTGTTTTTTACTTCGGCTTCCACCGTAGCGGTGTATTCCTGAATCTGTTCCACGGGACGGGACGACACCTCGGCCAGTTTCACCCTCGGCTTCTCGTCCACCTTCTCAGCAGCAGCTTTATCACTACCTCCGCTACATGCCCCCAACATGGCAACAACCAGCAGGGCCATCCATTGAAAACCTTTTTTCATATCGTTGTTCTTATTTCTATTCTTCATTCTTAGTTCTTCATTCTTCGTTCTCTGCAATATAATCCTTTCCCAGCACTTGGTCAAGGTCAGCCTTCGCTACCAGATAATCATAGATGGACTGATTGTAAGTCAGTTCAGCCTCCGTAAGCTGCACTTGTGATGTGTTCAGTTCCAACACCGTACCTTTGCCTACCTCATAGCGTTTACCGGCAATCTGCACAGCTTTCTGTGCCTGCATCACATTCTCGCGGTTGCTGACAACCTGCTCGGAACTGGCAGCCATGTTGTTCTGGTAGCTGGTAATCTGCATGTTCAGCTTTCGCTCTGTGTCCAGACGGTTCTGCTCCAACTGACGTATCTGAATACGGTTGGACTTGAGCTTGGTGAAATTGCTTGCCTTATACAAAGGAATACTCAGCGTAAACATCAGTGCGGAACTTCCGCTCCAATTATAATCGAGGATGTTCCAATCCTCGTTGTAGAGTGACTGGTACTGGTAAGAATAGTTCATACCCAAAGTAGGCATGAAGTTGGCACGGAGTGACTTGATGTTCTGATTGAGCATCTTCCGGTTCAAGTCCAACTGCTTCATCGTCGTATTATTGTTCAGATTGGCAGCGGGCTGATTCAGTTCATTGGCAAACAGCTCCGTCTCATAGTTGCCGAGATTGTCGGCAATCTCTATATCCACATCGGCCGTTACCCCCATCAGTACCTTCAACTGCAACTTGGACAACGTCACGGCATTACCCGCCGAAATCACATTCGGCTTAATGCTGCGCATCTGCACCTCGGCACTGATTTTATCGAACTCACTGACGGCACCCTGCTGATACTTGGCATTGACAATGTTGTAGTTGTCTTCCGCCAGCTTATAGCTCTTCTGCAACACATCGTAGGAGTCTTGCGTCAGCATCAGCTGATAGTAACCCTTAGTTACCTGGTTCACCAAGTCCAGCTTAGAAGCCCGTGACTTTTCCACAGCCAGTTCAATGTCTGTCTTCGTCATCGACATGGCCTTATATACGCTAGGGGCGAATATGGGCAAACTGATATTCAGCACCCCGCTTACCGTATTCGAATTGTCCATACCCATCTTGAACGACTGTCCGCCAAGATTCATCTGTGCCGCACTGATGGTATGATTCCACGTACCGTCAATGCTTGCCTGCGGAAGCAAGTTCTGCCAGGTCTCCTTGTGAGTCACTTTCTTCAAAGCAATTTCTTCCTCCGCCACCTTTATGGTAGGATTGTCGCTTAAAGCAATCTCCAAGGCACGGTCAAGGGTCAGGGTCAGGGTATCCTTTGCCTCTTGTGCGCGCACATAGCCGCCGGCATACAGCACAGCAACTGCCAACAGTAGTGCTCTTCCTACCCAAAATCTCTGCATCTTCATAAATCAAAAATAGATTATTTATTAAAACTACTCCTTCGTTTCATCCGGCTTTACCTGATTCTTGCGATATTCGCAGATAAAGTCCTCCAGGACACGGGCACCCTTCTCCGTAGAGATACCGCGCAAGAAAGTGAACATGATAGATTCGTACACTTCAAGGAAAGAATACTCATTGCAGATGTCCGAATTCATCAGCAAATCGAGCTGGTCGCGCACGAGCAGATTGATAATGGCGAAATTCACATCATCACGAAAAATGCCTTGCTTCACGCCCTCTTTGAAGAAGTTCACTGTATCTTCCGAGCTCCGGTTCCGATTGTTCTTCATCAGCTGATAAGCCTTGGGATATTTCTTGATATCCTCAAAAAACTTCTTGTTCGTGGCATGAAAACGCTCTATGCTCCACTGATAACATCTCAACAAAACTTCCAATACGTTACTGGAAGTCTCTATTACTCCTTTCACAAAAATATCACCATCCTTCTGGGACTTCAGGATACATTCTTCCAACAAGGTTTCCTTGTCCGGAAAAACTTCGTAGAGAGTGCGCTTAGAGATACCCAAAGATGCGGCAATCTCATCCATCGTGATACTTTTTATTCCATTTGTTGTAAATAATTCTACGGCGGCCAGAATGATACGTTCCCTCAGTTCCACCCGTGATGTTGAATGCTTCGTGTGTTCGCCCATTTTTCTTCCCTTTCTAAACTAAAACTATTTTTATTCATTATCGGAATAAAACGGGACAAATATAGAAAGAAAACTCAATTCGCCAATTAAGTTTCCTTTCTTATTGTTAACAGATTAATAATTATTATGTTTCTGGCAGATTTATTGGGAAGTTCCTAATAATCAAACTTTGTCCGGTTGAGGAAAGCGACTGTCTTATGGATTTCCTTATACATCACGATGTCTTCCTTCACAAAAGGGACTTCCTTGCGATATTCGTGCAGGAAACGCTCCAGAACGGGAGAAGTCTTTGCCGGACGGCGGAAGTCGATGCCTTGAGCGGCATTCATCAGTTCGATGGCAAGGATATGCTCCAGATTGTCCATAATGCGATAAAGCTTAGTAGCTGCATTGGCACCCATGCTGACATGGTCTTCCTGCCCGTTGGAGGAAACGATGGAGTCGCTGCTGGCGGCATAGCAGTACATCTTATTCTGGCTTACCATAGACGCGGCAGCATATTGCGGAATCATGAAACCGGAGTTCAGACCGGGATTGGCCACAAGGAATTCCGGAAGTCCACGCAGCCCCATGATAAGCTGGGCGATGCGCCGCTCGGATATATTGCCCAGCTCTGCCAGGGCAATGCCGAGAAAGTCGTAGGAAATGGCAAGCGGCTGGCCGTGGAAGTTACCGCCCGAGATGATACGGTCCTCATCGGGGAAGATGGTGGGATTGTCCGTCACAGAATTGATTTCCGTCAGCAGGACGGAAGCCACGTAACGGATGGCGTCTTTCGTGGCCCCATGCACCTGAGGGATGCAACGGAACGAATAAGGGTCTTGTACATGCTGCTTGGGACGGGCTATCAGCTCGCTGCCTTCCAATAGTTTGCGGAAGTTGGCACCCGTTTCTATCTGGCCCTTGTGTGGACGAATCTGCTGGATACAGTCCATAAACGGATCTATACGCCCGTCGAAAGCTTCCAGGGAGAGGGCGGCAATCAAGTCGGCTTTCTTGGAGAGACGGAAGGCTTTGAGAAGAGCAAAGACACCGTTGGCACTCATAAACTGGGTGCCGTTGAGTAATGCCAATCCCTCTTTACTCATCAGCTTCACCGGTTCCCAACCGAACTCGTCGAGCACACTGATAGCCTCGCGCTTCTTTCCTTTATAATAGACATCGCCCACACCGATAAGCGGCAGGAAGAGGTTGGCCAGAGGAGCCAGGTCGCCGGAGGCGCCCAGTGAGCCACGGTCATAAACGATAGGCATCACGTCGTTATTGAAGAAATCGAGGATGCGCTGCACGGTGATGACCTGCACACCGCTATGCCCCAAAGAGAGAGCATGCGCCTTGAGCAACATCATCAGTTTGATGATGACCGGGCGTATCTCCTCGCCCACACTGCAAGCATGGCTCTTGATGAGATTTTCCTGCAAGGTGCCCAGCTCGTCCGACGAAATGCTCTTACTGCACAACGAGCCGAAACCGGTGGTAATGCCATACAAGGGTTCTTCCGACTCCGCAATCTTCTTGTCCAGATAATCGCGGCACTTCTGTATCCGCAGCTTGGCTTCCGGAGCCAGCTCCAGTTTCAGATTTTCATTGATGATACGTTCGATGAGGTCGAAGGTCAACTCACCGGAACCTACATAATAGACATTGTTCATACTTTCAGCTCTTGATTGATTTCGTCCAACAATTCCTTTTCTTTCGCACAAGCCAAGTGTTCCAATTCGTCGGCTTCACTTTGGAGCTTGGACACAAACTCCTTGTCCTTCAGCGAACCCAGGTTGATGCGTACATTCATCAGTGCGCCCAGCACAGCCGAACGGGCAGACATCATGGCCACACAAGCATCCGTAACGGCATTGCGGTTGCCCAGGCGAGCTACATCCATGATAACCGTCATCAGCTCATACGCATTGCGTGCCACCTGCATGGGAACAAGGGCGGCAAACTTGGTAGCCGCCTGGATGGCAGTACTGCGCGCCGCCTTTTCCTCATCCGTAGCTTTCGGCATCTTGAAGCAGGCAAACACCTTGTCGTAGGCTTCAGAGTCGCGGTCTATATCTTCTACAAAAGCCCCCTTTTGCTGCAAGGCAACTCCGGAGATATGGCGCATCAGCTCTTCGTGAAGTTCATAACCTTTCTTACCGATGGTGAGGTTAGCAACCATAGCGGCAAGAGCAGAAGCAATAGCACCGTTCAAAGCGGCAATACTACCGCCACCGGGGACGGGATCGCTACCCGCCACTTTATTCAAAAATTCCTTTACTGTCAAATCAACTAACATGATATTAAATATTAAAGATTAAGGATTAAGAGGGGATATCAGCACTTCTTAAAGTACAGGATAAAGCACTCCCCCCTTTATGGTGGTATTGACACAATTCATACCTACATAATAAGGTAAAAAGTGATAATTATCCGTATTGAGCACTACGAAGTCTCCTTTCTTGCCCACCTCGATACTACCAATGCTGTCCGCACGGTTCAGAGCGGCCGCACCGTTCAAGGTCAGAGCAGTGATGGCCTCTTCAATACTCATTTTCATATAAATGCACGCCAAGGCAAATGTCAGGGGGATGGAACCGGAGAAACAACTGCCCGGATTGAGGTCGGTGGCAAGGGCCACGGCACAACCAGCATCAATCATTTCGCGCCCACGAGCATAGGGTTCCTTCAAAGCAAAGGCTGTCAGCGGAAGAAGGGTCGCCACAACTCCCTTGTCGGCCATGGCGCGGATGTCCGCATCCGAAGCATGCAGCAGATGGTCGGCAGAGACGGCAGAAAGTTCAGCAGCCAGTCCGGCACCCCCTAATGGTACAATCTCGTCGGCATGGAGTTTCAAGACAAGTCCCATTTCCTTGGCTGCCAGCAAAAGGCGACGGGACTGCTCGATGGAGAAAACGCCCTGCTCACAGAAGACATCGCAGAACTCTGCCAAATTATTATGAACCACTACGGGCATCACTTCGCGGATAATGTAGTCCACGTACTCGTCCGTCTGTCCGTTGTATTCTGCAGGCACAGCATGTGCACCGAGAAAAGTGGAGACAACGTCTACACGCTTGTGCTCGTCATTATTAAGGCTACGCATCACCCGAAGCTGCAGGAGCTCGGTTTCCTTGTCCAGACCGTAGCCGCTCTTTCCCTCTACGGTAGTCACTCCCATAGCACTCATCTGCTTCAGAAAGCCCTCCGCCTTGCTGCGCAGCTGGATGAAATTACATGCACGGGTAACTTTCACCGTACTCACGATGCCTCCTCCACGTTCCATGATGGACATGTAACTCTCTCCCTTCAAACGCCAGGAGAACTCCTCGGCACGCTCGCCACCAAACACAAAATGTGTGTGTGAGTCCACAAAGCCGGGTAGCAGACACTTGCCGCGGGCATTGTAATGCCAGTAGTGCTGATAATAGCCGTCACGCTCCTCTCCACGGTTGGGACCGACGTAGGTGATGACACCGTCGGTCACTTCCACCGTAGCATTGTCGATGATGCTCAGTTGCTCCATCTCCTTGCCGCAACGGGCAGAAAAGCCGAGGGGGGTCACTACACGGGTATTGAATATAATAAGGTTTTCTGTCATAAAGCCTCTCTCCTAACCCCTCCCCCGTAGGGAGGGGAATTAAGTTAGTACTATTTAATTCGGTTACATTCGTGCTTCTAAGACTTGCTCCATGGAGAAGTTCTCCAATCCCAGATAGTAGGACGCTGTATCTATCAAGGCCTCCATCGGCACCAGACCGATAATCTCACTGCCCACAATACTGACGCCGTAGCGGCGGGCTTCCACACGCACCAGTTCGAAAGCACGGTAGAGGGCGGTGCGGGTATAGTCCGTCATGTTGATGGATACCTGCGTGATGCCGCGGTCCTTCAACTCCACTCCCATTGCCTTGCAATAACGCAGTCCTCCGCCGATGAAACGGATTTTCTTAGCGATGTCATGGGCTATCTCCAGACTGGGGGTATTGAGGTTGATGTTATAAGCCACCAAAGGCATGCGGGCACCGATAGCCACTGTGCCTGCGGTGGGATGACGTTCGGCCAGTCCGAAGTCGGGATGCCATTCCGGTTGCTTTATCTTCTCGGCCATACCTTCGAACTCCCCTTTACGGACAGCAGCCAAATTCTCCCGATGAGGGGCAGAAGCAGACTTTTCATATAAGAAGACGGGAAGACTGTAACGTTTTGCAACCTCCTTGCCCACTTCTTTGGAGAGGGCAACGGCTTCTTCCATCGTCACATTCCGGATGGGGATAAAAGGTACTACATCTACAGCACCCATACGAGGATGCTGTCCCTGATGGTGATTGAGGTCTATCAGCTCTACCGCCACGCCGATAGCTTCGAGCACAGCATCACGAAGCGGTTCCGGCTCGCCCACTACGGTCACCACAAGGCGGTTGTGGTCTTCATCGTTACTGTAATCCAACAGTTTCACACCTTGTTTGCCCCGAAAAGGAGCTACTATCTTATCTATCTTCTGCAAATCGCGCCCTTCGCTGAAATTGGGGACGCATTCCATAATCTTATTCATAATGCTCTTTAAAAAAAATATATATACTCTGATTTTTCAGACGCAGATGACGTGGATTCTTTTTATCGGAATACAGAGACGTCGGGATTCTTTTGAAAGAAAAAATCCGCGTTATCCGCGTCTAAAAAATGAAATCATCACTTTACTTACTCCTTCACCACTTTCTGCACCAACTTCTCATCAGCCACATACGGCATCGTGATATAATAGCCGTCTGCATGCGTACGGTTAAACTCCTCGCTCGTCTCCATGGCATGCGGATTGCGTGCCCACGAACGGCGGGCCACACCACCCATCACATCCCACAACATAGCGGAACGCAGGATTTCGTCTACCCGCTCACTGCCGTCGCACACCATGCCGAAACCGCCGTTGATGGCTTTTCCGACACCTACGCCACCTCCATTGTGCAAGGCCACCAAGCTCATGCCACGCGCACAGTTTCCAGCAAAACACTGCACCGCCATATCTGCCATGACATTACTGCCGTCCTTGATATTGGATGTTTCACGGAATGGAGAGTCTGTACCGCTGACATCGTGATGGTCGCGTCCCAACATAATGGGGCCGACCTCTCCCTTACGCACCATTTCATTGAAGCGCAAAGCTATATTCATACGTCCCACGGCATCCTGATAAAGAATACGAGCCTGCGTGCCTACCACCAAGTTGTTTTTCTCCGCATCACGAATCCAATTATAGTTATCCAAATCTTGCCCGCGACGTGTAGGGTCGATACATTCCATCGCCGCACGGTCGGTCTTCACCAAGTCTTCATGTTTTCCACTGAGGCACACCCAGCGGAACGGACCATAACCATAATCAAACAGTTCCGGTCCCATTATGTCTTCCACATAGCTGGGAAAGATGAAGCCGTTCTTATCATCTCCGTCCCGAGCAATTTCGCTCACGCCGGCATCGTAGACGGCTTTCATGAAGGAGTTCCCATAATCGAAGAAGTACGTGCCGTGTTCCACCAGCCTTTTTATAGCCTTGAAATGACGCTCCAAGGAAGCATCCACCAGACACCGGAACTTCGACGGATTCTCGTGCAGCATATGGGTACGCTGCTCAAACGTCAGTCCGGCGGGACAGTAACCGCCCTCATAGGTGGCATGGCAGGAAGTCTGGTCGGAAAGTAAATCTATGTACAACTGCTTCTGCACCGCATATTCCAGCAAATCGACGACATTGCCGTGATAGGCCACAGAAACCGGGTGACACTCGTCCATAGCTTGTCGAGCCAGCGAGAAGGCTTCTTCCAGAGAATCCGTAACGTGTCCCACCCAGCCCTGGGTATGGCGGGTTTCGATGCGGGAAGCATCCACCTCGGCAATGATTGCCGCCGCCCCTGCCATCTCGGCAGCTTTGGGCTGCGCACCGCTCATGCCTCCCAGACCGGAAGAAACAAACAAGCGTCCGCGTAAATCGCCGTCCTGCGGAATGCCCAGTTTCAGACGGCCTGCATTCAGCAACGTGTTGAACGTGCCGTGCACGATGCCCTGCGGACCGATGTACATCCAGCCGCCGGCAGTCATCTGGCCGTAGTTGGCAACGCCCATCTGCATAGCGGTGTGCCAGTCCTTCTGATTATCATAGAGCCCCACCATCAGCGCATTGGTAATGATGACACGGGGCGCCTCGGGCTTGGACTTGAAAAGCCCCAACGGATGTCCGCTTTCGATGACCAGTGTCTGTTCGCGCGTCAACACTTCGAGGTACTGCTTGATGAGCCGGTATTGCATCCAGTTCTGGCAGACCTGTCCCGTCTCACCATAGGTAACTAATTCATACGGATAAAGGGCGATGTCGAAACAAAGATTATTGTCAATCATCACCTGGAATGCCTTGCCTTCAATGCAGTTCCCCTTGTATTCGTCGATGGGTTTCGCTTTGAGGTCGCCCTGCGGGCGGTAGCGGTAGCCATAGATACGTCCACGTGTACGCAGTTCTTCCATGAACTCCGGAGCGAGGGTTTCGTGCAGCTCTTTGGGGATGTAGCGCAAAGCGTTCTTCAATGCCGTAGCCGTCTGCGCAGGGGTAAGGGTGTAGCCACGGTCGGGTGCCCGCCGGATGCCCTCGACAAAGGAAGGATAGGAAGGCAGTGTTTTACTTAAGGTTATCTCCATGTCCTATAAAGATTAAGGATTTACAAAGTGTCAGCCCACGAAGGCTATATTTGCCGCAATATAGAAATAAATCCCGATATTCGCAATGGAATGCCAGGATTATTTATCTTTTAGTCAGAAACCGACCAAAACACTTCGCCCGCCCCCCGCTGTTTGTTACAACGCTTTTATCAGAGATTATCCCAGAACCTGCAAACATTTCAGATGTTTTTGCCTCCACACACTACATTTTATCAAAATAATCTCTATATTTGTGAAACTCTTCCAAAAAAAGACGAGATAAAATCATTAAAAGCCAAAAGAATATAACTATGAAAAACTTACTATCAAGTATCATCCTGACAATCGGCATGCTTAGCTGTGCTAGTTGCACAGACCTTATGAAGGACGACGGCTCCAGAGGATTTGCCAACGTGGCCACCATCGTGGGAGATGCAGAAAACGGTTTCTACTGCTACCAGAGACACTATGCCGGTCTGGTTGTTTCGCACAGCAAGGAACTTGCCGGCAAGGAACGGGGTTACTTCAACTTTTATTACACAGAAGACGACTGGACCACCTCTACCAATGGCATGAAATATATCGACAATGCGCAGGTCTATACAATAGAGGCATACGAAACAGTTCATCCCCTCACCCAGGAGGAAGCGGATGCCGGACACATCACCGGCAATGAAAATTGTACTATTCCCCAATCATTGTCTATAGATTATGCCTCTTACGGCTATGTGGATTTACAGGCCGGATTCTCCACCTTCAACCACATAAACGGCGAAATCCACAACGGAGAAGTGAATCTGGTATACGACGCAACCAAGCAGGAACCGGACACGCTCAGACTGCAACTTTGCTACAATCCGCGCATTCCCGACGGATGGACAAAAACAAGCCATCACTTCCGTACCGTATCATGCGATATCTCTTCTCTATCTTCTCTCCAACAATGGAGCGATTCGCTGACCCTCGTCATTGATGACGGAAGCAAAAAGAAGCATCTGAGAAGAATGAGCCGGAACGACTTCTTGAAACCCAGCCCCGAGACTAAATAACCAAAATCAAAGCATTTTTTTCTTTATTCAGTCTTCGTTGGTTTTGGCATACCTCAAGAGTAGCTCTCCTCTTTTAAGAGTCAGACTGTCCTGCGTCAGTTTTTCTATTGTCAGCGTATCCGTAAAAGAAATATTCTGGTGATTGCCGATGCTGGTACCTGAAAGTAACAACCGGTTTCCTACTTTTTTCCATGCCTCATATTTCAAGGTGGCCATGTTAATGGAAGAGGCGCTTCCGTCCCCATCAAGAACGAAACCTTGTTGCATACCGGACATTCCCGGAACCGGCTCCACCCAAGAGCCTTCAATGGAGGCATTGTTGCAAGCAGTCAAAGCAACCATGCCAAGAACAGCAGTTAAATCTCTCAATCTTTTCATGTCTCTTTTCTTTTTAAAACTATATTTCTAAACAAAGGAACTCTTGTATTTCCTCTATGTTTCTGCAAAAATAATGTTTTTACGGGAGCTTCCATATATTGAAGAGTCTTTTCACAAAACAAATTATGAATATTTATTTGGAAATTATTCAAGCTAGCATTACCTTTGCGCCGAAATTCAAAAAACGATATGAACCAGTCCTTAACTACAACATACAATACGCGCAATGCTGCATGGGGCAACAAGACCTTATGCGGCCATTTCATAGTGCACGTACATTGGTTCAGCGGATTCATTTAACTACCCTGCAATTTACATTTTACTATTTTGCACTTCCCTTACCGAGAAAAGGAGGGAGAAATGCCGTGTATGGGGTTTCCATTCGGAAAAACCGGACTAACCTATGTATTCACCAAAAAGAAGAAGAAAACTTATGTTTACAATTATATCTATCATGTTTATAGGAATCGGTATCGGATACCTGATGCGTAACGTACAAATGTTGCAAAAAGTGGAGAAAAGCGCCTCGCTCACCATCTTACTGCTGCTCTTTGTACTCGGTGTATCCATCGGCTCCAACCGTCTGATTGTTGACAATCTGGGAAGATTCGGGTGGCAGGCCGCCGTACTGGCCTCACTGAGCATTACAGGCAGCATGCTGGCCTCACTGATGGTGTTTCACCTATTTTTCAAGAAAGGAGAGAAGAGATGAAGGGAAGTTTGACGGTTGTTGCATTTTTCTGTGCCGGCTGCCTGATGGGAGTAGCCAATGATTTTCAGTTCGACCTGCACGACTTATCCATGTATGTGCTCTATGCATTGATGTTCCAGGTGGGCATCGGCATCGGGAGCAACAAGAAACTGAAGGAGCTGGTCAAGAGCCTGCGGCCCAAAATGCTTTTGGTGCCGATGGCCACCATTGTGGGAACGCTGTTGTTCTCCGCCTTCGCCAGTCTGCTGTTGAGCCAATGGAGTGTGTTCGACTGCATGGCGGTGGGTAGCGGATTTGCTTATTATTCGCTTTCCTCCATTCTGATTACGCAATTCAAGGAACCTTCCATAGGCCTGCAACTCGCCACGGAGCTGGGCACCATCGCCCTGCTTGCCAATATCTTCCGTGAAATGATGGCTTTGCTGGGTGCACCGCTCATCCGGAAATATTTCGGCAAACTGGCACCTATATCGGCGGCAGGGGTCAATTCGATGGATGTACTTCTACCCTCCATCACCCAATATTCCGGAAAGGACGTGATTCCTATCGCTATATTCCACGGAATATTAATTGATATGAGTGTACCGGTATTCGTATCCTTCTTCTGCAATCTGTAAACAGCAGGCCGAAAAGAGGGAGATAAGGCCTCATTGTATTCATACTGTAACAACGTGAACAACAGCGACTTCTCACTGCAAAGTGAGTGCATGCATTTTGCAGTGCCACTGCATACCGTTTGCAGCATCACTGCATACCTATTTGCAGTGATACTGCAACTGCTTTGCAGCGCGACTGCAACGGGTTTGCAGTGACGCTGCAAAAGGTGTGCAGTGACTTTGCAGCCGGTCACCAAGCTACCGCATACTCGTAGTGGTCGAACTTAGGCTTGGTGCCTATGCCTACCGCTTTGAATACCCGGGCTATCCGCTGCTGTTCTTCGGGAGAGATAGGGCGCTCGCCCTTGCGGCAATGATAGTAATAGCGTTCGCAAGAGAAGCATCCCATCACGCGATGGCGCACGGTGAAAAGCAGCTTGGTGGGTACTTCGTCGAAAAGATGCGTCATACCGCGGGCATAGTGCAGCTGCTCGCTGGAGCGGTAACGGGCACAAGTGGAGGACCCGGACAAGCTGCTGACATAAAAAGGATTCACCGCACGAACGGACTGTGGCTGGGGGGCTTCACTCTCGGACAACAGTTGTGCCGCTATCGCCCGCAGGCAGGAAGAGGCTTTGGGGCACTTTCCGTTACCCGCAAAGCAGTATTCGTACCCATCGGGCACGTCTTGCAATAATATCATCTTATTAATGATTAATGGTTAGTGATTAATGGACGGAGTGCACGCAGATACTTGCCGATGACCTCTGCCGACTCGCTTGTTTCTTTCTCGAATTCGGCGTGCAGTGTCGGGTATCCGGCAAGCAGTTGCATCATTCGCTCACGCCCCACGAACTCGGACTTTCCGGTTTCGGGATTCAGTTCGTAATAGACGCGGGCATGCACCAGTCCCGAAGCATTGATGGCGTCTCCCACTTCACCGCCCAATCGTGTGGCATCATCGGGAGTCATGGTACTGGTGGCTGCTTGTCCCACAGGCTGTGCACAGAAGTAAACCTTGCCGCCGAGCCACATGGCAGGTGCATACCACTGCCCGAAGCGATAACGCTTATAGCGCATCTTACGGCAATTGACATAAAGCGAGGTATCTACCCGTACAGCATAACAACGGGACTTCAAATAACGGCAAAGACCGGGATTGTCGTCTACCGTAATACGATAATCGGCACCGCCCATGAGGTAAATCTGGTTCTTTGTACGCTTCTCAATCTTCAGTGTGGTAACCGTATCGCCACGGTTCTCCACCAACTCTTTCAGATTGGAATACATCACCTGTTGCGCCGCCGCCGGCAAAACCGCCAGCAACATCAGAACGCCTGACAACCAACTCTTCTTCATATCCCAACCTCCTCTTTTCTGAAACTTTGTTTTAGTGAGCGAAAGGTACATTTTTTATCGGAAGTAGACAAAAAATCGCGGAAAAAACAATTGGAAATGTATATCTTTGCCTTAAACTTAACATGTATGGAGCAAATAAATACGATAGATAAAATCAGCGCCGTCTACCGCAACACGGCAGAAGAGGCAAGACAAGAACTGAATAAAGTACAACAGAAGATTTACCGCATCGGCAGCCTGCGCCTGCTGCTGTTTGTGGCAGGAGTAGTAGGAATTATCTATTTCTGGAGCGAGAGCTGGGGTATACTGGCCTGCATTGCCCTCATCACCCTACTGCCGTTCCTATTTTTAATGAAATACCACAACCGGCTGTTCCATCGCAAGGACTATCTGGAAAAGAAGATGGAAATCAACGAGCAGGAACTCGCCGCTCTGGATTACGATACGTCTTCTTTCGATGACGGCGAAGCATACATAGACCCCACCCATCTCTACACCTATGATTTGGATGTTTTCGGTCCGCATTCCCTTTTCCAGTACATCAACCGTACCTGCACACAGCCCGGGAAACACCGCCTCGCCCACTGGCTGGGGAAACATCTCGAGAGAAAGGAAGAAATCATCCGCCGACAAGAAGCCGTCAGTGAACTGGCTCCGGAACTGAAATTCCGTCAGCGCTTCCGTATCCTCGGCCTGCTGTACAAAGGAAAAGCCGCCGATGAAACAGAACTGTGCCAATGGGCGGAAAGTCCAAGCATCTTCCGGAGCCAGAAATTACTGCGCCTCCTGCCGGTACTGGTGACGGGAGCCAACCTCATCTGCCTCGCACTCGTCATGGCAGGAATTCTGTCCGCAAGTATCTACGGCATCATCTGGACCTGCTTCGTCATCGCCGGCTTCGGCTTCACTGGCAAAGTCACCAAGATGCAGGCCATCTATGGCAAAAAACTGCAAATTCTCTCCACCTACGCCGCCCTGCTCCACCTCATGGAAAAGCAGCCTGCACAAGCCACCCTGCTCAAAGAGATAAGACAACAGATTGGCGGAGAAAAACGGAAAGCCTCCCACTCCATCAGCAGGCTGAACAAGCTCATGGATGAACTCGACCAACGCAACAATGTCTTTATGTACGTCATTCTGAACGGCCTCTTCTTCTGGGAACTGCGTCAAATCATGCGCATTGAAGCCTGGAAAGAGCAATATGCCGCTGAACTGCCCGGGTGGCTCGATGCCATCGGACAAATGGATGCGCTCAACTCACTGGCAACATTTGCCTATAATCATCCGGACTATATTTACCCAAAGATAGTTCAAGCGGAAAGAAAGGGAAAAGGAAACCTAAATAAAGAAGAAGAAAGCAATTCTGAAACGGAAGCACCCATCAATGCCCCTTCCTCCTTCCGTCTCCGTGCCGAAGCCCTAGGCCATCCGCTGATGAACCGTGACCGCTGTGTCCGCAATGACATCGACATGGTGAAACGACCGTTTTTCATCATCGTCACCGGCGCCAACATGGCAGGGAAAAGCACCTATCTGCGTACGGTGGGCATCAATTACCTCCTTGCCTGCATCGGCGCCCCCGTCTGTGCCCGCCAAATGGAAATATGCCCGGCCCGGCTCATCACTAGCCTGCGTACCTCGGATTCACTGAACGACAACGAGTCCTACTTCTTTGCCGAACTCAAACGTCTGAAACTCATCATAGACAAGCTGCAGGCTGGTGAGGAGCTTTTCATCATCCTCGACGAAATTCTGAAAGGTACCAACTCCATGGACAAGCAGAAAGGCTCCTTTTCCCTTATCAAGCAATTCATGACTTTGCAGGCCAATGGCATCATTGCCACCCACGACCTGCTGCTGGGAACACTCATCGACCTCTTCCCCGATGACATCCGCAACTATCGCTTCGAAGCAGACATTACAGACAATGAACTGACCTTCTCCTACCGCTTGCGCCCAGGCATCGCCCAGAATATGAACGCCTGCTTCCTGATGAAAAAAATGGGGATTGCCGTTGCCGACTAATCCCCACCACAGTTAAAGTCAAGTCTAACTCTTTGACTGATTATGCTGTTTTACATTTCTCCAGGAAAGTAGATACTGCAACCGCATCGCTACCCGTATAGTAGCGTACGGAAGTTACCGGAGTATACGTGTAAGGCACAAACTGATACAACTGTACAGCCGCAAATTTATTGTCCTGCGAAATCATGACATCCATGCGCACATTTCCACTGCCGCTACTTTTTATTTCAGTCTCGCCATTCAGCTGTTCATTCTCAATCATATCTGTAAGTTTGCCCAAATATTTCAAATCGAAGAAAACACTGCGTTCCTTGGTCACACTGCCCGTCGGCAAATAGACCACTTCCTTCGATTTCCAAAACAGACGGAACACGCCAAGCAAGACGAATGCCGTACCCAGCACCATCAAAGCCATGCTGAGAGTGGAAGATTTATCACTCATCTCAAAAATGGATGCAAAAATAAAAACACCGACCAGCAGCATAGCTACTGAAAAGATAAGTCCTGAAACACTGGTACGCTTTACAATATCGGGATGTGAAGACGCAAAAAGAGTTGCGTCAATAGTTTGAGTTGCCATAATTATAATATGTTTTAATGAATTTATTAGAAATAGAAAATACAGTATTTCCCTGCAAAAACACATAGTCTGACCATACACAAGGGAAAAAGGAAGATTCAATAAAACACTAAATGAGAATACGCCTTAGTGTGAAAATGTAATATTCGCACACCGGCTGGCAACGATAATAGGCAGTGGCATCATAGAGTTTCTCACGATGCAGAGACAAAACAGCCGCTCGCTGGGCCAGTTTGTCAATCCAGTCCTTTAAAGAAAATATATATTCCGTGGTAGAAATGCGCTGTATACGGGAGTACGTCAGCGAATGTAATTGTCCACCCATGCCCGCCAGCTCTGCATCCGGCAGATAAGGCAATTGAGGCATCGCAATATAGGCATCAGTCTGCTCATGTACGGCAATAGTATTCTCACTCACAACATTCCCACCACTCGCCGCTTTATTGGCAAATGTATCGCTTACAGTCTGCCATAAAGCCAATGCAAGCACCATGAATCCTATGAATCTTAAGAATTTAGCCATATCTATGTGCAAATATAACAGTTTCTTTCAGGAATTTGTTTAATGCACACATCTTTTAATGTTTCTTGGATGATTTATAGGAAATAAAAAGCCGCTCCAAACAAATTGGAACGGCTTCTATATATAAAAAGAATAGTTGAATTATTCAGCTTTAGCTTCCTCAGCAGCAGGAGCTTCTGCAACTGGTGCAGCAGTTTCTGCAGCAGGAGTAGCTTCAGTAGCAGCAGCTTTCTTTGAACGGCGGGTACGAGTAGCCTTCTTGGCAACCTTTTCCTTAGCCATGTTTTCGTTGTAGTCAACGAGTTCAATGAAGCACATTTCAGCATTGTCACCCAAACGGTTACCAGTCTTGATAATACGAGTGTAACCACCCGGACGATCAGCAATCTTCACAGAGATTTCTTTAAACAATTCAGTTACAGCATACTTGTCTTGCAAATTGCTAAATACAACACGACGGGAATTAGTCGTATCGTCTTTAGCCTTTGTAATCAAAGGCTCAACAAACTTCTTCAAAGCTTTAGCCTTTGCAACGGTCGTAGTGATTCTTTTGTGCTTAATCAAAGAACACGCCATATTAGCCAACATAGCGTTTCTATGAGAGGCAGTACGACCCAAATGGTTGAATTTCTTATTATGTCTCATTTTTTATTCTTTATCTAATTTATATTTAGAAATATCAGTTCCAAACGACAGATTCAGACTTTCCAGCAAATCATCAAGCTCGGTAAGCGATTTCTTTCCGAAGTTTCTGAATTTCAGCAAATCCGTCTTGTTGAATTGTACCAAGTCACCAAGAGTCTCTACATCTGCAGCCTTCAGACAGTTGAGGGCACGTACAGAGAGATCCATATCAACGAGCTTGGTCTTCAGCAACTGACGCATGTGCAATACTTCTTCATCAAACTCTTCATTGCCGTCAACATCATTTGTTTCCAGCGTGATCTTCTCGTCAGAGAAAAGCATGAAGTGATAAATCAGAATCTTTGCAGCTTCTTTCAGGGCTTCTTTCGGATGAATGGAACCGTCGGTAGTAATCTCAAGTACCAGTTTCTCGTAGTCGGTCTTCTGCTCTACACGGAAGTTCTCTACCTGATACTTCACATTACGTATCGGAGTATAAATAGAATCGATAGGAATTACGTTCACATCGGTGCAATATTCGCGGTTTTCGTCAGCAGGAACATAACCACGACCTTTGTTGATCGTAATATCTATCTGCATAGTCGACTTTGAATCTAAATGACAAATAACTAATTCAGGATTTAACACTTCAAATCCAGTCAAATACTTACCTATGTCACCTGCTTTAAATTCACTTGAATTCTCGACTGTAATACTTACTTTCTCACTCTCGAATTCTTCAACTACTTGCTTGAATCTCACTTGTTTCAGATTCAAGATAATGTTAGTAACATCCTCTTTTGCCCCCGGAACACTGGAAAATTCATGCTCAACACCGTCTATCTTGATAGTAGTGATAGCAAAACCTTCCAATGAAGAAAGCAGGATGCGGCGCAGTGCATTACCCACGGTAATACCGAAACCGGGCTCCAACGGACGAAATTCGAATTTTCCGAATCTAGAGTCCGCTTCCAACATTAATACTTTATCAGGTTTTTGAAATGCTAATATCGCCATGAAATTAATTATTATTTAGAATACAATTCTACGATCAAATGCTCTTTAATGTTTTCAGGAATGTCTGCTCTTTCAGGTACATGCAGCAATTTGCCTACCTTAGAGTTATCATCCCATTCCAACCAAGGATATTTGCTATGGTTAAAGCCAGCCAGTGAATTAGCGATAACTTCCAATGATTTGGATCTTTCACGAACACCGATCACCTGACCCGGTTTCACTGCATAAGAAGGAATATTCACAACCTCACCGTCTACAGTAATGTGCTTGTGGCTCACCAACTGACGAGCAGCTGCGCGAGTAGGAGCAATACCCAAACGGAATACGATATTGTCAAGGCGACCCTCCAACAATTGGAGAAGGATTTCACCAGTAATACCTTTAGCAGTCTCAGCCTTCTCAAACAAGTTGCGGAATTGTTTTTCCAAAACGCCATAAGTATATTTGGCTTTCTGTTTCTCACGAAGTTGAACACCGTATTCAGAAGTCTTTCTCTTTCTGGAATTACCGTGCTGTCCGGGAGGATAGTTCTTCTTTGACAATACTTTATCTGCTCCAAAGATACCTTCACCGAATTTACGGGCTATTCTTGATTTTGGTCCAGTATATCTAGCCATTTCTTTTAAATATTTAATTGTTTATTCATGAACTTGGGTTTGTTGCAGCCGCGATTGCAGAGAGAAAGTTTACAATCCAATAACAAAATCAAGTCTCACTTCTATTAAAGGTAAATTTTAAACTCTACGTCTTTTCGGAGGACGACAACCGTTGTGCGGAAGCGGAGTTACGTCAATGATTTCAGTAACCTCGATACCTGCACCGTGGATAGTTCTAATAGCAGACTCACGTCCGTTACCCGGGCCCTTCACATATGCTTTTACCTTTCTCAAGCCAAGATCGTATGCTATCTTAGCACAATCTTGAGCAGCCATCTGTGCTGCGTAGGGAGTGTTCTTCTTTGAACCTCTAAAACCCATCTTTCCGGCAGAAGACCAAGAAATGATCTGACCTTCGCTATTTGCCAGAGAAACAATAATGTTGTTAAAAGATGAATGAACATGCAACTGTCCATTAGCATCAACCTTCACATTTCTCTTTTTTGCTGCAACTGTTTTTTTTGCCATATCAACAATTATTATTTAGTAGCTTTTTTCTTATTAGCAACGGTTTTCTTTCTACCCTTACGAGTACGGGCATTGTTCTTTGTGCTCTGACCTCTTACTGGAAGACCAATACGATGACGAACACCACGATAGCAACCGATATCCATTAAACGCTTAATGTTCAATTGAACTTCAGAACGAAGATCACCTTCAACCTTATACTCTGCACCAATGATCTCACGAATCTTGGCAGCCTGATCATCCGTCCAGTCTTTTACTTTCAGGTCTCTGTCAACACCTGCTTTATCCAAAATTTTTGCTGAACTACTACGACCTATACCATATACATAGGTCAACGCAACTTCACCTCTCTTGTTTTGAGGCAAATCGACACCAACTATTCTTATAGCCATATACTAAATTATTTTTTTTGCAAAAATAATAATATTATCCTTGACGTTGTTTATACTTAGGATTTTTCTTGTTAATAACATACAAACGGCCATTACGTCTAACGATCTTACACTCTGGCGTACGTTTCTTTAAGGATGCTCTTACTTTCATATCTTAATTTTATTTATATCTAAATACAATTCTTCCTTTCGATAAATCGTAAGGAGACATTTCGACTCTTACTTTATCCCCTGGCAGGATTTTGATGTAATGCATCCGCATCTTACCGGAAATATGTGCAGTAATCTCATGTCCGTTTTCTAATTCAACACGAAACATTGCATTAGACAATGCTTCAACTATAACTCCATCTTGTTCTATTGCAGATTGCTTTGCCATATTAATTTCTTAAATTGCTTTATCTCCTAATACTTCTTCAATGAACTCGAATGATGACAATATATCAGCTTCACCAGTGCCGACTGCTATCGTATGTTCAAAATGAGCTGCACACTTGCGGTCTTTTGTCCTCACCGTCCAGCCATCACGCTCCATGAGTATTTGTCGGTTACCTAAAGTTATCATCGGTTCAATGGCAATGCACAAGCCTTTCTTCAGCATTGTCCCATAACCACGCTTTCCGTAATTGGGAACCTGAGGATCTTCATGCATTTCCTTGCCTATTCCGTGACCCACAAACTCACGCACCACACCATAAGAATTAGATTCGCAGTGCTGCTGTATCGCATAACCGATATCACCCAACCGCTTGCCGTGAACGGCATTCTGTATCCCTATGTACAATGCTTCTTTAGTAACCTTCAGTAATTTGCGGACTTCTTCGTCAACTTCACCTACACAAAACGTATAGGCTGAGTCGCCACAAAAGCCATTCATGTAAGTACCACAATCAACAGACACGATATCACCATCTTTCAGTACCACATCATCTCCCGGAATACCATGTACCACCTGGTCATTTACAGATGTGCAAATAGAAGCTGGAAACGGATCGCCATATTGATTAGGAAAACCTTTAAAGGTTGGAACAGCACCATTGTCTCTGATGAACTCTTCCGCCACCCTATCCAGCTCTTTTGTTGTCACTCCGGGCTTTATAACCTTAGCTATCTCAGCCAACGTCTTTCCAACAAGCAAATTACTCTTGCGGAGCAGCTCTATTTCATCTTCTGTTTTAAGAAATATCATTCTTCAAAAAAGATTAATATGCAGCTACATTACCACTGCGGCCTTTAATACGTCCGGATTTCAGCAAACCGTCATAGTGTCTCATCAACAAATGACTTTCTACCTGCTGGAGAGTATCAAGCACCACACCCACAAGGATTAACAAAGATGTACCGCCAAAGAATTGAGCAAACTCAGCTTTCACACCGAATATACCGGCAAACGCAGGCATAATGGCAACCAAGGCCAAGAAGAAAGAACCAGGCAAAGTAATACGCGACATAATCACGTCAATATACTCAGCAGTTTGCTTTCCTGGCTTGATACCCGGAATAAAACCATTGTTTCTCTTCATATCTTCAGCCATCTGAGTCGGGTTAATAGTAATTGCAGTATAGAAATACGTAAACAATATAATCAACACTGCAAAAATCAAATTATACCAAAAGCTTGTATGATCAGTCAATGCACGTACGAAACCACTTGCATCATTTACATTTGAGAACCCAACAAGAGTGATAGGAATAAACATGATAGCCTGAGCAAAAATGATAGGCATCACGTTAGCAGCATTCACCTTCAAAGGAATATACTGTCTAGCACCGCCATATTGCTTGTTACCCACGATCTTCTTCGCATATTGTACAGGAATCTTTCTAGTTCCCTGCACCAAAAGAATAGCGAATGCAATAACAACCAGCAGAACAACAAGCTCAATCAAGAACATTACCAGACCACCAGTCTTGTCCGTCATACGGGAAATCAATTCCTGGAATAAGGACTGTGGCAGACGGGCGATGATACCAATCATGATAATCAGCGAAATACCATTACCGATACCCTTATCCGTAATTCTCTCACCAAGCCACAAAATAAACATACTTCCAGCCGCTAAAATAATGGTAGAAGTAAACATAAACAGAGTCCAATCTAATGAAGCATTTAAAGAAGGACCAGCCTGCATCTTAAGATTGAGCAAATAAGAAGGAGCCTGAACCAAAAGAATAAGAATCGTCAGATAACGAGTATATTGATTCATTTTTCTTCTACCACTCTCACCTTCGCGCTGCAATTTCTGGAAATACGGAACCGCAATACCCAGCAACTGAATCACAATGGAGGCAGAGATGTACGGCATGATACCCAATGCAAAAATAGAGGCATTGGAAAATGCTCCTCCGGAAAACATATTTAACAAGGCTAAAAGACCTTCGCTTGTCTGTTGATGCAATTGTGTCAGCATTGACGGATTGATACCCGGCAAAACGACATACGAACCAAAACGGTAGATTGCCACAAACAATATGGTAATGAGGATCCGTTGTCTCAGATCCTCAATTTTCCATATATTCTTTAATGTTTCAATAGCTTTTCTCATTGAATTAGAGTTTTACTACTTGTCCACCAGCAGCTTCGATGGCAGCAACAGCAGTCTTAGAAAATGCATGTGCTTGTACATCCAACTTAGCAGTCAAAGTTCCGTTACCTAATACTTTTACCAACTGGCTTGCAGAAATGAAACCAGCAGCAATGAAGTCACTGATACCTACAGTCTGCAAGTTCTTTGCTTCAGCCAATTTCTGAATTGTATCCAAGTTGATAGCCTTATACTCTACACGATTGATATTTTTAAAGCCAAACTTAGGTACACGACGTTGAAGAGGCATCTGACCACCTTCAAAACCGATTTTCTTAGAGTATCCAGATCTTGATTTAGCTCCTTTATGACCTCTAGTAGAAGTACCTCCCAAGCCAGAACCCGGACCACGTCCAATTCTCTTTCTTGTTTTAGTAGATCCCTCTGCAGGTTTTAAATTACTTAAGTTCATATTGTAATTCGTTTTATATTCAACAAATAATTACTTAACAATGGTAACCAAGTGTTTAACCTTATCCACCATTCCAAGAATTGAAGGAGTGCATTCGTGTTCAACCACACGATTCAACTTATGAAGTCCCAGTGCATCGAGAGTTCTCTTCTGATCAGCAGGAGCACCAATTCTACTTTTAACTTGTTTAATCTTTATAGTCGACATATTCTTCCTCCTTATCCTCTAAATACTTTTTCCATACTAACTCCTCTGTTCTGGGCAACCATACGAGCATCGCGCATTTCACTCAATGCCAAGATAGTAGCCTTTACCAAGTTGTGCGGGTTGGAAGAACCTTTTGACTTAGCCAAAACGTCTGTTACACCAACACTTTCCAATACGGCACGCATTGCACCGCCAGCAACAACACCAGTACCGTGAGAAGCCGGTTTAATAAATACTTCAGCGCCACCGAACTTTGCAGACTGTTCGTGAGGAACTGTACCTTTCAGTACAGGCACTCTTGTCAGGTTTTTCTTTGCAGATTCAACACCTTTGGCAATAGCAGCGGTTACTTCACCAGCTTTACCAAGGCCCCAACCGATGATGCCTTCTTCGTTTCCTACTACCACAATAGCAGAGAAACTAAAAGTTCTACCACCTTTGGTTACTTTGGTTACACGATTAATAGCAACCAATCTGTCTTTCAGCTCTATATCGTTTGTAATCTTAACTCTATTATTAAGTCCTGCCATAATGATTAAAATTTAAGTCCACCGTTACGGGCAGCATCAGCCACCTCTTTTACTCTCCCATGATACAAGTAACCATTACGGTCGAAAACAACAGTAGTAATACCTGCTTCCTGAGCTTTTTTCGCAATCAGTTCACCTACTTTAGCAGCTTGTTCCTTCTTAGGCATTTTTTCAGTCATACCCAACGAAGAAGCGGCAGCCAATGTCTTACCGGACAAGTCATCGATAATCTGAACATAGATTTGCTTGTTACTTCTAAATACACTCATACGCGGGCATTCAGTAGTACCTGAAATTTTGTTGCGTACTCTATATTTGATCTTAATTCGTCTTTCTATTTTTGTTGTCATAATAATATCAATTTAAATGATTATTTAGCACCAGCTGATTTACCAGACTTTCTACGAATTTCTTCGCCAACAAACTTAATACCCTTACCCTTATACGGTTCAGGCTTACGGAAAGAACGTATTTTAGAGCAAACTTGACCAAGTAACTGCTTGTCGCAAGATTCCAATATAATCAAAGGATTCTTGTTTCTTTCAGACTTAGTCTCAACTTTAACTTCAGGAGGCAACTGTATAAAGATACTGTGAGTATAACCTAAAGCCAGTTCAATGATATTTCCCTGGTTAGAGGCACGGTAACCTACACCGACAAGTTCCAATTCTTTCTTATATCCTTCTGATACACCAACAACCATGTTGTGCACCAATGAACGGTATAATCCATGGAATGCATGCTTTTGCTTGGGGTTATCCAGCATTGCATTTTCATTCTCAGCCAAAACAACATGACCGTCTTCGATGGTAACATTGATAGCAGGATTTACATATTGGCTCATTTCGCCTTTGGGTCCCTTAACGGTAACCACGTCATCTTTCAGAGTAACTGTTACTCCAGCGGGAATACTAATGGGTAATTTTCCTATTCTTGACATTGCTAATTCCTCCTATTAATATACATAACACAAAACTTCACCACCAATCTTCAGTTCAGCGGCTTCTTTGTTGGTCATTACACCCTTGGAAGTAGATATTATAGCAATACCCAAACCATTAATAACACGCGGCATGTCTTTATAACCGGTATATTGACGCAAACCCGGAGAAGAGATTCTCTCCAGCTTCTTGATTGCGTTAACCTTGTTTACCGGATCATACTTCAAGGCAACTTTGATTGTACCTTGAGGACCATCTTCTACAAACTTATAATTAAGAATGTAGCCCTTTTCAAAAAGAATCTTAGTGATTTCTTTTTTCAAATTAGAAGCCGGAACTTCCACAACTCTGTGCTTCGCTTGAATAGCGTTCCGCAACCTCGTCAAATAATCTGCTATTGGATCAGTCATATAAAAAATAAATTAAATTAATCAGGCCTACCCTGACAATATTTAAAAACAATAATTACCAGCTTGCTTTCTTTACACCGGGAATAAGACCGTTAGAAGCCATCTCACGGAACTGGATTCTGGAGATGCCAAACTGACGGATATATCCTTTGGGACGACCTGTCAGCTTGCAACGGTTGTGCATGCGAATCGGGTTAGAATTTTTAGGCAAATCCTGCAATTTCTGTGCAGCTTCAAAAGCTTCAGCAGGATCACCGGTTCTAACGATTTGCTTCAACGCAGCTCTTTTCTCGGCATATCTGGCTACTAATTTAGCACGCTTTACTTCGCGTGCTTTCATTGATTCCTTTGCCATATTATCAATCTTTTTTAGCGTTTTTAAACGGTAAACCGAATTCTTTCAACAAGGCATACCCTTCTTCATCTGTTTGCGCAGAGGTTACAAAGGTAATATTCATTCCGAGAATTCTAGTAATACTATCGATATTAATTTCAGGGAAAATGATTTGTTCCTGAATACCAAGGGTATAGTTACCCTTACCATCGAACTTACTTTCAATACCCTTGAAGTCGCGGATACGAGGCAGAGCTACACGAACCAACTTTTCAAGGAATTCGTACATTCTCTCACGACGCAGAGTTACCATAACGCCAATCGGCATTTTCTTACGCAACTTAAAGTTTGCAATATCCTTACGAGAAATGGTTGCCACGGCTTTCTGGCCAGTGATAGTAGTCATTTCATTAATTGCCACTTCAATAATCTTCTTGTCGGCAACAGCCATACCCAGACCCTGATTGATAACAATCTTCTTAAGTACGGGTATCTGCATAGAAGAAGAATACTGGAACTGTGATTTCAATGCAGGCGCAATACGCTCTGCATATTCTTTCTTAAGGCTAGCAGTATTACTCATTACTTAATCTCCTCTCCTGATTTTTTAGAATAACGCACTAAAGTGCCTTCAGCACTTACTTTTCTACCAACACGCGTTGCTTTGCCAGTCTTTGGATCAACGGGGTTCAAGTTTGACAAGTGGATAGAAGCTTCTTGCTTCACAATACCACCTTGCGGGTTCTTAGCATTCGGTTTTGTGCTCTTAGACACCATGTTGATACCTTCAACGATTGCGCGGTTTTTATCAACAAGAACCTTCAATACACGACCAGTCTTACCCTTGTCTTCACCGGAGTTTACATAAACTGTATCGCCTTTTTTAATATGTAATTTACTCATTACTCAAATCTTTTACAATATTAAAGTACTTCAGGAGCGAGTGACACAACTTTCATGTTAGTAGCACGAAGTTCACGAGCTACCGGACCGAAAATACGACTACCTCTAATTTCACCTGCATTGTTCAACAACACGCAAGCATTATCATCAAAACGTATGTAAGAGCCATCAGCACGACGGATTTCTTTCTTAGTACGTACGATCAAAGCTTTAGACACTGCACCTTTTTTAATATCACTTGAAGGGATAACGCTCTTAACAGAAACGACAATCACGTCCCCTACTGAAGCATAGCGACGACCTGTACCACCCAAAACGCGGATACAGAGAGCCTCTTTTGCCCCACTATTATCACATACTGTAAGTCTGGATTCTACTTGTATCATAATTACTTAGCTCTTTCAATTATTTCTACCAATCTCCATCTCTTAGTCTTGCTCAAAGGACGAGTTTCCATGATGTGTACAGTATCGCCGATATTGCACTCATTCTTTTCATCATGAGCATGGTACTTCTTCGTCTTGCTAACGAACTTACCATATATGGGGTGTTTCTCCTTAAACTTAGCTGCTACTGTAATGGTCTTATCCATCTTGTTGCTCAGCACAACCCCAGTTCTTTCTTTTCTTAAATTTCTTGCTTCCATCAAGCTCATCATTTATTGTTAAGTTCTCTTTGGCGTAATTCAGTCTTCATACGCGCAATAGTCCTGCGTAATTGTTTGATCTGAGCAGGATTATCCAAAGGAGAAATAGAATGATTTAAAATCACTTGGTTGTAATTAGCTACTTCTGCTTCAACTCTTTCTACCAAGTCACTGGTAGGCATCTCTTTAATTTCTGCTGTTTTCATACTTCTTACGCATTTTGATTTTGAATATCATAATCACGTCTAACCACAAACTTAGTTGTGATAGGAAGCTTCTGTGCAGCCAAGCGCAAAGCTTCTTTAGCGATTTCATAAGATACTCCTTCGGCTTCGATAATAATTCTACCCGGTGTAACAGGCGCTACGAATCCTTCCGGCGCACCCTTACCCTTACCCATACGCACATCAGCAGGCTTTCTGGTGATAGGTTTGTCGGGGAAAATACGAATCCAAATCTGTCCTTGACGTTGCATATATCTTGTCACTGCAATACGCGCAGCTTCAATCTGACGGCCTGTAATCCATTTCGTTTCCAAGGCCTTAATACCAAAAGATCCGAAAGCCAACTGGTTTCCTCTTTGGGCATTACCCTTTTGACGGCCTTTTTGTTGTCTTCTGAATTTTGTTTTTTTCGGTTGTAACATAATTCCTAAAAATCAAATTCGTTAGCGATTATTTTTCTTTCTTTTGAAGTTCTTTCCGCCATTGTTTCCGCTATTGCTTCCACGACCACTTTCCTTGCTTTGCGTAAAGTTCGGAGCCAACTCCTTCTTACCATAAACTTCACCTCTACAAATCCAAACTTTAATGCCGAGAAGACCAACCTTAGTCAATGCTTCTGCATGACAATAGTCGATATCTGCTCTGAAAGTGTGCAACGGAGTTCTTCCTTCCTTATACATTTCAGAACGGGCCATTTCTGCACCATTCAAACGTCCTGAAATCTGAATCTTGATACCTTCCGCACCCATACGCATTGTATTGGCAATAGCCATCTTGATGGCACGACGGTAGGCTATTTTGCCTTCAACCTGACGGGCAATGTTGTTAGCCACGATAACAGCATCCAACTCTGGTCTCTTAACTTCGAAGATATTAATCTGAATATCCTTATCAGTAACCTTCTTCAACTCCTCTTTCAACTTGTCAACTTCTTGGCCACCTTTGCCGATAATGATACCCGGACGTGCAGTACAAACGGTAATAGTCACGAGTTTCAGT
Source organism: Bacteroides uniformis (assembly GCF_025147485.1). Taxonomy (NCBI): domain Bacteria; kingdom Pseudomonadati; phylum Bacteroidota; class Bacteroidia; order Bacteroidales; family Bacteroidaceae; genus Bacteroides; species Bacteroides uniformis. The sequence goes on along the minus strand of NZ_CP102263.1, from coordinate 1,687,081 downwards.
GTACGTTCAATTACAATTCTTGACACACTAGCCTTTGCCAGACGAGCGTTCAAATATTTACGAATCTTGCTATCTTCCAGCAGAGAATCGCCGTAATTCTTTCCACCATACCAATTGGAATCCCATCCTCTGATAATTCCTAAACGGTTGCTTATTGGATTAACTTTTTGTCCCATTTACCTTAATTTTGATCTTCGTTATTACTTTTAGAACCAACGAACAACGTTACGTGGTTTGAACGTTTACGAATTCTGTAACCTCTACCCTGCGGAGCCGGTCTCATTCTTTTGAGTGTAGCACCACCATCAACAAAAATCTTGGTTACGAACAGCTCGCCACTTTCAGCTTTACGTTCGTTTTTCTGCTCCCAGTTAGCAATTGCAGAGCGCAGCAACTTTTCCACTCTTGCGGCAGCCTCTTTTGAAGAGAACTTCAAAACGCCGAGTGCTCTGTTCACCTCCATCCCGCGAATCATGTCAGCCACGAGACGCATTTTACGGGGGGAAGTAGGAACATTTTGCAATTTCGCAAAATACATGGTCTTAAGGGCTTCTTTTCTTTTTTCAGCCGATATTTTTTTTCTTGCTCCCATTATATTATTACTTTATTATTTCAGATAAATCCTGTTTTATTTTTTCTTGTTACCAGCGTGTCCTCTGAAAGTACGAGTTGGAGCAAATTCGCCCAACTTGTGTCCTACCATATTTTCGGTAACATAAACAGGAATAAATTTATTTCCGTTGTGAACTGCAACAGTATGGCCTACGAAATCAGGCGAAATCATTGAAGCTCTGGCCCAGGTCTTAACTACCACTTTCTTGCCCGATTCATTCATGGCAAGCACTTTCTTCTCAAGCTTAACGTTAATATACGGACCTTTTTTTAATGAACGACTCATAATTTACTCAATTAATCAGATTACTTCTTTCTTCTCTCAATAATATACTTAGACGATTGTTTCTTCGGAGCTCTTGTCTTAAGACCCTTAGCGTACAATCCCTTACGAGATCTCGGGTGTCCTCCTGAAGCACGTCCTTCACCACCACCCATCGGGTGATCAACCGGGTTCATAACAACACCACGGTTACGCGGACGACGTCCTAACCAACGAGAACGTCCAGCTTTACCTGAACTTTCCAATCCATGATCTGAGTTACCTACACTACCAATAGTAGCCTTACAAGTACTGAGGATCTGACGAACCTCACCTGAAGGCAACTTGATAACGCAGTACTTACCTTCTCTAGAAGTCAACTGAGCGAAGTTACCAGCCGAGCGAACCAAGGCAGCGCCTTGTCCCGGACGTAATTCGATGTTGTGAATTACAGTACCGACCGGAATATTCTGAAGCGGAAGTGCGTTTCCGATTTCCGGAGCGGCAGTCTCACCTGACATCAAAGTCGTACCAACTTGCAATCCATTGGGAGCAATAATATATCTTTTTTCTCCATCTGCATAAAACAACAAAGCGATACGAGCCGAACGATTCGGATCGTATTCAATTGTTTTAACCACTGCAGGCACACCGTCTTTATTTCTCTTGAAATCTACGATACGAATAATCTTCTTACTACCGCCACCGATGTAGCGCATAGTCATCTTACCTTCGTTGTTACGACCACCTGAAGATTTCTTACCAAATACAAGAGACTTTTCTGGTACCCGTGCAGTAATCTCTTCGTAAGTACCAATAATTTTATGTCTTTGCCCCGGTGTTGTGGGCTTAAATTTACGTACTGCCATTTTTATTAAATATTGCTATAAAAATCAATAGTATCTCCTTCTTTCAACGTAACGATAGCCTTCTTGAACGCATTCGTACGTCCGTTGATGATACCGGCACGAGTATAACGGCTCTTGTTTTTGCCGGCATACTTCATTGTATTCACATCAACTACTGTAACGTTGTAAAGGGCTTCAACTTCCTTCTTAATTTCCAGTTTATTAGCTTCAGGACGCACGATAAAGCCGAAACGATTATTCGTCTTATCAGTAATTGCAGTCATCTTCTCTGTCACTAACGGTTTAATAATAATTCCCATTATTTAAGCCTCCTTTTTACATTAAGATATTGTCGATAGCAGAAAGTGCACTTTCAGCAAACACAACGACCCCAGCGTCCAATACTCTGTAAGTATTTAACCCTGAGATAGTCTGCACATTAGCACCCTTCACATTACGAGCCGACAAATATACGTTTTTATTTGCTTCTGGTAAAATCACAAGCAGCTTTTTGTCAGAAACTTTAAGATTTTTTGTCATTGCAACAAAATCTTTAGTCTTCGGAGCTTCAAAAGAGAAGTCTTCTACTACTACAACTGCGTTGTTCTGAGCCTTGTATGACAAAGCTGACTTACGAGCCAGAGCCTTTACTTTTTTGTTTAATTTGAAGTAGTAATCTCTCGGTTTCGGACCGAATACGCGTCCACCACCAACAAGTACCGGTGAGTTCATGTCACCACGACGTGCACCACCACCACCTTTCTGGCGACCGATTTTACGAGTAGAACCACTGATTTCGCTTCTTTCCTTTGACTTGTGTGTACCCTGACGCTGGTTAGCCATAAACTGTTTAACATCCAAGTAGATAGCGTGGTCGTTGGGCTCAATTCCGAAGATAGACTCGTTTAACGTAATCTTTCTCCCAGTGTCTTCACCTTTAATGTTATATACGTTAACTTCCATTATTTCTCAATTATTACGATTGAACCTTTGCAACCAGGAACAGATCCCTTAATCAAAAGAAGATTGTGCTCCGCGATTACCTTTAATACCTGCAGGTTTTGAACAGTTACTCTGTCGCCACCAAGCTGTCCGCCCATGCGCATTCCTTTGAATACTTTTGCAGGGTAAGAACAAGCACCGATAGAACCCGGCTTACGAGCGCGGTTGTGCTGACCGTGAGTAGTCTGGCCTACACCACCAAAACCATGGCGTTTTACTACACCCTGGAAACCTTTACCCTTAGAAGTACCTACAACGTCAACAAAAGTTGCGTCATTGAACAGTTCTACGGTAACAGTGTCACCCAGATTCAACTCTGTTTCAAATTCTTTGAACTCAGCCAAGTGTTTCTTGGGAGTTACTCCAGCTTTCTTAAAGTGCCCCATCAAAGGCTTTGTAGTGTGCTTCTCCTTCTTGTCCTGGAAGCCCAGCTGAACAGCTTCATAACCGTCCTTTTCTACAGTTTTCACTTGAGTAACAACACAAGGACCTGCTTCGATAACAGTGCATGGTACATTCTTACCCTCGGCACTGAAAACGGATGTCATTCCGATTTTTTTTCCTAATAATCCTGGCATTTCACTTAATTTTTAATACTTACACTTTGATTTCTACTTCCACACCACTCGGCAACTCCAACTTCATCAGAGCATCTACTGTCTTAGCTGTTGAGCTATAGATGTCAATCAGTCTCTTGTAAGAAGAGAGTTCGAATTGTTCACGCGACTTCTTGTTAACGAAAGTCGAACGGTTCACGGTAAAGATACGCTTGTGCGTAGGAAGAGGAATCGGACCGCTAACGATGGCGCCCGTTGTCTTCACCGTTCTTACAATCTTCTCAGCTGACTTGTCAACCAAGTTGTGGTCGTAAGATTTCAGTTTGATTCTAATTTTTTGACTCATTACTGTCTTTAATTATTAAATAGTTATATAAGATGAAGTTCCGCAGGCTAAGAGTCATTCGCTAGCCTACGGGACTTCAAGTTTTTTTTAGATTAAGTCAGTACGACCTTTTACTTCCTCCAATACTGCCTTGGCAATAGAGTTGGAAACCTGGGCGTGGTGAGAGTATACCATTGAAGAGGTTGCACGACCAGAAGTGATGGTACGCAATGCTGTTACGTAACCGAACATTTCTGCCAGCGGAACCATTGCCTTCACGATACGTGCACCGGAACGGCTGGATTCCATACCTTCCACCTGGCCACGACGCTTGTTCAAGTCACCGATAACGTCACCCATGTTCTCTTCCGGAGTAACAACTTCCAGCTTCATGATAGGCTCCATCAGCACCGGACCTGCCTTAGCACAAGCATTCTTATATGCCTGGATAGCACAGATTTCGAATGACAACTGGTCAGAGTCAACCGGGTGGAAAGAACCGTCAATCAAGGTTACTTTCAGTGAATCCAACGGATAACCTGCCAACACACCATTCTTCATGGCAGTAGTGAAGCCCTTCTGTACAGACGGGATAAATTCCTTAGGAATGTTACCACCCTTCACTTCGTCGACGAATTGCAATCCGCCTTCCTTGAAGTCTTCATCAACCGGGCCGATGTTCACGATAATATCAGCGAACTTACCACGACCACCGGACTGCTTCTTGTAAACTTCACGCAAGTTGACTGTCTTAGTGATAGCTTCCTTATAGTTAACCTGAGGCTTACCCTGGTTACATTCAACCTTGAACTCACGTTTCAGACGGTCGATAATAATATCCAAGTGAAGCTCGCCCATACCAGAGATAACTGTCTGACCAGTCTGTTCGTCAGTCTTAACTGTGAACGTCGGGTCTTCTTCAGCCAGCTTAGCCAGACCATTTGACAGTTTATCCATATCCTTCTGAGTCTTAGGCTCAACTGCGATACCGATAACCGGTTCCGGAAAGTCCATAGATTCCAATACAATCGGTGCAGTTTCGTCACACAATGTATCACCAGTATGTATATCCTTGAAACCTACGCCAGCACCAATATCACCAGCACCGATAACTTCTACCGGATTCTGCTTGTTAGAATGCATCTGGAACAAACGGGACACACGCTCCTTCTTCCTTGAACGGGAATTATAAATATAAGAACCCGCTTCAATTTTTCCTGAATAAACACGGAAGAAAGTCAGACGACCGACATACGGGTCAGTAGCAATCTTAAATGCCAAAGCAGATGTTTTTTCATCATCATCCGGCTTACGATCTTCCTCCAAACCAGTATCAGGATTAGTTCCTATGATATTCGGAGTATCCAACGGAGAAGGCAAGAATGCACAAACATAGTCAAGCAAAGTCTGTACACCTTTGTTCTTGAATGAAGATCCACACAGCATCGGAACAACAGCCATCTGTACTGTTGCGTTACGAAGAGCTCTCAAAACCTCTTCTTCTGTAATAGTAGAAGGATCATCGAAATATTTCTCCATCAAGGCATCGTCAAACTCAGCTACTTTTTCGAGCATCTTATCTCTCCATTCATTGGCTTCGTCTACTAAATTGGCAGGAATTTCCTCCACCGTATAGTCAGCCCCCATTGTCTCATCATGCCAATAGATAGCTTTCATTTTAATAAGGTCAACCAACCCCTTGAAAGTTTCTTCAGCGCCAATAGGGATAACGATAGGACATGGATTAGCACCCAAAACGTCCTTCATTTGGCGAACTACTTCGAAGAAGTCTGCACCGGAACGGTCCATTTTATTAACATAACCGATACGTGGCACATTGTACTTGTCTGCTTGACGCCAAACTGTTTCAGATTGCGGTTCAACGCCACCAACTGCACAATAAGCAGCGACAGCACCGTCCAACACACGTAAAGAGCGTTCTACCTCAGCAGTAAAGTCCACGTGTCCCGGAGTATCAATCAAATTGATTTTATAAGTATTACCGGCATATTTCCAACGAGTGGTAGTAGCAGCAGAAGTGATAGTGATACCACGTTCTTGTTCTTGCTCCATCCAGTCCATTGTAGCGGCACCATCGTGTACCTCACCGATTTTGTGGGTCAAACCCGTGTAAAACAAAATACGTTCAGAAGTCGTTGTCTTTCCGGCATCGATGTGGGCCATGATACCGATATTACGTGTCAAATGTAAATCATGCTTTGCCATTTTCTAATTCCCTTACTTTAAGTTTTTTAATCTTCTAATTGGTTAGTCTCTTATAGTATTAGAATCTGAAATGAGCAAATGCACGGTTAGCTTCTGCCATTCTATGCATATCTTCTTTACGTTTGTAAGCACCGCCCTGTTCATTGAAAGCATCCATGATTTCGGCAGCCAGCTTATCAGCCATTGATTTACCGCCACGCTTACGTGCAAAGATAATCAAGTTCTTCATGGAAATTGATTCCTTACGGTCAGCACGGATTTCTGTAGGAACCTGGAAAGTAGCACCACCCACACGGCGAGACTTAACTTCCACTTGAGGAGTCACATTATCCAGAGCTTTTTTCCAGATTTCAAGAGCGGATTTCTCTTCGTTCTGCATTTTGTTCTTCACTGTTTCCAACGCAGCATAGAAGATTTCATAAGAAGTGTTCTTCTTTCCATCGTACATCAAGTGATTCACGAACTTGGAAACTTTTACATCATTGAACACGGGATCCGGAAGGATAACGCGTTTTTTTGGTTTTGCTTTTCTCATTTGTCTGAAAGAATAATGTTTTTCGTTCTTGGTTGTTTACTTCTGTCTTCTTCAACTCTCCCTCCGGAGAATTTACTCAACCTTTAGCATTTCCAACAAACTAAAACGTAAGTTATTACTTTAAATTTTCCTATTTTGGGAATCAGGCCACCAGATTATTTCTTCTTAGCAGGAGCTGCTTGACCCGGTTTCGGACGTTTTGCGCCGTATTTGGAACGTCTTTGTGTACGACCTGCAACACCTGCAGTATCCAAAGTACCACGTACGATGTGATAACGCACACCCGGAAGGTCTTTTACACGACCACCACGTACCAACACGATAGAGTGTTCCTGCAAGTTGTGACCTTCTCCCGGAATATAAGAGTTCACCTCTTTACCATTGGTCAAACGTACACGAGCTACTTTACGCATAGCTGAATTCGGCTTCTTCGGAGTGGTTGTATACACTCTCACGCAAACGCCACGTCTTTGAGGACAAGAGTCCAAGGCTGGAGACTTTGATTTCTCCACCAGCACTTCGCGTCCTTTTCTTACTAATTGCTGAATTGTAGGCATTTTAATTGTTTTTAGTTATATATTATTGTTTATATTAATTCAAAACTATACACTTTTGGGCTGCAAAGATACTAATAAGTTTTGAATAATCAATGCACTACAAGTTTTTTTTTGATTTTACGCTTCACCCTTGATGTTGGGAAGAGGCGGAAATGTTTGTTCGTCCGGCATGCGAATCAGTCCGAAAGCGCGTTCATATTTCCCAATATTCTCTTCGAGTGCACGCAGCAAACGCTTGGCATGTTCGGGTGCCAAAACTATGCGCGATTGCACGCCAGCCTTTGGCATTCCAGGCATCACGCGGATAAAGTCGAGAATAAATTCCGAACTGGAATGAGTTATAATAGCCAAATTGGCATATGTACCTTGCGCCACTTCTTCCTTCAATTCTATCTGGAGTTGACCGTTGTTGTTTTCTTGATTTTCCATGTTGCACAATTGTTTTTAAAATGTTCTTAAAAGATAGACCAAAAGTACTCTTTTTTTTCGGATGATATACATTTAAGTTCAAAAAGACACATAATAATCCGTTCTGAAAAAGGAGCAAGCCACTGCAACCGTTTTGCAGTAGCACTGTAACAAACATACAGAAGCATTGCAGTACAGAAGGAAGAGGCAAAGATAAAACAGAGAGGGAATACTCCTTCTTATAGGATATTCCCTCTCTATTTAATAGAATTATATTGACGTTGTAAGGCTATCCCTCTACTTTCTCGTCTACAGCATAATCAAGTACCGTCTTCTTGTTGGCAAGCATACGGTCGTACTCTTCTTTGGAGCCAACGATAATCTTCTCGAACTCGCGTTGTCCGGTACCGGCAGGAATCAGGTGACCGCAAATTACGTTCTCCTTCATACCTTCCAGACGGTCCACCTTTCCGTTGATGGCAGCCTCGTTCAGTACCTTCGTCGTTTCCTGGAAGGAAGCAGCCGACATGAAGCTTGAAGTCTGCAATGCAGCACGGGTGATACCTTGAAGAATCTGAGTAGAAGTCGCAGGTACAGCGTCGCGCACTTCCACGGGTTTCAAGTCGCGGCGTTTCAACATGGAGTTCTCGTCACGCAGCTTGCGGGCCGTCACAATCTGGCCAGCCTGCAGACTCTGGGAATCTCCAGCATCCACTACCACCTTCTTTCCCCAGATACGGTCGTTCTCTTCCATGAATTCCATCTTGTCAACAACTTGCTGTTCCAGGAAGCGGGTATCACCTGGCTCGTCGATTTCCACCTTGCGCATCATCTGACGAACGATGATTTCAAAGTGCTTATCATTAATCTTCACACCCTGCAGACGGTAAACGTCCTGAACCTCGTTCACAATATATTCCTGCACGGCCGTAGGACCTTTGATAGCCAGGATGTCCGCAGGTGTGATAGCACCGTCAGACAACGGAGTACCGGCACGTACATAGTCGTTCTCCTGAACCAGAATCTGCTTGGACAACGGTACGAGGTACTTCTTCACTTCACCGGTCTTGGAAGTAACGATGATTTCGCGATTACCGCGTTTCACCTTACCCATGGTAACCTCACCGTCGATTTCTGAAACCACAGCGGGATTAGACGGGTTACGTGCCTCGAACAACTCAGTGACACGGGGAAGACCACCCGTGATATCACCCGCTTTACCTACGGCACGCGGAATCTTCACGATAACTTCACCGGCCTTTACCTTCTGACCGTCTTCAACCACTACGTGGCCACCTACTGGCAAGTTGTATGTACGGATCAGTTCGCCGTCTTCTGTCATGATGTGTGCGGTAGGCACCTTCGTCTTATCCTTAGACTCAATGATGATGATTTCGCGCAAACCGGTAGATTCATCAGACTCTACCTTATAAGTCACGTTTTCAATAACGCCTTCAAATTCAATCTTACCGGTAGCTTCGGTAATGATAACCGCGTTGAACGGGTCCCAACGGGCAATCATCTTGCCTTTCTCTACCATTTCACCATCGGCTGCATAGAGCGTAGAACCGTAGGGTACATTATGAGTGGAAAGCACAATACCTGTGTTGACATCCACGAAACGCACTTCGGCCAAACGGCCTACCACTACCTTTGCCGGTTCGCCTGCTTCGTCGATAACGTCTACCGTACGGAGTTCTTCGAATTCCAGACGGGCAGGATTCTTGGCCACGATGCTTGCGTTGGCAGCAATATTGGCTGCCGTACCACCGGCATGGAATGTACGCAGTGTCAACTGTGTACCCGGCTCACCGATAGACTGTGCAGCGATTACGCCGACTGCCTCGCCCTTCTGAACCATACGGCTGGAAGCCAGGTTACGTCCGTAACACTTGGCACAAACACCTTTCTTGGATTCGCAGGTCAATACAGAACGGATTTCAACGCTCTCGATTGGAGAGTCTTCAATGCGTTGTGCAATGTCCTCGGTAATTTCCTCACCGCCGGCCACAATCAGTTCGCCAGTTGTAGGATGAACAATATCATGTACGGATACACGACCCAGGATACGTTCATACAGAGTGGCAATGGTTTCATCATTGTTCTTCAGTGCCGTACAAACCAATCCGCGGAGCGTGCCGCAGTCTTCTTCATTAATAATCACATCATGCGATACGTCAACCAGACGACGGGTCAGGTATCCGGCATCGGCCGTCTTCAAAGCGGTATCGGCAAGACCCTTACGGGCACCGTGGGTAGAGATAAAGTACTCCAACACGGACAGACCTTCCTTAAAGTTAGAAAGAATCGGGTTTTCGATAATCTGACCGCCTTCGGCACCTGCTTTCTGGGGCTTCGCCATCAAACCACGCATACCGGAGAGCTGACGAATCTGTTCCTTAGAACCACGGGCACCGGAATCCAGCATCATGTATACAGAGTTGAAACCCTGGTCGTCGCTTGAAATGGTTTTCATCAGGATGTTGGACAACTCAGAGTTCACGTGCGTCCAGATATCGATTACCTGGTTGTAACGCTCGTTGTTCGTGATGAAACCCATGTTATAGTTATTGATTACCTGCTCTACTTCATCATAACCTTTCTGTACTAATGCTTCCTTCTCTTCCGGGATAATGATATCGCCCAAGTTGAACGACAAACCACCCTTGAAGGCCATGTAATAACCGAGGTTCTTGATTCCGTCGAGGAAGTCGGCTGCCTTGGCAACACCACACACCTTGATTACGTGACTGATGATGTCTCGGAGTGACTTCTTGGAGATAATCGTATTGATATATCCTGCTTCTGCCGGAACAATTTCGTTGACAATGACACGGCCCACGGAGGTATCGTGCATCATCTTGTCCACAATGTTACCATTCTCGTCAACGTCTTTCACTATTACGCTTACCGGAGCATGGATGTCGCACTTACCTTCATTGTAGGCAATCAGCGCTTCCTCAGGACCGTAGAATGTCAGGCCTTCACCCTTGGCACCCTTGCGCAGCTTCGTAATATAGTACAGACCAAGTACCATATCCTGAGCAGGCACAGTGATAGGAGCACCGTTGGCAGGGTTCAATATATTGTGTGACTGGAGCATTAGCATCTGTGCTTCCAGAATCGCTTCGTTGCTCAACGGCAAGTGCACGGCCATCTGGTCACCGTCGAAGTCGGCATTGAACGCCGTACATGCCAACGGGTGCAGCTGGATTGCCTTACCTTCAATCATTTTAGGCTGGAATGCCTGGATACCCAGACGGTGAAGTGTCGGGGCACGGTTCAACAGCACCGGATGCCCCTTCATCACGTGTTCCAAAATGTCCCAGATAACGGGTTCCTTGCGGTCTACAATCTTCTTGGCGCTCTTTACCGTCTTCACGATACCACGCTCAATGAGCTTACGAATGATGAACGGCTTGTAAAGCTCGGCTGCCATCAGTTTAGGGATACCGCATTCGCCCATCTTCAGCTCCGGACCTACAACGATTACAGAACGTGCGGAATAGTCGACACGCTTACCCAACAAGTTCTGACGGAAACGTCCTTGCTTACCCTTCAAACTGTCGGAAAGTGACTTCAACGGACGGTTAGCGTCGGTCTTCACTGCACTCGATTTACGGGAGTTATCAAACAGAGAGTCGACAGCTTCCTGCAACATACGTTTTTCATTACGCAAAATCACTTCAGGAGCTTTGATTTCAATCAATCTCTTCAGACGGTTGTTACGGATGATGACACGACGGTAAAGGTCATTCAAGTCAGAAGTTGCGAAACGGCCGCCATCCAATGGGACCAACGGACGAAGTTCGGGTGGAATAACCGGTACAATGCGTACAATCATCCACTCGGGCTTGTTGCGTCCGCGTGATGCACGGAACGACTCAACTACCTGAAGACGTTTCAGAGCTTCGGTCTTGCGTTGCTGTGAAGCATCGCTTCCGGCACGGTTACGCAGTTCGTAAGACAAAGAGTCAAGGTCGAGGCGTGACAGCAAATCGTAGATAGCTTCCGCGCCCATCTTGGCAATGAACTTATTGGGATCTGAATCTTCGAGGAACTGGTTGTCTTTCGGCAACTTTTCCAGCAAGTCCAGGTATTCTCCTTCTTCAAGCAAGTCATACTGTGCCACTTCATCGGACAGTACACCCGGCTGAATGACAACATAACGCTCGTAATAGATAATGGCATCCAGCTTCTTGGTGGGCAAGCCCAACAAGTAACCGATTTTGTTGGGAAGTGAACGGAAGTACCAGATGTGAGCCACGGGCACAACGAGCTGGATGTGTCCCATACGCTCACGGCGCACTTTCTTTTCAGTCACTTCCACACCACAACGGTCGCAGACGATGCCTTTGTAACGGATACGCTTGTACTTACCGCAATGGCACTCGTAATCCTTGATAGGACCAAAGATGCGCTCGCAGAACAATCCGTCGCGTTCGGGCTTATACGTACGATAGTTGATGGTTTCAGGCTTTAAAACTTCACCACTCGAATTCTCAAGGATTTCCTCAGGAGAAGCCAAACCGATAGAGATTTTCGAGAAATTACTCTTTATCTTGTTATCTTTTCTAAAAGCCATAAATTTATTTAATTGATAATTGACAATGGAAAATTGAAATTGAAAAACTGAAAACCGATAATTGAGAATGGTAACTTGCATTATCCACTCTCAATTATCAATTATCCATTATTCTAAGTTGATGCTCAAGCCCAAACCTCTCAACTCGTGCAGCAATACGTTCAGTGACTCGGGGATACCCGGAGCAGGCATCGGTTCACCCTTCACGATTGCTTCATAAGCCTTGGAACGTCCTACAACGTCATCAGACTTGATAGTCAGGATTTCCTGCAGAATGTGTGCGGCACCGAACGCTTCGAGTGCCCAAACTTCCATTTCTCCAAAACGCTGACCACCGAACTGTGCCTTACCACCCAACGGCTGTTGCGTAATGAGTGAGTACGGACCGATGGAACGTGCGTGCATCTTGTCTTCAACCATGTGACCGAGCTTCAGCATGTAAGTCACACCTACCGTAGCCTGCTGCTCGAATGCTTCACCGGTACCACCATCATACAGCGTTGTCTTGCCGTAGCGAGGCAAGCCGGCCTTATCGGTCCATTCGTTCAAATCGTCCAAAGATGCACCGTCAAAGATAGGAGTGGCAAACTTCACGCCCAGGTTTTTTCCGGCACGCCCGAGAACGGCCTCGAATATCTGACCGATGTTCATACGTGAAGGCACACCCAACGGATTCAGCACGATGTCTACCGGAGTACCGTCAGCAAGGAACGGCATGTCTTCCTGGCGTACCACACGGGAAACAATACCCTTGTTACCGTGACGACCGGCCATCTTGTCACCGACACCAATCTTACGTTTCTTGGCAATGTATACCTTGGCCATCTGAATGATACCTGCGGGCAACTCGTCACCGATAGTGATGGCGAACTTCTTGCGTTTCAGCTCGGCATCGAGTTCCTTGTACTTCTTGATGAAGTTCATCACCAATGCACGAATCAGTCCGTTGGTATGTTCATCCTTCGTCCAGTTGCTCAACTGAACAGCGGTGAAGTCCAAATCGCTGAAGTCGGAAGCAGAGAATCTGGCGCCTTTGGAAATAATGTCGGCACCCATGTAATCCTTCACACCTTCCGATGTATAATTTTCTGTAAGCTTCAACAGCTTGTTTATCAACACTTTCTTGAGGTCACCAATCTTAGCGTCGAACTCATCGTCAATCTTCGGTAACAGAGCCTTGTCGGCCAGCTTGGAGCTGCGGGTCTTGACAACACGGGAGAACAGACGCTTACCGATAACAACACCCTTCAAAGAAGGAGAGGCTTTCAAAGAAGCATCCTTCACATCACCGGCCTTGTCACCGAAGATGGCACGGAGCAGTTTCTCTTCCGGAGAAGGATCCGATTCACCCTTCGGAGTAATCTTACCGATAAGGATATCACCCGGTTCGATGCGGGCACCCACACGAACAATACCGTTTTCGTCAAGGTCTTTAGTCGCTTCCTCACTTACGTTAGGAATGTCAGAGGTCAACTCTTCCATACCACGCTTCGTTTCGCGAACTTCCAAAGAATATTCTTCTACGTGTACAGAGGTCAAAAGGTCCTCACGAACCACACGTTCATTCAGTACGATAGCATCCTCATAGTTATAGCCCTTCCACGGCATGTAAGCAACCAGCAGGTTCTTACCCAGTGCAAGTTCTCCGTCTTCGGTTGAATAACCTTCCGTCAGGATTTGACCTGCAGTCACGCGCTGACCCTTCTCGCAAATCGGACGGAGGTCAATCGTCATATTCTGGTTGGTACGGCGCCACTTCGGGATATTATATTCTTTCAATGCAGGCTCGAAGCTTACGAACTCTTCCTCCTCCGTACGGTCGTACAGAATACGGATAGTCGTTGCATCCACGAATTCAACCACACCGTCACCCTCGGCAGTAATCTGCGTACGAGAATCGCGTGCCAGCTGGCGTTCGATACCGGTACCTACAATCGGAGCTTCGCTCTTCAATAAAGGAACAGCCTGGCGCATCATGTTTGATCCCATCAATGCACGGTTGGCGTCATCATGCTCCAAGAACGGAATCAAAGAAGCCGCAATAGAAGCAATCTGCTGGGGAGATACGTCCATCAATTCCACCTCGGAAGGAGGAACCACCGGATAGTCGGCATCCTGACGGGATTTTACTTTATCACGTACAAAAGTACCGTCATCGTTCAAAGGAGCATTACCCTGAGCAATAATCTTGGCTTCCTCTTCTTCTGCGGTGAGGTAAACCAAACCTTCGTCAGAAAGATCAACCTTACCCTCTGCCACCTTGCGGTACGGAGTTTCAATGAAGCCAAGCTCGTTGATTTTCGCGAACACACAGAGTGAAGAAATCAAACCGATGTTCGGACCTTCAGGAGTCTCGATAGGACAAAGACGTCCGTAGTGAGTATAGTGTACGTCACGAACCTCGAAGCCTGCACGCTCGCGTGACAGACCGCCGGGACCCAGGGCAGACATACGGCGTTTGTGAGTAATCTCGGCCAGCGGGTTGGTCTGGTCCATGAACTGTGACAAAGCATTCGTTCCAAAGAATGAATTGATAACGGAAGAGATTGTCTTGGCGTTAATCAGGTCAATCGGAGTAAAGACTTCATTGTCACGGACGTTCATACGCTCGCGGATAGTACGCGACATACGTGCCAGACCGATGGCAAACTGATTGGACAACTGTTCGCCCACTGTACGCACACGACGGTTGCTCAAGTGGTCGATATCGTCCACATCCGCTTTCGAGTTAATCAACTCGATGAGATATTTGATAATTTCGATAATATCTTCCTTGGTAAGGACACGCACGTCCATATCGGTCGTCAAGTTCAACTTTCTGTTGATACGATAACGGCCTACATCACCCAGGTCATATCTCTTCTCTGAGAAGAACAGGTTATTGATAACCTCGCGTGCACTGGCATCATCGGCAGGGTCTGCATTACGCAACTGGCGGTAGATGTAGAGTACAGCTTCTTTTTCCGAGTTACTCGGATCCTTCTGCAGAGTATTATATATGATAGAATAGTCAGACTGGTTCGGTTCTTCCTTGTGTACGAGGATATTCTGAACGCCCGACTCTAATATAATGTCAACATGTTCCGGCTCGATTACAGTTTCACGGTCAATAACGACTTCGTTACGCTCGATGGAAACAACTTCACCGGTATCTTCGTCTACAAAATCCTCAATCCATGTTTTCAACACACGTGCGGCCAACTTACGTCCCACCATCTTCTTGAGGTTCGTCTTGTTCACCTTCACGTCTTCCGCCAAATTAAAAATCTCGAGAATGTCCTTGTCATTCTCAAATCCGATGGCTCTCAGCAAAGTGGTAACCGGCAATTTCTTCTTACGGTCAATGTACGCATACATGACGTTGTTGATGTCGGTGGCAAACTCAATCCACGAACCCTTGAACGGGATGATACGGGCTGAGTACAACTTGGTACCGTTGGCATGTACGCTCTGTCCGAAGAATACGCCCGGTGAACGGTGAAGCTGGGATACAACCACACGTTCCGCACCGTTGATGACGAATGTTGCCTTATCCGTCATGTAAGGAATAGGACCGAGGAACACGTCCTGAATGACCGTGTCAAAATCTTCGTGGTCGGGGTCGGTACAATATAATTTCAATTTTGCCTTCAAAGGCACGCTATATGTAAGCCCTCGCTCTATACATTCATCAATGGTATAGCGCGGCGGATCAATATAGTAGTCCAAAAACTCAAGAACAAAATTATTTCTTGTATCGGCAATGGGGAAGTTTTCAGCAAATACTTTATACAGTCCCTCGTTCTTACGTTTCTCGGGTGGGGTGTCCAGTTGTAGAAAGTCTTTGAATGACTTCAATTGTACTTCCAGAAAATCCGGATATTCAAGCGGATTCTTAGTCGAAGCAAAATTAACTCTTTGATTTACAGTATTTGAAGACATCTGTTAATGGATTTGTAGAACTTAATTTTAAATATATACACAAAAAGGTTAAGAACCCTTTTCACGAAGGGTTCCTAACCGAATTACCTGATTTACAGGCTAATGTTATTTAAGTTCAACTTCAGCTCCAGCTTCTTCCAATGTTTTCTTCAATGATTCTGCTTCGTCCTTAGCCAAACCTTCTTTTACTACGCTAGGAGCACCGTCTACCATGTCCTTAGCTTCCTTCAAGCCAAGACCGCAAGCTTCCTTAACGGCTTTAACTACCTGAAGTTTAGCTGAGCCAGCGCTCTTCAATACTACGTCGAAAGAAGTCTTTTCTTCTGCGGCAGCAGCACCACCGGCTGCAGGACCAGCAGCAACAGCTACAGCTGCAGCAGCAGGTTCAATACCATATTCTTCTTTCAGGATTGTTGCAAGTTCATTAACTTCTTTTACTGTCAAGTTAACTAATTGTTCTGCAAAAGCTTTCAAATCTGCCATTTTTGTATGATTTTTAATTGTTTAAATACTAAATAAATTGATATAATTCTTTTTCCGAAATTTACGCTTCGGGACGTTCACCAAGAGTCTTGAGAACTCCGTGGAGGGTGTTACCACCTGATTGCAGAGCAGAAATAACATTCTTGGCCGGTGACTGCAGCAATGCAACGATATCGGCAATAACTTCATTCTTACTCTTGATACTTACGAGAGCATCCAACTGGTCAGCACCAACATAGAAGCTTTCTTCTGCATATGCAGCCTTCAGTCCGGGAATACCGTTCTTAGCCTTATCTTTAATCAACTTGGCCGGAGCGTTAGCAACGTTGCTGAACATTACGGCAGTTGTACCTTTCAGAGAACCATAAAGCGGAGAAAAGTCTTCTTCCAGGCTCTCCAATGCCTTGTGAAGCAATGTATTCTTAACTACCATCAATTTGATGTCAGCCTTGAAACATTCTCTTCTCAACATGCTGGTTGTAGCAGCATTCATGGCAGTGGTATCCACCAAATAGAAGTGACCGTATTCCTTCACTGTAGCAGCAATCTGCTCAATAATCGTACTTTTATCTTCCTTTCTCATTATTACTCCGTTTTATTAGATTTCTTCTACTGTTTTCGGGTCAATCTTGATGCCCGCACTCATCGTGCTAGAAAGATAAATACTCTTAATATATG
The DNA here is from genome assembly GCF_025147485.1 of Bacteroides uniformis. NCBI lineage: Bacteria > Pseudomonadati > Bacteroidota > Bacteroidia > Bacteroidales > Bacteroidaceae > Bacteroides > Bacteroides uniformis. Next base: position 1,670,082 of record NZ_CP102263.1, on the reverse strand, counting down.
TACCCTTGGCTGCAGTCGGTTTCAATTTATTCAAAGTAGAGATGAATTCTTTCGCATTGTCGCGAATTTGCTCAGCGCTAAATGAAACTTTACCGATAGAAGTATGAACAATACCGCTCTTGTCAACCTTAAAGTCGATTTTGCCTTGTTTTACTTCTCTTACAGCTTTAGCAACATCCATAGTTACAGTGCCACTCTTGGGGTTAGGCATCAATCCACGAGGACCGAGCACACGACCGAGTGCACCAATCTTACCCATGATGGACGGCATAGTGATAATCACATCAATATCAGTCCATCCACCTTTGATCTTTTCAATATATTCGTCAAGACCAACATAGTCAGCTCCGGCTTCTTTTGCAGCAGCTTCAGCATCTGGTGTACAAAGCACCAAAACGCGTACAACCTTACCAGTACCGTGAGGAAGTGATACAACACCTCTCACCATCTGGTTGGCCTTACGCGGGTCAACGCCCAAACGTACGTCGATATCCAGAGAAGCGTCAAACTTGGTATAAGTGATTTCCTTTACCAACTGAGCAGCTTCCTTGAGAGAGTATGCTTTCCCTGCTTCAATTTTTTCTGCAGCCAACTTTTGATTTTTTGTCAGTTTACCCATTCTAATTGAAGTTTATTAATTATTAACCGGGAACTCCCCTTTTACAGCGATACCCATACTTCTAGCTGTACCGGCAACCATTTTCATGGCAGCTTCTACAGTGAAACAGTTCAAGTCAACCATTTTGTCCTGAGCAATCGTACGAACCTGTTCCCAAGTAATCTCGGCAACTTTCTTACGGTTAGGCTCAGCAGAACCACTCTTTTGCTTCGTCACTTCCAACAACTGGATAGCCACGGGAGGAGTCTTGATTACAAAATCGAAAGACTTGTCTGCGTAGTAAGTGATAATCACAGGAAGAATCTTTCCTGCTTTGTCTTGGGTTCTGGCGTTGAATTGCTTGCAAAACTCCATGATATTGATACCCTTGGAACCCAATGCAGGTCCTACTGGGGGTGATGGATTTGCCGCGCCTCCTTTAATCTGTAATTTGATTAGTCCAGCAACTTCTTTAGCCATTTTCTAATTGATTTATATATATAAACATTAATGAAGAATACTACAGCGTAACACCTGCACTATTCTTTTTCAACTTGCATAAAGCCCAATTCGAGCGGAGTCTTCCGTCCGAATATCTTGACCATGACCTTCAGTTTCTTCTTCTCGGTGTTCACTTCTTCAATGATTCCACTGAATCCACTGAACGGACCGTAATTCACCTTTACAGTCTCGCCGACTACATACGGGATACTCAAGTCTTCACCTGATTCCTGCAATTCGTCGACCGTACCAAGTATACGATTCACTTCCGACTGTCTCAGAGGTACGGGTTTTTCCGAACCACCCAAGAACCCTATCACATTAGGAGTATTTCTCAGATGATGAGCAACCTCACCCACCAGAGCAGCCTCCACCAAAACGTAACCAGGGAGATAACTTCTCTCTTTCACAATTTTCTTACCATTGCGAACCTGATATACCTTTTCGGTAGGAATCAATACCTGAGATACGTAATCACCAAGGTCGCTGTTTTTAATATCAGCTTCAAGGTATTCCTTTACCTTAGCTTCTTTTCCGCTAATAGCACGCAAAACGTACCATTTCTTTTCAATCTCAGACATTTCTCCTTACTTTTAATGTGGATAAACAAATTCCATCAGATGCTGGAAACAGAAGTCCATCGCAAATACTACCACTGCAATTAGTAGGGAAGCATATAAAACAACTACTGCACTGTTAGTAAGTTCAGAATACGTAGGCCACGACACTTTATGAACAAGTTCGTCGTAAGTTTCTTTAAAATAAGCTACAATCTTCTTCATTTCAAAAATATTAGCACGGGAGGAGAGGCTCGAACTCCCGACACCCGGTTTTGGAGACCGGTGCTCTACCAACTGAGCTACTCCCGTTTGTACATAATCAGTTCCCGATGTATACCGGGAACTGATTAAGATTATATTGGTTATTAGTCAAGAATTTCAGTAATCTGACCAGAACCTACTGTACGACCACCTTCACGGATAGCGAAACGCAAACCTACGTTCAATGCTACCGGGTAGATCAGTTCTACAGTGATTTCTACGTTATCACCAGGCATTACCATTTCAGTTCCTTCCGGAAGAGTGATTTCACCTGTACAGTCCATAGTACGCAGATAGAACTGAGGACGGTATTTGTTGTGGAACGGAGTGTGACGACCACCTTCTTCTTTCTTCAAAACGTAGATAGAAGCTTTGAACTTAGAGTGAGGTTTAATCTGACCGGGCTTACAAAGAACCATACCACGTTTGATTTCGTTCTTGTCGATACCACGGAGCAACAGACCTACGTTGTCACCAGCTTCACCTTGATCCAGCAACTTGCGGAACATTTCAACACCAGTTACAACAGACTTCTTGTCTTCACCCAAACCGAGGATTTCAACTTCGTCACCTACATGGATAACACCAGCTTCGATACGACCAGTAGCTACAGTACCACGACCAGTGATTGAGAATACGTCTTCAACCGGCATCAAGAACGGTTTGTCAATATCACGCGGAGGCAGAGGAATCCAAGTGTCGCAAGCATCCATCAGCTCCATAACCTTCTCTTCCCACTTTTCAACGCCATTCAACGCACCAAGAGCAGAACCCTGAATGAACGGAGTGTTGTCGCCGTCGAATTCGTAGGCTGAAAGCAGTTCACGCATTTCCATTTCAACGAGTTCCAACATTTCAGCGTCGTCTACCATGTCACACTTGTTCATGAATACAACCAGTCTCGGTACGTTTACCTGACGAGCCAGCAAGATATGCTCACGAGTCTGAGGCATCGGACCATCAGTAGCAGCAACTACGATGATAGCACCGTCCATCTGAGCAGCACCAGTTACCATGTTCTTTACGTAGTCGGCGTGACCCGGGCAGTCTACGTGAGCGTAGTGACGGTTAGCTGTTTCATACTCTACGTGAGAAGTGTTGATAGTGATACCTCTTTCCTTTTCTTCAGGAGCGTTATCGATAGAATCGAAAGAACGCAATTCAGAAAGACCTTTCTTTGCCAACACTGTAGTGATAGCAGCTGTCAACGTGGTTTTACCGTGGTCAACGTGACCAATTGTACCAATGTTTACGTGCGGTTTGGTACGTTCGAATTTCTCTTTAGCCATAGCTTTACTTGTTATTTATTTGATTAATAATCAGCTTTTACATCTTTGTGAGCTGTTACCGGGACTTGAACCCGGGACCTCTTCCTTACCAAGGAAGTGCTCTACCGCTGAGCTATAACAGCAAGGAGAATAAGAGTTGTGGGCAAAGATGGATTCGAACCACCGAAGGCGTAAGCCAGCAGATTTACAGTCTGCCCCATTTGGCCACTCTGGTATTTGCCCCTACATTACAAAAAGAACTCTTTTCCTTACTAAATCATCGCAGAGTGAACTTTACCCGGACGATTTCCGTTCTCATATCATCTCCACCTCGTGAAGAAAGACTCATTCCACTCATCCTTGAGCGAGCCTCTTGTCGGATTCGAACCAACGACCCCGAGATTACAAATCACGTGCTCTGGCCAACTGAGCTAAAGAGGCAAGCTAAAAAATGCAACCGTAACGTTCATAGTGTGAGCGAAACGGCTGCAAATTTAGGCATTTATTTTTTACCCGCAAAATTTTAGCGGAAAATTATTTGCTCCGTTGCTTTTCCTTGTACTTAACCAGCTGTTTTTCCAAAGCTTCCAGGCATAAATCCACTGCTTCTTCAAACGTATCACAAACCTTGTTTGCATAAAACTCGCCATTGGGAACCAATACTTTCACTCCGGCTTCTTTATTTTCGGCTGTTTCTGGTTTTACTACCTTTAATGACACCTCTACTTTCTTTATATCGTCGTAAAATTTCTCCAACTTAGCAACTTTCTTTTGAACGAAAGACTGCAATTGCTCTGACGCATCAAAGTGAATCGATTGAATTCTTACTTCCATACTTACCTCCTTTTTACTTTAGGCTCGGGGATGAGCCTGATTATACACTTTTTTAAGCTCTTCAAAAGTAGTATGCGTATAAACTTCCGTTGTCGCCAGACTCTCGTGTCCGAGGAGTTCTTTTATCGAGCCTAAATCAGCACCATTGTTCAGCATAGCCGTTGCAAAGGTGTGCCTCAGCACGTGGGGACTTCTTTTTTTTACAGTCACTACCTTCGAAAGGTTTCGTTTCACAAGGCATGCTACGATACCGCGGTAAAGCCTCTTTCCATTCTTCCGGACAAAAAAAGCATCCGAGCGAACCGGGACAGCTTCATTCCGCACATTGACATATTCTCGCATCGAGCGTCCCAGCTCCTCATCGAAAGGTATAAGACGTTGTTTATTCCGTTTTCCCGTCACTTTAACGAGAGAAGCCGAAAAATCGACATCCTTATCATCCAACCCTATCAATTCTGAAAGTCGCATGCCGGTAGCATAAAACATTTCAATAATCATATGGTCGCGACACCCTTCAAAACCTTCACCAAAGTCCATATCATCCAGTAACCTATTCATCTCACCCTCTCTCAGAAATACCGGAAGCGGTTTTTTCTTCTTGGGCCCCGTCACTTTCCGCAACGGATCTACCGCGACCTTGCCTCTCCTCAAAAGGAATTTATAGTATGTCCGGACAGAACTCAGCTTTCGGTTTATCGTATTAGAAGCAAGTCCTTTGTCCATCAAGGAAGCAATCCATTCACGAACAAGTTCCGCATCTACATCCAATGGAGTCAAGTCTCCCAACATTTCTTCTCCAAACCTCTGCAGTTCAAGAATATCTGCCCGATAGTACTCAACCGTACCTTTGGAATAGTTCCGCTCGTGCAGAAGATAGTCAAGAAAAGAATCTGTCAACAACATATCGCTACATATCTAAAATCATGCAACGAATGTATGAAAAAGAATTCAATAATTCAAAGGAATTTACGAATTATTAATCTTCTACTTGCTGAAGTTGTTGAACGTAAACAGCACGTTCTTTCTTAAGTCTTTTAGTCACAGACGGTTTATCAAATTGTTGTCTGCGTCTCAATTCCTTAACTGTGCCAGTTTTTTCAAACTTTCTTTTGAATTTCTTCAGCGCTTTTTCAATGTTTTCGCCTTCTTTTACAGGTACTACAATCATTTTCTTTTAATTAAATGTTAATGGTTTAAAAATCTCACGATTAAATTGAGCGGCAAAATTACACATACTTTCTTTATTCACAAAACTTTCTGCAAAAAAATTACCCATGATTCCTAATTATCAAACGAATGAGCAAAGGGAAAGATGTTTTTATTGAGCCAATCCGCTAAAATCCGTGAAGCATAGCACATTTTTAAAAGAGAATGTGTAACTTTGAAAGCAGAGAATGGAGAGATTATAAACTCATTTACACGCCTACTTAATTACATTTATAAAAATATGGCTCAGACAATCAATCAACGTATAGATGCTCTACGGGCATTGTTAAAAAGAGAAGGCATAGACGCTTTCATTATCCCCAGTACCGACCCGCACCTAAGCGAGTACGTAGCACCGTACTGGAAATCAAGAGAATGGATATCAGGCTTCACCGGTTCGGCAGGCACGGCGGTGATCACCAGCGACAAGGCGGGACTGTGGACAGATTCCCGCTATTTTCTCCAAGCCGAGCAGCAGCTGGAAGGCAGCGGCATCGACTTATACAAGGAAATGCTACCCGAAACGCCCAGCATCCTCGATTTCCTGCGGGAGAACCTTACAGCAAATTCAGTTGTAGGTATAGACGGAAAGGTATTTTCCACCACACAAGCCATAGCCCTGCAAGAGGATCTGGCAAAAAACGACATCACCGTAAAGAGCATTGCCGACCCGATGAATGAGATATGGACAGACCGCCCTCCCATGCCCGAAGCACCCGCCTTTATCCACGAGATGAAATACGCCGGGAAAAGCTGTCCGGACAAACTGGCTGCTATCCGCCGGGAGATGAAAAAGAGTGAAGCGGACGTATTATTGGTGTCGGCATTGGACGAGATAGCATGGACACTCAATATACGCGGCAACGATGTGCATTGCAACCCCGTAGTAGTAAGCTACCTGATAATCAACGAACAAGAAACACACTTTTTCATCCAGCCCGAGAAAGTAACGGAAGAGCTTTCAGCCTATCTGGAAGAAGCCGGCGTCACCATCCATGCTTATGGGGACACCGAATCCTTTGTGACAAGAATACCGGACGGCAGCATCATGCTCGACATGGGAAAGACGAATTATGCCGTTTATTCCGCCCTCCCCCCTTCCTGCCGGGTACTTGACGAGCGCTCACCGATAGCCTTGCTGAAAGCGGTCCGCAATGACCGGGAAATAGCCGGCATCCACGCAGCCATGCAACGCGACGGAGTGGCACTGGTGAAGTTCCTGAAATGGCTGGAGGAGGCCGTTCCCGCAGGCAACGAGACAGAAATCAGCGTAGACAAGAAACTGCACGAATTCCGTGCCGCACAGCCACTCTACATGGGAGAAAGCTTCGACACCATTGCCGGGTACAAGGAACATGGAGCCATCGTACACTACGAAGCCACTCCGGCAACGGACGTGCCACTGAAACCCGAGGGATTCCTGCTGCTGGACTCGGGTGCGCAATACCTGGACGGCACTACCGACATCACCCGCACCATCGCACTGGGGAAACTGACCGAAGAAGAGAAGACGGACTACACCCTGATACTGAAAGGACATATCGACCTCGCCATGGCTGTCTTCCCGGAAGGTACGCGAGGAGCGCAACTGGATGTACTGGCCCGCATGCCGATATGGCAATACCACATGAACTTCCTGCATGGTACCGGGCACGGCGTAGGCCATTTCCTCAATGTGCACGAAGGTCCGCAAAGCATCCGCATGAATGAGAATCCGGTAACCCTACGGCCGGGAATGGTCACTTCCAACGAACCGGGCGTTTATAAAGCCGGAAGCCATGGAATACGCACGGAAAACCTGGTGCTGACCGTGAAGGACGGTGAAGGCATGTTCGGAAATTACCTGAAGTTCGAAACCATTACCCTCTGCCCCATCTGCAAGAAAGGTATCATCAAAGAGATGCTGACGGCAGAGGAAACGGCATGGCTGGACAACTATCACCAGCATGTATACGAGGCACTTTCGCCAAGCCTGAACGAAGGAGAACGGGAATGGCTGAAGGAAGCATGCAGTAACCTAACCACTAATCACTAAAAAAATGGCATTAATAAAATCAGTAAGAGGATTCACTCCCGAAATCGGGGAGAATTGTTTTTTGGCGGACAATGCGGTTGTCATTGGCGACGTCAAGACGGGACGGGATTGCAGCATCTGGTTCAGCACCGTGCTGCGGGGTGACGTAAACTCAATCCGCATAGGGAACGGAGTAAACATCCAGGATGGAAGCGTGCTCCACACCTTGTACGAGAAATCGACCATAGAGATAGGAGACCACGTATCCGTGGGGCACAACGTGACCATCCACGGAGCCACTATCAAGGACTATGCTTTGGTAGGGATGGGTTCCACCATCCTTGACCACGCAGTAGTGGGCGAAGGGGCTATTGTCGCCGCTGGTTCCCTGGTATTGAGCAATACGGTCATCGAGCCGGGAAGCATCTGGGGAGGAGTCCCCGCCAAGTTCATCAAGAAAGTAGATCCGGAGCAGGCCAAGGAGCTGAACCAGAAGATTGCACACAACTATCTGATGTATTCCGACTGGTACAAATAAAGGGAGACAAGGCGCCCCAAAAAGGCAGGGCGATAAAGGGATGCCATTCCATCACCTTTACCGCCCTATCGCTTTTATCACTCTTTACTTTTCTAAAAGTTTATCATACTCATTATCTTATCCGTTGCACCGGCGTTGCCGGTCACATAATTGCTTGCATTCATGCCTGATTCGCGCAAAAAGACTTCATCTGTCAGCATACGGTCGAGCAAAGTTTTCAGTTCCTCATAATCCTTCACCGAGAAAGCGCCTTTTGCCTCCAGCAACTGGATGGCCTCCTGGAATTTCTGATACTTCGGTCCGAAAATCACCGGAATGCCATAAACTGCAGCCTCAAGGGTATTGTGGATTCCCACCCCGAAACCACCTCCGATATAGGCAATCTCGCCATAGCGGTAGATGGAAGAGAGCAACCCGAAGCAGTCGATAATCAGGCAGTCGGCCTTACGGACATTCTTCTCGTCGGCACGGGTATAGCGCACGTAGGGGCGTTTCAGTTTACGGATAATCTCTACCAGATGGTTTTCGTCGATAACGTGCGGAGCGATAACCAACTTCACCTCTGGATGCTGGTTAAAGTATTCAATAAACAAATCCTCGTCCGGCTGCCAGGAGCTTCCTGCCACGAAAGTCATCGTGTTGTTCTTGAAAAGCTCCACCAAAGGCAGATGTTTGGCCTCCTCACGAATCTGCAGCACACGGTCAAAACGGGTATCCCCCACCACCGTGACACGGCTGATACCTATCTTCGCCAGATAGCGTTTGGAGCGTTCATTCTGCACAAACAAATGGTCGAAGTCGCGCAGCACATGTCTGTACGTACCGCCATACCACTTGAAGAATACTTGTCCGCGGCGGAAAATGGAAGAAATGCTGTACACCGGAATACGGCGCTTGTGCAGTTCGTCCAGATAGTTCTTCCAGAACTCGTACTTGATGAAGAATGCCATGCAGGGATTCACGATATCCAGGAACTTCTTCACATTGCGGGACTTGTCGAAAGGCAAGTAACAGACAACGTCTGCCCCCCTATAATTCTTGCGGACCTCATAGCCCGACGGCGAGAAGAAAGTCAGCAGAATACCGTAATCCGGATATTTGGCACGAATTTTCTCAATCAACGGCCGTCCCTGCTCGAACTCCCCCAAAGAAGCGGCATGGAACCATATATAGCGCACGTCCTTCTCCAACTGCTGCCGGAGAAGTTCATAGACCACCCAGTGTCCCTTCATCATTTTTCGGGGCTTACGGCTAAATGGAGCAGCCAGATGCACCAGAATATCGTAGATGGCTATTGCCAAGTCATATAGCATACTATATGGATTAAGGATGAAGAAGATTTATTCACTTTAAAGCATCAACAGCACGCTGTATACGGGCCAACGTCTCTTCCTTGCCAATCAGCTCGGCAATGTCGAACATGTGCGGGCCTTTACACTCGCCCACCACTGACAAGCGGAAGGCATTCATCACATTTCCCATGTGATAGCCACGCTCAGTAATCCAACCAATCACAATATCTTCGGAAGGCTTGGAGGAGAAATCCCCGATGCCGCGCAACACATCCATCAATTCGGTCATGATGCGGGGAGTATCTTCCGACCAACGCTTCTTCACATCCTTTGCCGCATATTCCGTGGGGGCTACGAAGAAAAAACGGGTCTGGTCCCACAGTTCCTTTACGAAGTTGACGCGTCCCTTCACCAGTGAAACCACTTTCGTAAGGAACTCGTCGCTATAGTTGGAGGCGTCTATGCCGTTGGACTCCAGCACCGGTCTGAAAAGACAAGCTATCTCCGCATCCGGTTTCATCATGATGTACTCATGGTTGAACCAGATACCTTTCTTATAGTCGAATTTGGCACCCGACTTGCTGCAATGGCTCAAATCAAACAATTTCACCAATTCATCCATAGACATCAGTTCCTGGTCATTGCCCGGATTCCAGCCCAACAGAGCCAGGAAATTAATGACCGCTTCGGGCAGATAACCAGATTCCCGGTAGCCTGAAGAAACATCTCCCGACTTGGGGTCATGCCACTCCAACGGGAAAACCGGGAAGCCCAGACGGTCGCCGTCACGCTTACTCAATTTGCCGTTACCCTCGGGCTTCAGCAACAAGGGCAAATGCGCAAAGGCAGGCATGGTATCCTCCCACCCAAAGGCACGGTAGAGCAATACATGCAACGGCGCGGAAGGCAACCATTCCTCACCGCGTATCACATGGGACACTTCCATCAAATGGTCGTCCACAATATTGGCCAGATGGTAAGTAGGAAGTTCATCTGCCGATTTATAAAGAACCTTGTCATCAAGAATGGAAGAGTTTATCACTACTTCCCCACGAATCAGGTCGTTCACATGCACATCTTCGTTCGGCTCTATCTTGAAACGCACCACGTACTGCTTACCGGCAGCAATCAGCGCGTCTACCTCTTCTTTAGGAAGGGTCAGTGAATTGCGCATCTGCATGCGGGTAGAAGCATCGTACTGGAAATTCGCAATCTCCGCACGCTTTGCTTCCAGCTCCTCAGGAGTATCGAAAGCGATGTAGGCTTTTCCGGCCTCCAGCAGAATCTGAACATACTTCTTGTATATTTCCCGACGTTCCGACTGACGGTACGGGCCATGGTCTCCACCGAAACTCACGCCCTCGTCAAACGGGATGCCCAACCATTTGAAAGACTCCAGGATATATTCTTCCGCACCCGGTACAAACCGGTTGGAATCAGTATCTTCAATACGAAATATAAAATCTCCTCCATGCTGACGCGCAAAGAGATAATTGTATAAAGCTGTACGCACACCGCCGATGTGCAACGCCCCCGTAGGACTCGGGGCAAAACGGACTCTGACCTTTCTTTCTGTCATAATCTACCTTACTTATGAATATTTTAGACGGCAAAATTAAACCTTTTTTTCCACACTAATGTTTTTTTTTGTACTTTTCGCAAAAATTTCAGCCGATATGAGTTATTTCAATACAAAAAAAGAGTTCTCGCTCAGAGATTTGCTATACAGAGCACTGATATTCATCGGCACTGTGGGGATTATTGTCTATTTTCTGCCACGTGACGGTAAATTCAACTACCAGTTCGACATTGACAAGCCCTGGAAGTACGGACAGCTCATGGCCACCTTCGACTTCCCCATCTATAAGGCCGATGAAGTGGTGAAACGCGAGCAAGACAGTATCCTCGCCGCCTTCCAGCCGTATTTCCAGCTGGACAAAAGCATTGAGAAAAGTGTGCTCGCCAAGTTGAAGGCAGACTATCAGACCCACCTGCGCGGCCTGCTTCCCTCCACCGACTACGTCCGCTTTCTGGAAAGGAAACTCTCTGAAGTATATCGCGCCGGCATCGTTTCTACCGAAGAGCTGAACCAACTGCATAAGGACAGCACAACCGCCATCATGGTCATTAACGACAAACTGGCCAACCAGCAGGACATCAACAAGGTATATTCGGTGAAGGATGCCTATAACTATATACTCACGGCCGATACCGCCCACTACCGCCCGGACATTCTACGGCAATGCTCGCTGAACGAATATCTGTTCCCTAATCTGACCTATGACGAGCAGCGGACCGAAACCGCTAAGAAGGAGATGCTCGACAACTATTCATGGGCCAACGGCATCGTACTGAGCGGACAGAAAATCATCGACCGCGGCGAGATTGTCAGCCAGGAGACATACAACATCCTTGAGAGTCTACGGAAAGAATCCATCAAACGCAGTGAGTCCATCGGGCAAAAACGGTTGATGCTGGCGGGGCAGGTATTGTTTGTCAGTATCTTCATGCTGTGTTTCATGCTCTACCTCGACTTGTTCCGTAAAGATTACTACAAGCGCAAGGGCAGCCTCTCCCTGCTCTTCGCCCTCATCATGTTCTATTGCGTGGTGACGGCCATCATGGTTGCCAACAACATATTCAATGTCTATATCATCCCGTATGCCATGCTGCCGGTCATCATCCGGGTGTTCCTCGACTCACGCACGGCCTTCATCGCACAAGTCACCACCATACTGATATGCTCCATCTGCCTGCGCTATCCGCATGAATTCATTCTTCTGCAACTCTCGGCGGGACTGGTTGCCATCTTCAGTCTGAGGGAACTTTCACAACGGTCGCAACTGTTCCGGACAGCCTTCCTCGTCATATTGACCTACGCTGCCGTCTACTTTGCTTTCGAGCTGATTACAGAAAACGACTTGACAAAAATCAACGGAAGCATGTACACTTATTTCGTCATTAACGGAGTGTTGCTGCTGTTCACCTATCCCCTGCTCTTCCTGGTGGAAAAGACGTTTGGCTTTACCTCCAATGTCACCCTGGTCGAATTGTCCAACATCAACAACAGCCTGCTGCGCCGCATGTCCGAGACAGTTCCCGGCACCTTCCAGCATTCCATGCAGGTTGCCAACCTTGCGGCGGAAGCGGCCAACCGTATCGGAGCCAAAAGCCAGCTGGTACGTACCGGAGCGCTGTATCATGACATCGGCAAGATGGAGAATCCGGTGTTCTTCACCGAGAACCAGTCGGGTGGAGTCAATCCGCACAAGAATCTGGGCTATGAGCAAAGTGCCCAAGTCGTCATCAGCCATGTGACGGACGGGCTGAAGCTGGCCGAGAAGAACAATCTCCCCAAAGTAATCAAGGATTTCATCACCACTCACCATGGCCGTGGGAAAACGAAGTATTTCTATATCTCCTGGAAAAACGAGCACCCCGGTGAAGACCCTAACGAGGAGGCATTCACCTACCCCGGTCCCAACCCGTTCACCAAAGAGCAGGCTATCCTGATGATGGCCGATTCGGTGGAAGCCGCTTCACGCAGTCTGCCCGAATATACGGAAGAGAGCATCAGCAACCTGGTAGACAAGATTATCGATTCGCAAGTGGCAGAAGGCTATTTCAAGGAATGCCCCATCACCTTCAAGGATATTGCCACCGTGAAGAACGTATTCAAGGAGAAGCTGAAGACTATATACCATACCCGCATCAGTTATCCCGAACTTAAAAAATAAGAACTATGGAAGTGACCAGTAAAGAACAGAAAAGAGCCGAACAACTGCTGCAAAGCCAGCACATCGGACTGCACCAAATCAAGAGTTTCAGTTTCATGAAGCGTTACCACCAGGTTCCCCGCAAAAGCAACTTGGCTGCGAAAGACAAATATGGTCCGGGCATACTGACTTTACATCTAAAGGAAGGAAAAGAAAAAGTAATCTATCTGCCTCCTTTCCGTCACCCTTCCTCGGTCATCCGCTACCTGGTCTCCCAAGAAATCCCCTTCGACAACTACGCACCGAGGGAACGGACAGTCGCAGAGGTTCCCACAGAAACATACCAGCGTCCGTCACTCTATATGTTCTGGTTCTTTGTCTTATTCCTGATATTCCTTATATTGGGATATTATTCCATCAGTGGCAGGGGCTTCATCCCGGCTATCATTTCGTTTGCATTAAGTCTTTTTTTCATCAGCATGCTGATGACCCGCTTCTGCTACCTGACGTTGGACAATAACGGCCTCATCATACACAGCGTAGGCAGGACTATCCGCTATCCGTACCAGAACCTAAGAAAAGTAAACTTCGACTTTGCCCGCGAACAGAATTTCACGCACGTCATGGAATTGCTGGACAACGATTACCGCTACCGTCTGTTCTATATCGGAAGGGTTTCGAGGAAGAAACTGAATGAGATTGCCGAACGCCTGCAACAAGCCGGAGTGGATGCCACTTGCAGCCTGAATGATAACAAGCGGTTCTTCCAGGATACGTATATCAGCCACTAAACAGACGTTAGCCAACAAATAAGCTGTCGGATACGGCATCATTCCCGTTTCGCAGATTTCAGAATGATGCCTTTGCACTTGCTCTCAATTTATTTATAATTGCAGGATAAACCTTTTTATAAATAATTTGGAAATGAGCAGAAATGAAATTACCTTACAAGAGATGTTCTCCTCAGTCATCGGGGAACTCCGGGAAGGCGGCAGGTGGGGAACGGCACACATCTACCAGTCAGCGGTGAATGCATTCTCGGTATTCACCAAATGGCAACCGATGCCCATGCGCAAGCTGAGCCCGACCGTACTGAAGAGATTCGAAAACTTCCTCAGACAGAGGAATTGTAGTTGGAATACGGTGTCCACTTATATCAAAGCGATACGTTCGGTTTACAACCGGGCAGTGGACAGAAAGATGGTGCGATATGTACCCAGGCTGTTTGAGCATGTGTATACCGGTACACGGACAGATAGGAAAAAGGCGCTCGAAGCTTCCGACATAGGCTGCTTGGTACGGGAGACAGAGATGAGCCTGCAGGACGGCCAATCTCCCAACACCCGACAGAAAACAAAAATTTTCTTTGTACTGATGTTTATGCTAAGAGGGATTCCTTTTGTGGACCTGGCCTATTTGCATAAGAGGGATTTACAAGGAAACACCTTGTCTTATAGACGCAGGAAGACGGGACGGGCACTGACCGTGTCATTGACGCCGGAAGCTATGCAAATGGTGAGAATGATAGCGAACAAGGACAAGGACTCTCCTTATTTATTCCCCATATTACAAAGTGAGGAAGGCACGGAAGCGGCATACCGGAAATACCAGGCGGCGCTCAGGGCATTCAACCAACGTCTGGCAGTGCTCAGGCAGTGCCTAGGAATGCAGTCGGCACTCAGTAGTTATGCAGCCAGACACACCTGGGCCACAATGGCCTACCATTGCGAGATACACCCCGGAATCATATCGGAAGCCATGGGGCACTCCTCCATCACGGTGACGGAAACCTATCTGAAGCCTTTCAGCAACAGAAAGATTGACGAAGCCAATCAGAAGGTAATTTCTTTTGTAAAAAACGAAGGATATCCAGTATAAAAGAGATTACTTCTTTTGAGGAAGTAGAGCAAACTTGTTGTTTCTTTTTTATAGTCTTCAAACAAAGTTTTGAGGAGCGGATTGATATTGGCTTTACAAAAAGTTTCCCAACGTAAGCAATAAACTGAGAGATAGAATCTTATATTGAAAATTAGAGACTTTTTCACTTCATAATTTCTATTGCAGCTTTTCTATGATGTTGGAGATTAAGACTATATATTATCTTTCCAATATCCCAACGGACTGATTTTTACTATTCCAAACAAAACCGGTCTATTTTCTCCTTATTCCCTGATTATTAACGAAATTAACAGGATTTCATTACCTGCGAAGTAACGGAATACTTGACAACAAAACAAGTATGCGAAAGGGATTTAAAATGAGAGATTATTCACTTTTTATTTTTTTAAATTTATAAATTTAAAGTTTTCAATTATGAACAAAAAGTTTCTAAGTGTGATCCTGTTCAGCGCCTTAATGGTGGGCACTGCAGGAACGTTCACGTCTTGTAAGGACTATGATGACGACATCGAAAGCTTGGACAACCGCGTATCAGCAGTAGAAAAGCTGGTAAGTGACCTTCAAGCTAAGATTGACGCTGGATCGGTCATTACCGGCGTTGACAAAACAGAAGATGGCATTGTCATCAAATTAAGCAATGGCGAATCTTATCCTATCAAGAACGGAACAAACGGCACAAACGCTCCCGTTTGGAGTATTGTAAAAGACGCTAACGGTGACTATTGGTGGGCTAAAGACGATGTACAAACAGAGTTTCCTGCACGTGGTGAAAAAGGTGAGCCGGGTGACGGTGCTGCCGGTCAAGACGCTAAAACTATCTATTACTATCCAGGTACTGAAGAGACTGGTAAGTTGCATGGCCAAGCAGAAGCTGGCTACTGGGTGAAGGTAACAGAAGAAAAGGGTAAAGATCCTTTATATGAAGTACAAACTACGAAATGGTTACCGGAAGGAACACTTTCAGCTGTTTGGAATACAAAAGATGAAACTCTGACCCTTGGTAACATGAAGGATGAGAACGGCAAATTGGTTGAAAAGACTATTTCTCTGACTACTAAGTTGAAAGCTTTAGTATTCATCCCTGAATTGTACGAAGACGGAGTAGAAGCTACTAAATACAAATATGCCAACGGTGATTTCATCGAAGCTGAAAAGAACGAAGAAAATGGTGAAGATGATCACGGTGTAGTTTTTGTAATCAAGAAAGGTACAAGTGCTACCAATTGGATTGCTTTGAAAGATGCCACTAAGAGAACTTATTGGATGCCTTCAACCAGTGCTATGTACTATCATATGAACCCGTTGAACGCCAAACTGAAAGATATCGAATGGCAGTTCTTGGCAGCTACTCCGGAATATGTAACTACAAAAGCTAATCCTGCTGTAGTAACCCCTATCTTCCAAAACGCAGGTAAGACCATTGACGGTGAAAGAATGTATGCTACATATAAACTCTCTGTAGAGGATTTGAAGAAGGGCAATTTGAGCACTCCCGGTAAAGACAAGTATATTTCTATCGCAGCTCTGGAAGCAACATTAGCTAATGGCGAAAAAGAAGGTGAAGAGAAGTCTACAGTTACTTCCGACTATGCTGCCATCATGCCGATGATCCAAGGCTTTAAAGCTATCGCTTACACCGATGAGAGTAAAATCGTAACAGAAAACACTTGTAAGCCTGAACTGTATAAGACAGCTAAGGAAGCTATCGAAAACGTATATACTGTTCCTGCACAATACAATGGTGGTTCCATCGAATTGGCAGATTTGTTGTGCATCCATCATGTAGAAAACTTTGGAGAAGAAATTACCGCAACTGATCACGGAAGAATGACTCTTGCCGAGGCTGCCCAGTTATATAATTTGACTCTCAAGTTTGAGCCCGTTCACTATATCAGCGGTGACAACGATACAGAAGAAAATGCTTACTCTAAACTGGAAGAAGACGGAACTTTCACTCCTTGTTATGTAAACGACAAAGAAGAAAGTGTAGTTATTCCTGAAGGAAGTACAGAAAAGATTGGTAGAAGTGCTATCGGTCGTCGTCCGGCAGTATTGGTTAAATTGGTTGATGCTGCAAATAATGTAGTATTAGCAGGTTACATCAAGTTGGAAATTACTGAAAAAGCCGCTACTCCTGATGCAATTGTTATTGACAAGAGCACTCCGCAGTTGCCGTACTTGTGTGGTGACCAAGCTGTATCCATCACTTGGAAAGACATGTCCGGTAAGATTCTTGAAGAACTGGGTATGACCAAGGAAGAATTCACAAAGGGTTATACATTTGTAAAAGACGAAACTTATGTAGCAGACGGTAAGGGTGGCTTCATTCAAGTAACAGCTGCTAATAAATTTGCTGTGGACAATGCTTATGGTGTAGTTAAGGAGATAGCTGATGCTGAACCTAGCTCAACGAATGACATCTTGACTTGGACTACTACAAGAGAACAAAGAGACCAACTCATCAAGGATTACAAAGATCGCACCTTGACACTTTATGGCAAGTACAAACCTGTAGCAGGTGGAACAACTTATGCTATTTACGTAGGTATCAAGATTTCCATCGCAGAATTGCCGACTACAGCAAGTTACGGTAATAAACGTGATGCTTACTGGTATCCTGCTGAAACAGCATTGGCTGACAGAGATACTGTACGTACCAATGTTCCTGCTCCGGATGCAAACAATAACGTAACTGCTTATGTAAAAAATCTTGATGACTACTTCTGGCATATAGATGCTACTTCTAAGAAAGAAGTATCTGGCATTGAATTCACTGTATCAGAAGCTTCTAAGCCGGTTTATGGTGAAATCTGGAACAAGAAAGACAAAGGTATGGAAATCAAGTACAGCTACTTGTTCTCTGCTAAGAACGATGGTCTGACTATAGGTGGAAAGAAGTTGTTTGTTAGCAAAGATGAAACTAAGAAGAACGAGAGCAGCACTAATTTGTATTGGGGCGAAAAGAGAGCAGACGCTTCTCTCATCGCAACTCTTGATAAAGTAAGCCACAAGATTACTTACAAAGATAACGCAGAAGCCAAGAAATTCTTGAACCTCTTCGGTCACAACGAAAATAAGCCTAACCAACAGTTTGCCATCATCGAAGTTTCAGCTGTTTATGGTGACTGCAACATAGAACTGGCTCCTGCTTACAATTTCAACGCTCGTTTCTTGCGTCCGTTGGATATCGAAAGCAACGACAATGCTAAGTTTGTAGACGCTGAAGCAGGTGGTTCTTCTGTGAAGCTGGGTGACCTCTTCACCGCAGAAGATTGGCGTGACAAAGCTGTTATCAAGTATAACACTACAACCAAGGCATATGAAGCTGTATTAGAAAACGGTGTCAACTTGTACACTTACTATCAAATTGAAAAAGTAGCTTTGGATTTGGATAATGCAACTTGTGATGTTAATACAAGCGGTACGCAAATGCCTATTAATCCTGATGTTATCAAGCTGTCTATTCTTGATAATGCGGGCGCAGCCACTACTTCTAATGAAGTTACAATCAGTGGTGATGACATTGCCAAACTGAACACCTACAAATTGAACTACAAGAACAACGAAGGTAATACTAAAGACTTTACCATCATGGTTCCCGTAAAGGTAACCTATGCATGGGGTGAAGTAGAAGCTGCAGTTGCTATTGCTGTTAAGGGTACTATCGCCAACAGATAATCTTGTAAAGAACTCATCGCATCCTAAAATGCGGTAATATAATAAAGGTGCGTCATAATAAGGTGACGCACCTTTTTATTTAACAATGCACGATTAATAAACATATCAACAATGAAGAATAAACAAATCTTTTTTATGCTTCTTCTCTCAGTAAGCTTTCTACTCGGAGCATGTTCAACAAAAGGACACGAAGAGAAAATGAAGACACAGAAAGAGGCAGAAGACGAGTTTGTAGCTACTTTGACTGCTGCAGACTCAAGCGCTGTTCTTACATTATGTACACAGTGTATGGATCTTCTAAAAGCTAAAGAGACTGACAAAGCTCTTGATATGCTTTACTCCATTGATGACGCTGGTATAGCCAAACCTTTAACAATACAACAACGGGAAGCACTGACCAAACGTTTCCAGCGTTTCCCGGTAATTCGTTATCAATTGGATTACCTCAGCTTCTCTACACAAGGAAACAATGACGTGAAGTACAAAATAGAATTTACGCCACGTTCAGATTCTGACACTCCAGGTAGTAGTATGGGGTTCATGTTCAACCCCATAAAAGCAAATGGGGAATGGGTACTCGCCATCAAAGACGGTAGACAGCCTAGTCGCGAAGCTGCTATCCCACTCCACGATGACGCACCTGCCCCAGTAGATGTAATTGTAGAAAAGTAATCAAAAACACAAGAAAGGCCCTCCTTTTTGTAGGAGAGCCTTTCTTTATATGCCACAAATCGTTTTGCCAGATTTAGAAAAGATACGCCGCAGACACCTGCCAAGTCTTATTCTTGGCACCGAAAGCCTTACCCGCCTCCTCCCACGTAAATGAGTCGCCCATCGGGAGCTGATAGGTCACGCCAACCTGAAGATGCTTCAGCAGCTTCACACCGGCACCCAGATTAAGTGCCACTTGAGCCTTCTTGCGATCTACGTAGTCTTTCTTCTTAAAATCGAAGAAGAAATCAGGACCGGCTGCCACATAAATACCCAACAAGCTACCCAAGCCAATGGTATATTTCAGATTTACGGGTACTTCCAGTCCTGTTTGCTTCACCTCGTCCTTGCCGCGCTGAGAGAACAGCAAAGCACCATCAACACCCAAGCCTACAATGGGAATGGTAAACTCAGCCATCGGACCAATAAAGAAACCGGTAGAATTATCCTTGTTTCCCTTATATCCGCCATCCCAATCTATTTTCGTCATATTCACACCACCCTTAACACCCCACTTCAATAGTTGGGCCTGAGCAGGCATAGCCATAAGCATACAGCATACAGCTATCATGAAAGCACTAAAAATCTTTTTCATAATCAATTGTGTTTAATATTACGGGACAAATATATGCAAATTCTTCCTAAAGAAACAACATCTATTAGCATTTGTTCATTTAAGAGAACAATGAATCACAAAACGCATTACCTTTGCAACCTGAATCAAAGAAAGATACCACACAGATAAAATAAAAAGCTATGATAAAAATCAGAAAGACGCAACCCACAGACATTACAATCCTTATGGACATCTTTGAACAAGCGAAGCACATCATGCGGAAAGACGGAAATATGCTGCAGTGGAGAGGCAACTACCCTTCCAGGGAAATCGTCATAGCAGACATCGAACAAGGAAACAGCTATGTGTGCACCGACGATACCGAAGAAATTATCGGAACCTTCGCCTTTATCCGTGGAAACGACCCCACATATACGCATATCTATGAAGGAAAATGGGTGGAAGATACGCTTCCTTACGGCGTCATTCACCGGCTGGCAAGTACAGAACACAGCAAAGGAGTGGCCAATGCCTGCCTGCAATGGTGCTACGAACAAATACCCAACCTACGTGCAGATACCCACCGGGAC
Source organism: Bacteroides uniformis (assembly GCF_025147485.1). Classification (NCBI taxonomy): domain Bacteria; kingdom Pseudomonadati; phylum Bacteroidota; class Bacteroidia; order Bacteroidales; family Bacteroidaceae; genus Bacteroides; species Bacteroides uniformis. Next base: position 1,649,860 of record NZ_CP102263.1, on the reverse strand, counting down.
AATCATATCCTGCAATACATACTGAAGAAGCACGGATTCAAATATTGCGGCATCATCCTTCTGGCCAATGGAGACGAACGGCTGGCATTCCAAAAAGTAGAAGGATAGACAAGGAAACCACGAATCTTTCATTTAAAGGAGTTATCAGCCGACAAGTCGACTTAGGAGTTAAAGCCAATACTCGTGCGTATGTATTCACAGAAGTATCGGCTTTAACTTCTTCAACTCCTGACGGAGCGGAGCGAAGTGATAACTCCTCCAATTCCTTTAAATGAAAGAACCGGGCAAGAAAACTCAAATAATCATAACCCTTCAAACATTATCTGCCATATAATTGTATATATAGCAGGTTTCCACAATGTTGTGGAAAACAAAAACAAGATAACATATGAAGGATTATAAACGTATGACAGTCGGCGAAATCGTAGCCGACAACTTCAACAATGCCGGGATATTTGATAAATATGGCATTGATTTCTGCTGCCATGGTTCCGCACTGCTTCCCGAAGCCAGTAAAACTGCCGGAGCCGATATGGAGAAGGTGATAGAAGAAATAGAGCATCTGGCTCCGACAACCTCCGAAAATATTGATTTCAAGAGTTGGCCTCTGGACTTATTGGTGGACTATATTCTCAAAATCCACCACCGTAATATCCGTACACAAGGTCCCGAGATTGAAGAACTGCTGGATAAAATATGTCGCGTACACGGTGAAAAACATCCGTCACTCTACAATGTGCAGGCTCTCTTTCATGATTCCCTCTCCGACCTCAATGCCCATCTCGACAAAGAGGAACTGGTACTGTTTCCCTACATCTATGAGATGGTAAAGGCTAAGCTGGAAAATACTCCCCTGCCCGAATTCCACTGTGGAAGCATCGAAGCTCCCATATCCGTCATGATGGCAGAACATGACATTGAAGGAGAACGCTATCGCCACATAGAGCATCTGACCAACGGCTATACAGCTCCAGAAGATGCCTGCAACAGTTACCGCCTCGTACTCCAACAGCTTAAAGCATTTGAAGAGGCCTTGCACCAGCACATCCATCTGGAAAATAATATCGTTTTCCCACGCTCCATCAAAATGGAAGCAAAATTAAGAGAACAGCCATGACACAAATCAGAATCAAACGGGTATATGAAGAACCCGATGCAACAGACGGCTACCGTGTATTGGTGGACCGGCTGTGGCCTCGCGGCATAAAAAAGGAACATCTGAAATACGATGTCTGGGAAAAGGATATTACCCCTTCACCTGAATTAAGAAAATGGTTTCACGAAGACCAAGCGGAACACTGGGAGGGGTTTGCAGCCATGTATCGCAAGGAACTGGAAAATTCGGAAGCCGCCCTTAGGTTCATTGACACCATAAAACACCACCATACCATAACCTTACTATATGCTTCCAAAGCACCGATATACAACCATGCACGCATCCTGCAACGGTTTCTGCAGGAGCACTTAGACTAATTACTCACAATCTTTACAGTAAAAGCAAAGATGAACTGTAACTCTGGAAAGGCTGTTCAACGAATTGGTGCTACAAGGACACAAACTTCTTTTTCAAGTCGTCCACTCCCATTCCCGTAAAATAATCCTCGATAAAGTCCCAGCGCTGTTCATCCGTCAGCTTATCTGTTCCGAAGAAGAAAGAGAACAAGTCAATCTGCTCCTGGAATATCTGCTCGTTGGTATCCAGAATCAGATTGCGGTAATCATCGCCAAGCGCAAGTTCCTGCAGAGTTTCGGGGTCATTGAAACGGACAAATACGCAAGGCGTACCGCCACCCTCCACACTGAACGAAAGGCAGTCGAGCATAGAAAGCAGATTAAGCAGCATATTCAAGTCCGAGAAAGGAGTGCAATAAAACAACAGGCGGTCTCCCTTACTGCCCACTATACGTTGGCTAAACAGTTTTTGATAGCGCGACAGAAGCAAATCAAAGCCTTTGGTCACCGTAAAAGAGAGTTCATTGGAATCTTTCTTTTTCACACTGCTGATATAGCTCACACTGCGGCCTTCCTCCGTGCGGCTCTCCAGCAGGGAACCGATAAAGCGTTTGGCAGAGCGCACGTCCATGCCATGCTCGGCAAAGACAGCCCGCAGTTCTTCTTCATCAAAACGTCCTTTCGACTTTATCAATGCCGTTTTCAGCATCATTGTCAGGCTCTTGAACAAGGCATCCATCCGCTCACGGATGACAGTGGCATCTTCCTTTAACAACACCTCATGCTTGCCTACAGATACGGCACGGGCACCTTCCCGCAACGTTCCATTATTCAGCTTCTGTTTGAACTCCTTGTAGCCAAGCTCCGGGAAACGCTCTTCCCAAAGCGCTTCCAGACGTACGACGTAAACCCCGTCCTCCCCTTCTACCTTTGTCAGATAGCTATGGAATTCACGGGCAAAGACATCACCCGTCTTGTCCTGGACATATCCTTCGGTCAACAGATTCTTGGGGCTGATTTCAAGCAGATGCCTTCCATAACGCTGCATCAAATCGTCTTCCAGCCAAAGCAAGGCAGTCTTGATGAGCTGTCCCAACTCTGCTTCATACTCCAGCTTGTTCTTTGTACGCGGCAGTTTCACCACAAACTCGAAATCGGACAAAGACACCATGATTTCCGGTTTTTCCCCTTTCATGCGGTACACTTCCATGAGCTTTCTCAGAATAAGCACCAGCTGTTCCTGGGCAATGTTCCCCGTCTGATGCAGACGCTTCATATAATAGAAATCCCGTTCATGGTAGTCGGTAGCGGCAATGCCATGTATCTCCGTATCACGCGCGGCACGCCCTATCTCCTGAATATAGTCGACAAACGTACTGGATGGCGCCACATGGTATACACGGTCTATATCACTGATGTCCACTCCCATACCAAAGGCTTTCGTAGCCACAATCAGTTTCTTGGTCCCCTCCTTGAATTCCTGCACAATGGCAGCTTTCTGTTCCTTTTCCTTCTTGCCATAATAGGAAGCGACCAGACGCCAGTCTGCCGGCTTCACCCACGTCTTCAGGCGCATGTCGATGCCACCCGCAAAAGGATAATAGAGCAATGTCTTGTGTCCGTCCAGGAAGTCCTCGACCCGCGCAGCCACCACGCGCTGCTTTGCCTTGTCGTATGTCTCCCCGTCCTCCATCTCCATCTGACGGATGTCAAAGCCAATATTCCGGCGCTTCACCGTACCTACATAAAGCACACAAGGCTCCATCTGCAAGGAACGGATAGTCTCGAATATCATGTCATTGCCCCCTTTGGGATTCCAGACAGCCGTAGCGGTCAATGCAAACAACGGGAAATTATAGCCGAGAGTCTGTTTCAAAGCAGTCAGGTAGCGCCCCAAGAACCAGTAGTCCACACGGAACTCCTTGCCCCATGTCGTTACCGTATGCGCCTCATCGACCACCACCAGACCGATGCGGCGCTCGCCTACAAAATGCTTGATGTCGTAAGAGAGAAGCAATTCCGGCGAGAGATAGAACAAATCAATCTCCCCCTCACGCACCTGCCGGTAAACCTCCATCTTCTGTTCCGGCGATAAATCGGACGAGGCGTATGCCACACGCGCATACCCCAGTTCCTGCAGACTTTCCACCTGGTCTACAATCAACGCCTTCAAAGGGGAAACCACAATGGTAAGCAGATTATACTCCTTCCCCAAATAGATGGCAGGAAGCTGGAACAACAAGGATTTTCCGGAGCCGGTAGGGGCAGTCAACAATATATTGTCTACCTGCGTTTCACTTTTCCAAGCCTTTTCAGCCTCCAGTATAACGTTCTCTATCAGCTGTCCCTGCGAAATGCAGAGTTTCTCTTTTCCCTTGGACAAGTCATCGTAAATCTCAAGATTACGAAACTGTTCGTAGCCGTAAGTCTCCTTTAAAATCGTGTTTATGGTTTCGCGGCAGTTTTCAGGCAGATGCCTTTCCTTCAAATCCGGTAACCGGCGTGTCGTTGCTTCTTGTACATTCATTATTATTGTAGTGTGGGGGTATTAAAAAGAAAAGAAGTAATTCTTCAACCATAGTTATCGGTTTTGGAATTACTTCTCCCTATGTTTCAAAATATTACCAGACATACCGGTAAGTTTTTTCTTTTAAAGCGTATCAATATTCCTCCTCGTTGAAGAAAAAGTCCTCTTTGCTGGGATAATCGGGCCAAATATCTTCTATGCTTTCATAAATCTCGCCTTCATCTTCCATTTCCTGCAGATTCTCAATCACTTCAAGCGGAGCACCCGAACGCATGGCATAATCTATCAATTCATCCTTAGTTGCCGGCCAAGGAGCATCTTCCAACTTAGATGCTAATTCCAATGTCCAATACATAGTCTCTAGTATTAAAATTGTGAATATTAAGTCCTATTTCTATTTTTCGGCAAAAGTATAACAATTTATTTCACTTGCAACTATTATTCCAAAATATTTCACCTTTTTTGTCGTCTTGATTCATTTTACGGGAAAGAACGAACAAATAATCAGACAAGCGGTTCACGTAAGCCAGTAATTCCGAAGCGATTTCCACTTGTTCGGCCAGAGCAAGAATCCGACGCTCTGCACGACGGCAAACCGTACGGCAAACGTGGCAGACTGCCGCACCGCGACTTCCGCCGGGAAGAATAAAGGCTGAAAGAGGAGGCAAAAGAGTATCCAAACGGTCTATCTCCCGCTCCACCATTTCCACCTGCTCCGAGCTGATGATACTGGCTTCTTTCAGCTCCATTTTCTCCCGGTCTGTGGCCAGATGAGAGCCTACGGCAAAAAGTCTGTCTTGCACTTGCTGCAGAAAATCTTTATCCTTTCCGTCAAGCAGGTACGTGATGAGAAGACCCAGATTGGAATTTAGCTCATCCACCGTACCGTATGCCTCAAGGCGGATATGCGTTTTAGGTACACGGGTTCCGCCTACAAGAGAGGTGGTTCCTTTATCTCCGGTTTTGGTGTATATCTTCATAAGGAATTAATGTTTAGGGGTTAGGGATTAATGTTTAGCAGCCAGTAAGTGGAGCTAAGCACTAATCACTAACCGCTAATCACTATTGAAACGCCTAAAGATAATCAAAAGTTGACAATATAGTCTTGTTTTATCTTTGTTTTATCGAAGAATATGATACCAAGGTCATAAAGGTCGAACGTAATACCCGCCCGCCCGTCCTGCTTCATACGTTTCCAGAGGGCAAACATCTGCGGAGTGTAACGGATACCTTCAATTACAAAAACAGACTTTCCCCTGGTACGGGTGGAACAGATGCGGAAGACCTCCTCTACAAAATCGGGATGACGATAATCGTGCAAATAAAGGAAATCAACGGGAACGCCACTCTCCAGAAAGAGCTCGGAAAGGTCGGAAGCCGAAGTATAATCTGCCCCCTCCTTCCCCGCTTTCAAATAGAGGGCAGAAGCGGCAAGCGTACCGGCATCTACAATGGTCTCCGGCTGGGTATAGTTTACCAGACGGAACAGAAGGCGTTTTACTTTCTTCGATTCGTACTTCCAACGTTTATCTTTCTCCAGCTCCAGTTGCTTCTGTGCCTTGGCCAGCTCTTCATATTTATAATAAGCCGTACTTTCGTAAATTACATGCGTAATCAGGTTAAAGGCAAAAGGAGAATGTACACCGTAGCCGCAACGGTGCCGGAAACGGTACAGCCAGATAAAAGGCCGTTTTAGAGTAAGCAAAATACGATTCATTATTTTAATGCGCTAATGTACCTTCGAAAGTCACCCCTTCACCCGAAGAATAATTCTCCGTAACAGTCAGGAGTACCTTGTTATCCTCAAAGCAGAGCGTAAGCCCAAGAGCGCTTATCCAGTTGACATAATGTACTTTCAGTTGCAAAGCATCAGGTGACGCCCACGCATAACTGCCTGCCACCTGGAAAGGGCCTTCTATACCCTTAAAACGCCCCTTTGCAGCAACCGAATACGGAGGATAGCCATCAATTGCCGCTTTCGACCATTGCTTATAGCCAAACGGAAGACTGTATGTCTTTCCGTCTTTCTCCACCACAGTCATCACTACTTCTTGCTGCTTGAATTGCAGTTCGATGGATTGCCATCCGTATTTGTTCTCTCCGAGCAGGATGCGCTTGCCTGCGTATTTCTGTGAAAGGGAGGAAGCAGCCTTTCCTTGCACTAACGGCAGTTGATAAGAACGCTGTTTCTTCTGCAGGCGCTTGTAGTCCTTACCGGGCGCTAATACCTGGTCACCGACCTCCGGCAACAAGCGGTTCCAGACCAGACGACGCTGCCGACGACCGTCTATCAATGTACATTCGGTAATGACCACTACCATATCCTTATCCGGAACAATCAGAATGTATTGTCCCAAAGCCCCGTCAGCACGTACAGCACCCGGATATTCGCAAAGCCACATCTGATAGCCATAATCTCCTATCTGTCTGGTCATCATCTGCTCCACCCAGGAAGCCGGGAGCAACTGCTTGCCTTCCCAAACACCCCGGTTCAGCAGCAGCAATCCGAATTTTGCCAGTGACTCGCTCTGGATATGCAGTCCCCAGCCACCGGTATTGATGCCTTCGGGGCTTATCTCCCACGCAACGTCCGTGATATGCATCGGGGTGAAAAGCTTCTGCTTCAGATAATCCAGCACAGTCATGCCCGTCACCTTCTGCACGATAGCGGAAAGCATATAGGTACTAATCGAATCATATTCAAACTTCTTGCCCGGAGTTTTCACCGGTTTGGCAAGGAAGGTACGTATCCAGTCGGAAGTGAGGTTGCGCATATTCCAGTCGGGAGTGATACCCGACGTCATGGTAAGCAGGTCACGGACAGTCATGTCTGCCAGATTAGCGGAAACCGAATCCGGAAGAAGTTCCGGGAAGAAGGTACCGACACGGTCTGTCAAGCGCAAGCGGTTGTCTGCAATGGCAAGTCCTACGGCAGCCCCGACAAAGGTTTTGGAGCAGGAATACATGGTATGGCGATATTCCGGCGCGAACGGAGCCGGATAGATTTCTCCGATGACCTTGCCGTGACGCAGCACCACCACGCTGTGGATATCTGTTTTCGGCAATGCCATCAGTGAATCAAACAAGGCAGTGACAGCCTTGGAAGGGACTCCTTCTGCCTCGGGTGTGGAACGTGGCAACTCATTGATTTGTGCATGAACTGCCAACGCTCCCAGCAAGCCGAGAAACAAGAAGAAAAAACGTACTCTATTTTTCATAATTATCTAAGATATTTGTTCTACATGCACTGCAAATGTACAGCATTCGGACGCGAAAGACAAATAACTTGATAATTTTGTCGGAGGGGAACGTTCCTATAAGAAATGTATGGTCACCGCCTCTCCCTTGTTCAAATCCAACGGAAATGCCGGTTCTTTGTAAGTATGCGTACGTCCTCCTATCTTCACTTGGGCACGGACGGCGCCTGTGGGCATCTTTAGGATGAATTTACCCGGAACAAGAGCGGTAACAACAGCCCTCGTTGCCCGTCCATCCTTCCAGTCCAGGTCTATGGAAGCACCGCCGCGTACGCGCATTCCACGGAAGTTGCCGGCAGTCCAGCTATCCGGCAGGGCAGGAAGCAGATGGATAAAGCCCTCATGACTTTGCAACAGCATTTCGCCGACTCCCGCCGCGCCACCGTAGTTGCCATCAATCTGGAAAGGCGGATGCGAACAGAACAAATTAGGAAAAGTGCCGCTACCATGACCTCCCGTCGCAGCATCAACAGCAGGATGCAGCAAACTCTTGAAGAGTTTCCAAGCACGGTTTCCGTCACCCAAACGAGCCCAGAAGTTTATCTTCCAAGCACGGCTCCAACCAGTACCCTCATCTCCACGACGGTTCAAGGTCATCCGGCAGGCTTCGGCAAGCTCGGGGGTGGACTCCGGCGAAATCAGGTTTCCCGGATGCAGGCCGTAGAGATGGGAAACGTGGCGGTGGTGCACATCCACTTCCTTATAATCTTCCAGCCATTCCTGCAAGTATCCTTCCTTACTGATTTGCATGGGTGGGAATCTCTTCAGGTCCACCTCAAGCTTCGCCACATAATCCGCATCACAATCCAGCAGGCGAGCGGCGGCGATGACATTAGTATAAAGCTCAGTGAGCAGTTGCACATCCATAGTGGGACCCATACAAATACTGACGGGAGTCACGCTGTCACCCGGCACATAGAAGCTGTTTTCCGGAGAAGAAGTGGGGGCAGTTACCAGCCAGCCATGCGAAGGCTCCTGCACGGTAGTGGAACTAAAGAACCGGGCGGCACCTTTCAAGACTGGATAGATACGGCGCAGATAATCCTTGTCCTGCGTATACAGATAGTGTTCCCACAAATGGGCACACAACCAAGCGCCACCGGTATTGGTAGCTCCCCAGGAGGGGTGTTCGCCGGGAGCGGTATAATTCCATACGTTGGTCATCATGTGGAGCACCCAGCCATCTGCCTCATCGCCATAGAAGGTACGCGCACTTGCCTCTCCCGAAGGGATAAGGCGCTCCATCAGCGTCGTCAGCGGCTGATAGAGTTCGGAGAGGCCGGCTTGCTCCAAGGGCCAGTGGTTCATCTGGATATTGATGTTCGTATGATAGTCCCCGTTCCAGGGAGTCGATACTCCATTTGCCCAGAGTCCTTGCAGATTGGGCGGCAAGCTGCCGGGACGGGTACTGCTGATGAGCAGATAGCGTCCGTAGTTATAGTACAGAGCAGCCAATGCCGGCGACTCCTGCTGTGTGAAGCGGAGGATGCGCTCGTTCGTCGGGAGCGTATCATCCGGCGTGGCAGGAAGCGTCAAGGAAACACGGTCGTAGAGGGAACGGTGAGCGGTGACATGGTTGGATAATGAAGAATGGAGAATGGCACATGGAGAATTAGCGGGGGCGGTGAAAGGACGGAGCAAGCTGTCGCAGACTTCCGCATAGCGTTCGCCCGGGAAGTCGGTACCGGCAGCGGCATAGGAGGTAGCGGCAGAAAGTATCAGCCAGGCTTCCTGCCCGTTCTTCAAGCAGATACCATTTTCCGGGCTGACAGATGATTCACCACCGTTCTGCACGAGTTGCATCGCCACACGGTATTTCATACCGTCCAAACCGGGTTTACCGCTTTCCAACATGCCGTCCATCAAAAGGGTGTTCCCTTGGACAGTCACCAGGCTATGTTCTGCACGGCTCAAACGGGCAGAGAAGTTCAGAGTCCCTTCATGTCCGGCAACCAGATGAATCAGCATGACATCACGGTCACGGGAAACAAAATACTCACGGCGGTAATCGACATCTTCCAGCCTAAAAGCCGTGTATGCCACCGCATCGCGTAAGTTGAGCCAACGGCGATAGTTGTTTAATGGAGAATTGAGAATGGATAATGAAGAATTGTAGGTAAAATCTATATCCAAATCACCCAATACCTGATAGGTTCCATATCTCCCGTCAGTCTCCTGCTTCTTCGGAACGAAACTGCTGTACATCAGCTCCTGTGCTTCGCGGTTCTTTCCCTCAAACAGCAGTTGCCGGATGGCAGGCAGACTCTTCGAGGCATCCGGATTGCTATAATCCGCCTCCATTCCGCTCCATAATGAAATTTCATTCAGCACAATGTGCTCACGGAGAATGCCTCCGTCGGGCATCATGCCCAAGCGTCCGTTACCCAAAGGAAGAGTCTCCTCCCAGATAGCGGCGGGCGATGTATAGTATAGCTGATGATTACAACTGTCGGCAGGCGCATCGGCTGCACGAAGCAGCAACGAGGCTGCAAGCAGAAATAGAGTGGCAAGTGTCTTCATATTGTTTTTTGATTCTGATTTCAGGCTACAAACTTACCGCATACATTTTGCAGCATTACTGCATACACTTTGCAGCATTGCTGCATACCTTTTGCAGTGACGCTGCAAAGCAATTGCAGTAGCGCTGCAAAAGGTATGCAGTACCACTGCAAAATAGTTGCACTGATTTTGCAGTGGTTACGCACTGATTATAAGATTATTGCATTTCGAACGGAACTACACCACGGACGTCGGCAGACGAAGCGCAAACGTATGCCTTGAACTTGCCCGGTTCGTACTTCCAGGCTGCGGAAGCCTCATCGTAGAACTTCAAATCATCCGGAGTAAGGGTGAAAGTCACGTTCTTCTCCTCTCCCGGCGCCAAAGCGACCTTTGCAAAATGCTTCAACTCCTTTACAGGACGAAGCACACTGCATTTATCATCGCCTATATAAAGCTGTACAATCTCTTTTCCGGCCACGCTACCCGTATTCTTCACGGCAACCGTCAGCGTCAGCGTACCGTCGGCAGCCATGACCTTGGCAGAAGCCACCGGCTTGCCATATGTAAAGGTAGTATAGCTCAAGCCATGACCGAAGGGGAAGAGCGCCGGAATCTTCTTGGTGTCATGCCAACGATAACCCACCAGAATGTCTTCCTTGTACTCCTGCTTGATGCTGTCACCCGGATAACTCAGTTCATCGAAAGCATGTGCACCGCAATCCTTCAACCGGGCAGGGAAAGAGAAGGGCAACTTGCCGCTCGGATTCACCGCACCACTCAGGATGTCAGCCAGAGACTTGCCGCCCATGGAGCCTAAATACCAGCCTTGCACAATGGCAGGAACCTGGGATACCCACGGCATTTCCACCGCATTACCACTGAGAAGCACCAGAACCAGGTTCTTGTTTACTCCCAGCAAAGCTTCAATCAGTTCATCCTGCCCGAAAGGCAAGCCGTATTCCAGACGATCGCCGCCTTCACAATCCTGGAAGTGGTTCTTGTTCAATCCGCCTACCAGTACCACCAAGTCTGCCTTTTTCGCCATTTCCACGGCTTCTGCACGGAGTGAGTCTACCACATTCTGCGGAATTTCATCTGCACGGCCGTACATCGGACGACCGGCGGCATAGCCTTTCGCATAGGCTACCTTATCACCATAAACGGCACGCAAGCCATCCAGCGGAGATACCATATCCTTCACTTTCAGTTCGGAAGAGCCTCCTCCCTGATTCAGCAAGCGTACGGCATTATCGCCCACCACCAGGATATTCTGATACTTGGCTGCATCAATCGGCAGCAACGGGGCACCTTTCTTTATCACCGGAGCATTCTTCAACAGCACAATGCCCTCATTGCCTATCTCGCGGGCAGCGGCATAATGCTCTTCCGTAGCTACCGAACCATAGGGTTTCTGACGGTTCATCGCCGTACGGAATATCAAGCGAAGAATGCGGGAAGCCTTGTCATCTATTGTAGACATCGGCACTTTGCCATCTTTCAACATCTGGAGGTAAGGGTTGGCAAGGTAATAATCGTTATAGGTAAATACACTCTCGGACGTCAGACCGTTGGTGTAAGAACCCATTTCAATATCCAGACCGTTGACGGCAGCTTCATAGGTGTCGTGGGCACCGCCCCAGTCGGTAATGACACAGCCGTCGAACTTCCAGTCATCTTTCAGAATCTTGTTCAGTGTGAAATCGTTATGGCAGGCGTGCTGGCCGCGAATCTTATTGTAAGCGCCCATAATGCTCCAGGCACCTCCTTCTTCTACCGCAGCCTTGAATGCAGGCAGATAGATTTCATGCAAAGCACGGTCGCTAAGATTCACATCAATATGTCCGCGCCACAGTTCCTGGTTGTTCAGCGCATAGTGCTTGACACAAGCTGCCACTCCGTTCTTCTGCAACTCCTGGATGTAAGGTACGCACATCACACTGGCCAGATAAGGGTCCTCGCCCATATATTCAAAATTACGACCGTTCATCGGAGTACGGTAGATGTTGACGCCGGGGCCCAGCAACACATCCTTTTCACGATAGCGCGCTTCCTCACCGATGGCCTTGCCATACTTTGCAGACATGTCCGGATTCCAGGTAGCGGCCAGACAAGTCAAAGCCGGGAAAGCGGTAATGCTGTCATTGGTCCAGTTGGCATATCCCCAGTCATTCCAGTTGATTTCGGCACGGACACCGTGAGGGCCGTCGCTCATCCAAAGCTCGGGAATGCCGAGCCGCGGAACACCCGCACTGCTGAATTTACTCTGCGCATGGCAAAGGGCTACCTTCTCTTCCAGTGTCATCCGGCTGAGAGCATCCTTTACACGTGCTTCAATAGGTTGTGCATCGTCCATATAGACCGGTGTCTGTGCAGACACGGTACTGATGGAGCATGCAAGAAATAAGGTTGCTAAAAATTTATTCTTCATGTCTTAATTGGTTAATATGCTAATGTGCCAATTAGCACATCAAATTATCATTTAACTTTAATCGCCGTCGTCGCCTTCTCCAGTCCATCAGCCGTAGCCGTCACCTTGACACCACCCGGTTCACCGTTGTTCTGCAGTACCACCAGGCACTTTCCGTAGAAAGCCTTGCGGTGGTTGTCCTTGAACTTCTCCATAGAGATGGGGCTTCCGTTATCCACTCCAGCAATGAAGCCGGCACCTTCTACGGCAAAGGTCACATCGTTTTCGGCATTCGGACACAAATTTCCATCTTTGTCCAGAATCTCAACCGTAATGAAACTCAAGTCTTTGCCATCTGCCTGAATGGTACTGCGGTCGGGGCTGAGACGAATCTGCGCAGGTTCGCCCGCTGTCCGGATTTCCTGCTCGGCCACAGTCTTTCCTTCCTTGCGGGAAACAGCCTTTACCGTACCCGGCTCATACTTCACGCGCCACATGACGTGGAAATCGTCTTTTCCCTTGCTGCGCACACCCTGCGACTTTCCATTCACGAAAAGCTCCACTTCGTCGGCATTGTTATAATATGCCCACAAATCGATGTCTTGTCCCTCCGTCCAATTCCAATGCGGGAAAAGATGCAACACCGCCTTATCCGGACGCCACTCGGACTGATACATGTAGTAGACATCCTTCGGGAAGCCGGCCAAGTCGATAATGCCAAAGTAAGAGCTGCGTGCCGGCCAACCGTAAGGAGTAGGCTCACCGATATAATCGAAGCCCGTCCAGACGTATTGTCCGCTGATAAAGTCGTTGTTCTTTACATGACGCATGGTACCTTCGTGACGGTTGCCCCAAGGAACATGACAGTTATCGTAGGAGGAACAAGAGAATGAGGTATCATAGAAAGGCTTGTCCCAACGTTCGGGCCAGATGAACATCGAATCACTCGGCATCCGGTAGTAACCGCGTGTCATCAGGCCGGAAACACTTTCCGTTACGATGAACGGCTTACCGGGGAAGTTCTCGGGAACACCTGCAAACCAGTCGTCATGGTAGTTGAAGCCGATAATATCGAGTGCACCGGAACGGAACAAATGATTGTTCGGGTTCGGCTCGTTGCAACCCGCCGTCACGGGACGTGTGGTATCGAGCTCCCTCACCATATCCGCCAGTTTCTTTGTCAGCAATGAGTTGACGGACATTTCTCCGTCCTTTGCCAGCATATCCGCACTGTGACCGAAGTTCAAGACCAGATTGGCCTCTTCCAGACTCAAGGTGTCGGCTTTGGCATCCGTCCACTGTTCCAGCACTTCGTTGCCGATGCTCCACATGAAGATGGAAGGATGATTGCGGTCACGCACGATAAGGTCAGTCAAATCGCGTTCGTGCCATTCGTTGAAATAGCGTGAATAATCGTGGCGGGTCTTTTTCTTGCGCCACATATCAAAGGTCTCATCCATCACGATGAAACCCATACGGTCACAAAGGTCGAGCAGCTCTGGTGCAGGAGGGTTATGGGAACAGCGAATGCCGTTGCAACCCATTTCTTTCAGAATCTCCAACTGGCGCTCGATGGCGCGCGTATTCACCGCAGCTCCCAGACAACCCAGGTCATGATGCATGCAGACACCATTTATTTTCACTTGTTCACCATTCAAGATAAATCCTTTTTGTGCATCGAAGCGGAAAGTACGGATGCCGGTAGGAGTATAGTAACGGTCAAGTACCTCGCCGGTCTGTTTATCCTTGAGGATACTTTCTACCCTATACATGTAGGGCGTATCAATACTCCAAAGACGGGGATTCTTCAAGTGTATCTCCTGCTCCACTTCTGCCGGAGTAAGAGGCATCAACTGCGCTTCCGACACAGCCTCACCCACCGCATTGCCGTCAGCATCCACTAACCGGGATTGCAGGACGACATCGACCATCTGTGCTTCTGCATCGTACTGCAGTTTGGTGCGTATCTTCAACCGGGCATTGTTCTTCGACACATCTTCTGCCGTGACATAGGTACCCCATTGCGCTACATGAGCCGGATTCAGCTTTGTCAGCCATACATTACGGTAGATGCCGCAACCGGAATACCAGCGCGAATTGGGCTGTTCGGCGTTGTCCACACGAACCGCCAACACATTCTCCTCTCCCCACTTGATATAGGGAGTCAGGTCATAACTGAACGAGATGTACCCGTAGGGACGTGTCCCCAATTCATGGCCATTGATATAAACGGTGGAGTTCATATAGGCACCATCGAAATCTATGCGATAGCGTTTGCCCTCATCGGCCTTATCGGCAGTAAAAGTCTTGCGATACCAGCCTATACCACCAGGTAGTGCACCTCCACCCGTTCCCGAAGGATTGTCTTTACTGAATTCTCCTTCAATGGCCCAATCGTGGGGCAAGTTCAGTTTCCGCCAGTCTGCGTCATTATAATCCGGACGGGCTGCCGCTGTATCGTCTCCCAAGCGAAAGGCCCAGTCGGCAGTAAAATCCAAGCTACGGTCATCGCCAGCTACCTCTTTAGGAACATTGCAACCGACCAGCAGGGACAGCCCGATGGCCAAAGACAATATGATTTTATTCATGGTAATAAATATCTAAAAGATTATCGAGTGCCTATTCCTCTCTCACAGCTATTCAGAAGCGGGGAAGTACCTGGCACCGAGGAACGACGAGATCGGTACCGGGAAGATTTCTCTCCCTGGCACCGTCGTCTATCATTCTGATTATAATTTTACGGTTTGTGCTTTTCCGTCATACTTCACCGTTGTACCTTTAGCCTTTAAATCGAACGGTTGCGGCTGGTCTTTACTTACCTTCACTACATTGAAAGTACGTTCCTTCAGCATACCGGGGAAGTCACCCGTACGGTCACCGATAACCAGTGTACCCTCAGCATCGTTATAGGCAAACGGTATAGTGGCATATTGTCCCTTCTCATAGTTATAGTTCACACCTTCATCCTCATAGAGCGTAAATGCGCCGTCCTTACCCGTATAAACATAAAGGGTGATTTCTGAAGCCGGTTTTTCATCACTGTATTGCATATCCGGACCATAAGGTACAATAGCACCTTCGCATACGTAGAGCGGAATACGTTCATAAGGAGCATCTACTGTCAGCTTCTGGCCACCGTCCACATACTTGCCGGAGTAGAAGTCATACCAACCGCAGCTTGCCGGGAAATAAACCTCGCGGCTGCGTGCACCGTATTCGTAAACCGGAGCCACCATCAGGGCAGAACCGAACATGAACTGGTCGCCTATATTGTTGACGTTTGCATCAGCTGTGAAGTCCATTACGAGCGGACGCATGATGGTATAATCATTGAAGTAAGTCATACCAGCCAAAGAATAGATATACGGCATCATGTTGTAACGCAGCTTCGTATAGTAAACGATGGAGTTGTAGCACGGATGTCCTGCCGGAGCAATATTCCAAACCTCACGGTACGGATACTGGCCGTGTGCACGGAACAACGGGCAGAAAGCGCCGAACTGATACCAACGGGTATTCAACTCTCTCCATTCCTTATAATCAGCATTTTCACGTCCGGTCTTGTTGAATTCCATCTGACCAGCCACATAACGGTTCTCTACACAGAATCCGCCGATGTCCATGGTCCAATAAGGGATACCGCTGACAGCAAAGTTCAAGCCGGCAGAGATTTGCGCTTTCATATCTTCCCAACGGGTAGCGATGTCACCACTCCAGGTGGCAGTAGAATAGCGTTGCAATCCTGCAAAGCCGGAACGTGTCAACAAGAAGACGCGCTTGTCCGGTTCCACGCCGCGCTGTCCGTCATAGATAGCTTCAGCATTCATCAGTGCGTATGCATTGAAGAACTTGGCAGAGGGGCCGAGTGCCGTCGGGCCGCAAAGGTCCTTGCGGTATTGCAAATCCGTACAGTCGCGTATATTCGGTTCGCTGGCATCCATCCACCAGGCGTCGATGCCGAGAGGATAGTAATGGTCTTGCATCTGCTTCCAGAAGAGCTTGCGTGCATCGGCATCGTATGCGTCATAGAAAGAGCCCAGATAGCCGGGACCTACCCAGTCTTTGATACTGTCTCTAATAGCCTGCTGGTACATCCAGCCTTTTTCATCAAATTCCTTGAAGTGATCGGTCGTAGCATAGAACTTGGGCCATACGGAAATCATCAGACGTCCGTTCATGGCATGGATGGAGTCGACCATTCCTTTCGGATCGGGGAAACGTTCGGGGTCGAACTCATGGCTTCCCCAAGAATCCTGCTCCCAGTGCAGCCAGTCGATTACGATATTGTCGATAGGAATCTGACGTTCGCGGAATTCTTTCAGAGTGGAGAGAACCTCCTCACGCGTATTGTACTTCTCACGGCTCTGCCAGTAACCCATCGCCCATTTCGGCATAATCTGGGATTTACCTGTCAATGTACGGTAGCCGCTAATCACATCGTCCATATCATCACCATAAACGAAGTAGTAGTCTATTTCATTCTGCATTTCACCCCACCAAGAGAGTTTGTTCTGTTCTTCATCAGCCACCGGACTCAATACCCGCAGACCGCAGTAAGAAACACCGGCATCAGGCTTCCACTCTATCTTCAACGGAACGCGCTTGCCCGCTTCCAGATTAACAGCAAACTTATAACTGTTAGGATTCCAAGCCGTACGCCAACGTTCGGGAACCACCAATTCATTATCAATATATACTTTCATGTAGCCTGCATAGTAAAGGATGAAGCGGAACAAGCCGCTTTCTGCCGGTTCTATTTCTCCCTCATAAACTACGTCGGACCCTCCGAACGGGAACTCCGCAGGCAAATTAACCACCTTACTCAGATGTGCGGCACGGTCCAGATGTTCAAAATAAAGAGAATCCTCACGACGTACAAGGGTTTCCACGTCTTTCTTGCCCGGAATATATGTACCGGTCAAAGCACCTTCCTTGCCCTCTTTATCATAAAGTTTGAAGACATCACCCAGTTGTGAGTAGTCACGCGGGTCACCGAAACGGCAGAGCGAATAGCTGTCCCAAAGCACACCGTAGTTTTTATTAGACACGATGAAGGGTACAGACACCTTTGTATTGTACTGGAACAGTTCCTCATTCTTACCTTTATAGTTGAACTCATCCGCCTGGTGCTGGCCCAAGCCATAGAAAGCCTCATCATTGCCTGCCGACTGGAATACCTGACGTACTGTATATCCTTTCGTACCTTCCACTTCCACCGGAGTAAAGGTCCGCCCGTCAGAGTCTTCAGCCAGAATCTGCTTGCCGTCGGCATCCGTGAAGCGTACCTCACCCGTTGTCTTGGACACAATGGCACATAATTCCGATGTCTTGACAGTCACTTCATCGCCCTGCTCTTCGACCTTAAAGTCGGTCTTATTCTGTTGAGGGATCACAATGAGACTCTGCTCCTTTGAAAATTCCTTCTCAGGAGTAGCCGATACATGAATGAGCTTCTCGCCCATTACTTCTAATCTTACTTTACGCACATCCGTCGGTTGCTGCTGCTTGACTTCCACAACAACACCGTTCTCGGTCTTTTGGAATCCGCCTCCGGAACATGCGGCGAGCATCCATCCGGCAAGCAAATAAACTGAAGTGTTTTTCAATTTCATATTACTGTTTTTAAAGTGAATTTTCTCCAATGCAAAAATAGAAAGTTTACTTCAAAAACGAGTCCTCCCGATGTTGAAACAAAAGGGCGCTTTTGATTACCCTAAAAGACAATATGTTTCCGTAAGGGGTATCTTTTGTTATCTACCCTCTCTTTCCTGATAAACAGAGGGCAAAACACCGAATTCATCCTTGAAATATTTGCTGAAATACTTGGGGTTGTTAAAGCCCAACTGATACGCTATCTCCGATACATTTTGCTGACTCTCGCGCAGCATCTGCGCCGCTCTTTTCAGACGGATGACACGGATAAATTCAATAGGTGTCTTACCGGTTATCTGCAAGAGTTTCTTGTAAAGATGTACCCGGCTCATACCCAACCCCCGACTCAACTCTTCTACGGACAAGTCACACCGACCGATGTTCGCCTCCACATATTTGATGGCATTTTCCACCAGCTTTTCATCCAACGAAGTAATGGCTATTTCACTTGGTTCGGGGTCAATGAGCGACTTTGCCTTGCGCTTCTTGCTCAGGTCAATCAACTTGCGCATACGCAGAATAAGGATTTCCACATTGAAAGGTTTCGTCACATAATCATCCGCACCGATGGTCAACCCCTCCACTTTATCTTCCACAGCCTGCCGTGCAGTGAGCAATATCATCGGAATGTCACTCGTGCGTTTATCGGTCTTCACCCAGCGGCACAATTCATTCCCATCCATCTCGGGCATCATTACGTCGCTGACAATAATATCCGGCATCAGTTCCGGTATTTTCTGCCAAGCTTCCCGGCCATTGGAAGCTGACTGTATACGGAAATACAAGCTCAGACTATCTTTCATGAAGGCAACCAAATCTTCATTATCATCCACAATCAGGGCCAACGGCTTCTCTTTTTCATCTTCATTATCCTCCTCCATATCGTCCGGCAAATCATCCGGAAGCGGTTCCTCTTCCATATCCGGCAAAAGTTCCTCATGCTCTTCCACCTCTTCTGCAAGCGGTGCAGGCTTGGAAGGACTTACATGCACATGTTTAACCGGAAGCTCAATCAGGAACACACTACCGGACCCCACATTGTCAACAACGCGCACCGTGCCCTCATGCAGCGTCACAAAGTCGCGTACCAGGCTCAAGCCAATACCGCTACCCGTTGACTGGTGTTCCGGTTCTTCCTGCTCCACCTGATAGAAACGTTCAAAAATTCGCTCCTTGTCTTCATCCCTAATGCCAACACCGGTATCCGATACCTTTATCAGCAATCTTCCGGACATCTCTTTCGACATTTCCAATGCCACATCCACACGTCCCCCGTCCGGGGTAAATTTGAAGGCATTGGATAGAAGATTCATCACAACTTTACCAATTTTATCCTCGTCGAATGACATATTCAGCGATTCCATGGCCGAAAAAAATGTCAGATGTACATGTTTCTTTTCAGAAAGCATCAGGAAAGAAGCACAGATGCTACGCACATACGCCACAATATCCCCCTCGGACAAAGTGAGATGCAATCCTGCCATCTCATTCTTACGGAAATCGAGCAACTGGTTGACCAAATTCAACAAACGCTGCGCATTGCGGTACATCAGTTGCAGCTTGCCATGCAGTTTTTCGTCCGTAATCTCCTTCATCATACTTTCCATCGGCGATATAATCAGCGTAAGCGGCGTACGCAACTCATGGCTGACATTCGTAAAAAAGCGGAATTTCATCTGGCTCAACTCCTCCCTCTTCTTCGCATCTTCCTCTATCTGGCGGATTCTGAACTTATTACGTTCCCTCCGTTGTACGGCATAAAGTGAAAAGGAAACAACTCCTACTATCAGAAGAGCATAAACGATATATGCCCACGGAGTCATCCAGAAAGGCGGAAGAATGACAATCTTGAGCGAAGCCTCTTCAGTGCCCGCATATCCGTCACTGTTTGTAGCCTTCACTTTTAAGATGTAAGTCCCCGGAGCCAGATTGGTATAGGTAACGCGATGCATATCGGACATACTCGTCAGCCAGTTCTCATTAAATCCTTCCAATTTATAGAAATACTGTGTCTTTTCGGGCAGCACGAAATTGTCCGACGCAAACAGCACCGTGAACACATTCTGCTTATAATCCAAGACAACTTCTTCTGTTTCATTCAAAGCTTCCTTCAAGATGACACGTCCTGCATACTCCTTGCCCACCTTCACGTCTTCATTGAACAACTGGAAACCGGTAAACATAACCTTGGGCAACGTACGGTTATACTTTATGTTGCCCGGCTGGAAGCGATTCAGCCCATACAGTCCTCCCACTACAATCTCGCCCGTATGCAGTCGTTTGAGGGAACGCTGGTTGAAGTCACAACTCTGCAACCCGTCCTTGTCATTATAGGTATAGCAACGGAACACGGGCTGCTCCGTCTTGCTGTCAACGGACAACACCACGTTTATCAGTTCTCCTCCGGTGCTGATCCATATACTTTTGTTTTCATCTTCCGTAATACCTAATATCAATAGTTTGGAGAAACCGGGCTTGATAGGCACTTCGTACAATTCATCCCGTTTGCTGTCATATACATTCAAGCCTTCACGCGTGGCTATCCATAGCAAACCGCGACTATCTTCGTAAACTTGATTGATATTTTGGTTGGAAAGTCTGGTCTTACCCGATTTTGTACCTGCAAAATTTGTAATCTCGCCGGTCCTCAGGTCCATGAAAGCCATCCCTGCCGAAGTACCGATAACCAGATTATTGTCACAGCTGATGCAGAGGGATGAGATATAGTCCGACACAAGGTTTGAATTACCTGTAGAATAGGTGGTAAATATCCCCGTCTGAGGATTCAGGCATTGCAATCCTCCCCCTAACGTACCGATCCAGATATTTTTGTCCGCATCTTCTGCCAATGCCCATACATTGTCATAGACCAGCGAGTTACTGTCTCCCTTACGGGACCGGTAATGGATAAAGCGGTTCCCATCATAGCAATTCAGTCCGCCCCAGAAAGTACCAGCCCACACTCTGCCGCTACTGTCCCGAAGAAGGCAGACTATGACATCACTCGAGATAGAGTGGGGATCTGCCGTATGCGAAAAAACCATACGTTCATCTGTCACGCTATTCCAGCGCACCAGCCCGCGGTCGTTGGTTCCCAGCCATACGATGTCACCGCCTCCGTCCTCCACGCAATTGATGTCGCCTACATCGGCAATACCGAACTTGAAAATGCTTTCATTATAGAAAGAGATGCCTTTCTTGTAGGTTCCCACCCACATCGTACCGGCCTCATCTTCATAAAGAGCCGTTATTGTATTGTTGGACAGAGTACGCCCGTTATTAGGTTCATTCGCCAGACGGATTTTCCGTCCCGCCGGTTCTATCAATTCAACGCCATCCTGATCCCTGCCTACCCATATACATCCGTATTTATCCTGTGCCACTGCACGTACGGTATTGTAGGTGTCCGTTCGGGGAGAACGCTGTTCCCAAACCTTCCGAGAAAGGCTATAAATCCACATCCCCTCCACACTGAATATCCACGCCCGCCCACTATGGTCGACAAACAAATCAAAGGTAGCATTCTTTACTTCCCTGCAATCTTCGGCAATGTCCGGATTGGTCCACTTGATATTTTGCTTTTCCTCATCTATACAAACCAAGATACCGTTACTCAGAACCAGCAGGATTCCTTCGCCGCATTCTTTCATGTCGGACACTTCGGCTTTCGCAAGCAGTTCATCCGCCCCCTTTACTGCTACGGCATTTTTCTGTTCCTCTCTATAGCTGTAAACACCTTTACCATTAATATAGATCCAGAAAGTCTTTTCCTTATCAATATAGATAAGTGAAGGATTTCCGGTCAGACCGATGTTCCACATCCAGGCTTCCACATTACGGTCAAAAACATCGGAAGCCGAGTTGTAAATGGCATACCCGCCTCCCGTACGTATCCACAAATTACCGGACGTATCTTCTTGTATATCCTCGACATAACTATCGGGAAGAGATTTCTCATCATCTTTCTGGCTGCGATAAATCTTAATATTGTAACCATCATAGCGATTCAGCCCCGAAGCTGTACCAAACCACATGAATCCGTTTGAATCTTTATAAATAGCATTAACCTGATTATTGGAAAGTCCGTCTTTCACTTCCAAATGTTTAAACATGTAGTCGTGTGAAACAGCAGGGAAACATACCATCCAAACCCACAAGAGCAGTAGTTGCAGTCTTTTCATACTATCAGAGCTAAGGGAAGTTATTTTTATTGCAAATGAAGTGAAAAACGAACAGAAAAGCAAGGAAAGACAAGGATTTTTAAAGAAGGAAAAGCATATCCCTCGCGGACATGCTTCTCCGTAACCAATCAAAAAAAACTATATCAACAATCCTTGTAACCTATAAAAACTATTTGTATGATACTTTTGAAAACTGTCTTTTACTCTATCCGCCACTCAATCAATAAGGGTATTTGCCGGCTTCGGCTCCCTTCATGATGCCCTCAATGGCATAAGCCTCCTTCGGCGTACCCGTACCACGGTTCATGTCACCGCCGGTTTCCCAATAAAAGGGGACACAACCGTGGTTTTTCGCCTCTCGGGTGACTACCTCATTCCAATAGGAGCGGCTCTTGTTATGCATCTCCTGGTCAATATCAGGATAGGCAAGTTCAGAAGTCCCCTCTATCTTGTCTTCTTTTGCCCGCTTCATGGCACTATACTCGCCTACAATCACAGGAATTCCCTTATCTGCATAGGCCGTTTTCATCTTCTGGAATTGCTGCTTCACATAATCTTCTTCGTAACCGGTGGCATTATGAATGGAACCGGATACATGATTATCCTTACCCCAATAAAGGAATACATTGCTCCAGGTTTCGTCATGGTTCATCATGGTGAACTGATAGGGATCATAGAAGTGAACTTCCACCATCAGACGGTCGGGTACCTCATCCTTGGGCATCGTGTAGTCATTCACCGTCTTGTCAATATTGGTATAAGGACCTTGCACAATCAGACAACGGCTCGCATTATTTCCTCCGGTGGCACGCACGGCATCAATGAAGGTCTGTTCGTATTTCAAGATGACATCTATGGCCGATGTGCCAACGTTCCCCTGGTCTTGCTGTCCGGGTTCGTTACATCCGGCAAAGAGCAGGTGTTCGTCATAAGCATTCAGTTTATTGGCAATCTGTGTCCAGATAGCTTTCTGCTTGGCATCTACTTCGCTGCTGTAACCATGGGTGATACTCTCTTCAAGCCAACCGCCATCCCAATGGATATTGACAATGGCATACATATCATTGGCTACACAGTAGCCCACCACTTCGCTCACCCGGTCGAGCCATGCAGCATCTATCTCATAGGTCGATGGATTCACAATGTAGTAATCCCACGCGCAAGGGATGCGCACCGCATTAAATCCCAATGCCTTCAGCCCTTTGATATATGCCTCGCTCACTTTAGGATTTCCCCATAACGTTTCGCCCGCTATCTTGTTCTTGTTATCACAAGCTTCCAGCGTGTTGCCGATATTGATACCTGCATACATCTTGGCGGCAAGTGTCCTGGCATCGCTTTCCATATTGCCGGTTTCGCCCGCACCCTGCTTTACGGTCACAGTCTCCGTCAGGCTACCCAAAGTAAAAGTGATATGGCCTTCGCGCGCTCCCAGAGGATTGGAAGAGACGGTAAACTTGAAAATCTTGTCTTCCATGGCACGGGTATTGACCGCCTTTATCCAAGAAACATCAGAAACGGCCTGTACGTCACCATTGGTTTCCACCACCACAGAAACATCTCCTCCCACAGCTGGCAGGTCGAAAGAGGTAGAGTTGGATATGATTAGTCCGTCCGCAGCCGTCTGTTTCACTGTGAAGCTCCCTACTTCGCTGCCTCCGGCTTTCACCGTTACCCTGGCTTCACGGTCGCTCGTGTCCGTATTGACTTCTGCCATAACGGTATACTTCAAAATGCTACTCGAAGCAGAACTTTCGGCAGTAACCTTGCACCACTCCGGTGCACTGCTGGTAACTTCCAATGCAACGTTCGACTTGATGTTCAGCGTACTTGTTCCTCCGGTCTTGGAGAAAGTCATTCCATCTGTCAGAATGTTCGCGGGAATCGTTATTTCCGGAGTCACAGTATCATCATTGCCGGAACATGCGGCAACGAAAGAAGAGAAAAGCAGTGCCGACAGCACCAGGCAAATTTGGAATTTTTCAATGATATTCTTCATCATGTCTTTACGTATTAAAAATAATGGTTAAATCAGTGAAAGCAAAAGTAACGGAAAAGGCGGAAAACACACCGATGTCATGTTATCTGCAACGGTATCATTTGTTTCCGAATAGGGTTCAAAAGTAATCATTGAATGACATCGGACACATCCGGCTTGTTTGAACCGAAGGAATACTTTATTTTTGCGTATAAATACTTCCTTCAACTACTGATTCGTATATCTGATAAACTATTTAAAATACAATGTACTTATGAGAAAAAAGATGATGTTATTTTTAGGACTGGCGCTCAGCCTGTCCTGCTTTTCACAAAACCGGCAAGGTTATCAAAATCCCGTTATTCCCGGTTTCCATCCCGACCCGAGTGTCTGCCGCGCAGGAGATGACTTTTATCTGGTCAACAGTAGTTTCCAATATTTTCCGGGCGTACCGTTGTTCCACAGCAAAGACCTCATCAACTGGGAACAAATCGGACACTGCCTGACGCGCCCCTCACAACTGCCGCTTCACGACGCCGGCCCGTGGGGAGGAATCTATGCACCCACCATCCGCTACAACGACGGTACATTCTACATGATTACCACCAACGTGTCCGACAAAGGCAACTTCCTTGTACACACTACCGACCCGCGTGGCGAATGGTCAGAACCCGTATGGCTCAAGCAAGGCGGTATAGACCCGTCCCTCTATTTTGAAGACGACAAGTGTTACCTTGTCAGCAATCCGGGCGTAGGTATCTATCTGTGCGAAATCAACCCCAAAACCGGCGAACAACTCAACGAGTCCAAACGCATCTGGAACGGCACGGGCGGACGGCACCCTGAAGGACCGCACATTTACAAGAAAGACGGCTGGTATTATCTGCTGATTTCCGAAGGCGGCACGGAATACGGCCACAAAGTGACAATAGCCCGTAGCCGCGATATAGACGGCCCGTACGAAGAGAACCCCGCCAATCCCATCCTGACCCACATCAACAAGAATGCACAAAACAGCCCGATACAAGGAACCGGCCATGCCGACCTGATACAAGCCCCTGACGGTTCGTGGTGGATGGTGTGTCTCGCTTTCCGTCCGCAAAGCGGCAACCATCACCTGCTGGGACGCGAAACGTTCCTTGCTCCCGTGCGCTGGGACAAGAATGCCTGGCCGGTAGTAAACGGAGATGGTACAATAGCCCTGCAAATGGATGTGCCAACCCTACCGCAACATCCTCTTGCCCCCAAGCCTGCACGCACCGATTTCAAAAACGGCAAATTAGGTCCCGAATGGGTTCATATCAGAAACTATCATCCGGAAAACTATACCTTTGCTTCCGGTAACCTCCGTCTGAAAGCAACCTCCGTAAACCTGAACAACGGGAAAGGCAGTCCTACTTTTGTCGGCCGCCGGCAAGAACATATCGACTTCACAGCCACCACTTCCATGCAACTGAAAAAAGCCGCCAGTGGCGACGAAGCCGGCCTGACGGTCTACATGTTCGAACCGTCCCATTACGATTTATTTGTCAAGCAATTGGCAGACGGGAAACAAGCTGTAGTATTGCGCTACCAATTGAATGAATTGACCCATACGGAAAAGGAAGTTATTCTGCCCCAGGGGAAAGTACAACTCCGTGTAAAAGGCAGCAACGAAATCTATTCGTTCGAGTATGCCACAAACGGAAAGGACTTTAAAGAACTGGGCCGAATGAATACGCGCTATATCAGTACAGAAACTGCCGGTGGCTTTACGGGAATCATGCTGGGATTGTATGCCATCTCCGGTTCTCAAACCTCAAAAGCATATGCAGACTTTGAATACTTTGATTACGAAGGAAAATAGCAGCCAATCTTAGAGAAAGCCCCTGCTTTTCTCCGCTTCCGCCCTTTTGTCTGTCCGGTTCAGTACAAAGATTCATGAACGGCCCACTTAGGTGAACAAGTTTGTTCACCTAAGTGGGCTGATTTGTTCACTACTATGAACAAGGCGGACCACTTTAGTGGAGATACCATAAAATCACTATGTTTATCGCAATAAGTACCCATCCCGTCCGAACAAAGTACAAGGCAAAGAGCTATCAAAGCGCCGCCTTACGGACCACCTCCTTTATTTTATTCTCTCTATGGTTCTTCAATCTATATCAGAACGATGCACACCGGTGAGGGCAAAACAAAAAATCCGGGATGGCCTGCATCCCGGATTTCCTATCTAACCAGTATATTTCCGTCTATCCCTCTTACCATTCAGGAACAGAGAAAAGAGTGTGGAACGTGAACTTCACTTCCATAGAACTGCTGAAACCAAGTTCCTTGATAACATCACCATCAGGAGTACCGAAAGCGCACCCTTTATCCTTTGTTGCCCCATAGCAATTCCAAAGTTCCAGACGATACTTCGGGGATTCATTGGCATCGAGCACTTTGGATGCATCAAATGTCACTTCCTTGCCATCCAGATAGAGGTTGTCAAGCGTGGCATGCAAACCGGGGAAATACTTGTAGATGTCAGCCACTTCAACGAAGGTCATGATGGAACCTGCCGCATAGTCGGCAGATTCGTACTTAATGTCGAATTGAGAAGCCACAAGGCTGTACTGGAAGTTCTCGTATTTCACCTCGAACGCAGCTCCTGCGTTATATCCCCATGCACTTCCCCAATCCGGATTGACAGTAACCAGATTGGGCGTATAAATACCTGCACCGGTACCGTCGGTAATGACGGTGCAGACAATCTCAAGCTTCTCCTTGAAATGGATGGCAGGCTCGGTACCTTGATTTTCTACATTGCTGAACGGACTGAGGGGAACTGCATTGCCTACAGAACCAGCCCCATAAGCATTGAACAACTGAACACGGTACTTACCGTTTCCTTCAATGTCGCCATAATAGAAGCGGTTGGCATCAAACCGAATGGAAGTACCGTCCAGCTTAATCTCGTCAATGCGTACAAACGAATTGGGATAGCGCTTCGCCATACCGGCAAAGTCAAGCGTAAACACCATGGCATCGGTACAAGCTCCCTCGAAAACAAACGTGTGCTGTCCAGCCAAGTCTTCGGGTGAAATGGCTACAAGCAGTGCATCCCAACTTCCTGCCCATGATGAATCGGCGATATTGAGCAATACAGGAACCTGCGCATCGGCATCGGCCTTGGCCTGGCTGTAATAGTTCAACGAATAGCCATAGTCGCCATCGGGCAGGGCAATCTGCAAGCCGTCGGCAGTCAACGACAGAATGTTCAGCTTACCACTCTTCGTGCCAATCCAAGTATTGGCACAAAGCACATCTATGTCGATGTCAATCACTTTATTCGCCTCGTCAATCGTAAACTTACCGGTTTCATCGGTCACGGTGCCGTCTTCGGCAATGCGATGAATGTTCACCGTACCGTCTTCCTTGAGTTCCATATAGCCGTAGTCCTTTCCGTAGGTATAACCTATCCAGCCATTATCTGTACCCATCTCCCAATGAATCTGCTGTTCAATGTTGGGTTGTCCGTTGGAAACTGTGCTCCAGTTGTCCGTAACACCCCACTGCGTGAAAGGTCCTTCAAACACGTGCTGCTTACCGTCCTGGCCATTGTCAAGATACCACTTCTGATAGAGCAGAGCCTTGTTGAACGGTACGTTCTTGGCTGTGGAAACAGCGCGTACAGCCATACCTTGATAAACTGCGGCAGTGATACGGTGATTGACAGAAGCTGCAAACTGGTAACCTACCGCAAATTCTGTATTGGAAGAGTTGACAGTACCGGTGAGGTAATATCCTTCAGTACCCAGCGCCGTCACATCGTTTGCCACACGCGTACCGGCTGCAGGCAGGAAGATGGAATTACCATTAGGACCGGTGAACTTGAAACCTGTCACTCCATTCTGCTCAGTCCACTCTTTCTGGCACAACGTGAAGAGTTCCTCGAAATCATCGGCAGTAGGCAGTGTGGCACGCCCTTGAAATGCACGGAAAGCCAAGTCGGAAGCCGTTTTATAAGTATCGGCCGAAGCATAGTCGGCAGGGTCGATGCTATTGTTGCATCCGGTCAGGTCACCGAATCCGAAAAGGCCACCCAGTCCAGTCTCGCTCTTGGCACCCACATTGAAGCGAGCCCACTTCACGGAGAGTCCCAGGTCGACAAGGTCATTGTCGAGATCGAAGTCATAGGCAGGAGTAGTGAAGCTCTTCACCTCACCATACACAATGCCGCTACCCAGATTGAGGTAAGCCGCATAATAGTATTGCGTTTCGGGCACCAACCCTTCATGGACGAATGAATAGCTGTCCTTAAGTTCCTCACTCTTCACTATAAGGCCTGCACGAACCGCTTCTACATCGGATGAAGTAGAGATAACAACACCACAAGTAGCATCGGCCGTAGCATCGGTCAATGTCCCACCCAATACAGCCGAGGCGAAGTCGACAGATGCGGCATCGGCAGTAGCCACCTTGGCATCGGTGGTGAGCAAGCTTTTCACCTCACCTTTGTAATACACCTTACCCTGCAAGCATACATAAGCCTGATAATAGAGCGTAGAGTTATTGTTCAACCCGTTCAACTGAGCACTGAAGGCGCTGCCGTCATAAGCAGCCTGCACGTCCTCGGGCAGGTTGTCTTGCGCAAAACCATAGAAGAAGCCGGTCTTATAGCTTCCGGCATCCATGCCATCCAACCCGGAGAGCGTGGCATGGAGTGTAGCGGTAGTGGCGGTCACATCGGACGACCCCGTCACCACCGACGATTCGTTCAGAATCGGGGTGGTGTGGATAGTATAGTCGTCATCTTCACTGCACGAAGCCAGCGAAAGACCCAGTACAAGTGAAAGTATTCCTAAATATATCTTTGTCTTCATATATACTAAATTCATTTAAGTGGTTATTCAATGGTCATCGAAATTATCTCAACCTTCACATCCGGCTGTCCGTCTTCGGTGGCAGCCACAGTAGCAAGTCCCTTATTCTGGATACCGATACAGATACAACTGCTTCCTTCGTAAGTCACAGTGGCACCGGTGGTATTGGTCACGGACACAGTCTGTACAGCTCCTTCGGCAGTATCAAAGGCCACGGCATGAGCCAGGTTGTAGCAGTCATCTTCCCAAGCATTTCCGATGTTATTGTCCATAATCACGGTCTTAGGAGTCGCGCCCTCGTTCCAAGTGATTCCACTCAGCACTTTGTACTGTATCTTCAGCGTCTGGTTCTTTTTCAACTTCACCTTCGTGATGTCGATCGGCCATCCCGCGTCACCACCGCCCCAAGGATTGTAGAACTGCAAGCGCAAACGATCGGGATTTCCGTCACCGAAAAGAATTTGTACCTTGCTGTTGTCTACCTTGATTTCAGTAGGCCCGGTAGGTCCGGTAGCGATAGGTTTGTAGTTGAGGTTGGCACAAAGATAAGAATCCACGGCTCCCTTGTCATTGGTCGTTGCAGGCACACCCATCTGGAAAGAGCTGGTGACATCGCAAGCCATTACGGTAAACTCGCTTCCCTTCACTTCCACCGTGCGCTTATCACCGGTAGCGGTGAGGACGGTTATCTCAACCGGATTGCCGTCGGCATCCATAAATTTCAATTTGCCGTCTTCAATGGCAAGCTTACCGGCATTGGTACCGTCATCCCATTTGTAGCCATCGGCCGTGCTGCTCAATACCAGCTCATAGTCGGCAATGGAAGCATCGGCCACAGGTGCCCATGAAGAACCGTACTGTCCCTTCACTACGCTTTCCCAAGCAGCAGAGCCACCATTCCACCATGTCCAGTCATAAGGTTCTTCATCATTGATGAGGAAGCGTGCCTCATTGCCCACATAGGTGACACCGTTGATTTCAGTAGTGAACAGTTTGGTTGCCAAATCTTCAATGGCAGGCTGTTGTACTTCGGCAGGCTGAAGCAAACCCGGATCTTCAGTCGGTATGATACTGGGGTCATTATAAGCCTCTTCGGAAATGAAGTTCCACACCAGCCACCACGGACCTTCGCTATTGGTACGCATCGTAGCTACCTGCAGCAGATAAGGAGTACATTCTATAATCTTGATGTCGTTGGTATAGTTGGAACAGACATCATCAAAACCCTCGTTATGCAATGAATAGGTACCGCCATAGAAAGATATGACAGGGCGTTTCGGGTCAGACACATTCAAGTTGAAAGTTCCGGTGGCATCCGTCGTGCCCGAAGCAGCCACCCGATGAAGTTCCACCGTACAGCCTTTCACAGCATCCAGGCCGAAAGTGATGTACGACTGGAAATAGGGGTCGTCTGCCGGAATGAGCCACGATTGGATACCCGGATCCCAGTTGGGAGCCCAATTAGCGCTACCAATCATAAGGTCGGTAATATTGCTTCCATCATTTTTCACATCAGTGTGGCTCATGTACATCACCGGTCCCGAACAACGGCCAATACCAAAGTTCTTGTCAATGGGAACCCACTTACGGCTCTTGCCCACTCCACCTGCAAGGTTAGCCCAGATAGGGTCTTCGAGCATGGCAAAGTTATTGGTCTCTACCTTGAAGGTATATGGTTCGCCATATACCGGACCTGCCGGTGTGGAAGCGCCGAAAGTCACGCTATATTCTCCGGCAAAAGGAAGTGCCAAGTCAAGAGTGGTCTTTTGAGAAGGACCGCTTGGAGTGACCCACAAGGGAGTGGCTCCCTTGATGAGCGAAGTCAGATGAATCGTATTAGGATCATTGGCATCAGGGGTCACCGTATAGGCGATACCTTCCACCAAATCATCGGAAACATAGGTTTTTGCCCCCATCTCGTACTCTTCGGGCGAGCAAGCGGAAAATATCAAAGCCGCTCCTGCCAATATGGAAAAGAATGATTTAAGTCTCATATCTTATTGTTTTTATTTTTTATTTACTCTATTAATGGTACTCACCATCCGGGATTCTGCACAAGTACACTCTGTGAAAGGTTAATTTGATTATAAGGAATCTGGCTCAAGCCTTTGGTGGCTTTCACACGGTCGGCCCGTATGGTTATTGCATCATCAGCGCCTCCACTCTTCACCTTGACACCATTCAAGGCGAGCTTCTCGGCTGCCACGTCTATACCTTGACGCAGGAGATCCCAATAATTAATGCTTTCAAAAGCAAATTCAAGACGACGTTCTTCCATAATAGCTTGTTGAGACACACTCTTAGCTTGATAGTTGGCCGATACTGTTCCGTTGTCATCAACCTGATAAGCACGCTTACGCACTTGGTCGAAATAAGTTTGCGCATTGGGGCTACCCAGTTCTGCGGCCATCAACAATACGTCGGCATAACGGATAATAACGTAGTCTTGGCGGTTCTGTGTCTGGAAGTCACCGCTACCATCCTGCTTACCGGCATGGCTTCCATCGGCATAGCAAAGGGGAGCATACTTCTTCACAGCATAGCCGGTATATTCACGCCAGTCATTAAAACTGGTGGTAAAGTCGGCCGAACCGGTGATTCCTTCCCCTACCAAATCAATGATAGAAGCCGAACGGCGGAGGTCACCAGTGGGAAACGCTTCCACAAAATCAGGATTTACCGTCAATGCGCCCCATCCCTTGCAATAGGGAGCAGCATTAAGCTGGCGCATACCCAACATCACCTGCCAACGGTTGGAGTCATTATTCCCGTTATAATCCTGAGTAGCGGTAAATTTCAACGCAAGAATGGTTTCCTTGTTTCCATCACCGGCATATGTACCCTTCAAAGTTTCATAGTCTCCTTTTTCGGCCACTTTTGCAGAAGAAGCCGGCCATAAATTCTTGAATTGCGGTACCAAACCATATTCTCCTGAAGCGATTACGTCTTCTACAGCAGCCAAAGCTTCGGCACGAGTCACCTCTGCAGGTTCTTCACCGTAATATCCGGTATAGAAAAGATAGGCACGTGCCAGCAAAGCCTCGGCGGCATATTTTGTAATATGTCCGTCGTTCTTGGTATAGTCGGCCTTGGGATAAGCGTCACCGGGAATATTCTCGATAGCATATTTTAAGTCAGTAAATATGGCACTGAACACCTCTTTGGCAGGTGAAGGAGCGCGATTTTCGTTTACCGGTTCCAGAAAGAGTGGGATATTCCCCCATAAACGAACCATATCCAGATAAAGCAATGCACGCAACGTACGACATTCGCCCATATAGATACCACGTTTGCTATCCGATTCATTCCATACAATCTGCTCTTCATGAGCTATCAGCTCGTTGCAACGATAGACGCCCGCATAATAATTTTTCCAGTCACCTTCGTATAGGTTGAGGTCAGCCGGCGATTGGGAGATGTCAAAACGGTCAATGGCCTGATAGCCACGTCCATCGGCATTTCCGGTAGCGCCAAAACACTCGGCACTCATCACCTCGGAAGCCATATAAAACCCTACCATCATGGCTGATGAAGTCTGGCGCCAACCATCATAACAACCTATCAGAGCACGATAAGCATCTTTTTCAGTCTTATAGAATGTACCGGTTGAAGATTCAGTCTTCGACGTAACATCGAGAAAACTGTCGGTACACGAAGCCAGTCCCAAACTCAGGAGCAGGACACTTGCCATAAATATATTTTTGTTTTTCTTCATATCAGTCTATATTTTAAAATTTCAAGTTAACACCAAACAATACGGTACGGGGACGGGGGTAATAACCTAAATCAACGCCCGATACCCAACCTTGTCCGTTATCTCCTTCGGGACCATAACCTATTTCCGGATCCATGCCGTCATATTTGGTAAATGTGAACGCATTCTGTACCTGAGCATAGATACGGCACTGGCTGATGACCTTACATCTCAGTAGCTTGGCAAAGTCGTAGCCCAAAGTAATGTTACTGATTCGCAGGTAATCACCATCCTGCACATAGAGGTCTGAGAACTGCCAGTTGAGATTCTGGTCTGTGACACGAGGTATGCGATTGCTGGTTCCCTCTCCTGTCCAACGTCCTAAAATTGCAGTAGTATAATTGGCTTGCTTGGAGGTATGGTTACGATAGCTCTGGACAATCTGCTGTCCGAAAGCACCGTTGGCCACTACAGAGAAATCAAGTCCTTTCCAGTTGAAACCGAGATTGAAGCCCATAGTGAAATCAGGAATACCGTTACCAAGATCGGTCTTGTCAAGCTCGTTCACCCGTCCGTCATGGTTGATGTCCACAAACTTCACGTCACCTGGTTGTACGTCAGCTTGCAGCACACCGTTACCAGCCTTAATCCAATCCTCTATTTCTTGATTGTTTTGGAATATGCCTGCTGTCTTGAAACCATAGAAATAACCGATAGGCTTACCATTCTCGGCACGATAGAATTCAGGAGTATTGTCATACAACTGGTTGGTAGAGCCATGAATGATACCATCGTCGTTAGGAATCTCTCCGACCTTATTCTTATTGTAGGCACCGTTGATACCGATATTGTAACTAAAGTCTTTGCCTATTTGGTCATTCCAAGTAAGATTGAGTTCCACACCGGTGTTTTTCACTCCACCGCCATTAATATAAGGAGCACCTGCTCCGGCAGTAGCAAGAATAGGAGCCACCACGAGCCAGTCTTTAGTATCTTTAATGTAGAAATCGAAATTAACACCCAGGCGACTGTTGAGGAATCGGGCATCAAGACCGATATTGGTCTGCTGTGAAGTCTCCCACTTGATGTCAGCATTAGCCAGACGACTAGGGTAAGCTCCCCAGTTGGTTCCGAGCTGTGCCGCAGCATCCGAGTCGCCGTAACCGCTGCCGAAAAGATAGTGTGTATTGGTACTCTTGATAGGAGCCAGATATTGGAATGCGTCAATGTTGGCATTACCCACTTGTCCCCAGCTGGCACGTATTTTCAGGAAGTCGAGCCAGTTTTGCGTACTTTCCATGAATTTTTCGTTAGTAATGGTCCATCCTGCCGATACCGAAGGGAAGTAACCAAAACGGTTGCCTTTGGCAAAGTTGCTCGAACCGTCTGCACGCAAAGTAGCATTGACCATATAAGTTTCTTTCCAGTTCCAACCCAATCGGCCGAAATAGGACACCTTGCGGCTCTCGGTATGCGGATTGCCACTGGCACCCAAGCCGTTGGTCGAATCGGAGGCCGTTCCGTTGCCCACAAAAGCATGCTCCCAATCATCAAAACCTTCTTTCAACATACCATTTTTAGCTTCGATATAAGTGCCCTCGTAACGATAGGCTTCCATACCCAGCAAGGCGTTGAACGAATGTTCTCCCATAGTCCAGTCATAAGAAGCCGTATTGGTCCATGTCATACCCAAAGAGTGATTGGCATTTTGAGATACGGTAGTACGTTCTTCATTATATATATATTGGCTGAACTTGTAGAGAGGCTTGAAACTACGGTATTCGCTGGAACCATAAACCACACCGAATACAGACTTTATCTTCAAATTCTTGACAGGCTGCAATTCAGCATAAACATTACCGGAAAAAGTAGCCGTTTTGTTCTCATTGTTGCTGTCGGTCATCATTAAACCATAAGGGTTTCCATCACCTTTATTCCAGTCACTGGTACTGGTGTCATTGTAAGGCGAATCATAAAGATTATTATCGCTATAGACAGGAGCGATAGGCGATGTTCCGAATGCACCGCGTAAGGTATTATTATATTGGTTGCCTACACTGATACCGTTATTCATCTTATATACAAAACTCACCTGCTCGCCCACTTTCAAAATATCCTTGAAAAGTTTGTGCTCGCTGTTCACACGGAAATTGTAACGCGAATAGTTAGACACATCCGAACCGCCGACAATACCTTCCTGACTCATATATCCTAACGAAAGGGCATAAGTGGAAGTTGCGCTTCCACCAGTGACACCCAGCGTATAGCTCTCCGTTGTGGCATTATCTTTGAACATAGTATCTACCCAATCCGTATCATACACATTGCCATTGGCATCGTAAATAGACTGGTATTGGCTCCAATCGTAAGCCGAAAGTCCGCTATTCAAAGCCTGCTCATCCATAATGGCCATATACTCTTTTGCATTCAGCATATTAGCCTTACGAGCTACATTCTGTATTCCATAATAAGCATCGAAACTAATCTGCGCTTTACCTTCGCGCCCTTGCTTGGTAGTAATAAGCACTACACCATTAGCACCGGCCGAACCGTAGATAGCCGCACTAGCCGCATCTTTCAGTACATCTATACTTTCAATATCGGCAGGATTCAAAGTAGAAATATCACCACCCACACCATCAATCAGATAAAGAGGAGCACTATTTCCCACGGTACCAAGACCACGGATACTCACTTTCATGTCAGCACCCGGTTGACCGGAAGTCGAAGCAATACTTACACCCGGTGTCTGTCCCTGCATAGCCTGCAAGGGATTGGTTGTATTCATCTTGGCTATTTCGTCACCCTTCACCTGAACAGTGGCACCCGTCACCAATTTCTTCTTCTGGACACCATAGCCCACTACAACCACTTCATCCAACATTTCCGTGTCCTCCTTCAGCACCACATTGATGACGGAAGAAGTACCTACCTTGATTTCCTGTGATTGATAACCGATGTAAGAAAACACCAGTGTCTGTCCTTGTTGGGCACTTACCGAATACCGGCCATCAATGTCGGTAATTCCACCCGTAGCGGTTTCTCTCACCTGCACGCTGACACCTATCAACGGCTCACTATCCGTAGCCGATGTCACAACACCCGAAATGGTCTTGTTTTGAGAAGGATTAGCCTGCAGGCTACTGATTGCAGGTACAAGAAACAAAAGTACCAATGCAACACGGCATAAACGCAGATTTATGCACTTTTCCAAGAATGTTTTTCTCATTGTACATTATTTAATGGTTAATATCAAAGATTCATTGTGTTCTTCAATTAATACCAAAGAACTCGGATGCAAATGTATGAAGGAACAAGAAAAAGAGTGTCGAGAAATTGTTATGAAGAGTATATGATTTCGTTAATCAAGGCTTCTAAAATGTTACTAAAAAAGGTATAATTTGTTTTCCATCCCTTCTCTAAGCCTTTTGAAGAGGGGTTATTCTTTCCATTCCCCTCAATGCCGGGATTGGTTTCACCTCACTTTTCCATCCCCAATATACTTTCTCCGGAGTACAAAGAACCATTTCTTTCTAAAAACGTTCTCAAGGAAGAACAACCTAAAGCTTAACAGATAATGAAAAAATTAGTAGTATTTGCAGTACTTGCCGCAATCGTGGCAAGCTGCGCCGATGACAATCTGCCCCAGATAGAAAAAAGCAGTGAGTTGGTATCGCCACGACTTTTGATGGACGTGTCCACAGAAAGCGGACAAAGCCCGCTGACCGGTATACTGACCATCATGCCCTGCAAGGCGGGCACCTCTATTTATTATGGAAACTACATAAACCGGAAGCTGACACCTTTTTACGGTTACTACCAAGTTAAAGACGGAGCTTTCTATAACGATGGCGTCAATCGAGAGTTATCCTTACCCGCAGGTCCCTATAACATGATTTATTGGGGAACCCCTAAATACGAGGAGCCGATTTATGCACATCCTCTCATGAGGGACCCGGTCTACATCTTAGGCGAAGACATGTCCCAGCAACACTTCTCCCTATTCAAAATGGAAGCGGACACAACCTATTATCCGGTATTCGACCTGGTACACGCCGTCCAGCCTGCCAACATTGGAAGTGAGGACCTGAAAGCATCTCTCAAACGGGTAGTGACCGGGCTGAAAGTAATCATCAAGGACAAGAACAACGGCATCCTCAGTTCGAGCATCGACAGCATGGTGGTGCGCATCACCAATATTGCTGGAGAACTGAATTTCTACACCGCCGCTCCTCAAGGAAGCCCACGCACAGTAGCCTTCCCTCTGGTCCGTTCCGTCGACGGTACACAAATGAGCAACGCCACCGTCATGCTCTTCCCTTCTTTCGGGAAACCGGAATTCCAGATGAGCATCATACTGAAAAATGGAAACGTGAAAAGTTTCAAGCAAACATTGAACGGACCTTTGGAAGCAAACTCCAAACTGACCCTGACCCTCACTCTGGGAGACATCTTTTCCGAAGAATCATCCGGAGAATTCACCCTTGACAACTGGAACGAGGAAAGCCAGACAATCGATGTCCCTTCATTGGATTGAGCTTGCAGCATCAAGGAAAGATAGAACGGTGCGCGTCCATCTTATAAAAAGGCAACGTGAACCAGAAAGTGGAGCCCTTGCTCAACTGTGACTCCACCCCTATCTCTCCTTTCAGTTCCTTCACAATGTTTTGCGAAATGGCCAGTCCCAGTCCGGTACCTTGCTTAAAGGAATCCAGCTTCACAAAGCGGTTAAAAATCCCCTGCGCATTCTCAGATGATATCCCCGTCCCGGTATCGGTGACATAAAAACGGATATAGCTATTTTCGGGCATTCCGTAACCAATGGTAATGCTACCGGCAGCAGTAAACTTCAGCGCATTACTGATGAAGTTATTGAATACCTGAGTAATTCTGCGCTGATCGGTATACAGCAGCAAACCGGGCAATGGCGTAACCGTGACCAGACGCACGTCTTTATTGGTCAGCCTGATACTTGTAGCCTGCTCTATCTCGGACACCATTTTATTGATATCCACGTTAGCATAGACATACTCCAATGTACCGGCTTCTATCTTCGACAAATCCAGAATGTCATTGATGAGCTGCAACAGCAGTTCATTATTCCGCTCTATAATATCGAGATACTCCACCCGTTCTTCCTCAGACACTTCCGTGGCCAAAATACTCGAAAAACCAACTATTGCATTGAGCGGAGTACGTATCTCATGACTCATATTGGCCAGGAAAGCCGATTTTATCCGGTTGGACTCCTCAGCCTCCTCTTTGGCCAGACGTAGTTTGCGCTCCATGATTTTCAAATCAGTAATGTCCCAAGCAGTATAAACAATCCACTTGCGACCATCAGAAAGCTTTATAAAATTATTGTTCTGGAAGGTAAACCGCTCCTCGTTCTTCTTGGTAAAAAAACGTCGTATACCTTCTTGTGGAATCCCCGTCTTGACCAACTCTTCATCCTCCTTCCTAATTAAAGCCGCAGCCTCTGGCATTGTTTCAAAATCCGTCTTGCCTATAGCCTCTCTGGCCGAACATTCAAAGAGTTCCTCTGCCTTTTTATTCCAAAAAGTATAGCGCATCCCATCATTCACATCCTTCACTTTTGCCGCAATGGGAAGATTATCAAGAATGCCTTCCAACAGTTGCAGATACCTCTCCCGGTCCCTTTCCCTCAATTTCTTCATCCGCCTCTGCATGAAGAAAAAGAAGAGGCACAGCACCAATGTACCTAAAAGAATGGAAATATAGACCATCTCTCTTTGAACAAACCCGTCGGGAATATCAAGCCTTTCCTGCAAGGTGAAAGCAGTATCGAAAAGTTCGGGGCTTTCAGCCATTTTGTCAGCCAATGCCGGATGAACAAAGATTATACAAAAAGAGAAGAATATCGTCAGTAACCGAATACTTCCGAGAGGTAAAAAAAGAGGAACATGTTTTGTCATAATTGGCAAACATTTAATAATTAAATAGTTAGATAAGATTCCAGCTACTGCAAATTTAGAAAAAAATAAATGCGAAAACAGTATCTACGAAATAAATTTGCATTTTACACCCATTATTTTGTATTTAATGCCGAGAAGAGAATATTTTGAGAATAACCCAATACAAAAGGATGATACAGCACAATCAGCTAATGCCTATATGAGCTTATCAGGAAGGAATCGTCGCTTTTCAAAACATGAGATTAAAACCTTTTTTACGTCCAGTATTGTATTTCTCAATCTCTGACGCAAATGATTTTTTCAGCTGCGCTGCCATAAAGTCCAAGAAAGGCTGACTGTTCTCATCTTCTTGCGACTGCCGCAAAGAAAGAATATAGTCGCCCCTATCTTCTTTAAAGATTTTCGTCGGAAAAAGATGATGGCAGAACTGGATATAGTTCATCAACAAACGAGCCGTTCTCCCATTGCCATCTACCCACGGATGAACGGTTACCAAATTGAGATGAGCATTGAAACTCAATTCATATCGTTCCCGAAATGTTTCCATATTCTTTTGCTTTTCTCTCAATATAGAACAAAGTTCTTCTACTTTAGCGGGAACTTTAGGATAGCTCATATAAGAACACCCGCCCACCCCAGCAGTAACGCCGCACAAACGAAATTCACCTTTAGAAGAATCAAAAGAACCGCCCATTACATTATATACACTCCCAGTAGTACGCATTAGAGCAGCATTCAATTTTTGTAAGAAAACAGGCGTAATTTCCGCATTTTGTGCACTTTCTTCTTTGGCGAGTTCGTATGCCTTCTTCAAATCCTCATTCATCAGATGATAGACCAACGGCTTTCCTTTGGCTGTTACCCCCTCATCAAAAAGCAACTGGGTATCCAATTCGGTAAGTGTAGAGCCCTCAATAGCAGTAGAATGGGTAATAAGCGAATAGAGGTAGTACTTTTCATAGTCTACCGACTGACTGATACCAAGCCTCACAAATTCTTGATTCAGTACTTCTATCTCTTGCCAGATATCTGTTCCCATGAGCAAAGGGCATAAAAGATAAGTATAAAAAGAAAGCGGGAAAAGCATTAAAACTTTCCCCGCTTCTTTATTTCGTACCCAGACCCGCATTTGAAATAATTAAAGTGGGGAAAATGTGGGTAAAAAGAAAAATGCGGAAAAACGCCACAATTACACTGTATTTCAATATGTTATAATCCTATTAAATTTTAATCCAAGTTAATCGAATTGCAAAATATTTAGCAGATGTGGGGAAAATGTGGGGAAAATATTTATATTTGCAGCAGAGTAAAATTCAACCTGAAAGTCTATGAAAGTAACCTTTATCATTAAAAAAGCAGCCAAACGATATGATACAGAATCCATGGCTACAATCTATGTCCGTTTTAGAAACGGAAGGCAGTTAGACTCCGTTGCTCCTACTCAGTTAGCCATCAATCCCAATCTATGGGATGATAAAGACGAATGTGTAAAAACGAAAGCTGTCTGCAATGAAGAAATGCGTACCCATATAAATGAAGAGATACGCCAGTTGAAAACCTATATCGAGAAGGTATATCAACAAGAAAAGGAAGCAATAGACAAAGAATGGCTAAAAACAACACTTGATAAATTTTACCATCCTGAAAAATATTTTTTGCCGGAGGAAGTGGTTATCAAGCCTACCATTGGAGAACTATTCGATGAATTTCTAAACAAGCACCCTTTGTCGGAAGTACGAAAGAAAAATTTCCGGGTTGTCAAAAGAGCCTTACTGCGTTATGAACTATATGTAAGGGCTACAAAGAGAGGACAAAAGGGCTTTATCCTTGATGTGGATTTGGTAACACCTGACACGCTTCGGGATATGTGGGATTTCTTTCAGAACGAATACCAGTATTATGAACTTTACCCGAGCATTTATGAAGCCATTCCCGAAAAGAGGACACCACAGCCCAGAAGCAAAAACACGCTGATAGACTGTTTTTCAAGAATACGCACATTCTTCCTGTGGTGCTTCGATAACAAACGCACCACAAACAGACCTTTCGACAAGTTTCCGATAGAGGAGTGTACATATGGTACACCTTATTATATAACACTCGAAGAAAGGGACAGGATTTTTAATGCAGACCTTTCTGCCACCCCACAACTGGCAATACAGAGGGATATATTCATATTTCAGACACTGATAGGATGCAGGGTGAGCGACCTGTACCGAATGACCAAACTAAATGTGGTCAATGAAGCCATAGAATATATTCCCAAGAAAACCAAAGAGGGGAATCCGGTTACGGTACGTGTTCCACTTAACGACAAAGCGAAAGAAATCCTTGAACGCTACAAAGAATATGAGGGAAAACTGTTGCCGTTCATATCCGAGCAAAAGTACAATGATGCCATAAAAAAGATATTCAAATTAGCTGGAGTTGACCGCATCGTAACAATCTTAGACCCGTTGACGCACAACGAAATCAAACGACCTATTTATGAAGTGGCAAGCAGCCATCTGGCAAGACGTACGTTTATCGGCAATATCTATAAAAAAGTGAAAGACCCGAACCTTGTTTCCGCACTGTCGGGACACAAGGAGGGAAGCAAAGCTTTCAGACGATACAGGGATATTGACGAAGAAATGAAGAAAGACCTTGTAAAACTATTAGACTGATACTTGTATGGGACAACAGGAATATGATAATTTCAAAAGACTGATAAAGGAATGGCTCGACAGCCATCCGAATGAATATGCCGATTTTGTAGAAGAAATGAACGACAAGAAGTTCAAAGGGTTCTTCAATATTTTCAATACGGCTGTAAGGCTTGTTCCGAAATATAAAGAAGCAGCACGCAAGAGAATAGGCGATGATAGAAACCCTGATTTCGAGGAACTGGAAAATGTTCTTTTACAATCAGACCTTGCCGAGAAGATAGTGAATGAGTTTCATACCCCGAACAAGAGAAGTATTGTTCCTGCCATGCTTGCATGGCTCTATTACGGACGAAGCTATGAGTGCATGGTGGAACAGGGTGAGGAACTGACCAAAAGAAAGGATATTCCCACCTTATACAAATGGCTTGTTTCCGGCATGGTCAAATTCATTATCAGAAAAAGCATCGCCAATGGCATGAGAACCAAAGAGGACTGGCAAGTATTCAGGAAGCAACAGAAAGCCATTGAGGAAAACTCTCTCGTGGAATGGGCAATAGAAGAAGATGAAGACATGGACGAGGAAGAAACAGATATGCTGCAGGAAGAACAGCCAAAGACCGCAGGACGCAAAGCCGACACACGCACGTTGCCAGAACTTCTGATAGAAAGGCATGACATACTGATTGAAAGAATTGGCACACGATTGAAAACCCATGCTACGGAAACAGATATAGCACGACTGTTTATCGCACTGGTGGAATACCGATTCATGCGGAAGTGTCCCATCAAGACTTTCAGAAACGCACTGTACGAGCAGTTCAAGGAACAAGAAATCGTCCACGAAAGAGGCATCCAGAAAGCATACAGAAATCTCACTTCTCCGTTTGGAAACAGCAAGAAACTGGTAAAAGACATTGGTGAAGACCATGAAGCCATCGAGGAATTGAAAGCCTATCTATCCAATTGAAGTTCGTTTAATTCGCTTTTCGTTTTTACGAATTTAACGAATTGAATATCATTGTTTTACGATTGATTTTCATTATATATTTGCGCCACTATCCTAATCGGGGTAGTGGCTTTTCGTTTATAATACTGCCGAAACGGGAAGTCTTACAACCGGCAGTTTCAAGAAGCCTATGACAGACATATTGGCAATTA
Organism: Bacteroides uniformis; assembly: GCF_025147485.1. Lineage (NCBI taxonomy): Bacteria > Pseudomonadati > Bacteroidota > Bacteroidia > Bacteroidales > Bacteroidaceae > Bacteroides > Bacteroides uniformis. The sequence goes on along the minus strand of NZ_CP102263.1, from coordinate 1,607,621 downwards.
TCCAAAACGGAAACGGCAACATCAAGTTGGAAGTAACAGGAGAAGATTTGCTATTATTCTCCAACCAGTTAATCAGCCGTGCGAAGCATGAACTTTCTACCGCCATTGCGGAAGCAAGAAAGGAGAAGTATCTAACCAAAGAGGAAGTGAAAAAGATGTGCGGTGTTTGTGATACCACACTCTGGCACTGGTCTAAGAAAAACTATCTGAAGCCTGTAAAGGTTGGAAACAAGGTCAGATACCGACAATCCGACATTCAGAGAATTTTAGGTGAACACAATCCTTTAATCTAAGCCTATGAAGGAGGAAGAATATATGCGCGTAGGAACAACTTTGTACAAGGTGGTCAATCAGCCATGCGCCAATGGCGGTTATGAGAAGAAACGTGTCGTATGGAACAACAGCACATTACGGCAGGACTATGGAAAGAATTATCTTGCCACCGTCCCCAAGTATGACGGCTTTTGCACCGTTCCCAACCATTTGAACTACCAAAAGGAGATTGAGGGATTTCTGAACCTTTACGAGCCTATAGAGCATAAACCGCAGCAGGGGGACTTCTCCCACATCCAATCCTTGATGCGGCACATCTTCGGGGAACAATACGAGCTGGGTATGGACTATATGCAACTGCTGTATCTACAGCCGACACAGAAGCTGCCTATTGTCCTACTTGTTTCAGAAGAACGCAACACAGGCAAAAGCACGTTCTTGAACTTCCTGAAAGCCGTGTTTGAGAACAACGTGACTTTCAACACCAACGAAGATTTCCGCAGCCAGTTCAATTCCGACTGGGCAGGAAAGCTACTAATCGTTGTGGACGAAGTTTTGCTCAACCGCAGGGAAGACAGCGAACGGTTGAAAAACCTGAGCACCACTTTCACCTACAAGGTGGAAGCCAAAGGCAAAGACCGAACGGAGATTGCTTTCTTCGCCAAGTTCGTGCTATGTTCCAACAACGAATATCTGCCTATACTCATAGACGCAGGAGAAACACGCTACTGGGTGCGGAAGATAATGCCGTTGCAGAGTGATGATACCAACTTTCTGCAAAAGCTAAAAGCGGAAATACCCGCATTTCTTTATTTCCTGACCCAAAGGGAACTATCCACAACACAGGAAAGCCGTATGTGGTTCAACCCAAGACTGACACATACCGCAGCCTTGCAGAAAATAATCCGAAGCAACCGCAACCGACTGGAAATAGAAATGACCGAGTTGTTGCTTGACATCATGTCGAACATGAACGTGGAAAGCGTATCATTCTGCCTGAACGACCTTGTAACCTTGCTACTCTATTCACAGGTCAAGGTTGAAAAGTATCAAGTGAGGAAAGTTGTGCAGGAAGTATGGAAACTTACTTCTGCACACAATTCGCTATCCTACACCGCTTATGAGTTCGCACCCCATCGTGAGTGCCACTATGAGCCGAAAAGGAAAACTGGTCGGTTTTATACGGTAACGAAAGAACAACTGACCGCTATCTAATTATTTTGATGAAATGATGAATAAGGGAAGTAATATATTGCCTTACAGATAGATATGTATTCATCAAACACTCATCAACAACGATTGCTGATGAAAAAAGAAAACATCATTTCTCTTTTGGCAAGCAATCTGATGAGAAAAAGATGAGCCGATATAACGCTGTTTAACAGTGTGTTAAATTCCAAATTCATCAAATCATCATTTTTCATTCACCAACAAATCCGCAAGAAAATGACAATAGAAGAAGCTAAAAGCATACGAATAGCCGACTACCTGCACAGCTTGGGTTATTCACCAGTAAAACAACAAGGTATCAACCTTTGGTACAAATCTCCGTTTCGGGAAGAGAGTGAAGCATCGTTCAAAGTGAATACCGAACGTGAACAATGGTATGACTTCGGTTTGGGAAAGGGCGGAAACATCATTGCACTGGCTGCACATCTGTACGCTACCGACCATGTACCTTACATCTTGAAACGGATAGCAGAGCAGACACCGCACGTGCGCCCGGTATCTTTCTCTTTTGGAAAGCAAAGCTCTTCTGAGCCGAGCTTCCAACAGTTGGAGATTGTTCCGCTGTCATCTCCTGCCCTGCTTGCCTACTTGCAAGGTAGAGGAATTAACATAGAACTGGCGAAAAGAGAATGTAGTGAAGCACGTTTCACCCACAACGGCAAGCGATACTTTGCCATCGCCTTTCCCAATGGTTCTGGTGGGTTTGAGGTTCGCAACCGCTATTTCAAGGGCTGCATCGCCCCAAAGGAAATCTCCCACATCAGACAATCGGGGAAAGCGAGGAACACTTGTTATGTGTTCGAGGGTTTCATGGACTACCTTTCCTTTCTGACATTGAGACAGGAGAGCTGCCCGAATTATCCGGAGTTGGACGGACAGGACTACATCGTATTAAACTCCGTATCGAATGTAAACAAGGCTCTCTATCCGTTGGGCAATTACGAACGCATCCACTGCTTTTTTGACAACGACCATGCAGGCATAGAAGCTCTCCAACAAATCCGCAAGGAATACAGCAGAGACCGATACATCCGTGACGCTTCACAGATTTACAGCGGATGCAAGGACTTGAACGAATACTTACAGAAACAGGTTGAAAGAAAAAGGCAAGTCCAATCCGTCAAAGGGATGAGCAGCCAGTCACCGAAAAAGAAAAACGGCTTTCGGTTATAGCCCACTATAACTACACGCTCCGCTTTCGTAGTTGTGGGCTCTCCCGAGGGGATTAGGACTTTGCCCTAATAACCCACTCAGGGCGTTTCACCCCTGAGAACCCCGAGCAAAGAGTGACCCTCTCTTTGCAATCTCCGCTTATGGGTTACCCCTAAGAACCCCTCTGCGAAAGCGAGCAAAGTAAATCAATTGTAAACAAAGAAAAGAAGCTATGGCAACAAAATCAAGCATACACATCAAGCCTTGCAACATCGCATCGAGCGAGGTACACAACCGAAGGACTGCCGAATATATGCGTAACATCGGGGAGTCCAGAATCTATGTCGTTCCCGAACTCTCCACCAACAACGAACAGTGGATAAATCCCGACTTCGGCACTCCCGAACTGCGAACTCATTATGACAATATCAAGCAAATGGTCAAGGAAAAGACCGGACGTGCCATGCAGGAAAAGGAAAGGGAACGCAAGGGAAAGAATGGAAAAATTATCAAGGTGGCGGGATGTTCACCCATTCGTGAAGGAGTATTGCTCATCAGACCGGATACCACACTGGCTGATGTACGCAAATTCGGTGAAGAGTGTCAAAGACGCTGGGGCATCACACCGTTGCAAATCTTCCTGCACAAGGATGAAGGGCATTGGCTGAACGGTCAACCGGAAGCGGAAGACAGGGAAAGCTTCAAGGTCGGGAACAGATGGTTCAAGCCGAACTATCATGCCCATATCGTTTTCGACTGGATGAACCACGAAACCGGAAAGAGCAGAAAGCTCAATGACGAGGATATGGCAGCCATGCAGACCTTGGCTTCCAATATACTTCTGATGGAACGTGGGCAGGCAAAAGCTGTCACTGGTAAGGAGCACTTGGAGCGAAACGATTTCATCATAAAAAAACAGAAAGCCGAACTGCAACGTATAGAGGAAACCAAACGACACAAGGAGCAACAGGTAAGCCTTGCCGAGCAAGAACTCAAACAAGTAAAAGCAGAGATACGCACGGACAAACTCAAAAGTGCAGCTACCGATGTAGCCACTGCCATAACCAGTGGTGTAGGTTCTCTTTTCGGAAGTGGAAAGTTGAAAGATTTAGAACAATCTAACGAGAATTTACGTCATGAAATTGCCAAACGTGACAAGGGCATTGATGAATTAAAAGCCAAGATGCAACAAATGCAGGAACAGCATAGTAAGCAGATTCGTAACCTGCAAGGAATACATAATCAAGAACTTGAAGCCAAAGACAAGGAAATTTCACGATTGAACGCCATTCTTGAAAAAGCGTTCAACTGGTTCCCATTGCTCAAAGAAATGTTGAGAATGGAAAAGCTCTGCTATGCCATCGGATTTACCAAAGATATGATAAACAGTCTTTTGACAAAAAAGGAAGCTATCAGATGCAATGGTAGGATTTATTCCGAAGAACACAAACGTAAGTTTGACATCAAGAATGATATTTTCAAGGTGGAAAAGAATCCAACCGATGATAGCAAACTGATACTGACCATAAACAGACAGCCGATAGGCGAATGGTTTAAGGAGCAATGGGAAAAATTAAGGCAAGGTTTGCGACAATTAGCAGAAGAACCAAGAAAAAGTAGAGGATTCAGAATGTAATTATGATAGTATTTGATTGTATCTCAATAAAATTAAATATCTTTGTAAGCGGATTGAGGCTACTCTATCCAAGACATATTAGAATTTAGAAGAAGCGTTATGCTTATTTCTTGCGAATGAAAACCTGAGAAACTTTCAAACGTGTACAAGAATAGCATAGTGGTTCTCACGCTATAGCGTGGGCTGCTATTGTTACATCTGTACACAAAGGTTTTCTCAGGACCTTCATTCAAAGACGTGGCATTACAGTTCCACGCTTCGTGATATTATAAAGTCCTTGTGGCAGCTGGAGGTGTATAATTAAAACAGTTAGTTGATATGAAACAGAATATATGCGTGGTAATATTTTTATTGCTTTCAACCATATGTAAAGCCCAAACATTCATATACCCCCAAAACGATTCTATCCTGACAGAATATAATGATGGAAAATTTTGGGCTTATTTAAACAAAAATGATTTTGTTGTAGGTCTTTCATGCTTTGAGGAAAAAGATGATTATGGAAAATACTATCACTTGGATATTTTTATCAAGAATTTAAGTGAAACCCCAATTGTATTCCAACCTGATAGCGTACACTCTAATCTACTAACAAAAAAAGATGATACTTTAAAACTTGAAGTATATACAAATGAAGAATATCAAAAAAAAATAAAACGCTCACAAGCATGGGCTATGGCATTATATGGAATCTCTGCCGGCATTAATGCAGGAACAGCAGGATATTCAACATCCTATTCTACGTCTTATTCTTCTAATGGTTATGCTTACACTACCATAACCAATCATTATGACGCTAATGCAGCATACCAAGCAAATGTCGCATCTACCAATCAAATGCTTACATTAGGACAAATGATGGATAATGACCGAACTATACGTGAACAAGGATATTTAAAAACCACAACTATTTATCCCGATGAAGCTATTATTGGCTATATGAATATTAAAAGGAAAAAAGGTAAGATTTTGATTGTAAACATTCCCATCGGAGATTATATTTATACTTTCAAATGGGATGTAAATAGGAAGAAATAAATACAGTAATAGCTATACTATTACCCTTAATTTTAATCACTTAAATGATTTACCTATGAAGAAACTTACGATTATTTTTTATTTATTTTTAATTCCATTATGTGTTTTTGCACAAAATGAAAGTTCCATTTCACATACCAAAACAGTTAATGATTCTACTTTGATTAAAATACATGCTATTGTAGAAGATATAGATTTTCGTATGCATGGACTTGATAGATACAAGCTATATCCAACAGAAAATATATATAATTTTCTGCAATTAGATACAATGACAGGGAAAATAGAAATTGTACAATGGTCTTTGGATGATGATAAAGAAGGTTCTGCAACCCTTAATAACGAAGACCTATCTCTTGGTACAGGCTGTGGAACATTTGAATTATATCCAACAAAAAATATATATCAATTTCTTTTGTTAGATAAAGTAACAGGAAGAAGATGGCATGTTCAATGGGGATTTGAATCAAGTAAAAGATGGATAAAAAGAATCTATTAAATCAGTAATATGCATATTGCCATCACCGTTATCTTTTTTGCAGTGGTAATCTTTATTAAATTGAAGATGCCAATGTGGAAAGGCAAGTATTCTGAAAAACTTGTGAATAACAAGATTCAAGAGTTACCAGAAGAGTATGTTGTTTTTAATGATTTACTATTCGAAAGTAACGGATATTCAACACAAATTGACCATATTGTAGTTTCACCTTATGGTGTCTTTGTAATTGAAACAAAGGGATATAAAGGTTGGATTTTGGGCAGAGAGAACGGTGAATACTGGACGCAAACCATCTATAAAAGTAAACATCAATTTTACAATCCGATAAAACAAAACGCTGGACATGTAAGATTTTTGCATCATTTGCTCAAATGTTCAACGGATATACTTTTTATTCCAATTGTCGTTTTCAATAACAGTGCGGAATTAAAAGTGCATGCTGACAATAACATAGTTGTAAACAGATATAATCTAAAACGTGCTATATTACAATACAGAACTGCTGTTCTTAATCAGGAGACCATAAATTGGATAATACAGACAATTAACCAGAATCGCATAATCGCTGATAAAGAGAAACTAAAACAGCATAAGCATAACGCAAAGGCTCGGCAATACAGAAGTTCACGCCTAATAAATCAAGGTGTTTGTCCTCAATGCGGAGGACATCTCATTTTGAGGAAAGGCAAGTACGGCACTTTCTATGGATGTTCAAACTTTCCCACATGCAAGTTTACCATAAACTCATAAATAGCAATCCTTGTTTTATATAGTATCAGAACATAAAACTAAACCCTTTCTTTCGTGATACATTGAATCGTTCAATTTCTATAGAAAGTGATTTCTTCAACTGCCTTGCCATAAAGTCCAAAAACGGCTGATTAGTTTCTTCATTCTGACATTGGCGCAGGGAAAGAATATATTCTTCTCTATCTTCTTTAAATATTTTGGTCGGAAAAAGGTGATAACAAAATTGGATGTAGTTCATCAGTAATCGAGCCGTTCTTCCGTTGCCATCCACCCACGGATGAATAGTTACTAAATTAAGGTGGGCATTAAAGCTCAATTCGTATTGTTCTCGAAGTGTTCCCATTTTTTTTTGCTTCTCTTGAAGAATCGCACAAAGTTCATCCACCTTAGCAGGAACTTTCAAATAGTTCATATAAGAATGTCCACCAACACCAGCCGTAACACCACATAGACGGAACTCTCCTTTAGAAGAATCAAAAGAGCCGCCCAACACACTGTGAACGCTGCCAGTAGTACGCATCAACATTGCATTCAACCTTTTCAGAAAAGCAGGAGTTATAGGTACAAGACTGCCTGATTCAGTTTTGGCAAGTTCATACGCTTGCTTCAAATCTTCATTCATCAGATGATGTACAAGCGGTTTCCCTTTCGCTGTTACTCCCTCGTCAAAGAGAAGCTGCGTATCAAGTTCGGTCAACGTTGAGCCTTCTATGGCTGTGGAATGGGTAATGAGAGAATAAAGGTAGTACTTGTCATAGTCCACCGCTTCACTGATACCAAGTTTTTGAAACTTCTGGTACAACAGTTCTATTTCTTGCCAAACACCTTGTTCCATTACTTTTATTTAATAGGCTTTATTTCTTTTCAAAGGTAACTTATTTACTACGTTCAACCAAAAGAAATAATGACTTACTGCTATATTTTTTGCACGTGTGGGGAAAATGTGGGGAAAATTCAAGCAAAAGAAAAAGCTAAGTATTGAACTATCAAATACTTAGCTTTCTTTCTTGTACCCAGACCCGGGGTCGAACCGGGATGGAAGTGAATCCACTGGTGTTTGAGACCAGCGCGTCTACCGATTCCGCCATCTGGGCATGTTTGACTTCTCAAATGCGGTGCAAAGATACAGCTTTTTTCTAAACCTGCAATACTTTTCCTAAAAAAAGGCGAAAAAAACGATAAAACCTGCTTGAATCATTCCTTGTTTGTAAAATATGCAGTACATTAGCAGAAACTTTTAAAATCAATAGCATGGTAACCAATAAGGATAATTTCTGTGTAATTATGGGCGGAGGAATCGGCAGCCGTTTCTGGCCATTCAGCCGCAAGACACTTCCAAAACAGTTTCTGGATTTCTTCGGTACAGGACGTTCCTTGCTGCAGCAAACCTTCGACCGCTTCAAGCAGGTAATCCCCATGGAAAATATACTTATCGTAACAAATGACTTGTATGCCGACCTTGTAAAAGAACAGCTTCCCGAACTTAAACCCGAACAGATTCTACTGGAGCCGACACGCAGGAATACAGCCCCCTGCATTGCGTGGGCTTCCTATCATATCCGCGCCTTGAATCCGAACGCCAATATAGTGGTAGCTCCTTCGGACCACTTAATCCTGAAGGAAGGCGAATTTCTGGCAGCTATCGAAAAAGGGCTGGACTTCGTTTCCCAATCGGACAATCTGCTGACACTCGGCATCAAGCCCAACCGTCCGGAAACCGGATATGGCTATATACAAATAGCCGAAGCCGCCGGTGATAATTTCTACAAGGTAAAAACCTTCACTGAAAAGCCCGAACTGGAACTGGCAAAAGTATTCGTGGAAAGTGGAGAATTCTATTGGAACTCTGGTCTGTTCATGTGGAACGTAAATACCATCATCAAGGCAAACGAAGCCCTGCTGCCCGAGCTGACTTCCAAACTGGCCCCCGGCAAAGATGTGTATGGAACAGTCCAAGAGAAACAATTCATTGATGAGAACTTCCCTGCTTGCCCCAATGTCTCCATAGACTTCGGCATCATGGAAAAGGCAGACAATGTATATGTGTCATTAGGCGATTTCGGCTGGTCTGATTTAGGAACCTGGGGGTCTTTGTATGATTTGTCTCCCAAAGATGAAGCAGGCAATGTAGCCTTAAAATGTAAATCCCTCATCTATAATAGCAAAGACAATATCGTGGTGCTGCCCGACAACAAACTTGCAGTTATCGACGGTTTGGAAGGTTATCTCATAGCCGAGTCGGACAATGTATTACTGATTTGCAAGAAAGATGAAGAACATACCATCCGCAAATATGTGAATGATGCCCAGATAAAACTGGGAGAGGAATACATTTAAATTAAAAATTAAAGGATAGGTGCCGAAGGCAAAAAAATAGCGGGAGCTGGATGAAGTCCAACTCCCGCTTCCGTTTATTTAGGGGAGGAAAATAAACCGATTAAAGCACTGCACGGATAGCTTCTGCCACAGCCTTGAATTCTTCGTCCGTCAGTTTCAGTTTGGGATTGGAGAAAAGCATATCTTTTTCGTTCTGCATAGGAATCAAATGTATGTGCGCATGAGGCACTTCCAGCCCCAATACCGCTTCTCCTACCTTTCTACACGGAAAGGCCTTGCCGATGGCAAGTGCCACTCTCTTGGCGAAAACATGCATCGCCGCCAAATCCTCATCGTTCAAATCGAAGATATAATCCACTTCCTGCTTGGGAATGACCAATGTATGACCTTTTACCAACGGATTGATGTCAAGGAACGCAAAGAATCTGTCATCCTCCGCCACCTTGTAGCAAGGTATTTCACCTGCGATAATTCTACTGAATATTGTTGCCATAGCTATAAATTATAAAATAAGGCAAGCCCGTATGCGGACCTGCCTTCCTTTAAAAGGATATGTTCACTACTTCCAGGTTAATCATGCCCTGCGGAACTTTAATTTCTGCGATGTCACCTACTTTCTTGCCAAGCAGACCTTGTGCAATCGGAGTATTGACGGAAATCTTTCCTTCCTTCAGATTGGCTTCACTTTCGGAAACGATAGTATAAACCATCTTCATGCCATTCTTCACGTTCTTAAGCTCTACCTTATTGAGAATCTGTACAGAATCGGTTTTCAACTTCGACTCATCAATAATCTTAGCGTCGGCAATGGTCAGCTTCAAGTTGTTAATTTTCATCTCAAGCATACCTTGAGCTTCCTTGGCAGCGTCATACTCTGCATTTTCCGACAAATCACCTTTGTCACGCGCTTCGGCAATGGCAGCCGATATTTTGGGACGTTCCACCGTCTCCAGGTGTTTCAATTCGGCCATCAATTTCTTGTAGCCGTCTTCTGACATATAAGCCATACTTTTTCCTCCTTAAATGTTATGTTAGTTTTTAATGGTACTATAAACAAAAAAGAATTCCAACATGGTCAGCATGCTGGAACCCTCTTTCCGATTTTCCTTTGCAAAGATAGCCTTTTATACAATGCGTGTCAAGCATAAAAGGCTGCTTTGTAACATATTTAAACGAAAACTTCTTATTTATAACATGTTACAGCAATGCTTTCACTGCCGCCTCCAGGTCTTTAATGCTCTCTCCACGGGCACTCAACTCATTGTTCTTGTTGACCAGGAACACAGAAGGCACATTCTTCACATTATAAGAAGCCGCTATAGACGAATAAATTCCATTGCCGTCGCGCACACAAATCCAAGGCAGATTGTCGGCAGTTGTTTTCCAATAGTGCTCGTCTGCATCCAGAGAAACCTGATAGATTTCCAATCCCTGGGCGGCATACTTGTCGTACAAGTCGCGCAACATATAATTATGTGTAGCAGAAACGGCACTCTGATAAACAGTGAAGTCCACAATAACAGCCTTGCCCTTCAGTTCGCTCAACTTACGTGTATTGCCCTTCATGTCACGCAGGTTAATGTCGATGATGCCGGTTTCGGAAATTGCCTCTTCGGGGATTTCCACCACCTTCTGCTGCGGAGTACGGGTATTCTTCATTCCCTTTATCACAATATTGTAGAGGTTCTTGGAGCGGTCGGCATCCGGATAATAATTGTTCAGGCTGGTTGCCACGGCTGCAAAACACTTAATGTCTTCCTTATTGTTCAGAGGGTCGAAAATCAAATAATTATTCAACTTCTGGAACAAGGCGAAATAGGCAGCAGCCGTATTGGGAGCGGCAAAAATATAGCTGATTTTCACTTCATCCTTATAGTTCTTCAATAAAGAGGCAAGACTGTCCTCAAAAACATCGGCACCTATCTTATGTGCCTGCACCGACTGCAGCAATGCATTCACATTATCCTGAAGCTTCATCTGCTTCAGCGTCAAGTCCTTTATCTTCGAGCTATTCGGAGAACCTTCCACTGTATAGGCAGTGGCGAAATCGGTATAAGGTGCCTTTACCAAAACCGTTTCCGTCGAATCTACCGAGAAATTAATAACCTTGTCGTCTACCCGCAGACGGTAAAATTCCGGAGACACCGGACGTACCTGCTTGAAGTGGAAAGAGCCATCCCCTTCCAGTTTTACAGAATCCAAAGGAACAATACCTTCCAATGCCGAGGCTTCCAAATAAAGCATCTTGCCGTCGGCACCAGACACTTCACCCTCTACTTTGAATTTCGGTTCGGAATTACATGCACCCAATGCTATTGCAGCAAGTGCCATAAAAAAGATTTTCTTCATATCGTATCTTCAGTTTTGTTTTGCAAACGTGCCTGCAAATATACTTCTTTTCAAGTTCAGTCAAAGCATTTTCCCTCGTTCTTCCATATAGAAAACTGCAAAAAACAACTAAATACAAACTTTTTATCTCATTCCCACCATTTTACATGAATAAATTATGTATCTTTGCACGAATTTTGAAAGAAAATTAGATATAAAACATTTTTTATGATTAACCCAATTGTTAAGACGATCGAGCTTCCTGATGGCAGAACCATCACGCTCGAAACGGGAAAGCTGGCAAAACAGGCAGACGGTTCTGTAATGCTTCGTATGGGCAACACCATGCTTTTAGCTACTGTTTGTGCCGCCAAGGACGCAGTTCCCGGAACAGATTTCATGCCATTACAGGTAGAGTACAAAGAAAAATTCTCCGCATTCGGACGTTTCCCCGGCGGTTTCACAAAGCGCGAAGGACGCGCTTCTGACTACGAAATCCTCACTTGCCGCCTCGTTGACCGTGCTCTCCGCCCCTTATTCCCTGATAATTTCCATGCAGAGGTATACGTAAACATCATTCTTTTCTCAGCAGACGGCGTAGATATGCCCGACGCTCTGGCCGGACTCGCAGCTTCTGCCGCACTTGCAGTTTCAGATATCCCCTTCAACGGACCTATTTCCGAAGTACGCGTAGCACGCATCAACGGACAATTCGTCATCAACCCTACCTTCGAACAACTAGAACAAGCCGATATGGACTTGATGGTGGGCGCCACTTACGAAAACATCATGATGGTGGAAGGCGAAATGGACGAGGTTTCCGAGCAGGACTTGCTGGAAGCGATGAAGGCCGCACACGAAGCCATTAAGATTCAGTGCAAGGCACAGATGGAACTGGCAGAAGAAGTAGGCTCTACCGTGAAACGCGAATATTGCCACGAAGTGAACGACGAAGAACTCCGTAAGGCCGTTCACGACGCTTGCTACGACAAGGCTTATGCCATTGCCGCTTCCGGAAACAAGAACAAGCACGAACGCATGGATGCTTTCGATGCCATCCGCGAAGAATTCAAGGCACAGTTCTCCGAAGAAGAACTGGAAGAAAAGGCAGCCCTCATCGACCGTTACTATCACGATGTGGAAAAAGAGGCGATGCGCCGTTCCATTCTGGACGAAGGCAAGCGCCTTGACGGACGTAAGACGACCGAAATCCGTCCTATCTGGTGTGAGACCAGCTACCTGCCCGGCCCTCACGGTTCCGCTATCTTTACACGTGGCGAAACACAGTCTTTGTCTACTGTGACTTTAGGCACCAAGTTGGACGAGAAGATTATCGACGACGTATTGGAACACGGAAAAGAACGTTTCCTTCTGCACTACAACTTCCCTCCGTTCTCTACGGGCGAAGCCAAGGCACAGCGCGGTGTAGGCCGTCGTGAAATCGGCCACGGCCATCTGGCATGGCGTGCATTGAAGGGTCAGATTCCTGCAAACTATCCGTATGTAGTACGCGTGGTATCCGATATCCTCGAATCAAACGGTTCTTCTTCCATGGCTACCGTATGTGCCGGAACTCTGGCATTGATGGATGCAGGTGTGAAAATCAAGAAACCGGTATCAGGTATCGCCATGGGATTGATTAAGAATGCAGGCGAAGACAAATATGCCGTATTGTCCGATATCCTCGGTGATGAGGACCACTTGGGCGACATGGACTTCAAGGTGACCGGAACAAAAGACGGTATCACCGCCACTCAGATGGACATCAAAGTGGACGGTCTGTCATACGAAATCCTCGAAAAGGCATTGCTGCAGGCTAAAGAAGGCCGTGAATATATCTTGGGCAAAATCACCGAGTGCATTGCCGAGCCTCGCGAAGACCTGAAACCTCACGCTCCGCGTATCGAGACAATGACCATTCCCAAGGAATTCATCGGTGCTGTCATCGGCCCTGGTGGAAAGATTATCCAAGGTATGCAGGAAGAAACCGGTGCTACCATTACTATTGAAGAAGTGGACAACATCGGTAGAATCGAAATCGCCGGTACCAACAAGAAGAGCATCGATGATGCTATGCGTATCATCAAAGGGATTGTAGCTGTCCCCGAAGTAGGCGAAGTCTACAAAGGCAAGGTACGCTCCATTATGCCTTACGGTGCATTCGTTGAATTCCTGCCGGGTAAGGACGGCTTGCTCCATATCTCCGAAATCGACTGGAAACGTCTGGAAACAGTAGAAGAAGCCGGTATCAAGGAAGGTGATGAAATTGACGTAAAACTTCTCGACATCGACCCGAAGACCGGAAAATTTAAGCTGTCACGCAAAGTATTGCTTCCGAGACCGGAAAGACAAGAAAGACCGGAAAAGAAATAAGAAATTTCTTATTCTTTAAGTATATAAAGCCTGGTGGAACCCCATCAGGCTTTCTTTTTGTCAATACTGCCAGAAATGGCTCTGAAAAAACAAGGCATAATGCTTGCATATTCCAAAAAGATTATGTTTTTTTGCTATGTAAAGCCTTATATTCCATAAAGAACCTCAATTAATGTCCGGTTTAAGGAGCCTACATACTATGAATCTTTTCTCACGCTTTTTCCAGGAAAACCAAGAAAAGTTTTTGGCTTTTGCTTATTCTTATCTCAGGGATAAAGCAGAAGCGGAAGACGTTGTGATGGAATCCATGATTGCCTTATGGGAAAACCGAGACCGCTGGGAAGAAAACAGTAACCTGCATGCCCTGCTGCTGACCATCATAAAGAACAAAGCCCTGCACGTACTCGAGCACAAGCAGGTGCGTCTGCGAGCGGAAGAAACCATCAGCAGCCACAACCTGCGCGAACTGGACTTACGCATCTCCACCTTGAAAGCCTGCGAACCGGACCAGATATTCAACACGGAAATACAGCATATCGTAAATAAGACCTTACAGGAAATGCCCGAGCAAAGCCGGAAGATATTCATGTTGAGCCGATACCAGAACCTGGCAAACAAGCAGATTGCCGATAGTCTGGACATATCACTTAAAACCGTAGAGGCACACATCACCAAAGTGCTGCGGATTCTCCGGCTGAGACTGAAAGATTATCTTGTTACCATACTCATAATATTAATATCCTAAAAAATGCTTCTACGGAATAGGGTTACCGCCCACTTTCCGGTTATATATACAAAAGGTAAAAAGAGCACGTTTTAGAAAAGAAATAAATTATTGACAATGAACCAAGAGCTATTATATAAATATTTCAAAGGTATTACTTCCGTTGAAGAAGAAAAGATGATACTCGACTGGATAGACGCCTCGGATGAAAACCGGGACATCTTCCTGAAAGAGCGCATGATATACGACATTTCCTTGTTCTCGGACAAGCAGGGAAACAATGAAAAGAAAACGGTGCACATCATGCCGATGCTCCGCTGGGCGGCCCGTATAGCCGCCGTCACCATTGTCGCCATTGCCGGTTATTTCATCACCTCCGACTTTTTATATAACAAGGAGGTGCAGTTGCAAACAGTCACTGTGCCTGCCGGACAACGGGCCCAAATTATCCTTGCCGATGGAACACGCGTATGGCTGAACTCCAAGTCCACCATGAAATATGCCGCCAACTTCGGACGCAACGAACGAAATGTGGAATTGGACGGAGAGGCCTACTTTGAAGTAGCCAAAAACAAGAATATCCCATTCTATGTACATACAGAAACGAACAAGGTAAAAGTTGTAGGAACGAGTTTCAACGTCTGTGCCTACAGTGGGAGCCATGAGTTCGGAACCACATTGGTGGAAGGTATCGTCGATATCTATCCGGCCAACAGCAGCCAGATAATCACCAGGTTGCAGAAAGACGAGGTATTTCTCAATGAAAACGGAAAATGTAGAAAGGCCGTCCTTCCTTCCTATGAATATCTACGCTGGAAAGAGGGACTATACTGTTTTGACGACGCTCCATTCAGCGGTATCCTCGGTAGACTGGAGAAATACTATAATGTAAAGATAACCGTTGCCAGTCCTCAACTGCTGAACTACGGCAGCTTTACCGGCAAGTTCAGAGAGCAGGACGGCATCGAACATATACTGCGGACCATCTCGAAAGACCATCCTTTCAAGTTCCGCATCAACGAAGAAAAGGATTCAATTGTTATATATGAGTAAGAAAAAAAGATCGGAAAGTACCCCCATACTTTCCGATCCGAAACAGTCAAAAATCGACCTTAATCAATTTATTAACTTAACACAGTGACAAAGATATGAGAAAAATTTTGTTGATGAGGCTTTTTTATCTAAAAAAATTAGATTTTAAGCAATTATTGCAAACCTATGAAAATCACATTATTCCTTCTCCTGCTTGTTATATTTCAGGTGTACAGCGGGAACTGCTACTCTCAGAATGCCAGGGTCAGCATTCAAAATGCCCGGCTGAGGGTAGGGCAAGTTCTCGAGCAAATTGAATCGCAAACAGAATACTTATTTGTATATAACAAACAGAACGTCGATGTACGCCGTACCGTCGACATCAATGCAAGCAACCAAACTGTTTCCGAAGTACTTGACCAAATGTTCAAAGGGACAGACATCAAGTATGTGATGGAAGGCAAAAACATCGTTTTAACCAAAAACAGCAGGAGTGCTGAGGATAAGACAGACACTCTGCAGGAAATGGCTACTGTAAGAGGAAAGGTGACGGACTCCAAAGGCGAACCGATTATCGGTGCCAACATTCTTGAAAAAGGGACCGCCAATGGTGTTATCACCAATACCGAAGGAGAATTTAGTATGAATATCCCTCCTTATGCCACTATTGTCGTATCCTACATCAGTTATGAGCCGCAAACCATTGCCCTGAACGGTAGAAATAATCTCCACATCCGGATGGAAGAAAAGAACCTCGCCCTGGAGCAAGTAGTGGTAACCGCCATGGGTATCCAGAAGAAAATGTCCTCATTGACCTATTCTACCCAACAGATAAGCAGCAATGAGCTGACCCGTGCCAAAGAGCCGAACATGATTAATACACTGGCAGGAAAGACGGCCGGAGTACAAATCAATAAAACCGCCAATTTAGGAGGTTCTGCCAAAGTCGTCATTCGCGGTGCACGCTCTGCATTTGCCAGCGGCAACAACCAGCCCTTGTACGTAATTGACGGTGTTCCTATGCTGAACAGCTCAACAGAATCCACCTCCACCGTAATCGGCGGTAACTACGATGGATTGAACCGTGATGCCGGTGACGGGATTTCCAACCTGAATCCGGACGACATAGAAAGCATCAACATCCTGAAAGGTTCTTCTGCCGCCGCGCTTTATGGTTCGCAGGCAGCTAATGGCGTCATTCTGATCACCACTAAAAAGGGAAAGGCCGGACTGCAGCGCGTTACATTCTCCTCCAACCTGACCGTAAGTCACGCCATCAGTACCCCCGAATTCCAAAATACATACGGCCGGAACGAAGATGGCGGTACGGCAAGCTGGGGTACAAAAGGCAATGTAACGGACTATGACAACATAGGCGAATTCTTCAGCAATGGCATCACCACTTTCAATTCGCTGGCCATCACTACCGGAAATGAAAAGGTACAAACTTATTTCTCATACGCCAACACCACGGCTAAAGGAATTGTGGACAATAACAAACTACAGAAGAATAACCTGAACCTACACGAAACGGCCAGCCTCTTCAACAACAAGCTGAAACTGGACGGCATTGCAACACTAATGACCCAAACCGTCAAGAACTCCCCTGCTACCGGCGGCTATTATCTGAATCCGCTGGTCAGCTTGTACAGTTTCCCACGTGGCGTAGACATGAGCACTTACAGAGAAAACTTTGAAACGTGGAATGCCGACCGCAATATGATGACACAAAACTGGATTGAAAAGAATGGAGATGGTACCGTCAGTGAATGGGGACAGAATCCCTACTGGCTGAAAAAACGCGTGCTCAGTGGCTACAAGCGTTATCGCGCTGTGGCATCGGCCAGAGCCAATCTGCACATTACGGACTACTTCAACCTGCAGGTACGGGGTAATGTGGATTATATCAGTGATAAATTCGACAATAAGATGTATGCCACTACAGCTCCCAACATCGCCGGCAAATACGAGGACAAGGAAAACGGACGTTACATCTGGTCGGACAGCCAGGAAATCCAAGTCTACGGTGACGCAATGGTCTTGTTCAACAAGGAATTTGATGACTTTTCCCTCAATACGGCACTGGGAGCCAGCATCAACATGAGTAAAGTCAATTCACTGACAATAGACTCAAGGCTTGCTTCCCTCTACAAACCGAATGTATTTACCGTCCCCAATGTAGTGATGGACTCCAAAGCAGCCGTAAATCAGAGCATCGACAGCAAACGCACGCTCCAATCAGTATTTGCCACCATGCAGTGGGGCTGGAAAGGACTACTATACTTGGACATTACCGCACGTAACGACTGGTCATCCACATTAGCCCACACAGACAGCAAGAATACCGGATTCTTCTATCCCTCCATAGGAGCTACCTGGATTCTTAACAAAACCTGCTCCCTGCCCAAATGGATAAGTTTTGCAAAAGTGCGCGCTTCATGGGCGGAAGTCGGTAATGACCTCCCGATAGGAATCACCAATCCGGTAGACATCATCATGGTAGGCGGCAGTATCAATGTAAATACCGTAGAACAGCGCGGTGACCTAAAACCGGAAATCAGCAGCTCCATCGAATTCGGTACAGAATGGCGCTTCTTCCATCACCGCTTCGGGATAGACTTCACTTGGTATCAGACCAATACCAAGAACCAGTTGTTGAGAATGGACAATCCTACGGGCTCCACCTATAAATACCGGTATGTCAATGCCGGAAAAATACGTAACCAGGGTTTTGAGCTGACGGTAGACGCCACTCCGCTACTATACAGAAACTTTTCGTGGAAGAGTCTCATCAACATGTCCGCCAACAAGAACAAAGTAGTGACCCTGCATCCTGACTATCCGGAATTTTCCTACTACGAAGAAGGTTTCAACGCAGGCTATCAGATGCGTGTCAAAGAAGGAGGCAGCCTGGGGGATATTTATGGAAATGCTTTCCGCCGTAACGAGGATGGCAGCATCATGGTTGATGAAACCAGCAAAAGGCCTTTGGGAAATACCGGAAACAAGGATTTGCTTGGGAATGCCAATCCTGACTTCACGATGGGATGGAGCAACACACTTACCTACAAGGACCTGGAGCTCTATTTCCTGATAGATTTCCGCTTTGGCGGCGAAGTCATGTCACTGACACAGTCTGAGTTGGATGCCAACGGCGTGACCAAAGTCACCGAAGATGCCCGCGCCCGAGGATATGTAGAATACCAGGGACAGAAGTTCAACGACCCGAGAGCATTCTACAGCGCAGTAGGCGGCAGAAATGCCATCTCCGAATATTATATGTACGACGCAACCTGCATCAGACTCCGTGAAGTATCACTGAGCTATTCTTTCCCGAAAACGATACTGGAAAACAGTAGATTCATAAAGGGAATCGACGTATCATTGGCAGCGCGCAACTTGTGTTTCTTAAAGAAGGAAGCACCGTTCGACCCCGATGCAGTAATGTCCGTAGGCAACAACAATCAAGGAGTAGACGTGTTTGGCATGCCTACTACCCGGAATATCGGCTTTAACCTAAGATTAACCTTTTAAAATGAATACCTTATGAAAAACAAGTGCATCATATTCCTTTTCTGCCATAGCATATTGCTGCTTGCAGCTTGCACCGGCGGTTTTGAGAACGACAACGAAATCAAGGGAGGTTTCTCGGACGACAAAAAGGAAATAGATTTCCAGAACCTAACTGCTCCATTCGAACCCATACAGTCGGGTATCTACTTCAATATAGGTTCTGTTGGCTTAAATTGGGTATGGCAGATGACACAATCCCTGAACCATGACATGTTCTCCGGCTACTTCATGGACCCTATTCCTAAATTCATGAAATCCAACGCCTGCTACAACCTGAACTCAGGCTGGACCAATGCCGCATGGCAATGTACTTACGGATATGTCTACACGGAGGTGCAGAAGGCAGAAAAGAACTTTTATGGCAATGACAACTTGAAAGGCTACCTCGGCATTACCGAAATTTTGAAAGTGGAACTGATGCACCGCATTGCCGATACATACGGTCCGCTGGTCTACCATCAACTGGGTGAGACACCCCGGGTTTACGGACAGCAAGAAGCCTATACACGCTTCTTTGCAGACCTGGACGAAGGGCAGCAATTGATAAGGGAATACCTGGACGAGGGCGGTGACAACAACAAATTCAAAGAGTATGATATGCTGACCAACGGCAAGACCTTGAAGGAGTGGTTAAAGTTTGCCAACTCACTACGTTTGCGCCTTGCCATGCGCATCTCCAATGTAGATGCAACACTTGCCAAAGACCAAGCAACCAAAGCACTGAATGACAATCAAGGTGTACTGGAAGGTGCAAGGGAAACCATCGCTGTAATGGGCAAGAACTATATCAATCCTTTGTGTGCCGTTGCCGGTTGGGGTGAAGTCTACATGAATGCCTCGATGGAATCCATTGTCAACGGTTATGAGGACCCGCGTGGCAAGAAATGGTATAACACCGCCCTTCTCGAAGGTTATCAAAAACAGTTGTTAGGCATTCCCATCGGGTTACCCATGAAAGACGGTGACGCCAACATTTACAGTTTTTGCTCTTCCCTCAACACAAGTACCATCGGCGAAAAGACCGGAGCCGTATTGATGAGTGCGGCAGAAGTCTGGCTGCTCAGGGCCGAAGCAGCCCTCCGTGGCTATACCAAAGAGAATCCCCGCACATGCTATGAATACGGGGTAAGTACTTCATTTACACAGTGGGACTGTGCTGGTGCCTCCGAATATCTGGAAAGCGACAAAACCCCTGCCGATTATAAAGATGTAGTCTCGGGCGGCAAGGTAGGCAAGGACATGAAAGCCTTGATTACCATATCCCCCAAATGGGAAGAAGATGCAGACATAGAGACGAAACTCGAAAAGATTATTACCCAGAAGTGGCTGGCATGCTGGCCCGAAAGTTATGAGGCATGGGCTGAGCAACGCCGTACCGGATACCCCAAACTTTTCAAGGTCCAAAACAACACCGGAAAAGTGATTGATACGGATATCATGATCCGCCGCCTTCCGTTCTCGACGGACGCTGCCACTGCCGACCCGGCACAATACGCCACCCTCACGGAAAAACTGGGTGGCGCAGATAACGGCGCCACCCGCCTTTGGTGGGATACGGGGAAAAACTCTTTCTAGAACAGACTCCACGCAACCGTAAGCCCTGCCATCACAATGGCTACCATGCTCATCAGCTTGATTAGGATATTCAAGCTCGGACCGGATGTGTCCTTGAACGGGTCTCCTACGGTGTCACCCACGACTGTAGCCTTGTGGACTTCACTGCCTTTGCCGCCAAAGTTGCCTTCTTCC
This sequence comes from Bacteroides uniformis, assembly GCF_025147485.1. NCBI lineage: Bacteria > Pseudomonadati > Bacteroidota > Bacteroidia > Bacteroidales > Bacteroidaceae > Bacteroides > Bacteroides uniformis. The sequence goes on along the minus strand of NZ_CP102263.1, from coordinate 1,586,927 downwards.
ACATACTTTTTGGCATTATCCCATGCACCACCGGCATTTGCCATGAAGATGGCAAGCACGAAACCACTGCTCAATCCGCCAATCAGCAGGCCGAGCACACCGGGAACACCGAAAATAAGTCCCGTCGCAATCGGAGCAATGATAGCTATCAGTGACGGAATCACCATCTCGCGTTGCGCCCCTTTCGTCGAGATTGCCACACAACGCTCATAATCAGGCTCCGTTTCTCCCGTAAGGATTCCCTTGATTTCGCGGAACTGGCGGCGCACTTCGTCTACCATATGGGCCGCTGCACGCCCTACCGCATTCATCGTCAATCCACAGAAAAGAAATGCCATCATCGAGCCCAGAAACATACCGGAAAGAACTTTCGGATTCATCAGCGTCACATCGTAGTGATGCATAAAGTCGAAGAAAGTGGCATCTTGAAGAGCCACGGCATCGCCATGAGGAAGCGACAGTTCGGTAGTCCCGAGGCGGGTCAGCCCGATACGGATTTCCTCGACATAAGAGGCCAGCAAAGCCAATCCCGTCAAAGCGGCGGAACCGATGGCAAAGCCTTTGCCCGTAGCGGCTGTAGTATTGCCCAAGGAGTCAAGCGCATCGGTACGCTTACGCACCTCTTCACCCAGACCGGACATTTCCGCATTGCCACCCGCGTTGTCAGCTATCGGTCCGTAAGCATCTGTAGCAAGCGTGATGCCCAATGTAGAAAGCATACCTACTGCGGCAATGCCAATACCATAGAGCCCCAGACCCACATTAGAGAAGTCGAAGCCCGAAGCAAAGAGATAAGAAGCAATGATACCTATCACCACGGCAATCACCGGAATAGCCGTAGAAAGCATTCCCAAGCCTATACCGGAAATTATGACTGTCGCCGGACCGGTCTTTCCGCTTTCACTCAGCTTTTGGGTAGGACGGTAGGATTGGGAAGTATAGTACTCCGTAGACCGCCCGATGATGATACCTACTATCAAACCCACTATCACGGAGCAGGAAATCCACAGCCAGTTGTCCAACTTCAGCAGCCACAGGATAAAGAAAGTGGCGACAACTATCAAAATAGAGCTGAGATTAGTACCGAAAGCCAGTGAGTTCAGCAAGTCCTTCATCTTCGCATTCTCTTTGGTACGCACGGAGAAGATACCGATAATGGAAAGCAATATTCCGACGGCTGCAATCAGCATCGGGGCGATTACGGCCTTGAACTGCATCAGCGTATCACCCGAGTGGATAAAAGCCGCAGCACCGAGGGCAGCCGTAGCAAGGATAGAACCGCAATAACTTTCGTACAAATCAGCCCCCATACCTGCCACGTCGCCTACATTGTCGCCTACATTATCCGCAATCGTGGCAGGATTACGCGGGTCGTCTTCGGGAATACCGGCTTCCACCTTTCCCACAAGGTCGGCACCTACATCGGCAGCTTTTGTATAGATACCGCCACCTACGCGTGCAAACAATGCCTGCGTGGAAGCGCCCATACCGAAAGTCAGCATGGTAGTGGTAATGATGCAGAGTTTATGGGTGGGAGTCATTACATCTTCCGGAATTACAGCATTCAGCAACAGATACCAGAAAGATATATCAAGCAAGCCAAGGCCAACCACTACCAGTCCCATCACCGCACCGCTACGGAAAGCCACGCGTAGTCCGGCATTCAGCGATGTGCGTGCCGCATTGGCAGTGCGAGCCGATGCGTAGGTGGCCGTCTTCATACCCAAAAAGCCGGAAAGTCCGGAAAAGAATCCTCCGGTAAGGAAAGCAATCGGCACCCAGGAGTTCTGCACTCCGAAACCGTATGCCATAATGGAGAAAAGGATAACCAGCCCCAGAAATACCCAGCCCACAATCTTGTATTGTTGGCGAAGGTAAGACATAGCACCTTTGCGCACAGCAGCGGCAATCTTAATCATCTGAGGCGTACCCTCACTCTCTTTCATCATCTGACGATGGAAATACCAGGCAAAACAAAGTGCCATAATAGAAGCGGCTGGAACCAGCCAGAATAGGATTTGGTCCATAGCATTTATTCGTATTAAAAGGTTGAACGAAAGCCTAAAAATATTGATTTGAAACGAAATAAGCAAATGAAAAAGAAAAGAAATCCAAGCAAGCATGTATTTATACTGGCGAATAAAACAACAAGCAGTACCCTTTTTTACCTATTTTTTGTATTTAATGAGAAGAATAGAGCACATATAGATATATATTACAACTTTTATAATACCTTTGCAACAAGTAAACAAGCTAAAAACAAAGGCATTATGAAACCAATCTATTCTAACCTGACATGCAAGATGCTGGCTTTGACATTATGCAGCATTATGCTGGCATTCCTATCCATAGGATGCGAACATGACGTCTACAATCCCGATAATGGAAAAGACGATGAGAAGACTCCCAACTCTTTTGATTTTTCTACGACATCTTCCATCCAAGTAAACGTAAAGTATGATGTCCCCGAAGGCTATAAAGTACTTTTTGAAATCTATCTTGAAGACCCGTTCACGATTGACAAAGATGGCCAGATTATAAAACGCACAGACCTGGAACCGGTCATCAGACGCATGACAGACGGTAACGGTGCATATAGCGGCAAGGAAATCATCAATTCGGACCATGGGGACGAAGCATATATCTATACTTCTTATATAGGGGTCCCCACCCTCTTCAAAACAGTTATTGCAGGAGATGCCATTACTGCCGACATCAAATGGGATTCCACCGATGATAATCCGCAAACACGGGCGGAGGGATGGCAGGCACCCAAAGGATACCATGTATTAGGAACATGGAGCTCCAAAGGATATCCTCATTATTTAGACACAGACAACAAAATCACAATTCCCGGTGATGTATTGACAATCATCAATACGACCTTGAAGGAAGGAGGCACATGCCCTAAGCAATACCGACAAGCCATAGATTTTGAAATCAATGATCCGGAAGGGCGCAATGCGGAAGTATCCATCCGGATAATTGGAGGAACCAGCGGTGCAGCGAGCGCCTTTGGCTATTATTGCTATAGGGCAGACGCATCTTTAAGTGAAATTAAAAAAGCCCCCAAATGCATTGTTTTTCCAAACACTCTGATGGATAATTATTATAATAAAAAGGCTTCCGGACTACAAGGCGGTGAAAGTGTAAAGCTTCATTACATAGACCCCGACGGAGTGGACCAAGGCACCGTATTTCCCAATGGAGTAAAAATCGGATGGTTCCTATTGAATGACAGCTTCTATGGCGGAAACAATAAGCCTTTCTACTCTACTACAAAGCTGAATGGGGACGGCCGTACACATACAGCCGCATTCCGCATCGATGATTTTGTCGTATTGTCCTTTGAAGATTGGACAGACCAAGACTATAATGATATACAATTCAACGTATGGTCCAACCCCATCGAAGCCATCATCAATCCGGATATTCCTGATATCAAACCTGACGGTGGCAACGAGGATAAGAAATACAGTCTGGAATACAAAGGAATCATCGCTTTCGAAGATAATTGGCCCAGAAAGGGTGACTATGACTTGAATGATGTTATTGTAAAATACCAGTCCGTATTGAACTTCAATGATGCCAATCAGGCCCTTTCTACAGAAGACACCTATGAGTTGCTTTGGTCCGGTGCCACTTTCAAAAATGGTTTCGCTTACCAACTGAATACAGAACGCAGCAATATGTCAACTGAAATATTGGAAGCCCCCACAAGTTTCAACGGACAAGGACTGGATACAGACCTTTCCAAAGCTACCGTCAATGTATTTCTAAGTGCGCTCGATGTAACAGAGAGAAATACAAAAACCGCTACATATAAGATAAAGAACACCTTCAAGACTCCACTATCACACGAAACGCTTGGAATTCCCCCTTATAATCCATTCATCATGGTACATGACGAATTGAAAGAATCACGCATCGAAGTGCATTTGGTCAACTATCCTCCTACTGAAAAGGCAGACATGGCTCTATTCCATACCGAAGAGGATTTGTCCTCTGTACCGACAAGCTATTATGTAGCCAATGGCAACTATCCTTTTGCCATTCATCTAAGTGGAGCCACAAACTTCAATACTCCTGAAACCCAGCCGATAGACAAGAGCTTTGAACATTTTATGGATTGGGTCAATTCCAATGGAACAGATTATAAGGATTGGTACAAATAACCGATAAAAGATACTCCTTATAAAGAAAATGGCAACCATTCACAGGGTTGCCATTTCTTATATCTTCCTATGTTGTAATATAGTAGAGCGAACTTATTCCACCGTTACAGCCGTACCGCATGCCGTAACCATCAACATGCTGCCACTGCCTCCTACCGTTTCATAGTCCAAGTCTACACCAATCACGGCATTGGCACCCATAGCACGGGCATGTTCTTGCATCTCGCGCAAGGCTATATCTTTAGCTTCGCGCAGCACTTCTTCATAAGAGCCACTTCGCCCACCCACCACGTCGCGGATGCTGGCAAAGAAATCGCGGAATACATTGGCACCGATAATCGTTTCACCGGAAACGATGCCATAATAGCGGGTGATACGTCCACCCTCAATAGTCGGGGTTGTTGTTACTAACATAATTCATTTTTTTAGTTGTTGACATATTAGACGCAAGGAATGAAAGAAAGGTTGCAAAGCTTTGCTTTGGTCAGAACATCCGGCTGACACGAACTATACCTGCCACCAGCACATCTATCTCCTCCCGGGTATTGTAAAGCCCGAAAGATGCACGCACTGTTCCTTCGATGCCAAGACGCTGCATCAATGGTTGGGCACAGTGATGTCCCGTGCGTACGGCAATGCCAAGACGGTCGAGCAATGTACCCATATCAAAATGATGGATATCACCTACCAGAAACGATATGACACTACCCTTGTCTTCTGCCTCGCCGAAGATACGCATACCGGGAATCTCTTTCAGCCGTTGCATGGCATACTGGGTCAATTCGTGTTCATAGGCGGCAATCTTGTCCATCCCAACCAACGAAACGTAGTCCAAAGCTTTGGCAAGTCCGGTAGTACCGATATAATCCGGCGTACCGGCTTCAAACTTGAAGGGCAATTCATTGAAGGTAGTCTTTTCAAAAGATACATGCTGAATCATCTCTCCACCGCCCTGATAGGGAGGTATCCTATCCAGCCACCCCTCTTTACCATAAAGCACCCCTACCCCCGTAGGACCATACACCTTGTGCGCGGAGAAAACGAAGAAATCGGCATCCAGATCCTGCACATCTACCGGCATGTGGGGAATGGACTGGGCACCGTCCACAAGCACCGGAACACCCTGCTCATGGGCAAAAGCAATCATCTCCTTGACGGGATTGACCGTACCCAGCACATTGGAAACATGCGCCACACTGACAATCCTGGTACGTTCGGAGAACAACTGCCTATATTCGTCCAATAAGAGTTCGCCCTTGTCATTCATCGGAATCACCTTGATGGTAATTCCACGCTTGGCGGCAAGCAGCTGCCAGGGAACAATGTTGCTATGGTGTTCCATCACAGAAAGAATCACCTCATCCCCCTCCTGCATAAATTCCTCACCAAAGCTGGAGACAAGCAGGTTGATACTCTCCGTCGTACCACGGGTGAAGACAATCTCATTCGTGCTGCGAGCATTGATGAAACGTCTCACCGTCTCACGCGAGGCCTCGTGCAGCTCTGTAGCCTGCTGCGACAGGAAGTGCACTCCGCGATGCACATTGGCATTCACCGAATAATATTCGTCCGTAATGGCATTTACTACCTGGCGAGGTTTCTGCGTAGTCGCGCCGTTGTCCAGATAGACCAACGGCTTGCCATATACCTCACGGGAAAGGATAGGGAAATCAGCTCGAAGCCTCTCCCCCAGCCCCTCTCCCATAGGGAGGGGAGCCAAGATACTACTCTTATTTATATCGTTGTTCATAATGAATCGAAATTATAAGCTATCACTTGCAGATGGCGCACCCCTGGCATTTGTTCAGTTCCCCCCGGAAACGCTTCTCTACCAGCAGATGCAGACGGTCTTTCAAAGCATCCAAACGGATGGTGTCGATAACTTCGTTGACAAAAGCGAACATCAGCAGCAGGCGCGCCTCGCGCACCGGGATACCACGCTGCCGCATATAGAAGAGAGCGCTTTCATCGAGCTGCCCCACCGTAGCGCCGTGACTGCACTTCACGTCATCTGCATAAATCTCCAGCTGAGGCTGGGTGTACATATGTGCATCTCGGGTGGCACAAAGATTGCGGTTGGTCTGTTGCGAACTGGTGTGCTGTGCGTCAGGGCGCACTAAAACCAGACCGGCAAAGGCACCTACAGCCTGCTCGTCAAGGACATACTTATAAAGCTCATTGCTGGTACAGTTGGGCACGGCATGGTCGATTGTCGTATGATTGTCCACATGCTGATTCTTGTCTGCAATGGCCATACCGCACAGATTCAGCTCCGCATGTTCACCGGCAAGCGTCACACAGGTTGTATTCCGTGTAGTTCCGTTGTGCAAGGTCATACCATTCAGCAATACATTACTATTGGCTTCCTGCCTTACATACATATTGCTGATACGTACCGTACTGGTGTGTGTCTCTTCGAGTTCATAAAAATCGAAAATGGCATTCTCACCGGCAAAGATTTCTATCACCTGCGTTGCCAGGAAGTTCACGCCGTCCATCGCATGGTCACACACCAACAAGCGGGCTTGTGCACCCTCCTCCAGAATAATCAGCACACGGCGGTTCACCATAAAATTGACGTCACCACGCAGGATATTCACCAGCTGAATAGGTTTCTCTACCACCACGTTCTTAGGAACATAAAACAGAACGCCGTCTTGTGCAAAAGCGGTGTTGAACGCCGTCACCCCATCCTCTGCCGTATCAGCCAACTTGCCATAATATTTCTTCACCAAATCGGGATGTTTCTCGGCCACCTCCTTCAGGCTGCCGAAGATAACCCCTTCAGGCAGATGGGACTTAGGCAAAGCCCTGCCATAAAAAGCATCGTTCACCACAAAATAAAGAGCAGTGCTCATATTGGGAACATCGCACTTGAACACTTCATAAGGATTCACCGGAATTTCCAACCGGTTCAAGTTCAAGCCATAATCCGGCTCAAAGAACTTGCTGATATCCGTATATTTGTATTTCTCCTCCTTACGGGTGGGAAAGCCCAAGCGCTCAAAGTCAGCAAAAGCAGCGGCACGCGGCGCATTCAGCACCTCGGCACTATGCCGGCATATCATCGCCTCCGTTTGGGAGAAAAGGTCTATGTATTGTTGCTCTACACTCATGTTTTCAGATTATGAGTTTATAATTCACCTGCTTCTTTCCTTATCCAATCGAAGCCACGTGTTTCAATCTCCTTCGCCAATTCCGGTCCACCGGTTTTTACGATGCGTCCGCCCAGCAGTACATGTACCGTATCGGGTTTGATATAGTCCAACAAGCGCTGGTAGTGGGTGATGACCATGGCACTGGTTTCCGCAGTCTTGAGTTTGTTGAAACCGTCGGCCACAATACGCAGGGCATCCACATCCAATCCGGAATCCGTCTCGTCCAGAATGGCGAAAGTCGGTTCCAACATCGCCATCTGGAATATCTCGTTACGCTTCTTCTCACCGCCACTGAAACCTTCGTTCACGCTGCGGTTGGCAAGCTTGTTATCCAGTTCCACAATGGCGCGCTTCTCGCGCATCAGCTTCAGGAACTCGCTGGCGGACAAGGCAGGCAGATGGCGGTACTTGCGTTGCTCATTCACGGCAGCACGCATGAAGTTCACCATCGACACGCCCGGAATCTCTACCGGAGCCTGGAAAGAAAGAAAGATTCCTTCATGTGCACGGTCCTCAGGACTCATGGCAAGCAAGTCCTTGCCATTAAAGGTGATGGAGCCGCGCGTCACTTCATAAGCCGGATGTCCCACCAACACGTTACTCAACGTACTTTTACCGGCACCGTTCTGTCCCATCAGCGCATGTACTTCACCGTCACGGATAGTCAAGTTAATGCCTTTCAATATCTCTTTGCCATTGATGCTGGCATGCAGGTCTTTTATCTCTAACATCTTTATATTTACGATTTTATTATTTACGATTTACGATTGATATTACCCCTTAAATATTAAACGATTCACATCTACAATCAAACTTCAATCGTAAATCGTAAATCGTCTAATCGTCCAATCACCCCACACTTCCTTCCAGCGAAATGGCAAGCAACTTCTGCGCTTCTACGGCAAACTCCATCGGAAGTTTATTCAAAACTTCTTTGGCATAACCGTTCACAATCAGCCCCACGGCATCTTCCGTAGAAATACCGCGCTGATTGCAGTAGAATATCTGGTCCTCACTGATTTTGCTGGTAGTGGCCTCATGCTCCACGATGGCCGTTTCATTGTGAATATCCATGTAGGGGAAAGTATGCGCGCCGCATTTGTCACCAAGTAGCAAGGAGTCGCACTGGCTGTAATTACGAGCATTGTCCGCTTTCTGTGCCACGCGCACCAAGCCGCGGTAAGAGTTTTCGCTCTTTCCGGCAGAAATGCCTTTGCTCACAATGGTGCTCCGGGTATTCTTGCCCAGATGAATCATCTTTGTTCCCGTGTCTGCCTGCTGATGGTTATTGGTTACTGCCACACTATAGAACTCCGCTGTCGAATTGTCGCCGGAAAGGATGCAAGACGGATACTTCCAGGTAATGGCCGAACCTGTTTCCACTTGCGTCCAAGACAGTTTACTGTCCACCCCTTTACAATGGCCACGCTTCGTCACAAAGTTATAGACACCACCCCGGCCCTCGGCATCACCGGGATACCAGTTCTGCACGGTGCTGTATTTCACTTCTGCACGGTCGTGCACCACAATTTCCACAATGGCCGCGTGCAACTGGTTCTCGTCACGCATCGGAGCCGTACACCCTTCCAGATAAGAAACGTACGAATCATCATCCGCCACAATCAAGGTTCTTTCGAACTGCCCCGTATTGCGGGCATTGATGCGGAAATAGGTGGACAACTCCATCGGACAACGTACCCCCTTCGGGATATAGACAAAAGAACCGTCGGAGAACACCGCCGAGTTCAGTGCCGCAAAGAAGTTGTCACGATAAGGCACCACCGAACCGAGATATTTCTGTACCAAGTCGGGATGCTCGCGTACAGCCTCGCTGAACGAGCAGAAGATGATTCCTTTCTCCATCAGCGTCTCCTTGAAGGTAGTCTTTACAGACACCGAGTCCATAACGGCATCCACAGCCATACCGCTTAACGCCATCTGTTCTTCCAGCGGAATGCCCAGCTTATTGAAAGTCTTTATCAACTCAGGGTCCACCTCATCCATGCTTTTCGGTCCTTCCTTCTTCTTCGTAGGGTCGGCATAGTAGGATATGGCCTGATAATCTATTTCGGGAATGCGGAGATGTGCCCATGTAGGCATCTCCAATGTCAGCCAGTGGCGATATGCCTTCAGGCGGAACTCCAGCAACCATTCCGGTTCTCCCTTCTTCTCAGAGATAAGCCGCACTACATCTTCATTCAGCCCGCGCTCAATGATGTCTGTATGCACGTCGGTCGTGAAACCGTACTTATACTTCTCCTGAGTGAGTTCCTTTACATATTTATTGGGTTCTTCTTGTTGCATCACTTCTATAATTACAAATTATGAATTACAAAATCACGGTTCACGGTATCAGTCAAAGTCTCCGTTTACAATCTGCTCCGTAACCGCCTTTGCTGCGGGAAAGAATATCCCGGCAAACTCTTCCATAGGATAATATAACACTGATTCTTTCTTTTTTGTTTTGCTAATCAGCGTATTGTCTCCGTCTATAAATTCGATGACACCAATCAGCAGGCTCGTCAGCAGGAGGTACTTCAAAGCCCCTAGACCAGCCCCCAACCAATGATTGAGCCAGCCCAGCGAGACGGCCTCCATTGCCCGGGTCAGCAGAGAAGCCACCAGGGAGAAGAGCAAAGGAACAGCCAGCCAGATGAAGACAAATGCCAGTACTTGCGCCACTGTCATAGAGTCTGTCAACATGGGGCACAGCTTCACTGCCAACGAGGCATACAAAGCCTTTGCCGCCAGCAGACCGACAATCAGCCCCAGCAGAGAGGCCAATTGCTTCACAAAACCTTTCATGAAGCCGATGATTGCGCCCAAGCCGAAAGCAGCCAATATGATGATATCTATAATTGCCATAAAATTAATGTACCAATGTGACAATATGCTAATGTGCCAATATGCTAATGGGTCAATGAGCAAATAACTAATATGCAAAATGTGCCAATTGCCCTGCGGCATTTTCTGTACGCGCAGCCAATTGGCACATTAGCATATTTGTACATTATTCAATTATAATGTTTGCTTCACTTCTATTTCTTCGTAAGATTCGATAATATCGCCCACCTTGATGTCGTTGCAGTTTGTCAGGCTGATACCGCACTCGAAATTGGTACCTACCTCCTTCACGTCGTCCTTGAAGCGCTTCAGGGCATTGATGGCACCCGTAAAGATTACGATACCGTCGCGTATCAAACGGGCCTTGTCGCTGCGTTTCACCTTTCCGGTCTTGACCATGGCACCTGCCACCAGTCCCACCTTCGTGATGTTGAACACTTCGCGCACCTCGATGGTTGCCGTTATCTGCTCCTTCAATGTCGGTGCCAGCATACCTTCCATGGCAGCCTTCACCTCTTCGATGGCATCGTAGATGACGGAGTACTTGCGGATATCCACACCCTCCTGCTCTGCCATCTTGGCGGCAGCACCCGAAGGACGTACTTGGAAACCGACGATAATCGCATCCGAAGCGGCAGCCAGCGAGACATCCGATTCGGAAATCTGACCGACACCCTTGTGGATTACGTTTACCTGCACCTGCTCCGTAGACAGCTTGATTAAAGAGTCGCTCAACGCTTCCACAGAACCGTCCACGTCACCCTTCACAATCACGTTCAGCTCATGGAAGTCACCCAGCGCCAGACGGCGGCCCACTTCGTCGAGCGTCAGCATCTTCTGCGTACGCAAACCTTGTTCACGCTGCAACTGTTCGCGTTTGTTGGCAATCTCGCGTGCTTCCTGCTCCGTTTCGATTACGTGGAACGTGTCGCCAGCAGCAGGTGCACCGTTCAAGCCCAATATCAGGGCAGGTGTAGAAGGACCAGCCTCCTGCATGCGTTGGTTACGCTCATTGAACATAGCCTTCACCTTACCGTAGCTGGTACCCGCCAGCACGATGTCGCCCATTTTCAAGGTACCGTTGGAAACGAGTACCGTAGCCACATAGCCACGACCCTTATCCAATGAGGACTCGATAATGGAACCGGTAGCACGGCGGTTCGGGTTTGCTTTCAACTCCAGCATTTCTGCTTCGAGCAGCACTTTCTCCATCAACTCGGGTACACCGATACCCTTTTTGGCAGAGATATCTTGCGACTGATACTTACCGCCCCACTCTTCCACCAAGAAGTTCATGGCAGCCAGCTCTTCCTTAATCTTGTCGGGGTTGGCAGTCGGTTTATCAATCTTATTGATTGCAAATACAATAGGAACACCCGCAGCCATGGCATGGTTGATGGCTTCCTTTGTCTGCGGCATCACGTTGTCGTCAGCAGCCACAATGATGATGGCAATATCCGTAGCTTTGGCACCACGGGCACGCATGGCGGTAAACGCCTCGTGGCCCGGAGTATCGAGGAATGTAATCTTACGTCCGTCGTCCAGCGACACGTGGTAGGCACCGATGTGCTGTGTGATACCACCCGCTTCACCGGCAATCACATTCGCCTTACGGATATAGTCGAGCAATGAAGTCTTACCGTGGTCTACGTGACCCATCACCGTTACAATCGGAGCGCGAGGTTCCAAATCTTCCTCATCATCCTCTTCCTCTACGATGGCCTGCGCCACTTCTGCGCTTACATATTCTGTCTTGAAGCCGAATTCCTCAGCCACCAAGTTGATGGTCTCGGCATCCAGACGCTGGTTGATGGATACCATCATACCAATGCTCATACAAGTGGCGATGACCTGAGTAACAGAAACATCCATCATGCTTGCCAACTCGTTGGCCGTCACGAATTCCGTAATCTTCAGTACCTTGCTTTCTGCCATTTCCATGTCTTCCAATTCCTGCATACGGCTGGAAGCCATGTCACGTTTTTCCTTACGATACTTGGCACCTTTGTTCTTTCCTTTGGAAGTGAGGCGTGCCAAAGTTTCCTTTACCTGCTTTGCTACATCTTCCTCGCTAACCTCCTGCTTGATGACCGGCTTCTTGAAGCGGTCCTTATTGCGGTTGCGGTTATTATTGGCATTGTTTCCACCAGGCTGGTTTCCACCTTGCGGGCGGGCACCCTGACCTTGCTGGGCACCAGCGTGTCCACGGTCGTTGCCACCACGCTGGAAGTTGGAAGCATTGTTGATGTCCACTTTCTCCTTATTGATACGGACACGTTTCTTCTTGCCGTTGGCATCGCCGGCAGCGGTATCCTTCAACTTGCTGTCATCACGGCGGATTTCCTTGATGATAGCTTCCTTCATCTGCTTCTTCTGATCCTGGCGAATCTTTTCCTTCTCTTCACGCTCCTTGCGTTTCTCCTCTTTCGATTTCTTCTTCGGGCGTGTGGATTGGTTCAGAGCCGCCAGGTCTATCTGTCCGATGACATTAATCTTCGAAACAAACTCAGGCTGATGTATCTTGAAGATTTCTTCTCCTTCTTCTTTCCCCTCTTTTTCAACCGGTGCTTCTTCAGCCACCGGTACGGGAGCAGGCGCTTCTATCATTTCTTCCTTTTTAGATTCTTGTTGAGCCTCTACAACCGGAGCAGGCTCTTCCTTGACAACGGGTTGTGGCTGCGGTTCCGAAACGGGCTGCGGCTCGGACTCAGATGCCGGCTGTACCTCCGGTTGCGGCTGTGGTTCCGGTTGGGGAGCAGGAGCAGGTTCCGGTTTCGGCGTTTCTACAACTGCCGGTTCCTCCACCTTCTTCTCCTCTACCGCTTTTTCCGCTTCTTTCTCTTTTTCCTGAGCAGGAGCAGGTCTACGGTTCAGTTTGTCCAAATCAATCTTGCCTACCGGCTTGAACTTCGGACGTGCGTCTTCCGGAACAACCGTCTTAATCTCCTCGGGCTTCGCTTTCTCCTGCGTTTCCCTATAGCCGTCAATAGACACGGACGCCTTGTTGCGGTCCTTGCTCTGACGTTCCTGGCTGAAACGCTCCGACTTTATCTTAAGGTCCTTATCTGTACTAAACTCCTTTTTGAGCAGTTCGAACTGTTCATCCGTAATTTTTGTGTTCGGATTTGCCTCAACGGTAAATCCCTTCTTTTGCAGGAACTCGACAGCCGTCGTAATCCCTACATTTAAATCTCTTGTTACTTTGTTTAACCTTATCGTCATACTAATTTAATGAATTAATGTGCCAATATGCTAATGTGCTAATTGGCTGAGAAAAAAGGAGTGTGCACTTCATCCGATATGCTATCTGCATTGGCACATTAGCATATTACCCACATTACCACATTACTGCTCCTCCTCTTCAAACTCCTGTTTCAAAATGCGCAATACCTCGTCCACCGTCTCTTCTTCGAGGTCCGTCTTCTCAATCAACATCTCACGGGGAGCGTTCAACACAGCCTTAGCCGTATCGATACCGATAGCCTTGATGGCATCGATAACCCAACCGTCTATTTCATCACGGAATTCGTCCAAGTAGATGTCTTCATCCTCTATGGCCTCATCCAACTCACGGAACACGTCGATGGTGTACTCAGTCAACATACTGGCAAGCTTGATATTCAAACCGCCTTTACCGATAGCCAGCGACACCTCTTCGGGTTTCAAGAACACTTCAGCCTTGCGTTCTTCCTCGTTCAAGCGGATGGAAGAAATCTTGGCAGGGCTCAAGGCACGCTGTATAAACAACTGGATATTGGACGTATAGTTGATAACGTCGATATTCTCGTTGCGAAGCTCGCGGACAATACCATGAATACGGCTACCCTTCACACCCACGCAAGCACCTACCGGATCGATACGGTCATCGTAGCTCTCAACGGCAATCTTGGCACGCTCGCCGGGGATGCGGGCAATCTTCTTGATGGTAATCAGTCCGTCATTGATTTCGGGTACTTCCATTTCGAACAGACGTTGCAGGAAGACGGGCGACGTACGGCTCAGGATAATCTTCGGATTATTATTCTTGTTGTCCACACGTGCCACTACGGCGCGGGCGGTCTCGCCCTTGCGGTAGAAGTCACTCGGTATCTGTTCGGTCTTGGGCAGCAACAGTTCGTTGCCTTCATCATCGAGCAGCAGCATCTCTTTCTTCCAAATCTGGTAGACTTCCGCATTGATGATGGTACCCACTTTATCAATGTATTTGTTGTAAATACTATCTTTCTCCAGTTCCAATATCTTGGAGGCCAGTGTCTGGCGCAAGTTCAAGATGGCACGGCGACCGAAGTTCGCGAAGATAACTTCATCCGTCACTTCCTCGCCCACTTCATAAGAAGCATCAATCTTTTGTGCTTCGGACAATGCAATCTGCAGGTTCGGGTTTTCCAAATCCTCGTCTGCCACTACCTCACGGTTACGCCATATTTCGAAGTCACCCTTGTCCGGGTTTACAATTACGTCGTAATTCTCATCGGTACCGAACATTTTCGCAATCACACTACGGAACGACTCCTCGAGTACGCTTACCATCGTGGTTCTGTCGATATTCTTCAGTTCCTTAAATTCCGAAAATGTATCTATCAAGCTGACAGTTTCTACTTTTTTGGCCATAGTCTTATTTAAAACTGATTAAGTATTTAGTGTATTTTATCTCTTCATACGTAAAGGTCAAGTCCTCGTCCACCAGCTTGGGACGCTTGGCACCTTCCTCTTTCACTTTCTTCTGAATGGTCACGACGAAATGCTGTTCGTCGGCTTCCTTCAACACGCCGCTGAGCTTGCGGCCGTCCTTTGCCAGCACTTCCACTTCCTTGCCGATGTGGTTAATGTACTGCTGCAGTACCTTGAAGGGCTGTCCGATGCCGGCCGAACCGACTTCCAACTCATAATCCTCATCCTCACGGTTCAACTTGGACTCGATGTAGCGGCTCAGCTCTACGCAGTCCTCAATCCAAACACCTTCTTTGTGGTCTATTTCCACCAAAATCTTGTCATCCGGGCTGATTGTCACCTCCACAAGGAAGTAGTCCTTTCCTGCCAGCCACTCGTCAACAATCTGACAAACAGTTTTCTTTTCTATCATAGATTAACCATTAGGAACAAAAAAGAGGAGCTTAATCGCCCCTCCACCTTTCATCCGTTTTCGGTTGCAAAGATATAAATAATCTGTTCGACTACAAAATATTAGAGAAAAAAAGATTGATTTAACGGTTCAAACGGGAATTATATTACAAACACACCCTTTCAACACTTCAAGATAAGGGGTAAAACATATAATCTTATGAGACAGAAGCTTATACTTTATGAAATGAATTATCACGTTCCATACTGCATGAGATGCACATGTCAAGCACAACGAGATGTGCATCTCGGACAACATGAGATGTACATCTCAAGCATACAATCTCTATTGTTTCAGGAAAAGAAGTAAGGAGATACAAACGGAAAGAAGATACTGTTGAAAGACAACGCGGAAAAATAAAAGGCCGATAGCTTGTTTCATGCTATCGGCCCTTTTACTATGGTTCTAAAGGTCTAAAAGACCTTGTCGTATCACTTATTCGGAGTCTCCCACTTCTTGGTATCCGTACAAACCACGTTCACCGTTTGGTCACCCGTCTGGATGCGGAAGTCACCTTTCTCCAAAATCCACTTGCCATCATAGCCTACGAAAGCAAGGTCGGAGCCTTTCAGTTTCAGAGTCACGGTCTTTGTCTCGCCCGGTTTCAGTTCCACTTTCTCGAAAGCGCGAAGACGGCGGGTATCGGGAGTAAGGGAGGCAACGAGGTCACTGCTGAAGAGCAACACGCTCTCCTTGCCGACACGGTCACCGGTATTCTTCACATCTACAGTGAAAGTAAGCACATCATCAGCGGTAAAGTCCGACTTATCCACCTTGAGGTTACTGTATGCAAAAGTAGTATAACTCAATCCATAACCGAACGCCCACTGTACAGATACTTGCGCATCGTAGTTATAAGCACCTTCCATCTGCTTGCCGATGTGTTCGCACGGTTTGTAGTCGTACGTAATCAGAGAGTTGATTTCCTTCGGATAAGTGAAAGGCATCTTTCCGCTGAAGTTGGCGTCACCGGCAATGAGGTTTGCCAACGCATCACCGCCGTAGTTGCCCGGAAGCATAGTATTGACAACAGCCTTAGCCAAAGGCTCGATGTCAGCAATCAGGCGAGGACGACCTTCGTTCAACACCAGAATGATGGGCTTCCCGGTCTTGGCAAGAGCCTTCACCAAATCGAGCTGGTTCTGGGAGAGGAAGAGGTTCGTCAGGTTACCCGGAGTCTCGCAGTAAGAGTTCTCACCGATGCAGGCAACGATGTAGTCGGCACCGGCAGCGGCAGCTACAGCTTTCTCTATCTCCGGAGTGTTTTCTTCCCACCAGTTGCCACCTTGCTTATAAGTGACACCGGCTTCGTAAATGATATTGTCCGCACCGAATTTATTGGTGAAGGCTTCAAGAATCGTATTGTATTGGCTTGCATGCTCGTCGGCCTTGTCGCCCTGCCATGAATAGGACCAGCCACCGTTGAGGCAACGCATGGAATTGGCATTCGGACCGGTAACCAGCAGTTTCTTGCCTTTTGCCAACGGCAATATACCGTCTGTATTCTTCAGGAGTACCAAAGACTCTTCGGCAGCCTGCAATGCAGCAGCGGCATGTTCCGCACTACCGAACAACGGGAAGTCTTTCAAGTCATAATAGGGCTTTTCAAATAGGTTGAGACGGTACTTCAAACGCAGCACACGACGTACAGCATCGTCTATACGGCTCATGGGAACTTCACCTTCTTCCACCAGCTCCTTCAAGAGTGTACAGAACTTCCAGTCGTACGGGTCCATAGACATGTCGATACCGGCATTGATGGCGAGCTTGATGGCTTCCTTCTTGTCCTTGGCAATGTGGTCGCGGCTATAAAGGTTGTTGATGTCCGCCCAGTCGGTCACGATCATACCGTCCCAGTTGAGGTCTTCTTTCAGCCACTTGGTCAGCAGCTCATAGTTGGCATGGAAAGGCAGGCCGTTGTTCATGGCGGAGTTCACCATCACGGAGAGGGCACCTGCCTTCACCATTTCCAGATAAGGAGCAAAATGCTTCTCACGCATATCCTGCTCGGTGATGGAAGACGGCGTACGGTCCTTACCGGAAACGGGGACACCATAACCCATATAATGCTTCATACAAGCGGCAACGTTGTTCCCGCCAATCAGGTTGGGGTTCTCTCCCTGGAAACCGATAACGGCTTCACGTCCCATTTCGGCATTGACGTAGGCGTCTTCACCATAGTTTTCCCACATACGCGGCCAGCGCGGGTCACGCCCGAGGTCGGTCACCGGGGCATACGTCCAGGGAATGCTTCCCGCCTTTGTTTCATAAGCGGAGATGCGTGCACCTTCACGTGTCAGTTCACGGTTGAAGGTAGCTCCCATATTGACGCCTTGCGGGAAGAAAGTACCACCCAGCGTATAGGTAGTTCCGTGTATCTGGTCTACACCGTACACACAAGGAATACCCATCACCTCCATGGATTTCTCCTGAATGCGTTTGATGATTTCCTGCCACTTCTCCACGCTCTGTGCCACACCGTTGGGCACGTTCAAGATGGAGCCTACTTTGTATTTTCCGATGACAGAGTCGAGCATCGCCTCATCCAACTGGAAGCCCTTGGCATTCTCAATGCCTTGGATACGCATATAGAGCTTCATCATCACATCCTGCGAAGGCATCTCCTTGCCCAGCTTGAATTCCTTTTCAAGCTTGTATCTCTTGATGATTTTTTGCAGGTCCTTCACCGTGATGTTCTTCGGGTCGAGGCCGGCAAAGGGATTGGCGCGTTTCTGCAGGAGGTCGATAGTGAGTTCGCACATCTGACCGACTTTCTCGTCAAGCGTCATCTTCTTCAGCAAAGTCTCAATCTGCTGTTCTATTTTCTCGTCTCTTGGAATGGCAGGCGCAACAGTGGTCTGCGCCGTAGCAGTAAGCACTAACCCTGATAGGGCTAAAGATAAGATTAACTTTTTATTCATGGTTGTGATATTGGTTTATAATAGTTGCACTATCTGTTTATACGAGGCACAAAGATAAGAACATCCTGCCATACCAAAGGGTACAACAGGATGTTTTTTAGGGTATGATTTGTTATCTTTTCAGACAATCCTACTCTCATCTCTTCAAGAGGCTCATCGGTTCCTGAAGTTTCAAGATGTTGTTCGTCTTCTGCGTTGCGGCAGCTACTTCAGCCTCCAGCGTAGCCTTGATGTCGCGTGAGGAAGCCCCAACGAGGAACTTGTAGTTTCCGGGAGTTACCACCCATGCCGATGCAGCCTCATCATAGGAAGCCAGGTCGGCAGCATTCACTTTCAGCGTCACCACAGTAGCTTCACCCGGTTTCAGTTCCTTGGTCTTGGCAAAAGCTTTCAGTTCCTTTTCGGGTTTGTTGGCGTCTGCAGCATCGGGAGCGGATACATAAAGCTGAACCACTTCCTTACCTGCTACCTTACCGGTGTTCTTCACCTCTACAGATACGGTATAGACGCCGTTGTCTGACTTGACAGCAGCCTTGTCGTAAGCAAAAGTAGTATAGGAAAGACCGTAACCGAAAGGATAGGAAACCTGCTTGCCGAAGGTATCGAAGTAACGGTAACCCACGTAGATATCCTCCTCATAATTGGTATAATCCACATCCTTCACGTCGTTCTTCTTCCCGCCCTTGTTCACGAGGTCGGTGCTCACACGCATGTCTATCGGGAAGTTGGCGGAAGAAGCGGCATCTTCAAACTTCACCGGGAAAGTCATTGTCAGCTTGCCCGAAGGAGAAGCCTTGCCACTCAGCACGTCAGCCACACTGTTTCCTCCTTCCTGGCCTGCCTGCCATGCACAAAGGATGGCATCGGGAACAGACTTCCAAGAAGCAGTTTCAATCACACCACCGATATTAAGTACCACCACTACCTTCTTTCCGGCAGCGTGGAAAGCATCGGACACTGCTTTCAACATGCTCTGCTCCTCTTTGGTGAGGTTGAAGTCGGCTACCATACGGTCGAGAAACTCACCGGAGGTACGTCCCAGCGTCACCAGTGCCACATCGGCCTTGGCAGCCTGCTCGCGGATGACTTGTGCGGAAACAGCCATCTCAGCCGGACGGGTATCGGGCATGAACCACTCTTTCTTATCTTTGGACAGACGTTCTTTCTCGGTTTTCAGGTAAGCTTCATAGCTATTCTTCAGCGCTTCATCCACCACATAGCCGGCATTCTTCAAGCCGTCCAATAGCGAAACGGTATAAGCGCGGTTCACGTTGCCCGAACCTGTACCGCCTGCAATGAAATCGTAGGAAGTGCAACCGAAGAGTGCCACGTTCTTCACGTCGGCAGCCAGCGGCAGAGCACCGTTATCGTTCTTCAGCAATACCATGCCTTCCGTTGCCGACTGGCGAGTAACGGCAGCATGCGCCTTCAAATCAGGCTTGTTGGAGTATTTATATCCCTTGAAGTGGGGAGTCTGGAGAATCATCTCCAGAATACGCTTCACATTCTGATTGAGGATGGCTTCGTCCAACGCTCCGTCCTGCACACCCTTCACGATGGCTTCGTACTGCTTGGGCAGACCGGGCTGCAACATGTCGTTGCCTGCCACCATCTGTGCCACGGCATCCTTGCCGCCAAACCAGTCGGTCATCACCATGCCCTTGAAGCCCCATTCGTCGCGCAACATCGTTGTCTGCAACTCCTTGTTTTCCGAAGTGTAGACACCGTTCAGGTAGTTGTATGAGGACATCACGGTCCAAGGAGCGGATTCCTTCACGGCAATCTCGAACCCTTTCAAGTAGATTTCGCGCAAGGCGCGTGGAGATACATGCGCATCCGTAGCCATACGGTTGGTTTCCTGGTTGTTCACAGCAAAGTGCTTGATACTGGTACCCACACCGTTGCTCTGCACACCACGTACGTAGGCGGCGGCAATCTTACCCGACACCAACGGGTCTTCAGAATAATACTCGAAGTTACGTCCGCAAAGCGGGTTACGGTGAATGTTCAGTGCCGGAGCCAACAGCACGTCCGCACCGTATTCCAGCACTTCGTTACCGATGGACCGGCCTACACTTTCCACCAATTCCTGGTCCCAGGTAGAGGCGAGCAAAGTCCCGATAGGGAAATGAGTACAATAGTATGTAGCCGAATCCCCCTCACGCTTGGGGTCGATACGCAGTCCGGCGGGACCATCGGCCAGCACCACGGCGGGAATGCCGAGACGCTCGATCGGGTAGGTGGTTCCTGCCGCGCCCGGCACCAGCTTTTTCGTCGCACCGATTACGGCACTGTCACCCGAGAAACCTGCCATACCAGTACCTACTACCAGATGTGCCTTTTCTTCCAGCGTCATGGCACCAATCACTTCATCCAAAGAGGACTTTCCAAGCTGCGGCACACCCGGTCCGCAAGCCGACAAGACAGCCATTGCTGCTGCCATGGATATGATATTCTTCTTCATAATCTTATTTAAATATCTTCGGTGCGAATTCTGTCAGATAGATACGCCAGTTCTTCCAGATATGACCTTCTCCGGTTTCATAATATTCATATTTGTAACCCTTCTCGTCCAACATCTTGCGGTAGTCGTTATTGGCCTGGAACAAGAAGTCTTTATTACCGATAGCGATGTAATAGAGTGCCGGTTTCTTGGCAAACTGGGTTTTCAGTTTGACTTCAAGGTTGTCATAAATCGGAGACTTCACATCTTTGTTGGGCATGATGGCAGCCGAGAACAGCCCTACATAGTCGAACATGTCCGGATATTGCTTGGAGATGTGCATGGAGTGGAAACCTCCCATAGAGAGACCAGCAATGGCACGCCCCTTCTTGTTGGCCTGTGTACGGTAAGTCTTATCAATGAATTTCACCACGTCGGGGAAAGCCGTTTCGAAAGAACCTTCCATCGTCTTGGGCAGATTCATGCTGGGAGCGGCAAAACCCAGTGACGATTCACCCGGAGCAGCCTCCAACGCAGCGTTACCGTTGGTCATTACTACAATCATCGGCTTGGCCTTGCCTTGGGCGATGAGGTTATCCAGAATCTGTGCCGTACGTCCCAGTTCGCTCCATGCGTTCTCGTCGCCACCCATGCCGTGTAGCAGGTAGAAGACGGGATAGCGCTTGCCGCTTGTCTCATATCCGGCAGGCGTATAGACAGTCAGACGGCGGTCCATACCCAGCGTAGGGCTGTTGTACCATACCTTAGATACCGTTCCATGAGGAACTTTATTCACTTTGTAAAGGTCGATGCGCTCGTCACCACCGATGATGAATACATTCGTCACGCTTGCCACGTCTCGAATCATATAGACGTTGGCAGGGTCGTTAATCTTCAGTCCGTCTACCAGGAAAGTGTAGCTGTAGAGTTCCGGTTTCAGCGGTTCGGGAGTAGTGAATTCCCACACACCGTCCTTGTTCTCTTTCAAATCTGCCACACCCGGACCATCAAACTCACCAAAAGGAGTCTTGATTTTCTGCGTAGGCAGGAAGTCGCCGGTTACTTGCACCTTTACGGCTTTCGGCGCCTTCAAGCGGAAAGTTACTGTATTGTTGTCGTGTATCTCAGGTGAGACCACGGGAGCGCCTCCCCAGAGAGCTTGTTGCGCGAAAGTCATCGCACACATCAGCAACAGAGCTGACAAAATAGAAATTCTTTTCATGATACGTATGTTATTTTGTTATTAAATTAGTTATACCAAATCCTCTTATTTGAACAACTTCGGCGCGAACTCCGTCAGATAGATTCGCCAGTTCCTCCAGATATGTCCCTCGCCCGTTTCAAGATACTCGTACTTATAACCATTGTCGTCAAGCAACTTGCGAAAGTCGGCCACACCTTTATAAACAAAGTCCGTCTTGCCGCATGCGATGAAGTAAAGAGCCGGTTTCTTGGCAAACTGAGTCTTCAGCTTACCTTCGAAGTCGGTATAGACCGGACAAGTCGATTTATCGTTTCCGGTACTTGCACCGGAGAAAAGACCTACATAGTCGAACATGTCCGGGTAATACTTGGAAATATTGCAAGAGTGGAAACTACCCATAGAAAGCCCGGCAATAGCACGGTTCTTCTTATTGGCAAGAGTGCGGAAATTCTTCTCCACGAACTTCACAATTTCGGGAAACGAGAGTTCAAAAGCACCTTCCGCCACCTTCGCTCTTTCGTCGGGACGCATGGAGGGGGCAACAAAACCCTTGGGAGATTCACCTGCAGCAGCATCTTGCCAAGCATTGCCGTTAGTCATCACCACAATCATAGGTTTAGCCTTGCCTTGTGCAATGAGATTATCCAATATCTGCGAAGTACGGCCAAGAGCAATCCAAGCTTCCTCATCACCACCTGCACCATGAAGCAGATAAAATACCGGATAACGCTTGCCGCTGGTTTCATAACCAGCCGGAGTGTAAATCGTCAGACGGCGGTCCATTCCCAGCGAAGGACTATTGTACCACATGCGACTTACCGTTCCATGGGGTACCTTATTCACTTTATACAAATCGGCACGGTCACCACCGATGATAAATACATTGGTCACGGTAGCCACATCCCGAATCATGTAAACATTGCTCGGGTCCATCATTCTCAATCCATCCACAATAAAGGAGTATCCATAAAGTTCCGGCTTCAATGGTTCGGGAGTAGTAAATTCCCAAACGCCATCCTTCCCCTCTGTCAAATCGGCAATGCCCGGTGCATCATAATCGCCACGAGGAGTCTTAATAGTTTGTGGAGGCAGAAAATCACCAGTAATCTGCACCCTTACAGCCTTAGGAGCTTTCAAGCGAAAAGTAACCGTGTTGTCGTCATGAATATCAGGAGAGACAACCGCCGCACCTCCCCAAAGAGCTTGCTGTGCAAAAAGGGTGACACAGCAGACCAGCAGCATCGCTGCCGAACTTAATAATCTTTTCATAATTTCTTATATTAAATGAATTAGCTTTTTGTTATTTAGCAAAGCTGCGACTTACAAAAGGCAGGCACATATAAAGTGCCGAATGCCAATATTCGCTGGTATGTCCGCCATCCCGCACACGGAACTGGCAAGGGATACCGGCATTACGCATCGCTTGGAAAAACTCTATATTACGGTCCAGCAGAAAGTCATCATCTCCGCAATCCACAAACCACTGTACTGTACGAAGCTGTGCCTTACGCGCATCATCTGCCTCAACCACATACCTGATGCAACTATGTTCCTGCACAGAACGCGTCAGCACAGCCATCTTGTTTGTGGGGTCGGGATCTTTTCCCACCTCCTCACCACTGACGGGGATGTTCATCAAAGCACTCATGGCATAGGCAGCACAATACATATCCGGATAGCGCTGTGCATAGCTTGCCGTTCCACCTCCGCCCATAGAAAGTCCGGCAATGGCACGATGCCGCTTATCACCTTTCACCCGGTAAGTCTTCTCTATATAAGGAAGGAACTCCTTATAGAAGAAATCTTCGTAAGCCCAGCCCGGCATGTTGAAGTAGCCGTTCCAGCAAGTAGCCGGATTGCCTCCGGCATTAGGGCTGACGATAATCATCTCGCAAGCCTCGCCCGATGCCACCAACTGGTCCATCACGTCCTTCACACGTTGGTCTGTAAACCAACTGGTATTCACCCCCGACATGCCGTGCAGCAAATAGAGGATAGGATATTTCCTATCCGTTTCATTGCTATAGCTTTGCGGCAGATAGATGGTGTAGGCACGGTGTGCTTTCAATACCTGGCTGTAGATGCTGTCGGTCACTACCTTGCTTTGCGGTCCCCATGCAGGATTTTGTGCATTTGCCATCCACAGCAAGCAGACGGCTAAAAGAGAGAGTATCAATCTTTTCATGGTATCGATTTAAAAATGTACTACAAAATAAGCGTTTTCCACTCTAAAACTAATTGATATATATCAGTTTTTTCACGCATATCCCCCTCATCTCTTCACCATCGGATACACAGCCACAGGCACTTGCGCCCGCATGGCATCATGCACTTTCTGCTTGCGTGCCTTTGTCACCCTCTGTACCGCTGTGCAACGCACATCGGCCGAAGATGCGGCAACCATCCACTGATATTCACCCTTAGCCAACTCCCAAGAGCTGTTTTTCTCATTAAAGGAAGCCATGTCCATCACGTTCCAAGTCAGAATCAGTGTCTGGCTCTCGCCCGGCTGGAGCAAGGCAGTTTTGCCGAAGGCCTTCAACTCCTTGGCAGGCTTGTCAAGTCCCCCATTCGGAGCTTTCACATAGAGTTGTACAGCTTCACGCCCTGCCACCTTGCCGATGTTCTTCACGCTCACTTTCAACTCACAGCGGTCGGCATCCATTTTGGCGTTCTCTACCGCATAGTCAAAAGCAGTATAGCTCAAACCATGACCGAACGGATAGGAAACCTCTTTACCGAAAGTGTCGAAATAGCGATAACCCACATAGATTCCCTCTTCATAGTTGGTGAAATCCACATTTTTCTCCGGTTCCTTCGGTTTCTCCTCTTTCTTTTCGGACTTGAAGTTCATGCCGGTACCCATAGCAAACGACGGCATCTTGAACTCGTAATCAAAAGGGAAGTTAGCATCCGACGGCGCATCGCCATATTTCACGGCAAACGTCATGGGTAACTTGCCCGAAGGATTCACCTTTCCGGTCAGGATGTCCGTGATACAATTACCCACCTCTTGTCCCGGCTGGAAGGCACAAACCACTGCATCTGCCAGTCCCTTCCAAGAAGCAGTCTCCACCGGGCTGCAGATGTTGAGAACCACCACCAGTTTCTTGCCTGCAGCACGATAAGCGGCAGACACTTGCTTAATCAGAGCCAATTCGTTCTCCTTCAGGAGGAAATCTTCCACACGGCGGTCACAGCCCTCGCCACTGACACGCCCCAGCGTAAGCACGGCAATGTCGTTGGCCTTCACTTGTGCAGCCAGTTCCTCGGCAGTGGGCAGGAACTCCTCGGCACGGGGCAGCGGAGTAAAGGCGAAAGGCGGTTTTCCGTGAGGAAAGAGCCGTTTCTGCTCGTCGGCCATATGCTTCTTGTAGCAGTTCAGCAATTCTTTGTCCACGATGTAGCCCGCATTGCGCAAACCTTCTACCATAGAAACCGTGTAATAGCCGATGCCCGTACTGCCAAAGCCCATGCCGGCAGGAACCATGTCATAGGAAGTAGTTCCATAAAGGGCCACTTTTTTGATGCCGGCAGCCATGGGTAGCGCCTGCTTGTTATCCAGCAGCACGATACCTTCCGCACCTATCTCACGGTCTACTTGCGCATGAGCCTCCAAATCGGTTTTATTGGGATACTCGTAGCCGGCAAAGGTATGGCTCTTGACCACAAACTCCAGCACACGCTTCACGCTGCGGTCGAGGAGTGCCAAATCCAGTGTACCGTTCTCTACGGCTTCCAAAATAGCTTTATACTGGCGGTCTTGCCCCGGTTGAAGCATGTCGTTTCCTGCTACGATGGAGGTCACGGCATCTTTTCCGGCATTCCAGTCGGACATCACCAGTCCCTTGAATCCCCATTCGTCGCGGAGGATGTCTTCTGTCAGTTCGCGGTCCTCGCAGGTATATTTGCCGTTCACCTTATTGTAGGCGGTCATCACGCTCCAGGGCTGAGACTCTTTGACAGCAATCTCGAAGCACTTCAAATACAGCTCGCGCAAGGGGCGCTGTGTCAGGCGAGAGTCGTTGTTATTGCGGTTGGTCTCCTGGTTGTTCACGGCAAAGTGTTTCAGGCAGGTACCTGTCCCCCGGCTCTGGACTCCATTGATATAGGCAGCAGCCATTTTACCAGCCAACACCGGATCTTCCGAATAATATTCATGGTTACGTCCGCAAAGCACATTTCGCATCAGGTTGACACCCGGTGCCAGCAACACATCCAAACCATAATCCTTCACTTCCATACCCAAAGTACGTCCCACCTTATGGGCTGCATCCGGATTGAAAGTAGCTGCCACCGTGGTGCTGGAAGGGAATTCCGTAGCATGATAAGTACGGCTGTCGAATTCCCGCTTGGCAGCCATCGCCAACCGGTGCGGTCCGTCGGCAAGATAGGCGGAAGGGATACCCAGTCGGGGAATGTCGTAAGTACGTCCCGCTGTTCCGGGAAACTTGGTATCACTTCCCATCGACATCCCACAACCGATGACGAGGTGTACCTTCTCTTCGAGGGTCATAGCACTGACCACTTCGTCGATATTGTCGGCACGCAGTCTGACTGACTGATTCGAACCGGTCGTCTGTGCAGTCAAGGCAGATGCCAGACAGAGTGAAAATAAAGTAATTGACAATCTTCTCATATATATTATATTTAAAAAGCCACAAAAGAAGCCCCCGTACAATTAGCTGATTCCCACGGGGGACTTCTTCTACAAACAATTAATCAGTTAGAAAAATCTAATTTTGTTTATCTGCATCAGACGACGAAGTTAGATTTTGATTCTTTATACGCTTTACCAACCTGCATTTTGTTCCATATTCGGATTCAAGCGGATCTCCTTTGCCGGAATAGGCAACAAATAATGTCTTTCCTTGAAACCATAACGCGTTTTATCCTTGTTATACTGAATGTATTCTACCGCTACATTATCCGGCTCATCTTTTCCTGCCTTATTTGACAAGATAGGTGTTCTTTCACCCTGATCCTTAAGCAAAGCCTCCGCATCTTTCCAACGGATAATATCCTGATAACGGGTATATTCAGAACAGAGTTCCAGTCTCTTTTCCAATTTAATGGCATCCAGGGTAGCTGTCTTAGCATCCAATCTTGCACGCTGACGCACCTCATTCAAGCAAGCATCAGCTTCGGATTGATTGCCATCCTTCAGGTTTGCTTCAGCTGCCAGTAACAAGACTTCAGCATAACGCATCCAACGATAGTTATTATATGAACACCAGAACCCAGCAGGAGATTCTACATTCGAGAAGCGACGTTTCCACATGAAATAACCTTCATTAATCAAACTCTGCCCTTTGGCAACCTTGACACCCAATTGAGTAATTTGGTCATAGGTTTTCATTGTCTGATTCAACCGATAACCATCTACACCCTCTTCCTGAACAAATGCATCATACAACTTTTTCTGAGGAACCATAAATCCCCATCCGGTACCATTAAACTGATTGTTAGAGCCAGACATATCCAACTTATCAGTGCGCCAATGATTCATCACCTCAAAGAAACTGAACTCATCCATGGAATTACTTGCATCAAAAATACGGTTACTTTCGAGCATACTTTCACAATTATACTCAGCCTTGTAGGTCAAGATATCCTCATAATTTCCATCATAAAGTTTATACTTACCGCTAGCTCTAACCTCATTCAAGACAACAGCAGCTTCATGGAATTTTTCTTGCCATAAATAAGCTTTACCCAATATAGCTTGTGCCAACTGCTTGGTAACACGCCATGTCGTTTTATCATCTACACTCTTCTTTTCCTCCAAGAGTCCTGAATTGATAGCTTCAGTCAGGTCCCGCTCTATCAACGCCCAAATATCAGCCTTAGGCGAACGAGCCAACTGATATTCGGATTTATCAAGTTCATGGTCTACCAATGGTACATCACCCCACATAGAAACTAAATCAAAATAAGCAAAAGCACGGAAGAACTTGGCTTCAGCACAAGCCTTCTTCTTCAAATCAGTATCAGGCTCAACACGTCCCAGAATCACATTCGCCTTATAAATAAGCTGATAGTAGCTTTCCCATACGCCTCCGATAAAACTTTGGTCTGAGCCAAATGAATATTCATTACAGCCTTCCAGCTCTGCATTGTCATTACGACCACCACCACCTGCCCAAACATCGTCCGAAAGGGCATTCTTCATCATCGTATAGTTATAGTATGTACCCTTGAGTTGTATATAAAGCGCATCAGCCGCTGCTTGAGCTTGTTCGTCAGTTTTATAATAAGTGGAAAAGTCCAATACACCTTTTTGAGGTATATCCAATTTGTCTTCACACGAAGTGCCAGCCAATATAAGGAGCGCTCCGAGCATTAAAGAATATCTTAATTTCATATGTTTTTCATTTTAATAAGTTCATAAAAATCAGAATGTCACACTCAAACCAAGAACAACCTTCTTTGAATTAGGATAACTACCTTTATCCACACCTAATGAATTTCCGACACCGGTAACTTCAGGGTCAAAACCAGGATAGTCTGTAAAAGTAAAGAAGTCCTCAAGTGAGCCATATATACGTAGATTTTCAATTGCTACCTTCTTAATCAGTTGCTTCGGGAAAGAATAACCTAACTGAATCTGTTTAATTTTAAAATAAGAACCGTCAAATACACAACCGGAAGAAGTCAGATACTTGGTATAATCTGTAGCGCCTGATGCAGGAGTCTTCCCATTGCGATTGCTTTCTGTCCAGCGGTTTTTTGTAAAATAAGTCAGCTGATTCAAATTGTAATCCACACGGTTCAAGCCACAGAACACATCGTTACCTTGAGAACCCGTACCAAACAAGATAAAATCAAATCCCTTCCAAGCTGCATTCAAGGTAATACCATAAGTATAGTCGGCAATTCCCTTACCAATTTCTGTCTTATCATTATCCGTAATACCTTCTACACCATCAATATCTCTAAAGATTGGCTCACCGGTTTTTGAATCCACACCCATGAAATCATAACCATAAAAATACCACGCGGGCTTACCTACCTCAAAACGAGTAATGGCTCCATAAGTCACATAAGTAGCCCCATCAATACTTGATAAAGACTCATGCATCTTGGTCACTTTATTCTTCAATGTAGCAACGTTGGCACGGACACCATAAGCAAAGTCACCAATACGATCTTGCCATCCCAGTTCCAATTCAAACCCCTTGTTCGTAATATTACCGGCATTAACTGGCGAGAAACTGTTACCTACTACAGTTGAAGCCTTAATGCCCGAAACAATCAGGTCTTTTGTCTTTTTATGGAAATAATCGGCTGTAACAGTCAAACGGCTATTCAAGAAACGGGCATCAATACCTATATTGGTTTGTTCAGAAGTTTCCCATTTAAGTCCGTCATTACCGGTAGCAGAGGGAGCATAACCATTGATGTAAGAGAAATTATTATTATCACCTACAGCCAAATGCCCGGTAGCACCAATTGATACATTCCATTTATAACCGCCCAATGATGCAGTAGAACCATTCTGTCCCCAACTGGCACGGAGCTTTAATTGTGACAGCCAGTCTTCAGTTCCTTTCATAAAATTTTCCTCCGAAAGAACCCAACCCAAAGAAACTGCCGGGAAATAGCCCCAACGTTTGTTCTTTGGCAACACAGAGAGGTCAGCAGCATCGGCACGCAGTGAGAACTGAGCCATGTACTTTCCGGCATAGTCATAATTCAAACGTCCGAAGTAAGATAATTTACGAGTATAGGTAGGCTCACCACCACTTACATCCTTTACAGCATCAGATGTAGCATAGGCAAAGTAGAAGAAATTAGGATCATTCTGCAAGAAACCCAAATGCGAAACTCTGTTAATCACATTTCCCCACATATCTGTAGTATCTTCATTATATCCCTTCTTACTTCCGCTAACGCCATAAGAACGGCTCTGACTATAAGAAGTTCCCAACATCAATGTTGCGTTGTGTTTGCCAAAAGAACGGGTGTAGTTCAAAAAGTTCTCCCACTGATAATAGGTTGGGCTATAATCCGAAGCCGAAACCTCCACCCAATCACGTTTAGCCTTGTCAGTATAGTAATAAGATTGCCCCACGCCATAAGAGGAAGTTGAAGCCAAACGATAAGAAAGACGAGAAGTAACGGTAAGCCCCTTGATAGGCATAAAATTCAAATAAGTAGAACCATTGATATTAAAGCCTCTGTTCTTGGTATAAGAGTTGTCACGCATGGCAAAAGGATTGATAGCTTCGGCATTGCCAGTGAAAGCTGATACACCATAAAGGTTGCCGTTTCCATCGCCCAACATATTCTTATGATCCTTATAGATGGTAGCCATATTCAACGGCAAGTCATCAATAGGATAAAGAGGCTTGGTCAGAGGGTCTAATTGTAATACAGAAAGCATCATGCTACCATACTCATTGCCCTCGGCTACGGACTGAGTTTTGTAGTGCTCAATCTGATTATTGGTACCTACCTCCAGCCAAGGTTTGATTTTCCAGCTGGCATTTACCATTCCCGTGAGTCGTTCATAAGTATCGGCATTGCCGACAATCATACCGTCGTTATCAAGGTGGGACAATGACAGATAGAAAGAACCTCTGTCGCTACCACCTTGGAAAGTCACATTATGACGTACCATCGAACTGTTTTCAAAAGCCTCATCGACCCAATCCGTATCGGTTTTTCCATCCCAATAGGTATCAAAAGCACTCTGGGTAAGCTTCTTGTTTTCCAAGAAGAATTCCTTATACTGCGCAGCATTCATTACTTCGGGTACTTTACCCAAACTCTGTGAAGTATATTGAAAATCGTATGTGATTTTACCGTTTCCTTTTCCTTTCTTTGTAGTAATCAATACTACACCGTTACCGGCAGCAGCGCCATAGATAGCTGCAGAAGCACCATCCTTCAAAACTTCCATAGACTCAATGTCATTAGGGTCAATACCACCAATATCGCTGGCAATACGTCCATCCACTACATACAGCGGATCGCAAGAGCCGTTAGAACTTATTCCACGGATACGCACCTGTGGAGAAGCACCCGGTTTAGCAGATGCACTGAGCACTTGCACACCAGCAGTTTTACCCTGCAATGCCTGCTCAGCACGGGTAATGGTACGTGCTTCCATATCTTCTGATTTTACCGAAGATACGGCACCGGTCAGTGAACTTTTCTTCTGCACGCCATAACCTACCACCACCACTTCATCCAGCGTTTTAGTGTCTTCTTTCAATATCACATTCATTACTCCTGCCACTGCTTTCTTTTCTTGTGTCAGGTAGCCGATGTAGGAATAGACAATCGTCGCTCCTTCTTTCACAGACAAAGAGTAGTTGCCGTCCATATCCGTAATGACACCGTTGGTAGTGCCTTTCTCAAAGATACTCACGCCAATCATCGGTTCATTCAGGTCGTCAGTAACCCTACCGTTCACCTTTATAGTCTGGGCTTGTGCCAGACTGAAAGGAAGACAGATCAATAGGAAGAGTGCCATAGCTGCAAGTCTCTTCCGAGCTGTTTGCTTCAGATTTTGTTTCATTTGATTAAATTAGATTTATGTTAATAATAAAAGGTTTCTTAAGAAAGTGTCAGAACCCACGTGTAGGAAATGCCATCACTACCTCCAGCAGTTCCTTGTCATGGTTATACTTCACTTGGCAATCGTTATTGAAAATCATCGTTGCTCCCTTTTCTGCGGTATAAGGTTCCCACTCGGGTAACCCTTCGGCATTGGGATTGCCCGTACGGGCAAAGTTCAACCACGCGCTGCTCATCTTTTCGCCCAAAGCTTGTGCTTCAGCGCCACCCCCGGTCATGGAAGCGTGGCGCACTACATTGTTGAAGGCAAAGGGAATGTCCATGCAGTGCGTGCTGCGAAACATGCCGTCAAGTACGGGCGATTCCCACGCGAACATGTACATATAGACCGGAGCACCCTGCTGCGCAGCTTTCAGTTTAGCCTGCTCCACAGCACCGGGACGGAACACGAAGTCCACATCCACCAAATCTTTAGGCTGATAGCCGGGGTAGGCTTTCTCGAAAGCGGTAAGGAACTCGTCCGTACGTTCGCCGTATTTCTTTTGCAGGAATTCCACCGCTTTTTCTTTGGTAATGGTACGAAAAGCGGGGACATAAGTACTCATGGTAAATTCGTGCAGAGTAGTGCCAATCATTACCGGAATGCCCTTGCTTTGTGCTGGAGCTTGAGGGTCGAAAGGCTGTACGGGCAGTACATCGCCGTCCACCGTAGGCGCCCAGCCAAAAATGAAGGAAGACACCCCCTCCTTCTCTGCCTCTGCACGCACTTTGGCTATCGCCTTGTCACCGGCGGCAAGCACCTTGTCATACGGCATCTTGCAGAGTTCGTCTATCTGCGAAGCCTTCAGACCAAGTTCTTCCATCACGGCACTGCCAATGCGACGAGAATACTTTTGCTCCATCGTGCGAAGCATAGATCCGCTTTGTACAATGGCTTTATGGAACAAGCCTCTCGCCGATGGCGTGGCAAGTAGCGTAGAGACCTTGCCTCCTCCACCGGATTGACCGAAAATGGTAACATTCCGAGCATCTCCACCGAAGGATTCTATATTCTTATTCACCCATTGCAGTGCCGCCACCAGATCAAGCAGTCCGGCATTGCCCGATTTTGCATATTTATCGCCATAGGCGGAAAGGTCGAGAAAACCCAGGACGTTGAGACGATGATTCAGCGTCACAACCACTGCATCCCCTTTCTTTGCCAGATTTGTTCCGTCATACGAGGGAAGCTCCTGACCACTGCCGGCGGAATAACCTCCACCATGCAGCCACACCATGACGGGGCGTTTCTTCCCGTCTTTCAGTCCCGGTGTCCAGATATTCACCCGCAGACAATTCTCGTCAGGATAACCGTCATCCCAGTTGAAGGCAAACGCCTGCTCGTCGCTGTACCATCCCATGCGCTTGCCTTGCGGACAAGTAGGGCCATAGGCACGGCTGCTGCGGACGCCTTCCCATTTATCAGCGGCCACGGGCGGCATAAAACGTTCGGCTTTGGCATATGGGATACCTTTATATATATAGATACCATTTTCCACATATCCGGCTACTTTTCCTGATTCGGTCTCGGCAATGGCGGTTGCCGAAGAAGCCGTAATCTCCCCCTCCTGCCCACAAGCAGATGCTTTCTCTATTTTAGCTGTCCCTCCGCACGAGGAAAGTAGGATGGCGGAGAATGCTAACACTGACAAGAATTGCTTTTTCATATTATGTATTAGTTTTATGTTTTTATGATTGCAATATTAGCACATTCTCCCCAGAAGGATTTTCTACGTTATCCAAACGGCTTTCCCCGATGTTCAAAACAGCTTTCTCCAATGTTCAAATGTTTGCAGATTTGTTCAAAACATGCTCTCCGGCAGTCTCTCTCTCAATTTTTATGAGTATTTTCGCATCGTAATGCAGAGATTCGTTGAACAAAACAAATGGATGACATGCCAATGCTTTTAGTCTACACTATATATTATGAAATACATTAAATACTTACTTCTATTGTGTTTAATCACCGCGTGCAATCCGTCGGACACAAAGCCCACACCGGAAGGCAGCATCGAAAGCCCCGTCATCACCAATGACCTCTCCAATCAGAAGGTCACCGCCTTTGCCGAAGATGCACAAGGACACATTTGGATAGGAACTTCACGAGGGGTAAACAAATATAATGTACACGAATATCATCAGTATTACTGTACGGATGACTCGCTGGATATACCCGATAATCAAATCAACGACCTCTTCCGTGATTCACAAGGCCGGTTGTGGGTAGTCACCGTAAATGGAACCAGCCTATACACAGACAAAGATAATTTCCAAAATATCCCACTGGACTTCCCCAATAAAAACGGCATCCAAATACTCGAGAACAAAGACGGAAAGATTTTTCTGAACATGATGCACAACCTTGCCGTATATAATCCACAAACACACAAATTTGACGTACCCATCAAGATATTTGACCCAAACTATACCTTCAACAACCGCTGCTTCATAGACCAGAGCAACAAACTGTGGGCAGTGACCCCACTGTCTCTGCGCCGCTACAACTCCTCCACACTAGCGCTGGAAGACTCCATTCCAATGCAAGGCATTTTTCCCACCCACTTCTTCATGCACACCAACGGAATCCTATGGCTGGCGGGAAACCGCCAGATAACATTGTTCGACACACATACGCACAAATTCAAGGAAACACCCCAAGCCCTTCGGAGCCATCCGTTGCTGCTGCATGCCAACGTCAACTACATCCACCCTTACGGCAGCAACAGCCTGCTGCTGAATACCGACCAACAAGGAATGTTTCTCTACAACTACGTGGAAGGATACGTGATACATCAGAGCGAAAACGGTTTTCCCTTCGAAGTGCCTCACTTCAAGATAAGCACCATGTTTACCGACTCACAGAAAAACCTGTGGATAGGCTCTGTAGACCAAGGCTATGTCGTGCGTTACAACTATAAAGAACGTTTCAACACCAATAATCATCTCAGCTCATACCTGAACCGAAAGTCAGTGCTGTCCGTGGCAGTGGACAAGGAGCGAAATCTCTGGATGGCCACCATGATAGACGGGCTGTACGTTTACAACATGGACAGCCACGAAGTGAAAGAAGTGGACTCGGCTGGACTTCCGGGAAAAAGCGCTACCGACAAACCGGACATCACACGCGTATTCGTAGATGATGAGGGCTACATCTGGCTGGCGGCCCTCTATGCGAGCAAGGTGATGAAATGCAGCTATAAAAACGGCATACTGAAGACAGAGTCTATTCATGACATCTTCCTACCACTGTCGTTTGCACAAGATCGTTGTGGAACAATTTGGGTGGGTACATACAGCCCTAAACTTTATGCCAAAAAGCGTAAAGAAAAAGAATTTGTCCAAACAAAAGTATTTTCCTGGACGGGAACCTTCATACCCGGACTCCTTCCACGCAACAACGGAAAGATGTGGACCACTGCCTTCATGAACCCAGTCATGCAAATCAATCCCGACAATTGGGAAAGCGCTGAAGTACCATTCGAGAACACCGACTGGCAAGCTTGTATCCAACGTTCAGTATTCATCCCTACCGACATCTTCGAAGACAGTCGTGGAGATGTATGGATTGGGACCGTCAGCAACGGACTGCTGCACTATTCTGCCGCCACCGGAAAAATCGAGACCATAGAGGGTACACCCTGCCGGGACATCTCTTGCATTGAGGAAGATGCACAAGGCAATATATGGGCAGGCACACAATACGGGCTGGGCAAATATGACCGCACCGTAGGGAAATTTACCAACTACTATGCCGCCGACGGCATAGGCGGCAATCAGTTTTACGACCGTTCTTCATGCCGCCTGCCCGACGGGACACTTGTTTTTGGCGGTACGCACGGGCTGACTTTCTTCAACCCTATGGACGTAAGTACCAAACGGGAAATTCCACTGCTCTTCGAGGATTTGAAGATACACAACCGGTTGGCACGCCCACAAGACAGCGAAAGTATAGACAAGCACCTCTCCTACCGACCGGACATCTGCCTGGACCACAATCAGAATGGTTTCAGCATCTCCTTTGCCGCACTGGACTACTGCGAATATGAACGCGTACATTATTATTACAAGATGGACGGTTTCGACAAATATTGGATTGATGCCCGCAACAACCGCGAGGCCTACTATGCCAATCTGCCTGCCGGTACCTACACCTTCAAAGTTAAAATAACCAATAACGACAAGAGCATTGTAGAAAGGGAGAATTCCATACGCGTCATCGTAAAGCCCGCCCCTTGGCAAACGTGGTGGGCATGGTGTATCTATCTGCTTATTGCCGCCGCCATCATCGGTATCTTCATCCGTGCCTGGCTACGTATCAAGCAGGAAAAAGAAACCACCCGGCGTGCCAAACTTGAGAAGGAGCAGGAACAACGGGTGAACCGCATGAACATGAGTTTCTTTGCCAACATCTCGCACGAGTTCCGCACCCCGCTCACCATGATTTCGGGCCCGGTGACACAACTTTGCGAAAGTCCCAAGATAGAGGGAGAAAACAAACAACTGCTTTACATCGTACAACGCAGTGTGGGGCGCATGCTCCGTCTGGTGAACCAGCTGATGGACTTCAACAAACTGGAGAATGACACCCTGAAGCTGCGAGTGAAACGGACTGACATCATCTCGCAACTGCAACGCTTTGTAGATATTTTCCGCATCAACGCCAACGAGAAAGGCATCGCACTGAACACTTATGGCCTGGAGGATACTTTCCTCATGTGGCTGGACGTGGACAAGCTGGACAAGATTGTAGGAAACCTGCTTTCAAACGCCTTGAAGTTCACTCCGAACGGTGGGAAAGTGGAACTGTGCTTCGACGTCATTACCCGCGAAGAGGCTGCGCGTCTCTTTACGCTGACCGACAAAGACATCGACACGCAATACGTCAAAGTTGCCGTGGCCGACAGCGGGAACGGAATCCCCGAGGAACAGTTGGAGAAGGTATTCGAACGCTACTACCAACTGGACAATCAATCCAAAGGCACCTATAACTGGGGAACCGGCATCGGCTTGTACTACGCCCGCAGCCTGGCGCTGCTGCATCACGGCTACCTGAAAGCCGGTAACCGTACCGAAGGAAGCGGAGCCGTCTTCACCCTGCTGCTGCCGGTGAATGACCTCTCCTATACCCCCGAAGAATGTACCCTCCCCGAAGAAGAACAGAACAAGGCGTTTCCGATACAAACGGAAGAACAGTATCAACTGGAAAACACAGAGAGCATCCGGCAACAAAAGCAAACCCTGCTGGTGGTAGACGATGATACGGAAGTGGCCCACTACCTGAAGGCCCTGCTTTCTCCCGTCTACAACGTTGTCTGCCGCTTCGATGCCGACAGCGCCTTCAAAGCCATGAGCGAAGAAGCTCCCGACCTCGTACTGAGCGATGTAGTGATGCCCGGAAGAAACGGTTACGACCTCTGCCGACAGATAAAGGAAGACTTGCAACTATGCCACATCCCCGTGATACTGGTAACAGCCAAAGCTACTGTAGAGAACCAGGTGGAAGGTCTGAATACCGGTGCAGATGCCTACGTAACGAAACCTTTCGAGCCCAACTACCTGCTGGCGCTTATCAAATCCCAGCTGAAGAACCGTGAGAAAGTGCGCAGTCTCCTGAGCCGTTCCACCCAAACGGATGAGATTGAGGAGAACGTGCTCTCCCCGCAAGACAACACCTTCATGACCGAACTTTACCACCTGATGGAAAACGAACTCTCCAATCCGGAACTGGACGTGGCGCGCATGACCGAGCTGCTGAAAATCTCCCGCACCAAATTCTATTACAAGGTAAAGGGGCTGACGGGTGAGAACCCCAGCGTATTCTTCAAGACCTACAAGCTGAACCGTGCCGCCAAATTGATAAAGGAAGGGAAATATACCATCTCAGAGATAGCGGACATGACGGGATTCAGTACACTGTCCCATTTCTCGACCAGCTTCAAGAAACAATTCGGGGCGACGCCGAGCGAATACAGCAAGTAAAAAACCAGTCGGTTCAAATTTATTCATTACATTTGTACCATTCTTAAAAAAACTTTTTATCCATGGCACACCGACTGAATACCAACAAGCAGTTTATGATAGGCAACGGCATCCTTGCTTTCGCCGTGATTTTTGTAGTTGTCATCTTTGTCTACATGAGCATGAGGCTGCAACAACGGAAAGAAGGAGAACGCAACTTCATCGAGACATACACCATCACACTGACGAAAGGATTTGCCGGAGATTCCACTTCCATATTCATCAACGACAGCCTGCTGGTGAACCGCACCATTGCAGAAGAACCTTTCACCATCGAAGTGAAACGCTTTGCCGAGCAAAACGCACTCATGATTGTAAACAATGCAACTGAAAAGCTTTCCTTATTTGAGCTAAGCGAAAAAGGGGGCGAATACCGGTTCGA
Source organism: Bacteroides uniformis (assembly GCF_025147485.1). Classification (NCBI taxonomy): domain Bacteria; kingdom Pseudomonadati; phylum Bacteroidota; class Bacteroidia; order Bacteroidales; family Bacteroidaceae; genus Bacteroides; species Bacteroides uniformis. The sequence goes on along the minus strand of NZ_CP102263.1, from coordinate 1,549,096 downwards.
GAAGGAAGGGGAAGAGGTGAAGCAGCTGGCAAAAAATTAGGGATAAAAAGTTGTGAAGCATTTTGCTCTCATATTTCGGAGTCAACAAGCTTTTTCCTGGCTTACCAACAGCCACTACAAAGACATCACATAACTTTTGCAGTGCTACTGCAAAGACATTACACAACTCCTGCAGTGACACTGCAGCGATACTGCATACCTTTTGCAGCGTTACTGCAAAACAGTTGCAGTGTCACTGCAAAGGTATTGCAGCAGCACTGCAAAAGGAGTGCAGTGACAGTGCAAGAGGTATGCAGTAGTTTTGCAGTATCACTGTCTGTAAAACAAGGAACTACTTACCGTCCATACTAATCTCTAACCATTTATTTTCGTTTGATATTTCCGAAGCTCCGCTCTCAATGCTTGTGCCTTTCCATCAGTCATCCGGTCGAGCAAATCCCAGAAACGCTCCCCGTGATTCATCTCGCGGGTATGTGCCAGTTCGTGCAGTAGCACGTAGTCTATCAGATGCTTGGGAAGAAGTACCAGATAATAGGAAAGGTTGATATTGCCTTGTGCCGAACAGCTTCCCCAACGCCCGCTGCTGGAATTTATCTTCACACTCTTGTAAGGAAGGTTGTGCTGCATGGAAAGCATATACAGACGGGGCGGAAGAATAATCTTCGCATTTCGCCGTAAAGCTTCCTCAATTACCTTGCGCAGCCAAGCCTGCAACTTCTCATCCGAGAAATCGGCATCAGGAGGACAGATTATCTGCATTTCCCCCAATTCCGAACGGGACAAGAACCGTTCCCGTTGTCCGCTGACCAACGTCAGTTTAAAGAACTCCGTATCAATGCGGTAATCCAAATCAATCAGCTTTCTGACCAGCTTCTGTCTGGCAGCTTTCAGACGCGGACGAAGCTGCTCGATGGCACTCTCTACCTCGGCAAGAGAAGTCCGGGGAGGCACAGTCACGTAAATTCCATCTTCCTTTGTACGGAAAGTAAGACGCCGTGCCCGGGCATTGACCCGGACAAACAAAGGACCAAGCTCTTTATCTTCTATAATGCGGTTTACTGTCATAAATCAAAGCCTCTCCCATAGGAAAGGGGCGGGAAGAGGCTTTGCAAATGAACAAAGAATCGTCCAAAAACGCAAGCAAATACCTGACAAAAGCGGACGGAGTGTCCGATAATGAACACTACACAAAAGCGACTATCCTTTAATAATCAACATTTTACACTTATGGCACAATAATTGATTAAAGTATGATGACCGAGCGTCCTTTGAAAAAAGCATTTTTATATGCAACTTTTTCAAGGTAGATCACGTCTAACTAATAAATACTGAATCACAAAAAACAAAAGAATATGAAAGCTCTAACAACATTTATCGCAATCGCCTTATTGGCATTCAGTACAACCGCTTGTTCACAACAACACACATACCGTTCCGGAGGCTTCGGCAGCAAGACGGTCAAGGCAAGCAAGAATTATGTAACCAAAGACATAAAAGTGGACAACTTCACCAAGCTGAGTGTAGCCGGCAGCCCCGACGTGACCTACACGCAGAAGTCCGGCAAACCGACAGTGGAAGTATACACCTCGGACAACATTGTAGACTTACTGGATATCCGTGTCAAGGACAATACCCTCTACATCGGCTTCAAGAAGAACGTCAGCGTATCCTATAATAAACTGGAAGTACGTGTGTCCGCAGAAAAGCTGAACGGCATTGCCGTGGCAGGTTCGGGAGACGTGGAACTGAAAAACGGACTGAAGACGGATGACATCAAAATCTCTGTGGCTGGTTCGGGTGACATCAGTGGAAACAACATCTCCTGCACAGACCTCGATATTTCCATCGCAGGCTCGGGAGACATCAATAGCAGCAACATCACTTGCAATGACCTCCAAGTATCCGTTGCAGGTTCAGGTGACATGAAGCTGAATAACGTAACCGCCAACTTCACCAGAGCATCCGTTGCCGGTTCGGGTACCGCCATCCTGAGTGGCAGCACCCAAGAAGCTGAATACAGTGTGGCAGGTTCGGGTGATTTGTTTGCTTCCGATTTCGTTGCCAAGAAAGCATCCGCCAGTGTTGCCGGTTCAGGCGACATCAAGTGCCATGCCACAGATTTCCTGAAAGTACGCACCAGCGGAAGTGGCAGTGTAGGCTACAAGGGCAATCCGGAACTGGATTATCCGAAGAAAGGACTGTATAAGCTCTAACATTGGAAAATATAGACTTTAAGATTAATAATTATAAGCCTAAACTAAATTCTCTCTCAAATAATTACCTATAAAGATGACGAAGGACTCCCGCGAGGAAGTCCTTCGTTTTTTGTACGCCCCACATCTCCGAAGCACGGGAACAACTATCATTTATCTACATTCAGAATACCCGACTCATTGTCGCTGTTATTGATGCGTCTGTCGGATGATTTGTAACGCTTGCCGAACTCGAAGTTATAACTCAGCTTGATAACCGCCATCTGTCCTATCTCTTTCGCATGGCTCCACGAGGTATAGGGTGCCACTTTGCTTACCCGTTCCTTACCCGTCTTGTAGTTGTTGGTGAACGGGAACATCATCCCTACCCCCAGCTGCAGGCGCTTGTGGGTATAAGTGGCCAGAATGGCAGTCTGATTCTCGCCCTTATAAATCGTTTCGCCCATCAGTTCGTTCGCCCTTTTACTGAATTGTCCCAACAGAGAGAACTGCTTATAATTGAACACGGCAACCAGATTGTAATAGAAGTCATTATACGTATGGGTATAGGTATTGCCGTTAGACCAGTAACGTGTAAATCCACCATCTATACTCAGCGTCAGGAAATTCTTCAGACTACCAATGTTCAGTCCGCGGAATGTGAAAGAAGGGCCAAAGCGCAGAAACTGTGCAGAACGCTGGTTCTCGCTCATCGAAACCAACTTGTCTCCCTCGGCAAACACACTCTCCATGATGATATTCTTGTGATAGCCATGTGTCACATTCAGCATGAAGACGAACTTCTGCTTCATATAGGAGTAGTTCAACGTATTGTTAAAGACACTGTAAGTCTCCAATGCCGGATTGCCGCGTACTATCTGGATGGTATCTATCGCCTGCTCCACATTGGTCAATGCACTGAGCGAAGGAATCTTGGGTTCGACATTGAACCGATAGTTGATGTTGCCGTTCTTGTGCGGAGAGAAGTTCAGACGGACAGTGGGAGTAAAGGTATAGTAGGTATGTTCCTCCCCTCCTTCCTTGAAATAAGAGCGGGTCAGTCCGGCACTCACACCATAGCTCACTTTCCTGATATTACCCTGCACCTCGGCAAACGCCGCTGTCTTTGCCTGGTTCATTTCCGATACGACGGGTGAAGAGCCTGCATACTCGTTCCTGGCATACATCTGGTAGTGGCGCAATCCGGCGCTGAATACGAGGAACTTGAAACGCTTGTCGTAGATGGCTTCACCGATAATGGAACGCTTATTCCCCGTCACATCTGTTTCAATCATCGCCAGGTCTTCGGCTTGAGGCGTATATTCGTGGTAGAGCCTATTATTGTCGGTGTGCATCAGCGTACCGGTCACGCTCATCGTAAGCATCTGATTCTTCGGTAATGTACGCTGGTAATAAAGGTCGAGCGAAGGAGTGTAGCTGGACTGCTTGTTCTTCAGTCTGGAGAAGATATAGTTATCGGCATCCGCAGCATCATACAACTTGTTCGACTGGTTCAGGCAAGGGGCATCATAGACACTGTTGCGGAACACGACGTTGAATACGTACTTATCCTGCTCCGTCAGATTGTAAGAGAGGTCGATATTGTGGGTAAAGTGCTTGTTTTGGTCGTGAAGCCCCTCCTGCACACGATGTATCGTCTTATTTTCCAACACATATGTCTCATCTATATCCGTATACGTTTTCTTGAAGTTACGGGCAGACAAGTTATAGAACAATCCCCATTGTGACTTTTTATGATTGAACTTGGCCACCACATTGTCCTCGCTAAACAATATGTGGGGAGCATTAGTGGCTTGTATATTGACCAGTCCGCCCGTTTCGCGGCGGCGGACAATGATGTCTACCACAGCCCCCAGGCTGCTGTCGCCATAGCGCCCTCCCGGATTTTCAATGAATTCTATTCTTACAATCTCCTTGGGCAGGAGGGCTGCCACTTCGGTGGAGGTAGCCACAATACCGTTGATACGTGTCTGTACGCTGCCGCCATTGGCTTCCAGGCCTTTACCAAGAGCATCCACCTTCAAGTGCGGAATGGCAAGGTTCAGCATCAGGTCGTAGGGATTATAGGAATTCTTCATGGCAGTAGCGGTGGGTACTACAACCATGCGGTCTACCTTCTGCGTGATATTGCTGCCCGATATTACCACCTCGTCCAGTGCTACCGACTGTTCTTTCAAGATAATGTCTCCCATCTGCACAGTGCCTTGGGGAGTCCTGATGACAATCTGTTCGCCGACGTAACCGATATAAGAGAGTCTTAACAGGAAATCCGAACCGGCAGTGGCTCTCAAAGCAAATTTACCTTTGCCATCAGTGGTGCTTCCCGTAACGAATGAAGAGTCGGGCAAGGAAATCAGGGCTACATTGACAAATTCCACCGGACGGTTCTGTTCATCTACAATTGTACCGTTTACTTTCACTGTTTGTGCCGCTGCGGCAAAGCTACCCAACAGGCATACGATAGCTATAACAAGAATCTTTTTCATAAATGCCGGTGTTTAGAGTTTGTCTTTTAAAGCTGACTCGATGATTGCCTTTATCTCTTCTGACGAAAGAGTTTCTTTATTGGTCCACTCCTTGTCTCTCTCCTCCGAGATATCCAATACGGAATCGCAATGTTCCGACATCAGCAGAAAGAGCATTTTCTCTGAAGTTTCGCCCGACGCGCTTATTACCTCATAGTGCACTTCGGCATACTTGCAAAATTTGCCGTCTACGTTACGACCACATTTACGCTCCAGGTATCCGTAACGGAATTTCTCACCTTCGCCTAACTGCGACTTAACATATTCCTTAGTTGCCGACTTTATTTTATACTGGTCGCTTCCGGGGAAGTAACATGAAGTAAGAGATACAAGTGCGAAACACGCTGCGATTGCCATTGTTCTGAATGTACTTTTCATAAGACTTTCTGTTTTTTGATTTGATGCAAAGTTAAGGCAAGAAGTCTCTTAACTCCTACTAAATCGCACTATTAAAAGTCTTAATACTTAGCACATAAAGCACTGATTATCAACAATGACATATTATAAAAGTCTTAATCCGGCCTCTTCCGGTCTAAATGCCTCTTATGCACTCCACAATATCCTGTTTTTCGCCTGCATTTATCTTCTTCCGGATGGAAGTCTTACGCACGTAGATGGTTGCACTTGTCTGTTGGGTGACCACACCGATTTCTTTCGTGGAGAAACCGGCACAGAGCAGACAGCATATCTGCACTTCCTTATCAGACAATACCTGTCCGAACTTTTCCATCATGCGGGAATAAAAGCCATCGTATAGTTTATCAATTACCGGATAAAGGTCTGCCCAGGCAAGAAGTCCTTCCACCGGAATCTCCTTATTGCCGATGCCCGAAATAAGTTTCAGCAACGCCTGGTTCTGTGAGGTAGGCGTATTGGCAACAAGCCGTATGATACCCAGCTGCTGAAGAAGCAGCTTCTTGAAGAAAGCACCGCTATTCTCTTCCTGATTGTCCGATACCTTCTGGGCATCTTCCAGCAGGCGGGTCAGTGCATCAATACGTTCCTCGGCTTCGGCAAGGCGCTTCCGTCTGTTACGGATATAAAAGGTAAGGGAAACAAGTACCCCGACAAACACAACAACAACCAGCATCGAATACATCCGTGTCTTCTGCCGTTTGATTATCAACTCATAGTTCAACTGTTGAAGCTTGTTCCTGGTCACCAGCTGTTGCTCTATCACGCTATTCTGGTCCCTCATCTCATTCCTGACAGAATCAGCAAACCTACCGAAAGTGACAATGTCCAAAGGTGCCCCGGAAGTATAGTCCAGAATTGTTTTCAACTGTGCCAGCGCACTGCGTACAGAAAAGCCCTCGGCTCTCTTTTCTTCCTGCTTCAATTCATTGTTCCACGCTTGCTCCCAATAGTAACGGGCAGAATCCAACTGATGAAGGTTCAGGAAGTTTTCAGCAAAGATTACTTGCAGAATGGGATAGTTGTCGGTCATAGGCATCAGCCGTCTAACCCGGTGAAGCAGTTCATTGGACTTGGTATATTCATGGCTGTTGGCAAGAAAAGCGGCATAATTCCTCAGATAGTGACAGGCCGAAGCTGTATCGGCTGCCGCCAATGCCATGTCAATACTCTGTTCCAGGTAATCCGAAGAAGAAGGGTGGTTGGCAAGCGCCATATTGAGTCCCAGGTCATAGAGTATGGAGCAATGTTCCCGGACAGATAGCTTATCAGCATATTGCAATATCTTTTCCATCAACTCTATCGCCTGGGAGTGGTCATTTCTCAGATAAGCTATCTCTGCCTTTCCCCGATAAAAAAGAAGAAGCCAGAAGGTGTCTTTTCGGGCTATGGCATAGTCCAAGCCATTCTCAATCGCTTCATCCATGCGTTCCTCCTGCTTCATCCATTTATAATAGGAGGCTTCAAGCAGGTAGCCATCAAGCATACGGGAAGAGTCTTTCCGTTCACGATAGTAGTGTATCGCTTCAGGAAGCAGCGAATCTTCCGCCAATGACATACCCATACGGTAGCGGGCCTGCGCACAGTTCCAAACGAACTGCATCCACTCCGCTTCTGAAAACCCGACATCCTTTTCTATGGAATTAAGCAACTTCAGCGCACTGTCCGGACGGCTCTGCAACAAAGAGTCGGTCTGCGCCAAAAGTTTTTTGTTGTCATGACAGTCATTACAGCCTACAAAGCACATAATGCCTAAAAGCATAATACAGATGTATAGTATGTTTCTCATCTTCTCCATTGTATATATTTGCAGTGAGTAAAGTTGAGAAAAAAAACGGCAGACTCCAAACTATATATACTGTAAATAATAACTCCCTTAAATAAAAAGCCTTGTAACCCACAGGCAAGAACAACAAAGGGACGCTGCATCACGCGGCGTCCCTTCTATTTTAGTTAGTTTTTATAAGATTTTGAGAGAATTGAAACTTCACAGCCTCAAGTTGTTTTAATAAAGCACACTAACTATTATTATGTTTAAAGCAAATGAAAATGTTATTTTAAAAGCAAATGAAAATATCTATTCCTTGATTTCCAGCTCCTTGTTCACCCGGCGCAGGCTGTCCATCACCTGCTTCTCATGAGACACGGACACATCTCCCGAAAGAGCTACCGACGGTGCGGAAATCTGTTTACCGATAGTATCGGTTGCGGCTACTTCCTCTACATCCGAAAAGAATGAATGCTGCATCACATTTCCCAGCGAAAGAACCACTGCCACTACTGCGGCGGCTTTGAACAGCGGCATGAAGCGTGCGGCCAGTGTCAGGCGCTTTGCCTTGACCACCGGAACTTCCACTTCGGCAAGCACCCGGGCGTCAAAATCCTCACCCAGATGCACTTCCTGCTGAAGCTGCTGATATACGAACAAATCCTTGTAGCGAAGCAAGTGCTTGGGCACATCGCTTCCGCTAAAGAAAGCACGCAATTCAGCCTCATCTTCCAAAGAAGTTTCGCACTGCCAGTAGCGCTCCAAGAGTTGTTCTATATATTTAGAGTCCATAACCTTCTATATCAATAAACGTTTGTTTCACTTTTTGCCGCGCCCTGAAGAGGTTCACTTTTACCTGCTCCTCGGTCAAGTTCAGGACTGCTGCTATTTCTTTATAGCTCTTACCTTCCACATCCCTAAGCTGCATAATCAGCCGCTGTTTTTCGGGAAGCTTGTTCATCAGCCGATGTATCAACGCCATCCGTTCCTTGTTCACCAGCTTCTCGTAAGGGCCCGATGCATCGGAGGCCTGCTCCATTTCGGGGGTCAGCTCCACGGTACGGGAGTCTTTTCGCTCGCTACGGTCTATCGCCAGATTTCTTGCCACTGTCAGGCAATAGGCTTCGATAGAGCCGAATTGCGACCACTCGTCACGCTTGTTCCAGACCCTTATCAGCGTTTCCTGCACGACATCCTCTGCCTCTGCCCTATCGAACGTAATTCTCAGGGCTAACCGAAAAAGCTTATCCTTCAGCGGGAGAATGTCATTGCGAAAGCTGAGTTCTTGCATCTCTAATAAATTGACGGTTAAGTATTCAGAAAGTTACAGCCTATTGCCGTTTTTTTTGAATTATTTTCGGATACGGGTTCCACTGTTCCCGTTGATGGCTGATGCTAAAGTGATTACGACTTCGGACACACCCGCATTCAACGCCTCGAAAGAGTTCTCCAATTTTGGAATCATGCCACCTTGAATCACACCATCTGCCACATATTGCTTGAATTCCTCCGGCGTTATCTGTGGAATCACGCTATCATCGTCGTTCTCGTCACGCAGCACCCCTTTCTTCTCAAAGCAGAATACCAAAGTAACATCGAACAAGCCCGCCAAAGCCTTGGCGGTCTCTCCGGCAATGGTGTCGGCATTCGTATTCAGCATGTGCCCGTCTCCATCGTGTGTCAACGGAGCCATCACGGGAACCACACCCTTATGAATGAGGTCTGCCAAGAAAGCATCATTCACCTGCTTCACATCGCCCACAAACCCATAATCCACCTCCTTCACGGGACGCTTTACCGAACGGATTACATCCATATCGGCTCCCGTCAAGCCCAGTGCATTGACACCACGCGCCTGCAAGCCGGCAACGATATTCTTATTCACCAGTCCGCCATACACCATGGTCACCACCTTCAGCGTTTCGGTATCAGTGATGCGGCGGCCATTCACCATTTTACTTTCAATACCCAGTTGGGCAGCGAGCTTCGTGGCCGAGCGTCCGCCTCCGTGTACCAAGACCTTGTAGCCTTCGATGGCTGCAAAGTCATCCAATAACTTATAGAGGGTGGCTTCCTCTTCTACAATCTTGCCACCCACCTTTATTACAGTCAGTTTCTCCATTTTATTCCAAATAAGTATATCCGTACAGTCCGGAACGGTAATTAGACAAGAATTCCTTCCCTTCTTCCACAGAGATACGCCCTTCCTTGACGGACTGCGTCACCCAAGTTTCCAGCGTACGTACCAGTTTTTTAGGATTATATTGCACGTAGTCCAACACCTCAGCCACCGTCTCGCCGTCAATCAGTTGGTCGATGGTGTAGCCTTTGGAATTGACAGACACATGCACGGCATTCGTATCACCAAACAGATTGTGCATATCTCCCAGAATCTCTTGATAAGCTCCGACCAGAAAAACCGCCAGATAGTAGTGTTCCTTGTCGCGCAACGAGTGCAGCGGCAGGGTGGTCGTATCGGCACGCGAGCTGACGAAATTGGCAATTTTGCCGTCCGAGTCGCATGTCATATCCTGCAAGGTAGCCTCGCGGTCGGGTCTTTCATCCAGCCGTTGTATGGGCATGATGGGGAACATCTGGTCGATAGCCCAGGAATCGGGCAATGACTGGAACAGCGAGAAGTTACAGAAATACTTGTCGGCAAGCAGCTTGCTCAACTTGCGGAATTCCTCGGGGCAGTGCTTCATGCCGCTGGCAATGGAGTTGATTTCGCGGCAGATACTCCAGTAGAGTTTCTCTATTTGTGCACGCGTATTCAGGTCGACGATGCCATGGCTGAAAAGGTCGAGTGCCTCTTCGCGTATCTGCTGCGCATCGTGCCAAGGTTCCAGCATACTGCGCTGGCTCAGATTATCCCAGATGTCATACAGTTCCTTCACCAGTTCGTGAGCATCCTCTCCCGGTTCCCAGTCGTCGTCCATTTCGGGCAGGGAAGCCGTTTCCAGCACTTCGAAGATAAGCACGGAGTGATGGGCAGTCAGGCTGCGTCCCGTCTCGGTAATGATATTGGGATGAGGGAACCCGTGTTTGTCGGCAACATCGACGAAAGTCGACACCACATCGTTGACATATTCCTGGATGGAATAGTTGACGGAGCTTTCGCTACTTGAAGAGCGTGTACCGTCATAATCAACTCCCATACCGCCACCAGTATCCACGAATTCGATGTTGAAGCCCATCTTGTTCAGCTGCACAAAGAATTGCGAAGCTTCACGCAAAGCATTCTTGATGCGGCGTATCTTGGTTATCTGACTGCCGATATGGAAATGTATCAGCTTCAGACAGTCCTTCATATCTTTTTTCTCCAAGAAGTCCAGCGCTTCGAGCAGTTCACTGGATGTCAGTCCGAACTTGCTGGCATCTCCTCCGCTTTCTTCCCATTTGCCACTTCCACTGGAAGCCAATTTAATGCGAATACCGATATTAGGTTTCACCTTCAATTGCTTCGCCATCTTGGCAATAAGATTCAACTCATTAAGTTTCTCTACAACAAGAAAAATGCGTTTGCCCATTTTCTGTGCCAACAGTGCCAGTTCAATGAAGCTCTCGTCCTTATATCCGTTACAAACCACGAGGGAACCCGGGTCTGTATTGACCCCTATCACAGCATGCAACTCCGGCTTTGAACCCGCTTCCAGCCCCAGATTGAACTTCTTCCCATGGTTAATCATCTCTTCTACCACGGGACGCATCTGATTCACTTTAATGGGATAGATAATAAAGTTCTCTCCTTTATACCCGTACTCGTCGGCTGCCTGTCTGAAGCAGCAGGACACCTTCTCGATGCGGTTGTCCAGAATATCGGGAAAACGCACCAATACCGGAGCCGCTACATCGCGCAACTGCAACTCGTCCACCAACTCTTTTAAATCGACGGCAACCCCATCCTTACGCGGTGTCACCACAACATGACCTTTGTCATTGATACCAAAGTACGAAGTGCCCCAACCAGTTACGTTGTACAGCTCTTCTGAATCTTCAATACGCCATTTTCTCATCAGTACATTTACTATTAGACTATTTACAATTTACTATTTTCCCACTATAGTGTGTCTTATAAAGGGGGCGACAAAAATACACATAAATCTAATATATCCAGCTCCTCGGACTGAAAAATACACATTTACAAGGGATTAAAGTCCTAAAAGTTGGCGTAACCGTTGCACGGATTCGCTAATCTGGCTGCGGCTTTCCAGATAACCGGCATCAAAGCGATAACGGGCCTGCGAGTAGAAAGGCTCACGCTTATCCAGCGCCTCCACAATGAAGGTGCGCAAATCTTCGTCCGTCTTGCCTTGCAGGATGGGGCGTTGCTGCTTCGCCACCCGGAGCCGGCGGAACAGAATATCGGGGTGTACATCCAGAAACACCGTCTGCCCGCAACCGTTCATATACTCCATATTGTCAAAAAAACAAGGAGTACCGCCACCGGTAGAGACCACGACATCCTCAAATTCCCCTACTTCATGCAGCATGTTTCGCTCCAATTCACGAAAAGAGGCTTCTCCCCGCTCGGTGAACAATTCACGGATTGATTTGTGAAAACGTTCTTCGATGTACCAGTCCAAATCAATGAACGGCACATTCATTTCGCGGGCAAAAGCCTTTCCTAAAGTAGTTTTACCGGCTCCCATGTAGCCGGTCAAGAAAATACGTATCATAATGAGTTTTCAGTTACGAGCTATACGAGCTACGAGTTACAAGCTTGTAACTCATTTCCTGCAAAGGTAGCAATTCCAAGCTGAAAACGCCTCTGTATCAGAGAAAAATTTTGATACGTTTGCTTAAATCTTCAAATTCCTTTTCTCCCGGTTCGCCGGTGGGTGTACCGAAGGGCATCTGTGCAATCAGCATCCAGTCGCCGGGCAGGTTCCAAGTGCGGCGTACCTCGTCGTCAATCAAGGGGTTATAGTGTTGCAGGGAGGCTCCCAACCCCATATCTTCCAGCATAGTCCAGATGGCAAACTGGTGCATGGCGGAGGTATGCTGCGACCAAGTAGGGAAATTATCCTTATAGGAAGGGAATGCTTCCTGCAGCTTTTTGACTACAGAAGTGTCCTCAAAGTAGAGCACAGTACCGTGTCCGCTGGCAAAGCAGCCGTCAATCTTGGCTTCCGTCTTGGCAAAAGCCTCGGCAGAGATGCGTGCTTTCAGGGTTTCCTTCACAATGTTCCACAATTTCTTATGTTCGTCGCCCAGCAGCAATACAATTCTTGTAGACTGTGAATTGAAAGCTGACGGCACATTCTTTACGGCTTCACGAATAATGTGTACTATTTCTTCATCCAGCACCGACGAATCGCTGCCGATAGAGTAATAACTACGGCGATGCGCCATGGCTTCTGCAAATGTTCTCTTCATTTTTTGTCCTTTCTTTTTTTGGTAACTATATACCATTTTGCACTAAAAATGCTTGGGCATATAGTTACCTTTATTATTTATTGTTTAATCCATTTTTTATAATCAGTTCCTTTTATAAATGATATTTCCAAAGTAGGACATCCATATCTTCGAGACATTGAGCATGTAGTAAGAACAACAGTAATCCCCAATTTTTCTGAAACAAAAAACATGTTGTTTTCACTACTCATTTGAAAATAAGCTTCTTCTTTAAATTTCAATCCTAAATATTTAGAATTTTCTAAAAGTGTAGTCATTACCATAATATCAGCTTTCATTCCGGAATCCGTTGAATCATATAAAGTTGTCATACTTATCCACTCTATTTCATCTTGTGAATCAACGTTACATCTAATTCTAAAAATATTATTCTCATCTATTTTTATAATCATTCGCTTTCCAGAAGAATCAATATTGTATTTTTTTAGAATTGGTTCTATCTCACTAATTTTTGCATGTCTTGCAGTCCATCCTGCAAGAGAATCCCTAAATTGTAATCCGTTATCGAATTGTGCATAAGATGATAACGTACAAGAAAAAACAAACAAAATCAATAATACAAACTTTTTCATAACTATTCGTATTTCTGCCTTCACGTGACCTATAAAGGCTGTACCTAAAAGGAAGTGGGTCACAGTCCACAACTTCGTAAGGTATCGCCAGAGACCTATGCACACGCAGACAAGCAACCCACTTGGTACAGTGAGGGCTTGTGCCTTGTGTGCGTGTTAAAACTGGCGATTTTAACGAAGTAAGGCACTCCCGAATATTTTCTCTAAAACGTTTGTTCTATAGAACATTTGCAAATATAGTGATATTTGCTACATTTGCAATGTCAAACAAATAAGAAAATATTATGGAGAACAAAAAATGCAACCATGTTTGGGAAGAGCATAATGCTTACTTTAAATGTATTCACTGTGGTGAATTAAAAATCAAAGAAGAGATTATTGGCACTCCCGGAATTATGTATGAAGATTCTTATTTAAAAGATTATGAGGAAGATTTGAAAAACGAGAATAAAGAAAAAGAATCTAAATAAAGGTATTCTTTTATTATAATCTTTCAAGTTCTAAATCTTTTTCTGTAGGGTGGAAGCATTTTTGTACCAACATCTTTGCTTCCTCTTCTGTACATCCCAATCCTATACAACGCTTATACAGCATTTCTTCCGTCATTCCATTTTCACGATATATTTTTGCAATTTCAGTTGGTTTATATAATTTTACTTTCTTTTTTTTCTTAAAATTATATCGCATTGCAAAACTCATAAAGTTTTCAAATTCTTCTCCTATTGTCATTTCCTTTTTACTCATGCTGTCAATTTCTTATATGTAATATGATAATTCATATTGCAAAGTAACAAATTAAATCTTGAATTCTCGCTGATTTTTCGTGTATTATAGCGGAACACAAATTCATTAACATATCTTTGAAGATGCTTAGAACTCATATAGTGGTATATTCCTACATATCCTCTTTTTAATAAAGTCCAAAAACCCTCAATGGTATTAGTGTTGATTCTTCCGTACCCATATTGTTTCTTGCTGTGGTCTATGGAATAGTGATAATACATTTTGTCTATCTCATTATATCCGTACCATTCGTCAGTGTACAATATAGCGTTTCTATCAACAAACTCCAATATTTTAGGAGTGAGTTCCTCTTTGGACGTATTCTTGATAACTATCCCGATAACCTTTCCTTTTCTTTCTACCATTCCAAGAACCGGGGTCTTATCCTTGAATGAACGTCCCTGGCAAGCCTTAACTTTCTTGTCATTATGCCGATTCTTATTTTTGCCTCCGACAAAGGTTTCGTCGGCTTCTACTTCATTATGCAATTTTCCTTGATTTTCACATACCAAACATATTCTTATCCGTTGTAACACATACCAGGCTGTTTTCTGGGTCACTTTTATATCCCTTGCTAATTGTAAAGATGATATTCCTTTCTTGTTTGAAAGAACCATCCATACGGCCATAAACCACTTTCGCAACGACATTTTAGTATTCTCAAAAATGGTTCCCGTTTTTACATTAAACCTTCTCCCGGTGTCCTTACATAAATATGTATTATTTCCACATACATACACTTTAGAGCCAGGGCTAAAAGGAGATTTCACCTTTTCACCCCATCGTACTTTCTTTAAATATTCGATACAAGACTGTTCAGTAGGAAATGCTTCTAACAGTTCAAACAATGAATTAAACGAATTGACGTCTATCATAATATATTCCTCCTTTTACATCTAAATATACAAATATTTTTTCATAAATCCAACTAAAACAGTATATTTTTCTTATAAATATTCTGTTTTACCAGATTTAATCAACCAAAAATAATCATCACCACCAAATTTGAAATTCTTTACAGAACGTCCTCGTAGCTTTTCTTCAAAAGATTGAGGGTTTAATTCCGACGGTAAAATAGGCAAGTTAACCGATATATCTGTAATATCAATCGCATTGTAAGCTTCATTAAAAGGGTTATCCCTTGTCTTCGTTGAAAACCCACTTACTACATAAGCTTTAAATTCGCCTAAAAACTTCATCGCTAAAACTTGCTTATGGGTCTTTTCTACTATTACCCATAAATTTTTAATACTTTCCTCGTTCATTTCCATAACTTTCTATTCTTTATTGAATTTAATATTTAGTGCAAAGTGGTATATAGTTACCCTTTTTTTATTGAGTTTTCTCTTATTTATTTTATATCCGCTATACAAAGAAACAAATAAAAGAGTTAAGTTGTTCGGATTTTCTTTTTTACCTTTGTCCGCAGTTATGAAGAAAGAAAAATATTACGTCGTATGGGCGGGAGTCAGCCCGGGTATCTACACTTCCTGGACAGACTGCCAACTACAGACCAAAGGCTACGAAGGAGCAAAATACAAGTCGTTCGAATCACGCGAGGAAGCGGAAAAAGCCTTTGCCTCTTCGCCGTACGCGTACATCAAGCGGTCGGCCCCTTCTCCTGCCAAGACTATTCCCGGCGCCGACGCTCCCCTTCCTGCCGCCGTCGCAGAAAACAGCCTTGCCGTAGACGCCGCCTGCAGCGGAAATCCCGGTGCCATGGAGTACCGGGGAGTACACGTCGCCAGCCGTCAGGAAATCTTTCACTTCGGGCCGATGTATGGAACCAACAATATCGGCGAATTCCTCGCCATTGTCCACGGACTTGCCTTGTTGAAACAGAAAGGTTTCGACATGCCCATCTACAGTGACAGCGTGAACGCCATCAACTGGATAAAACAGAAAAAATGCAAGACCAAACTGCCGCGCGACGCCAAGACCGAAGAGCTTTTCCACCTAATAGAACGTGCGGAGAAGTGGTTGCGCGAAAACACCTACACCACCCGCATCCTAAAATGGGAGACAAAGCAATGGGGGGAAATTCCGGCCGACTTCGGAAGGAAGTAAAAAAACGCGGGCACCCCGGATTCTTCATCCGGTTGTGCCCGCGTCAAGAAAATGATGCGGCCGAGCTTATGAATGAATAGCCGCCATCATGTTTTATTTGCTATACGATGCCTTCACGAAAGGAGCATCAAGCAAGTAGTCAAGACTCTGCTTCACACTCTCTTCTACGGGGCAGCTGTATTTCTCAATCTCAGCTACGATGTGGCGCACGCCAGCAGTATCCGTATTCTTGAAGATAGCATCATAACCTACCATACCACTCTGCCCAATCTCGCGGTGATCCTTGATATGGAGCATGGTGAAGCGTCCGGGATACTTGTTGAAGTAATCCACCGGGCTGTTCTGGCCGCGCACTACCCAGTAAACGTCCATCTGGAAGAATACATATTCGGGATTGGTGTGTTGCAGCATGTAGTCCAGCATCAGCTCCTTGTCTTCCACTTTCTGGAATTCATGGGCATGATTGTGGTAACCGTATTTCAAACCGGCAGCCTGGCAGCGCTTGCCCACTTCATTGTAATAGTCGCAGTAGGTCTGCAAGTCTTTCAATGTCTTGGGAACGGAGAGATACGGAGTCACGATATACTCCATACCGGCCTCCTTATGGGCAGCAATGCACTGATCCCACCATTTCAAGGCTTCCGTAAAGTCGCCCGAAGCCAGTTCCTCGTCCGACAACCCGTGGGTAGTGTGCGAAGAAAGCACGGTCATACCGCTCTTTTCCACCATCTGTTTGAACTCCTGGGGAGTCTTGCCGTAGAACTTACCGTCATTGTAGTTGGCGGCCTCCACACTGGTATAGCCCATATCAGCCAAATCCTTCAGAATCTGGTCGAGGTTACTGCCGTCCTTCACCAAGTCTCTTACAGAATAGAGCTGGATGGCTACTTCCTTTTTCGTCGTTTCCGGCGCCGTTTCCGTGCTGTGGCTGCTGCAGCTTGTGGCCATCATGGATAAGCACAGTGCTGACAAAATCATCATATGTTTGATTCTCATAGTACTATCTTTTTAGAAGGAATTAGTCGAGAACCTTTACACGGATGTTGCGGTACCAAACATCGTCGCCATGATCCTGCACACCGATAAAGCCTTCGTGGTTTTCGCCGCCACAGTTATTCAACAGTTCGAAAGCCAAGGGCCACTTCTCTTCGCTGAACTTGCTTGCCTGCAACATTTCAGTCCATTGCTTAGTCCACAAGTGATATTCCAGTACGTTTTCATCGTTCTGTCCGTGAACTACAGTACCTTTGTATACCATAATCTTTGCCTTGTTCCATTCGCCGAAAGGTTTGGCGTTCTGCGGAACAGCCGGTATCATGTCGTACAAGGAAGCAGCCTGACGGTTGTTGTCCTTACCCAGTTTGGCATCCGGATGATTGGCGTTATCCAGCACCTGGAACTCGGGAGCAGAGATATAGATGGGTTCCAACACTTCGTTGCCGTCCTTGTCCTTTGAAGTAACTTCCTGAGCCAGATAGAAGATACCGGAGTTACCACCTTTGGAAATCTTCCATTCCAGTTCCAGCTCAAAGTTCTTGAACTTATGGGCGAAAATCAAGTCACCGCCCTCACCGGTCTGTCCTTCGCCGGTACCGGTTCCACAGAATTTGAGGCAACCATCCTCAATAATCCATCTGGAAGGCACTTTGTCCTTACCGTATCCACGCCATCCGTCCAGGCTCTTTCCATCAAAGATAGTGATATAACCGTCCGCATCAATCGGCAGGTTCAAGCTGTCCGTTTCAGGCGCTTTCAGAGACTTGGAATAAGACACCGCAGTAGTAGTAGGAGCTGCAGCTTCCTCCGTAGCGTTCGATTTCTTTGCACCGCCACCGCAAGAGGCGAGCATACCTCCGATAAGGCAACAAGCCAAAGAATAATATATTTTCTTCATAATCTGAAAAATTAAATGATTAGTATTCGTTTATGAGCATCGGAACCTGGTTCCGATACTCTTTTTAATGTTTATCTGGGCATATCGGGCAACTTCCAGCCTTCACGGTAGTTATGCTTGATGAGCTCTTCTGCAAAAGCCTTGGCATTTACCGGATCTGTCCATGTCTTGTCGAAGCTCGGATGGCCGTTGTGTATCTTGAAGCCGTCCTTGATGACTGTACGCAATGTCTCGTCGTCGCCGATATTGGTGAAGCGCATGTTGGCTCCGTCCCATTCCAGTGTCTTGTTCAGGCCCTGCAGACGGATGGCCAATACACCCATTGCCACCATTTCGTTCATTGGTCCGGCTTCGGAGAAGTCAGACTTAGGCATCACGCGGCTGGAAGGACTTTCCTTACAAGCACGTACCCAGTCCATCTCATGACCGCCATTCATTGCCTTCGGCACACGGCGGCAAACCTTCGGCGCATTGGGCACGCGGCCGGAGAGCAACCACGGGTTCTGTCCGTAGCAACCACAAATCAGCGTATCCTTCGTTCCGTGGAAGATAGTCAGACCGCCACCGCTCTGCATCAGTTGCTTTCCTTCGGGGAAGCCTTTCGGACGGTCGGGCATCATGCCACCATCATACCAGTGAACTTCCACTTCGGGCATAGCCACCTTCGGCATATTCTCGCGTGCGGGGAAAGTCAGCTTCACGTGCTGTGCTTGCGGAGCGCAGGCATTGAGCAATAATGTAGACGAACCTTCTACTTTAGTAGGATACAGCAGCTTCAAAGCTCTGAACGGCTGGTGCAGGATGTGGCAAGCCATATCGCCCAAAGCACCCGTACCATAATCCCACCATCCGCGCCAGTTCCAGGGATGATAGATTTCGTTATATGGATTCATCTTGGCAGGACCGGTAAACAAATCCCAGTTCAGGGTTTTGGGAATGCGGTCTTCCTTTTCGGGAACATTCAATCCTTGCGGCCAGATGGGACGGTCGGTAGCACATTCCACCTTCGTCACGTCACCGATTTCGCCGTTCCATATCCACTCGCATACCAAGTCGGTACCCTCGTCCGAAGAACCCTGGTTACCCATCTGGGTAACTACTCCCGTAGAAGCGGCCAGGCGGGTAAGCAGACGGGACTCATATACGGAGTGCGTCAACGGTTTCTGGCAATATACATGTTTGCCCATCGTCATGGCATCAGCAGTAATGATGGCATGTGTATGGTCGGCAGTAGCGATGATAACGGCATCGATGTCCTTACCCATCTCATCGTACATCTTACGATAGTCCCAATACTTCTTCGCATTGGGAAGCTCATCGAACACACCTTTCGCGTAGCGCCAGTCTACGTCACAAAGCGCCACGATATTTTCCGTAGCCTTCACATGGTTGATGTTGGTGTGTCCCATACCGCCGATACCTACGGCAGCAATGTTCAAACGGTCACTGGGAGGCACGTGTCCGTGGCTCTTACCCAAAATGCTGCTTGGAGCAATGGTAAGACCCGCCAAAGCTAAACCTCCGGTCTTAAGAAATTCTCTTCTTGTAAATTTCGACATGGTTCTTTAGATTTTAAAATCGGTTAATATAATGAGTTTTAAAACAATCCTTAATTACAGTAGGCATCAGACTACCGTCTTCTTCGGACGGAGCAGTCCGTAACCTTCTTTCATATGCCTCCGGCGCTCCCTGATTTCCTCCAGCGTCTGCAAGTCGCCTATGCCGGGCAGGTCGTGGCGGTGCGCATCCTCCAGGAAGGTCCATCCGTATTGGGAAGCAATGGCCGAGTCTCGCATCTGCGGCAATCTCGGATCGCGTTTCCCGCTCTCGATGGAGTCTGCCATAATGTTGCAGAGCTTGTCCAGGTTCTTTCCGCCAAACGGTTTCTCCAGGCGAAGCGTACGGTTCACGCCGTGAAGTTCCACTACGGCAGTCCGGAAATCATGCGTCATGCGCACGATACCTTTTGTACCGATAATGTCCGTATATGCATTATGAGTCTGGTTTCTGGAGAGTTGTCCGTAGACGAAGCCTTGTGTGACATCGAAGGCGATGCCGTTCTCGAACGTACCGTGGCACTGTACCCACCAAGGGTCCTTGTAGTCCCACATCCGCATGCCTTGGGCATGCCAGGTCTTGTATTCACTGTCGGCATACCAGCGGGCAATGTCTATGTAGTGCATGCCGCAGTCGTGGTAGGCGGGACCCTCATATTCGTGTCCCTCGCCCGGCGCCAATCCCGGAGTCATGTGGCAGATGCGCAAGATAGCCAGTTCGCCAATCTCGCCTTCATCGATAAACTGCTTCATAGCCTGGTGATACCAGGAGTTCCGCAGATAAAGGTTGACAGCGGCAATGCGATCATACTTTTCAATCAGGTCCACAATTTCCCATTCCTTATCAATGGTATCGGCAATGGGTTTCTCCGTCAGGATATGCTTATTGCTCCGGACAGCTTTCTCTATTTGTTCTTTTCTGGAATTTGCCAATGCAAAAAGACCAACAGCTTCTACACTCTGGTCATCAAAGATTTCTTGTTCATCGGATATGATTCTGGATGAAGGGGAAAGGTTTCTTGCCAATTCTCGGGAGGCCGGATCGGTATCGCAGATATATGCGATGTCCCATCGACCGCTTTTCTGCATTTCCTCCCAATACATTTGCCCCATTCTGCCGAACCCTATCAAACCAACTTTTATTTTCATGGTAGGCGAATATTAAATATTTACAGTTATAGTATTATCGGGGTCGATTGAATTACATGATTAAGAGTACTTGGACTGATAGTCATAGTAGCTGTCGTCGTAAACGTTGGATATAATTTTTTCATGATATTTGCAATGTTTATGTATGTGTTCTTTGCAAAAATAGGATAATTAGTGATAGAATGGAAGCAAGCAGATATTAAAAAAGCGTAAAAGGCAAAAGAACGCCCTTTATTCATCATCGCCTAACAGCCGTGAAACACTCTGCCGGCAGCCGTCAACACCCACCTGCATCATAGATTCTGCGTAAGAAATATAGAAGAGAAAGAAGAATTAATAGGCTGTTTGCAGGAAATTAACTTCCTATTTAGTCATAACAGCCTAGCACAAGCGGGTGGAAGCAAAGTACGCAGAATTTTATTGCTATGAGAGAGACTGCATATCATTCAGTCTCTTATAATAGCCGTTCTTCTCGAGAAGTTCCTCGTGCTTACCACGTTCCACGATTTCACCTTCATAGAGTACACAAATCTCATCCGCATTCTTGATGGTGGAAAGGCGGTGGGCGATGGCAATCGTGGTACGGGTCTTCATTAGCCGTTCCAGAGCCTCCTGCACCAGTCGTTCGCTTTCGGTATCGAGTGCTGAAGTGGCCTCATCGAGTATCAGGATAGGCGGATTCTTCAAGATGGCACGGGCAATACTGATACGCTGGCGCTGTCCGCCGGAAAGCTTGCCGCCACGGTCGCCAATGTTGGTCTGATAACCGAGTTCGGTCTCCATGATGAAGTCGTGGGCATTGGCAATCTTTGCCGCTTCGACCACCTGCTCCATAGTTGCATTTTCCACACCGAAGGCAATGTTGTTGAAGAAGGTGTCATTGAACAGAATGGCCTCTTGGTTCACGTTTCCTATCAACGCACGCAGGTCGTGGATGCGAAAATTCTTAATATTCACACCGTCAATTGTAATCTCACCTAACTGCACATCGTGATAGCGCGGCAGCAAATCCACCAATGTAGATTTGCCGGAGCCGGACTGGCCGACAAGTGCAATGGTTTGTCCTTTGGGCACCATCAGATTGACGTGCTTCAACACTTCGCGCTTGCCGTCGTAACTGAAGGAGAGGTCCTTAAATTCAATCCGGTCATTCATCCCGTGCAGCGGCAACGGGTTTACCGGTTCCTTAATGGGGTTCTCGGCTTTCAGTATTTTGTCCACACGTTCCATGGATGCCAGACCCTTTGGAATGTTGTATCCTGCCTTTGCAAAGTCTTTCAACGGATTGATGATACTGTACAGAATCACCATATAGAAGATGAACGTTGATGCTTCCATGGAAGTGCCGTCGCCCAGAATAAGCAGACCACCGAACCACAGTACCAATACAATGAGCAGCGTACCGAGGAATTCACTCATCGGATGTGCCAACGACTGACGGATGGCTACCTTGTTGGTTGCATCACGCAGCTCGTCGCTGCATTGCTTAAAACGGTCCACCATCTTGTCTTCTGCTATAAAAGCCTTGATTATACGCAGTCCACCAAGCGTCTCTTCCAATTGCGACATGGTATCACTCCATTTCCCTTGGGCTTCCAACGACTTACGCTTCAGTTTCTTGCCAACTTTTCCCATCAGCCAGCCCATACCCGGCAATACCAGGACAGTAAACAGAGTCAGCTGCCAGCTGGTTACAATCAGAGTGGAAAAATAAAGCAGAATCAAGATCGGATTCTTGAGCAGCATATCCAGTGAACTGGTAATGGAGTTCTCAATTTCGCCTACGTCACCGCTCATACGTGCAATGATGTCCCCTTTCCTTTCTTCAGAGAAAAAGCCGAGCGGCAAGTGCATCACTTTGGAATAGACCATCACGCGGATATCGCGTACCACTCCCGTACGAAGGGGAATCATAATGGCAGAAGAGCCGAAATAGCAGGAGGTCTTCAGCATGGTCATGAAAGCAAGGAAGAGCCCCATGAACAGCAATGTCATCTGTGGCCCGTGTGTCTCAATCATCTGAGTGACGTAATAATAGAAATTGTTCACCGCCACTTCCTTCAAGCTACCGCTTCCCCACTCCATGAAGTGATACACTTGGGTGTTCTCCCCCGTCTTGAAAAGGATATTGAGAATAGGAATGAGCAGTGTGAATGAAAAGACATTGAATATAGCGGACAGCACATTGAGCACGATTGCCCAACCGATATATCTCTTGTAAGGCGACACAAAGCGCCGCATCAGTTGTAGGAATTCCTTCATTGCTTGTAGTTAAGTGAATTATGAGGTCGCAAAGATACAAGAAAACGAGGGAATGGAAAAGGGTTTCAGGTTATTTCTGCCTAAATGCCCACATTCTCTACTTTCTTTTGTGTCCTTGCATACTTCTCCAGCACCATGTACACTCATACATTGTCATCTTAATAATAGCCGGCTCATTTATTTTCCATCTTTACTCCTAACTTCCACACAATTTTCTTCAAACTTCAATATGCCCAAGCAATTATATGAGTAAATAATGAAAAAGATGTACCTTTGCACCCGACTTAACTGAGAACTTTGTTCACCACATGAGAAAAGCTATTATCGCAACCCTATCTGTCCTAATCGTACTTCTGTTCATTGCTTGCAATACCCGAGTGAACTATAATAAGTACCTAATTGCAATTGACTCGCTCATCGTTCAGCAACCGGACACTGCCCTATCTATGCTCGAAGCATTCCCGACAAACAGCCTGCAGACCCAAGCTGACAGTGCTTATTATGGCCTATTAATGACAGAAGCAAGAGATAAGAACTACATTATCCAAACCAATGATTCCCTGATACAATCGGCCCTGACCTACTACAACGGCACAAACGACATAGAAAAGCGGGCAAGGGCCCATTACTATTCCGGCTGCGTCTACCGGGATTCACAGAGAAGAACAGAATCTATGACTCAATACCTCATAGCAAAGCCCTTGGCTGAAAAAGCAGGAGAAAGACGTCTATTAAGTCTTATCTACCTGAATATAGGTTATCTATACTATTCACAAAACCTAAATACACAAGCCGATTCCAGCTATCAATTGGCACAACAAATAGGTATTCAGCTAAAGGACTCTGTTCTTCAAGCAGAAGTTCTGTCACGACGAGGACTCATCCGAATGGAAAAAGGAGAGGAATTCTATCCCGAAGCCGAAAAAATGATGTTGAAGGCACTCGCTATCGTCCAAAAACAGTCCAACATACAATTAAAAGAAAATGTGTTCTCCTCACTATGCCAACTATACAACTGGATGGAAAACGGAGAGAAAGCTATAGAATTCGCCAAACAGAATCTTGGCGTACAGAAAGACCGCACAACATGCTACAAAGCTTTCGAACTACTTGGAAGCGCATATTACCTAATATTGCAATATGATTCTGCCCGCCACTACCTACAAAAATCCCTTTTCACAACAGACTATGCCACCAAAGCCGGGGCTTACATGTATCTAGCAGACATAGCCAAAGAGCAAGGAGACTTAGCTACTTCCTTAGAGATGGAACGCAACTACTCTGCCTATTTGGACAGCATGCAGAAGTCCAGACAGCCCGATGCCATTGTCTGCGCAGAACAAGGGATGCCAAGCAACAAGCAAAACATAATCAGCAAACACACCCATTACTCTATCATAAGTATATCAATAATCACATTAACCCTCATTGTAGCTGTAATCATCCTATCCTATAAGAAAAGAAAGCAAAAGCCCAATAACCGAACCGAAAAAGAAATGCTGTATAAGGCAGGACTTGTTCTGTTCGAACAATCTGAGGTATACAACAAGATGACTCTAATCATCCGCTCTCATAAAGAAAAGGCAGAATCAGAAATAATGCATCAAGGTGACTGGCTACAACTAATTGCAGAAACCAACAAATGTTGGAATAATATTGCCCGGGAACTACAATCAAAATATCACCTGACAGAAGACGAAATCTACTTATGTTGTCTGTACCTGACAAACCTCCCGATAAGCCACTTTTGCCATATATTGAGCTGCGAACGGGATACTATTTACAAAAAGGCAGACCGCATATTAGAAAACAAAATGGGCTTTGCACACAAAGAGATATCTCTTAAGGAAGCTTTAAAAAAGAATCTCCAATCATCTAGCCAATCATAACAATCATTAGCAAGTACAACAATTATACAATATTATACGCCATTATACACCGAAATTATACAATATTATACACTTATCCTGCCGTATTAAACCGACCTTTGCGGCATCAATAATCAAAAAAGTGTATAATGATGAAAAAACTATTGTCTATCTTAATTGCGACATTCTTTTTAAGCAATATTGTGACATACGCACAAAAAGAGAACAATCCTTTTACAGAAATTGCCCTAACCCAAGCAAAAAGAAAAGATCCGATTAGTAAAGGAGATACCCCTATATCTCGTAGTATCATTCAAACCGCCAACGCCTACTTATATAATAACACAGTATGTGTCGACTTCAACGAGGTATTACCTAACGTCACCATAACCCTCATCAATGAATCAACTAGTAAACTCATTCATTCAGAAGCATACAATGAACCCACAAACATTGACATCACTTTGGATGAAGGATACAGTAGTGGTAACTATTTGATTAAAATAGAGTCTGATGAAGTTCTTTTATATGGTTATTTCTCATTATAACAATCATACAACAAACAATACATTATTTAAAAAGATAGAGAGCCATGAAAAAGTTATTCCTATTTATGAGTTGGGTAATGCTTATATTATCCGGTTGTGCCGATGAAGATATCATCGAACGTAATTCCCCGTCATTTCCACAAAGTGTAAATACCCGATCTGCAGGAGATGGTGTATATGATATTTTAGGGTACGGCTATGATATAACTGGGCCATATTTAGATACTAAGTCCAGTCGTGCAATAGTATTTGATACTAATAAACTATTAGAAAAAGGACTGATTACCCCCTACAAACTAGAAGAATCTCGGTTCCGTTACTCTTCAGGGAAAGATGTCATTGATTTTACCACCAACATGTCATCTTCATTACAAATGAGCACCCCCGGCATCCTAAAAGTCATAGGTGGCGCCTCTTTAAATATAGCATTCGGAGGTAATTCTCATTATAATTCTGACTACTCTTTTGCATACTGTACTCAGCAATATATAGATAGCAGATATCGAATTTCAGAAGCTGACATTAATGTTTTAAAGACATGTCTCACAAAACAGTTTATTGAAAGACTCTCTACATATACACCAGAACAAATTGTTGAAGAGTATGGAACTCATGTGTTAAAGGATATATATTTAGGAGCAAAATTCGAAGTGTATTATATGGCTAAATCAACCTCATCATCAAAAAAAGAAAGTATAAACGCTGGGTTAGGCGCTTCACTCTTTAGCCTTTTCAAGATGGATGGAAAATTCCAATATGATGAATCTTTAGCTATAACTAATAAAGAGCAGTCCTTATATTATTTCACAATAGGAGGTGACCCCGCCGTAGGAGTGCAAGGTTCTTTAAATCCAGAAAATTCACCATCAATAGATATAGGTAAATGGATGGCATCAGTAAAATCTTCCACACCGAAATTTATTGATGTCGACAATAATTCACAATCATTTATCCCCATTTATGAATTAGTTACAGACCCCACAAAAAAGCAAACTCTCAAAGCATATATAGACAACTACATAAAGAGTAAAGAAGTATATTCTATAAGCCTATATCCATCAACTACTGGTACACGTCAAGTCAGCGGACTAGGACATATTAATCAAGGGGCAGGAGTTGCTATCGGTGATATTGATAAAAATGGAAGGCCTGATATGATATTGATGGGAATAGATAATCCTAAAGGAAAGAATAATTTTTGGTATAAAGTCTTATATGATATTGATGAAAATGGATACTATTCAAAAGAATCATCTATTCTTTCAATTTCTGCTGAGGGTTGGGAAAATTCTGGAGGTGATATCGCCCTCTGTGATTTGAATAATAATGGAATA
The DNA here is from genome assembly GCF_025147485.1 of Bacteroides uniformis. Taxonomy (NCBI): domain Bacteria; kingdom Pseudomonadati; phylum Bacteroidota; class Bacteroidia; order Bacteroidales; family Bacteroidaceae; genus Bacteroides; species Bacteroides uniformis. The sequence continues at coordinate 1,522,725 of NZ_CP102263.1, read as the reverse complement.
TTAGATATGGTTCTTTTATGCACAGACAAGCCCACTACAGCAGGTCGTGCCTACCGATGGTATTACGTAGCTTATGACCTCAAACCTGATGGCCACTATAACTCATTATCTTCGCTAAATACATTAGATGAACTCGGATTTTTTTACGATGGAGCAGGTATTGATATATGTGACATAAATAAAAATGGAACTCCTGATTTATTAATGATGGTCTATGATGCCCCAGAAGGAGAAAATTCATTTCGATATCAAATTGCTTTCGACCTACAATCAAATGGCAACTATTTGAGTCTATCACCCGTATATGAAGTTCCAGGATTAGGTCATGATGGAGATGGAGCAGGAGTTGCAGTTGGTGATATTGACAATAATGGTACATTGGATATCCTATTTATGGCATTAGATGCTCCCTCTGGTAAAGATAAATTCGTATATGAAATACTACCTGATATAGATAAGTATGGTAACTCTTATGCAAAACCTATATATACCCCTCGTTTCCCTGACTCTTTATCACCGTGTGACACTGGACAAGGAGCAGCATGTTGTCTTTATGATTTAGACAATAATGGTTTCTTAGATGCCATTTTTGTTGCTATTGAAAATATTAAAGGGAAAAGTAACTCATGGAAATATGTAACAGGACATAATTTGAATAAACAAGGTGTACCAATGTGTTAGAGATAACTTAATACCCAATTATTGTATATGAGTTTATATTACCCACTCTCTGCATGCAATTTATTCAAAAGCATTGAAGTATGTCAGGTCTATATATTATGTTTATATCAATATAAATTAAAACAACATGAAAAAGATTTTAGTTTTATTCGCATTACTGATGACCGGCGTTATGGGCATCCACGCGCAAGAAGGACTCAAATGGGGAGCGATGGCAGGTATGAATTCCAGCAAGTTCTCCACCGATGGTTTTGACAGCAAGGTAGGTTTCCATGTCGGCATCAAGGCCGAGAAAGACTTGCCCCAGATAGCCCAAGGTGTTTATCTCGACATGGCTGCACTGCTGTCCTTAAAAGGTACACAAATAAATGGGAATGATGCATCTCTGAAATTCAATCCCTACTATTTAGAAATACCTATACACATGGGCTACAAATATGCCATCAATGACAATTTTGCCATCTTTGGCAATTTCGGTCCTTACTTTGCAGTCGGTCTCTTCGGTAAAATGAAGGCAACGGGATATTTGATTGATGAAGTGGAAGGATTGACAAGCATTCATGATTCTGCCAAAGTATTCGGAAGCAATGCCATGAAACGTTTCGACTTTGGTCTCGGACTCAAAGCAGGAGTCGAATTCTTTCAAAAATATCAAGTCTCTATCGGATATGACTGGGGATTACTGGACAATATAGAAGATAGCGGAAACAAAAACCGCAACTTGATGCTCTCCGTGGGGTATTTCTTCTAAGATTTAATAGTGTGGAAAAGGGCACGAAAACCCTCTCCACACTTTTTATTGCCGATATACAAGAAACAAACTGTTCAACATAGAAATAAAATCACTACTTACGAAAACAGAGACAACCACTGAGCCGAATCTATAAAAATATGGCATTTTGAAGTAATTCTTTCCATGGATATTCCACTTCATCATTACAAAGCACCACCATTTTCTCTGAATTATCTCCTAAAAGAGCACCATATTTACCTAAAGTCCCTTTACTGGTAATCTGATGCTTGCAACGAGCTATCAGAAACAAGTCCATATACCCCTTATCAGAACCGTTTATATCAACAATCTTACAATTACCTTCCGTAAGATAAAGTTGCGGAATAAGTTCATCCCTCACCCAATCCGGCTCATCTGAAAAGAAATAGAAGAAAGAAGACATATCCCTATCCTGCATATAAGTCACTGCCGACTTGAAATACTCCAATGAAGCAGGTTTGCCGTAAGCCGGAATTTCTACTTTCAAGTCCCCACGCCTTACGTGAACAGCTACGGAACAAGGACGTGAATCAATCTCTGAATACAGCAATTTATTCTGTGCAACCAGCACCTCGGGCATTACTCTAAAAAGCGACCGGAATACCGGAAGCCAAATATCAGCCGGAACATGATAATAACCACCTAAATAGACCGGAGGCTTCTTTTGTAGAAAAGAGAAGTCATCCTGCCTACCATAAGTATTATTACCCAAATTAAAATATTTCTTCTTATAGACAGACAAAGCCAGTTTAGAAGCGGACTTCACTTTTAAGTAAGGAAAAGCCTTCAACAAATCGAAGTTACGTACAAACTGGTAATCCATATCTGTTCCCCACTCTTCATAGAAAGACAAATCATAGAGCACTTTATGTCCTCCATTTTCAAAAATTCTACCCAGCAGATATTGGTGCATCTGAGAACAAACTCCGCCATCCATAAGTACTATCACTTGAGGGGCTATCAGTCTATGTTTTACAGCCTTTCTATACAGGCTTTTCTTCCACCTTTCTATGATTTTCATTTCTCTATAATTTATTTTTCCAATTATAATAATACAGTCTCCAATATCCCAACAACGATGATAACCTATAAGTAGTAACTATCTTCTTCTCACGGCGTGACAGTAATTTCCAAAATTCCGGATAATCCCCAAGCCCTATCATCAACCGATTCATTTCTTTATTAACATCCTTTACCTTTTTCCAATGGAGCCGCGCTTGAGTATTCTTTATATGGAACAAAGCTAATTCTCTTGCAAATTCCTCATGCAATCCGTTCCGTTCTATATAGTCATCAAACCAGCGCACATAAACATTGAAATCAAGATATGCTCTCTCTCCCAAATCGTGAGATACCGAAGAGGAATAAACATAATAATCAAGAATCGGAGTATTTATAGAAACAACTTTTCCCGAACGAACTAAAATCTGCGTAGACAAAGCAACATCTTCTCCAAACGAGATGCCGAGCCTTTCAATCCCCTCATCATATAAAGAACGTAAATGAAACTTGGTCCACATAGCCCAATATGCCCTTGAACAGAGGATACATTTTAAATATTCAATCCCGGACATTTGTTCAAACTCCATGCTGTCCGATTCCTTTCTTCCGCCATCTTCACAAAAAAAGAAAGGAGCAACAACAACATCGGCTTGAGTCTCCTCAGCACGGTTCACCAAACATCCTATCGCATTGCTCATCAAAACATCATCACAATCCAAATACTGTATATATTTCCCCCGTGCCCGATTCACACCTATTCTTCTCGCTTCGGATATTCCTCCATTCTGTTTGCTTATAACAATAATACGACAATCCAACTTTACATAATTTTCTATAATGACCGGAGTATTATCCATACTTCCATCATTGACCACGATGATCTCTATATTCTTGTAGGATTGGGACATAGCACTTTGAAGGCATCTCTCTAAATATTTCTCACCATTATAGACACAAATTATAATAGAGACTAAGGGAGAAAGGGTATCGTTCATCATATTTACAATTACATTCTACAAGCCCAACAAAGTACAGAAACTTGATGCAAAGTTATCAATACCATACTTTTCCTCTATTGCAATGGAATCGATGTTTTTGGAGAGCATTTTTCTAACGTTTTCATCCCGCAATATTTCTATCTTTTCTGCTAATTCCGCAATATTTCCTTTCTGGTAAAGGAGCCCATTCACTCCATCCTCAATGCGTTCCGGATTTGCCCCCACATCAGAAAGGATTAATGGCAACCCGCATTTCTGAGCTTCTACAGCAACCCTACCAAAAGTTTCAAAAGTGGAACAAACCAACACAACGTCAGCCAAAGCATAATAAGAAACCACCTGTTGCGTGTAAGAGACAATTTTTACATTGTTATCCAGACCATTATCTTGAATATATTTTTGGCATTTGGGCATAAAGCCAACATCCGGGCCAACCAGATAACAAAGAATATCCTTCCCTTCAGCCACTATTCTCTTTACCGCCTGCAAAAGTTCCATCTGTCCCTTATTAGAGTCAAAAGCGCCGACCAACAAGATAGTATACCGCGTATGTCTATCACATTTCACATCCACTCCAACCGTCATCGGCAATTCTACAGCTTGGGTGATGCTGCTTATTTTTGCGCTTGTCATCACCTTTTGATAATGAAACTCTGCATATCTGGAAGTTACCAATATCTTATTTGATAATTTATCAATCGCTCTAAAGATAAAACGAAATTCAAAAACAGGATTAAGATTCAGCCAAGTCACATCAGGTATCTCATGGATAAACCAACAGTGCTTTATCCCTAACATCTTACATGATATTGCCAAATGAGGAAAAACCACAGTATTTGTCATTCCATAGTCCGGCTTTATCCTTCTCAAGTAACGGGTTAATTTAATGGAATACTTCGATAGTTTACGAATATAAGAAAGCTTCTCTCTCGTGCCGATATCCATGTCCTTACCTACAAGCCACCATTCCATTTGTAAGAACCTATAGCCATCAATATAAGGGGAGCAGGCATCAAGCAAATCTCCCGGACCAGGAAGAACCATATAGAGTTGCCAATCAGGGTGAATATGCTTAAGCCCCCGCAATAGATCCAATAAACATCTTTGTGCTCCTCCGGCACAATCACTAACATGTGATAAAAAAACCAATTTCATAGCAACCACAATTAGCTTACAAGATATTTGTACACATATTTAATACAGTGCTGTAAATGTTTCCATGAATAAGGGTAAGCTAAAAAGTCCTTCAGCACCACCTTCGCCTCAGGATATCCCGCTTTCAATAACTTACGCAAAAAGACACTGAAGGTATATTCTTCCTGCTTCCTCATTTCTTTTTCTCCCAATTCAAATCCCTCTATTTTCATTGGAAGCATCTTATTCCACTTCAATTTGTGCATTTTAATCGTATCTTGATACCAACTTTGATTAAAATTCCCTTGTGAAGAATGCTCTATCAAGACCTCAGAAGAACAACATACATAATTTTTATAACAACGATCCGCAGCTATTTGCAATGTAAAATCCAAGTCATAACAATGGAAACCCGTCAACAATTCCTCATCAAAAGGATATTTAGCCCATACATCCTTACGCACAAACATGGCAAAGCCATCCAATACCAGCACTTCCTTAAAAGGATGCTCCATAGTAACCGATGCTACACGAAATTGGGTTTCAGTTCCAACGCTCTGATAATAGAATATAACATCCCACTTATACACATCTCCCCATCCCGAATAGCATTTCAATTTCACCTTACTACCGGCAAAACCTATCACCCCACAATCCGGTTCCTTAAGTTTCTTCTCAATGCACTTTCCCCAGCCTACCGAATGAAACTTTACATCCTCATGGACAAAAAACAGAAAGGGATAATGTGCCCGAGAAGCTCCCTCATTATACGCACGCGCTATCGGCCATTGTTTTTCACGATTATCAATAGCAATGATTTCATAATCAACACCAATAGTATCATGAATATTCCGGGTTACTTGCTCCAAACGTTCGGGAGATACCGAACAAATTATGATTGAAAGCATAATCTGATGCTATTAGTTTGTATTATTTTGCAATATCTCATCATAAACAGCCAGTCTTCTCTCCAACATTTCCTGAGGATTATAAAGTTCACGCAAACGCTTCAATGCTTGCGTCGCCAGCCTGACTTGCAATTTTTTATCCGCTTCCAAACGAATGACTGCTGCTGCAAAATCAGTTGCGCTATCAGCAATCAAACACTCTTCATTGTGACGTAGGTCAATTCCCTCAACTCCTTTTGTCGTAGTTACAAAAGAAGCCATAGAGGAAACCGCATCCAATATTTTCATCCTCATACCACTACCAATACGAATTGGCACCAGAACGATACTCCCATTCAAGTATTCCCGCAAATCCTCCACATAACCCACTAACTCCATTTCCGGACATACTGCCTGAAGACTTTTCACGTAACGGCTCTTCCATGTCCCAATCACTTGAAAAACAAATTTAAAACCCTGAACACGCAAACAAGGGGCTACTTCATGACAAAACCAATCTACTGCATCCTGGTTCGGGTAATGATTTTCACTTCCAACAAATGTCAGACGAACAGAGGCCGGCTTCACAATTCTGTCATAAGCAGACTCTATCTGTACCACTGCCGGAGAAACATAAATTTTGCATTCTTGTCCAACCAAGTCTGCCAACAATAAACGGTCAATATCCGTCAATGCAATTACATGCTTATATTGACGTAAAGCGGCTTTCTCCATATCCTTAGCAATGCCATAGAGCATCTTGTCTTCATCTGTTACATGAGTAAGGCATTCCATTTCATTTTCATTACGTATATACCTCAGTTCATGATGCACAAACACTGTTTGTACATCTTTTGGCAATAGATACCCCAATGTTATCAATGGATAGAACTCAACCTGAATAATATCAAATCCACGACGTGAGATGTCAGACACATACTCTACGTATGCCTTGGGAAAAGGTTTAAAACAAGAATTCTTCAACGTCATATTCTTATACGGACGCTCTTGCTGAAAAGAATACAGTTGCCGTTGCATCTTGCGGGAAATGGATTCAGACATCTTTTTTAACCAACGGTAATATCGGGGGCAACGAGTCTTAGGTTCTGCATCTTCTTCCCTAAAAAGATAGAAATCAACATTTGTCCATAAAGCCCTTAAACTTTCGACATCATTCATCTCCTTATTTTCCGGAGAAAGCAACAAAGACACAGACATTTTGTGCCGGATATATTCCACCATATTGAAAAAGGCCTGATTACCTCCAGCAGTCAACGGATAAGGCACACAAGGAAGTATAAAAAGAATTTTCTTCATTATCTCTTTCGATTTCTAAGTTTCAACTTACACATGCGGAATGCCACACTTAATGATACAGAAGGGCAAATATACCATAAACTACGACAAATACCCATAAGATCATGTAATTTATAACGATCTTGCAAACTATAATGCAATATCGTATGGGCATATTTCTTTATCGCATGCTGTAGTTTTCTATCTTGAAGTCTGTCCGAGTAAAAAACTGAAACCCATTTTATAAATTGCCTTGTAGCTACTATCTTCTCTTCATCATAATTGAAGGAACAACTTATATTCTCGCCCATCACATTTCGCCAACAAACCGGCTTACCCGGCAAAGGAATCATTCCACCTGCATTTTCACCTATGCTTGTCCACGTTGCATCGTCTGAACACCACGCCAATGGAAACTTCACAAAACCGCCTATCCGTTCATATATATCACGAGTAAAAACATATTCACAAGCAGCCGAATAAATTCTTCCTTCCAATTTATCCAACAAAAACTGATAGCCCGAAACCGGATATTCCTGCAATGAAGGATTTTTATGTATTATCTTGCCATTTTCATCTATCACAGCAAGGGGAAAACGGAACATCCCATGCCTCGTACCATAGCATTCTAATGCTTTTATAATACGCTCTACCCCGTCCTGCGGCATCAAATCATCATCTGAAAAGAACCAAACAACCGGTTCTTTTGCAAGTGCTATACAACGGTCCCAATGCCCCGGCAAATCCACTCCACCCAGATTAGTATCAAAACGTCGATAGACAATATTCATTTTATCCGCATAATCAGAAACAATTTCCTTCAGATTCTGAGGACTTGCATCATCACCTATGTAAACAGTAAAACTCCGACAAGTCTGTACGACAATAGAATCCAATGTCTGTCGGAGGAAGCGGCACTTATATGCCGGAATAACAATTGCTATCTTTTCTTCCATAGAAATCATCCCTCTACAACATTCTTTTTTATCACTTCCAGATAACGTTTTCCATAATGTAAATCCGGTTCCAGATAGTTCCCTTCAGCCCATTCATTCCATGATTTTACAAATGCAAGCCGATGGTCTAAAGGCTTATTCTCAATACGCTTTATCGCTTCTTTCATATGTCGGGCAAAATAAGAAGGTTCAGCGTGATTCAAGACCAACGATTTACCACGGGAACGTGGAGAATGATCCCAGTTAGGAATAATGGTAGGTATAATATTCTCTTCATATTCTTCATCACCCACAAAGAAAGAACTGGCCTTCTTATACTCCACAACCTTAGGAATACGAAATATTTTATGTTTCCATTTCGCATATTTATAAGTCAGAGCAGCTTTCTTCTCAAAGTCAAACAAGCGTACAACATTAATAGCATCAAACCCCATTTTCATAAGTCTCTCTTTTTCTTCTTTCAAATGATAGGTTTGTCCTATGAAATAAACCCCCTTCAAGCCATTCTGCACAGCTAAAGTACGCCAGAGTTCAATGAACTCTTTCATCTCCGGATGATCCAAAGGATGATAAACCATAAACAACGGTTTCTCATCCACTGTAATATAGCGATGGTCTTTAAAAGCAGGTAATACCTCGTGGAAATGAGCTATATAATCTTGTTCTCCCGGATAAAGCTGATTTATCAAAGTATCTTTGCTCTTTATGCCGTGATAAAAGCCCCTCCATGACTCATTAGCCCAAGCCAGACAAAAAGGAAAATCCGGTTCATCAGAAGACAATACTTCATTAAACGGGCGCTCTAAGAGTCTCTTTCCATTTCCAAACCAATAATGCCAGTAACAAAAGCCTTCGATACCATATTCTTTTGCCATGTCAGCTTGCGCCTTACGTGTTTCCGGCACTCGCAAATCATAATATCCCAAATCTGCCGGCACCTTAGGCTGATAATGTCCTGGAAACAATGGACGTGCTTTTCCTACATTAGTCCATTCCGTAAAACCTTTCATCCACCATCTGTCGTTTTCTGGTATTGGATGAAATTGAGGTAGATAAAAAGCTATAACCCTTGCTTTATTCATTATTGAGATTCAATTAAAGTTATAATGTTTGGAATTTATACCGTTTAGATTTGAAGAATGTCCTCACTAAACGGTAAATACATCTATAAACCTTTAGATGACAATACATCATACGGCGCTTAAATATATGCATAACATCCAATTGCGGCCACGACACATTATCAAACTCCTGCATTCTGGCTAATACATCATTGATAACATCATCTATCAAAGAAGATTGAGGAAGCATCATCAAATGGTCAATCAAATGAATTCCCCGTTCATGTACACAATAAGGAGCTTTATCCCATATTTCTTTTTCTCGCACAAATTTCACTTGTTCATAGACAGTTTGAAAGAGCAGATATTCCTTTTCGTAATTATACAATTTACCTTGAGTAGTACTTCCTTCACGTTTCAAATAATGATATTTAGGACAGTCTTGCATAACGACTTTCTGCGTTTTATAAAATATCTGATAAGAAACTGCAATATCTTCAAAAACTCTATTTACCGGAAAATATATTCCAGCAAATAATTGACGCTTATACAACTTATCCCACATATAATTTCTTATACGCTTATCTTCTACCAATGTTCGGATAGCTTCTTCACGAGAAAAGCTGGAGAATTGCCCAGAAGAGTGCTTCACTCTGGTCTTTACGGCAGTTTCTATATAATGCGAGCAAATGGATATATCCGCCCCATTCTCTTTCAGTAAGTGATACAAGAATTCGTACATATCCGGTTCAATCCAGTCGTCGCTATCCACGAAACCAAGGAGTTCACCTTGAGCTACCGCCAAACCTCTGTTTCTGGCTGCACTCTGACCTGCATTCGTCTGGTGGATAACCTTTATCCGCCCATCCCTTTGGGCAAATAAATCACAAAGCTCTCCCGAACCATCGGAAGAGCCGTCGTCAATCAATATTATTTCCAGATTCTTATAAGTCTGCCCGCAAATGGATTGCAGGCATTTCTCCAAGTAATTCTTTACATTATAGACCGGTACAATAATACTTATCAGAGGTAGTGTCTCAGTGTTCTCCATAAGCTATGACAATTACCACAACCGCAAAGTGGCCATCAACGGATAGCCCACCCGCCATCGCAATTTAAACTTACGCACCAGATTCCAGGGCTTGGTTCTGGTCTTACCCTGAAAATACCAGATGTAGTTGTTTACGGCATCCAGTACCCGTGAAGAGGACTCACCGTCCAGATGGGCTTCATGCTTGTGCACATAAGCACGCATCCGCTCCATCAGTTCTGCCGGACGGGAAATGGCCTTTTCAATAGCTCCTTCTACAGCATCCGTCTCAGTGACATTCAGCAAATGATCCCCTGGCATGGTGTTACAATAGGTCACAACCGGCTTGTCCAACATCATCGCCTCAACAATCACAGACGAAGCATCGGACAACAACACATCTGCACTGTTTAGCAGCTTGGCATCAACAAGTCCACCCTCGTGGAAAGTAATGTTGGGACAGGAAGCGGCCAGTTCCTTGTATTTCTTGAGGACTTCCATATCCGAGAATTTCGGATGGAACGAAATAATCCAATCCCAGTTCTTCTCGCGCACCAGTCTCTTGATGGTATCAAACAGATGAGGAGCAGAAGTTATATTTTTTGTAAACGTAGAAGAGTACAAAACTACCGGACGTGCATTATGAGGAGTATGTGCACGTTCCTTCACGAAAGTATCCGCCTTGCACCAGCCAGTTTCGTATACCTTAAAGAAGCCGTATTTCCTCTCAAGCTCCTTGAAAGGAAGAGTGCTCGTTTCTCCTTGCGTGCAATAGACATCGAACCATCCGCGGACAGAAAAATGGTCGTCCTTTTCATCGCCACGCTTATTGATGGGGTAGCCATGAAAAAGGGAAACTTTCACTCCCGGGAAGAAATCATAAATATAGTTGCCCGGCGCAAACACGGCAATAGGCTGATAATCCATCACTTCCTGAACAGATTGAAGCCACCTCTCATCTTGATCCAACAGAACCGGGCAGTCTGGTTCAACAAACCATGCGACCTCATCCCCTCTACGCCTGATTTCGTCCTGAAGCGGGCGAAGTATAGGATAGGAATAGGCTACCGAAACGAAAAATAAATAATGCTTCTTCATACACTCAAAATATCACGGCAACGACACAATCGCCACCTCAAATTACCAATAGAACAATAAAATCCAGCCCTTAGTTTGTAACAGTTTTGCTTTCTTTGCTTTAAACGTCTGCAAAGTAAATACAAGAATTCTGCATATACTGCATCAATCCAGAAAAAAAAATGACTTTTATCAACTTTTCTCCAAAAGTTGCTGTTTATGAAGCTTTTTCTTCTCTAAAATATCTATCTTTGCACCCCAATATTTTAAAAATACTATTTTATGAGAAGAAATCTTTTTCATTGCTCCAACAGCCAACAAGGGGCAACAGATAAAGTGACTCTTTTGTTCGGAATCACCATTTTTTTCAAATTCCTGCTATTCGATTTCATCTGGAGCATCCCCACTACATTCGCTTCATTCTCTACCATCGAATTTTATGCGACCAAAATAATAGCCACCCTCGTACTTCTCGTCCCCTATAAGTTCTTCCGGCTCTGGAAAACAGAGATAGTCATCATGCTTTTACTGGATATACTACTGATTGTCAACCTAATGTATTTCCGCACCTACTATACTGCCATCCCACTTAACAGCTATGGACTTTCTGGAAACCTCGCCGATTTCACCGGAAGCGTTTACGACTCCTTCCGCTGGTACGACATCTTCTTCCCTCTATCTACCATTGCCAGTATCCCCCTTTATTGGCATTACAAAAGAAATACCGCCGGAAGAACATCATACAAGTATTACGGAGGAGCTTTGGGAATCGGTATCCTGCTGTTTGCCATCACCACCCTGGCCAAAGGAGGATTCAAGGAAGCATACAACACCGTCCGCCAGAAAGCCTATCTGTGTGCAAGCACCACTTCCATGTATACCGTCTTCGGAAGCCTATGCTATGACCTCATCAACCAGAAGCAGGAGGCCACCCCACAGATACAGCAAGAGATAAAGGAGTGGCTGAGCCAGAAACCCGGACATCACCCTTTGGCCGGACGTATCGGAATCCGCAACAACTGCATCGTCATCCTGGCAGAATCTTTGGAAAGCTGGGTACTCGAAAGGGAAGTGGAAAGGCAAGAGATTACTCCATATCTCAACAAACTGCTGCAAGACTCCACCACCTTATACGCTCCCCACGTACTGACGCAAGTGAAAGGAGGACGTTCCATTGATGCACAGCTGTTGCTTTGCGCCGGTATGCTGCCTATCAACAGCGGCACATACAGCAGCCAATATCCTGACCACACCTACGGAACCCTGCAAAAAGCCATGCATCAGCAGAAGAACTCGCGCAACTACCTCCTGACCATTGATAAAGTATCGACCTGGAACCAAGGCGTCATAGCCTACAGTTTCGGGACCGACACCATCATTGCTTATCATGACTTTGAACTGACAGAGGCCTTTGGCACGCACAAACGTACCGGAGACGGCTCCTTCCTGGCGCAATGCAGCCAAAAAATAGAGAAGGGGGAAATCTGGAAGAAGGGGGAGAATGTTTACATGCAGCTGGTGACCTACTCCGGCCATGCTCCCTTCAAATTGCCTGAAGAATTGAAAGAGATTCATTTCTCTCCGGCCATTCCACAGAAAATGAATGACTATATGACCACTGCACGCTATACGGACAAGGCGATAGGAAAATTCGTGGAGTACTTGAAAACACTCCCACAATACGACGAGACCCTTATCGTCATCACCGGTGACCACGAAGGACTGGCTACCTACCGTGAAGAATTGTGTAACGCCCCCGGTGGCAAGGGTATCGTATCCGACAAGACATTCACCCCTTTCATCATAGTGAACTCTCCGGTAGGCATGCGTTATGATAAAGTGATGGGACAAATCGACATGTACCCCACCTTACTGAACCTGCTCCAACTGGATGATTACTACTGGAGCGGATTGGGCCAAAGCATCCTCGACCCATGCAAGAAAGGATTCGCCATCAGCCCCCAAATGGAGGTGGTAGGTGAAGAGCCCACCCCGGCAGAAGCCGAGTTCGCTAAAAAAGCATACGATATTTCCGACCAGATGATACATTTTGATTATCTTTGCTCAAAAGCGAAGATAGGCGGCACCTCAAAATAAAAAATGAACAAGTTCATTTTGTTCTGCTTTCGGTTTGCACTATCTTTGCACCGTTCAAAAGAAGTAAAATGTAAATAAAAGCAATGAAGGTACATATTCATCCGCACTATGCCGCCTACGAGAGTTATATCCGAGCCATCCCATCGGAAGAATATGAACGGGAAGAGGTTTATTGTAACCGAAGGAACACAGTCGAAAGAGTGCGGTTCGGAGATAAGGACTTCGTAATCAAGAAATACAAAAGACCTGCCCTCATAAACTGCCTCATTTACACTTGGTTCCGCAAAAGCAAAGCGCAGCGCGCCTTTGAATATGCAGAACTTTTTCTGCAACGGGGAATAGAGACCGCCCCTCCGGTAGCTTATATAGAAATCAAAAAGAATGGTTTCTTCCACACCGGATACTTTATTTCCGAATACCTCCCCTACCCGCTTGTTACGGATATGTTCGGTACGGAAATGGAGGAAGAAGAGAAAAAACGGCTAAGACATGACCTCGTAGACTTCACTCTCCAATTACATCTGAACAAGGTCTTGCCACTGGACTATAATCCCAAGAATATATTTTACCGGAAGACAAACGGCAAATATCACTTCGCCCTCATTGACATCAACCGCCTGAAGCTCGGTAAAGTGCCCGGTATCAGAATGTCCATGAATGCCTTCAGCCAACTGGGTATTCCCGCCGATGACTTCATGAAAATAATACCTCTATATGCCGAGCAAAGAGGATTCGATATTGAAGAATGCATATTCTTCACTCTCTTCAGCAGACTGAAATGGAGAAAGCAAAGACAATTTAAAAATTTCGTCAAAAGCAAGCTTCATTTCTGAAATGTCGTATCTTTGTACCAACGAGATTAGAAAATTATGCAAGATTATATCACCCAGTCCATCCAAGAAGGTATCAGGCTCAAAGAAAATATCCTGAACAACCGGCAAATGCTTACCGACATCGAAACCGTCGGCAATCTGATAGTACAAGCCCTTCGACAAGGGCACAAAGTCTTGCTTTGCGGTAACGGCGGCAGTGCAGCCGATGCCCAGCATATCGCTGCCGAACTCGTCGGACGTTTCGTGACCGAACGGGAAGGCCTGCCCGCCATCGCCATGACAACCGACACTTCCATCCTGACCGCAGTCAGCAATGATTATGGCTTCGAACGCGTTTTCGAACGGCAGACGGCAGCCTTGGGAACGAAAGGTGATATTCTGATAGGCCTTTCTACCAGCGGCAACTCTCCCAACGTAGAGCATGCCTTGCAGAAGGCACAATCTATGGGCATCACCACCATAGGGCTCCTGGGAAGGGATGGAGGAAGGTGCAAGGAACTTTGCAATTACCCGCTGATTATACAGCACGCCGAATCTGCCAGGATTCAAGAAGTGCACATTACCATCGGACATATCTTGTGCGGCATCGTTGACAATAAACTGTTCTCCCATGAATAAAGCGATTTTCCTTGATCGGGACGGTACCATCAATGTTGATTTCGGCTACGTTTACAAGACCCAAGAGCTTGAATTATTGCCCGGTGTAGCCGAAGCACTCCGCATTTTTCAGGAATTGGGTTATCTGCTGATTGTCATCACGAACCAATCCGGTATTGGACGTGGCTACTTTACACTGGAGGACGCCGAACAGTTCAACCGGGCACTCGCCCAAGAGCTGGAAAAACATGGAGTTATACTGAACGATTTCTATACTTGCCCTCACGCTCCGGAAGAACATTGCGAATGCCGTAAGCCTTCTCCTTTCATGGTGACGGAAGCGATGAAGAAATATGAAATCGACCCATCCCAATCCTATATGTTCGGAGATAGGAAATCGGATACGGAATGCGGCGAAAGAAGTGGTGTCAAGTCCTTCCGGGTCACCTCTGAGCATTCACTTCTATATTGGGCCAACCAATTAAAAAACAACCTATTATGAATACAGAATTAAACAGTATAAAGGGAAAGAAGGTACTCGTTATCGGAGACGTGATGCTGGATACTTACCATATAGGGGACGTGAAAAGGATTTCTCCCGAAGCCCCCGTACCAGTGGTCCGTGTCACCCGTACCTACAATGTATTGGGAGGAGCGGCCAATGTTGCAAGAAATTTGCTGGGACTGGGGTGCTCGCCGTATGTCGTCAGCCTGCTTGGCAACGACCACAACGGAAACACAATGCAGGAGATGTTCGCTGATTTGGGTATCAGAAACGAACTGTTTCATACAGAACACCCAACCATCACCAAAACCCGCGTAATAGGCAACAGCCAGCAAGTAGTACGGCTGGACTTTGAAACAGAAAATGAATGCCTGAACGAAGAGACTGAGCAGAAACTGCTGGATGCCGTGAAGCGTGCACTCCCCGAAGTGGACATTGTCGTGATTTCGGATTATGGCAAGGGAGTATGCAATGATACAGTATGCCAGCAGGTTATATCCGCCTCTGCCGGGCAAGGGAAGAAGGTCATTATAGACCCCAAAGGGACAAATTGGGAGAAATACCGTTCCGCAACCATCATCACCCCCAACCTGAAAGAGCTTTCGGCTGTTTCGGGAGTGGATGTGAGAAATGAGGATAAAGAAATCCATAGCGCAGCAGACCGGATACTGAAGGAGTATAACCTTACTTCTCTATTAGTGACACGTTCCGAAAAAGGCATGTCATACATAGCTCCCGATGCCTCGCAGGACATTCCTACCGAAGCAAGGGAAGTATATGACGTTTCAGGTGCAGGCGATACTGTCGTGGCAACTTTAGCAGCTGCGCTGGCAGCCGGTATCCCTATTGCAGATGCCATTTATCTTGCCAATAAAGCGGCCGGCATTGTAGTCGGGAAAATAGGCACCAGCCCCATTCTGTTCAAAGAGTTGCAGGACGAGTTACAAATCGGGAAACCGGCCAGCAAACTTATTCCTATTCCCCAACTTGCAGATACTATAAAACAACTGCGTGCACAGGAGCGCAAAATCGTATTCACAAACGGCTGCTTCGACATTCTGCACAAAGGACACGTGTGCTATCTGGAAAAGGCCAAAAGACTGGGGGACGTACTTATCGTAGGATTGAATTCGGACAGCTCAGTAAAACGTCTGAAAGGGGAATCGCGCCCCATCAATGATGAAAACGCCCGCTCCACAGTCCTGGCAGCCTTGGAAGCAGTGGACTACGTAGTGATTTTTACGGAAGACACCCCTCTGAATCTCATCAAGACAGTTGCACCGGACGTGTTGGTAAAAGGTGGCGACTATGCCATAGAAAACATTGTAGGCAGGGAGTATGCCCAAGAAACAGTAACTATCCCTTTCGTAGACGGTTATTCCACTACAAAGACGATAGGCGCCATCAACCAAGAGAAGCAATAATCTTTTCAGCGACTTGTTGGGGGGTAATATCCACCATACACTTCTGATAAACAGCCAGCTTGCATTTACCCCGTCCGTCTTTGGTGCACGGACGGCAAGGCAGGGCTGTTTCGAGTATTTCCACCGTAGGTCCCGTAGGGAAACCGAAGGCCGTAGGTCCCATCAAGGCAAAAGCAGGAACACGGAACAAATCAGCGGCATGCATGAATCCCGTATCGGCACTGATTACCAGATTGGAGCGCAGCACGATGTAGGAAGATTCCATCAGGGAGGTTTTCCCTGCAAGATTGATTACCCGTTCCGGTGCGGCACTCCTGATTTCCTCACAGAAAGTATCTTTCGGACCGGCCAGAATGACAAATCTATACTCAGGAAGAAGGGCGACCAACGCTTTCCAATAGGCAACGGGCCAGCGTTTCATTTCCCAGTTGGCAGACGGCACGAGCGTAACCATATCTTTGGTTATGAAATCCTCATACCTGCTGCGTATCTCATCCGGGAAATGCCAGTCGCGATAGGTATCCGGGAAATGCGTAATCCCCCACTTCTTCAATGGTTTCTGAAAAGAGACCATGCCTCTGAAGGGCTTGTCGAAATGATTGATTCCCAGTTTGAACAACAAAAAGCGCTTGCCTCTCTCCTTGCTCCGCAGAGCAACGTAAGGTTTCGCAAAAGGCAGTGGAGCCACTATCAGCTTCAATATGTTGGAACGGATATTACTGTGGGCATCATAAATGTAGTCGAAATGCTCTTTTCTCAAATCAGCCGCCATTTTCAACAACCCGGCAAGCCCGGTTCCCTTGTCAAACGCCCAGATTTTATCAATCCTGCCATCCATCGACAAGGTCCCCACCATATCCTTCCGGGTAATCCAATGAATTTCCACATCTGCAAACCGTTCACGTATTCCACCGATAATTCCCATACACTGGATAATATCCCCTATCGAACTGAAACGGATAATTAAGAATTTGGTCATAACAAATTTATTAGAATTGCTGATTCGGCACAAAAGTAATAACTTAATTCAAGTTTCGCAAATAGCGATATAGGCTAATCATACAATATAGAACATCAGCCTACACAAAACACAAACATAAAAATTCAATCCAAGTCCAAACTATTGTCTACAAGAAATCTAGAGGTATTATATATCACTCATAAAACAGTATATTTCACACCAATATTGTTTTTGCATATTATAAAATATAAATGTTTTCAAGTAATTATAATCAAAAACTCCATTTATATAAATATCTTTGTACTTATTTTCTCAATTAGCAAAAGATGACAGCTATAAAATCTCAAAACAGATTATTTTCAATCGTTATACCTACATGGAATAACCTTGCTTTCCTAAAACTATGCATACAAAGTATCCAAAGAAACTCTTACTACAATCACCAAATCATTGTACACGTAAACGATGGAAGTGACGGAACCTTAGAGTGGATAAAAAAAGCAGGTATTGATTACACACATTCTGAGCAGAATATCGGAGTATGTTTTGCTATGAATATGATGCGCACTAAAGTCAAAACTGATTATATTCTATTTTTGAATGATGATATGTATGTACTCCCTTTTTGGGACAAGGTTCTCTATGACGAAATAGAAAAACTGTCTGACAATTATTTCTTTCTTTCAGCTACATCAATACAACCACATACACAAAGCGCATCAACCATCTTAGCCAATTATGGAGACAGTATCGAAACTTTTCAAGAAGATAAATTACTGAAAGAATACATGAACTACAAAATAAACGACTGGATGGGAGCTACCATTCCTCCCAATATCGTACACCGGGACATTTGGGATTTAGTAGGCGGTTATAGTATAGAATACTCACCCGGAATGTACAGCGACCCAGATTTCACCGCAAAATTATATATGTGTGGAGTCAGATTCATGAAAGGGCTACAAGCCAGTCGCATCTATCATTTTGAAACAAAATCAACTACCCGCATACGCAAGAATTGTGGTCAAATGCAATTTCTATTAAAATGGGGCATGACTTCATCCACATTCCGCAAAGTTTTCACTTACAAAGGAAAAGATTTCAAATCCCAAAAGATAGGAACTTTCAAAACAGGAAATAGATTCAAAATAAGCCTAATACGCGGCCGCCTAAAAGCCATATTTTATTTATTAACCAAAGATTTCGGTCCCTTATGGAAATTTTGGAAAAAAACATTTGTCTAACATTTCCCTAAAAGAGCAAAATTATAAAATAGAATTGGAACTTTCTTGTGAAGAATAGGGCTTATCCAAATCCAAATAGTGGAAATTATGCTGTCTCTGCCCGCTTTGTTTCGGTATAACCATGTAGTCTCCATATTTTCGGGTCAGATAGGCGTCATAATCTTGTACTCCCCACACTGTTTCGCCCTCAAACGAAACGGGAGTCGGAGCTCCCAGCTCTGCCTTGGGCATAATACCGCGCATACCGTCGTCATAATCACAGACTAAAGAAGACTTGTCAAAGTCATAGGTGGTCATCACATTTCTGATACTCCTCTGTACGCCGGCAGTAGTAAAAAGTCTCCGGCACAGCAGCGGCAACCATGAGCCGGGACCTTTCCCATGCTTATAAGGGTCGCGGTAGATAAAATAGAGCACCCGCTTGTAAAATTCATACCGGGCAAAATGAATCCTCTGTTTCAGGTTGCTTTGCGGTACACCGTCCAATGGAAATACGTCCAAGTAGATACCTCCCAAGTATTTCAAATGCATACGCTCGATAAGAGTCGTATCCGCATCTTGTATCTTGGCAAAAGGTAATGGATAATTCGGATCATTTTCTGCGCAGACAGCCTCATAAGGCTGGGGAAGCCACTCCTTGGAATGAGACATCAACAAATCATAATCAGCCCTCGGCATACCGATATCCAAATCATCGTCCCAAGGGATAAATCCCTTATGACGGACTGCACCAAGCATAGTACCGGCCATTATATAATAGCGCAAACCATGTTCTTTACAAACTTTATCCACAGCAAGCAATATCTTCAAAATACGAAGCTGCAAAGGACGTATATCATAATCTGCCATAAAAATCAGCCCATTAATTAATAAAGTTGTGAAGGAATCAACCGCTGTGCTTGTTCAAAGTCATTCACCGTATCAAGCTCCACAGAAAAATATTCGGTAGTGTCAAGCGCATAGAAAGAGTGTCCTTGCGGTATGAGACGCTCAAAAGCACGTTCATAGAAGATATTATCCAAACCTTCTTTGGTAATCATAACCTCCAATTCCCGGAAAAGCGCTTCTGTATAAGCGGCAGACATCTTCTCGATGCCAATAGACTCGCCAATAGCTCGGGATATGGAGCACGTCTTACTGATTTCCAACACCTTGCCATCATTGTCCGCTATTACCTTGATTTCCTCTTCCCCCAATGTATGATGGTTCAGAGCCAACGCATCCGCTTGACCATATCCAAGCAACTTGGCTACAATCTGCGGGTCAAAAAGGATATCGCTGTCCAGCAACAGAATGTCCTCTTTATCTACATAAGGCCGTGTAAGCCATAAAGAGTAGATATTATTGGTAGAAGCATATTTCTCATTATAGATAAACGTAACCTCCAATGCCGGATAATGAGCTTCCAGAAAGTTCACAATCTGCTGCTGTCTATAACCGGTGACAATGACAAACTCCCGAAAGCCATTCTGCAGCAATGCATCAAAGGCTCTTTGCAGCAAACAACGCTCTCCAACTTTCAACAGACATTTTGGAGTGGTATCAGTCAACGGACGCAAACGCGAAGCTATCCCTGCAGCCAATATAACCGCTTTCATTGTAATGCAATTTTTTTAATGGTGTCAATGACAATACGGTTCTGTTCAGGACGCCCCAAGGTAATACGCAAATGGGTATTGATGTCTGGTTCATTCATGAACTTCACCTTATAATCCTCGTCGGCAAAAGCTTTCTGTAAGCGTTCTTTCAAGACAATCGGATATTTTATAAGGACAAAGTTCGCCACCGACTCATATACCTTGAAACCAGGCAACGTCCCTATCTCCGCTTCAAAGCAGGCGCGACTCTCATTCATCAGCCGTGCTATATTCCGGTAATGCGCATCCGATTTCAGTGCGGCAATAGCAATATCCTCAGAGATACGGTTATAACCCAGATATTTGTTGCTGTATTTGCCAAAGCTGGCCAACTCCTTACTCATAAACCCAAACCCCATGCGCAATCCGGGCAATCCGTAGAACTTGGAAAGCGTGCGTGAAATAATCAGGTTGGGATATTTATCAACCAGCATTTTAATATAGTCCGTATCAGTAGATACGAAAGAGGCATAGGCTTCGTCCACCAAAACGATGGTTGTTACGGGCAACTCAGCCAACAAAGCGTCCAATTCTGCGGGGGTCAGACCGTTACCGGTGGGATTATTGGGCGAAGCGATTAATAAGACCTTGGGATTCTCACGCTGTACCATCTCTTTCATGGCAGCGAAATCATATTTAAAGGTATTGCCATCCTCATACAATGGATACTGCAACGTATGCCCGTCCACTTCATCAGCAATGGATTTATAGTACCACCACGAGAATTTAGGAATGAGCATCGTCTTGTTCCCATCCTCTTGGGTCAGGAAATAGTGGACTGCTTGTTTCAATATATCTTC
The DNA here is from genome assembly GCF_025147485.1 of Bacteroides uniformis. Lineage (NCBI taxonomy): Bacteria > Pseudomonadati > Bacteroidota > Bacteroidia > Bacteroidales > Bacteroidaceae > Bacteroides > Bacteroides uniformis. The sequence goes on along the minus strand of NZ_CP102263.1, from coordinate 1,501,733 downwards.
TCCACCATAACCCAACAGTACCTGCGGTTCATCAATTCCGTAAGATTCAGATAGATAAACAGACAGAATACTCTTCTTGCCTTCGTCGTAGATACGGGTATAGAAACAGAGTTTGTTTATATCAAAATTCTTCAGAGCCTCCACCACCTCTTGCGAAGGTGCGTAGTTAAACTCATTGCGGTCCAAATAATTCATATCTTAGGTTTCTTTTGTTAATACTTTCCGATAACACTCCATCGTCTCACGCGCCATCTGCTCCTCCGTGAAACGCTGTGCCCACTTCAGCCCCTCCTCAATCATGGTGGCACGCAAAGAAGGCTCTTGTGTACGGGCAATCGCTGCCGCCAATCCCTCCACATCATAGGGACGCACATACAATGAATGCTCCCCCCCCGCTTCTTCAAGACAAGAGCCGGTTGCTGCTACCACCGGAATGCCGGAATGCAAAGCCTCAAGAATAGGGATGCCAAAACCTTCGTAAACGGATGGGTATACAAAAGTCTCGGCCGACTGATAAATGGCAGGTAAATCGTCCGAAGGGATACCATGCAGAAAATGTACTCTGTCTTGCAATCCGGCTTTTGTCATAAACTCTTTCAGCTGATGGATATAGGCTGTGGGTCTCCCTACCAGAACAAAATGCAGTTCATCGGGCAGATACTCCAAAGCCTTCACAATGGCCAGCGCATTTTTACGCTCCTCAATGGTGCCCACCGACAAGATATAGCGTTCGGGCAACCGATAACTCCGCATCACCTCCTTGCGCTTATCCTTACCGACACGACAGGCATACAGAGAACTACACCCTTGGTAAATAACGGAAATTTTATCCGCAGGAATTCCATAATAATGTATGATGTCACGCTTGGTACACTCACTCACAGCAATGATGTGGTCTGCATGCTTGCATGCATAGCGGCATTTGTAGTTATAAATCAAGCGGTCGACCAACGAAAAACAATGTGAAAGTCTCAGGAAAATAAGGTCGTGAACAGTCACCACACTCTTTACTTCCCGTACCCGATGGATGGTCAGGGGAAGTTCGTTACTCAATCCGTGGAACAGCCGTATGTTGTCCCGTTTCAAAGTCCTGCGTATACCTCCCACGCGCCACAACGAAGTCATTCCTCTCCAGAGCCAATAAGATGGATAATGTACCGATACCGTTCCCCGGCTTTCGGCCACCATCGACGAGAGTTGCTGATTTTCACGGTGTACCGGAGCATACAACCAATACTCGTTTTCCGGAGCAAAGGCTGACAATGACTGCACCACATACCGGCTGTAATTGCCCAATCCCGTAAAATTCTGCACAGCCCGTTTTCCGTCGTATCCTATTCTCATCTCTAAAAAGTTTCAGCTGCAAATGTACAAGATAATCCTCATATAGCAGTCTATTTCGCTTTCCTTTTTTGACAAAAACACAAATTCACCTATAAAACATAAGATAGAGATGAGCAATCACTTGCTGTCTGTTACAAAAACCAAGTACGGAATCGGGCACATCCCCATTGTTCAATCCGTACTGGCCCATTGTTTTATCCTTCAAACACCTTATCTCCTTCCCGAAAACTACTTTATTCATCATCGGCCCACTGTTATGAACCAATTCAACCACACTAGTGAGCTGTTTAGTTCACTCAAGTGAACATCACGGCTCACTAACGTGGGCTGCTGAAGAATCCAAAAGTAAAACGAAAGAATGAAAAGGATGCAACAGAAGAAAGAAGGATGCGGAACGGAAGAAAACACGGGTGAGAGCAAAATTTACCCTCACCCTTTTCGATTGCTCTCACCCACCCCTGCAATGCCGTTGAATAGGGAAGTTGAAGAAAAGAGTGAGAGCGGTGAGGGCAGAAATGCAAACTTAAAAACGGAAAGAGTCAAATTATTTTCCGGGCATTACTTAGCCACTTTGACGGATTAGTCGTATCTTCGCACGATGGAAAATCGTCGAAAAGAACAGCAGCATTATGAGAGTCATTGTTGACAACAAAATACCTTTCATTAAAGAAGCCATCGAAAAAATAGCCGACAGCGTGATTTATACTCCCGGCAGAGACTTCACTCCGGAGTTGGTAAAAGATGCCGATGCACTGATTATACGTACCCGCACCCGCTGCAACAAGGAATTGCTGGAAGGCAGTAAAGTCCGCTTCATTGCTACCGCCACCATAGGCTTCGACCATATAGATACGGAATATTGCCGTGAAGCAGGCATCGCTTGGACCAATGCCCCCGGATGCAATTCAGCATCCGTAGCCCAATACGTGCAATCAGCCTTACTATTATTGCAACAACTCAAAGGAGTACAACTGTCCGAATTGACATTAGGCATCATCGGCGTAGGCAATGTGGGTAGCAAAATAGCCCAAGTAGGGCAAGAACTAGGCATGCGTGTCCTGAAGAATGACCTGCCCCGGCAAGACAAGGAAGGAGAGAGAGATTTCAGTTCCTTGCAAGCACTCGCAGCAGAATGTGATATCCTCACCTTCCACGTACCTTTATATAAGGAAGGGCCATACAAAACATTCCATTTGGCAGACCATACTTTCTTCCGGTCATTAAAACGCTGTCCCGTCATTATCAATACCTCACGTGGAGAGGTGATTGAAACCAATGCGCTCCTGAATGCCTTAGAAGACGGACTGATTTCCGATGCCATCATTGATGTATGGGAGAACGAGCCTGATATCAATCTTACCTTATTAAATAGAGTGTTCCTTGGAACTCCCCATATAGCCGGTTATTCAGCCGACGGAAAAGCCAATGCCACCCGTATGTCCCTGGATGCCCTTTGCCGTTTCTTTCACATCAAAGCCGACTACCGCATCGCTCCCCCCCAACCCCGGAACCCGATTATTACCGCCGACAGCCTGGCAGAAGCATATCTGCAAATGTATGACCCGAGAAGGGACAGCGAAACACTGAAAACACATCCCGAACAATTTGAAAAATTGCGGGGAGACTACCCGCTACGAAGAGAAAAAGATGCTTACACTTATATCCCAAAGTAGCACATACATTTAGAGATACAGCCCGATAATACAAAAGACGTCACTATATAAGCTCCTCACGCCTTTACTATCAATGCCGAATCAGAGGAAACTATAGGCAAAACATTACAATATCAATGCAAAAAATACAGTTAGAGAAATCACTCAGTGAAGGATTTATTTTTTATGCAATTTCAACTCTGACGATTGCCATACAATTTCTGTTTTATCTGATTCACAGTCCCCGGCTCGCCATGATGGACGTGGGAGGCTGGATGTTTTATATAACGGCCGCTTGCTCACATGCCGCCTTGTGGGCACTTATTCCTTACATCATATCCTTAATCGTAGCCATTACCGTCCGGCGCCATCAAGCCGCCGCCATCACACACATTATTCTTGTATCATTACTCAATATACTTGCTTACATAGACGGCAGTGTGTACAGTCTTTACAAGTTCCATATCAATGGTTTTGTACTGAATCTCCTGGTTGGAGAGGGCAACAGTGAGATTTTCACATTCAGCTTCTGGCTTTATCTGAAGATTGCAGGAGTATTAGTGGGTATATTTGCCGCCAATACTTTGCTAAGAATACTTGCAGGCCATTGTTATACCCGCTTTCACCGCTGTGGCTTCCGTCCTGTACTTGCCACTCTGATTTTGTTTGCACTATTCTCTAACTTTTATCATGCCTATGCCGCTGTAGCGCAAAAGACTTCAGTGATTCGCAGCGCCCCCTGCCTGCCCTATTACTTCCCGCTTACGGCAACCCGCCTGATGATGAAGTTAGGAGTGGTCTCATCCAAGGATGTCATTAAAATGAACTTCAACAACAAAAAGCAGTCTGCTGACCTCAACTATCCGATAGATTCTTTGAAATACGAAGTCCATTCCAACCCCAAGAATGTAGTGCTGATAGCCATAGACTCATGGAACTACCGCGCCTTTAACCAGGACATTACACCTCATATCAGCCACTTTGCCGACAGTTGCAGCAGATTCACCTCCCATCTAAGCAGCAGCAATGGCACACGTGGAAGTATCTTCGGGCTTTTCTTCAGTCTCTCATCCATCTACTGGACTGATTTTGAGGTATCGGGCATACAGCCCCTGCTCATAGAAGAACTATTGAAGCAGAATTATCAGATAGGTATTTATCCCAGTGCTACAATCGTCAACCCGCCATTTGCCAAAATACTTTTCTCAAAGGTACCCGACTTGCGTACCCATACCGAAGGAAAAACCGTTTATGACCGCGACTGCCGTATTACAGCAGATTATCTGCAAGCACTCGATACGCTGGGCAGCGGTACAAAACCTTTCTTTTCCTTTCTCTTCTATGATTTGGCACACGGATATGAAGTGCCGAAGGACAAGCTTTATCGTTTCCAACCGTCCTGGGAGTTCGCCGACTATATGAAACTGAACAACGACATAGACCCTACTCCTTTCCTGAACCTCTACTACAACTGCGTGGCGGAAGCCGACTCACTGGTGGGATGCGTCCTCCACAAACTTGAGGAAAAGAAACTGCTAGACAATACCCTGGTCATCATTACCGGAGACCATGGACAAGAATTCAATGAGAATCATAAAAATTATTGGGGCCACGGCAGTAATTATTCACCGGTACAAACACATATCCCCTTCCTATTATATGAACCGGGAGAACAGCCACATACCTACCATCACCGTACCACGCACTATGATTTTGCACCAACCCTAATGAATAAAGTGCTGGGTGTAACCAATCCGCCTTCCGATTACAGTATGGGGCATTTAATAACCGATACTTGTCCACGGAACTGGCATATCGTGGGCGACAATCTCAATTATGCCTTTATCGTAGAAAATCATACTATTCTGGAAAAACACCCTTCCGGATATATAGAAATCAGCGACAGTGCATTGAATCCCCTGGAAAACTACAAGATAGACAACCGTAAGCTGAACGAGGCCATCCTCTCCCTTAACCGATTCTATAAATAACTGGGAGAGAGGCCTTCCACCAACTCCTCTATCACCTTCGGATAGTATTCATACTCCAGCCGGTGGATGCGTTGCGCCAGCTCCTCCGGCGTATCGCCCGGCAATACGGGGCATTTCTGCTGGCAGATAATGCCGCCTTCGTCATAATGCTCATTCGTATAATGGATGGTAATACCGCTTTCCTTTTCGCCGGAAGCAATCACTGCCTCGTGCACACGGTCGCCGTACATTCCCTTTCCACCGAACTTGGGCAGCAACGAAGGATGTATATTTATCATTTTATTGGGATAAGCATGCAGAATATTGTCCGGCACACGTGCCAGGAATCCTGCCAATACCACAAAATCAATATCATGCTCTCGAAGCGTCGACAAAACAAGCTCTCCACTTTCCCAATCGCTCTTGGCAAACCAGACACAAGGCACTCCCAGCCCCTTGGCACGCTCTAAAACAAACGCATTCTGCCGGTTAGTCAAAACCAGAGCCACACATGCCGAACCTTTTTCCCGGAAATAACGGATGATATTCTCGGCATTCGTACCACTTCCCGACGCTAAAACTGCGATATTTTTTCCCATAATCCCTCCAATTACTGCACAAAACCGTGAAAAATGTGCAAAAAGGTGCATTTAATTCATCAAATATTTGCGAGGAATGATAAATATTCATTCCTTTGCACCGCAAATTTAAAGAAATAAAACTAATTATTAATTAAAAACTTAAAGTTATGTCTGAAATTGCATCAAGAGTGAAAGCGATTATCGTCGATAAATTAGGCGTAGAAGAATCAGAAGTTACTAACGAAGCTAGCTTCACTAACGACCTGGGAGCTGATTCTCTTGACACTGTAGAACTTATCATGGAATTCGAAAAGGAATTCGGTATCTCTATTCCCGATGACCAGGCTGAAAAGATTGGTACTGTAGGTGATGCTGTATCTTACATCGAAGAACACGCTAAGTAATCTTATCCATTCGTTTATAACATGGAATTAAAAAGAGTTGTAGTAACAGGTCTCGGCGCCATTACTCCCATTGGCAACAGTGTTCCCGAATTCTGGGAAAATCTTGTGAATGGGGTTAGTGGAGCAGGACCTATTACTCATTTCGATGCATCGCTTTTCAAGACTCAGTTTGCATGCGAAGTAAAAGGCTTCGATGCTACCAAATATATAGACCGCAAAGAGGCCCGCAAGATGGACTTGTACACACAATATGCCATTGCAGTAGCCAAAGAAGCGGTAGGTGACTCTGGGCTTGACGTCGAAAATGAGGATTTAAACAGAATCGGTGTCATCTTCGGCGCCGGTATCGGTGGCATCCGTACATTCGAAGAAGAGGCGGGCAACTATGCCCTGACCGGTAAGGAAAACGGCCCCAAATTCAATCCGTTCTTCATCCCCAAGATGATTTCGGACATTGCTGCCGGACAAATTTCCATCATGTATGGTTTCCATGGTCCCAACTACGCAACTTGTTCTGCATGTGCCACTTCCACAAATGCTATTGCCGATGCGTTTAACCTCATCCGTTTGGGTAAGGCAAATGTTATCGTGTCCGGTGGTTCGGAAGCTGCCATCGCCGCTTGCGGTGTAGGTGGTTTCAATGCCATGCATGCATTGTCAACCCGCAATGATTCTCCCGAAACTGCATCCCGTCCGTTCAGCGCAAGCCGTGACGGATTCATCATGGGTGAAGGTGGCGGTTGTCTCGTTCTCGAGGAACTGGAACACGCCAAGGCACGCGGTGCCAAAATCTATGCGGAAGTTGCCGGCGTAGGAATGTCTGCCGACGCTCATCACCTGACAGCCTCTCACCCCGAAGGTTTGGGAGCCAAGTTAGTGATGCTGAATGCGTTGGAAGATGCAGAAATGAAACCCGAAGAAGTAGATTATATCAATGTTCACGGTACATCTACTCCCGTAGGTGATATTTCGGAAGCAAAAGCAATCAAAGAGGTATTCGGACAGCATGCGTATGAGTTGAACATCAGTTCGACAAAATCCATGACCGGCCACTTGCTGGGCGCTGCCGGTGCGGTAGAATCCATTGCAAGCATCCTCGCCATCAAGAATGGCATTGTTCCTCCGACCATCAACCACGAAGAGGGTGATAACGACGAAAACATCGACTATGACCTGAACTTCACGTTCAACAAAGCACAAAAGCGCGAAGTGAACGTAGCTTTGTCCAATACTTTTGGATTCGGTGGTCATAATGCGTGTGTCATTTTCAAGAAATACGCAGAATAATAAGGTCGTGTTACGTAACCAAATAGATAAAATAAGGCTCTTGTTCCGCAAGGATAGAGAGTCTTATTTTTGTTTTTACAGAATTCTCGGCTTCTTTCCACGTGACATCAAGGTCTATCAGCAGGCTTTGCTGCATAAATCCATCTCCATGCGCTCCGAAAAAGGACGTCCCATCAACAACGAACGGCTGGAATTCTTGGGCGATGCTATCCTCGACGCCATTGTAGGAGATATTGTCTACCGCCATTTCGAAGGACGCCGCGAAGGTTTCCTTACCAATACCCGTTCCAAAATTGTACAGCGGGAAACACTCAACAAACTGGCCGTGGAAATCGGACTGGACAAACTGGTGAAATACTCCACCCGCTCCTCATCCCACAACAGCTACATGTACGGCAATGCATTCGAAGCCTTCATCGGCGCCATTTATCTGGACCAGGGCTACGACCGCTGCAAGCAGTTCATGGAAGAGAAGATTTTCAAAAACTATATCGACCTCGACAAGATGTCTCGCAAAGAGGTCAACTTCAAGTCAAAACTCATCGAATGGAGCCAGAAGAACAAAATGGAGGTGTCATTCGAGCTTATCGAGCAGTTTCTCGACGAAGAATACAATCCGATGTTCCACACCGAAGTCCGCATCGAAGGGATATCGGCAGGTACCGGCACCGGTTATTCCAAGAAGGAGTCGCAACAAAATGCGGCACAGATGGCATTGAAAAAAATTAAGGATGCCGCTTTCAAGGAGGAAGTCCAGGCAGCCAAGGAGCGAAACCATGCAACAGAAACCTCCACAGAAGAAAATCCCATGGCAGAAGCTGTTGAAGAATCCCCACAAGAAAAATTAGCCGAAACAGATTCCCATCCGACGTCCCTGGACAACTAAGTCATTGTCTTCCGTCACCAGCTTCAACTTGCCCGCAATCTCCTCCAGCGGTGCAGAAGCTATTTCATTCCCCTTCAAGGTAATCATCCGCCCGAACTGCCCGTTGGCAATCAGTTCCGTGGCATGTCCACCCATACGTGTGGAAAGGTTACGGTCAAAAGGTGTGGGTGAGCCGCCCCGCTGAATATAACCCAACACAGTCTCACGGGTCTCGATACCCGTCTCATACTCTATCTCCTGAGCTATATACTCGGCGGCACGCTTCCGCCCGTCCGTCTGTATACCTTCGGCTACCACCACGATGGAGTAAGGCTTTCCTTTCTTCAGCCGATTCAGAATCGTTTCTCCGATACGGTGGATATTATAGGGAATCTCCGGAATCAGAATCACGTCACCACCGCCTGCCATACCGGAGTATAAGGCTATCCAACCTGCCTTGTGCCCCATCACCTCAATCACCATCACCCGCTTGTGCGAGCTGGCCGTGCTGTGCAACCGGTCGATGGCATCCGTAGCAATGCTGACGGCAGAATCGAATCCGAAGGAGAAATCAGTTCCCCAAATATCGTTGTCTATGGTTTTAGGTACAGACACAATGTTCAGCCCCATAGCAGAGAGTTTGGCGGCTGTCTTCTGCGTACCGTTCCCGCCGATACAGACTACACAATCAAGCCCCATCTCTTCGATATTCCGCGCTATCAGTGCCGGTTTGTCCACGCCGGACATCACGCCGTTCTTCTTAAAGGGCTTCTCGCGCGAAGTACCGAGCATCGTACCTCCCAAGTTCAGCAAACCGGATAAGGATTTTTCGGTAAACGACTCCACATCCTTGGTCAGCAGCCCCTGAAAACCGCTGTGAATGCCAATTACTTCCATTCCATAATGGTTGATAGCTGTTTTACATACACCGCGAATGGTAGCGTTGATGCCGGGACAGTCGCCTCCTGAAGTCAAAATACCTATTCTCATGATATTTTTGTTTGAATTATTGTTCTATAGGTCCGTAAAGATAGAAAAAAAAGAGAAAAAAGATAGAGATGCCGATAAATAAGATTATTTTTGCGGTTTAAAATAAGATTTCACAAAGAACGATGAATATTACAAAGTTTCTGAATAAGGTATATTTTGCTCCCCGTCTGAAAGAAATCGAACAATACACCAGCCATGCCGGTGAATTGCAACAGCTTGTACTGCAGCGCCTCGTCCGGACAGCGGCAAACACGGAATGGGGAAAGAAGCATGACTATGCCTCTATCCGTACTTATGAAGATTTCAAGAAGCGCCTTCCCATACAAACTTATGAAGAAGTAAAACCTTATGTAACCCGCCTGCGTGCCGGTGAGCAAAATCTGCTTTGGCCTTCGGAAATACGTTGGTTTGCCAAATCATCGGGTACCACCAACGACAAGAGCAAGTTCCTGCCCGTCAGCCGGGAGTCCTTGCACGACACGCATTACAAGGGAGGCCGGGATGCCGTTGCCATCTATCTGGGACAGAATCCCGAAAGCCGTTTCTTTTCCGGTAAAGGGCTTATCCTTGGAGGCAGCCACGCTCCCAACCTGAACACCAACCACAGTCTTGTAGGCGACCTCTCCGCCATCCTCATAGAAAATATCAACCCGCTGGTAAACTTTGTCCGCGTACCCAGCAAGCAGACAGCCTTGATGGAGCACTTCGAGCCCAAAATGGAGGCCATTGCCCGCGAAACCATCCATGCAAATGTAAGCAACCTTTCCGGTGTACCGTCCTGGATGCTTGTACTCATCAAACATATACTGGAAAAGACGGGAAAGCAGAGCCTTGAGGAGATATGGCCCAACCTGGAGGTATTCTTCCACGGCGGCGTTGCCTTCACTCCCTACCGCGAGCAATACAAAGACGTGATCCGCAGCAGCAAGATGCATTATGTAGAGACTTATAACGCCTCCGAAGGCTACTTCGGCACGCAGAACGACCCTGCCGACCCTGCCATGTTGCTGATGATTGACTACGGTATCTTCTACGAGTTCATCCCGCTTGAAGATGTAGGCAAGGAGAATCCGCGTACCTTCTGCCTCGAGGAGGTGGAGCTGAACAAAAACTACGCCATGGTAATCTCCACTTCTGCCGGTTTGTGGCGATATATGATTGGAGATACGGTGAAGTTCACATCGAAGAACCCCTATAAGTTCGTCATCACCGGACGTACCAAGCACTTTATCAACGCGTTCGGCGAAGAACTGATTGTGGATAACGCGGAAAGAGGACTTGCCAGGGCATGTGCCGAGACCGGTGCACAAGTAGTAGATTACTCTGCTGCTCCCGTGTTTATGGACAAGCATGCCAAATGCCGCCACCAGTGGCTGATAGAGTTTGCACAAATGCCGGACAGCCTGGAGAAGTTCGCCAAAGTATTGGACGACACCCTGAAAGAGGTGAACTCCGACTATGAAGCTAAAAGGCAGAATAACCTGGCGCTGCAACCGCTGGAAATCATCGTCGCCCGTCCCAACCTCTTCCATAACTGGCTGGATAGCAAGGGGAAACTCGGCGGACAGCATAAGGTGCCCCGGCTCAGCAACACGAGGGAGTATATAGAGGAAATGCTGGAACTGAACCGGTAAATTACTATATCATAAAAATCAAGCGCGGATTACGCAAATTACGCGGATAAATTAATAAATCCATGTAATCTGCGTAATCCGCGTTTTACAAATCAGTCAGTACGTTTTGACTTTACTTTTTCATTTCAACAATCAGCCTCAAGGATTAGAAATTATATGCCAGCCCAATTCCCAGCACTTCCTTAAACTGCACCTTGGCGCCCTTCTTCACTCCATTGTCATCAAACGTTTTCACATCATTGTCATACTTCAGAGTTGTATTGATGGTAGCCGACAATACTTTATTGATTTTCATGCTGATAAGTACATCCCAATTCACATCTATGTTTCCAAAATCTTTGCTGTAAGGAGTAAAGAAATCAGCCGTAGTAATCAGATTCACATTCTCCATCACGGGCAATTCAGCACGGGCTTTCACAAAAGCGCCACCCTCTATCTTGAAGTGGTCACCCGGGTCTACACCAAAAGCGCCCAAATCGGAAAGATAGTCATCAGTCACGAAAGTCATCTTGGTGGAAACGGGTGAAAGCAGTAGAGAATAGTTACTCTTAGGCCTCCATTCCATACCCAGGGCGATATTCGAATAGGCAGGAGCAAAGAAATTGGAAATCTGGTGCTCTTTGTCGGGATAGTCATATCCTTTGGCAAACTGGGTATTCAAATCACCCATCAGTGTATAGAACCAGACGTTGTCTGTAGAATATCCCAACTGAGTGGAAAGCCCTATTTTATCACTACTTTTCCTCATCCCCTGAGATTTGGTTTTCGACAAGCCATAGTCCAGCACCATGTTGGTGACCCAGAGCCAGTTTCCTTTCTTGTGTGTCAGTGATGCATTCAAGTAGGCATTTCCAGCAATGGAATTCTCACCTCCTGCCGACCAGTTGGCCATGGCAGTCTGTGACATATTAAGACCAGTCACTCCTTTCAATACCCAAGCTCCCTCCTGATAACCCTTATCATCCGTCTGGGCATAAGTTATAGTTGCTAAAGCAGCAAACAACATTACAATATATATCCTTTTCATATTACAGTTCGTTTTAAAAGTTTCTCATAAAAAGACGTCTCATAAAATTAACAACATTTACTATCTTTTGTTCGAGAAGCTATAAAACGAATGTAAGGTTCAAAGAATAATGCCACCGCCCAACAAGTATCCGTCCTTATCATAGAAAGCCGCTGCCTGCCCGGGTGCAATGGATTCCAGCGGCTCTATCAGACGGACACGTAACAGACCTTCCACCGTAAGAGTCACCCTGCACCGGTTTGCCTGCTTACGGTAGCGTATCTTCACAATAACCTCGTTTGCACCCAGCACACGACTATTCTCCACCAGGTTCCACTCTCCCAGCCACATTTCCTGCTTGTAGAGGGAAGAGAGCGGAGCTAAAACGACTTCATTGCTTTCCACTCTTGTCTCTTTCACAAAAACAGCCTTGTTCAGATGGATACCCAAGCCCCTACGTTGCCCTACGGTATAAAACGGATAGCCCTCATGCCATCCCAAGAAATCCCCCTTTTCATCGACGAATCTACCTTTACCGGGTAATAGTGTTTCAGGAACCTCACGCTTCAAAAAGGAACGGTAATCCAAAGGGCAAAAGCACACACCTATACTGTCTTTCTTCGCAGCCACCTGCCCGAAACCACGCTCCGCCGCATACGAGCGCGCCTCATTTTTCGTAATATCTCCCATCGGAAGCAACATACGCTGCAGGATGTCCTGCTTCAATCCCCACAGAAAGAAAGTCTGGTCTTTGTCCTTATCTGCAGCAGGAGCTATATAATACTTTCCTCCGGACAAGACTTTACGCACATAATGTCCGGTAGAAATCCAATAAATCCCCTTTTCATCGGCTATTTTAGCCAACAACGCCCACTTCAGCTCATTATTACAGACCGTGCAAGGAACGGGAGTACGCCCCCTTAGATACTCTTCCACAAAATAGCGGATAATACGCGAACGGAAAAGCTCGCGTGCATCATAGGTAATGTGTTTCATCCCCAGCTTCAGGGCCAGAGCCCGTGCATCTTCCAAATACCCGGTCTCATCTCCTGCCTCATAGAAACGGAAAGTCACGCCAGTCACCTCATAACCGGCTTCCTGCAACCTCATGGCGGCCACGGAACTATCCGTGCCGCCACTCATGCCAAGCAATACACGTTTATCTGACTTCATGGATACAAAAGTAATAAACGAAGGTGAAATCCGTTGCATTTACTCTTATAAAACAGAATATCATTATAGATTTTCACAGATTTATTATACCTTTGTACTCCTAAAAGAACTAATAATCAACTGTTATGGAACATCAACTGACCATTTACAACACTTTAAATAGAAAAAAAGAGCTGTTCGTACCGCTGCATGCACCGCATGTAGGCATGTATGTCTGCGGACCGACCGTGTACGGTGACCCGCACTTGGGACATGCACGCCCTGCCATCACTTTCGACCTGCTGTTCCGCTACCTGACGCACATCGGCTACAAGGTGCGCTATGTCCGCAACATTACCGACGTGGGCCATCTGGAGCACGATGCCGACGAAGGTGAAGACAAGATTGCGAAAAAAGCCCGTCTGGAACAACTGGAACCAATGGAAGTGGCACAGTACTACATCAACCGCTATCATAAGGCGATGGATGCATTGAATGTGCTGTCTCCCAGTATCGAGCCACATGCCAGCGGCCACATCATCGAACAGATAGAACTTGTAAAGGAGATATTGAAGAACGGATATGCCTACGAAAGTGAAGGTTCCGTTTATTTCGATGTAGAAAAATACAATAAGGACCATCACTACGGCAAGCTCTCCGGACGCAACCTGGATGATGTTCTCAACACCACCCGCGAACTGGACGGACAGAGCGAGAAGCACAACCCCGCAGACTTTGCCCTCTGGAAATGTGCGCAACCGGAACACATCATGCGTTGGCCTTCCCCGTGGAGCGACGGCTTCCCCGGCTGGCACGCCGAATGTACAGCCATGGGAAAGAAATACTTGGGCGAGCACTTCGACATTCATGGTGGCGGTATGGACCTTATCTTCCCGCATCACGAATGCGAGATTGCACAATCCGTAGCTTCCCAAGGGGAAGATATGGTACATTATTGGATGCACAACAACATGCTGACCGTGAACGGACAGAAAATGGGTAAGTCTTACGGTAACTTCATCACATTGGAAGAGCTCTTCAAAGGCACACACCCCATGCTGGAGCAAGCCTACAGCCCAATGACCATCCGCTTCTTCACCCTGCAAGCCCACTACCGCAGTACGGTAGACTTCAGCAACGAAGCTCTGCAAGCCGCCGAAAAGGGATTGGCAAGACTGATGGATGCTGTACATGGACTGGACAAGATTACCCCTGCTGCAACCTCCACCATAGACGTGAAAACCCTGCGTGCCAAGTGTTACGAAGCCATGAATGATGACTTGAACTCACCGATTGTCATCGCCCACCTCTTCGACGGCGCCAAGATGGTAAACAATATCCTAGCTGGAAACGATTCCATCACAGCCGAAGACCTGAAAGAATTGAAGGAAACCTTCCACCTCTTCTGCTTCGACATCTTAGGATTACAAGAAGACAACGCCTCCAACGAAGAGCGTGAAGCCGCCTTCGGCAAAGTAGTGGACATGCTATTGGAAGAGCGTTCAAAGGCAAAAGCCAACAAAGATTGGGCTACATCCGACAAAATCCGCAATGAACTCACCGCGCTCGGTTTCGAGATTAAGGACGGTAAGGACGGAAGCGAATGGAAGCTGAATAAATAACGAAGGTATCATAACTCACCACAGAATCATACAGATTGGGGTAAGTTTTAGACAGAAGAACAAAAGAACATATTTCTCTCTCTTGTTCTTCTGTTCTTTTAACTGAAAAATAAAATCTGTATAATCCTATGGTGATTGTGTATTTTGATACATCCCTGTTAGAATACGAATCCGAACCCGGCATACCACCCTACTTTCTTCGTCTGGTTGGACCAATTCAATTGTATCTCCACTGGTCCCAGAAAACTCTTGTACATATAGCCGATGCCTACCCCTGCCATATCAACCGATTCGGAAGAGTCAAGAATCTGATGAAACTTCCCGGAGTTTCGCCCATAACTGCCCATCACTGATATATACTGGTTTTTCAAGATACGCTGTCTGAGGTTCAGCCCTGCAACCAGCAATGCGGCTTGTGACAGTTCCGCACGGTTGATGCCCGTAAACGGTATCTGCTGTGGCATATAGCGCCCCGGTATGGTCCCCCCCACCATATTGATGATGGCAAAAGGATAATTATCGCTTCCGGACAATACGCGTCCATAAAACGAAGGAGTGACAGTGAGCTTACTCGACGGAGAGAAACATCCCTGCCAACGGACATCGAAAACAGAAATAGGATTGTTGTCTTTATACTGGAAGAGGTTATCCGTATAGAGATGGTAGGATACCGCCCACGACATGCCTTTTGTAGGGGCGCTCCTCTCATTCAAGTTGTTGAACACAAGTCCGGCAAAGTAACTGAATAAGGACGAATTCTCAAACAGTGCCGAAGCCAACGGGTCGAGCGACAGCAAATCATGATAGTGGTAGTAATCAAAGTCAATGCCCAAACTGACCTGGATATTGTTCCAGTCCTTCGCCGCCCCCATACGGACCAGCTGATGTGTAAAAGTCAAATCCAGCGCCCGTTTGCCTTCATTATAAATATTCATATCTTTATAGTCGAACTGATAGGCAAGTCCTGCCTGCCATCCACCGTCCCACTGATAACTATATCCGAGTCGTGCCAGAGTACGCTTGCCCAGACGGGCGGTGAGGCTGGCCAGCGACTCCCGCTGCCGGCCGAAATAGAAGTCCGTATTTGCCTGCAACGCCGCCAGTTCTTCCGTATCAAAACGAAAACCGACATTCAGCTTGTTCTCCCGTACAGCAGGGGCGGCTATTTGGGAATCAACGGGAATCTCCCTATCAACAGCCGCGCCGGGCAAGCGGAAAGGTCCCGGGCGGCGAGGCTGATAATCTTCTGCAAGTCCCAGCTTCCGTTTCAGGGCAAGCAGTCCGTCCCAACTGTCCATGGCAGCACGCTCTCCCCGCACCATCAAAGTGTCGATGGCCTCTTTGGTGAAACTTGCAGCCGAATAGCCGGTGACATCCACCTTTATCAACACGTCGGTATTACGCAGATTCTCACGGTATTTCTTCTCTCCTTGCAGATTGATGATTTGCCCGAAGATGTCTTTCACCGATTTCAGCTCGGAAGCCTTAAGCAGCGGACTCTGCACATCCACCCCGATAATGTAGTCGGCCCCCATGGCAAGCGCCACATCTACCGGATAGTTATTCACCATTCCACCGTCCACCAACACCATTCCATCCAGGTCTACCGGAGCAAACACACCGGGAATGGACATGCTGGAACGCATGGCAGTGGCCAGTATTCCCTCATGGAACACTACTTCGCTGCCATTCACCAGATTTTCCGACACGCAGGCAAATGGAATAGGAAGACGGCTAAAATCCACAGAATCCTGGTAACCTTCTGTCAACGTGGAGAACAAACGTGCCAGGTTCTTCCCTTTTATGATACCCGCATCCGAAACAGCGGCAGATTTCAAAGAAAACGGAATGGAGAGTACATAGCGCTCCGACTTCAACCGGTCATCCAGCAACACATCCTTAGGATTGGGGGCATCCGAGAGCAAGAATTTCCAGTTCTGGGCATTCACCATACTGTCCAATTGCTGCGGGGTATATCCGATAGAATACAAACCGCCCACAATGGCCCCCATACTAGTGCCCACCACATAATCTATAGGGATACCCGCTTCTTCAATTACTTTCAGAGCACCGATATGCGCCGTCCCTTTGGCGCCACCCCCACTGAGTACGACAGCCACTTTCGGACGCCCGGACGCCCAAAGGACCATCGGCAAAAACAACAAACAAGCCCATAGTCTATACTTCATCTCCATCATTTACTTAATACGTATTGGTAATTTATTCCACTCTGAATCAAACAACCCGCTCCGACAAATAGTTCACTATCAGTCGAAGCGGGTCGCAAAAAACGTTCAAGCAATTTATGGAGGATTATCTATAACCCATTTCCAATCAATAAGGTATCATATCCTTCAAGATACCTTCCTTATACCAAGGATCATCAATCTCTTTCAACACTTTGCCCATCTCTGCGCAAAGGTCTTTTACGACTTCTTGGTTTTCTTCCAAAGAAAGGTTATTCATCTGATACGGGTCCTTTTCATCGTCAAACAACAAACTTTTGACCAGCTTATGGTTTTCGCGGTCAATGTAGAGCGCCAGCGTGTAGCGCGCCGATTTAAAGCCGCGCGACGAAGGGAAGTAGGAACGGACCATGCCTTCCGCATCCTTCTCACCGTCCAGGTTCTGGATGTAGAGAGCGCCGGTGGGACGTACAATATCCGCCTTTTCATCGAAGAAAAGCGGTGCATAGTTGCGCCCCTGCACCTCGGCCGGAATGGAGTCGGCAAGACCGGCAAGCCCCAACAAGGTAGGCATGATGTCCGGCGAGGAAAGCATCAAGTCGTCCACGCGAGGCTTAATCTTATCGGGAAAACGCACCAAGAAAGGAACGTTCATGGACTCGGAGTACGGGGAATTCTTCGGGTCTTCCGTATGCTGGCTACACATGGTCTCTCCATGGTCGGAGGCAAACACGACAATGGTATTCTTGTCCAGCCCGAGTTCCTTCAAGGCATCAAGTATCTGACCGAAAGCACGGTCGACACCCGTCACAGAAGCAAAGTAGTAGCGTGCACTCTCTGCCTTGAGCATCTTGGAGTCGGCATTCGGACGGACGAGCAAGCTGTCCAGAGGCTGGTTTTTATAGAGATTGAAATCTTCCTCCATACAGTCGTCCAAAGAACGGTACGGACTATGGGGAGGATTCATGCCTACCATAATGAAGAAAGGTTTCTTCGGGTCGCGTACATTCCCCTCGTTCTTCAGATAAGACACCACCTTGCCCGATTCGTGTAACGGTGACCACTCGCGCGGGTCGTGGCGACGGCCTTCCGTATCCCAGTAATGCGGATTCTTGTGTTCGTCAAAGGTACCGTAAGAATACCAGTAATTGAACCCATGACGACGTTCTTTCGGCGTATAGGCATCCCATGCAGGTACACGGTCTTCCACATACTGTCCGGGACGTTCGGGGTCGTTGGGGGTAGGAAAGTCGGCATGCAGTTTGCCAAAGTAGGCACAGTCATATCCGGCATTGCAGAAAACATCACTCACACACACAGCATCCTCACGCAGGGAGCTGATGGGACGGCTCGAATTGCAATTCAATGGAATACCACTCTTATTAGGATACATTCCCGTCAACAGAGAACCACGGTGGGGACTGCTCAACGGGCAGTTGCTCATGGCAGATGTCAATACCACCGACTCCCGGGCAAAATCATTCAAGCGTGGGGTATGCACCGGGTCATTCCGAAAGTTCACTTTCTCGCGAAAACCTTCCTGGCCCCAGAACTCCATCGCCTGATTACGGTATTGGTCGGGAAAAACGTAAATGACATTCGGCTGGACGGATTGTTCCGCCTGCGGGGCTTTACAGCCCTGCAAGGCGAACAAACCTAAACCACCTAACAAAATATTTAATTGAGTTTTCATTTTTCCAAGTCTCTTTTACGCATCAATCCTTCCAGGAAGTAATAGTCGGCATAATTCAGCGGTACATCAATCTCCGCACCGTGAGGAATACTGCCCACAGAGTGCATCAGGATGAAGTTGCCGTTGGTACCCACCTTGGCACGGTAGGAAGGAGAAGCGAGGCTTTCCATAATCCGGTCGGCGGTTTCCTTGTATCCCTTATCCGGCAGATAAGTACTCAGCTCGTAAAGGGCGGACGCCGTGCAGGCAGCTGCCGAAGCATCGCGAGGTTCATTCGGGATATTGGGAGCATCGAAATCCCAGTAGGGAACCAAGTCTTCCGGAAGATTCTTGTTGTTGAAGATAAAGTTGTAGACCTTTTCAGCCTGTTCCAGGTATTTGGCATCGTGTGTATAGCGATAGCACATGGTATAGCCGTACAAGGCCCACGCTTGTCCACGTGCCCAAGCAGACTCGTCGGCATAGCCTTGTGCAGTCTGTCTCTTACGGACTTCACCGGTTTCGGGGTCATAATCCACCACATGATAGCAGCTGTTGTCCTCACGGAAATGGTTAGCCATAGTCGTATCGGCGTGCTTCCGGGCTATGTTATAGAAAGTGGAGTCGCCGGACAGCTTGGAAGCTTCGAACAGCAGTTCGAGGTTCATCATATTATCAATGATAACGGGACATTTCCAGCCACGTTCAGCCTGCCACCCCTTGTCTGCATCCCATGACTGAAGTACGCCTGCTGCAGGGCGGAAACGGGTAGACAATGATTTGGCTGTCTGTATGATGACCGGCTTGTACTCCTCCTTACCCGCAAAACGGTATCCGTTCAGGTAGCTGCTGCCAATCATAAAGCCCACATCATGGTGCCAGGTAAGGTATTGTACCGAATCCAAATCCTCGGTATACTTCTCTGCCAGCGGCAGCCACTTCTGGTCACCGGTCAACTCGTACATATGCCAGATATTACCGGGGAAGAAGCCGGAACACCAATCGTCGATAGGTACATAGACAATGTTCCCATCCTTATCAATGGTACGGGGATTAAGGATTTTACCGGATTTTTCGATAATGTCTGTCTGAATTGTCTCCTGAGCCACAGCATTATCAATGTTTTCTTGGATAAAGTTGCTTTCAGCCTGCTTTTGCCCTGCGCAACCTGCCAATACAAGGAGGGAGATTCCCAATGTAGTGAGGACTGTTTTCATAATAAGGGATTTATTTATTAAGAGTTTATGATTTTTCCTGCTGCAAAAGTAGAGCAAGTGTACAGATTTGACCCGCCTAAATAATTCAATTAATGGCTAAAATCGTTACTTTTGCGTCCGGAAGCACATATTTTCCACCCATTAATCATTAATCACTAAACATTAATCATTACTCCCCATGACCGCACAAGAGTTTTTTAAGAACGACCGCTTCGCCACGAATGCAGGTGTAGAACTGATAGAAATAAAGGAAGGATACAGCAAGGCACGCCTGGTTATCACGGCAGAGCATCTCAATGCGGGAGGCCGTACGCAAGGGGGTGCCATCTTCACCCTTGCCGACCTGGCACTGGCAGCAGCAGCCAACTCCCACGGAACATTGGCCTTCTCTCTTTCGTCCAATATCACCTTCCTGCGCAGCAGCGGACCGGGCGATGTACTGTATGCCGAAGCACGCGAACGCTACATCGGCCGCACCACCGGATATTACCAGATCGACGTCACCAACCAGGAGGGAAAACTGATTGCCACTTTCGAATCCAGTGTATTTAGAAAAGGGGATAACATCACTTTTTCCTTACCACAGACGTCATCGGATAGCGGTTGCCCCGGACACTCTTGAAGAATGCCTTGGCCGAACCGAAATTCAAATACATGTCCAAGCGAATGGGAAGGTGGTTCTTATCATCGGATACGAAGAAGGTGATGACCTCCTTCTCCTTACCTTTCTTGTACTCTACGAAAGAGAATACCAAGCAGCGGTAAACGGTGTCGTTATTCGCCTTGACCTCCTCCTTGCCGCGGTAAATCAACGTCTGCTCTTCCACCCTGCGTCCTGTGGCCATGGGAAAGAGTATCTTCTGCCCTACCTTGTAGTCTTTAGGGTCATAAGAGCGCGCCTGCGCCAAAATGCTCAACATATCGAAGATACAGCGACTATCACTGTATTCCATCTCCTGAGCCTCACGCACGGGATTGTGCCAGGTGCGTCTCTGCTTTACATTCGCCAGTCCGTCCGAGTAGGAGAACCAAGCCTCGTCCACCGTATGGCGGCTTCCCTCCTCTGCCGCTTTACGGAAGTAGAGCGGCTCCAACCTATCGCTGACATAACAAGTCAACGTATCACGCATCTTGAAGAAAAAATCGGTCTTTTTACTGCCTACACAAAGCAAGTTAAAGCGAAATGCAGGCTCGGAATGGTAAGTCGTGGCATTGGTAGTGAGGCTTGCCAGACCCACCTTCTTCCAAATGAACTTCCAATTGAAATATAAATCGTACATGACATGCTCGCCCGACTGGAAAGCTTCATTCTTTGCAGTACATTGGGCCTGAACAGACTGGGAGGTTCCCAAACAGACCGCTCCCACCATTAATAGAATGAACAATTGCTTCCGCCTAATAGCTATGGCCTCTACCACTGTTGCGGCTGCTATTGCCACTGCGGTTATTTTTGTTCCTGTTTTGCTTTTTCTTGTCTTCATCTGGTTTTTGTTTTTTTAGTTCGTCCGGCTTCTGCCTATCCAGGGACTTGGCCTTAATATCCCATTCCTGGGTCAAATCAAAGTTCGCTTTAAGCTCCAGAACCATCGGATAATAGTAAACCATTTCAGGCTGGCGCTTCTCGGCATAGTTTCCCGTATCCCAGACGCCATTCCCATTCGTATCATTTATCAGCCGCGCTCCATATTTGCCCGGATTGAGGAAATAGAAATCGGCTTTCCCATCCACCACCGGCACCGTGCGCAGCACTTTGTCCTGACCGTCCAGTAGTTCCACAAAAGCCAGAGAGTCCGCTCCATGCACATTAAAGAATATCTGCCCGTACTCTTCCAGCTTCTTGGCCTTGAAGTCCTTCTTTATCTTGTCGGAGAACAACCCGTACAACCCGCGTATGGCAGCAGAATCCACTTCAAATGTATAGCTTTCGCCGGGTGCCCATTCGGCAAACAGATTATAACGCTTCAAGTCCAAAGAGTCGCGCATAAAGTCGAACGGGATATCCTGCCACAACGAGTCCACTTTCAGTTTCAGATGGAAAGCGGTGGTATCTATGCTTGCCACCGGCTCCGTAAACGACAGAGTAAGATAATCATATACATCGATTGCAGAAGGGGCATACACATCTACAGCCAGGAATTCCGTCGGCTCGGGCTCTTCCACCTCACCTTCCTTCAACTTCTTCTTTTTCTTCTCACGCTCTTTCTGTTCCTTTTCCTTCGCTTCCTGCTTCTGCTTCTGCTGCTTGTCGTATGTCAACTTCGCCAGCACATTCAAAGTATCGGTACGGGGTACCAATCGTTTCAGGCTATCCGTATACAAATAGGTGATACTCATTTTCAGGGAATCCTGCTTATAGAGCAGAGAATCCTTTATCCAATAATGAATCGTATCGTTCCGGCCGGTAGGCTGTTCTATAACAAACGCATCTTCCTCATTAAAGTTCAATCCTTTCAATAAAGGCAACGTGTCTGCCGGAGCAGTGAAATAGAGCGAAAACTTCTCCGGAGTCAACCGTTCGGCCTTCAAAAAACGTTGCGAGAAGGAAAGCTCCTTGAAAGCACGCAGCAGAACATCATCCGGAAGGTAGTGGGTATATTGACGTTCTACAATCGTATCTACTGTCAGCGAGTCTATCCAGGTCGTATCCTGGCGCATGCGCTCTTCCATGGAAGGAATGATGATAGAGTCATTAAAAGCTATCACTTCCGTCGGCTGGGAATAGGCAAAATTCTGGTCGGCATCCTGCAAGGCATAAATGCGATACTTGCCGGGAGCCACTCCACGGATAGAGAAGCGTCCGCGACTGTCCGTACGCCCCACCCGCTCAAAAGGAAGTTTGGTAAAAGCGGAGTCGGCCAGATTGGCATGCAGACCGACCAGCATTCCTTTCACCGGTTCAAGATTGGCCGCATTCAGTACTGTACCGGCCACAGCCATAGAGTCGAGACGGTCGCCCGTAGAGAAAGAATAGAAGAAATTCTCCAAGGGATTCCCCTCATTATTATCCTGGATGGCATCACCAAAATCGAATGTATAAGTGGTATTGGGTTTCAATGTATCCTGCAGGGTGATGACCACCTTCTTCCCATTAGACTTAATTTCGGGCTGCTGCACCTGCGGAGGGGATATTACAATCTTCTCATTCGGCTTGTCAAGCTTGATAAATTCGTCGAACTCAATGGAAAGTTTATTTTTATTGTGATGGAGTGCGCCGGGCGTGGGAGTACCGGAAATAAAACGCGGAGGAGTCTCATCATAAGGTCCTCCTTCAATGCGGCCTACACTGGCACAAGAATACAGTGCGGCAGCTATGGCAACACCCCCCAACAACCTGCGGAAAAGCGGCTTCATTTTAGTATGGCGTTTACGTTCTAACATGCTGCAAAAATAAAGGTTATCTGCCAATTAGCGGTATGCTTTACAGTATTTTAATCAAAAAATGTCCTTTCGTTCTCATCTATGTATGAAACATAGTTAAAAAAGGAAGTGTTTCACACCTTATATACTAAGAAAAGAATATTTTTGCAGACGAAAACTGAATAGGAGTATTCAGTTTTCTTTTTCCTGCCTTATTTCTAAATCATGAATTACACACAAAAACGCCTTTCAAGAATCGAAAAAAAGAAGAATATAAAATTATACAGAGAACAAAAAAGAGTATGAAGAGTAGATTAGTATTATTGGCATGTTGCCTGGCACTGCTCAGCAGTTGCGGACAAGGCGACAAAGGAACGGGTAAAGCTCCCGAATTTGCAGTGATTGAGGCAAAGACCACCACTGCCAACTTGACAAACAGCTACCCTGCTACTATCAAGGGTAAACAAGATGTAGAAATCCGCCCGATGGTGAGTGGGTTCATCACAAAATTGCACGTGGATGAAGGCGCAACAGTGCGCAAAGGACAAGTGTTGTTCAGCATCGACCCCGTACAACAGTATCAGGCAGCCGTAAATTCGGCCAAAGCTGCTGTTGAAACAGCCAAAGCTGCCGTAAACACACAAGAACTGACTGTAAACAACAAACGTGAACTGAACAAGAAAAACATCATCAGTGACTACGATTTGCAAATGGCCGAAAACCAGCTGGCACAGACAAAGGCACAACTAGCACAAGCCAATGCCCAATTGGTCAATGCCAAGAACAACTTGTCATACACCAGTGTAACCAGCCCCAGTGACGGTGTAGTAGGTAGCATTCCCTACCGCGTAGGTAGCTTGGTTAGTCCTTCCGTAGCCAGCCCGCTGACTACCGTTGCCGACATCTCCGAAATGTACGCCTACTTCTCCATGACCGAACGCCAACTCTTGTCACAGATTCGTGAAGGCGGTAGCACCAAGGAAATTCTGGAAAAGATGCCGGATGTACAGTTGCAGCTCATCGACGGAACCATGTATGCCGACAGTGGCCGCGTGGAGACAATCAGCGGAGTCATTGACCAGACTACCGGTTCGGTAACCATGCGTGCCCTCTTCCCCAACAAGCACAACGTGCTGCGTAGTGGAAGCACCGGCAATGTGGTATTCCCCAACCCGCTGCATGATGTCATCATGATTCCACAGTCTGCCACTACCGAAATCCAGGACAAGCAGTTCGTATTCGTACTGCAACCGGACAACACGCTGAAAAATACCGAAGTTAAAGTGTTCAGCTTAGACGACGGCAAGTATTATTACGTGACGGAAGGTTTGAAAGCAGGCGAAAAAATCGTTATCGAAGGGGTACAGAACCTGAAGGACGGACAGTCCATCACGCCCATCACGCCTGCTGAAAAGGAAGCCGAATACCAGAAGGCCCTAAAAGACCAGAAAGAAGGCAATATTCAGACTGCGTTTCAATGAAAGAATGAAAAATAAAAAAATTCTTCAATTTTTAATTCCTTAATTGTTCATGAAATGAAATTAGATAGATTTATTAACCGTCCGGTACTATCAACGGTAATTTCCATCCTGATAGTAATCTTAGGAGTTATTGGTCTGGCTACCTTGCCTATCACCCAATACCCGGACATTGCACCTCCCACCGTATCGGTAAGTGCGACTTACCAAGGTGCCAATGCCCAAACGGTGCTTAACTCCGTTATCGCTCCGCTGGAGGACCAGATTAACGGTGTGGAAAATATGATGTATATGAGTTCGAGCGCCACCAACAGCGGTTCGGGCGACATCTCCATCTACTTCAAGCAAGGTACCGACCCCGATATGGCAGCGGTGAACGTACAGAACCGCGTTTCCATGGCGCAAGGCTTGCTGCCTGCCGAAGTTACCAAAATCGGTGTAACCACCCGTAAACGCCAGACTTCCATGTTGATGGTATTCTCCATCTATGATGAAAAAGACCAGTACAACATCGAGTTCCTGGAAAACTACGCCAACATCAACCTTATCCCTGAGGTGAAACGTGTCAACGGTGTGGGCGATGCCATGGTATTGGGACAAGACTACTCCATGCGTATCTGGCTGAAACCTGATGTAATGGCCCAATACAAACTTATCCCCAACGATGTGGTTGCCGCCTTGAGCGAACAGAACATCGAAGCGGCTCCCGGCCAGTTGGGTGAGCGCGGTAACCAAACCTACCAGTATACCCTGCGCTACAAAGGACGTCTGCAACAGACTACGGAGTTCGAGAACATTGTCATCAAGGCCTTGGAGAACGGTGAAATACTCCGTCTGAAGGATGTAGCAAATGTGGAACTGGGCCGTCTGTCATACGGATTCAACAATATGGTAAACGGACATAAAGCCGTGAGTTGTATCATTTTCCAGATGGCAGGCAGTAATGCCACGCAGACCATCTCGGATATCGAGGCCCTACTGGACGACTATTCCAGCAAACTGCCCGCCGGCTTGAAGATAAACATTGCACAGAGTGCCAACGACTTCCTCTTCGCTTCCATACATGAGGTAATCAAGACATTGATCGAGGCCTTTATCCTGGTGTTCATCGTAGTGTATATCTTCCTGCAGGATATGCGCTCCACGTTGATTCCCGCCATCGCCATTCCCGTGGCGTTGATTGCCACCTTCTTCGTATTGAAACTGATTGGCTTCAGTATCAACTTGCTGACCCTTTCGGCCATGGTGCTTGCCATTGCGATTGTGGTCGATGATGCCATCGTCGTCGTCGAGGGCGTCCATGCCAAGCTGGACCAGGGCTACAAATCGGCCCGTACAGCTTCCATCGACGCCATGAGTGAACTGGGTGGTGCCATCGTCTCCATTACGTTGGTGATGATGTCCGTATTCGTTCCCGTGAGCTTCATGGGAGGTACGGCAGGTACTTTCTACCGTCAGTTCGGTTTGACCATGGCGATTGCCATCGGTTTCTCGGCTCTGAACGCCCTGACCTTGAGTCCTGCGCTGTGTGCCATCTTCTTGAAACCTCATAATGGAGGACACGAAAGTCTGAAAGAGCGTGTAGGCGTTGCCGCCAAGGAAGCGCGCAAAATTATGATTGCACGTTATGCCGACTCTATAGGCCGGTTGATGCGTCCCGGCATTACACTGCTCTTCGTGACGGTAGCTATCCTGGGCATGATTTTCGGTCTGTTCAGCTTCAGCGAACACCCCATTCTGTGTAGCTTGATGATTATCATCAGTGTGCTGGCGTTGGCAGGTATGACTACCGACAAGTTCAAACAATCCTTCAATGACTCATACAACGGTATCCTGGGCAAGTATAAGAAACAAGTGCTGTTCTTCATCCAGAAACGCTGGATATCGGCAGGACTGGTTATCGGCTCTATTGTACTGTTGGGCGTATTCATGCAGATAACCCCGACCGGTATGGTGCCCAACGAAGACACCGGTACCATCATGGGCGCTGTGACACTGCCTCCGGGCACTTCACAAGAACGCGCACAAGAGATTTTGAACCGTGTGGACAGCTTGGTTGCTGCAGACCCTGCCGTACAGTCACGTACCGTTATCTCAGGTTATAGCTTCTTGGGCGGTCAAGGCCCCTCCTACGGTTCACTCATCATCAAGCTGAAGAACTGGGAAGAACGTTCCACGATGCAGAACTCCACGATTGTGTACGCCACCTTGTACATGCGCGCCCAAAAGATTATCAAGGAAGCGCAGGTATTGTTCTTCGCGCCACCTATGATTCCGGGTTACTCGGCTTCAAGCGACATCGAGTTGAACATGCAGGACAAGACGGGTGGTGATTTGAACCACTTCTTCGACGTGGTGAACAACTATACTGCTGCCCTGGAAGCGCGTCCGGAAATCAACTCCGCCAAGACCTCCTTCAACCCCCACTTCCCGCAATACCAGCTGGACATTGATGCTGCCGCTTGTAAGAAAGCAGGCATCAGCCCCAATGATATCTTGACTACCTTGCAGGGATATTACGGTGGTTTGTATGCTTCCAACTTCAACAGCTTCGGTAAGATGTACCGCGTAATGGTACAAGCCGAACCTGATGCTACCAAGAATATGGAAACACTGCAAAGCATCAAGGTGCGCAACGGCAACGAGATGGCACCTATCACGCAGTTCATCTCCATCAAGAAAGTATATGGTCCTGACGTCATCAGCCGTTTCAACCTCTACACCTCCATGAAGGTGATGGTGGCTCCCGCATCAGGCTACACTTCCGGTCAGGCTCTGCAAGCCATTGCCGAAGTGGCGCAGGAAAACCTGCCTGCCGGTTTCGGTTATGAGTTGGGAGGTATGGCGCGTGAAGAGGCCGAAACGAGTGGCAGCACTACGGGACTCATCTTCATATTGTGCTTCGTATTCGTTTATCTGTTGCTGAGTGCCCAGTACGAAAGCTACATCCTGCCTTTATCCGTATTGCTGTCCGTGCCGTTCGGTCTGCTGGGTAGCTTCCTCTTTGTAGGCGGTATAGGCGCATTGGGCAGCATCCCGGCACTGAAAATGATTCTGGGTACGATGTCCAATGACATCTATATGCAGATTGCCCTCATCATGTTGATGGGTCTGTTGGCCAAGAATGCCATCTTGATTGTAGAGTTTGCCCTCGAACGCCGCAGAATGGGTATGAGTATCACCTGGGCAGCCGTATTGGGTGCCGCAGCCCGTCTGCGTCCTATCTTGATGACGTCGTTGGCAATGATTGTCGGTCTGCTCCCGCTGATGTTTGCTTCCGGTGCGGGTGCCAACGGTAACCGTACGCTGGGTACGTCTGCCATCGGCGGTATGTTAATCGGTATGATTCTGCAAATCTTCATAGTGCCCGCACTGTTCGTGGCATTCCAGTACCTGCAGGAGAAATTCAAGCCGATGGAATGGGAAGATGTGGACAACTCGGATGCAGAACCGGAGATTGAACAATATACAAAATAGTGATTAACGATTAGCGATTATGAAGAAAATAATATGCCTGATGTGCGCAACTGCTTTATTGAGCAGTTGCCACATCTACAAATCATACGACAGACCCGAAGACATGACAACTGCCGGACTGTATCGCGACACGGCGTCCGTGAACGATACATTAGCCGCAGATACGGCCAACTTCGGTAATCTGCCTTGGAGAGAAGTGTTCACAGACCCACAGCTGCAGACACTTATCGAGCAAGCACTCACCAACAACGGTGACCTGCGCAGTGCCGCCTTGAACGTGAAACAAGCACAAGCCGCACTGATGTCTGCCCGCCTTGCCTATGCTCCGATGCTTGCCTTGTCTCCTCAAGGAACCGTCAGCAGCTGGGACAAGGGAAAGGCTACACAAATCTACTCCCTGCCCGTCACCGCAAGCTGGCAAGTCGACCTCTTCGGTCAACTGCTGAACCCGAAGCGACAAGCAAAGGTTAGCTTGAAGCAGACGCAATTCTACGAACAAGCCGTTCAGACGCAAGTCATCGCCGGCGTAGCCAACATGTACTACACCCTGCTGATGCTGGACCGCCAACTGCAAATCACCGAAGGCACCGTCGAGATTCTGAAAAAGAACCTGGAGACCGTGCAAGCCATGAAAGATGCAGGCATCTACGGAACCACTTCTGCTGCCGTAGAGCAGAGCCGCACTGCCTACGCTCAAGTCATGGCATCACTGCCCGACATACGCCAGAGCATACGCGAAACCGAAAACGCCCTCTGCCTGATGTTGCACCAACCGGCACAGAGCATCGCACGCGGTGTACTGGAAGAGCAACAGCTTCCTACGGAATTTTCAGTAGGTATCCCCTTGCAGTTGCTATCCAACCGTCCGGACGTGAAAGCTGCCGAGATGTCACTGGCTGCCAGCTACTATAATACCAACAGCGCCCGTGCCGCTTTCTACCCGCAGATTACATTGAGCGGTTCGGGAGGCTGGACCAATAACTCCGGTGCAGGTATCGTCAACCCGGGTAAACTGCTGGCTTCCGCCATCGGTTCGCTGACGCAACCCTTGTTCTATCGCGGTGCCAACATTGCCCGTCTGAAACAAGCCAAGGCACAAGAGGAGCAGGCTAAGATTCAGTTCCAAACCGCCCTGCTGAATGCCGGAAATGAAGTGAGCAACGCCCTGCACCTGTATCAAATGGAGAAGGACAAAGCCGTTTCACGCACTATTCAAGTAAATTCTGCCCGCCAAGCTGCCTCAGATACAAAAGAATTGTTTAACTTAGGCACGTCGACCTATCTGGAAGTCTTGTCTGCCGAGCAGTCTTACCTCAGCGCACAGCTTGCAGAAGTATCCGACACCTTCAGCAGCATGCAGGCAGTCATCAGTCTGTATCAAGCGCTTGGAGGAGGAAGAGAATAAAATGAGCGATAAGTGATTAGTGATTAGCGATTAATGAAATAGTAAATCCTAATCACTAACCATTTATCACTAATCATTAATCATTAATCGCTAATTACTATGATAAGTCCGTTAGCTTATGTAGATTCTACCGCAAAAATCGGCAAGAATGTAACCATCCAGCCCTTTGCATTTATCGAAGGGAACGTGGAAATCGGTGATGACTGTATTATTATGTCGGGGGCAAAAATTCTGCACGGTACCCGCATGGGAAAAGGGAACAAGGTGCATCACAATGCCGTTCTGGGTGCCGAACCGCAAGACTTCCATTATACGGGAGAGAACAGCATGCTGATTATCGGTGATAATAACGACATCCGCGAGAACGTGGTTGTCAGCCGTGCTACCCATGCAGGAAGCGCCACCCGCATCGGCAATGAAAACTACCTGATGGATGGTGTACACCTCTGCCACGACGTGCAGATAGGCAACCATTGTGTACTGGGTATCAAGACTACCGTAGCCGGAGAATGTCAGATAGACGACTGCACCATTCTGAGTAGCAACGTCATTCTGCACCAATACTGCCACATTGGAAGTTGGGTACTGATTCAAGCTGGCTGCCGCATATCAAAGGATGTGCCGCCCTATATCATCATGAACGGTAATCCGGCGGAATACCACGGTATCAACGCTGCTGTGCTTCAACACAAACACCAGGTGAGCGAACGTGTATTGCGCCATATCGTAAATGCCTACCGTCTGGTATACCAGGGAAACTTCAGCGTGCAGGATGCCTTGCAGAAGATTGAAGACCAAGTACCGATGAGTGACGAGATACACAATATCATCAACTTCATCAAGAATTCCAAAGGAATCGTGAAGTAAACACCCTTCTTCGGGCACGAATCACGCAGACAATACGGATGAATAAATTCTTTTCTGTAAGTCTGCGTAGTTCGTGCCTTTTTCTATATTCCTCTACAATAGTTCCTGCATTGTCTTTTACTATTTTTTGATGCATATTCATTCCAGGCAGTATGCTAAACAAACTGTTTCCTTTAACTAAACATTTTGTTTCCTTATAGAAAACACTTTGTTTCCCTTAACAAAACAGTTCGTTCCATTATATGAAAACAAAGTGTTTTTCTATACTGAAACAAAGTGTTCTCTAATGCTGGAACAAAGTGTTCAGTGTTGTGAACTAACGGATTAAGTATATAAAGGGTATTTATTATACTGTTTCTGTAGACAATGGTCTGTCTTGTCCTATAAAAGACGGGGAAAGAAGCAGGAAGCAACCGGGTACGCTCGGAAGGGTGAGGGTAGAATTTGCCCTCACCCTTTTTATTTGCTCTCACTCACCCTTGAAAGGGCGATGAATAGGGAGTTTCAGAAAAGCGGTGATAGTGGTGAGGGCAGGTTGAGTAATTTTTTGTTCTACTACTACTCGAAATGCAGGGTACCGAAGAACTCCGGGCAATGGAAGTTCGGCTTCTCCAGACCTATCGGATTCCAGGAAAGGAAATGGGGAGTCTGGAGCTTGTCACCGCATTTATAAAAATTGGCACGGAGCGTCTTTCCATCCAACGAAGTGATGTCATGCAGGAAGAAAGCGGAATAAGGGATGACCAGGGCCACTTCCCAGGCACACTCACCTACTCTTTCGTCGAAAGCCTCACGTCCCAAAGAAGCCCAACGCTGTACTTTATCGAGCACCTCTTGCGGGGCATGCTGGCGGTTTCCACGTCCGGCACCTGCCCCAATAAGCAGAGTCCCGGCACAATTACACTCCATATTGTAGTACACTCCGTCATCGGCAGGCACAGAGAAGAACTCTACACACGCATCTTCCCAAACCGGACCGTTATCGTGGCCTGCAACTGCGCGTACACTCGCTTCCCTTACCTTGAAATGCAGCAGAATGGCATCTTCCGTATGCGCTATGCGGAATTCCACATCGGGAGTATAAGGAAAAGCAGCCCAATTCACTGTGTTTACGGGCTGAAACGCCACCTTCTCTTCATCCAGAAGAGCCGGAACCGACTCTACCGGTATATTGGCCGCACTTACTTTCTTTACATTCAATTCTTTCATTTTACTATTTTGGGGATTAATTGCAGATAGCGGCAACATGCAAAGAGCTGCCGCTATCGTCATTAAAAACTTTTTCAGATACATGAGTCAATGAATTTTTTCATCTCCGGTGTATGCTCCTCCACGCTCTGCAACAGTTTGAACTGAGCCTTGGTACGCACAAGATTGTGCTCCGGATACAGGATTTTATAATAAGTATCACCGTTGATATAATCTGCCAGGAAGCGTACGCACTGCATGTATGGGAACAAGGCAGCCGCATAAGGCAGATTCTCAATCTCTATCGGCAACAAGAAGGATTTGCCCGATTCCAGATAACCCTTGGTAAATGCCTGGAATATTTCCATATTGAAGTTCACATTATCCAGATTCTTGTCGTCTTCCAACCCCGTGTTGGCACCTGAGCGAAGGAAATCGCCATAATCGGAGAAGATGAAGCTGGGCATCACCGTATCCAGGTCAATGACACAAAGCACCGTACCGTCTTCGTCGAACATCATGTTGTTTACTTTCGTATCACAGTGGCATACCCGTTTGGGCAGTTTGCCTTCACGGTACAGACGTTCTGCCTTACACATTTCATCAGCGCGTTTTTCTATCTCATCCAGAAAATACCGCACCTCCTGCACACGTCCCGCAGCATCGGCAGCCACAGCGTCACGGAGTTGCTTCAGGCGGAACTCCATGTTGTGGAAATCGGGAATTGTCTCGCCCAATGTATCTGGAATGTCGGCAAGCATAGCCTGGAAATTACCGAAGGCAGTTCCCGCATAATAGGAATATTCGGGGTTCACCGTCTCGTAAGTCTTGGCACGGGGAATAAAAGTCATGATACGCCAGTAGTTCTCACCGTCATACCAATAGGTTTTCCCTTCGGCCGTGGGGATGAAATGAAGCACTTTACGCTCGACATCGGCCTCTCCTTTCTCTTCCAGCTTCTTACGGATATGCCCGGTCACAGCCTCGATATTAGACTGTAACATCTCTACATTCTGGAAAATGGCATGATTGATACGTTGCAGAACATAGTCCGGCGCATCGGCCTCAACGGTGGTCACTTTGTACGTATCGTTAATCAGGCCTGAGCCTAAAGGCTTGATTTCACGAACCGTACCCTGCATTTGAAAATGAGATACAATAGATAAAAGGTCTTTCATGATAATAAATGAATTAATTTGTTTACAAAGATACGCCGATTGCCATCTATCAAAAGACAAGTATCGTTCGGCGCGCTTCCAAAATTATACATTTATCCAAACATAGCCGCAAAAACTGCCTAATAAATAAGAAGTCTTGTACAAAATATACCTATATTTGTAACTGAAACCTTAAAAACTACCCGAAAAGTGCGAACGTTTATCATCCGGCTGCTTCTTGTTTCAGTAAGCATGATTGCTGCAACCCTGCAGGCGCAGAACATCACCTTCAACCATCTGACAACCGACGACGGTCTGTCACAATTCTCCGTGAACAGCCTTTACATCGATGAAAACGGTGTCTTATGGATTGGAACCCGAGAAGGCTTGAACCGTTATGACGGAGAAGACATACAAACTTACAAGCTGCAGAAGAACGACCCTTACAGCCTTTTCTGCAACACCGTGCTGCGCATGGCCGGCAACCGTAACGGAAAAATCTACCTGCTCTGTACGGAAGGAGTAGCCGAGTTCAATCTTGCCACCCAAAGATTCACCACCCTGCTGCAAGGAAATGTACACAGCATATATTACAAAGAGGCCCTTTTCATCGGAAAACAGAATGAAATCTACCGCTATAACGAGCAGACCGGGAACTTTGACCTCTATTACCAGCTTCCCGGAAAAAGTCTGGAAATCTGCTGTATGCATCTGGACAAAGGACAAATGTGGATTGGAACGACCACCGACGGAGCATACCGCCTGCAACTGGACAAGAACGAGCTGACCCACCCCATCCTGAAAGGCAACATCACCAGCATATACCAAGACAGCGAAGGCGAGTTATGGATTGGCAGCTGGGAAGAAGGGCTGCACCATGTAAAGACCGACGGAACCATCGAAATCTTTGAATACGACGCAAAGAACCCTTACAGCATCTCTTCCAACTTCGTGCGAGCCTGCTGTGAAGACAATCTGGGAAACATCTGGATTGGGACATTCAACGGATTGAACCGGTATGACAAAAGTACGGGACTCTTCCAGAACCACACTGCCAGTGATGCCCAGAGCGACGGACTGACACACTCTTCCATCTGGTGCATCGTAAAGGACAACCAAGGAACGCTGTGGCTGGGGACCTACTTTGGCGGCGTCAACTACTTCAACCCCGAGTACGAGATATACAGCCGCTATATGTATTCGCCCATCGAAAAGAAGGGGCTGAGCAATCCGGTTGTAGGCCGCACCATCGAAGACAAGGACGGCAATCTGTGGATTGGCACCGAAGGGGGCGGACTGAACTATTACAACCGCCGTACCCGTGAGTTCAAATGGTTCCGCCCGGAAATCGGTCCCAACAGTATTTCCCATAACAACATCAAGGCTCTCTATTATGATGCCTCCAAAGACATCATCTGGATAGGAACCCATCTGGGCGGACTGAACAGACTGGACATACGCTCGGGGCGATTCACACACTACCGCATGGAAGCAGGTAATCCGGAGACCTTGCCTTCCGACATCATCCGCGATATCGCGCCTTACCAAGACCACCTGGTGATAGCCACCCAAAACGGAATCTGCCTCTTCGACCCTGCCAACGGGAAATGCCAACAACTGTTCCAGGACAGCAAAGAAGGCAAAAAAATCAAGATGGTGGCAGATGTCACTTTCGACAGCAACGGTACGCTCTGGATTGCAGCCACGGGCGAAGGTGTGTTCAGCTACCGTTTCGATACCGGCAAACTGACCAACTACCGCCATGATACTGCCGACCCACACAGCATCAGCAACAACAATGTAAACAACATTACCCAAGACAGCAAAGGCAATCTGTGGTTCGCCACTTCGGGCAGCGGACTGGATTTATACCGCCCTGCCAGCAACGACTTCGAGAACTTTGACCAAGCGAAGAACGGCCTTTCCAGCGACTGTATCTATGAGACGGAGGAATCCCCCACCAGCGGCAAACTGCTGCTCATCACCAACGAGGGCTTCTCCATCTTCGACTACCGGCAAAAGGCATTCCTGAACTACAGCGCCGAAAACGGTTTCCCGATGACTGCCGTCAACGAGAATGCCCTTTGCGTGACCCGTGACGGAGAGATATTCCTGGGAGGCACGCAGGGAATGATTTCCTTCCATGAAATGGAGTTGAACTTCACGCCGAAACCCTACAAAATCATCCTCTCCCGCCTCATTGTGAACGGAACGGAAATACAAGTGGGAGATGAGACCGGTATCCTGCAGCAAGCCTTGTACTGCACCCCCGAGATTACGCTCAACGCTGACCAGTCCATGTTCAGCATAGAGTTTGCCACTTCAAACTATGTAGCCGCCAACAAAGACGACATCATCTATAAGCTGGAAGGCTTCTCCAACGACTGGAACAGTGCCCGTGGACTGCACAACATCACCTATACCAACCTGAACGCCGGAACCTATAACTTGATTATAAAGCCCAACGGAAAAGACGAGAGCCTTTGTCCGCAAGTCCACCTGACCATACACGTGTTGCCTCCCTACTACAAGACTCCCCTTGCCTATCTTATCTACCTGATAGTGACGGGAATCCTGCTCTGGTATCTGGTGCGTACCTACAAGTCCAGAATCAAGTTGCGTGAATCACTGAAGTACGAACAGAAGCACATCCGTGACGTAGAGGCCCTGAACCAGTCAAAGCTACGTTTCTTCACCAACATTTCCCATGAATTCCGCACCCCGCTGACACTCATCGTGGCCCAAGTGGAAACGCTGATGCAACTCCAGAACTTCACGCCTGCCATATATAACAAGGTACTGGGCATCTACAAGAACAGCATACAGCTACGGGAACTCATCAC
The DNA here is from genome assembly GCF_025147485.1 of Bacteroides uniformis. Lineage (NCBI taxonomy): Bacteria > Pseudomonadati > Bacteroidota > Bacteroidia > Bacteroidales > Bacteroidaceae > Bacteroides > Bacteroides uniformis. Next base: position 1,466,379 of record NZ_CP102263.1, on the reverse strand, counting down.
CGAGCTGCTCGACTTCCGCAAGCAGGAACAAGGGCACATGAAGATAAAGGTAAGTCCACACAACATCGTGAACTTCCTATACGAAAACTATCTGCTTTTCCTGGAATATGCCAGCGCCAAACAAATCAGCCTCTACTTCGAGAAGGAAACAGACAGCCTCGAAGTATGGTATGACCAAAAACAGATGCAGAAAGTGATAAACAACCTGCTGTCCAACGCCGTCAAGCATACCAAGGCGGAAGACAGCATCACCCTCAGCATCAAGACCGAAGGCAGCAATGCCGTCATCCGCGTAACCGATACCGGCAGCGGCATAGATGCCCGGGAAGTGGACAAGATATTCGACCGCTTCTACCAGATAGACCAAATGGACTCTACGGATGCAAGCAAGACGGGTACGGGTATCGGCCTGGCATTGACGAAGGGTATCGTGGAGCTCCATCACGGCACCATCCGTGTGGAAAGCGAACTGGGCAAAGGTAGCAGCTTCATCGTAAACCTGCAATTGGGGAACGCACAGTTTGACGAAGAGCAAATAAATAAGAATGCAGACAGTGTGCAACAAATAGAAATTCCCAAACCGGAAAACGATGCCCTGCTCAAGGCGGAGCTGGAAGAGAGTGCTCCCATCAAACGACTCCCGGATGCAAAAATCCTGATAGTGGAAGACAACGACTCCATCCGCGACATGCTGGCAGGTATCTTCAAGCCCTTCTACGAAGTGCTGACTGCGGCCGACGGAGCGGAAGGACTTGCACTGGTGCGCAGCGAAATGCCCAATATCGTAGTCAGCGACGTGGTGATGCCCAACATGTCGGGAACGGAACTGTGCAAACAGATAAAGAGCGACTTCAACACCTGCCATATTCCCGTGGTACTGCTCACGGCACGTACTGCCATCGAACAGAATATCGAGGGACTGCGCATCGGTGCGGATGACTATATCACCAAGCCGTTCAACACCAATCTATTGATTTCGCGCTGCAACAACCTCGTGAACTCGCGCATCCTCCTGCAGGAGAAGTTCAGCAAGCAGCCGCAAGCCTTTGTACAGATGCTTGCCACCAACCCCATAGACAAGGAGATTCTGGACCGTGCCATGGCAGTCATCGAGCAACATCTGGACGATACGGAATTCAACGTCAACGTCTTTGCCCGTGAAATGGCAATGGCACGCACCAATCTGTTCACCAAGCTGAAGGCTATCACCGGACAAACTCCGAACGACTTTATCCTGACCATCCGCCTGAAGAAAGGCGCTCTGATGCTGCGCAACAATCCGGAGCTGAATATCACTGAAATTGCGGACCGGATCGGTTTCAGTTCTTCACGCTATTTCTCCAAATGCTTCAAGGACATTTACCATGTCAGCCCACTGGCCTACCGCAAAGGAGAGAATGGAGGAGAGGAAAGTACGGAAGACAGTGAAGAGACATCTTAATATTGTACATCAAGCCATCGCATGATACGGTTTGTACTTTTTCTCCCTTCCCTTGTACTTCCTTATACACCCGATTCCATAAAACCTCTTACCTTTGACCTCAGAATTACAATCTAAAGTCAAAGAACTATGAAGCATTTTTCCCCCTTGTGGTCTCTGATTCCCGGTGCAGCCCTGATAGCGGGATGCGGAAGCCAACCTAAAGACAAGACTTCGGAGCACTCGCCGCAGAAGCCCAATGTAGTATATCTGATTGCTGATGACCTGGGTATCGGCGACCTGAGCTGTTACGGTGCCACCAAAGTAAGCACTCCCAACATTGACCGCCTTGCCGGACAAGGCATGCAGTTTACCAACGCTTATGCCACTTCTTCCACCAGCACCCCTTCCCGCTTCGGCCTGCTGACAGGCATGTATCCCTGGCGACAGAAGAATACCGGCATTGCTCCGGGCAATTCCGAACTCATCATCGATACCGCCTGCGTCACTATGGCCGATATGTTCAAGGAAGAAGGCTACGCCACTGCAGCAGTGGGCAAGTGGCACCTCGGCCTGGGTCCTAAAGGCGGTACAGACTTCAACCACTCCATCAAACCGAACACCCAAGACATCGGCTTTGACTATGAATACATCATCCCCGCTACCGTCGACCGCGTTCCCTGCGTCTTTGTAGAGAACGGACATGTAGTGGGTCTCGACCCCAACGACCCTATCACTGTGAGCTACGACCACAAGGTCGGTGACTGGCCCACCGGTCTCGAAAACCCCGAACTCGTCAAGATGAAACCCAGCCAGGGGCACAATAACACCATCATCAACGGCATCCCCCGCATCGGCTGGATGACCGGCGGCAAATCCGCCCTTTGGACAGACGAAGACATTGCCGACGTGATTACAGACAAAGCTAAGAACTTCATCACAGCCCATAAAGACGAACCTTTCTTCCTTTATATGGGTACGCAAGATGTACATGTTCCCCGCGTGCCACATCCGCGTTTCGCCGGCAAGAGTGGTTTGGGCGTACGTGGCGACGTCATCCTCCAGCTGGACTGGACCGTGGGTGAAATCATGCACACTTTGGACAGCCTCGGCATTGCCGACAACACCATTTTTGTATTCTGCAGTGACAACGGTCCCGTCATAGACGACGGCTATCAGGACCAGGCACGCGAACTGCTGAACGGCCATACTCCCATGAAGCACTACCGCGGCGGGAAGTACAGCGCTTTCGATGCCGGTACCCGCATTCCCTTCATTGTACGCTGGCCCAATGGCATCAAGCCCGGCAAACAACAAGCCCCCTTCTCCATGATTGATGTATACGCTTCACTCGCCGCCCTGCTGGACCATCCGCTGGAAGCAGGCATCGCTCCCGACAGCCGCGACCAGCTCAACAACTTTCTGGGAACCGACACTGCCGGATGTGACTATATTGTACAACAGAATCTGGACAATACACTCTCCATTATCCAAGGAGACTGGAAATACATAGAGCCCAGCGACAAGCCGGCACTGGAGTATTGGACGAAAATAGAAATGGGCAACGCCCCGCAGCCCCAACTGTACAATCTTTCCATTGATCCGTCCGAAAAAGACAATGTGGCAGAAGCCCATCCGGACAAGGTAAAAACGCTCTCTGCCCTACTGGAAGAGGTGAAGGAAGCAAAGAACCAAAGTGAAAGGGAATAAAAGTACAAGAGTGGTATAGTTCGCAAGTTTTGTACGAATTCGTACTTTTTGCGAACTATTAACTAATGCATTTGTATATTCCATCCCCTACATTTGCGATGTGATTCAACTCTGAAGTGAGTACAAAACAAAGAAACAACCTTTATTAATAACTAATTAAATTAATATTTATGAAACAGAAATCCAGCTTCTTTAAAGCATTAGGTATTATGTTGCTTTCTGTCCTATTTGCCACGCAGGCCAATGCACAGAATCTCACAGTAACAGGTACAGTGACTGACAACTTAGGTCCGGTGATTGGTGCTTCTATCCAGGTGGAAGGAACAAGTAACGGATGTATCACAGACATTGACGGAAACTACACCCTTCCCAATGTTCCGGCAAACGCAACTCTCGTATTCTCCTATATCGGATATCAGACACAAAAGATTGCCGTAGGCGGAAAGACCAAAATCGACGTAAAACTGGCAGAAGACAGCCAATTGCTGCAGGAAGTTGTCGTAGTGGGTTACGGCGTTCAACGTAAGAGTGACCTGACCGGTGCAGTTGCTTCTGTAAAAGCAGCAGATGCATTGAAGAATACCCCGACCGGTAATGTATCCGATGCATTGCAGGGACGTATGGCCGGTGTATCAGTTCTCTCTGGTTCCGGTAATCCTACTGAAGACAATACCATCCGTGTACGTGGTATCAACTCTATCACAGCAGAAACCGGTCCTTTGGTTGTTATCGACGGTTTCATCGGTGGTTCCCTTCAGTCGTTGAATCCTTCCGATATTCAATCTATCGAAGTATTGAAAGACGCATCTGCAACAGCTGTTTACGGTTCTCGCGGTGCAAACGGTGTAATCTTGGTTACTACCAAAAACCCATCCCAAGACAAATTGACCGTATCTTTTAATGCATTTGCCAACATCAAGACTGTAGCCAAGTATGCTGATAATCTTTCTACCTATGAATATGCCAACCTGGTTAATGACTATGGTAAGGAATATTTTGGATACGGCGACAATCACTATTATAGTGCAGAGCAATTAGCAGCCTTCAAGTCTGGCAAAGCAGGTTATGATTACTCAAGAGAAATCTTCCGCAGCCCTGCCGTTACACAGAACTATGAAATGTCTATTGCAGGTGGTGGCGAAAAGACTACTTTCCTGGCATCTCTCCGCTATCAAAACGATGAAGGTATCATCAAGGAGTCAAGTAGCCAAATCTACAGCTGGCGTTTGAAAGTAGATACCAAAATCAAGAAGTGGCTGAAAGCTGGTATGAACATCTATGGTCACTACAGAGAAACAAGTACTCCACGTGTCAATGAATATGATGGTTTAATCCAACAAGCAATGTACTTTCCCAGTACTATTGAACCGCAAGATGAAGATGGAAACTACAATAATTCATTTTTTGAGGGTAGTTCAACTTACAATCCAATGGGGCATATTTGGGAAGCAGACAATGCCAACAAGACAATAAATAATCGTATACAAGGTTATGTCCAGTTTGACATCATGGACGGTTTGAGCTTCCGCTCACAACTGGGAGTTCTGCTTGACAATAGACTAAACACTTCCGTACAAAATGACAAAAGTTACTATGCTTTCAAGAATAGCAATTTATCGCAAGGTCAAGCACGTAGTTACTGGAACACTTCCTGGTTAAACACCAACACATTAAGTTATGTAAAAGAATTTAATGCTAATCATCGTGTCAACGCAACTGCTGTTTTCGAACAGTCTTATGATAATAATTTCAATCATACCGGTACTGCTTATGGTTTGGATTATATTGATAGGATCGGTATAAACAACTTGGCATGGTCAAATGCAGAGCTTGCTACCAATAGCTCCGACCGTGTTATCAATACATTAATGTCAGGTATGTTACGTGTAAACTACGTATTTATGAACCGTTACATGGTTACTGCATCTATTCGCGCAGATGGTTCTTCACGTCTTGTTGATAAATGGAGCTATTTCCCATCTGCAGCTTTGGCTTGGGACTTGAAACAAGAAAGTTTTTTGAAAGACAACAGCTTTATCGACCAATTGAAACTTCGCCTCGGTTATGGTTCTGTAGGTAACCAAGCTGTAGAAGCTTACCGCCCCTATTCCAAACGTACTCCAATAAGAAATAGTGATGGCTCCACCTCTTATAAAGTAGACCGCCCTGCTGCTCCTTACCTAAAATGGGAACGTAACGACCAGTTCAATGCAGGTGTTGATTTTGGTATACTCAACGGTCGCATACGCTTGACTGCCGATTGGTATAGCAAATTATCCAAAGATATTTTGTTGGATCTGGCACAACCAACACACATGGGATTTCCCTCATTGTTGATGAACTCTGGCGAAATCAAGAATACTGGTATAGAGTTCACAATCAGTGCAGACCCATTTACCGGTAAAGGCTTCAGCTGGCATACCGACGTTACTTTATCGCATAATAAAGGAACTTTCAACAGCATACCTACAGCTAACCATCGCCAACAGCAAGCCGGAAGTTTCCAAAATCAATTATTCCAGATGATTGAAGGTGAAAAATTAGGTACATTCTGGGGATATACTTTCGGAGGTATCTGGCAGGAAGATGAAGTGAACGCTCCATTCGTAGACGCCAACGGTCAAACAAATGGCAAAACAAACGGTGAAGTCTATAAAGTCGTAGCTGGTAACTCTAAATATGTAGATACCAATAAAGACGGAGTACTGAATGATGCAGACCAAGGTATCATCGGCTGTGGTCAACCGACATTTAACTGGGGTTGGAACAATAGCTTCAATTACAAGAATTTTGATTTCTCATTCTTTATGGTAGGTTTCCATGGCTTTGATATATACAATGCAACTCATCAAATGGGATTCAATACAGTTTCCGGTCAGAACATGGCTGCAGTAACTCCAATGCGTGACTTCTTGAACCGTTGGACGCCAACCAATACAAATACAGATGTACCGGGTTTCGTACAAGGAGGCACAGAAAACAAAGTATTCAGCAGTCGTTTTGTAGAAAATGGAAGCTTTATCAAGATGAAAAGTATCACCTTGGGTTACACTTTGCCCGAATTAGCCTGCAAATCACTTGGTATCAGCAATCTCCGACTTTATGTTTCCATCCAGAATCCGTTCCATATCACCAACTATTCCGGTCTGGATCCTGAAGCAACAATGGGAAGCCCACTGATACAAGGTGTTGATTGGGGCTCATATCCTAACAGCCGTAATTATCTGATTGGTTTAAATTTTGCATTCTAATGATTTACCTTTTAAACAAGAATAATATGAAAAAATTAGCATATATAGCAACAATAGCCTGCAGTATGTTCCTGACAACTTCTTGTGTAGACCTGACCCAAGAGCCACAGTCTTTCATTACTGATGAAGATTACATTGCCAGCATGGACCTAACAGGTCTTCAACAAGCTGCAACAGGACTTTATAACGATTTATGGAATGGGAACTATGGTTTTAACTGCCGTTTACAACGCATAAATGTATGTGCAGATGATATTACTTATCGTGCGGCAAAAGCAAATAATGAATTGGCCAATTACTATAGACTATCTCCCAATATCACAGCCAACACTGCAGATTTCGATACTACTTGGTCACTATTTTTTGCCGTTATCAACCACTCCAATACACTTATTAATAAGACGGTATTACCGGAAAATGCAGACCAAGCCAAGAAGTTTGAAGAAGTATTAGGAGAAGCTTACTTCCTCCGTGGACTTTCTTATTTTTATTTGGTACGCATGTATGGTGATGTACCCCTAATTCTAGCAGAAACAGACGCTTCAACGTACATGCCGAGAACTGCTGTTGCAGAAATCTATGATCAAGCGATTATTCCTAGCTTGAAAAAAGCAGTAGAAATATTACCGGCAAAAAGTCGCAGCGGCTTCAGCTCTACTCCTTCCAAATGGGCAGCCGAAGCTTGTCTGGCAGACGCTTACATGACAATGGCCGGTTGGCCTTTGAAAAGAGGACAAGAGTATTACTCACTGGCAGCGGCTGCAGCTAAAGACATCATAGACAACTCTGGTTTGTACCTGACCGAAGAATATGCAGAATTGTGGAAAGAAGCCAATAAAGCACAACCCAATGAAGTAATGTTTGCCATCCACCATAATGCGAAGATGAAGACGGCAAGTAACTATGGAAAGTCTTACTACCCCAGCGATTTTGCCCCCAATGCCGGTTGGTCTGACTACTATGCAAACGAAAGCTTCTTTCTAAATTATCCGGATGATGCACGTAAAGAGTGGAATTATATGACAGAATGGGAAACTAAAAACGGTCATGTCACTTATAAAGAAAGTGCCGATAAGCTTCCCGCCATTTCCAAGTATTATGACTATGACAACGGCGCACCCGGTAAGAGTGCCCAAGCTAATGGTATCACTTGTATCTACCGTTACGCCGATGTCCTGCTGATGTACGCAGAAGCTTCCACCCGTGCCACAAACAGTGTAAACGCACAAGCTTTGGATGCCATTCAGAAAGTACAGAAACGTGCCGGTTATGCACAAGACCAGCTGACCACAACTACTGATCCTACAGCTTTCACAACAGCTGTATTCAACGAACGCGGTTGGGAATTCTTTGCAGAAATGAAACGTTGGTTCGAACTTGTTCGTCTGGAAAAGGTAAGTGAAGTTAGAGCCGAGACTTGGAATGGTTCGCTTTTCCAAAGCAACAACCATTATTACTTCCCCATACCTTATCAGCAAATCCGTCTGACACAGTGGACTAATAATGCAGGCTACTAATACTGATAAAAACGTAATAACACAAAACTTCTAACCTTATTTATCAAGAAATCAAATAGACCTTAATCAATTTGATATGTACGAAAGGGAGGGGCCGTGAGGTTCCTCCCTTTTATTTATCAATACAATGTAATACTACCCAAACAACATCCAACTAAATCAGGGAAAAGACATCCAGCTGGAAACTAAAAGCTTCATGCTGAAAACTAACAATATAAGACTATCCCTAATAGATAAAACAACGATATCACTCTATTTCCAATACTCTCATTAGAGCGTGATAGATAGGTATGAAAAAACACCTATCACACCCTAATAAATTTATAATCACATATATACTCCTTTGCGTGATAGCGTGACAGATGTTTTTATTTTTTTGTGTAGAAACAAAAATACCAGTAAATGCTATTTCTTTTCCGTACTTTCAAAGTGGCGTTGCTGCTGTTCCACCTGCTTCATTTCATTGATACGTTCCTGCTCTTCCCTGGCAAGGCGCTCTATTTCATTGAAGTCAATCTCTCCGACTTCAGTTTTTCCAAAGATTTCCGTCTTTTGCGGAACCGGAAGCTCTCTATACAAGGCTACACGTTCCGCAGGCAAAGTAGCTATTTCAATCACTGCCTGGGGATGGAACTGTATACCTGGATGCAAAAGACGTGCTTTTATTTTGATAGTACCTGCTTTCGTTGTTGTACGGATCAGTGCAGGTGCAGTCCCCCAACGACTGACACGGGGATTGGCTTCTACCTCTCTTCCACCGACCAACTCTCCTTCTCCTTCCACCTCAAAAATAACGGTTTCTTGAGAAAGGCGCTTTACATAGCCATCCTTATCGGTAATGGAAGCAATCACCGTGACCATATCCGAACCATTGGCACGCAGGGGCAGTCCAGAATCAACAGTCAGTACAAGCTGTTCATTACGTTTGGAAGGCATATTCTTGGTCCTAGCAACAATCTTGCCATCCAGGAATCCCTCAGCCACAATACTACATTGTTCCGGTTTCCCGGCCCGATGAAGTGCCCGGACATCCACAAAGCTATAAGCACCCTTAAAAACAACGGGAGGATGACGAATCCCCTTCTCCTCCAGCAACGGCACTTGCACAAGGGTGTCTTTTTCGTTCACAATGACACGTACACTATCACAGTTGGTATAAACCACTATATCCTCGGGGGAAAAAGGAGTCATGGCATTAGCTATATACACCATCGGCCCACTATCAGCCTGCTCCAAGTGCAGGTGCGGATCACGCTGGCTCATCATCATGTAATAGGAATACTTTGGCTGACGGAACATATCCATCAGTCCTCCCCAGAAAGGGTCAGGATGATAACCACGCTGGTGGTCAAACGAATGCCACAAGGCACCTCCTATATGCCCCCGAGGAGATTTGTAGAACTGATCAACCGTAAGAGAGCCGCCATAATCCTTGCGGGCATAGTGCTGGGCCTGGCGAATCTGTGGCTCTTCACCCCATTCACGTGCCACACGGCTGTAAGAATTGTGGGAATTCCAGTCATCCACACAGTCACCATACTCCCGGGTAAAGCAGGATTTGCCTGCATTCCGGTAAAACGCCTCGTTCTTGGGGGCTGTATAAACTACATCATATCCCATTGCTCCTTTGCTCTTGTCATCAATGGCAGCATAGCAACCCGGAGCCGGATACTCTTCATGAGTAGCCCGATAGGCATTCTGTGCAAAAGACTCCGGAAAAGCCGTCTCATTAAGTACCGGTTCCCACAGAAGGACAGACGGATGATTACGGTCTCGACGGACCATATTACGGATGTCGGAAAGGATACGTTCTTCAAACACCGGTTCCGGATTCCAGTACTGCCAGCCGGGAGTGGCTACAATAATGAACATGCCCAGTTCATCGCAGGCATCCATAAATGCAGGGTCTTGGGGATAGTGTGCCGAGCGTATAATCCGGAAACCAGCATCACGCATTTTCTTCACGTCCAGCCAATGCAGGTTGTTGGGTACGGCATTCCCGATATAAGCATAGTCCTGATGGCGGTTTACCCCCATCAGCTTGTCTCCGAACGGCTTACCGTTGATATAGAGACCGTCGGCACCGCGAAACTCAATGCTTCGGATACCGATACGGGAAACAACAGCGTCGCACAGCTTGCCGTTAAGATAGACAGAGGTGCGGAGCCGATACAGATTCGGAGTATCGGGATGCCACAAAGACGGATTTCTGACAGTGAGCTGCTGCATGACGTGTCCATCACTTCCGGCAGACAAGCTGAGACTTTTCCTTGTACTGGCCACCTGCTTGCCAACAGCATCCAGCAGGGTTGACTCCACTACCACCCGGCAACCACTCTCTCTATCATTGACGATATGAGTCTTGACATTCACCCGAGCCTTTTGGTCCGACACATCCTCATAGCTGACAAACACGCCTCCCCCAGCCACCTGGCCAGCCTCATTGGCATCGCTTACATGCACGTCACCGGTACAGATAAGATAACAATCACGGTAGATGCCACCAAATACACAAAAATCCATCGTATACTGTTTGCGCCCCGGCGGGAAAGAAGGGTCATCACTGTTATCAGCACATACGGCAACGGTTACCTCATCACCTGGACGCACACCAACAGCAGTCAAATCTATACTCACCGGGAGAAAACCACCGAAGTGCTCCTTTACCTTGTAACCATTGATATAAAAGCTGCTTTTACCCATAACCGCCTCAAAATAGAGGGACAACCGCTTACCTTGATACCGAGTATCGACAGTGAAACGCTTGGAATACCAGGCCGGCCCCTGATAATTGCGAGAACCGCTCGCCTCGGAAGGAACCAGCTGTACGGTATGCGGTAGGTTTACCAGCTCCCACTTGCTGTCATCCAGTTGCAAAGGATCAGCTTTTAAAGGAATATCCCCCCGATGAAAACGCCATCCGGGATTAAAGTCCAATACCTCGCGGCCGGAATTGGGCACCGGATAAAAACTGGCAGCAGAAAAGTGTTCTTGTGCTTGCAGTACACCGATGCAAGCCCAGAAAATAATTAATAAAAGAATCTTTTTCATAATCTATATCATTGATTTGTCATTCTATCCACACGTATTACCGCCGGTTTTCCACAAAGCATCCCCTGCGGCATAGGTACTTTGATTTCCCTTCCATTGAGAACAATCCGAATCCCTTTCAGAGCCGCATTCATGCAAGCATCGGTGACAGAAACCACAATCTCCCCTGCTTCTTCCCTTATCAGCACCGCACATGGGGCAGAAGCGGAAAGAGACAAACCTTCTGCCTGCAAACCTTTATTGCCGGGATACAAGACAGCTTCCACCACCTTTCCATCCATAGAGCAGACCGCCTGCACCAGGGTATCGTTCTGCAATACCCGGAACGGCAGTTCATCCGATGGTATCTGCCGGCCTGCATAAACCACATAGCCATAGGTATCATCAACCGGACGCTGTCCATGATTTGCCCACAGACGGAGGATTCTGACTTCTGAGGGCAAGCCTTGTTTCTTTTCATTCACCTTGTTCCGCTTCACCCAATCTGTGGGACGAGTCTCGCAAGTAACAAATGCTTCACGGGTATACTCAGGAAGTATCCGATAGGCAAACTTACCTTTCTGCACCAGCCAGAGGGGAGTACCATCTGCCGACAAAAGCGAGTGAGTGCCGGAAGCGACAAGCTCCATTTTTTCCCTTTTCATCGAGAAAACTTCATCCGTCCAAGCCGTCTGGTCGATAGTGGTGCGAATCTCCCCATCCAGTTCAAGACGCTTATTGGTTACGCCCGCACCCAAAGCTACCATGTAATCTCCCAGAATGAAATAAGACTTATATGCCTTGAAGCCATAAAGAACCTCGTTCAAACCCTCACTGTTCCCCTTGTCGTTCACACCCTCTTTCGCAGAAGCGTTCATCTTTTCGAAGATATATCCTGCAACGGCATTACTCCCGCCATCCGTAGCACCGGCAGCAAAATTACTCCTGCTGCAATAACCACGCCAATTCTCTACGGGAACCAGTTTGTCCATGCCTTCGCGTGCAGTCACACCTGGGGAAGCGGTGACATCCCAACCGCCCATAATCCGGAAATACTCATCGCCGCTGCGCTGGAACAACGTCATTCCATCCGTCGGATAGAAATTGTAGGCATCAGCAAAGCTGGCTGCACTCTCCAGTCCGTCACAGCGGACAGAGGCCATATTAATCGTGATATGATAGTCGGGAGTCTTCTTTATCAAGTCGTCGTTGTTGAAGAACCAACGGGTACCGGAATAGACGCCCGGAGCATACGTCTCCATCGTGATGCGATTCTTCTTCACCTCTTGCTGCAATTGCAACAGTTCCCGCTGCTCTTCGGGGGTGAAAGAGTCCATCCAGTTGCCGATAAGGTTATCCAGCATTCCGGCATAAGGGATGGAAAGCTCTGTGGGATTATATACATACGAGCCACGGTCCAGGCAAGGAAGGCGATATCCCTTATAATAATACCAGGCACCACCACGCAGGAAATTAAGAAGTGCCTGCACATTATCCCGGCCCAGATTCTTGGCCCAGGGAGAGCCTTTCAGCATATTCAGCATTTTAAGTGCATTGGAAGTCCCGTCAATGGGATAGCCCCAAATCAGGCATTGCTTTCCATGTCCCCAACCTGCCCCGTCGGCAGTGAATCCCTCAGTCCAGAAAGCATCGGAATACGTAGTTTGGGAGGTCATACTGATACCGCGCTGGCAAACTTCCGCCAGCAAGTCTATCATAGGAATGGAACGGTACATGGCGGCCACGGGCAATAGGGAACGATAGGCCAATGCATTGCCGCCCACCCACCACACATGGTTGCGGAAACGGGAAATGGAAACTACATTCTCATCGGTTTCGTCGTGGCGGAGAGGTTGGGTCCAAGCTTGTAAGGCAATGGTTTTCAACATATCGCACGCCTCTTGCAGCAATGTGCCGCCTTTCCCACCTTCAGCATCGTCCATCTGTTTCAGATAGCAGAAATAAGTATTGACCGCTGCCGTAGGTATGGCAAAGCAAGATGCATGGAAACGGGGACCGTCATTGGGGCGTCCTGCCTCGATACCGCCGTAATGCAAGATTGCCTTCAGCACTTTACCGGACAAGGCCTGCTCTTCTGTCAGTTCACCTTTACGATAGGCATCCGCTACTTTCCAGATACGGTTGAAGGCATCCGCCACGAACAAGCCTATTTCGGCCTGCGGGTTGGAGTAAGGCTTCTGAAAGGCATTCTCTTTGCGGAATTGCTCTTCCTGCTCCCTTAAACCAGAAAAGATACCGTCGGCAGTGAGTTGTGCCAGACACTCCTGCGCACTCAACCGGGTGTCCAGGGAATGATAACGGTAAGGATGCTGCGCAAAGGAAGCGCGGAAAGCCTTGATGGACTTCTCCTTCTCTGCATCCCCCCGCTGCCGGGCTTCGTTGTAGTAACGGTGATAATTATTGAAAGCAAACTGCGTTTCCTTCTCCTGCGGAAAAGCGGTTGCGGCCAAGCAAAGGCCGAGAATGGTCAGAATAAGGTTTCTCTGCATATTAGAATCGTATTGGTTATTGTATAATGTCCGATTATATTTTCAGCAAATATAATGAAAGGCAGAGGGAAGAAATGACGGCAATCATACAAAACAGATGCAGTTTTCGTACGGAACTGGCTGAGTGCGGCAACAGGCATAAAAAGATTGGCTATCTTTGTTTCATCATAATAACCTTATTAACAACACTCCCCATGAAAAGACATCATCTGCTTTTTCTCTTTGCCGCTTTCATAGCTATAACGTCTTCTGCCCAGAAGCTGGACAATCTGGTAGAACTGAAACAGAAGTCGGAAAACCCACTGTTTCATCACTTGGACAAAGCTCCACGTACACCAGCTTTCGAGTGCGAAGGCTATTGGGCCTGGGGAAGTTCGGTAGTGAAAGGAGATGACGGCAAGTACCATATGTTCGTTTCCCGCTTTCCCAAAAGCTTGCCGTTCCATCCGGGATGGATGGTAGCCTCGGAGATTGTACATGCCGTATCCGAGATACCGCAGGGACCTTATCGGTTCAGCGAAGTGGCCCTCCCTGCCCGTGGTGCGCAATACTGGGACGGACGCTCCACACACAATCCACGCATTTTGAGGCAGAACGGGAAATACTACCTTATCTATATGGGTTCCACCCACCCCTTTGCCGACCCTACTTACGAACAACTCACCCTGAAAAGCCCCTGGTGTACCGTTGCCCGCGCCAACAAACGCGTGGGACTGGCCGTTGCCGACTCGCCCTACGGTCCGTGGAAACGCTTGGACGAGCCCATCTTGAAGACCAAGCCCAATACTTTCTACAGTTTTCTGACCTCAAATCCCTCGCCTATCATTCAAGAAGACGGTTCGGTGATGATGATATTCAAGGGGCGACATTACACGAACGGTTACCTGCACTCGGCCATGAGCCTCGGAATGGCTTATGCTCCTACCATAGAAGGCCCTTATCGAGTGCTGAACAATGACTGTCCCATCTTTGAAGTAGACGGTCAGGGCGAAGCGGAAGACCCTTTCCTCTGGAAAGATGCAAACGGTTATCATGCCATCTTCAAAGACCATGTAGCCAAGTTTACTGGCGAACGGGGCGGAGGCGTCATGGCACATTCCAAAGACGGCATCCAATGGACGGTGGACAAAGACCCGAAAGCCTACTCGCTCACTGTGGAGTGGGAAGACGGCAGCGTGGAGAAGCAAGGACAACTGGAACGCCCCTTCATCCTCTTCGAGGACGGAAAGCCTGCCTACATCTTCTTTGCCACGATGGACGGGCCCGGAGGATTCGAAAATGCATCCCGTTCTTGGAATATGGTGATTCCCATCAAAGATCGGAAGTAAAAATGTGTATCTTTGCAGCCATGAACGAGAACATATTACCCATCCACTTCGCCCCGCTGCAAGGCTACACCGATGCCGTCTACCGGCGGGCGCATGCACGCATATTCGGCGGCATAGAGACCTATTACTCTCCTTTCGTACGCATGGAGCACGGAGAAATCCGGCGGAAAGATGCCCGTGACATTGAGCCGGACAACAACCCGGACCTGCACCTCATCCCCCAGCTCATTGCTCCGGATGCGGACAAGCTGGAGCACATAATGTCCCTTTTCATCGAAAAAGGATACCAGGAAGCGGACATCAATCTGGGTTGTCCTTTTCCGATGCTGGCCCGGCGCCACAATGGCTGCGGCATGCTGCCCTATCCCGAAGAAGTGAAGGCGCTGCTCTCCGAAGCCATCGACCGACATCCCGACATCCGTTTCTCCGTGAAGCTGCGTCTGGGCTGGGAGCAGGCAGAGGAGTGTCTTGCCCTGCTACCGCTGTTCAACGAACTCCCCCTCGCACACATCATCCTGCACCCGCGTCTGGGCAAGCAGCAATACAAAGGAGAGGTAGACCTGGAGGGATTTGAAGCTTTCTACAAAGAGTGCACCCACCCTCTGTTCTACAACGGAGACCTGCATACCGCGAATGATATCCGTTCTATCACCACACGGTTCCCCCGATTGGCAGGTATCGTCATCGGCCGCGGGCTACTCGCCAATCCTGCCCTGGCGCTGGAATACAAGCAAGGAACCCCGATTTCTTCCGATGAAATGGCGAAAAAAGTGGGACAACTACACACCGAGGTCTTCAACGCCTATCAAGAGCTACTGCAAGGCGGTGAGGCACAGCTATTAATGAAAATGAAAAGTTTCTGGGAGTACCTATTGCCGGACGGAGACCGCAAAGCGAGAAAGACCATTCATAAGACCAGCAAACTGGCAAACTATCAGTCAGCAGTAAGCAATCTGCTCGGAACATATTAAACAACCGTTTCCAGTATCTTTCTCTATAGGAGAGAAAGGCTAAGACTCCTATACCGAATACCCACAACACCCGGATGTATTCACCCAAAACATGGGGATGTATTACCCCAAAACATCCCCATGTTTTATAGCACAACACCCGGATGTTATGGGGTAAAACATCCGGGTGTTGTGGGTATTCAGTATCAATGTCTAACCTATACTCTCCCTACCTCTTTAGCTCTACCTCTAAGCTTGCAGCATCCCGGCAAGTAAAGCGCAGCACAGTCTGATTCTTGTCTGCCGACAACACCTTGCAATAGGGCGTCTCGGCAACCTTCCACTGTCCCTTCAAAGTAACGGTTACGGGAATCTCCTGACTCTCATTGTCAGTCCACGGGCGTGAATAGATACTGCGCTCAATACGTTTTCCGTCTTTATCGAAAGCCTCGTCACTCGGACCACGATACAAGGCCAAGTCGGGCTGGGAAACAGTCAGCAGAAGCTTGTCCTTATATTCGCGTATCATGACAAGGCACGATGTATCGGCTTTCTGCAACAATCCGCCGTCGGGCAGAGCTTGCGGAGTCTCAAACAAGACGTAAGAAGTAAGACCGTCTGCCGGAGAACGCACAATGTGGGCGTTGCGGTCTTGTTGGAGAATCTTGTAAGTGGGTTTCTTGGCGAATGCCTCCAAAGCGGCGGCATCCGTGTGGGGTAGCACGGCATATTCGTAGGAAGCGCCTTTCGGGGCTTTGCCATGCTGTAATGTCAAGGACACCCAGTCGCCGGAAGTGGGCTTGGTGCTACGCTCGCCCACGGTCACTTGCGGGAAGTTCTTCTCGTAGCGGGCATCAGGGCGGGAGGCTTTGGAAATGTAATAACCTACGCCGTTGGGATCTATATAAGTCTGCCCGTCACTCTGACAGGACTCCCAGTACCGGCGGGTTTCGGGAGTGGTGGCGGCAAGCTGGAACACGGTGGTTTCCGTTGGATATTCGGTATTTAGGTTTTCGATGTCCGTACCGAGGCATACAATGGTGCCGTCGAAGAAATGGAACGACTTGCGGGCACGGTGAGAACCGTTATACTTATCATGTTCATGCAGCACCATACCGAAGTTACCGTTCAGATGTGCTTGGGACAAACCGCCGGCAAAAGCTTCGTCGGAATAGAGCATCTCCTCCATGCCGGAGAAGGTATCGACATTCAATACCCGGGCACGCAGCTGGTCGAAAGGCAAATGAATGCTCGTGACACCCGGAATACGATTCCAGTCGAAACCGGCCTCCTGCCAGCCACTGGTGGCAAAAGTAACCATTTCATCGGTTTTTCCGGTAAGAATCTGCATGCTGCCATGTGCCAGATAACGGCCATAGAAATTGGCGGGGAGATAGTGCTCGGCAGCCCAGAGGTAACGGGAATGTCCGCGTACTACGGCAGCCCAGTTGCTGCGACGCTGTACGGATACACAACCGTAACCCAAAGCCAGATTGCCTTGCGGGTCGGGTTCCGGACGGAAGCCTTGGGCTTCAAGCAACTTCTTCATCTCCAATTCGTGGCGAGTGGAAGCCTTCGGCAGATAGTCGGGCGCATTCTTGTCCGGAGCTTCTGTATAGGCAACCAGGCGCAAATAGGCAGCGGCCATTTCGGGGTCATACTTCTGCTTGCCATCCGGCGTACCGGCAATGGCCATCGTGGCATATTGGATAGGTATCAGACTTCCTCCCCCGTTGGGATGGCGTCCGGACATGGAGAGAGACCATTGCTTCAGGTTGCAATAGAAACGCATGGTGAGAAGCACTTTCTTCACCGTCTCGTGTGCCTGCTCGGACAGGCGGAACTCGGTACCACTCAGCAAGTAAATCATATTAGTGGCACCGTCCAGACCGCCCACTGCATAAGCAGGATAATTGTTGCAATGATGGAAGCAGGCACCGTCCGGCTTGAAAGAACCGGCCAATCCCGGCGCAGGAAGACAGCCTTTGTCCAGCCAACGGGAGAAGGAACGCAGGTATTGCAGTTTCTCCGGTGTATCCTCCATAATCAGAATGCTGGCTATGCGGCCTTGCAACTTGGTGTTGAACGTATCTATATCAATACCGTTGACGGCAGGTTCGGGATATACCTCATTGGTGATGGCATACCAGTTGAGCGTACGTACCGCCTCTTCCAGCTTACCTACCTCACGCAACACGTCCTTCATCAAGAAATAAGCCACAAACAGACCGCGCATACTATATCCGTAATGGTGGATATTCCCCCAGCAACTGCCGTAGGCAATACCCTGGTCGGTGGCGTTATCGTACATGGCGATGAATTTCTGCTTCAACTCGTGTTTCAGCGCCGCATCTTCCGCATTGTTGTAGGCGATGGCGACGCGTTTCATCAGGTTGAAATAGTCGCTTATCTCTATCCCCAGTCTGGAGAACATATCTTTGTCCCAATCGGGTACCATACGTTCGTATGCCTCGGAGTGACGTACGAAATAGATAGGACGTCCTGCTACCTTGCCGTTCTTGTAGGTAATCCGATAAAAATCATACTTCTCACGGATGGACTGCATCTCCTTGTCCGAAAGCGCGGAAGGTGTGTAGAGCATGCCGCGGAAACGCTTCTCCATAATCCGTATATCCTGCTTCTGCGCCTCGGTCACGTCTGTCAGAGGGATGTCCGGTTTCCACAAGGAGTGTTCGTAGATAACCAGCCAGTGGTTGGTGGTTCCCTTATTTACAAACGGTACCTGCAAGTCGGCAGTCTGCTGGCGGGCATCCACCTTGCTGGCAGTAATCAGATGGTCGAAAAAGAGTTTCCCCTTCACGTCGGGGGCTACAATTCGGATTTCGTCCATCCCTTCTTCCGGGGTACCTTGCATATCGCGTTCATAACATACCCATGCTCCGCGCCAACCGGTAAAGTTGATGCCAAAAGGAAAAGAGGTGCATACCTTGCCATCCTTCAGGAACTCAAACAGAATCTGCTTGTCCTGGGCCTGCTCATTGTACACCCATACGATGAAAGCCGAAAGATAGGTGTCTTTCCCCGTCGGGTCTTTCTTCTCAAATTTCAAGTCTTTTTTGATAGACAGTGCGGCACCCGGCTCGAAAGTCCAGCTCAAACTGTGGTCGCCGTCCCTATAATGTTCGTCGCTAATGCCCAACTGCGAACCGGCTGCCGTAGTGACAAACGCCGGAACCTGCTTCTCCTCAAAAGAAAGCAAGCGCTCATTCTTCACGATTTGTGCGTGTACACTGCCCGGCAGCAACATGCAAACGAGCGCTACCGCTCCTATTTTCCATTTACTGAATTGCATCATGTCTGTTTATTTAAGGTTATCGATATTTGCTACTTGGAAATCTGCAAAACGTACGTGGTTCTGCCACAACCGTAAGGCGAAATAGCCGTCTCCTTTGCCATCGGCAACCGGTAAGCTGAAAAGCTCTTCACCATCCATGGCATAAGTGGTGGCTCCATTCTCCACACGGATTTTAACTTCATACCAATGGTTGGGCTTCAAAAGGTGGGCGGCATCGGTATACTCTTTCAAGATGGGTTTAATCTTTGCATCGTCCACTCCATAATACTCTCCATGGTATTCACGGAAACGCGTAGTTCCATTATCATTACCGCCGTAGCCCACATAGTAAAGGTCCAGCGTATTGTAATTCTTGAACTCGCCGTTGCGCCATGCACTGCGGGCAAAGAAGTCATCCGGATGCCGGGGGTCATCGGCCCCCCAAAAACAATTCAAGTCACTGAGACGGTCGTAGCTACCATTCTCAACCACCACTTGTACCCGGTAGGTAATCTCATAGTTTCCCGTCAACCGTTCCTTATACCAAAGGGACAGCCCGTCCGGAGATACAATATCCATCGTATCGCCGATACATGTAATTTCCACTTTTCCGGAAGAATCCTCCACGACCCAGGCGGTAAGCCGGCAGGAAGCGCCCATCTCCATACCGGGGAGGACACATAAGAGAAGTTGCATCAAAAGAAGTTGTAACCGCATATTTCAATGTATTAGTACGGTACAAAGAAACCCCTCTTTTTGGAAAAAGAGGGGCATAAATCGTACAGAAGAAGGATAAAATAATGATTGAGGCGGATTTCTGCCCCCACTTCATCAAGGATGAAGTTCTTCGAAAGCCTTGTTTTCCTCTTGTACCGCCTGAATAGTTTCTTCCAGTTCATTGATAGGGAGATCGAAGTTGTACCAGTCGTTATAGCAGTCGGTGACATACCACTTGCCATCCGTCAGTTCAAAGACCACACGAAGGGAAGGTTCTGATTCATCATAGCCTGCTTCGAACTCTTTATGGGCAGGCTCATTGACAGTGAAGTGAGAAATATAGGTACCTCCCTCCTCTTCGGTAGTACGTCCTTCCTTCAGCGTTTCTTCGTCTAGCAATGCCCACTTCTCGCGGGTGAAGGGAAAAGTCTGTTCCGTCTCACCGTCATCCTTCAAGAGGGCGATGGGAGACTTCAAAGGAAACTTGATTCGGGAATACTGGAATGAAGCACTGGACGTGAATTTCTGGAGAAATGTCTTGAAATCCTCCTCTTCGGCAGCCAGACCATTGAGAGTCGTCAGCATGAGTGCCGCAAACAGACAAAAAACAAAGCGGATAGCCTTCATATACTCGGATTATTTTTCAATGCGCAAAGATAATATAAAAGTAATAAAATGCTAAGGCTATGGGGCGATAATTATTATCATCTATGTTTCAGATACTCGTAACCAAACCGGCAACGCAAGCAGTCTTTCTTGTCACAATATTCCTTTTGAAGTTGAAGCAGAGCCTGCGAATCGGCAGCGGTAGATACCGGCAAACCGGCACCATCCCAAAGTCGGGTTACGTGATTGTTTTCGGCCTTCAAGGATTCAAGGAAACGGGTGGCACGGTCACACAAAACGTCATCGGCCTTGTGCAGGCCATAAGCATAAAGAAACGGGATGACCGTATTGATGGCAATCAGATTCAAGGCACCGTCCCCTACCCGCTTTTCCCTCCGGGGTGAAACCTTTCTGAAATTGAAGTGCTCCTCCCAATACGCGGAAGTCTTGGCAGCCAGTATCTTCTTCACCGCCTCCAGCGTTTCAGCCTCCATAACACGCGAGAAGAGCGACTGCTCCTTGTGATACAGACAGGCAAGCTGGGCGAGGCGTACATGTGGAAAGTTATCGGGACGAAGACGCAGAAACCGCCACTGCTCAACAGACATGGGAGCTGGCAGCTCGAACTTGTGTTGCAGGTAGCGGAACTCTTTCTGAAGTATCAAATAATAATCATCTGCCTCTGCCGAGACCTCCTCCAGCAGGCCTGCCTGCCCCAGGAAGAAAGCCTCCACTTGAAACAGACTGTCCCGATGCTTGTCTACGGCGCGGAATGGAAGGCGGTTTGCCCATGCCTCGAAAGCATCCCCATTCAGCCCGAAGCCGAAGTTACGAGCAAGAGTAATGAAGAAAACATCTTCCCAATGATGATTGCAGCGTTCGAGCCGCTGGGATATGACGCATGCTTTCTGCTCAAAACGCTCTACCTGCAAAGCGGACAGCCAGGAATGGACGGTCAGCTTTGGGAGGGAGGCAAGGATGGAATAGCAGGGAGGATAAATCTCTGTCTGCCGAAGCTCTTCATAGCGCAAGCGGACAGTGTCGGGGCAAGTGAGCACCATCTGGGGAACCAGCTCACCGTTCGTGCGGTACACATCACAATTCGATTCGCCCACCACGTGCAGGATGACGGTATCATACGCCTTGTCACGGTCGTGCCTATGGAGCAGCCAGTCTGATGCCTGCGTATGCACTTCGACGTTGCCCACCCAGAGCGTACCGTCTATTTTCAGTTTGGCATTAAAAAAATCGGGGCCTGCATTCATGTTCGGCAAACCGGGATCTATCACTTCTACCGGCCGGCCGGAGGTTGTCTGGAGCAATGACAAAGGAAATATTTTGTGCTTCCAAACATAATGCAGTAGTTGTTCCATGTTAACAAGACGTTAATGTTGAGCACAAATGTAAGAAAAAGATTATCTTTGCGACCTATAGTTTGTTGATAAACTAAATAAAAACAGATAGAAACAATGAAAATCGCATTAATCGGCTACGGAAAAATGGGCAAGGAAATCGAGAAAATAGCCCTTGGCCGCGGACACGAAATTGTAAGCATCATCGATGTCGACAATCAGGAAGACTTTGAATCGGCAGCCTTCAAGAGCGCCGACGTTGCCATAGAGTTCACCAACCCCATGGTTGCATACAATAACTATATGAAGGCATTCCGCGCCGGGGTCAAACTGGTATCCGGCAGTACGGGATGGATGGCAGAACATGGAGACGAAGTAAAGAGACTTTGTACCGAAGGCGGCAAGACACTGTTCTGGTCTTCCAACTTCAGCTTGGGAGTAAGCATCTTCTCTGCCGTCAACAAGTACCTCGCAAAGATAATGAACCAATTCCCTGCCTATGATGTGACAATGAGCGAAACGCACCACATCCACAAGATGGACGCTCCGAGCGGAACGGCCATCACGCTTGCCGAAGGTATTCTGGAGAATCTCGACCGTAAGGACAAATGGGTAGAAGGGACTTTCCAAGCTCCCGACGGAACCGTTTCGGGCTCTACGGAATGTGCAGCCAATGAGCTATCCATAAGTTCTATCCGCGAAGGAGAAGTACCGGGCATCCACAGCATCCGCTACGACTCCGAAGCCGACAGTATCACTATCACCCACGATGCCAAGAATCGCAGGGGATTTGCCTTGGGAGCTGTCCTTGCTGCCGAATATACCGCCAAGCACGAAGGTGCTTTGGGAATGAGTGACTTGTTTCCATTTTTAAAAGACTAAAACATCATGAGAAAAGCAACACGCACCCAATGGATTAAATTCAGTATAGTCACCCTGCTCTACCTTGCCTTTCTGGTTTGGGTAAAAAGCTGGCTGGGACTGATTGTACTACCC
This sequence comes from Bacteroides uniformis, assembly GCF_025147485.1. Taxonomy (NCBI): domain Bacteria; kingdom Pseudomonadati; phylum Bacteroidota; class Bacteroidia; order Bacteroidales; family Bacteroidaceae; genus Bacteroides; species Bacteroides uniformis. The sequence goes on along the minus strand of NZ_CP102263.1, from coordinate 1,443,697 downwards.
TTCATTTTTGACATCTACATCAGTAAGAAGATACCCTGGGGATTCTGGAAGAAATCGGAGAATCCTGCCGTACGCAGCATCATGAGTTGGGTGGATGCCATCGTATTTGCGCTGGTAGCCGTCTACTTCGTAAATATCTATGTGTTCCAGAATTATCAGATACCGTCTTCCTCATTGGAGAAATCCTTGTTGGTAGGCGATTTCCTTTACGTCAGCAAGATGAGTTATGGTCCGCGCGTACCGAATACGCCGCTTTCCATGCCGCTGGCACAACATACACTACCGGTATTCAACACCAAATCGTACATCGAATGGCCCCAATGGGAATACAAGCGTGTACCAGGCTTCGGCAAAGTGAAACTGAATGACATTGTGGTGTTCAACTTCCCGGCAGGCGACACGGTAGCCACCAATTTCCAGCAGACAGACTTCTATACCCTTGCTTACGAAGAAGGAAAACGCGTGTATCCCAACAAGGTGAATATGGACAGCCTGACACGCAAGCAGCAACGTACTGTCTACGACCTGTACTACAATGCCGGACGTAATCTTATCCGTTCCAATCCGAGAATGTACGGTGACATTGTCATACGCCCCGTTGACCGTCGTGAAAACTATGTAAAACGTTGCGTAGGCCTGCCCGGCGATACGTTGCAAATCAAGAAAGGACAGGTATACATCGACGGTAAAGCCATCGAGAACCCTACAGAAATGCAGTTCAACTACTTTGTACAGACTACAGGTCCTTATATCACCGATGATATGTTCCGTGAACTGGGCATCAGCAAAGAAGACCAGACACTGATGACCGACGGTCTGGGCTGGGAAGAGAATCTGATTGAAATGGGATTGGACCGCCGGGATGCCCAAGGCAGGCTGGCACCGGTCTATCATCTTCCGCTCACCAAAAAGATGTACGAGACCCTTTCGGGCAACAAGAAACTCATCAGTAATATTATCATTGAACCGGGAGAATTCTCGGGACAGATGTATCCGCTGAACCTTTACACTAAATGGGACCGCAACAACTACGGCCCGATATGGATTCCTGCCAAAGGCGCCACCATCAAGCTGACCGAGGACAACCTGCCTATCTACGAACGCTGCATCGTTGCCTATGAAGGCAACAAACTGGAAGTCAAGGAAGACGGCATCTACATCAATGGTGAAAAGACCGACTCTTATACCTTCAATATGGACTACTACTGGATGATGGGCGACAACCGCGACAAGTCCGCCGACTCCCGATACTGGGGTTTTGTGCCGGAAGACCATGTCGTAGGAAAGCCTATCGTAGTATGGTTGTCACTGGACAAAGACCGGGGCTGGTTTGACGGTAAGATACGCTGGAACCGGATATTCAAGTGGGTGGACGGCATTAAATGAAAAAAGGGTGTAAGATAGCAATCACAATAGTTGGAGTGGCACTCGTCGTGGTGCTGCTTCGGGGTTGTGTGGCAACTTCCTATCTTATCCCCTCTTCCGGCATGGAAAATTCACTGTACCAAAGTGAGCGTATTCTTGTAAACAAGTGGAGCTACGGTCTGCGGCTTCCTTTCATGAAGTTATGGGGGTATCATCGCTGGGCGGACAGTCCGGTGCAGAAAGAGGATATTCTTGTATTCAACAATCCTGCCAATCTTTCAGAACCCGTGATTGACCGACGGGAAGTCTTCATCAGCCGTTGCATCGGTATTCCCGGAGATACCTTGCTGATAGATTCGCTTTTTTCAGTGATTCCTTCCGAAAAGAATGCGCCCGACCAGAAGTTTCTTTATTCTTACCCCAGACAACGGGAACGACAGTTGGATTCATTGCTTTCCATACTTTCCATCGCTCCCAACAAACTATTGGGGCAGGACTCAACAAAGAATATACGCAGTTTCAGCCGTTATGAACACTACTTGCTGGAACAAGCCATGAACGGGAACTGCTGGATAGAACCTATTGTCAAGGAAGATTCTATGGAGATACTGAAACCTCTGATAATCCCCAGCAAAGGCAAAGCCGTGCGCGTATATCCGTGGAACAAGACTTTGTTGCGAAATACCCTGGTACTTCACGAAAAGAAACAAGCCGAAATCAAAAACGACACCCTTTATGTGGAAGGCAAACCCGTGCAACACTGCCATTTTACCAAAGACTACTACTGGGTAGGTGCCAACAATGCCATCAATCTTTCGGACTCCCGTCTTTTCGGTTTCGTCCCCAAAGACCACATCATAGGCAAGGCATCTATCATCTGGTTCTCCAAAGAAAAGGGAACAGGACCTTTCAGCGGTTACCGATGGGGCAGGATATGGAAAAGAGTGGAATGACAAACAAATGAAAGAATAAAAATGAAAATACAAACAATGCACAGTAGCTTCAATCGTAAATCGCAAATCATCTAATCGTAAATATACTGATGAAAACAGTTTTTCTTTCTTCCGCCTATTTGGCTCCCATAGAATATTATACCAAATTGCTGGCATACGATAAAGTATTCATCGAACAGCATGACCACTATATGAAGCAGACTTACCGGAACCGTTGTACCATTGCCGTACCGGACGGTGAACTGGCCCTTTCCATCCCCACCGTCAAACCGAATACCCTAAAATGCCCGATGCGCGATATACGCATTTCAGACCACGGGAACTGGAGGCATCTGCACTGGAATGCCATAGAATCTGCCTACAACCACACTCCTTTCTTTGAATATTATAAAGACGACTTCCGCCCTTTCTATGAAAAGAAGTATGAGTTTTTAGTCGATTTCAACGAAGAACTTTGCCATCTTATCTGTTCTCTGATAGACATACAGCCCGATATGGCACGCACCACCGAATACCGGACTGAATTCACTCCGAATGAAGCGGATTTCCGCGAACGCATTCATCCGAAAAAGGATTTTTCTCTGGAAGATACAGAATTCTCACCACAACCTTATTATCAAGTGTTTCAAGAGAGACTCGGGTTTCTGCCCAACTTGAGCATCATAGACCTGCTGTTCAATATGGGACCGGAGAGCTTATTGGTATTACAGAAGTCCATCACTCTAAAATAAGACATGAAACCGAAAGCAACAATACAATGGACGCTTGCCTTCCTGCTCCTGGCATCTTGTATGCAAGCACAATCCATTTGGAACACAGCACACCTCGCAAATGTAAAACACTCTATTCACGAGCCTTTCTATGCCACAACTTACGAGATATTGAAAGCGGAAGCGGACAGGTTATTGGACGCCCAGCCCCTTTCTGTCATGATGAAAGAAAAAACACCTGCCAGCGGTGACAAGCATGACTATATGAGCCAAGCCCGATACTATTGGCCCGACCCGACAAAGCCAAACGGCCTGCCTTACATCAACCGCGACGGCGTATCCAATCCTGAACTGAACAAACTAGACCGTAATCGGTTGGGAACAACAGCCGGCCGCATCACTACCCTGGCTCTGGTCTGGTACTTCAGCGGAGAAGAGCAGTATGCCCGGAAAGCCACAGAACTTATCCGCGTATGGTTTCTGAACAAAGACACCCGAATGAACCCCAACCTGGAATATGCACAAATGATGCCGGGACACAATAACGACAAAGGTCGCTGCTATGGGCTGATAGACACCTACTCCTTCATAGAAATGCTGGATGCTGTGGCACTGCTAGAACAGTCAAAAGCATTTACTACCCAGGACAGCAAACAACTGAAGAAATGGTTTTCCAAACTGACCGACTGGATGCTCGCCAGTCCGCAAGGTAAGGAAGAAGCAGCCAGTGCCAACAACCACAGCGTAGCCTACGATGCCCAAATCATAGCTTTCGCCCTCTATACCGGTAACAAGAAACTGGCGCAGGAAATCATCAATGACTTCCCCCAAAAACGTATCTTCCCCCAGATAGCTCCTGACGGACGACAACCGCACGAACTGCAACGTACCCTTGCCTTCCACTACTCACAGTACAACCTGACCCACTTTATTGACATCATGCTGATGGCAAAAAATCTTGGAATCAAGCTGGATGACATCACCTCTACCGATGGACGTAACTTCTACAAAGCCATGGATTTCCTGGCTTCCTACGTCGGAAAGGGCCTCAGTGAATGGCCCTACCAGCAGATAAGCGGCTGGGAAAGCTCGATACAGAATTTCTGCAAAGACCTCTACCGTACTGCCGTCTACCTGAATCCTGCACGCAAAGACTACCTGAATCTTTATTATGCCCACCGTATCCTAAAACCGCATGACAACTTCAATCTACTGTATATACAAGCCACGGCATTGGACAACCCGATAAGGAAATAGCACTTTCTTCCGGACAACAAATGCATCTTTTTTGTATGATTGTTAGTCAGTGCAACAGATTATTCCGTATTTTTGCAACGCTAATCAAATAAAACACAACGTAATTTTTAAATGAACGAATCATGAAAAACTTATTTAACATTAAAGACAAAGTAGTGGTCATAACCGGCGGAACAGGAGTATTGGGGAAAGCCATCGCCTTTCATCTGGCAGAAGAAGGTGCAAAGGTCGTCATTTTGGGACGCAAGGCAGAAATAGGGGACGCCATTGCCGGAGAAATCAAGGCAAACGGTGGAGAAGCCATGTTCCTGACAACCGACGTGATGAACCGTGAACTGCTGGAACAGAACTTGGCTGACATCCTGAAAGCCTATGGCCGCATAGATGCCCTGCTGAATGCAGCCGGCGGAAATATGCCGGGTGCCACCATCGCGCCCACGGGCACTTTCTTCGATTTGAAGATAGAAGAGTTCCAACGGGTGCTGGAATTAAACCTGACCGGTACCGTACTGCCTACACAAGTCTTCCTCAAACCGATGGTGGAGCAGAAGGCAGGTGCTATTGTCAACTTCTCCAGCATGGCTGCTTTCCGCCCCATGACGCGTGTAGCCGGATATGCTGCCGCAAAAGCCGGTATCTCCAATTTCACAGCCTTCATGGCTACGGAAGTTGCCAAGAAGTTTGGTGAAGGTATTCGTGTAAATGCCATCGCACCCGGATTTTTCCTCACAGAGCAGAACCGTGCCCTGCTGACGAACCCGGATGGAAGCTACACGGAACGTGGGCAAGATGTGATTCGCCAAACTCCCTTCGGACGTATGGGCCGTGCAGAAGAGCTTTGCGGAACCATCCAATACCTCATCAGCGATGCTTCCAGCTTTGTCACCGGTACGGTGGCTGTAGTGGACGGAGGGTTCAACGCATTCGCCATGTAAATAGTAAATTGCAAATCATCAAACAATAAATAACATGATTCTTTGTGAACAAACCTGGCGCTGGTACGGTCCCAACGACCCGGTAAGCCTTTGGGACATCAAACAAGCCGGGGCTACCGGCATTGTAAACGCCTTGCATCATATTCCAAACGGGGAAATATGGACAGTAGAGGAAATCAAGAAACGGAAAGAAATGATTGAAGCCGTCGGTCTGCGCTGGTCTGTAGTAGAAAGTGTACCCGTACACGAACATATCAAGACCCAAACCGGAGACTTCCAGAAGTATATCGACAACTATAAAGAGAGCTTGCGTAACCTGGGCAAATGCGGCATTCACATTGTCACCTACAACTTTATGCCCGTACTGGACTGGACACGTACCGACCTCGCCTACGAACTACCCGACGGCAGTCGTGCCCTCCGCTTTGAACGTGCCGCTTTCATCGCCTTCGACCTCTTCCTGCTACGTCGTCCCGGTGCAGAAGGCGAATACACCGATGAAGAAAAGGCCAAAGCCCGTGCCCGCTTCGAACAGATGACAGAGGCAGACAAACAACTGCTTGTACGCAACATGATTGCCGGACTTCCCGGCTCAGAAGAAAGCTTCACCCTGGAACAGTTCCAACAGGAACTGGACCGCTACAAGGGCATCACTCCGGAACGCCTGCGTGCCAACCTGATCTATTTCCTGCAAGAAATCACTCCGGTAGCCGACGAAGCAGGTGTCATGCTCGTTATCCATCCGGACGACCCACCGTGCTCCATCCTCGGCCTGCCACGCATCATGAGCTGTGCTGCCGATTTCCAGGCACTGATTGACGCTGTTCCCAACAAGAGCAACGGTCTTTGCCTCTGCACCGGTTCGCTCGGTGTAAGCAGCGCCAACGATTGTGCAGTCATCATGCAGCAATTTGCCGACCGCATCAACTTTGTCCATCTGCGCAGTACACAACGCGACGCCGAAGGCAATTTCTACGAAGCCAACCACCTGGAAGGAGACGTGGACATGTATCACGTGATGAAAGCCTTCCTTGAACTGCAACAACGCCGTGGTGTCTCTATCCCGATGCGACCCGACCACGGACACCAGATGGTAGACGACTTGAAGAAGAAAACCAATCCCGGCTATTCCTGTATCGGCCGTCTGCGCGGACTGGCAGAGCTTCGTGGACTGGAAATGGGTATAGCCAAATCGCTGTACGAATAAGGCACAAGATATAGCAAGCATAAGGAAAGAACAGGAAGCCCTCCGTCCGAAACTTTGAAGTTTCGGACGGAGGGCTTCCCTTTATAAGTTTTCTGCCATCAGCCGCCTCTTCTTAAGGCACTGTCTGCCGACATTTATTTACCTTCTTTTGCAGCAAGCACTTTCCATACAACGGCACTCAGCGCAGCACCCACAAACGGAGCTACAATGAACAGCCACAACTGAGAGAGAGCCTCGCCACCCTGGAACAGTGCCGGACCGATGCTACGGGCAGGATTGACAGAAGTTCCCGTAACAGGAATACAAACAATGTGCACTAATACCAACGTAAGACCAATGGCCAATCCTGCAAGATTACCCGCCCCCTTCTCGGAATCCGTAGAACCTAAGACAACCAGCACAAAGATAAACGTGAACACAGCCTCTGCAATGAATGCCTGCAACATCATTCCGTCAGCAAACCCATTGGAACCGGTAGCCGTAGGACCACCATGAGCGCCCGTAGACACCAATGCATAAAGAATGGCAGAACCGATAACCGCCCCGATAACCTGAAACACCATATACATGGCTGCATCTTTCCCGCTCATCCTGCCGGACAACAGAACGCCCAGGGTAATGGCAGGATTAATATGACAGCCCGAGATTCCTCCGATAGCGTATGCCATCGCCACAACGGACAAGCCGAAAGCAAAAGCCACTCCCAGCGTTCCGACACCTGCACTAACCGCCCCCGCCGCACTTCCGGCAAAGACAGCACTACCACATCCCATCAGGACAAGAACCATTGTCCCGATCATTTCTGTAAAAATAAATATAAAAGATGAAAATCTGCCCAAACACGGCGGTAAAAACTCACCCATTACTACAAAACATCACTGCTTTGACTCTAACATCCAGCATATCTGCATCTTCCTTAGCCAACCCGAAGAAACTCAGAAATATAAGAAAACATATTGGCTTGTAAAGAGTACAAAGAAAGGGTGCAACCTCACGGCCACACCCTCCATCTACACTATCTTTGATAATAACCTAAAAGGAAACTTTATTTTCCTACATCATTTCAATTCAAAAGGAACCGTTCCCTTCACATCGGCTGCCGAAGCTGCTATGACAGCCTCGAACTTGCCCGGCTCGGTCACCCAAGCGTGCTGGGTGTCATCGAAGAAGCTAAGAGCCTCCTTATCAATGGTAAATGTGACTTCCTTTGTTTCGCCCGGAGCCAGTTTCACCTTTTGGAAACCTTTCAGTTCCTTGACGGGACGAGGCAGAGAGGACTTCTTGTCACTGATGTACAGTTGGACAACTTCCTGCCCTTCGCGCGCTCCGGTATTCTTTACAGAAACCTTCACGGTCAGCGTACCGTCGGCCTGCATGGTCTTGCTGTCGGCCGTCGGCTTGCCATATTCGAAAGTGGTATAGCTCAAACCGTGGCCGAAGGGGAACAACGGTTTCACCTTCTTCTGCTTATCGGCCCAACGGTAGCCCACGAAGATGCTTTCATTATACTTGATGTCGATGATGTCCTTGCTCCGTTTGCCGGTATATTCGCCCAAGCTGTGGGCCGGGCAGTCCTCCAGCTTCACGGGGAAGGTGAACGGAAGCTTGCCGCTGGGATTGACATCACCCATGAGGATGGCGGCAAGGGAACTGCCGGCTTCGGAACCCAGATACCAGTCCTGCACGATGGCAGGCACCTCGTTCACCCACGGCATGGCAATGGCGTTGCCGGAGATGTTGACGACAATCAGATTCTTGTTCGCCTCGGCCAGTGCGGAGATAACGGCATCCTGACCGTAGGACAAGCCCAGACCCTTACGGTCGGAGTCCTCGCAGTCCTGGCCGTTGCTCTTGTTCAGGCCGCCGATGAAGATGACATAATCGGCATCCCGGGCCTCTTTCACGGCTTCAGCTATCAGCTCTTCGGGAGTACGGTCATCCTTCAGATTCTGTCCGGTCACCACCCCGTTGTATTCACCGCTTGCATCGCCCACGTAGCCACGGGCATAGACCACCTCGGCCTTGCCGGCCACACGCTGCTTGATGCCGTCCAACGGAGAGAGTTCGCGCTGTACCTTCAGGGAAGAACTACCACCGCCTACGGTCATCATCTTGATGGCATTCTCGCCCACTACAAGAATCTTTTTAGCCCGGTTCAGGTCTATCGGGAGCACATTGCCCTTGTTCTGCAACAGTACGATGCCCTCCTCACCGATGCGGCGGGCAGCCTCGTAATGTTCCGGAGAGAGCATGCTTCCCCACGGACGGTCGGGGTTCATCACCGTACGGAAGATAAGGCGCAGAATGCGGCGTACCTTGTCGTCCAGTTCCGTGGTACCTACCTTACCTTCGCGGATGAGGTTCAGATAGGGATTTGCCAGATAATAGTTATCGTATGCGTTGCTGGCACCGTTCGAGAGCCCGTTGGTCCAACTGCCAAATTCCATATCCAGCCCGTTGGTGATGGCTTGCCAGGTATCGTGCGTGCCGCCCCAGTCGGAAATGACTACGCCGTCGAATCCCCATTCGCCCTTCAATATATCGTTCAATGTGTATTGGTTGTGACAAAGATGTTGGCCTTTGTATAGGTTGTAGGCACCCATGATGCTCCACGCTCCGCCTTCCTGCACGGCCATCTTGAAAGCAGGCAGATAGATTTCATAAAGAGCACGGTCGTCCACGATGACGTTGGTGGTGTGGCGGTTCACTTCGTGGTTGTTCAAGGCGAAGTGTTTCACGCAGGCAGCCACGCCGTTCTGCTGCACGCCCCGGATATAGGGCGACACCATCTTTCCGGCCAGATAAGGGTCCTCACCCATATACTCGAAGTTGCGTCCGTTGAGCGGTGTGCGGTAGATATTGACACCGGGGCCCAGCAGGACGGACTTGTTGCGGTAGCGTGCCTCTTCACCGATGCTCTGTCCGTAAAGGAGAGACATTTCGGGGTTCCAGGTTGCCGCCAGACAGGTCAGGGCAGGGAAAGCCACGCAGGAGTCGTTGGTGCATCCGGCTTGTTCCCACTCGTCCCACAACACATCGGGACGTATGCCGTGGGGGCCGTCGTCCGTCCATACATCGGGAATGCCCAGACGGGGCACACCCGCACTGCTGAACTTGCTTTGCGCATGAGTCAACTTCACTTTCTCTTCCAGGGTCAGACGGCTCAAGGCGTCTTCCACTCTTTCTTCAATAGGTTTGCTTGCGTCCAGATAGACGGGCTTCTGCTGGGCCGAAAGAGGCAGCGCGACAGCGGCCAGAACCAAACCGAATAATACTTTTTTCATTGTTGTATAATTAAGTTGTTATATAAATAAGCAATCATAATCAGTCCGTACCATTGATAATCCCCAACATACAAGGGAATATGACTTAGCCCTACCTACATAGGAACTGAAGTCCTTACACCCGTATAGTGAGTACCCATAACATCCGGATGTTGTTGTCCAAAACATCCCCATGTTTTACCCCAAAACACCCGGATGTTTTATCCCAATACATCCCCATGTTTTGCCCTAAAACATCCGGATGTTTTGGATGCTCAGTCCTATGGTGTGTACAGCTCAGTCCCTACCTCTTTCATACTAAGTCCCGGCATCTCATCCTCTGGGACTTGATACGTACTGTTTGCAGCGAGGCAGCACCCGCTACTTCATTCCCAATGACCGGATATAACCCTCCTGAACCACACAATTCTTCAGTTTGCATGCCTCGATAAAGTCCATCATCGCCTTGCGGGACATGGCCTGCGCGGGACGTGCCTCACGGATTTCCTTGTACGTGGCACGCGGTGCTTCGGAGAAATACACGATGTTTGCCCAGTTCTCCGGCGGAGTGATGCCGACGAAAGAAGAACCGTCCATCTTCTTGTAGGGCCAGAAGGTATAGCCGATGTTGTTCTCGCGCATCGTCTGGCAGAAAGCGGCCTGCCATTCGTCCGTATTGTGGCCTATCTCACCCATGTACATGGGCAGGTTCACACTGTCGCGGAAGTTGATAATCGTCTGGATGGCAGCTTGGGTAGGTTCGCCTCCGTAACGGTGGCAAGTGTACATTATCTTGTCGTCGAACTTGGAGTCCTTGAAAGGCTTGAAATTACCGTTCCATTGCGCACCGCCCAGCAGAATGATGTGGTTGCTGTCCACCTCGCGGATGGCGGCTACACCTTTCTTATATACATCTTCCAGCTTGCCGTTGAGTTCCTCCATGTTCTCGAAGTAAGGGGCAATGGGCTCGTTGAAGAGTTCGTAGCCGAGGATGACCGGTTCGTCCTTGTAGCGGTCGGCTATCCGGCGCCAGATGTCACAGTAGAGTTGCTGGCTAGCTTCGCTGTCGAACAGCCAGGGATAGCCGTAGCTGTCGTCGATGTTGTCGCCTGTCTGTCCGCCGGGAGCGTCGTGCATGTCGAGGATGAGGTACAAGTCCGATTCGCGGCACCACTCTACCAGGCTGTCCACGCGGGCAAATCCGTCCTGGGCGGCGGTCAGCCCCATATAGTCCTCGTCGGTAAACAGCTTGTAGTGGAAAGGCAGGCGGATGGTGTTGGCACCCTGCTCCTTGATGAAGCGGATGTCCTCGCGCGTTACATAATTGTCCTTGAATGCTTTCCAGAAGTCGGCCGTAAAGTCCGGTCCCACCAACTGGCAGAACATCTCATTGATGAAACGGCCGGAATTGGTCTTGTTGAACTTGAACATGTATCCTTCCGGATTCAGCCAGTTGCCCAGGTTGGTACCCATGATGAAGAGTTTGGTACCGTCGGGCTTTATCAAGTCCTGACCCTGAATGGTTACGAATGCATCCGAAGTTACTTCTTTTGTCGCTTGTTTCTCACCGCATCCCGCAAGGCCCAAAGAGAGCAGGGCGATGGTAATGCTTGTCGCTAATAAATGTTTCATGGCAATAATTTTGGTTATAGTATTAGTTGCGATATTCGCTTTTGCTTCCCCAAAGTTAGGAAAGATAAGAACACCTCGTACCGGCGAATCGGGAATAGGTGGAAGGAGTGAAGAAGCATGAACAAACAAACAACTAATAATCAGAAATATAAGCAAAAGAAGAGAAAGGCAGAAAGTGGATTCAAAAAGCCGGTTTGACGTATTGTCAGCGTATCTGCATCAGCCGTATTTCAAAGTCCTCGCGCGAAATGCGAGCCTTGTTCTTCACTTTGGCACGGTAATTATAGATGGTGTTTACGGAATAACGGAGGAATTCTGCAATCTGCGAACTGTCGTCGATGCCCAGACGAATCAAGGCGAAAATGCGGAGTTCCGTATTCAGCAACTCGCCTTTACGGAGCACGATGCGTTCTTCGGGCTGCAGCAAGTCATTGAATTTATCGACAAAATCGGGGAAAAGGTGCAAGAAGGCAGTATCAAAGTTATCATAGAGTTCCTTCAGTCCGGTGTCCAGCACCTCGCGGGAACGCACCATCTTCAGCAGCTCTTCCATCTGCCCGGCAGAGATTTTCTTGTTGACCATCCGCCGGTAGGTATCCAGCCGGTTGATATAAACGGAGCAGAGATTCATGAAACGGCCCACATACTCCTCCTTGATGTTGTTTGAGAGTTGCAGTTGCTCGTTGGCATGCTCCAGCTTGTTCCGTGCGGCAGAGAGTCGCTGCATCTGCCGGTAGATAAAGCCCACTGCCACCACCAACAGCACAATCAAAGCGCTGATGAGCCAGAGGTACAGCCGGAGCCGGTCATTCTGCTTCTCACGCATGGCCTGATAAGTGAGGTCTATCAGTGAAAGGATGCCGGCAGTCTGGAGGCTGCGGCTACGGGCGTTGTATCGGTTGGTTTCGTCCCACGAGAAACGGATGTAACGGTAGGCATGCTCCATATCCCCTTCCTCATAAAGAAGTTCCGCCAGGTTCCAGAGTGAGGCATGGTCTGTGATGCTCAGGCGAATATCGGTCAGTGCAGACAAAGCCAGATAGCGCTTCTCCTCCTCCCGGTTCCCGAGCCGGCGGTAGAGCAATGAGCGCTGATAGGTCACCAGCGCATATTCGGGAGTATTGGGCTTGGCATGTGCCAGACGCGTATCATTGATGCTCAAGGCTTCGTCCGGATGGCCTGCAGCGGCCTCCCGCGTCTCTCTTCGTTCCAGGTAGAGGGGGGATGAAGGCAGAAGTACCTGCATCAAAGAATCGTCATAATGGGTAGCCAAAGCCTGATAATGCTTCTTGAAAGAATCGTCCAGCGTATAGAAACTCAGTTCTGTGTAAAGTTTATGACAGGCATTGTAATAGTCCGGCAGCAGATGGGAGGGAAGGGAGGCTTTGTCCGTCTGCCTCAAGAGTTCGGCAGCTTCCTCGTACATGCCTGCCGAAGCCATCAGGTGGGCAAGCTCCAGCCTTGTTTCGAGTGCTGCATCCTGCCGGCCATAGCGCTCTGCCCAATCCAGATTGACACGAAGATAATGGATGGCCGAATCGCAGATATATGCCTTGTACTCCTTATAGATTTCCCCATTCCATCGAAAAAAAGAAATATTGGCGGTATCGGTATCCAGCACTTGGCGCTTCAGCCGGGCAATGCGTCCTTCACGCACGGCGACATAGTGCCGGTGCGCCTCGATAGCCTCATCCAAAGAGGATGTCAGCGCAGTAAAAGAGGGCGTGCCGGCAGCAAAAACCACACTTTGCCATACCACGACGGCAAGAAAACAAAAAGTGAACAATCTCCTTTCCATGACCATAAAGTTCATGCAAATATAGCAAGAAATCCTGCAAAGCAGTAGCATCAGAAAGAATAGTTTCCTATATTTGCGTTCTAAACCCCCAAACAAATTATCTATCATGAAAAGCTTAACACCCCAACGGATTGCCGCGGTAGACGTATTCCGCGCACTCACCATGTTCCTCATGCTCTTTGTCAACGACATTCCCGGACTGAAAAACGTCCCCCACTGGCTGATGCATGCCAGGATGGACGAAGACATGATGGGATTCTCCGACACCATCTTCCCCGCTTTCCTTTTCTGTATGGGCATGTCCGTATCCTTTGCCATACAAAACCGGTACAAAAAAGGAGACAATACCCTGCAAGTCGTGGCCCATATCTTCTGGCGGACAGTGGCGCTGATTGCCATGGGACTGTTTTCACTGAACAGCGGAGGCATCGAAGGCGGTCTATCGCACCAATGGTTCTCCATCCTGATGGTCATCGGTTTCTTCCTCACCTGGGGGGTATATCCCAAAGCGGTAGGAACGAAAAAGGTCCTTTTCACCGCAATGAAAACAGCAGGCGTGCTTCTGCTTGCCTTCCTCGTCATCTACAAGGACATGAACGGGAAACCGTTCCAGATAAGCTGGTGGGGCATCCTCGGACTTATCGGCTGGACGTATGCGGTATGTGCAGGCATCTATCTATTCACTCGGGAGAACCTGCGGAAGAATGCCATTGCCTGGTTCGTGGTCGTATTGCTTGCCGTAGTCAGCCATTCCGACTTGATACCGGGAGAGTACGGCAGCCGGATTGTCCTGCTTCCCTTTATCCCGAGCGACTGGACGCTGCATGCCCTTGGTATGTCCGGCGTACTGACCTCCCTGCTCATGCAGCGCTATGCCGACCGGGAACGGCCGGGACGGTTCATCGGCATGCTCTGTGCCCTCGGCATAGGAATGCTTGTCCTTGCCCTCGTCTCACACCCGTTCTGGATTATATCCAAAATACAAGCCACACCGACATGGCTGTTCTACTGCCTCGCCATGTTCTTCCCCTTGTTCGGCTTCTTCTACTGGCTGACGGACGTGAAAGGCAAGACCAACTGGTTCGATATTATCAAACCCGCAGGCACGGCAACGCTGACCTGCTATATTATCCCTTACATCTGGTATGCTGTCCAGCAACTGCTGCATCTGCACTATCCCGAAGCATTGGGAAGCGGTGTACCGGGGCTGCTCAAGTCCCTCGTCTTCTCGCTTGTCATTGTGGGGCTGACCGGCCTGCTGGTGAAAGGCAAGATTAAACTGAAAGTATAATGTTGAAAGTCCAAACACCCAACGGTGACCGCAAGGTGCTGCTGCATTCGTGCTGCGCACCTTGCTCCTCTGCCATCATCGAGTGCATGCTGGAGAACGGCATACGCCCCACCGTATTCTACTGCAATCCCAACATCTATCCGCAGGCGGAATATGAGATAAGGAAAAACGAGGCTATCCGTTTCGTAACCTCCAAAAACATCGATTTCATCGATGCAGACTACGATTATGCACACTGGCTGCACACCATGCAAGGCCTGGAGCACGAACCGGAACGCGGCAGCCGTTGCCTGAAGTGCTTCACCCTGCGCCTGACAGAGACAGCCCGCTACGCCTCCGAACACGGTTTCTCCGTATTCACCACTACCCTCGCCTCTTCGCGCTGGAAAAGCCTGGAACAAATCAATGAAGCCGGACGCCGTGCCGCCGCGCTCTATCCGGGCACCCTCTTCTGGGAACAGAATTGGCGGAAAGGCGGACTTCAAGACCGGCGCAACCAACTGCTGAAAGAGTACGATTTCTATAACCAGCAGTATTGCGGATGCCAATTCAGCATGCAACGGCTGGATGCAAAGCAAGAATCAATCACCGATAAATGAGCGTCGAAAGATAGTCCTCGGCAAACATCTCGTTCGCCACCTCTAACAGCACTTCCGAAGTGAGCTGTTCAATGCGATGGAACACGGCTTCGGAAGTTTCGCATTTATCATAATGCAGGAAAGTCTTGCCCATGCCCAGCGCATTGTTCTCATTGTTGTCCGAAGCTACACCGATTTGCCCGATAAGCTGCTTCTTGGCGGCCGCAAGCTGCGAGGAAGTCATCCGGGCATCACGCAGGCGTTTCAATTCCTTATATACCAGGCGGGTGCAGTAGTCCAAATCTGCAGGGTCGCAACCGAAGTAGATGCAGAAGGTGCCCGTATCGGTATAGGAGGTCAGGTTGGATTCCACGTTATAGACCAGTCCGCGACGCTCGCGGAGAGAAACGTTCAGGCGGCTGTTCATGCCCGGGCCACCCAGGATATTGTTCAGCAGGTAAAGTGCGGTGCGCTTGTCATCGTACGCATTATATCCCCGGCTGCCAATCATGACGTGTGCCTGATGGGTATCCTTATGCACTACAAGATGCTCGGGCACATAGAGGGGCGGCGGAGTACGGCGGTTGTCCACTGCCACGGCAGGTAAATCCGCGAGGAGCTTTTCCGCCCAGCGCACCACCTGCCTGAAGTCCAGATTGCCCAGAACAAAAAAGACCATATTGCCGGGATGGTAGAAACGGGAAGTGAATGCAGCGGCATCCTCACTGCGGAACAGCTTCAGCTGCCCGGGATTGCCCAGAATGTTGCGTCCCAGGGGATGCCCTCTGAATATCAAGTCCTCGAAATCATCGAAGATGAGCTCGGAAGGGTTGTCTTCGTAGGATTGTATCTCGTCGATAATCACCTCTGTCTCCTTCTCTATCTCGCGTTGCGGAAAGGTGGAGTGGAATACAATATCCGTCAGAAGTTCGAAGGCACGGCCGAAATGCTCGGTCAAGAAAGCAGAGTAAATCATCGTCTCTTCCTTGTTGGTGTAGGCGTTGAGGTCACCGCCCACATTCTCCATGCGGTTCAGGATGTGCCATGCCTTGCGCTTGGCGGTACCTTTGAATATGAGGTGCTCCACAAAATGCGCCATACCCTGCTCGTTTTCAAGCTCGTCGCGCGTACCCGCATCTACGGCAAAACCACAATAAGCCACTTTGGAGGCCGAGGGTTCATGAATGATGCGCAAGCCGTTGGGCAGGATATATCGGTTGAAAGCCGACGGTAAATTCTCTTTTAACTTCTTCATTCTGACGTTTCAAACTATTTGAGGCGACAAAAATACAATAAAACTTATTGCCGTTTATAGAAAATTGCAGATATTTGCAATGTACAAATGTGCTAATGTGCCAATGTGCCAATGACCATGCGGCATCACAGCGCAGCCAATTAGCACATTAGCACATTAATCACATTAACACATTATAGGTATATGATTGCATCCATTCAAGAGCTTTTGCAGAAAGAGGCACAGGCCGTACTGAACATTCCAGTGACGGACGCTTATGAAAGAGCTGTAGAACTCATCGTAGAACAAGTGCACCGCAAAAAAGGGAAACTGGTAACTTCGGGTATGGGCAAGGCCGGACAGATAGCCATGAACATCGCCACTACCTTCTGCTCCACCGGCATTCCTTCCGTTTTCCTGCACCCCAGCGAAGCACAGCATGGTGACCTCGGCATCCTTCAGGAGAACGACTTGTTGCTACTTATCTCCAATTCGGGCAAAACTCGCGAAATCGTGGAGCTGACACAGCTGGCACATAACCTGAACCCGGGACTGAAGTTCATCGTCATCACCGGAAACCCCGACAGCCCCCTGGCACACGAATCCAATGTATGCCTCAGCACCGGGAAACCGCAAGAAGTATGTGTACTGGGCATGACGCCTACGACTTCGACCACCGCCATGACCGTCATCGGCGACATCCTGGTGGTACAGACCATGAAAGAAACAGGATTCACCATTGAAGACTACTCCAAGCGCCATCACGGTGGTTACCTCGGAGAAAAATCAAGATCGCTATGCGTAAAGTAATAGGCATCGGAGAAACCATACTGGACATCATATTCCGTGGCGGACAGCCCACAGCAGCCGTTCCGGGCGGTTCGGTATTCAACGGCATCGTTTCACTGGGACGTATCGGTGTTCCCATCTGCTTTATCAGTGAAACGGGCAACGACCACGTGGGCAATATCATCCTCAACTTCATGCGCGAGAACAATATTCCCACAGACCATGTCAATGTGTTCCCCGACGGGAAGTCCCCCGTATCACTCGCTTTCCTGAACAACCGGAGCGATGCGGAATACATCTTCTACAAAGATTATCCCAAGCAGCGCCTGGACGTGGAATATCCGCAGATTCAGGAAGACGACATCGTAATCATAGGGTCGTACTATGCCCTGAATCCGGTACTGCGCGACAAAGTGGTGGAGCTACTGGAACGCGCACACGACATGCATGCCATCATCTACTACGATCCCAATTTCCGTTCGTCCCATAAAGAGGAGGCCATCAAGCTGGCTCCCACCATCATCGAGAATCTGGAATACGCCAACATTGTACGCGGCTCGCAAGAGGATTTCTTCTATATGTGGGGCCTGCAGGAGGCCGACAAGATATACAAAGACAAAGTAAAGTTCTACTGCCGCAACTTCCTCTGCACAGCCGGCGCGGAGCAGGTTTCATTGCGCACCGGCACGATTTCCAAGGAATATTCCATCCCCCCACTGGAGGCGGTCAGCACCATCGGTGCAGGAGACAACTTCAACGCAGGCATCATCTTCGGGCTGCTGAAATATAATGTACGCTACGAGGACCTCGATACCATGGACGAGGCTACTTGGGACCAAGTTATCCAATACGGCATTGAGTTTGCCGCCGAGGTATGCAAGAGTTTCAACAACTCCGTTTCAAAGGAATTTGCAGAAGCACGAAAATACCAGCCATAGACACCCTTACAAAAGGGTGTTCACCACAGATTACATGGCCTGAAAATCCATGCAATCTGTGGTAGAACAGCTTCCGGATTAACAAAATTCTCCCGCTTTTCCTTTCATTTCTGCTTTTTTTTTGCTTTATTTGTCTATCCTTTATACCTTAAGCATTCGCGCTATGAATACAAAAGGAAGCAGACAGCACTCTCCAACCCCTCCTAAGCAGAAATGGCAAAACATCTGCCTTGCCTTGTGCATTCTTTTAGGAATACTCGCCTCTTGCGAAACAGAAGAATCCTTCTATCAACCCCGATTCCCGGCAAACGATGTCCCGTTGACCCGGCAAGCGTTATTCAAGCCGGAAAACTTCTTTGCCTACACCGACTCTACCCTAAAAGCCGTGATTTCCGCACTACGCAGAGTGGAAGAAGAAAAGCATTTCACCGCTTCTTTCCTGTTGAAATACGGCATTCCTCTCTGGAACTTCACCTATAAATTGACTGGAGAAGAGACCTGTATCTTCGTTCCCCTCTACCGCCTTGACAAGCCACACTGCATCGATGCCATCTGGCTGTTGCACATCAAAGACGGATGGATGAAGTTTTTTCCATTGAAGCGTGATGACGAACTCATAAGAGAAAGCGACCAAGTGTTCATATTCGACTTGTTAAGCTATCTAGTATTTGGCGAAGAGAATGCGCAAGGACTCACATTCAAGCCTCATGCCCAGACCCGTTCGGTAATAACCGTCACCCAATGCTGGGATGTATATACCGGACCTAAAGACCAGCTGGAATACAGCTATACCAACTGCGTTAGTCATTCCTATTGGGTGGATGATGCCTTTATAAATAATAGCAACTGGAACAGTGGTGGAGGAGGAAGTGGCGATGTGTGGATTGGAGGAGGAAGTTCTGGAGGTTCCGGCTCTTCACCGGGTACTCCGGCAGGAAATATATTCAAGAAAGAAGCCGACCAAGACTCGCTTTTATGGGTAATCACCGAAAACATGACAGCCCGAATCATGGAAGACTGTTTGGGAGGAGACCTATACAGCCAACTGAAAGAGAAAGTCAAAAACAACAAAATCAATCTGGAATTCGATTTCGGCAAAGGGTATTCCTACAATTGGGAAGAGCATACCTTGCACATCGGATTGGAAGAATTGGAAGCAAACAACCTTCTGCATGAAATGTTCCATGTTTTCCAAACCACACAAGAGCCTATATCATCGTTCAAAAGTTCTATGATGAACAGAGAGATAGAAGCGCACTATGCGCAATACCTGTTCTTGAGGAGGAGCGTGGAGTGGACGGACAAAAAACAAGATAAATATGCAAAAAGCCAACGCCTAAGAGCAACAACTTCATTGACTAAATATGTAAATCAGCAAGGTCATGTTACAACTTCATTCTTGGATATCTTTGAAACCTATATATCTAATAATGTCGTTAATGCTTTCCGTCAGGAAGGATACGACAATTATCCATTTAAAGAGTATTCGGATATCACCAATATTTTTCCCAACATAAAATTAACAACTAAAAATTGTGACGAATGAAAAGACTATTGCTTATTACACTGCTTATAGGATACATCTACCCTTGTGTAGCACAGGACAAACCTATCAGAACAGAAGAATCACTTGAAGGAACAGTCATTTATAAAAAGACCACCACTTTCGAGGTAGATGGTTATACGTACCAATGCGACGTAGATGACGGTAGCCAGTTTGTGACTCTTTATAACAAAGAAAACAAACTGACATACGAAAAGATTGTGTATAAAGACACGGGGAAGACATATATTGGCAGCTGGAGTAGCAATGTAATTGAATATGACAGATTCATGAGTCAGCAAGCAGATTTCATAGTAGACCAAGCATTCACCAAAGCCATGGCAGATGAAATTGGGAAAACGGAACTTATGATAACCATGTTGCTCAGTCCAAATACGGGAGAAGTAATGGAAGTGAATTTCAATTTTTTCACCTTTGAGCCATACGCCAAAGTGCCACTACATGTATATAGGGAAATCGAAGTAAAACTGAAAGAACAAATTCATTTTAAACCCATAGAGGAAGGAAAACAACTCAACTACATTATGCTGGCATGGATGCAAAAGCCCCAAGGGAAACTCCCCCCATTACCTCCTCCCGGTTCGCTAATGTAAGCAACATACAAAATTAACAACTAAAAATTGTGACGAATGAAAAGACTATTGCTTATTACACTGCTTATAGGATACATCTACCCTTGTGTAGCACAGGATAAACCTATCAGAACAGAAGAATCGCTTGAAGGAACAGTCATTTATAAAAAAACCACCACTTTCGAGGTAGATGGTTATACGTATCAATGTGACGTAGATGACGGTAGCCAGTTTGTGACTCTTTATAACAAAGAGAACAAGTTGACATACAAAGATATTGTATATAAAGCCACAGGAAAAATATACATCGGTAGCTGGAATGAAAAAAAAGTAATTGAATACAATAGCTCCATGAGTAAACAAGCAGACTTCATTGTGGACGAAGCTTTTACCAAAGCCATGGCAGATGAACTCGGAAAGCGTGAGTTCACAATAACCATGCTACTCAGTCCGGATACGGGGAAAGTAATGGAAGTGAATTTCAATTTCACGACCTTTAGCCCATACGCCAGAGTACCACTGCATGTATATAGGGAAATCGAAGTAAAACTGAAAGAACAAATACACTTTAAACCCGGAGAAGTGGGAAAACAACTCAATTACATCATGCTGTCATGGAGACAAAAGCCCCAAGGGAAACTCCCCCCATTACCACCTCCCGGTTCGCTGATGTAACATTGTAAACCAACCTGCCTATGCACGAAAGAATCTATAGCAGTTTTTTTAAAGTTCAAAAAAGAAATATAAAAGCTTGGCATTGCTGTTACCTTCTGTGGGTAAATTACATATATTTGTGATTAACGACATCAGAGAGGTTACGAATTATGTATAAGAACTTATTGAACTTGCTTGTTTTGGCAGTGCTGCTCCCTTCCTGCAATGGCACTGCCCCTCACATTTCCGTTGTATGCGAAGAAAACAACGTGGGCAACTGCATTGTAAAATGGGAAATGGCCCCTCTCATCAAAGGAAATGTGAAGGTATATGCTTCGACCAATCCCAACCATATCCCCGAAGATGTTCCCGTTGCCGTCGCCAACATCTCCGACCTGAAGATGACTGTCATCACTACCGACCCTACACAACGATACTACTACACACTTGTATTCGCTGACAAATACCGGGTAAAGATTGCCACCCGCAACATCAACATCCCCGGCATACAGAACTTCCGAGACCTGGGAGGCTATTCCTCCTATCCCACCCAAAAGAAAGTGCATTGGGGCATGCTGTACCGCTCTGCCGAAATAGATAAACTGAAACCGTGTTCGCGCAAAGAGCTCAAGAACATAGGCATAAGGACTATCATCGACCTGCGTTCATCTGTCGAAGCGAATAGACAAAGCCCTTTGCAACAGGCATTCAAAGTGATCCATATCCCCATTCCTACCGGCGACATGGAGTATATCCTGAAAGGTGTACAGGAACAGAAAATCAAGAGCGATACTGTCTACCGAATCGTGGAGCAGATGAACCGCGAACTCATCAACAACTACACCAAAGAATATCGCCGGATTTTCGATATCCTGCTGGACAAGAACAATTATCCCGTCGTAATCCATTGCTCTTCGGGCAAAGGGCGCACGGGCATCGTATCGGCACTTGTGCTTGCCTCCCTTGGAGTGGACGAAGACATCATCATGGAAGATTATCGCCTCAGCAACGACTACTTCAACATCCCGGCGGCCTCCCGATATGCTTACCAGCTTCCGGCACGCTCGCAAGAGGCCATCACTACCGTATTCTCGGCACGCGAAGATTTCCTGAATGCCGCCATTGAAGAAATGAAACGAAGGTATGGAGATACCGACACCTACCTGCAAAGAGGCATCGGTCTGACAAAAGAAGAAAGAAAGAGACTGCAAGACATTCTTTTAACGGATAATTGACAATGGATAATGGATAATGAGTAGCCAATAAAAAACGATTTTATCATGTAATTGCATAATTATCAACCATCAATTATCAATTATCCATTGAAAAGCACTATCTTTGCGCCCGAAATATAAAGATAAAGATATACAGAAGATTTAATGAAGACATTTGAAGAGCTCGGTGTGTCGCCGGAGATACGCCGCGCCATCGAAGAAATGGGTTACGAGCAGCCCATGCCGGTACAAGAGGAAGTAATTCCCTACCTTTTAGGAGAAAACAATGATGTAGTAGCACTGGCACAAACAGGAACAGGAAAGACCGCAGCGTTCGGCCTGCCGCTCATACAGAAGATTAACGTCAACAACCGAATTCCCCAATCACTTATTCTCTGCCCCACCCGCGAACTTTGTTTGCAGATAGCAGGCGACTTGAACGATTATTCTAAATATACCGATGGCTTGCGAGTGTTGCCCGTATATGGAGGCTCGTCCATCGAAAGCCAGATACGCGCCCTGAAACGGGGTGTACACATCATCGTAGCCACACCGGGACGACTGCTGGACCTGATGGAACGCAAAACCGTGTCCCTCGCCACCATACAGAACGTGGTTATGGACGAAGCGGACGAAATGCTGAACATGGGATTCACAGACAGCATCAACGCCATTCTCGCCGATGTGCCGCAGGAGCGCAACACCTTGCTGTTCTCCGCTACCATGAGCCCGGAAATCGCACGCATCTCCAAGAAGTACCTGCGCGATGCCAAGGAAATCACCATCGGACGCAAAAATGAAAGCACCAGCAACGTGAAACACGTAGCCTTCTGTGTACATGCCAAAGACAAGTATGCTGCCCTGAAACGTATTGTGGACTACTATCCGCAGATATACGGCATCATCTTCTGCCGTACCCGCAAAGAAACGCAGGAAATAGCTGACAAGTTGATGCAGGAAGGCTATAATGCCGACTCGCTGCACGGCGAACTGAGTCAAGCGCAGCGTGACACCGTGATGCAAAAGTTCCGCATCCGCAACCTACAACTGCTGGTTGCCACGGACGTTGCCGCACGCGGCCTCGATGTGGACGACCTGACACACGTCATCAACTACGGATTGCCCGATGACACCGAGAGTTATACCCACCGCAGCGGCCGTACGGGACGTGCCGGCAAAACCGGGACTTCCATCGCCATCATCAACCTGCGAGAGAAAGGCAAAATGCGCGAGATTGAGCGCATCATCGGCAAGAAATTCATTGCAGGCGAAATGCCCACCGGCAAACAGATATGCGAAAAGCAACTGCTCAAAGTGATAGACGATCTTGAAAAGGTGAAAGTGAACGAGGAGGAAATCGCCGACTTTATGACCGACATCTACCGCAAGCTGGATTGGCTGAGCAAAGAGGACCTGATTAAACGCATGGTTTCGCATGAATTCAACCGTTTCCTGGATTACTATCGCGGCCGTGACGAGATAGAGACAGCAACCGGTAGTGAGCGTGGTGCAAGAAGTGGCGAGAGGGGCGACCGCAACGACCGTAGAAGCAGCCGCAAAGCAGAACCCGGCTTTACCCGCTTGTTCATCAACCTGGGTAAAATGGACAATTTCTTCCCCAACGAATTAATCAGCCTGCTGAACAACAATACACGTGGACGTGTAGAGCTGGGACGAATTGACCTGATGCAGAAGTTCTCCTTCTTCGAAGTGGAGGAAAAGGAAGCCACCAATGTAGTGAAGGCCCTGAACCGCGCCAGCTGGAACGGCCGTAAAGTATCCGTAGAGGTTGCTGGAGACGAGGGTAAGGAGGCTCCGAGGGGCAAACGTCCGGGTACAGCCGGAAGCCATGGGAAAAAAGAGTTTGACAGCAAGAAGCGCAGTTACAAGGAAGACGGCAAACGGAACGATGCCACCGGCAAACGCAGCGAAAAGGCCGAAAGTCCTGCAAACGACAAGAAGAAAGGCAAGCCCAGCCGCGAAGAGCGGGGTTACACCAAAGCCCGTGGCAAAAAGGATGACTGGAAACAGTTCTTCCAGGGCAACAATGACTTTAAGGATGCAGAGCCCGACTTCAGTGAAGAAGGGTGGGCAAGACGGACACCGAAGAAGAAGTGATATAAACTATAGAAAGATAATAGGGTGATAAAACCGGCAGCATCCGCTACCGTTTTATCACCCTATCCTTTTTCACGACTCTTTATCCTTTATTTCGTGCAGCTTTTCGTACTGAATGCAACGAGCATCCAAACCATTTTCTCCTGCTCTTTCAGGTAGCCGGTCATCAAATCTGCCGTCACGTCATCGCCAGCTTCATTTGCCAGTTCAATTACCTTTCTCTCTTCACCAATCAGGTAGCCGTAAGTCTCGAGGATATGGTCCACAGCCTCACTGCCGCAAGAGATGTCGGACACTTCCTTCACGTTGGCAACCTTCAGGTATTCACTGAACTTATTCTCGGGCACGCCACCCAGCATCAAGATGCGCTCTGCAATCTCGTCAATCTTCTCGGCGGTATCGTCATACATACTCTCGAACTTCTCGTGCAGCACAAAGAAGCCGTGTCCCTTGATGTTCCAGTGCATACCGCGCAAATTGGTGTAATGTACCTGGAAGTCGGCCAATAATTGGTGCAATGCTGATGCTACGCCAGCCACTTTCTTTTCATTCAAATGCAAGTAATCTAAAGTTTTCATAATTCTATTGTTTTAAATATTTATACTATTTTTCTTTTGGATATTGCAAAGATAAGGGGTAAATCAAGGCTTGTCAAACAGATAATTTCTATCTTTGCATAGACGAAGTCTATACATAACCTTCAAATGCCTTGTTCATCATGACTTTACAACAATTGGAATACATCCTTGCCGTCAACCAGTTCCGCCACTTTGCCAAAGCAGCCGAATATTGCCGCGTGACACAGCCCACCCTCAGTGCCATGATTCAGAAACTGGAAGAGGAACTGGACACCCGGATTTTTGACCGCAGCCAGCAGCCGGTATGCCCCACTCCCGTCGGTATCCACATCATAGAACAAGCACAGAATATATTGGTTCAAGCCAACCGTATAAAGAATATTATAGAAGAAGAAAAACACTCACTGACCGGCACCTTCAAGCTGGGCATACTTCCCACCGTAGCTCCTTACCTCCTGCCCCGTTTCTTTCCGCAGCTGATGAAGAAATACCCCGACCTCGACATCCGGGTAGTCGAAATGAAAACAAACGACATCAAGAAAGCCCTGCAGACGGGAGAGATAGATGCAGGTATCGTAGCGAGTCTGGCAGGTATGGAAGAGTTGCAGCAGACGCCGTTGTTCTATGAACAGTTCTTTGCCTACGTGTCGCGCGAAGACGCCCTCTTCAACAACGAGGTAATCCGTACTTCCGACCTGAACGGCGAACAGCTTTGGCTGCTCGACGAGGGCCATTGCTTCCGCGACCAGCTGGTGCGCTTCTGCCAGATGAAGTCGGCACGTGCCAGCCAGCTTGCCTATCACTTGGGCAGCATGGAGACCTTTATGCGCATGGTAGAAAGCGGCAAAGGCGTGACCTTCATCCCCGAACTGGCCGTTCTGCAACTGGGCGATGCCCAGAAAGAGCTGGTACGTTCCTTCGCCATCCCCTGCCCCACCCGCCAGGTCGTGCTGCTGACCAATAAGAACTTTATCCGCCACACGCTGCTCGAAGTGCTGGTTAAGGAGATAAAACTTTCCGTACCCAAGGAAATGCTCTCACTGAAAGCAACCCAAGCAGTCGTATAGATTTCATCTATCGCTCCATAAAATCTTTCAATCGGATTTTTTGTTCTATCGGGGAAAAATGCTATATTTTTGCAAACAGAAAAAGCGAAGGTCGGTTGCACCTCAGCATCATCAAGCAAACTGGCTTCTACATTCTGTCTGCACAATCTTCGCATTGGTAAAACAAAAAACTAAACCTATTAAAAGAGAAAAATTATGGAACCGATCATCAACTCACAACTCCCTGAATTCAAGGTTCAGGCTTTCCAAAACGGAAGTTTCAAAACAGTATCCCACGAAGACGTAAAAGGTAAATGGGCCATTTTCTTCTTCTATCCGGCAGACTTTACCTTCGTATGCCCTACCGAGCTGGTAGACATCGCAGAGAAATATGACCAATTCCAAGCAATGGGCGTAGAAGTATATTCTGTAAGCACAGACTCGCACTTTGTGCACAAGGCATGGCACGATGCTTCCGAAAGCATCCGCAAGATTAAGTACCCCATGCTTGCCGACCCCACAGGCGTACTGAGCCGCGCATTCGGCGTGATGATTGAAGAGGAAGGCATGGCATATCGCGGCACATTCCTCGTAAATCCCGAGGGTAAAATCAAGATTGCCGAGATACAGGACAACAACATCGGACGCAATGCCGACGAGCTGCTGCGCAAGGTAGAAGCTGCACAGTTTGTTGCCACACACGATGGAGAAGTCTGCCCTGCCAAGTGGAAGAAAGGAGCGGAAACTTTGAAGCCGAGCATCGACCTTGTAGGAAAGATTTGATAAGTAATAGGAGGAGCGGGCGCTTTCACCATAGAAAGACGTCCGCTTTCCTTTAAGACGTCCGCAGTACTTGTACAGAAGTACTGTAGTACTTTCAAAGGAGTACCGCAGTACTTTCGAAGGAGTATTGGAGTACTTCCTCACAAGTTCTGCAACTACTCTATATCAAACATATTAAAAGACTATTTTCTCACCCCAAACACCCTATTAATCATGTTAGAAACAACTATATTAGACCAGGTGCGGAGCGTATTCCAGCATTTGGAAGCCCGCTACGTCTTTCACATCACCTATCATCCGGGTCACGAGCAGGCACAAGAGCTTATCGGATTCTTGAAGGATGTGGCAAGCTGTTCCGACAAGCTCTCCTGCCGGATGAGTGAGATAGAGAACCCCGTGTTGGAGTTCACATTGCTGAAAGACGATGTGGAAACCGGCATCAAGTTCCGCGGCATCCCCGGCGGACACGAGTTCACTTCCCTCCTGCTTGCCGTGCTGAATGCCGATGGAAAGGGGAAAAATCTGCCGGACGAAGCAATTCGTCGCCGCATCCGGGCGTTGCAAGGCGACATCAGCCTGCAAACGTATGTATCGCTTACTTGCACCAACTGTCCGGATGTGGTGCAGGCACTGAACATCATCGCATTGCTGAATCCGCACGTCACCCACGAGATGGTGGACGGGGCGCTTAATCAAGAGGAAGTGGATGCGCTGAAGATACAAGCCGTGCCGTCAGTCTACGCTAATGGCAAGCTGCTTCACGTAGGTCGCGGTTCTTTAGGAGAGCTTTTGCAGAAGCTGGAAGAAGCCTTCGGCAGTGCTCCGCAAGAGGACGAAGCACCGATAGAGAGAGATTTCGACGTGCTGGTATTGGGCGGTGGACCAGCCGGAGCTTCCGCAGCCATCTACTCTGCACGCAAGGGCCTACGGGTGGCGATTGTTGCCGAGCGCATAGGCGGACAGGTAAAAGAGACGGTAGGCATAGAAAACCTTATCTCCGTGCCGCAGACTACTGGTGCAGAACTTGCCAACGCACTCCGCACACATATAGAGCACTATCCGATAGAGATTTTCGAGGAGCGTAAGATAGAGAAAGTAAAGTTGCAGGGAACGGAAAAAAGTGTCTCCACCGTAGGCGGCGAGGTGTTCCATGCACCGGCAGTAATCATTGTCACAGGGGCAAGCTGGCGCAAACTGAATGTGGAGGGCGAAGCGGAATACATAGGACGCGGCGTGGCATTCTGTCCGCATTGCGACGGTCCGTTCTATCAAGGCAAGCATGTGGCGGTTATCGGTGGAGGTAACTCGGGGATTGAAGCTGCCATCGACCTGGCAGGCATCTGCCGGAAGGTAACGGTATTCGAATTTGCCGATACACTGAAAGCCGACCAAGTGCTGCAAGAGAAAGCCCGGAGCCTGCCGAATGTGGAAATCTTCACCTCGTCACAGACCGTAAAAGTCGATGGAAACGGGGAAAAAGTAACTTCTATCCGCATCAAGGACCGCCTTACCGGCGAGGAACGCGACTTCCCGTTAGACGGCATCTTCGTGCAAATCGGTTTGGCAGCCAACAGCGCTCCTTTCCGCGACAAGCTGGAAACGACTCCGACCGGGGAGATTAAGATTGACGCTTTCTGCCGTACCACACTTCCGGGGGTATATGCGGCAGGGGATGTATCGAATGTTCCCTACAAGCAGATAGTCATTGCCATGGGCGAAGGGGCAAAGGCAGCACTCTCGGCATTCGATGACCGTATCCGTGGAGTGATTTAGAAAATATCACCCATAAAAGTATAGGCAGGGGGCACACGTTAAGGATTGGCAAGCTTCAGTTCCTGAATCAGATTTCCTGCCTTCCCATACTTCTCAATCATAAACAGTATGTAGCGTACATCTACCCCGATGGTGCGCTGCATCTTCGGCTCATAAAGGATGTCGCTGCTCATGGCTTCCCAGTTCCCATCGAAGGCAAGCCCCAGAAGTTCTCCTTTGGCATTGAACATGGCACTGCCGGAATTGCCTCCCGTAATGTCATTATTGGAGATAAAGCAGACATTCATTTCTCCCTTCTCATCGGCATATCTACCGAAATCACCGGAGGAAAGAAGGGATAGCAACTCAGGCTGCATTTCAAAATCCACATCGCCTGCATGGGCTCTGACTTTCTCCAGAATACCTTTCGCGGTGGTATAATAATCATATTCCGCTCCGTCGAAGGGGGCATAACCGCAGACAGTGCCAAAACTCAAACGCATGGTGGAGTTGGCGTCGGGATAGAAGTTACGGGATGCGTACATACGTCGCACGGCAGAGTTGAACAAACGTTCATTCCGCTCGATTTCACCGGAAGCCTGCTGTACCTGCATATTCATCTCGAATAGCTTCGTGATGAGGTCGATGCCCAAGTTGATGGCAGGGTCATTATATATCTGATAGGTGGTGTCCTGCTCCAGAAAACGCTTCAATCCACGGGGGGTGGTCAGCTCCGAGCGGGCATAAAGACTATCCACATAGGTACGCTCGTTACCTCCGTATTCTGTCGCAATCGTCTGGTAGAGCTCGGGCAGATAGGTGGAATCCACTTGGGAGCGGTATTCTTTCAACAGTGCTGTAAACACTTCCTTGTCAATGCCCAAGTCCAGATTGGCATATTTCTCAACGATAGCTTTCAGATTGGCAACCACCGTTTTCTCTTCCCCCTCAAAGTCGAAGTTGAGGATGGACAAAGCAAGCTGCACCAGTTCCGGACCGTTCAGGAAAGATTCGGCAAAGTAAGCTCTGGCACGATAAGCATCACGGCGGCTCTTGTAGTTCAGCTCCAGGTCGGAAAAAAGATGCAGCAGATGTTCCCGCTCCTCCGGTGTCTGCTGTATCCAGCGACGGAGTTCGGTCTCCATGGCACGCTTCTTGTCCAGCACATGCAGTTTCTTGATGGTGCGGTTCACTCCTATGCTGTTCTTCCAATAATTGGAACTTTCGTCGTATTTGGAAGCGTACTTGATGCGGATGCTGTCACGGCTATCCATTTCACGCTTCCAGATGGCCTGCTTCACACCACGGACATCTATCTGAGCCTGGTTGGTGGTGGTCATCATCTCTTCGATGCCAAAAGAGGAAAGATAGCGTTCCGTACTGCCCGGATAGCCCATCGTCATACAGAAGGAACCCTCACGATAGCCGTCCAGGGATATCAGAGCCACGTATTCGGGATGGTAGGGAACATTGTCGGGAGAGTAGTCGGCAGGACGGTTGTCTTTGCCGGCATAGATACGGAATACGGCGAAGTCGCCCGTATGGCGTGGCCATACCCAGTTGTCAGTGTCCCAGCCGAACTTGCCCACTGAAGAAGGGGGTGCAAATACCAGACGCACATCATTGTAGTCGCGATAAACGGAAAGCCAGAATTCATTGCCTCCATAGTAAGCATCCACAATGCCTATCAGCGTGGAGTCTTTACGAGAAACCTCTT
Source organism: Bacteroides uniformis (assembly GCF_025147485.1). Classification (NCBI taxonomy): domain Bacteria; kingdom Pseudomonadati; phylum Bacteroidota; class Bacteroidia; order Bacteroidales; family Bacteroidaceae; genus Bacteroides; species Bacteroides uniformis. The sequence continues at coordinate 1,413,749 of NZ_CP102263.1, read as the reverse complement.
CGCCAATGACCAGCATCACCGAATCTACTACACTTGTACGCTCAGATTCGTTCATATCCGGTTTTACTGCTCCAAGTACCCGACGGGTCACGTCTTGCTGGTGCAAGAGGAAGCGGACGTAAAGTTCCGGATTAGGCAGTTCTTCACTAAGATTACGTGCCACAAAGCCGTCTTTCAGATAGTCGTGCTCCACAGACGAGTGTTGCTGTATGCTGCTGAAGCCGCAGTGATGATTGGTAAACACCAGCCCGTCCCCGGACACCACCACTCCGGAACAAAAGCCTCCGAAGCTGACTACCGCATCCTTCAGAGACGGGCGTTTCGTATTGTATAGCTTGTTGACAGACATCTGCAAGCCCAACTCTTTCATGGTCTGGCGTGTCTGCTTGTTCAGATTTCCCAGCATCCACATCCCTTCATCCGCTTGTCCCGGCAGAGAAAAAAGGAAGCAGACAGCTATCAGTATAAATCTTATTTTCATTCCGTCAATTCTTGTATTATTCAGTAATCAGCCTCAATTGCTTGGCACCCGTACGCGCCTTGAGCCACTCCGCAATCTTTTCCTTCTCGTGCGCACCCGGATGCTTGCCGAATTTCAAGACGGCAAGGGTCACAGTATCCACCCGTACAGAATCTACCGCCAGTTCAATCGCATGAGATATTGATACGGTCTTTACCGACGGGTAGAGCACTTTCAGTTCTGGGATAATCTTCTTGCCCAATTCATCGAAGGTTTTGTATCTTTCCAAATTCTGCTCCAGTGTGGCAATCTTCTGTTTCTGTTCCACCAGACGCTGCTCACTGTTCTTGTAGAAGTCTTCCATCACCATGGCACGGATGGAAGAAATATCCACCGCTTCATTGTTCATACCTTGGAGGACTATCAGCTTGGTATTGTCCAGCTTATAGTCTTTCATCTTGCTGCGGGCAATGGCGATGGAAGCTTCGGGCACCTCCTGCCCAATCAGCACGACACGTATTTCGTGGCCCTTGCCCTCGTGATGGATTTTCTTGTCCAGCACCTGCGTATTCTCAAAGGAGAGCTGCTCGTTGACAAAACGGTTGGCAGCACTCTCAAAGAAGGTATCCTGGACGATACCTACCGTCAGATAGACAGCGGGACACATGGTCAGGATAGCAATCAGGACGATATATTTACGTACTTTCTTCTCCCGGTTCTTATCCACAAACTCCTTGCGCTGGAAGTGCATCACGCGCACGCCCAGGAAAGTGGCAAGACTGATAAACACGGAATTGATGAAATAAAGATAGAATGCACCGAGGAAATAAATCAAGTTACCCGTTGCCAGCCCGTAGCCTGCCGTACAGAGAGGCGGCATCAAAGCCGTGGCAATGGCAACACCCGGAATCACATTTCCTTTCTCTTTGGTAGAGAGCGCCGTCACACCTGCCAAGCCACCCATCAAGGCGATGAATACGTCATAAATGGTGGGTGACGTACGTGCCAGCAATTCCGACTGCCCCTCGGCAACGGGACTCACCAGAAAGAAAATGGTAGCAGTGGTCACACTGAACAAGGTAGTTATCAAGAAGCTCTTCAAAGACCGCTTCATCAATTCAAAATCATTCAACCCCACAGAAAGCCCCACGCCCATGATAGGCCCCATCAGCGGCGAGATGAGCATGGCACCGATAATCACGGCTGTGGAGTTTACATTCAATCCCAACGAGGCCATGAATATGGCGAATATCAGAATCCAAAGATTGGCTCCTTTGAATTCCACTCCCTTACGGATGGAATCTACAGTTTCCAGTTCATTGTCCTTGTCTTTACGCAAATCAAGATAGTCTTTCAGAAAAGTCTTGATAGCGAAGGTATTTCTGTTGTCGGTCGTCTTTTCTTCCATTATCAATTATCAGTTTTCAATTTTCTCTCAATGAAACGCCTCGTAAAACACTGCTGGTCATCTCGGCAGCAAAGTCCTTTGCCTTAATGCCAAGAGTTGGCAAGAAATCTGCCAAAGCACGTTTTTCCGGTGCTCCAAGTTTACGTTTAAGCATAGCAGTGTTCATGCGAAAAAGAGCTTGGTCGCCCTTACTACGTATGATTCCGAACCCCTTGTCATCCACACCACGCTCGTAAAGAACACCAGAGAGGCGTTTCTCTGTCTCTGCCAACTTATGGCGAGCCTGGACACGGTCGTAGTCAAGAAGTCGTTGCTCTATTACCTCTGCCACACGTGTTTGTACAGCAAAGTAATTTTGGGCAAAAGCAATCTCCGACTTACGAGGGTCACCATTTTGTGCCACGAGGTAGCAGGCATAGCGAGTGAGCATAAAGTCTTCAATGTCCTTTGATGCACCTTTAGGCATAAGTATCGTTTTACTGATGCCGGTAAAATGATTACTCGTCTCTACACCAGCGTTTTGGCAAGCCTCCTTAGCTTTTCCTAAAACATTCTCAAACGTTTGCCATTTGGCATAGCCCAGAATGGGATATAATTCGCGAGCACTCCAGCACTCCACGCCTTCGTATTCACACGCAATGGATTCGAATCTTGCGAGGAGATTCTGAATTGCTTCTGATTTAATCATACTTGATTCTGAATTTATTGTTTGCTCTTCTGCACAATCCTTGATTTCAAAACAATCTTTATGCGATTGATTTTTCTGTCCATTGTGTCACTTCAGTTTTAATAACAGTACAAAAGTAATGCTTTTCTTGACAAAACTGTTAAATACGCAATGTTTATCAATCTAACTTCTCTAACCTCACTTCACCAGCCTACCAATGAACGGAATCTGCCTCAACGGCAAGTCGCACTTCACGATATAGGCCACAAAGAGCAGCAACAAAACGGTACGGTACGCCATACGCAGGTAAATATTTTCTATCGGGACATATTCGGCAGCCAGATAGAGTACTGCCGCAAGCAGCACATAACTACCGATAGCCTTCAAGTCATACTGAATGGGATACTTCTTCTGCCCTACGAAATAGGACAGAAGCATGGCGATGCCATAGCCACAGAATCCTGCCCAGGCACAAGCCATATAGCTGTATCGGGGAATCAGAAGTACGTTCATCACTACCAGTACCGTGCAACCTATCAGGGAGAAATAAGCGCCCCAACGCGTCTCGTCAATCAGCTTGTACCAGAAGGAAAGATTGAAGTAGATACCCATAAAGATTTCGGCAGCCATCACGATGGGCACTACCCGCAACCCCGGCCAGTAGTCGCGACCGATAATATGGCGCAGGATGTCCAGATAGAACATGACAGCGAGGAATGCCAGCAGTGTGAAGATGATGAAGAACTTCATGGCTTGCGCATACATCTGCTTGTTGTCCTTGTCCCGGCTCTTCCCGAAGACAAAAGGCTCGTATGCATAGCGGAAGGCTTGTGTAAGCATCGCCATCACCATGGCAATCTTGCTGGCAGCCCCATAAATGCCCAACTGTACGGAAGCTTCCGCCTCATCCGGATAGACAAAAGGAAAAATAATCTTATCCGCCACCTGATTCAGGATACCTGCCAAGCCGAGTACCAGCAACGGCAGACAATAAGCAAGCATCCGCTTCAGCAGTTTTCTGTCCAGCACGTAGGCAAACCCACGCAACTCCGGAATCATGCAAAGCATGATGGTAGAGGTGCATATCAGATTGAAAAGGAAGGCATAACCCACGTCATCCCCTTTCATTCCCACATAATAGAGCAGATTCAGTGCAATGTTCAGGAAGATGAACAGCAGTTTGAGTGCCGCAAACTTAATGGGACGCTTCTTGTAGCGCAAATAAGCGAAAGGAATGCTTTGAATAGCATCCATCGCCACCACAATCATCATCATGCCCACGTACCAGGGATGGTCACCATACTCCAGCCATCCGGCAATGGGGTTGAGGAACAGCAATCCCAATGCAAGAAAGGTAAGCGCCCCCACACTCACACTGAGCAATGTCGTGGAGTACACCCGCATCGGGTCGTCCTCTCCTTTATTGGCAAAGCGGAAGAAACCGGTCTCCATGCCGCACGTCAACAACACCAGCATGAGCGCCACCCACGCATATACATTCGTCACTACGCCATAGCCTCCGCTTTGTGCGGACATCGCCATGGTATATACGGGCACCAGCAGGTAATTGAGGAAACGCCCCACAATGCTGCTCAACCCATAAATGGCAGTTTCTTTTGCCAATGATTTTAATCCGGCCACTTCTTTAATGGTTGTTATGAACACAAAGGCACGGAGGCACAAAGTTTTCTAGGATAAGAGGAAAGAGAGACTTTATGTCTCCGCATCTCTGTATTCGTTTTCTTAAAATGAATCACTCGTCGCCAAACAAGGTACGCTGGCTACTATAGAGGCTTCGCCCCAGATGCTTGTAGGCAAGCTCCGTCACTTCACGCCCACGGGGAGTGCGTTTCAGGAAACCTTCTTTTATCAGGAACGGTTCATAGACTTCCTCTATCGTACCTGCATCTTCGCCCAAAGCAGTGGCGATGGTAGTCAATCCCACCGGACCGCCTTTGAACTTGTCGATGATGGTACAGAGTATCTTATTGTCTATCTCGTCCAGACCATACTTGTCGATATTCAGAGCCTCAAGGGCAAACTGTGCGATTTCCGTGTCAATGCTCCCCGAACCTTTCACTTGGGCAAAATCGCGTACACGCCGCAGCAATGCATTGGCAATACGCGGTGTGCCACGGCTGCGGCTCGCAATCTCGGCGGCAGCCCTTACGGAGCAAGGCACATCGAGGATGCCGGACGAACGACGGATAATGCCGCTCAACACATCATCATCGTAATATTCCAGATGCAGGTTGATACCGAAACGGGCACGCAACGGAGCTGTCAACAGACCGCTACGCGTGGTAGCTCCCACCAGCGTGAAAGGATTCAAATCAATCTGTATGCTTCGGGCAGAAGGGCCTTTGTCTATCATGATGTCTATGCGGTAGTCCTCCATGGCTGAGTACAGATATTCCTCCACTACGGGGCTCAACCGGTGTATTTCGTCGATGAAAAGTACATCATTGGGCTCCAGGCTGGTAAGCACTCCCGCCAAATCCCCCGGCTTGTCAAGTACCGGACCGGAAGTTATCTTGAAACCTACGCCCAGTTCGTTGGCTATGATATTGCTGAGTGTTGTTTTTCCCAATCCGGGAGGGCCGTGAAGCAACACATGGTCCAGCGCCTCGCCACGCAGGCGGGCAGCTTTCACAAATATGCGCAGATTGTCCACCACCTTGTCCTGCCCGCTGAAATCCTCAAAATTCAACGGACGGAGAGCGTTCTCGAAATCACGTTCTCGGCTGGTGACGGGCTGCTGGTTGCGTATATCAAAATCTTCTTGTTCCATTCCAGATTCCTTTGTTTTCTGCAAAATAACTAATTTATTTTGAGATAAGCGATAGAAGTTAGTTTTTTCATGGCTATCTCTCCTACCCAAAAAAAACTGCATGAAAGAAAACTCATTCATACAGTTCTTAAAATCATCCATAAGCTAATCTTGCTTACCTTACCCTATGCAATACTATGTTACATATTAATACCTATTTATTGTTTTTGATATGGTTCCTAATCAGCATAGTATTTCACAATCATTTCTTGCCTTTCGAATAAACGATATAATCCCAAGACTTCAACAAAGCATTAGCACCATCTTTTATGACTTCTACCTTTACTTGATGTTTACCCTCAGGCAGCTGATATTTCCAAAATATATCTAACCGCCGATCATGGAAGTAAGTCGGAAATGCAGCAGCCTTCTCGACCAACTCCCCATCAAGATACAGATTAACTTTCAGTACTGCATCCGGCCGATTCATGTCCCTACGAATAGCCTCCCCACGGAGTACAAATCCCGTACCCTCAAATTCAAAAGTCAGTATATCTATATCGTGTTTAGACAATTCAACCTTAGCCGTGGGATACATATCTGTAAAACTCTGCTCCAAACGTACAGTCTCGGGCCTCTGTACGGCAATTGTCACATTCTCCTTTTCCACTTTTCCTCCATTCCTGCGAATCATCTCCAAAGCATGTTTATTGCTGATAGTGTAAATCTGATCCAAACAGAGTAACGTATACTTGAAATTCTTGCCTTCCGCCCCTCTCAAACCTTTCATCCAATATTCAGGGATAGCATCATAGCCTATCATTGTGCCTAATATCCCTCCTGCAGAAGACGGATTACAATCTGAATCCTGACCTGCCCGCGTTGATATTTCCATTGTCTTAGTGAAATCACCATTGCCATACAATAATCCTAAAACGATGTAAGCGGCATTAATTTTAGCATCAATATCTAATGGATGAAATACTCCATCCGGACAACCGATCTCTTCCGCATGATGTTTCTGAATTTCGAACCAAGTACGTTTCCAATCATCAGGATACATTTTATACCACTCTATCACATCTGCAATACATTTATAGAAACCACTTTCCTCCGGAATCGTCTTTAAAGCCTCAGTAACAATAAACTGGATATCATCAGACACAAAAGCAAGACTATACATGGCACCGACATAAACACCACCATACCAGCCATCGCCATAACACATAAGATGCCCCACCTTATCACTGATTTGAGAAGCTGAATTAGGCATACCCGGATTCATCAGTCCGGCAAAATCTGCTTCAATCTGATAATCAATGTCATCGGCATGTGGGTTATTCAGCCAATGTCCAGGATTGTCCACTCCATGAGCTATATTATACCTCGCAGCCTGATTGGCATGCCATAAATTATAGTCTGCCGTAGCAAAAGCTACAGCAAAATCTTTCACCGAAGCATCCAGCCCTTTTTTCTCCAATACATCTACAAAAGTGAGGTCCATGTAAATGTCATCATATAAATCAGGCCAGGAATCCATCAATCTTTGCACATAACCTTCCCCCCAAGGAATCGTCTGATAATCCTGAATAAAAGTTCCTTGATACCTAAATTCCGTATAACTACCGAAGCTAACCCCGATAGTCTGGCCGGCCCAACCTCCCTTTATCTTATTCTCTAATTGAACCTTACTCATCGTCACTGATGAAGGCAATTTTGAAGCTGCATTACCCATTACAGTCCCCAGCAGCACGCATATACATATTCCAAAGATTCTAAGTTCTTTCATAATTAATTTTTTAATTTATATTTCAATATACCACCCTATTTATACCCCTCATTTTGTTCCAATTTATTATTAGCTTGTATCTCTGACAAAGGAATAGGAAATAAGTTTAAATAAGTTTCTTTAGAAGGTTCGTGAAAAGTCCATTCTCCTTTTGTATAATTATTATCAAAACGTATCAATTGGCTACGCCTCAAACCTTCCAAAGCAAATTCCCGGCCCCATTCATCCAATAAAATTCCAAAACGTACAGGAACACCATTTACATTAGTTGTTTTCAACAAATCAGCTCCAGAGAGTTTGTTGTCACCGTCAAAAGCACGTTTCCGTACTTCATTGACTAACTGTGCCGCTTCTTCCGCATTGCCATTTGTACGTAAAATACACTCAGCTTTCATCAAGTAAACCTCTGCATAACGCATAGCCACCCAATCATTATCCAACGCACGCGAGGTTCCCATTTTAATTTCATACTTACCGCAACGGTAACCTTCAGCCTCTCCTCCATTTTCAAGATTGCTGACTTCCTTTGTATAAATCAAGGGTTTTCCTTCCCAACCAGGAACAAGTCCAGTGCAATATAAGATAGACCCGTCACTGCCATACTGCTGCCCCATTCTCCAGGTTTTCGGTAAACGCTTATCGCCTTCCTCATAAGTATCTATAAAAGTAGGAACAGCACACACCCCATTATCCAACCATGTCTGCAAATTAAAGGTTTTTACATTTGAAGGATGAAGAGTTTTCTGCAAAGCCATGTAAATGGTACTTCCAGTCTTCACCTCATCTGCCGGATAAGCAAATATAATCTCTTGGGAGCCTTCATTCTGGGCATAGAAAGGTGCACTATAATCATTCTCCAAGGCATATTTATTGGAGTTCATTATTTCTGTACAAAGTGCCATGCATTCCGTATACATATTCTTCCCTATCCATGACTCTGCATTCAAATAAAGACGTGCCAGTAACATCTTGGCATTCCATTTATTGAATCTGCCATAGTAAGTCTTTGTATCGTCACTCAGCTTATCAACATTATTTTTTATACTATTCTCTATAAATGCAAACACCTCTTCGCGGCTACTGGTTTCCGGCAAGAAACCTTCCGGAACATCAAACCGGTCTACAATAGGTACATTACCGAAAGCCTCACATAGTATGTAATACCAATAAGCACGGGCTACCTCCAACTCAGCTATTACACTTTCCTTACCAGTAACTTCGAAATCCAAATTGTCAAGCTGATAAATTACCCGATTACAATTACTGATTCCTCCGTAGGCCTGTCCCCAAAGATCTGAGAAATGGGGATCTTCCGGTTTCCATGTATGCTTATGCAGACGTATATAGATTCCTCCGTCAAACCAAGCTGCTCGCGGTGTTACGGCCACATCAGTCGTTTCTTCAAAGTCCCACCACTTACGCCATTCCAGAAGTCCTCTATAATCCGTATATACCGGTGTAATGGCAGCAATGATATCTTTTTCATTTTTATAGAAGTTGTTGTCTACCAACCTATCATAGATTTTCTCATCAAGATTTGTGCAAGAACCAGCCATTGCCCCCAACCCCATCAGGAACAATATATATAAACTATATTTTTTCATCATTCTTCATTTTAAAATTTAACAATAGCACCGACCGTATACGAACGGACTGTAGGATACAGCTCCTTACGCTCAACTCCAGGATCTAAACCCTTAATACTGACTTCAGGATCCAGTCCATCATAACCAGTGATAGTAAGCAGATTATGTCCCGTCACATATAACCGCACACTTCTCAAATATTTATTATTCAGATTAAGAGTATAACCCAATGTAACATTGTCTAACTTCACATAGTCTCCCTTCTCAACATAATAGCTATGGTACATATGAGAATCAAAAACATAAGACTGGCTCCCGAAAGGTTTTTTCAATACAGATTTCGGCAAATTACCTTCACTAATACGCTTCATCGTTTCCCAATGCATTCTATACTCATTCAATACTTCAAAGCCGAAAGCTCCTCTCAAAGATATTCCCAAATCAAACTTTTTATATAAAAGTGTTGTGTTCAAACCTGCATACATACTTGGCAAACCATTACCGATCACTTGTTTGTCTTCCTGTCCGGCTTCACTGGCCAATTTAGGATTACCATCAGCACCTTCCACCAACCATAATCCATCATCGGTAAGTCCTACTGCTTTCCAACCGTAAAAATTTCCTATCGGTTCACCCTCCTTTACAATATGCGTCGTCTGCTGAATACCTGAACTAGTCCACCCCGTATACCAATAATCTCTTTGATACTTGTCATTGGAAAGAGATAAAAGTTTGTTGACATTATAAGAGAAATTACCTCCCAGTCTCCAAGTAAAATCCTTTGTCCGGATAACCTCTCCATCCAATGCTACTTCAATTCCCCTATTTCTTATCTTGCCTACATTAGCCCACATCGTACTAATGAAGTTAGGTGGCACAGGAACTTGATATTCAGACAATAAATCTGAAGTTGTCCGCTGATAAAGATCAATTGTACCATTCAATCTTCTACTCAAAAGAGAAAAATCAATACCTAAGTTCCATTCCGATTTTGTTTCCCATTTCAAATCTGGATTAGGATTAGAGGCCGGTACTACTCCTTGTGTCCATTGCCCGTTCATCTGGCCTACACCAGAATAGTTCAATAAAACCAGCGACTGATAAGAATCTGACAATTCTGTTCCCGTCACACCAAATCCAACTCTCAACTTCAAGTCATCTACGAAACCGATATTTTTCATGAAGCTCTCTTCGCTAATTCTCCAACCGGCTGAAATAGCAGGAAACCAGCCCCATTTATGATTCACGCCAAATTTTGAAGACCCTTCACGTCTCAAACTTCCCATCAGCATGTACTTGTTATCATAGTTATAGGTAAGTCTACCAAAGAAAGAGATCAGCTTATTGCCATTTTTATAGCTACTGATTGTCGATTTACCATCTTTTGTAGACTGGGCTGTACCAATATTCCAAGGGCCAAATATATCAGTAGGGAAATCCATAGCATACATCTGGCTGCCTTGTCTTTCAAAATCTTGATAGCTATATCCCACCAATCCCGAGAACTCATGCTTTCCTATCGTCTTAAAATAATCTGCTGTCAGTTCCAGAGTCCGATCCATACTGCCGGCTGCCCATTTGGTTACTTCAGCGTTTTTATTTTCAATAGTGGTAGTAAAATAGTTGAAAGTATTCCATTTGTCCCTCATGGAGTCATATCGCTGCATGGCCGCCATCGCACTCAGATTCAACCCTTCAATGGGTGAAAAAGTAATTTTCCCACTCGCTAGAAGTTGATTCCATTTTTCCTGGTCTGTTTCCTCATTCAGAAGAGCTACCGGATTATAGGGCTTATAAGAAGTTCCATATTCTTTATAGGAGCCGTCTTCATTATAAACCGGACGCGTCGGATTCATCAAGCAAGCCTGCAAATAAGCATTATACCAAGTAACGTCCTGCTTTATGGTCGAATTGTTGACATTCAACTGTATTTTCAATTTGTCATCCATCATCGAATGATTCAATCCAATCTTGAATGTCAAAGCTTCCTTGCCTGTATTCAACAAGATACCATCCTGCTTTCTATAGGTTATCGAAGCAATATAGTTTGTCTTTTCAGTTCCTCCACGCAAAGACAAATTATGAGTATGATTTACGGGATTACGGGTAATTGCATCAATCCAATTGACATCAGCACCTTCATCACTGATATTATCCTTAAACAAAGGGTCCTGTGCTAGTCTTCTGTAATCAGATGCTGTCAGTACATCCGTCTGCTTTTGTATAGACTCGAATGCTACATATCCATGGTATTCCAAAGACGCTTTGCCTTGCTTTGCTTTTTTTGTAGTAATGATTATCACACCATTTGTTCCTCTAGTTCCATAAATAGCCGCAGCCGATCCATCCTTCAGTACATCAATGGTTTCCACATCCTCGGGAGCAATGGAATTCAGACTTCCTCCGGGAATGCCGTCAATAACAATCAAAGGGGCTGATGACGCAGAAATCGTGGATACACCACGAATATTGATTTCCACTCCTGCTGTCGGGTCTCCCGATGGGCTTGCCATTTGCAAACCAGCAACCTTGCCTTGCAACAACTGGGTAGCATCTTTTACAACTCCTTGAATAAAGTCTTCAGACTTCACATTCGTAATGGCACTTGTAATTTCCCCCTTCTTCATAGAGCCATACCCAATAACTACCACATCATTTAGAAGATTAGAACTTTCGGTCAACTGGACGTTAATGCTTGTTTTCTCGCCCACAATCATTTCTACGGTATTATAACCGATGTATGAGATGACCAACACATCTTTTGGAGAAGAAACCGTTATGGAGAACTTACCTTCAACATCAGAAATCACACCAGTAGTCTGGCCTTTAACAAGAATATTAGCACCAATAACAGGTACACCCTCAACATCTGTCACCAATCCGTTTAAGGTTCTTTTTCCTCCGGAAGCATACATACATACTGATATTCCCATCAAACACAGTAGAAAGAAATACCGCCACCATTTTACACTTTTCTGTTTCATATTATTTTAATAAAGTTAATAAAGCCAATTTATATTCAAATCATCGGAGAGATCAGTTACCTCCCGAAAATATAATAAGTGAAAGCCCTAAAATAAAGAAGACAAACATTATTGCCAGAAGTCTATTCGTTCCGCGCGGACTTCCTGCAAACTCTTTCCAAATAAACACTCCCCATAAAGCAGCAATCATAGGAGCTCCCTGCCCTAGTGCATATGAAATAGCAGTACCTGCCTTTTCAGCAGCAATATAGCTCAAAGCCGTTCCCAGCCCCCAGATGCATCCACCTAAGATACCAACCAAATGTGTTTCTATTTTTCCCGCAAAATATTCCTTATAAGTAACAGATACTCCCACAAAAGGGTGTTTCATCACCAAAGTATTGAATATAAAATTACTGAAAAAGATTCCGACAGCAAAGATGAAAAATGCTGTATAAGGAGTAGCCATCCCAGGTGTGGGAGAAATAAAATTATTCAAATCCATGGCAGAAGCAACAAAACGGTAAAAGAAGGACATCAATACACCGGCAATCGTTGCTAAAACAATCCCTTTCCTGCTCCCAATAGTACCACTATTCTGCTTCTTACCTGCAGCCATTCCATTACAGACAATGGCAACCACCACAAGAAGAACCCCCACAAATAACCATAGCGGATTACCTTTCGGAGCACTAAAGTAATTGATAAAAACTCCCAGGACCAATGCCAGCCCAACACCCAACGGAAAAGCTACCGCCATTCCCGCCATGGAAACTGAAGCGGATAAAAGAATATTAGAAGCATTGAAAATCACACCTCCTACAAATGCACTGACCATATTTTCCGTACTGACTTGACGAATGTCCTCAAGAAAACTTCTTCCTTGACTTCCGAAACTCCCTAAGCTGAATACCAAAAGAAGTGCAAACAGCAGAATGCCTATGGTATAATCCCAATAATAGAGCTCATAACGCCAACTCTTTCCCGCCAATTTCTGGGTATTTCCCCAAGAGCCCCAGCAAATCATTGTGACAAAGCAGAAAAGAACGGCTAACGTATAACTGCTGACAATAAACATAGTACAAAATATTAAAGATTAAACGATAAAGATATTTCCCTCTCAAGTCTGAAACGTCCGACTTCTTCAAGTGTAGGAATAGATGGCTGAGCACCCATCCGGGTAACTGCGATTGCAGCTGCAACATTAGCAAATTCCAATGCTTCCCTATCCAAACCTCTCTGCGAACAAGCCACGGCTAAGGCACCACAAAAGGTATCACCTGCAGCAGTTGTGTCAACAGCATTTACTTTATAACCAGAAATACGGACAGTTTCTTTTTTATTCTTCATATATACCCCACAGCTACCCAACGTAATAATAACATTACGTGCTCCTGATTCCATTAATGCAGTAGCTATCTCATCAAGATTATCTCCCGTATAACTCATATCGGAAATAAAGGAAGCTTCCACTTCATTCACTACCAACAAATCAACGGAATTCATCAATTCCCTATCAATTGGGCAAGCAGGAGCAGGATTAAGTAAAACTTTCTTCCCTCTCTCATTAGCCAATAAAGCCACTTTCTTCACCGTTTCATAAGGAATCTCAGCCTGCATCACAATCATATCCGCCTCATCAATGACTTTTTCGAAACGTATCACCGCATCTGGCAGTAAAGAATAATTAGCTCCAGGAGCTACTGCAATACAATTTTCGCCACTATCAGCCACAAAGATGAGGGCAGTACCCGTAGGATGGCATTCATCATCCACGATGTAATCCGTAATGATACCTTCTTTCTCGAACTGTTTTTTCAGAATATCCGCATACATATCATTTCCCAAAGAAGTGATAAACGTGACAGAAGCTCCGAGCCGTGCTGCCGCAACAGCTTGATTTGCCCCCTTTCCTCCCAGTAACTGCATGAAACAAGCGTCTCCGACTGTTTCGCCCGGTGCAGGAAGATGGCTGACTTGTGCAACCATATCTATGTTTGAACTTCCAATAACTACAATTTTCATTTTTATCAGATTTATAAATATAACTCAGGTTGGTTTATCTCATAAAGCTATCTCCCGTTTATAAGGAATGGCACTCTGTGCACCCATACGTGTCACTGCAAGAGCTGCCGCAGCATTGGCAAATTCCACCGATTCTGTCAGCGTATGGTTCTCGGACAAATAGACACTAAACGCTCCGCAAAACACATCTCCAGCACCAGTAGTATCAATTGTTTCTACTTCCTTTGCAGGAATCATAGTATATTCTTCCTTTTCCTTTACATAAGCGCCATCTTTTCCTAATGTAATGACGACATTCTCTATTCCTTTCTCACCTATAGCTTTCGCTGCACGCCAAGCACTTTCCTCATCTATCACCTTGATGCCCGACAGCATTTCAGCCTCAATCCGATTTGGAAGTATGGTATGCACACAACTCAAAAATGAATTACTCAGAACAGAAGCCGGGGCAGGATTCAAAATCACCTTCTTTCCATAACTTTTGGCAATAGTAGCAGCATATTCTACAGTTTCAATGGGTACTTCCAATTGCATCAGTATAATATCAGCCTCCTCCAATTTACTTTTTGCTTTATCTATATCTTCGGTCGATAAGGAACGACTCGCTCCTGGTGCAACAATGATGCTATTTTCTCCGTAAGAATCTACAGAAATTAGAGCAACTCCCGAAGGACTCTTTTGGTCCGTAAAGATGAACTCTGTATTTATTTTTTCAGAACGGTATATCTCCAAAGCTTGCAACCCGAACAAATCATAGCCAATCTTTGAAATTAATGTAACCTCAGCACCTAATCGGGCGGCTGCAATGGCTTGATTGGCTCCTTTTCCACCAGGATTCATATAAAAGGTTCCTCCCAATACAGTCTCTCCTGGAACTGGTAAACGTCCAGCCTTTACCACCATATCCGTATTACAACTTCCGATGACTACAATCTTTGGTTTATAAATAAAAGATTCTCTCTCCATAATATTAAAAATTAAGATTATGCAAATGAAATAAATAATAAGAGGGAAAACTTTACACTATTAATTCATTTATATAATTACAAACTATATATATCTTTCTATAAATAGATATAAAACAGATTTTATGGGTATTCTTATCCCATATTTATATAATTACAAGAGAGAAAAAGAGAACTATAAGTGAAGGTATTTTATGGCAGCACTCTGCCACTTATTCTATTTTTGAAGCAGTTCTTTCATATGCATATGCCGTTTCAGTACATCAGACAAGTTTTCCTTCAATATCTTGGCTTCTATCCACGCAGTAAGGTCACAAAGATGCAATAACTGATTCTCATATTTATCATCATACAAAGCCTGCACTTCAGGAAGAAGTTTCTCCCAAAAAGCTTCGCGATCTTTTCTCAAAACTGGAAGATGCTGCTGGTTCAGAAACCACAGAATGATATGCTCCGTTTTGAAAGTATGCTCTTTGGGAGAAGAAAGGCTACGATTGATAGAACGTGATTCATGATATACAAACTCATATTCATGCATTTCATAATAAACTATAAGGCGCACTAGCCGGATAGTCCTCATCAGAGGTTGATACTTTATATTATGATCAATAATGGCATTGCTTATGTATTTCTTTGCTGCTTTGTAATTCTGATTACCTATATGTACAAGTGCAGTATAGAGTAGCAATTCACTTTTACGCACCGGGCTCAACCACGCTTCCTTATCATAAAGTGACTTCTGATAATATGCCATCAGTTTTGTACAATCCAGAAAATCTCCATTATCTAAATAAGGAAACAGTTCATACTGAAAGAGAAGGCAAATGGCGTTCACCTGAAATTCAAATGAAGAAGCATCCGAGATAAGCTTTTTCAACTTGTCCAGGAAGTAAGGTATTTCGTCATATTGTCCACAGACCCTCAAACTGCCAAGTACCCCCTCAAGTACTGATAAATAGTAGATAGGAGGATTCGACCAGAACTGCCGGTTCTGCTCGAACAGCCGGCTAAGCTCTTTATAAGAATTCAAGGCAGCTTTATATTCTCCAGCTCCCATCAAATAGTTGGCTTGAAAAAGTCTGTGATTCCGCATTAACTCAAAATTTCCTTCTATTCCGGAAGAAGCAGCTATGGAAAGTTCATTAACCATAAGGTCATTCATATCTTGCTTCTGTTTTGAAGTTCGGATAGAACCGATATGGCTAAGGCGGTACTTCAACAAGTTATGCAAAGAAGACTGTTCTACAATTTTGCGGGTTTTCTTTAAAGCTTCATTTTGCATAAAGTGTTTATGATAGAGTTCAGATTCAGCCAAATTCGGGAAATTAAGTCTCAGCAAATATTCCAACTCCAGCTTTAAGGCAATGGTCAGCACTTCATTGTTTTCATAATATGTTGCTTGTTCTATCGTGTCTGAAAGTATCTCAAAACATTCTTCAAATAAAGAACGTTCGTAAAGCATACGGGCTTTACACAAATTGTTCAGTAGGTCATAATAGATATCTTTCTTCTTTCGCAAAGTGAGCAAACTATCCGTCAGTCTTTCATACAAATATTGAATAGAGACTTCAAACGAACCACCAGGCCTGCGCTTATGAAATTCCCCCTTTACATTTTTACTATCCAGTTGCTTACTTTTGGTAATGATATCATATATCACCAAATAGTCTTTTTCCTCCTTATCCTTCAACATTTGGACGGAGAAAGCTTTCTTTTCCGCTTTGGACATAGAATATATCAGTGATATGACTGAATCGACCCGTTTCATAGCAGTTTTATAGTTCTTGCTGCAAAAGAACTAATTTATTTCCTAAAAAGTATAGAAATGGAAAAGTATTTACTGTTCCCCCAAAGCAAGCCTACCTTTACATAAAAATGCAAACCCATAAAAATACAGTTTCACGATTTTCATTCCCCATCAGCGCTTCATAAACTCCTTGCGTTCCTCCTCCGGGAACTTCTCTATCGCATAACGCAACATCGTTCGCGGCATCGTCCTGCAATGCTTCTCCAAGAATTGCACCAGCAAGTCCTTGTCCCGCTTACCCATCTCCCGGAGCATCCATCCTACCGCCTTTTGCATCAAGTCATGCTTATGATGGAGCAGCCGTTCCGAAAGGGCTAATATATCGATGAAATCACCATTTTTGATAAGTGTATAGGTAGATACCACAGCAATGCGCTGGTCCCAAAGCAGCGGACTATCCGCCAGCCGGTAGAGGTCCTTGCGAGGTTTGTCTTTCAGATATTCGCCCACAATGCCGGGGGCAGACAAATCGACCAAATCCCAATTATTGATACGGCCCGTTTGCGAAAGGTAAAAGTCATAAATCTCCTTTTTCCCCTTTTCATCGCTCTTTTTGAATCGCTCCACCAACATCAGCAAGGCACAAAGGCGACACTCGTGCCATTCACTCTGAAGCAAGGTTGCCATTACCCCAAAAGGTTCGTGCTTGTACTGCTTTGCCACCTGCCGGGTGTTGGGTACCACCACTCCCAGAAACTTATCCCCCTCGCCATACTGCCCCTTTCCGGTCTTGAAGAAACGGGGAAGATACTCCCTTTTCACCGGGTCGATATACGCCTCCAATTCCTGCTGAATCTGTACCGAGATGCACGCCACTTCTTCTGCCGAAAGCACACGTTCGCACAAGACGGTTTCCACTGCTTCATTCTTCTTTTTCATCCTTCTCTCATTTGATTTACACGGATTTGAATTCATCCGCCAATGGACAAAAATACAACATTTATATAGAAACTATGGAAAGTTATCTTTAATTTTGCAACCGGTATGTCCAATCCTTAAAACCGTACGACATGTATAAAGCTGTTTTGGGAGCAATCTGCTGCCTTTCTTTCGCACTATCCTTACATGCACAATCTCCACAAGAAAAGGGGTTGCAAAGCATCAGCCGCACTTCGGCCAAGGCTATTGTCGGCTTTCTGGCCGATGATGAGCTGCAAGGACGCGAAGCAGGCATGCACGGTTCACGACTGGCTGCCCGCTATCTGGCATCCTGCCTGAAAGAAGCCGGCATTGCCCCGCTGGAAAAGGACAATTATTACCAGCCCTTCGAGGCTTACAACAAGGAACGCCAACAACGGGGACGGTGGCAAGTGCATCCCGACTCCATCGCCATCCTTAAACAAGGCGTCCACCGCATCCTGCAGATGAGTAATGTATTGGGAACCATCCCGGGAGAACGACCGGATGAATATGTCATCGTAGGTGCCCACTTCGACCATCTGGGTGTGGACGAGACGCTGGCAAACGACCGGATATACAACGGTGCGGACGACAATGCCTCCGGTGTCTCTGCCGTCCTGCAGATAGCCCGTGCATTTCTTGCCACCGGACAGAAGCCTCTGCGCACGGTCATCTTTGCCTTTTGGGATGGGGAAGAAAAGGGATTGCTCGGCTCAAAATACTTTGTACAAAGCTGTCCTTTCATCAGCCAGGTGAAAGGTTATCTCAATTTCGACATGATAGGCCGTAACAATAAGCCCGAGCAGCCTCAACACGTTGTCTACTTCTACACCGCCGCCCACCCCGTATTCGGCGACTGGCTGAAGCAGGACATTGCACGCTACAGCTTGCGCCTGCAACCGGACTACCGCGCCTGGGACCGCCCCACGGGAGGAAGTGACAATGCTTCTTTTGCCCTGTGCAACATCCCCATCATCTGGTACCACACAGACGGACATCCCGATTACCACCAGCCTTCGGACCACACCGACCGGCTGAACTGGGAAAAAATGATAGAAATAACCAAAGCAGCTTTCCTCAACGCCTGGAATCTTGCCAACGAAAACAAATATTAATCCACTAGAAACAAAGTAACGATACATGGTTTTAAATTACATCTGGGTAGCTTTCTTCGTCATCGCATTCATCGTAGCCCTCTGCAAACTCATCTTTATGAGTGATGTGGAGATATTCACAGAACTCGTCAACTCCACCTTCTCCTCTTCCAAAACAGCTTTTGAAATATCCCTGGGACTGACAGGAATACTCGCCCTCTGGCTCGGCGTGATGAAAATAGGCGAAAACAGCGGCATGATCAATGCCCTCTCCCGTTGGCTGAGTCCGGTATTCTGCCGTCTCTTTCCCGAAATACCGAAAGGACATCCTGCCATGGGTTCCATATTCATGAATCTCTCTGCCAACATGCTGGGGCTGGACAATGCCGCTACCCCAATGGGGCTGAAAGCCATGAAGGAACTTCAGGAACTAAACCCGAAAAAGGATACTGCCACCAATCCGATGGTAATGTTCCTTGTCCTCAACACCTCGGGACTGATACTTATCCCCGTCAGCATCATGATGTATCGCTCGCAGATGGGTGCCGCCCAACCCACGGACATCTTTATCCCCACACTGATAACGACTGCCATCTCGACCATTGTCGGTGTCATTGCCGTCAGCATTGCACAACGCATCAACCTGCTGAACAAGCCCATACTTATCCTGATTGGCTGCATCAGTCTTTTCTTTGCCGCACTCATTTATCTGTTCACACAGATTAGCCGTGATGAAATGGGTGTATATTCCACTTTAATTGCCAACATACTGCTGTTCTCCATCATCCTGCTGTTCATCCTCTGGGGGCTATGGAAGAAAATCAATGTATACGATGCCTTTATAGAAGGAGCCAAAGAAGGCTTTACCACTGCCATACGCATTATCCCTTATCTGGTTGCTTTTCTCGTTGGAATCGCCGTTTTCCGCACTTCCGGCGCCATGGATATACTGGTGAACGGTATCGGTTATGTAGTAGGACTATTCGGTGTAGATACCAGCTTTGTAGGTGCCCTACCCACTGCCCTGATGAAGTCACTGAGCGGCAGCGGTGCCAACGGACTGATGATTGACACCATGAAACAGTATGGCGCCGATTCATTTGTAGGACGCATGAGTTGCGTGGCACGTGGCGCTTCGGACACTACGTTCTATATCCTTGCGGTATATTTCGGCAGCGTAGGCATCACCAAAACAAGGAATGCCGTGACGTGCGGACTGATTGCCGATTTCTCCGGCATCATCGCCGCCATCATCATCAGTTACCTGTTCTTCTTTTAAAAGAACCGCCTTAATCGCAAGAACGTAATCCCAATCGTACATCGTAAATCATTAAATCGTAAATAAAATGATTAGTTATCAGACAGACGGCGTGGAAATGCCATCCATCAAGAAGCGTGAAACCACGGAATGGATAAAATCCGTAGCCGCCACTTACGGAAAAAGAGTCGGTGAAATAGCCTACATCTTCTGCTCGGACGAGAAGATACTCGAAGTGAACCGCCAATATCTGCAACACGATTATTACACAGATATCATCACTTTCGACTACTGTGAAGGCAACCGCCTTAGCGGTGACCTCTTCATCAGCCTCGATACCGTACGCACCAATGCGGAACAGTTCGCCGATAACAACTACGAACGTGAACTGTACCGGGTCATCATCCACGGCATCCTCCACCTTTGCGGCATCAATGACAAAGGGCCGGGAGAACGGGAGATTATGGAGGAGGCGGAGAATAAGGCGCTGGCGATGCGGTAATTCCAAAGAATAAAAACTCTGTCTTGATAAAGTGCTGATTTTACCAAGACAGAGTATTTAAGAAAAACAAGTTACTTTGTCAACACAACGACAACTAACGGGTGATATTTGTCTGCTCCTGATTCGATGCGGGCATCCACACCATCTATAGTTACTCTAATAAGTTCAACACTGCCATAACCATCATTGTACTTCCAATGGGAAATAATGGAATGTTCCTCTCCGTCACCAAAGATATAGGGACAAACAAACGTACGCCTCAATACTTCAGGCTTCTTGTCATATTTATATCCATCCCATAGTGCATCAAAGATTGCCAAAGTAAAAAGTCCGTCCCTGCTTTCCACATAGATACAGTCCGGTCCGGTAAAGTCATCTTTAGAATCGGGTTCTACCAATTTATAGGAGTAATCTTTCTCTCTCAAAGCAGGCTTACCATTTCTTCCAAGACCGGTTTGCATTCCCTCAATCAAATCATTACCATTTTCATCGACAAATGCTAAATTGTATCCATAATGAATAGGAGGATAAGAGTCTTCCTCACTTTTGCAACCCATGAAAATCAAAGGGAATAAAGCAGCCAATAAAAAAACACTAAAGTGTTTCATTGTATATTATGTTTTAGATTCACAAAAAAGGCCATACAATAAGAGGGTATCAAAACGGTTGATAGCACACAGATGACACATCCCCTATATTTATTTCTTCACCGAAAAGCGATAGATGCAATGACTGTCATACTTTTCTCCCGGCTTCAGCAACGCCGAAGGCCATTCCGGCTTGTTGGGCGTATCGGGATATTTCTGCGTCTCCAAACAGACGGACGCACGATGACCGTACACGATACCTTTCTTTCCGGTCAGTGTGCCATCCAGGAAGTTACCGGCATAAATCTGAATGCCCGGTTCGTTGGTATAGACATCAAGCACAATACCCGTTGAGGGAGATTCGAGGGTGGCACACGGGCGGGTGACATCGCCCTTCGTATTGAGTACCCAGTTGTGGTCATAGCCCTTGCCGTTCTTCAACTGCTCAAAGTCATTGTCGATACGGGCGCCAACAGCAGTAGGAGTGCGGAAATCCATATCCGTACCTTCTACGGAAACAATCTCACCGGTAGTCATGAAGGTACTGTCCACGGGGGTATAAGCATCTGCATCAATAGTGAGCAGATAATCCGAATTGGACTTGGAGGGGTCACCGTCCAGGTTAAAGTAAGAATGGTTCGTCATATTGACAACAGTGGTACGGTCCGTTTCGGCACTGTAACGAATGTCGATGGCATCGTCATCTGTCAGCGAGAAAGTGACCTTGCAGGTCAGGTTACCCGGGAAGCCCTCCTCTCCGTCTTTCGACAGATAAGTCAACTCCAGAACCTGACTGCTCAACTGGCGGGCATCGAACACTTGATATTGGTATCCCTTGGGACCTCCATGCAGGCAATGACCGTAATTGTTGCGCGGCAGCTGATACTCTACCCCATCCACTGTAATCTTACCCTGGTTGATACGGTTGGCATAACGTCCGATGGTAGCGCCGAAATCCGAAGGGAACTTGATGTAGTCCTGAATGGAATCGAAGCCCAGCACCACATCACGCATAACGCCATCCTTGTCTGGCACCATCACTGATACAATACGTCCGCCGAAATTCGTAATACAAACTTCCATACCATTCTTATTCTTCAAAACAAACAAGTCTGTCTGCTTGCCATCCACTTCCGTACGGAAGTTGGCAGGTTCCAGTCCAGAAGCAGTCTTTTCACTCGCCTGCTTGCCCGTGCAAGCCGATGCCAATAGCATCACGCTTGCCAACAAAGTCATCATCTTATTCATAAATACAATATTGGTTACTGTTTAGACTATCATTTTTTCAACAAGAACTGCTCCGCACGTCCCGGAGTGAACAGCTCCCACAAAGAAGCGACCGTCCAGCCCGGAGCGAAGATATTGTTGTAATATCCCTTTCCGTTACGTCCGTAATCCCAATTGGTATGCTGCACCACTTCCGGGTAATAGCCTACTTTGGCAATGCCGCACATGTGTCCTTCATATGGCAGTAACTGGCGCATGGAAGTGGAAATCACCTCGGCAAAGTCAGAGAAGCGCGGCTCGTTGTACTCCTTGGAGAGCCAATGCAGCACATCGGCAAATTCGAAGATAAATACATCGATATGGTTATTCTCTACCGACACATTTCCCCAACCACGGGTTTTCAAGCCGATATCTCCCAGCATCTGACCTTCGGCAAAAGGAACATCCCAAGTATAATACCACGACAAAGCAAAATAAGCGGCTTTCTTCGCCAGACCGGCATAGTGCGCACGCTCTTCTCCTTTGGTAACCAAAGCCAGATAATAAGCAGCCGTAGCAGCATACAAGGAGGCTTCCTTGTCCTCGCAGTTGGCATCCAGCGTAGAAGAGAAATAATCGGCTTTGGATATCAGTTCCTTCTCCAGATAGTCTACCGTACGCTTGGCGCTTGCCAGATAACGTTTGTCCTTGAAATACTTGGACGCCATCACCAAAGGCAATGTTGCCGAAGGCGTGCTACCGCCGCTGGCATCCACGACAGAGAAATCATCCTTGAACTTGCGCGGGAAGCTGCCGTCCTCGTTCTGCAACTTGAGGAAGCTGTCCAGCATGCCCTTGATGCGTTTCTCCCATTCGGGGTGTTTACGCTTCTGCTGTTTCTCGTAGTTCAGATAGTTCAAGATGGCATACACTCCCTCGGACTGACGGCGGATGCTATGTCTGGTTTCCTTGAAGCCGCGGTTGTAGTGTACCACTTCGTTGAAGAAACCGGCAGGCGAAAAACCATTTTGGAGATAAGTGTCAAAGATATGGTTGGCATTATCCACCAGGTCTTGGCGATTCTGCTGTTTGCCATACTCCAAAGCATTGAAAGCGTTCAGCAACGTACGTCCCACAAAGCCCACTTCGGCAACATCGGTATTGGCACAAGTAGCAGTCTCCAACTCTACACCGGAGTAATAATGAGTGGGGGTATTGCTGACATAGCTTTCCACAAAGAAGTTGCTCATCACCTCCTTCATGCGGTCTACCGTGTAAGGTGTGTCAACCGGTTTCGGGCGGTTAGTGTCATAACAATACTCCCAGGTGCGCTGTACGCATTCCGAGAAATCGGCAGCATTCCTTTCGGACACCTCCCAAGTCATGGAGATGCTGTCGCCCTTACGCAGCAGCTGGAAAGCCTCAACGGCAGGAGCCAGCGTCAATTTGCGGATATATGTCTTCGGTGCTTCCTTATAGGGGAAACCGTATGCCAAGACAGTCATACCATCCACATTGCAGAAACCGGTATATCCGATGGAAGTCTCGCCGGACAAGATTACCTCTCCCTCCTTATGAGTGGTCAAAGCTTCCTTGTCGAACTTGTCAATACGGATAACCGACATGGACGTACCGCTTGCTGGATTGAAAGCTGCCGTCAGCGGAGTGCTCAAACGGTCCTCACGCACCAGCCAACTGTCCGATGTGTGGAAAGAAGGAGCTTCCTTCGGCGAACGCAGGTTGCGGCGATACCAGAAGCCCGGCATGTAGAACTGGCAGTCCGAATGCTTGTAACCGGTCTTTATCTGTTCCCCGTAGTTGAAATACACATTTTCCAGCGCCTTGAGTGTGACGGTAATGCGCTGTTTGCCATCCTTGTCCACCACCTGGCGGATGATGTCCAACGGCAACGTTTCCGAAGCCCGGCAGCTGTACATACCATCCTGCATCTTCTGCAAGGCCAGCGGATATTGCTTGGCATCATTCCCCGGCACTTTCAAGGAAATAGAAGCAGAGATGTCTTCCGGAGCAGCATTTGCCGCTCCTGCACCCGTAATGCCCGTAAAGAGCATTATTCCCAAAAACAATCTTTTTAGTCTCATAGTTACATCTGTTTTATTGTTGTTAGAAAATATCATTCAGACATGAATACATACTTGCCGGAGCCCAATTCGACTACCAGCTTACCGTCAGCCTCCTCCACGGAATGAATCCCCGCCTGACCGGCATCTACCTGTACATGGAAGTCAAGCGGCAGCTTGATCGTAGCGGTTGTATTGGCGGGAATCTCAACGTTCCACTCCAGCTTATTGCCGTCACGTTTCCAGGAACTCCCTATCCTGCCATAAGGCGATACATGCGAAGCATTCACATAATTCAGTTTTTCCGGGAATACCGGTTCCATCAGAATCTGCTTGAACCCGACGGAAGCGGGAGCATTTTTTATACCGGCAAGATCCTCATAGAACCATATCAGCAGGTCTCCCAAAAGCATCACATGGTTTCTTGAATTCATCGCCGGATTTGCCGTGTCACCATTCCATAATTCCCAAATGGTGGTTGCACCCTTCTTAATCATGTAACCCCATGAGGGATAAGTGTCATTGGTCACTATCTTATAGGCAAGTTCCAGTCCGCCGTACTCGGTAAGTCCGCGCATCAGATGCTGGATGCCAAGCACACCGGCACTGACATGTCCCTTACAGTCTTTTTCCGTCTTCTCCACGACATTGGCAAATACTTTATCTTCATATCCGTCGGGAACCAGACCCAGTCTGAGGGAAAGCAGGTTTGCCGTCACCGTATTGTTGTCATACTGTGCAGTCTCAGTATTGAAGAATTTCTTGTTATAAGCGTCCTTGACCTTAATGGCAAGTGCTGCATACTCTTCAGCATCTGCCGGAAGTCCGTTCATTTGCGCGAACTTCTCCATCAGTTGCAGAATACTGTAAAACACCGTTGTACTCAACACTTCACCGTTCGTCTTACGGGCAGGGTCCTCCGAATGAATCAGCTCCGGCGACTCGGGAGGCATGCACCAATCCCCGTATTCATCCTTCACCAGAATATAGTCCTTCATTTTGGTCTCCGTCATGTGGTTTACCCAGCGCTTCATGGACGGATAGCGCTCTTTGATGGAGCTATCATCGCCAAACTGGCGGTAAAGCATGTCGGCTACGTAAAAATAGGCAGCCGGCCAAGTCACGTCATCATGGAAGATGGTCCAGTAACGGGGAGATACCACAGAGATACTTCCATTTTCATTCATGGACTCTTCTATATCCACCAGCCACTTCTTATACATCAAGGCATTGCCGAAAATGAAACTTTCACCATAGGCACCGGTAGTGCGGTCGCCCAGCCATCCAAGACGTTCATCACGCTGGGGGCAGTCGGTAGGCATACCGCGATAGTTTCCACGGATTCCCCAATAGGCATTCTTGTGAATTCTGTTAATCAACTCCTCGGAAGTCTCGAACGTACCGTTCGTTGCCATTTCATCATACACCACCTTACCGATGAAATCATCCGCTGCCGGTTCATAGTCCAAACCGGATATTTCCATAAAACGGAAACCATGGTAAACAAACAACGGTTCCCAAACAAACTCACCGTCAGCGGCAGGAGTATAAATATCCGTGACAAGGGCACTGCGCAGGTTGTCAAGATACAGTTCCGTACCATTGTCCTTCAGCACTTCGGCAAAACGCATGGTAATGGGCTTGTCCTTCTTGCCACGCAGTTTCACCTGCTGTATTCCTACCATATTCTGCCCCATATCCACGATATATCTTCCATCACCTACCGATTTAACGGATATTGGCTTTATTTCCTCCATCACCTTCAGACTCGGAGAGAGCTGTGCCACAAGTTTTCCTTTGGGAGCCTCCATCCGTTCGGCCGGTTTCCATCCGGAATCATCATAGCCGCTTTCCGCCCATTTGCCCAATTCCAAGCGGGCATCATACCACTCACCGTCAAACTCGTTGTTTGCGGTTATAGGACCGCAGTTCGTCACTTTCCAGGAGTCATCGCTGGCTACCGACACCGTCTCACCATTGTCGTACTCTATATTCAACTGCGCCATGAGACGGGGTAAACCAAAACCTACCATCCCATTGGCACGCATGGAAAGATACCGGCCGTTGCCCAGAGCCACGCCTATCGTATTGGTACCGGACTTCAACAAGGGGGTGACATCATAGGTCAGATAAGATACAGAAGCATCGTACCAGGTAGGCAAAGGACCGAATACATCGTTTCCAATCCTCTCGCCATTCATATAGCATACGGAAGAGCCTACTCCCGAAACATAAAGGACTGCACGCTTCGGCTGTGACGGCAAATCAAACTCCTTCCGCAGATAACGTGCCGGAAGGATGGTCCGCTCACCGTCCAGTTTCAAGTTTGTACTGTCGTTCAGTCCAATCCAGCCGGCTTTCCAGTCCGAACTGTCCAGCAAAGCCATTGACCAATATTGGATACTACTTTGCGCCTTGTCACCGGTATTTGTCCATACAGTGACACGCCACCAATATTTCTGTCCCGACTCCAAAGACGCCCCTGCGTACTTCACTAGCACCGATTGGCCAGACTCCACACGACCGCTGTTCCATACCAGCCCGGAGCCGGCCTGCAAGCCCTTTTCCGAGTCCGCCACTTCAATCTGATAAGCAGTCTGCATCACATCCTGCTTGTCGGTTACCAGTTGCCATGAGAAACGGGGAGCCGATACAGCTACTCCTTCGGGATTCTTCCGCATTTCAACAGTGGTTTCCTCCACTTTCAAGGAACTGCCACCCGATACTTGACAGCCCATCATCAATAGGGCCAACAAGGAGATTAAAATAGATTTCTTCATACTTGTCAGAATTTCGGTTTCTCCGCTTCCGTGGATGCAACGGAGCCTTCTACCGTCGGCCATCCGTCTTCCCAGCTAATCTTATCCAACATCAATACACGGCCTTCAGGCTTCTTTGTGCTCACCGCATGATAAAAGAACCAGTCATTGCCGGCATTGTCCGTCACAATCTCCGAATTATGACCGGTACCCACAAAGGAATTGCTTTTCTGAATCAGCACTTCGTGCTTGTTATCCATCATGCTACCGCCATTCTTGTCGACATAGGGGCCGAAAAGATTATCTGAACGGCCTACAACAGTAGTGTAAGTACTCTTCAATCCCTCACAACAACTTCCTATGGAAGCGAAGAAGTAGTAATGCCCGTCCTTCTTGTGAATATAGGTACCTTCGTAAGCGGTTCCTGCCACTTGCTGCGGTGTGGCGCCGTCCTTCAGAGAGAGTCCGTCATCAGACAGTTCAATCGCATAGATTCCTCGAAAACTGCCCCAGAAAAGATATTTCTTCCCTCCATCCTCTATATAGAAAGGGTCGATGGAGTTCTGTACATTGATTTCATTGCTGCGGAACATCTTTCCGTGGTCCGTAAAAGGTCCCTCAGGCTTATCGGCAGTAGCACAACCGATGCCGCAAGTTAACTCGCCTCCCCAAACAGACATAGAATAATAGAGCACGTATTTATCACCTATCTTGTTGATGTCCGGCGCCCACAAACCGCCGTTCGGCTCAAAATCAGGCCGCGTACGGTCCGTAAAGGCAGTACCTACATACTCCCAATCCACCAGGTTCTTGGAACGGTGAATCGGCAGATTGCGTATGTCCTCGGTGGCATACAAATAGTAGTATCCATCATCTCCCTCAATGACAGAAGGGTCTGGCAAACTATAATCTATCACCGGATTGCGATAGACATTCTTCGGCTGTTGTTCTTCCGGTTTATCCTCTTTTGTAGCCGATGACGAGGAACAGGCTATCAGACTGCATAACACTGATAATACAAGAAACTTCTTCATACAATGTATTCTTTTCATTCTTTCATTTTACTTTTCGAGTGATGTACTGCCCAATACCTGCGGACGGATAAGAGAGCCACCGATAGAAACCGTTCCCTGGTCGGAAATGGCAAAATCCTTGATATACGAAGTGCGCGGCTGTACTTTCGTGGAATCCCAATGTGCATGGAAAATGTATTTCCAGCTACCGTCCTTACAGCAGAAGGGTGCTCCATGACCGGTACCCATCAAGCCGTCGGCATGTTGCAGAATCGGATTTCCCTCGTATTTCTTCCACGGTCCCATCGGGCTGTTCGAAGTCGCGTAACCCACTCCGTAGTTCTTGCTTTCAAAGTGATTGGCCGAATAAACCAGGTAATAAACGTCCTCTCTCTTCAAGATGGAAGGCCCCTCGGCTACTTTGGCGGGCTTGTCCTGCGAGAGTTCCCAAGGCTCCCCTACTTTGATGCACTCCGTCAGTGTCTCCTGCTTGATGCCGGTCAGGTCATCGTTCATCTCTGCCACCCAGATGACGTTGCCATCCGTGAAACGCACGAAATAGAGGTAAGGCGTGCCGTCATCGTCGATGAAGAGAGAGGTATCGATACTCTTCTCATCCCATATCGGCTGCTTCACCTCCTGACGAAACGGACCTTGGGGAGCATCTGCCGTTGCCACGCAGATATGCTCTTCGGTGGAATAGAACAGATAGAACTTCTTCTTCGACCCGATGTAGTAGACTTCCGGTGCCCAGAATCCCCACGTGCCGTAGGAGTCGGTAGCCGACAATGCCTGGCCTTCACGCGTCCAGCTTTTCAGGTCATCGGAAGAGAAGCAGGCAAAGCCCTCCCCCTCCACCGTACCTCCGGTGCCGTAAGCATAATACTTGCCGTCGTAAAGCATTACGTAAGGGTCGGCAATCGGCAGATAGTCTGATTCTACAACCGTCTTCTCCTTGCAGCCTGCAAAGCAAAGACAAAGCAACAGCAGCAATATATAATTCTTCTTCATATCCATCTCTTATTTTACTATTTTGGGTGTCATATAGTCCTTGCTGATTCTCATGCGGTCCACACCGTCCACTTTCTCGAAAGAAACGTCACTGATGTACATGGCGCGCGGATGGATGCTACTCTTGTCCTTATGGGCATGGAAAACGATACGAAGCTTGCCCGCCTTGTCGGTGAAGGTGGCACTGTGCCCCACCCCAACCAGTTCTCCGGGTTTCTGCAGCAAGGGATTCTCCTCGTATTTGGTCCAGGTACCCATCAAATCGGTAGCTGTGGCGCAACCTATGCCGTAGAAAGGACTCTCATAGCTGTTGGCGGAATAGGTCATATAGTAGAGTCCATTGTGCTTGATGACAAACGGACCTTCATTCACGCGGGGCCACACTTCCTCCCATGCCTGAGAGACGTGGATGCAAGGGTGCATGGTCTCCTTCTTGATAGTCATGAGGTCTTTCTCCAATTCGGCCACCCAGATGTTGAGCCCGTCGTTGAAACGGTCGAAGAAGAGATAAGGCGTGCCGTCATCATCAATGAACAGAGAGTTGTCAATGCATTTCTCATCGGCAATCATCGGTTCCTTCTTACTTTGGGTAAATGGTCCTGCAGGTGAGTCTGCTGTTGCCACACAGATATGCTCGTCTGCCGAGTAATACATATAGAACTTCCCGTTCACTTCGTAGACCTCCGGTGCCCAGAACCAGCGATCGGCCCAGACATCCTTCTTCTGGAGCGCCATGCCCTTATACTTCCAAGTCTTCAAATCATCGGAGGTATAGACTTCGATGCCGTCATCCGCATGGGTGCCATAGGCATAGTAAGTGCCATCGTGCAACATGATGAACGGGTCGCCCAAAAGCACCGGCGTTTCAACTCCTTCGACAACAATATCGTCCACATCCTTATAGTCTGAAGAGCAGGACTGGCAGGAAGCCAGCGTGGCCAACAGAAACAGATACATACATATAAAATTCTTTTTCATGATTCTTTCTTAAACAATTGTTATGATGATAAATATTTACTTTCAAGAAGATGTTCCGTTACACCCGTATATTGAACCCTATTCAGTCGTATACTGAATCCTATTCAATCGTATACTGAAATACATTCAGTCGTATACTGAATCACCCCAGTCCATCACACTGATTCACAAGGAAATACAAACACCAGCTTCTATATACATTTTTCATTACATATATACGGAACGGCACATCCCACGATTGCGTCTAATCGCGCCTCTGCCCTACATGATAATACAACGTACCACTATAAACCGGAGAGCCGCCCTCCGAACAGAATCCGATGCGGGATGCAGGGTAGCGTATATCCAAAGCTCCCAGCTCCCTGCCGTCGACAAACAGATACAGCTTGTCTGCACGACGCACGGCACGGAAATTATAGGATTCCTTCCACAATTCATGTACACCTATCTTATAGATATGGCGTTCCAAATCCTCCGCCTCCTTGTTGATGAAGCGGATGCCTTCTGCCTTTACCGGAGTAAAGGTACAATAATTATATGCAGGATGTTCTGCTATCCCCCTATCTTTGTTTTCTATCGGATGCCATTCGCCGCCATTCAGGTATTCTATGTCGAACTTGCCGAACATGTCATCCACAAATTCGGATTTATTGCCTGCTTCGTGACGATTCAGGTAAAGTGTATCCAACCATGCAGGTGCGGCAAAACGATAACCTTTCTCAATGAAGTCGGTATACTTCACATCCGGATAGAGCGTTTGCAGGCATCCCAACGGGAATTCCTTCTTCCAGGCAGTTTTCCCTTTCTTCACGGCTGTCACCTCAAGCATACGGGTGATGCCATCGAACTGAGCCTTCACATAGTTATCCTTATCCACATAAACCGGATAGCTTCCTGCCTTGTCTTGTCCGGACAAGCCGGACAACTGGAAGCTGAATTCATAATCGTTCAAGAAATCGCCCTTCAACAACTCCTCATTCCCCGAAAGCTGGAAATGCACATCATCGAAGCCGATGGTATAGGTAGCCCCTTCGAACAAGGCAGACTTTGTCTCGTCAAATACTCCGGGAACACCCGCTTCTTCTACCGGAAGAGCCTCTGCAAAGACATGTCTCCCCGGTGCGGGAATCTCATCCAGCCAAATCTTCAGACAGCCACCGTTACGCTCAATGCGCAGATGATGGTACACACCCCAACGGAAATCTTCAGGCAGGGCATAGGATTCCTTATTTTCCTTACCGCCGACAAGTGTACGCAGGTACCAGCTCCGGTTCTCGGCATCCAGACCGACATAGGCACAGTTATCCGCATCCTTCCACCAGGCAACGATGCCGGCTCCACCCTCGGTCTTGACTCCCGTCTCGAACAAGTAAGCCACGGACGGCTGTACTTGTTGCAACACACCGAACGAAGCTGTCTCGCCTTTACCCGCAAAGGTAGGCATCGAAGGTTCGGGATGATAACCTGCCGTGCGAGGGCCGGTGATACCATCCACAAACAACGTCTTGTCGAAGAACTGGACACGGTTGATATATTGCCCCCGATGCTCATCGTTCTTGTTTGCCATATAAATCAGCCACCATTCAAATCCGTTGGGGCCTCTCAAAATATTGGGCTGACCGGGAGTCATCAGAATATCATCGGCAATACCGTCTTTCATATCGAACAGAGAAACGTCGAAGAATTGCGAACGTCCCTTGTTTGTTTCTACGGCAAGCAGATTCGTGCCTTCCTTCAAAGCAGCACGCAGCTTCTTGTCCAGGTTCACGATACAATAATCACGCCCCTGCTTCTCGTAGACAAGTGTTCCGTTCAGATAAATCCGGGTATCTCCGTCGTGAGCGACACGCAATGCCAGGTTGCCGGTTTCGCTACCGGCAGAGAAAGTCTTTCGCAACCATAAGGAGGGCGTATTCCACAAGGTGCCCAGATGCCGGGTGGTGGAACCTTTCACTTCACGGGACGAAAAGCCGGTCTCCCCCCTCGCCCAGCCGGAGTCATCGTAGGTCACTTTTGTCCAATCGCTTCCCGGTTTGCTCTCCGTATAAGCAAACAACGGCTCATACGTGCGGCCATACCGCAATAAATCCACTTGCTTCTCCTCCAGTTGTGTCTGATTGCAGCCTACAACCGGATAGCTATATTTATTACCATTTTGAAAACCTAAAGGAGAGTCTGCCTCAGCAACTCCCAACTGATAATTGCCCCACTCTGTAGAGGTGTGGTTGGCATTGTACATCATATAGTAGCGGTCTCTATACTTCATGACCCACGGTCCCTCCGCCACTCTGTTATCCATCGTTTCCCATGTGTCCGGCAATGAGGCGAACTGGCACACCGGTTCGCCGGCAAATTCTGCCGGGTTCTTCATTTTACGTCCCCAGATGGTATTCCCATCGGTAAAGCGTACCATATACATGTATAGTTGCCCGTCATCATCTCTGAAAACTTTGGGGTCGATACGGTTATCCATCCATGTCTTCTTGTTCGGCTCTGTGTAAGCGCCCAGGGCATCTTTGCTCTGCGCATGTACAATGTGAACGGCATGCTTGTCCTTCCCCCAATAATTGACCGACCAGTACAAATGAAAATCTCCGTTCAGATAGAACATGTCATTGGCATGAATCTGGTCATTTCCGGCTCCGCTGCCTCTGGTCCAGTCATTGTCCATGGATACGACATGGATAGGTTTCCCCCAATGAACCAGGTCATCGGACACATAGAAATCCCCGTTTGTACGGACCCCGCCAATATAGTATTTGCCGTTGTATTTCATTACGCCGGCATCCGCCACTCCCGGAAGTACCGGATTCTGGATGTTCTGCGCAAACAAAGCGCCGCAACAGGCAAAAGCGAATGGTAATAGTAGTTTTTTACAGACAAGCATATGGTATAAGATTTAAGAAAGAAAAGGCTATGCCGGAAGCATCCTGAATGGGAACAGGCTTCCGGGCATAGCCTTCTTCGGTTATTAATAGTTAGGATTCTGAGTAAGATGTGCAACACCACCTACTGTGCTGTTTTCCACCTCATCTCTTGGAATAGGCAGACGTCTGTGCTTGCCGACAATAAAGTTGTCAAAGTCCTTGTCACGAGCTTTCAGTTCATCAATTCCAGCCTGGGAATCAAGTAATCCCCAACGCTTCAAGTCAGCCCAACGCCAACCTTCGAAACAGAGTTCCAATGTACGTTCCATCTGCAGACGCTTGATAAAGGCATCTTTAGAGCTCAAGCAGTCTTTCCACTGACTGTCTTCCAACTTGGCCAGACCGGCACGTTCTCTTACCTTGTCCACATAAACAGCAGCATCGGCAGGATTGGTTCCCGTTTCAACAAGACACTCTGCATAGTTCATCAGTATATCTGCGTAACGCATGATACGATAGTTGTTACGGGCAAAATAATCTTCTGCACTACGATAGTACGAAGTATTGTATTTACGGATATAGCAGTCTTCCGGGTCAGTTCCCCAACCGTCATTCCAATCGGCATTTTCAAATCTATAGTAACTTTTCGGCTGGTCGGGGAAGTCTTGTGAGAATCCACGGTACAAAATGCTACCGTACAAACGCAAGTCGTTCTTTCCGTCCACACGCTTCTCTTTCAAGAACTCGTCTACCAGCCAGCGGCGTGCCTTACCGTCTCCCCAACCTATACCACTCGGAGCATAGAACTGAGTACGCTGGAAACCGAATGCCATACTGGCGTCATTACCCGTGCCACCCTTGTTCTGGTCATCGAACTGAATTTCAAAGATGCCTTCCTTGTTGTTCTCGTCCAAGTCGGTGAAGTTATCCTCACGGTTGGCAATAAGACCGTACAAAGAGCCCTCTTTATCAATCAGCCATTGCAACTGTTCCTTTGCCTTGTCATACTTATGTTGTTGCATATAAGCCTTGCCCAACAATGCCTTGGCAGCACCTTTGGTAGCACGTCCCAGATTGGCAGCATCCCAAGATTCCGGCAAATACTGCATGGCAAAAGTCAAATCTTTCTCTACCTGGTCCCATATTTCCTGCTCGGAAGCATCTTCCGGTATATAGGAAGCATCTTTAGGCTCCAACGGCATAGTTCCTTTATCCCACAACAGATTTACCTGAAAATACCACAATGCACGCAAGAAAGAAGCTTGTGCCAGTACCTGGTTTTTCGTCGTCTCGTCCATTTCAATAGAAGGAACATGAGCCAACACCTGATTACAACGGAAAATACCTACATAGAAATGCTCCCAATGTATGTTGTTGCCTTCATAAAAATTATAGTTGTTGTAAAGGAAACGTGTCCAGTCGCCCAATTCAATCCAAGGAGAAGAACTCCATCCTTCGTCCGAAGTCAAATCATAGCGGAAAGAGAGCCAACGCATCCAAGTACCTTCCTTATAAAGAAAACTGTAGCAGGCATTCACACCGGCTGTCGCATCTTCCGGCTTATTCCAATAAGTATCATTGGTCACTTCATTGGGATTATCAATATCCAATAAACTCGAACTGCATCCGGTGCACAACGTCAAGGCACCTGCAAGCATTAATCCATAATATATCTTTTTCATAATTTATAAGCTGATTTATAAGTTAAAAGGTCAAATCCAATCCAAACATTACCGAACGGGTATTGGGATATGCAAAGCTGTCCGTACCACTGTTCCAAACGGAATTCGCACCCTTGAAGTCAGGATCCAAGCCGGAATATCCGGTGATGGTAATCAAATTGCTGCCGGTAGCAAACAGACGGAGCTTCTCGACTCCCAAATTCTTCAACCAATCTTGTCTGAAGTTATATCCAATGGAAATGTTCTTCATACGGAAGTAAGAGCCATTCTCCAGGAAACGGTCGGCATCACGGGAGTTGCGGAAATCACCGTAAATGATACGCGGGGTATTGGAGTTAGGATTTACCTGGTAAGGTTCTTCACCCTTTTTAAAACGGATATAGTTGGAGTTGTCTGCAAACAGACGTCCTTGCCAGCGGGATACGTTGTATATCTTATTGCCGAACTGACCATTCCACATCATACTGAAATCGAAGTTCTTCCATTCTGCATTGAATACCAATGACATTTGCATCTTGGCCCAGGGGCTACCACAATAACCACGGTCGGCATCAGTAATCTCTCCATCATCATTCAAATCGAGATACTTGACATCTCCCAATTGAGGACGCTTTCCCTCAATCATAATGGGGGTACCCGTAGATGTCACATAATTATCAATCTGTTCTTGTGTCTTGAAAATACCGTCTGTCTTTCTCAAATAAAATTCAGCCAAAGATCTGCCCGGTTTGGTTCTTGCCTGACCGGAATCAATATAATCCCTATTAGTACCATCACGGCCCAAGCTCAATACTTCGTTATCCATAGTAGTCACATTCAGCAAAGCGCTATACTTAAAGTCCGAAATCTGGTCTTTCCAACCAAGTGTAAACTCGAAGCCCTTGTTGCGCAAGCTGGCAGCATTTTTCCATGGAGAACCTCCTTGGTTACCGGTAGAAATGGCAATCGGAGTCTCTGCCAATACATCACTGGTCTTTGAGTTGTAATACTCTGCGCTGACAGTCAAGCGCTGGTTAAGGAAGCTGGCATCAAAACCTACATTCACCGTTTCTTTCGTTTCCCAAACAAGACCTGCATTCACAAGTTTCACCTGAGTAGAACCCGGAACAATAGCACCTCCGAATACAGTTACAATACTCTGATTGATAGTTCCAATATAATCCCAATCGCCAATGGAAGAGTTACCAAGACGGCCCCAGTTACCTCTAATCTTCAAATCATTAATCCAAGGCACATCAAAGAATTCCTCTTTTGAAATTCTCCAGGCACCGGAGAATGACGGGAAATTACCCCAACGGTTTTCCTTAGCCAGACGGGAGGTTCCGTCACGACGGAAGGTGGCAGTCAGATAGTATTTATCATCATAAATGTAGTTCGCACGTCCCAAATAAGAAATCATCGCATTCTCACTGATACTGTTTGAATTCTGCTGGTTGCTTTGTCCGGCATTCAATACAGTCAGATAATCACCGTTACCCAACATCGGGAAGTTCAGACGGGAAGCCCACAAGCCTTCCCATTCATGGTGCTGGTAAGTAGTACCGACTACAGCATCCACATGATGCTTGCCAAAATCCTTATTGAAGTTCAACGTGTGCTCAATCAACATGTTGTAGGTATTGTCACGCGCCTTCTGGCTTTCCGGATCACGGTGTTCCTGATTCTGAGTCCAGTTACCTTCTCCACGGAACCATGAATTCTCATAAAAGTAAAGGTCAATACCACCATTGAATTTATAGGAAAGGAATTCGAATGGCTTGAATTCCAACCATAAAGAACCATTCAGACGATTCTGGCGGAAATGACGGTATTCCAAATCTTCACGGGCAATCGGGTTCACACCAAAAGTATTGTATTTGGCAGCATCACCATAGCCATATCCACCCGGATTATTCTCATCATAGATAGGAATAGTAGGCATCATACGCAAAAAGTCATTGTAGGTATTGGTCTGGTTCGGGTCTGTGTTTGTGAGTGAATAAGCCAAGTTTTCACCAAAAGAGAACCAGCCCTTTTTACCTTGTGTATTGACACGGAAGCTATAACGGTCGAAAGTATTTCCATAAGAAACGCCGTCATTGTTATAGTAGCCGGCTGATACAAAATAACTACCGGAGTCACCGCCACCGGAGAGTGATACGTTGTAGTCCTGCACCAATGCGGTCTTCAACACTTCATCCTGCCAGTTGGTATCATACTGTGAGTGTTTCTGAGTGCTGTTTACAGTAGCAATGCCATCTTTGATAGCTTCATTATAGGCAATATCATTATACTTGATATATTCTGCCGCATTCATCAAATCAAATTTCGGGCTCCATTCCAATGTTTCCTTTACGCTTACATTCACCTTCATGGGACCTTTCGTACCCTTCTTGGTAGTAACGATAATCACACCATTGGCAGCACGCGAACCGTAGATGGCAGCAGCAGAAGCGTCCTTCAGAATCTGGATGGATTCTGCATCTGCAGGGTTGAAGTCAACTCCCGGATCTGTAATCATACCATCAATTACCCACAACGGAGAGTTATTACTCAAAGAACCGACACCGCGAATTTCAATAGAGGCATCTTCGCCCGCCCTACCGCTACTGCGTACGTTAATACCGGTTGCCAAACCCTGCATCTGGCTGACCAGTGTTCCTGCAGCGCTTTTCTTCATTTCCTTGGTATCAACAACGGCAACCGCTCCAGTCAAGTCGGACTTCTTCACGGTCTGATAACCGATGACAACCACTTCTTCCAGTGCTTTCGAATCATCTTTCATCACCACGCGCAAGGCAGTTCCCTTATAGACAACTTCCTGCGTAAGCATACCGATATAAGAGAAAACGAGTGTACTTCCTTTTTTTCCACTCACTGAGAAATTACCGTCAATATCGGTAATGGCACCCGTGGTAGTACCCTTCACCAATACATTCACGCCCACCAAAGGCTCACTATTTGCATCCGTCACCGTTCCCGTTATGGTCACATCTTGTGAATAAGCGGTAGCTGCAAACACAACAAAGAATAAGAATAAGATTTTCTTGATCATTTTTTATAGAATTAGATTTTAAAACTATGCGGAAACTAACGCCCGCTTTTTAAATACACCGCAGAAAGTGATTAGTCACTTCTGCCAATCATAGAACATTGATTAGGATTTGTTACGTCATAGGCATAGGGGTCATAGTATTATAAATTGTTGGCTTTCGGATGCAAATATATCCGCATAAAGCTAAAATTAATGCAAATATCGCTTCAATCTATGCAATTATAAATCCAAAAAATGCCCCTGAGAGACACCTCAGGGGCATTTGATTGGATTGTTATATTTAGCAAGCATTCCATGCTATCATTTCACGAAGTCTTTGGGCAGAATACCAAATTGTTTTTGGAAGCACTTGGTAAAATAGGAAGGAGTATTGAAGCCGGTCATATAGCAAACCTCATTGATTTTACACTCTCCTTCCTTTAAAAGCTGCGCCGCTTTCTTCAACCGCTCCAGACGGATGTAGTCATTGGGAGTCATATCCAATATGCCCTTTATCTTCCGGTTCAGGCTCGACCGGCTCATGTTCAGCAGGCTTGCCATATCATCCAGGCAGAAATCCGGATTCTGCATATTGGCAACCACCACTTCCTTCAATGTTTTAAGGAAAGATTCATCTGCCTTTGTCATTGCCATACTGCCCGTCTGCACAAAGGGAGAATTGACAAAAGAAGCCCGTAGCTTCTCACGGTTGTTCAGCAGATTGGCCACACAAACTTTCAGATATTCCACGGAGAAAGGTTTCTCTATATATACGTCAGCCCCCAGCTTCATTCCCTCTATTTTGGCTTGAAGAGTCGTCTTCGCCGTAAGCAGGATAATCGGTATATGGCTATAGTCAAGCTCGGACTTCAGATGCTCGCACAGCTCCAATCCATCCATCTCGGGCATCATAATGTCTGAAATGACAAGATTTACAGTATGTTCCTTCAACACCTTCAAAGCTTCCACCCCATTCACGGCAGTCAGCACACGATATTCCGAAGAGAGCTGTTTCACAACAAATGCCTGCATTTCCAGACTGTCTTCCACCACCAAAAGAGTATACCGGTGCTGTTCCAAGGCAGTACCTGCACCACTTTCCTCAGAGGATTCCCCGCCCGTTACCGGTTCTTTATGCTCCATAGCCACCGTCTGCTCGTGCTTCAGCGGAAGTGACAGCAGGAAACAGTTGTTCTCCATCGAATCTTCCATGTACAACGTACCCTCATGGAGTTCGGCCAATGAACGGGCAAGTGCAAGCCCGATACCGGTGCCGGGTACAGAGCGCAAGGTACCGGTTTTATACTGGATGAACGGCTTGAAAATCTCCTCGCGCATCTCTACCGGAATGACAAGGCCGTCATTGCATACAGAAAGCAGCAGTCTTTCACCTTCCGAATATAGCCTGATGCGTATATAGGTCTCCGAATACTTTATCGCATTGGTCAGCAGATTGCTGATAATCTTGGTAAGCCCTTCCCTATCAACCGAAGCATACAAGCTTTCGGGAGTCTCTATACTCAATGCCAGCCCCCTTTCACGTGCCAAAGGCTTGAAACGCTTATACGTCTTTTGTAAGAGCTCAGACACGTCACATTCCACAAAATTCAATTGGAAGCCTTGTGTCTCCGTCTTCCGGAAGTCCAGCAACTGGTTCACCAAATCAAGCAGTCGGTTGGTGTTCAGTTCCATGGTCTCCAAATCATCCCTGATGTCATCCGAAACAGAACGGGAAGCCAATACATTCTCGAGCGGACTCTTTATCAGTGTAAGCGGTGTACGTATCTCATGCGCCACATTCGTGAAGAAGTCTATCTTCGCAGTATACAACTCCCGTTCCTTTTCCCGCTCAAACTTGTCCATAGCCTGCTGATGCTTCTGCCGGGTCCGTTTTCTGAAATAGATAATTACAGCAGCCAGTGAACATAACGCCAATACCGTATAAACAGCATACGCCCAAGTGGAGAGATAGAAAGGAGGATGAATATGGATGTCGAGCACACGTTCCGTCGCGTTCCACTTGCCATCGCTGTTGGAACCTTTTATACGCAATGTATAGCTTCCATAAGGAAGGTTTGAATAGTTGATGATGGAATTCCGCCCTACCGTATACCAGTCGCGGTCAAAGCCTTCCAGCTTACATTCAAGACCATTCATTTCGGGTGCCTGGTAACTCAGGGCTGCAACCTGAAAAGAGAAAGAATTCTGGTCGGCATCCAGCTCTATCTCATCCGCATAGGTGATGCTCTTCTCCAAAGGAGAATCCGGACTATCCACCGAAAGCCGTTTGTTGAACAGATAAAAATCTGTAATCACTACGGGAGGGAGAAAAGTGTTCTCCACAAAAGTTTCCGGGTCAAAGGCTATGAATCCGTTGATACTTCCCAAATAGATGCGTCCCTTCTTGTCAATGTAACCGGACTGGAAATTAAATTGGTTGCTCAGCAGCCCGTTTGCCGTGGTATAGACATGTTTGCTCTCCGTATCGGGATTGAAGCAGACCAGACCATAATTGGAAGTAATCCATAAGTTACCCCGCTTATCCTCGACCATCTTGTAGATAGTGTTGCTCGGAAATCCTTTCGACATGTCATAACGGGTAAAATTGTCCGTTTCCGGATTGTAGCGGCAAAAGCCCTCACCCAGCGTCATGAACCACAGACGCTTCCTGCTGTCTTCGTAGATACTGATTACCTTATTGTAGGGAAGAGAGGTCGAATCATTCTCATTAGACAGATAATTCCTCCACTGCTGGCTTCTTACATTGTAGCAGAACACTCCATTGGAGAAAGTAGCAAACCACAGATTTCCGTTGAAGTCCTCCAGAATGTTATAAGTAAACATATTCTTCAGCTGAGGAATCCGGGTAAAGTCATCTGTAGAGCGATTGTACTTCAACAGACCGGACGTGGTGCCTATCCACACGTCTCCCGTAGTGGTCCTGCAAATGGTAAAGGCGTCATTGGCGACCATGGAATTCTCACTCTCACCCTTGGCATAATGTTTCACCTGCCTGGTCCGAAGATTCACCCGGTTCAGACCACCGGAGAACGTACCCACCCACAAATCATCCCCGTCCAGGCAAAGGCCGTGGACATTCTGATAAATGGCCGGATGCTCAAAAGGCTCTATCTTTCCGTTTTCCGGATTGTAATTGAACAAGCCTTTGTCTTCGGTACCTATCCACAAGGTGCCATCATTACTTTCACAGATTTCCCGTACACGACGGCCGAAATGCCTGAGATTGTCTCTCGGATAGAATTTCTCGAAATAAGTCCACTGATAAGGACAATAATTCACTCCACCGAAATAAGAACCTATCCACATGCCGTTCTCCTTGTCGCAACAGAGCGAATAAATGGCATTGTCCGACAATGCATACAAATCATCCTGGTCGGGAACGGTTAAATGGGTAATCTTGTCATTCGTCAGATTGTAAATATACAAGCCGGACTCTGCGCCCACCCACAGCTCGTTGTCAGATTTGAACTGCAAAGCCCTCACATAGGTGTTCAGCAGTTTCCGCGTCTTGCCTGTAGTCTGATTTATCTCTGTCAACCCGTTCAGCGAAGCGATATACACGCAGTTATGGGGTCCGCTGACCTGCCAGTTGATAATATCATTCTTGAAAATCTCATTTCCTTCCGCGTCCTTGAAAGGCTGCAGAGGAGTTTCAAAGTCAGCTTTCGTATAGTAAAGATTATCCGCATACAAGGCCAGCCAACACGTATTCCCATTCAGCCAAAAGCGGGTTACATTGGGCAGTCCCGAATCGTGCAGATGGTTCAGCAGCCTCCCTTCATCCGGTTTATAGCAGAACAACCCCTGGTTTTCTACCGATATCCAGATATTATCGTCCTCGTCACTTCCAATCATGGTGACGAAATCCCTGATGATACTGCCGTTATCACTGGCCTCATCGAAAGCGGTAAAGGAATCCAGTACCGGGTCGTAAATAAAGACTCCCCCATCGGTACCAATCCAGATATTTCCCCGGCGGTCCTCGTAGAGCGCAGTTATGAAGTTCTTTCCTAAACCGGAGTTCTCTTTCTTGTAAATACGGAAAGACAATCCGTCATAACGGTTCAGACCGTCCTTGGTTCCGAACCACATAAAGCCTTTCCTATCCTGCAAAATCTGATACACGGTGTTCTGCGAAAGACCGTTCCGGATATCCATCGTTCTGAAATAGTAATGAACAGCATCCTGCGCACAGACCGGCAATACCGCCCATAGGCACAGACTAAGGAAAAGCTTTATAATCAATCGTTTCATAACAACATTTTTAATGTACAATTTACCATTTACAAAGTACAATTTAACTATGCAGATGACAGCGCAGCCAAATTGTACTTTGTAAATGGTAAATTGTAAATGCCCCTATTTCTTAAGTGAATTGCAGATACGTGTATTTATCTCTTTCACGCGTTTCTCATCCAGCTTTATCACCTTGCGGTCGTAAGTCATCAGACCGTTCACTTCCACCTCCACATCCGTGGTCTGTGTATAGACGGCTGCCGAGAAACCTCTTTTTATCATCTGATACAGCATATCGGCATATTTCACGTACTCATCAGTCACTTCTTTGGAAGAGTTGAACTGAACATATCCCCAGTTGCGGTTCGGTTCCCAGATATGGTCTTTCAAGACAAGGCCGATGCCGCCATACTCACCCAAAACCGTGGCACGCTGTGCATCATACAGATACATCTCCGGTTGGGGATAGTTGTGGAGGTCGAGCATGTCACCGCAAGTATAATGGTTACCGCCACTTGCCGGATTCACCAGACGGGTCGGGTCATACTGTTTCGTCCATTCGGCTATCTCTACCGTCTTGAACTGCCCCCAGGCTTCGTTGAACGGTACCCATGTACCGATACACGGATAAGAGTAGAGACAATCCATTATTTCCTTCCATTCCTTGTGATAATAGGCTTCGGATTCGGCGGAGCGTTTCAGTTCTGTTCCGTCGAAATAGCGGCGGTTCTGCCATTCCGGATTACGGTCACCGCTCGGCATATCCTGCCATACGATGATACCCAAACGGTCACAATGTGTGTACCAACGTGCCGGTTCCACCTTGATATGCTTGCGAATCATATTGAAACCGAAATCTTTCGTCTTCTGTACATCATACAGCAAAGCCTCGTCTGTGGGAGCTGTATACAGTCCGTCGGGCCACCAACCCTGGTCCAGCGGTCCAAACTGGAACAAAGCCTCGTTATTTAGTTCCAGGCGTACGATGCCATCCGCGTCACGACGGGTGGAGTACTTACGCATGGCAGCATAGCTGTCCACCTTATCCACTACCTTGCCTCCGCTTTTCAGAGTCACTTTCAGCGTATAGAGGAAGGGGGAATCCGGACTCCACAACTTGGCATTCCGGGGCATGGACACCTCCACCGGCTCTGCATTGATACTTTTGCCGGTGGCTACCAGTTGATTGCCGTCATACACATTCACTTCCACAAAGTCGGAAGGACATGCACTATTCAATTCAGCCTTCACTGTCAACAGATTACGGTCAATATCGGGAGTGATACGGAGGTTCTTGATATGTTTTCCGGCAACCGGCTCCATCCATACCGTCTGCCAGATACCGCTTACGGGAGTGTACCAGATACCTTCCGGATTGCTGACCTGCTTTCCACGGGGTTGAGGTCCTTTATCCGTTGGGTCCCAAACTTTTACGACCAACTGATTATTGCCTTTGCCAGAAAGGGCGGCAGTAATATCGAAAGAGAACGGAGTAAATCCCCCCGTATGGCTGCCTACTTTCACATCATTCACCCATACATCCGTTTTCCAGTCGACAGCGCCAAAGTGCAACAGCACTTGTTTTCCCTTCCAGGCAGAAGGAATTTCAAAACTGCGCTGGTAGACCAGTTCCTGGTTTTCATTGATTCTTTTTCCAACTCCGGACAAGGAGGATTCGATGGCAAAAGGAACAAGTATCTGCCCTTCGAACTCTGCCGGAAGATGCTCACCTTTATTTATAACGGCATAATTCCACAGTCCGTTCAAGTTCTTCCAGTCACTCCGTTCCATGATGGGACGAGGATATTCGGGCAACACATTCGCGGGATTGATCTGGGATGCCCAGTCCGTTTTGATTTTATCACCTGCCGGCTTCCATTGCGCCGAGCTTCCGATTGCAAACAACGTCAAGAATGACGATATGAGGAAAAATCTTCTCATAGTATTATAACTTTTTATTGGTTTCTACGAAAGCAAAGATAAGCCGATTCAGAAAAAAAGAATAGAAATTTCGAACCAATAAATAGTATTTTTGTGGAATATCAAGGTATTACCATCTCATTTTATCAAAGAAATTCATCAAAGGCACCTTTTTCCGCTTTTCTTGCCACGCCTATGACAAGGTTTTGCCTTCCCATTGGCAAGACTTTGCCACCGCGTTGGCAAAACTTTGCCATAGGCGTGGCAAAAGTTTGCCAAGGCAGTGACAACTTGTTGGCAAAATACCTCCCTGATATACAAGGAGTAGCAAACAATAGACAGCAGGGAATGACTAATATCCCGGATTCTGCTGGTTCTCCAATGCCGGATTGGCATTTATCTCATCCTGCGAAATAGGAAGCACAATCTTCTCGAAAGTACGGTCGATTGTTTTTCCACGGTGACTCACCGGAATATCTTGAAAATCGTCGTTGAATTCGATGGTTCTGCCCATACGCATCAT
The DNA here is from genome assembly GCF_025147485.1 of Bacteroides uniformis. Taxonomy (NCBI): domain Bacteria; kingdom Pseudomonadati; phylum Bacteroidota; class Bacteroidia; order Bacteroidales; family Bacteroidaceae; genus Bacteroides; species Bacteroides uniformis. The sequence continues at coordinate 1,369,658 of NZ_CP102263.1, read as the reverse complement.
GTCGAAGAAGCGTTGTCCTTCACCAAAAAGCTCCTTGCTGCGCTCGTCCAGAATCATATCATCGGTAATGGTAGCGGCAGTGGCCGGTGCCAGTCCGGGAGAACGCCTGCGGATTTCATTCAGGTAACCGGCGGCGGCATCTGCGCCTGCTTCCTGCTTCGTGGAGTGCAAGGCTGCTTCGGCGGCAATCAGATATATCTCGGAAAGACGGATTATCTTGATATTGACGGCTGTATTGGTTGCCTTGCCGTCACCTGCCAGAGTGGTACTGCCCATATACTTGTAGCAGGCTCCCTTGCGTTCAATCTCATTGTCCACCCAGTATTCATCGTTGTCCATGATTCCCCAACGCACATCCGTCTCGTCTTCACCCAGACGGTTCAAGAAATAATCGCTGGCAAGATACCAGCCCATGGCATTCTTCAACTGTCCGTAGCGCATCAGGTAAAAGCCCAAAGAAGAAGTTCCCAGGTCTGATTCCTCAGTGGTGATGCCCAGCTCAAAGATGGACTCGGAACCAAACTGCTTGCTCCAGGAAGCCGTCCAATCGGCAGGCTCATACAGTTTGTACACACCGCTTTCTATAATCTCCCAGGCAGCGTTCAAAGCACCGTCATAATCTTCCATATAGAGTTTCACACGCGCTTGCAGGGCTATGTTGGTGTAATAGTCCGCATATCCGCTCTGCTTTGTCTTCTTCTTGGCAAGCAGGGCCGCCCCGTCCGACAAGTCCTGCAGAATCTGGCGATAGTTCTCCTCCACAGTAGCACGGGTGGGCTGGGCGTTCACCGTAAGCGGCTCGGTTACATTGGGAACTCCATAAGAGGTCTTGTTGTAATTGTAAGGAAGCCCGTAGAGACGGACCAAATCGAAATAGAACAGCGCCCTCAGAGTCAACGCCTGCCCTTTGGCTTCGGAAAAGTCTTCCATACTGCCCGATTCTTCCAGCTTCTCAATGTTGCTCAACAAGGTGTTGACCTGCAGAATGCAGTAATATCCACGGCTCCAGAAACCGGAATAAGTATTGCTGTTGGAAGTGTGGTTGAACGTATAGAATGCATCCAGTCCGCGTCCGGCAGCAAAAATCGTGAGGTCACCGCCCTTGGCATCACCGTACATAAAAAGGTTTCTGCCGTAATAGGACGATGAGGTCATCGCACTCATCACACCGTTGATAACCACCTGCGCATCGGCTACCGTACCGACAGCACCTTCTGCATTTCCGGAGTTGGTGGGCTGCATATCCAGAAAATCGTCACACGAAGTGAATGTAAAGGCACCAAGTATCACAAGTGCCAATAAATGATATATCTTTTTCATTGTTAGTTCCTCCAGTTCATTAAAATTTCAATTCAACGCCAACGACAAACGTTTTTCCGATAGGGGTTTCCCAACCACGTGTGCCGTATTCGCTCACTTCGGGGTCTGCCTCCTTGTATTTGGCTATTGTCCAAAGGTTGCTGGCAGTGAAGAAAAGGCGGGCATTCTCGATGAAAGCCTTGCGGGTCATGGCTTTGGGCAGCGTATAGGCCAATGAGAGATTCTTCAAGCGCAGATAACTGGCATTGAACAAGTGGCGGCTGCTGTATTGTTGCGGGTCATCGAGGTCTACACCTTCAATACGGGGCTCTGTACCGTTCGTATGGTCTGGCGTCCAAAGGTTGTTGTAGTAGCTTTTAGCACGGATACGCTCCCAATAATAACCGTCGTCGGCCACATCCATGTAGGCTCCATCGTACAAGTCTCCTCCTATCTTATAGGTAAAGCCCAACGAAAGGGCTATGCCTTTGTAGGAGACCGAGGTATTGATGCCCCCATACACTTTGGGAACGGCATTGCCGATGATGGTGTAGTTGGCATTGTTATAGTCATAAGTAGCTCCGCGTCCGTTATACTCAAAATCTCCGGCCTTGCCATTCTTGGGGTCATTTACATAGTAGACGTTCTTGCCGTTGGTCTTGTCCACACCTGCCCATTCGTATCCATAGAAAGCCAGCGTGGACTGACCTTCCCGGTATACATATTGCGCACGGCTGTCGCTACTGGTGGGGTCGTACCAGATAATGTCCGCACCGCCATACAACTCTTTCACCTCAGAACGGAGGAAGGTTGCGTTGACACCGGCACTCCATAACCATCCTTTACTATCAATGATGTCACCACTCAACTCCACCTCTACCCCATGGTTGTTGATGCATCCTACGTTCCGCAACGTAGAGGAAAATCCCGTAACCATCGAAATGGGAACATCCTGGAGCAGGTTCTTCGAATCACGGTTGAAGTATTCCACCGTACCGCGCAGACGCTGGCCGAAGAAGCCGAAGTCGATACCCACATTCGTGTTGTAGCTCGTCTCCCAAGACAGCTTGTCATTGGTGACGGTAGTGATTGTACCGCCCGGGTTACCCATGTACTTACTGGTATAGCTCATCAAGCTCATATAGCCGTAATTGTCCGAAGGCAGCGTACCGTTAATACCATAAGAGGCACGTATACGCAGGTTGCTCAGGAAAGAATATTTGCTCATAAAACCCTCGCGCATGATGTTCCACGCTCCTGCCACTGACCAGAAGTTTCCCCAACGTTCCTGCTTGCTGAGCCGGGAAGAACCGTCGCGGCGGTAAGAACCGGAAATGAAGTAGCGTTCATCGTAATTATAATCCAACTTGGAGAGCACGGACACCATCGAGTTTCCCCAGGAATATCCGGCAGAAGTCTGCGTTCCGGCAGTAGAAACTGTATGAATGGTGCTGACCGCAAGATTGCTTCCTGTGGCACGCACATAGTCTGTCTTGTTCTTCTCCGCTTCGAAACCCACCATGGTGCCAACTGTGTGTTTGTCGAAGGTGCCGGTATAATTGGCGGTAGTGGAGGTAACCATCTTCTCGTATGTAGTACGGTATTCGTTGACATTCCCATTGTCTGCCGAGCCTTTATAGTGATTGGCACTGTAATAGATATGGTCTTTTACAGTAGTATTGTCGTAAGAGTAGATAGAACGAAGGTCCAGGCCCGGCATCAGATGCAGGGTGAGCGTCTCCGCAGCCATGATTTTGGTACTGGTAGAACCGTTCTCCCACTCTTTGTCATAATAAAGTCCATTGTAGGCGTAGCTACCGTAACGTTCGGTCCAGAGCTCGCCGGTCTTGTAATCAGTGGGCCAGTAGAGTCCCCACAGCAAGTTACGGGTCTGCATGAAGTAATTGCTGCCCGTGTTGCGTGTATCATTATAACCGCTTTTCTTGGTACGCGCCAGGCTGGCATTAGTGGTCAGTTCAAGGAATTTCCCCACCTTCTGGGTGAGGTTCAGGCGACCGGAAACACGGTCGAAGCTGTTCATCTTCAAACGTCCTTCGTCCTGGGTATAGGAAAGGGAAGTGTAATAGTTGGTATTCTGCGTAGCACCACTGACGGACATATCGTAGGTCTGATAAATGGCGGTACGGAAATATGCCTTGTCCCAATCGTAGTATTTGCCTCCACGCCCGGAGTTGTCGTACTCAAGGATATTGACGTTCTCGTAAGCTCCCGTACCATTTGTGGTAAATTGGTAGCCATGTTTGTTGAAACGGCTGTTCAACTGGCCTATGGCATAGGCTGCCGCCTTTTCGTCCGTTTCGCCCTTACCGCTTGTACGGGCATCGTGAAATACGGTGTAGAGCATATTCACATTCTCCTGTACGCTGGCCGTTTCATAGTTGTCCGTTGCCCAGCAGGGCGTGAAGCCCACTTCGGCTTTCAGCGTCACCACCGGCTTGCCAATCTGTCCTTTTTTGGTAGTAATCAGAATGACGCCGTTTGCCGCACGCGACCCATAAAGCGAGCTGGCCGCCGCATCTTTCAATACAGAAATAGATTCGATGTCTTCCGGGTTCAACGTATTCATGATGTTGTTGGTAGAATAGAGCTCACCGCTCATCTGCCCCGTATTGCCCGAAGAGACCGGAACACCGTCCACTACATACAACGGTTCATTCCCGGCATTCATAGAACCTATGCCACGGATGCGGATGGCCGGTGCGGAACCCGCCTGGCCGGAATTATTCGTCAGTTGCAAGCCCGCCACTTTACCGTTCAACGCGTTTTCAAAGCTGGTCGTCGGAATGTCTTTCAGCGCATCCGCTTTCACTAAAGAAGCCGAACCTGCATAGCTGCTCTTTTTGGCCGTGCCGTAAGCCACCACCATCACTTCATCCAGCAGTTCCGAATCCGATTTCAGCACCACCTTCATAGCAGGCTTTATGGCAGCTTCTACTTTCTGCATACCTACAAAAGAGACAATCACTGTCTTTGCCGTGCCCGGCACATTCAAGATTGTAAATTTACCTTCGATATCGGTCACGGCCCCCAGCGTTGTACCCTTCACCAATACCGATGCCCCAATAATCGGCTCATTGTTGTCCTCGGCAAATACTGTTCCCGAGACCGTAGACGTCTGAGCCATCACTCCTGCCCCCATAACCAGGCAGACAATGATTAACAAGAAGAATTTCTTTCTCATGCTTCTCTTCCTTAAAATTAGTCAATCAAAACACTTTTTAATATCCAAACGCTGCAAAGGTATGTATCTTTTTCAAAAAGAAAAGCAATAGTATTCAAAAAGCTTCATTTTGATTGTATTTTAAGCCAAATACAAGCAATATGTCTATAGTCTAAGCATTCCAAGCAATAAGTATGATGCTGGATACGGAAATATAAGCAATGCCAAAGAAGATATATCCGGATTTTAAGATATGACACGTCCCGGCATACAACTTTTTTCGTAACTTTGCACAGTTTTAAAATACACTGAACGAATGGAGTTTAAGTATGACGTTATTGTAATCGGCGCCGGACACGCAGGATGCGAAGCCGCTGCCGCTGCTGCAAACCTGGGTTCGAAGACTTGTCTTATCACAATGGATATGAACAAAATCGGACAGATGAGTTGTAACCCGGCAGTGGGAGGCATCGCCAAAGGACAGATAGTACGCGAAATAGACGCCTTGGGAGGATATATGGGATTGGTGACAGACCAGACAGCCATACAGTTCCGTATACTGAACCGTTCCAAAGGTCCCGCTATGTGGAGTCCGCGCGCGCAGTGCGACCGCAACAAATTCATCTGGGCATGGAGAGAGATACTGGAAAATATCCCCAACCTGCATATCTGGCAGGATACCGTGCAGGAAATCCTCGTTGAAAACGGTGAGATTACGGGAGTAGTCACATTATGGGGAGTAACGTTCCATGCCAAATGTGTAGTACTCACCGCAGGAACTTTCCTCAATGGACTGATGCACGTGGGACGTACCATGCTTCCAGGTGGACGTATGGCAGAACCTGCATCCTACCAATTAACCGAATCCATCGCAAAGCATGGCATCACCTTTGGACGCATGAAGACGGGAACCCCCGTACGCATAGATGGACGCAGCGTGCATTATGAGGATATGGAAATCCAAGACGGAGAATGTGACTTCCACAAGTTCTCGTTCATGGACACTCATGTACGCCATTTGAAACAGCTCCCTTGCTGGACCTGCTTCACCAACGAAGAAGCACACCGCATCCTGCAGGAAGGTCTGCCGGATTCTCCCCTTTTCAACGGACAAATCCAAAGTATCGGCCCACGTTATTGCCCCAGTATAGAAACCAAGATTGTGACTTTCCCCGACAAACCGCAGCACCAGCTTTTCCTGGAGCCCGAAGGGGAAACAACCCAAGAGCTCTACTTGAATGGATTCTCTTCTTCATTGCCCATGAACATCCAGATTGCAGCATTGAAAAAGATACCGGCGTTCAGAGACCTCGTCATCTACCGCCCGGGCTATGCCATCGAATACGACTTCTTTGACCCCACCCAACTGAAACATACGCTGGAAACGAAGAATATAAAGAATCTGTTCTTTGCCGGACAAGTAAACGGAACAACCGGTTACGAGGAAGCAGCTGGACAAGGAATCATGGCAGGTATCAACGCCCACATCAATTGCCACGGTGGAGAACCGTTCACCCTTGCAAGGGATGAAGCATATATCGGCGTTTTAATCGATGACTTGGTAACAAAAGGTGTGGACGAGCCTTACCGTATGTTTACTTCCCGTGCCGAATATCGCATCCTGCTCCGTATGGATGATGCGGACATGCGACTCACGGAAAAAGCCTGGAAGCTGGGACTCGCCAAGGAAGAGCGGTACAAGCTGCTGACAGAAAAACGTGAAGCCGTGAACCGGATTATAGACTTCGCGCGGAATTACTCGATGAAACCGGCATTAATCAATCCGGTATTGGAGCAGCTCGGCACAACTCCACTGCGCCAAGGATGCAAATTGATAGATTTGATAAACCGTCCGCAGATAACGATTGAGAACATTGCCGAACACGTCAGTGCCTTTAAACGAGAACTGGATAAAATATCCGATAGAAAGGAAGAAATTGTAGAAGCTGCAGAAATACTCATCAAGTACGAGGGATACATCGGACGCGAACGGATTATTGCGGATAAATTGGCAAGATTGGAAAGCATCAAGATAAAAGGTAAGTTTGACTATAATTCCATTCAATCCCTTTCTACCGAAGCTAGACAGAAGCTGATGAAGATAGATCCGGAAACAATAGCCCAAGCGAGTCGGATTCCGGGAGTATCTCCAAGCGACATCAACGTGCTACTGGTACTTTGCGGACGATAGAGCGCAAAGTTCCACGTGAAACAAAGAATTCAATAAACGTATTAAATAAACTGATTATGAGCAAAGAAACTCTTACCAAAAGCATCCGAGAAATACCCGACTTCCCCATTCCGGGAATTCTATTCTACGATGTAACTACCTTGTTCAAGGAGCCTACCGCCTTGCAGGAACTCTCGGACACACTATACGAGATGTATAAAGACAAAGGCATCACCAAAGTAGTGGGTATAGAATCAAGAGGATTCATTATGGGCCCCATTCTCGCCACCAGACTGGGGGCAGGCTTCGTACCTATCCGCAAGCCGGGAAAGCTTCCTGCAGAAACCATTGAAGAAAGCTATGATAAAGAATATGGCAAAGACACCGTGCAGATGCACAAGGATGCCATCAATGAAGACGATGTAGTATTGCTACACGACGACTTGCTGGCAACCGGTGGAACAATGGAAGCCGCCTGCAAACTGGTGAAACAGATGAACCCCAAGAAAGTGTATGTAAACTTCATCATCGAGCTGAAAGAGCTTCATGGCAAGGATGTGTTTGGAGATGATGTGGAAGTGGAGGCTGTGCTGTCGCTTTAGCCATTTCATATTTCACCACAGATTACACAGATTAACACAGATTATTTATCCACCACAAAACACAGTTTTATCAAAGAGAAATCTGCGCTAATCTGTGTAATCTGTGGTGAAACGTCGGTATTATGGAAGAACTCAGAACTAACGACTACCTCAAAGGGATTGTATCCAACCTTCCCGAAAGTCCCGGTATTTACCAATATCTGAATACCGAAGGGACTATTATATATGTAGGAAAGGCAAAGAATCTGAAGCGAAGAGTGTCTTCCTACTTCAACCGGGAGCACGAACCGGGAAAGACGAGGGTGCTGGTCAGCAAGATTGCAGATATCCGATATATCGTGGTGAATACGGAAGAAGACGCGCTATTGCTGGAAAACAATCTTATCAAGAAATACAAGCCTCGCTACAACGTACTGTTGAAAGACGACAAGACGTATCCCAGCATCTGCGTGCAGAACGAATACTTTCCACGTGTATTCAGAACCCGGAAGATAATCCGTAACGGTTCCTCCTATTATGGCCCTTACAGCCATATACCTTCCATGTACGCATTACTCGACCTCATCAAGCATCTGTACCCTTTGCGTACATGCCACCTGAACCTCTCTCCGGAAAACATACGTGCCAGAAAGTTCAATGTTTGCCTGGAATACCACATCAAGAACTGTGCAGGACCTTGCATCGGGAAGCAAAGCCAGGAAGAGTATCTGAAAAACATCGCTGAAATCAAGGAAATACTCAAAGGGAATACCCAGGAGATAGAACGGATGCTTTTCCAGCAAATGCAGGAACTGGCAGCCGAAATGAAGTTTGAAGAAGCACAGAAGATAAAGAAGAAATACCTGCTGCTGGAAAACTACCGGGCGAAATCGGAAGTGGTAAGCAACGTGCTGCACAATATCGACGTGTTCTCCATCGAGGAAGACAGCGATGAAAAGTCCGCTTTCGTCAACTACCTACACATTACGAACGGTGCCATCAACCAGGCTTTCACCTTTGAATACAAGAAACGATTGAATGAGAGCAAAGAAGAACTGCTCTCTCTCGGCATCATCGAAATGCGGGAAAGATACAAGAGCCTTTCTCGTGAAATCATCGTGCCTTTTGAACTGGATATGGAGCTGAAAGATGTCGTCTTTACCATCCCGCAACGGGGAGACAAAAAGAAACTGCTGGAACTCTCCATCCTCAATGTGAAGCAGTACAAAGCCGACCGCCTGAAGCAAGCCGAAAAGCTGAATCCGGAGCAACGGACCGTGCGCCTGCTGAAAGAGATACAGCAAGAGCTACACCTGGACCGCCTGCCCATGCAGATAGAATGTTTCGACAACTCCAACATCCAGGGTTCCGACCCCGTGGCCGGGTGCGTGGTCTTCGTCAAGGGGAAACCTTCCAAGAAGGATTACCGCAAGTACAATATCAAGACCGTAGAGGGACCGGATGACTATGCCTCCATGAAAGAGGTCGTAAAACGGCGCTATCAGCGCGCTATAGAAGAGAAAGCACCCCTGCCCGACCTTCTTATCACCGACGGTGGAAAAGGGCAAATGAGCGCCGTAAAAGAGGTGATAGACGAGCTTGGCCTGAACATCCCCATCGCCGGACTTGCCAAAGATGGCAAACATCGCACTTCCGAGCTATTGTATGGCTACCCTCCCCAGACCATCGGATTGAAACAGAACACCCCCCTCTTCCGACTGCTGACGCAGATTCAAGATGAAGTGCACCGCTTCGCCATTACCTTCCACCGCGACAAGCGCAGCAAACGGCAGATTGCCTCCGCACTGGACGAGATAAAAGGTATCGGTGAAAAGACGAAAAGCGCGTTGCTCAAGGAGTTCAAAAGCGTGAAGCGTATCCGCGAAGCATCTGCCGAGGAGCTTGCCGCCGTGGTGGGAGAAGCGAAAGCCAAAATCATCCAGACCTATTTCTCAGAGAAATAATGACTGATAAATCAGCCTGCAAAGCCATGCACACAACGAATTAATTCGTAACTTTGTCCCCTCAAAAAGACAAAAACAACATGAGAGTAGTGATACAACGTGCCGGACACGCTTCCGTCACCATCAACGGAACCTGCAAAGCCTCCATTGGAAAGGGCCTCATGATACTCGTAGGCATCGAAGAATCCGATGGAAAAGAAGATATTGACTGGCTTTGCAAGAAGATAGTCAATCTGCGCATTTTCGATGACGAAAACGGCGTAATGAACAAATCCATTCTTGAAGCAGACGGCGAGATACTGGTTATCAGCCAGTTCACCCTCCACGCCTCCACCAAGAAAGGCAACCGTCCCTCCTACATACGGGCAGCACGGCCGGAAATATCCGTCCCGCTGTACGAACAATTCTGCCGGGAACTGAGTTTAGCATTAGGTAAAGAAATAGGTACCGGCGAATTTGGTGCCGATATGAAAGTAGAACTGATGAACGATGGCCCCGTGACCATCTGTATAGATACAAAAAACAAGGAATAATGACGTTAGAAGAAGCACAGAAACAAGTGGATTCCTGGATAAAGGAATACGGAGTGCGCTATTTCAGCGAACTCACCAATATGGCGATACTGACCGAAGAAGTGGGCGAACTTGCCCGCGTCATGGCACGCAAGTATGGCGACCAATCCTTCAAGAAAGGAGAAAAAGACAATCTCGACGATGAGATGGCAGATGTTCTTTGGGTACTTCTCTGCCTTGCGAACCAGACCGGAGTGAACCTGACAGACGCCTTCTGCCGCAACTTCGAGAAGAAAACCAGACGTGACCAGACAAGACATATCAATAACCCTAAATTGAAAGACCATGGAGAAGAATGAGCCTACCCAGAGTAAGTATGACGCCGCCCTGGCAAAGTACAACACCCAACTGGATGATGCGGAAATAGCTGCACAAGCTGCCAGAATCATTGCAGAGAAAGTGCCGGCAAACAACACGCCGGAGGTAAAGAAATTCCTTTTCAACTGCATTGACCTCACCACACTGAACAGTACGGACAGCGACGAAAGTGTCATGAAATTCACCCAGAAAGTGAATAAATTCGACGAAGAGTTCCCCGACCTGAAGAATGTGGCAGCCATCTGTGTATACCCCAATTTTGCAGAAGTCGTAAAAGACACGCTGGAAGTGGAAGATGTAAAAATAGCTTGTGTATCAGCAGGTTTCCCCTCCTCCCAGACTTTCATTGAAGTGAAAGTGGCAGAAACTGCCATGGCACTGATGGAAGGCGCCGATGAAATAGACATCGTTATTTCGGTGGGCAAGTTCCTGGCGGGAGACTATGAAGGCATGTGCGAGGAGATACAAGAACTCAAAGCAACCTGCAAAGAGCACCACATGAAGGTAATCCTCGAAACCGGAGCCTTGAAGACGGCTTCGAACATCAAAAAAGCATCCATCCTTTCCATATATTCGGGTGCCGATTTCATCAAGACTTCCACCGGCAAGCAACAGCCTGCCGCCACACCGGAGGCCGCTCTGGTTATGTGCCAGGCCATCAAGGAATATCACGAGCTGACGGGTATCAAGGTAGGCTTTAAGCCCGCAGGAGGAATCAACTGCGTGAACGATGCACTGATTTATTACACCATCGTCAAGGAAGTGCTCGGCGAAGAATGGCTGAACAACGAACTGTTCCGCTTGGGAACCAGTCGTCTTGCCAACCTGCTGCTTTCGGAAATCAAGGGCGAGGAAATGAAATTCTTCTAAGAGAAAGCTGTATTTACCTATAAATAAAGCCTGATGGAGTGGGTTCCATCAGGCTTTCTCATATTATCAACCGGAAACAGTTCCGTCATTTTTCCCGCTCTACCACATAATCCAGATACCCGGCTAGCGCTGCTTTTACCTCCGTATCGGGCAAAGAAGCCAGCAAAGAAAGAGCCTTTTCCTTATAGTCATACATCACTTGCGAAGCATACTCTATACCACCATTCTGCTTGGTAAATTCGATTAAATGGGCTATTTCGCCAGGCGTTGCCTCCCCATTCTTTATCTTTACGGCAATTTCTTCCGCTGTTTTATCCTTCACGGTATTGAGCACATGAAGCGCAGGTAGAGTCAACTTCCCCTCCACCATATCATTTCCGGTAGGTTTGCCTATTTCCTTGCTCTCGGAGTAATCGAAAATATCATCCTTTATCTGAAAACAAAGCCCGATATATTCACCGAACAGACGCGCAGATTCCGCCTTTTCATCGCTGGCTCCCACCGAGAGAGCGCCCGCCTTCGTACAAGCTGCAAAGAGCACGGCCGTCTTCTTGCGGATAACGTCGAAATAGACTTCCTCGGAGAAATGGAGATTGCTGACGTTGGAAAGCTGCAGAAGTTCACCATCTGCCAAATCCTGCCCCAGGCAGGAGACGATGTCGATAATGTCATGGTTACGGGTCATGCCCACTTGCACCAACGCTGTTGCAAGCAGATAATCGCCTGCCAGTACGGCTACTTTATTATTGAAAATGGCATTAACGGAGAGTTGTCCACGGCGTTCAGTACTTTCGTCCACTACATCATCGTGCACAAGGCTGGCATTATGAAGAAGTTCCAACGCAACCGCAGCATGCAGGGTTGCAGGACATACCTTGCCAAAAAGCTTCGCAGCCAGAAGCACCAGAATGGGGCGCATCATCTTCCCGTTCTTCTGCCGGATATGCGCAATTACGCTGTTCAGCAAAAGGTTGGAACTGGAGAGAGTACTTTCAAAAAGCTTCTTGAAGTCCTCCAATTCCTCAGAAATCGGAGATTTTATCAATGATGAGTTGTCCATGCATCGCTATTTGCCTACAAAAATAGTAATAAAACGGTTAATACGGTATTTTTTTGTACTTTTACCATGAAAAAAAGGATTAAATGTATGAATTCAATCGATAAACTGTTTTTGCTCGATGCCTATGCACTGATATATCGAGCCTATTACGCGTTCATCAAGAACCCGAGAATCAATTCAAAAGGATTCAACACTTCGGCCATTCTGGGCTTTGTAAACACCCTGGAAGAAGTGCTCAAAAAAGAGAATCCCACACACATAGGAGTAGCCTTCGACCCGTCGGGCCCCACCTTCCGCCACGAGGCCTACGAGCAATACAAGGCACAGCGCGAGGAGACACCCGAGGCCATCCGCCTTTCCGTACCTATTATAAAGGACATCATCCGCGCCTACCGCATTCCCATCCTCGAAGTATCCGGCTACGAAGCCGACGACGTGATAGGCACGCTCGCCACCGAAGCCGGACGGCAGGGCATCACCACCTATATGATGACTCCCGACAAGGACTACGGGCAACTGGTATCGGACCGCGTCTTCATGTACCGCCCCAAGCACACCGGCGGATTCGAAGTGATGGGTACCGAAGAAGTAAAAACCAAGTTCAACATACAGACCACCGAGCAGGTCATCGACATGCTGGGACTGATGGGTGATGCTTCCGACAACATCCCCGGCTGTCCGGGTGTGGGCGAGAAAACCGCACAGAAACTGATTGCCGAATTCGGCAGCATCGAAAATCTGCTGGAGCATACCGACCAGCTGAAAGGCGCACTGAAAACGAAAGTGGAGACCAACCGCGAGATGATTACCTTCTCCAAATTCCTTGCCACCATCAAAACAGATGTTCCCATTCAGCTCGACATGGATTCGCTCGTCCGCGAAGAACCGAACGAAGAAGAACTCCGCAAGATTTTCGAGGAGTTGGAATTCCGCACACTCATCGACCGGGTACTCAAAAAGGGAAGCGGCAATTCGTCCTCCCCTACTCCAACCTCTCCGGTACCCGACCTCTTTGCCGGGACTCTGTTTGCCCAGCCGCAAACCTCCACTCCCGAAAACAGCGCCCCGATTCAAGGCGATTTGTTTGCAAATTTTGCGGGCGAGGGGACGGGCGTTTCTGAAAATTCAAACCTGACGCGGTTAGAAATGCTCGATATAGACTACCAACTCATTGATACAGAAGATAAAAGAGCAGAAATTATTCAAAAGTTACTTACAAGCGAAATTCTCTCAATAGATACCGAGACTACCGGAACCGAGCCAATGGACGCCGAACTTGTAGGAATGAGCTTCAGTGATGCCGAAAACCGTGCATACTACGTACCCGTTCCCGCCGAACGAGAGGAAGTCTTAAAAATTGTAAACGAGTTCCGTCCCCTCTTCGAAAACGAGAAATCCATGAAGGTGGGACAAAATATCAAGTACGATATGATTATCCTCCAAAATTACGGCGTCCAGGTGAAAGGCAAACTTTTCGACACCATGCTTGCCCACTACGTGCTTCAACCCGAACTGCGACACAACATGGACTATCTGGCGGAAATCTACCTGCACTACCAGACCATCCACATCGATGAGCTAATTGGAGCGCGAGGCAAAAACCAAAAGAACATGCGCGACCTTCCACCCGAAGATGTCTACCGTTATGCCTGCGAGGATGCGGACGTCACCCTCAAACTGAAAAACGTGCTGGAAAAGGAACTGAAGGAGCAAGGTGCCGAACATCTGTTCTACGAAATAGAGATGCCGCTCGTCCCCGTACTTGTTAATATAGAGAGCAACGGAGTGCTGCTCGACACGGAAGCCTTGAAGCAATCGTCCCAACACTTCACCGTCCGTCTGCAGGAGATTGAGAAGGAAATCTACGAGATGGCTGGCGAGACATTCAATATCAGCTCCGCCAAGCAGGTAGGCGAAGTGCTGTTCGACAAGCTGAAAATCGTGGAGAAAGCGAAAAAGACCAAGACCGGACAATACGTCACCTCCGAAGAGGTGCTGCAAAGCTACCGCAGCAAGCACGACATCATCGGGAAGATACTGGAATACCGCGGACTGAAGAAACTGCTGAGCACCTATATAGATGCCCTGCCCCAGCTCATCAACCCACGTACGGGCCGCATACACACCTCCTTCAACCAGGCGGTGACCGCTACCGGACGCCTCAGCTCCAGCAATCCCAACCTGCAGAACATCCCCATCCGCGACGAAGACGGAAAGGAAATCCGCAAGGCGTTCATCCCCGACACCGGCTGCGAGTTCTTCTCTGCCGACTACTCGCAGATAGAGCTGCGCATCATGGCACACCTCAGCGAAGATAAGAACATGATAGACGCCTTCCTCAGCGGACACGACATCCACGCCGCCACCGCTGCCAAGATATATAAGATAGATATAAACGACGTAACCGCCGACATGCGCCGCAAGGCAAAAACGGCAAACTTCGGCATCATCTACGGCATCTCCGTCTTCGGGCTTGCCGAACGCATGGGCGTTTCTCGCCAGGAAGCCAAAGAGCTGATAGACGGCTACTTTGAAACCTACCCACAAGTGAAGGAGTATATGGATAAAAGCATCCAGGTGGCACGCGAGAACGGCTATGTGGAAACCATCTTCCACCGCAAGCGCTTCCTGCCGGACATCAACTCAAGAAACGGGGTGGTACGGGGCTATGCCGAACGGAATGCCATCAACGCTCCCATCCAGGGAAGTGCCGCCGACATCATAAAAGTAGCCATGGCACACATCTATCAGCGCTTCCAAGCTTACAATCTGAAAGCAAAGATGATTTTACAAGTCCATGACGAACTAAATTTCAGCGTTCCAGAGGCAGAAAAAGAGCTTGTACAGAAAATCGTAATCGAAGAGATGGAGCAGGCATATCGCATGTACGTACCCCTGAAAGCCGATTGTGGGTGGGGAAACAACTGGTTGCAGGCACACTAAACAGCCCAATAACTTTATTTAACTTACAATCAGAAAGCAACAGAAGCAATCCTTTCCAAATACAGTTTGCTCATCAGAATATCCGGCGACCTCACTGCCGGATATTTTTTATTCACCAATCTTGCCAAAAGGAAAGCATACCGAAACCCTCACTACTGACATATTGATAAAATTTAATCCAATATTTATATTTATGTCAATTTAATACGTACCTTTGCAGCGAAATCAATGATATATTGATAGAAAATAGAAAGTTAAACTAAAAAAGACATAAAACCATGAAAGCAAAAGTATCTTTAAAAACAGTGATTGTTTCAGCACTTCTCTTAGTTTGCGGATTAAATGCCTCAGCCGACAATAAGAGCAACCTCATTTACAATTCGGAAGAAGTAAATGGCATGAAGGTGGCAGAGACCGTATACAAGATGGACGGAAACACGCTTGCCAACTATATGAAGTACAATTATAAGTACGACGACCAGAACCGCATGACGGAAAGCGAAGCCCTGAAATGGAACAGCACCAAGAATACATGGGGCAAGGACATGTGCATCCGCTATGCATACCAAGGCAAGACGATGACTACCACATACTACAAATGGAACAACAAGAAAGGCGAATACATACTGGTTCCCGAGATGACAGTAATCATGGACAACCCTAACATGTAATTGACAAACTCTCTCTTAAAGTAAGAAATCTTATTCCTAACAACAATAACCGAAACCTTTCATAAAAGAGCCGGAATGATTCGCACATTCCGGCTCTTTTATTATATCTTCGCCTCCTAAAAAGGAATGCCACATGATACCCGAGACCCTCATTACCTACATCGAGACAGCAATCATTCCCCGGTACAAGGAGTTTGACAAGGCACACAACCTCTCACACGTCCGTACCGTCATCGAAGAAAGCCTTGCCCTCGCCCGGCAATATCCCGAAGCGGACGAACGCCTGGCATACGTCATTGCCGCCTACCATGACACGGGACTGTGCCGCGACCGCGCCACCCACCACCTTGTCTCCGGCGAGATACTGATGGCGGACTCTACCCTGC
The DNA here is from genome assembly GCF_025147485.1 of Bacteroides uniformis. Lineage (NCBI taxonomy): Bacteria > Pseudomonadati > Bacteroidota > Bacteroidia > Bacteroidales > Bacteroidaceae > Bacteroides > Bacteroides uniformis. The sequence continues at coordinate 1,353,643 of NZ_CP102263.1, read as the reverse complement.
GGCAATGGTTCTCCGACACGGAAATCCTCCTCATGAAAGAAGCCGTAGAAGACCACCGCGCCTCTACAGACCACGAACCTCGTAGCATCTACGGCAAGATTGTTGCCGAAGCGGACCGTATCATCGACCCGGACATCACCCTGCGCCGCACCGTGCAGTACGGATTGAAACAGAATCCTGCCGCCGACAAGGAGTGGCACTACCAGCGGTTCCATCAGCATCTCATGGCAAAATATGCACCCGGCGGTTATCTGAAGCTCTGGTTTCCCGAGGGCAAGAATGCGGAACAGCTGAAGAAGCTCCAAGCCATTATCGCAGACGAAGGACAGCTGCGGCAAGTTTTCAACCGAATATTCGAGGAGGAAAAGTAATAGCGGTATCAATGAAGCATATGCCCCATTTCATTTCCGACTATGGAAACGGTTTGTTTCCTATAATGGAACAGAGTGTTCTCTATAAGGAAACAAAGTGTTTCCTATAACGGAACAAATCGTTTTATCCCGTCGAAACAAGTCGTTTCATACAAGAGAAACAATCTGTTCCGACGGGGTGTAACAAAGTGTTCAGTACTGTGAACTAATACAATAGCTCTATTTAGAAGGTCTCACAAGATAAGTATCCGCCTCCATAAGTATAAAGACTTATGGGCGTGCCAACATGAGGAAATCATAAAACTCACAGATGGACTGGCCTTCGGTTTCTGATTCGAAGACAAAGAAGAGCGGCTGCTTTCCCTTATGCAGCTTTGCCGGAATAGAGAGCGGAGCATAGAACTCTCTGCAAGTGCTGCCAGCCTTCACATCCACAAGTCCTATCTCTACACCGCCTTTTGTTGTCCAAGGGCTACCCAGCATGATGCGGATGCGTCCGTCGGTATCTTCAGCCTTCAACCTTAACTGCATCTGCAAAGACTTATCTCGCGGAACGGCATTCATATTCAAGTATTTATATCCTACAATCGACCCACTTGTATTATTCACCACCGGAGCGAACGGGATTTTGTGGTTGTTATCGCCGGCATAGGGATTATTATCCCGGTACACAGGCCGGATGTAAGACCCCGTGTAGACATAATGGGGATAGACCTCTTTGATACCTCCGGGATTGGTGTGCCAACAAGCCAACCCGGCCGAGATGCGCTGCATAGGATTGAGCCCTTCAAGAAGGAAACCCTCAGAGTTGAATTCCCCGCGCGAAATCACGACTTTCCCACCTTTTCCTTTTTCCACCTTTACATCAATGGCCGACACCATAGCCTGGCGTGCATAGCAATCAGTACCTATCTGGCGATGATAGAACACGTACCATTGCCCTCCTATCTTGCAGATACTGCCATGCGTATTTCCACCGGGCATGGCCGAAGCTATCACATTGCCTTTTTCATCATACTCGCGCGCACGGGCATCGATGATTGTTCCGCCATAGGTCCAGGGACCCAGAGGATGCTCGCTATAAGCGTATGCCAGCGTATAGTTGCTGGCGTTCGGCAAGCCATCTTCACCCTCAGCGGTAGTACGGCTATAGATAAACACATACTTATCCTCAATCTTGCGGATGGAGGATGCCTCAAAGAAGCGGAATATACCTTCCTGCCGATAGCCTGAAATCATGTTCTCCACCACTTCGGTACCCGGCTTTACCGTGCACATGGTAGCAGGGTCCAACTCCGCGCCATGCGAAATGCCAAATCCCCAATAACCATACACACGTCCATCATCATCGACAAACACTGCGGGGTCGAATCCCAAACAACCGAAAGTCTCGCGAGGACGTTCCTTGTTCCAATTGCATACTGTAAACGGACCATCGGGACGGTCGCTTTTGGCAATCATGGAATTGCGTCCACTACCTTGATTATTCGGAAAGAGGTAATAAGTTTTCTTACCATCGGTATCGGTAGTTACTGTCACGTCAGGGGCAAAAAGCACGTCGTCGGTTCCATCAGCATTCAGTTTATACAGCTCGGGCGACTCATTGACTTTAAATATCACGCCGTCATATCTCCAACGGGTCAGGTCCTCTATGGGTGCCGACCACACCACTTGGTCACGTCCGCAATACATCCACTTGAGATTGTCGTGCGAACCATAAATATAGACACGGTACTTGCCGGGACAGTCAGGATCCTCAAACACATAGGGCTCACCATCAGGAATAAATTCCCAAAGCGGCAGATAAGGATTCTGTGCAGATAATGTAAAAGACAAGCTGATGAGACATGATAAAATCATCAGAATTTTTCTTACTTTGTTTTTCATAATCGCATTGATTTATAGAATGATACTTAAATTATAATTGCGACAAAACTATCAATTTATCGTTTCATCGTCATGCTTTTAATGCAAATTAACACGTTCAATACGAATTTCTAAATACCGTTCCGGCGGCTCTCCCATCTCCTCCTTTCTTCGTTGGTGTATGCAAAAATCAGCTATTTTTCAGTAAGTTTGTCCGGTTTGCACTATCTTTGCTTAAAAAAGCGAAGATAGGCTGCACCTCAGCATAAAAAATGAACGAGTTCATTTTATTCTGCATTCGGTTTGCACTATCTTTGCATCCAATTAACTGAACAATAACTAAAAAAACAAGATAACACTATGGCATTAAAAGCTGGTATCGTGGGCCTTCCCAACGTAGGAAAATCCACTCTTTTCAACTGCTTGAGCAGCGCAAAGGCACAAGCGGCAAACTTCCCGTTCTGTACAATCGACGCCCAAATGGGGCAAGTGTCCGTACCCGACGAACGACTGACGAAGCTCGCCGAGCTGGTTCACCCGGGGCGTATCGTACCTGCCGTGTGCGACATCGTCGACATTGCCGGACTGGTGAAGGGCGCCAGCAAAGGTGAAGGACTCGGCAACCAGTTCTTGGGCAACATCCGCGAGTGCGACGCCATCATTCACGTGCTGCGCTGCTTCGACAACGGCAACATCGTCCACGTGGACGGTTCGGTGAACCCCGTGCGCGACAAGGAAATCATCGACACAGAGCTGCAACTGAAGGACCTCGACACGGTGGAAAACCGCATCAAGCGTGTAGAGAAGATTGCCAAAGTGGGTGGCGACAAGGCGGCAAAGATAGAGTACGAACTCCTGCTCCGCTACAAGGATGCCCTGGAACAAGGACAAAGCGCCCGCACCGTCATCCCACAGAACGACGACGAGGAACAATGTGCCAAGCAGATGTTCCTGCTCACCACCAAACCTGTGCTCTACGTCTGCAACGTGGATGACGTCAGTGCCGCCAGCGGCAACCAGTACGTAGAGCAGGTGCGCGAAGCCATTAAGGGCGAGGATGCGGAACTCATCATCATCTCCGCCCAGACCGAAGCCGACATCGCCGAACTGGAGACATACGAAGAAAAGCAGATGTTCCTCGAAGACCTGGGACTGAAAGAGAGCGGCTGCAACCGTTTGATTAAAGCTATCTACAGCCTGCTGAACCTCGAAACCTTCATCACTGCCGGAGAGATGGAAGTAAAGGCATGGACCTATCGCAAGGGATGGAAAGCGCCGCAATGCGCCGGCGTTATCCATACGGATTTCGAGAAAGGGTTTATCCGGGCAGAGGTCATCAAGTATGAGGATTATATCAAGTATGGCAGCGAAACAGCCGTGCGCGAAGCCGGAAAGTTGGGTGTGGAAGGTAAGGAATACGTGGTGCAGGATGGGGACATCATGCACTTCAGGTTCAATGTGTAATGATATTCATTCCAGATGGCAATGTACTTTCTTTGTACATTGCCATTTTCTAATAAACTCCATACAATAACAATATGAAACAGATTATCTTCCTTTTATTCTTATTGTCCTGTACTGCCGTTTATGCACAACAGCAAGACTCAGTAACCATTCACGGACGGGTGACTGATTACAACGGACAGCCGATAGACAGTGCCAGCGTCTGGTGGCAAAACCCGCAGTTCAATGACATCATAGAAGCCATAACCGACAAAGACGGGCATTACACGGCCCGTATACCCAAAGGGAAATATCAAAGTGCAGCCTCTATTTATCTGCCCTCCTATGCGCACATTGCCATGAAAAGCGGGCTGCCCGAGACTGAACACCGCCTGGAGTTCTGGGCCTGGGATTTCATCGCCGACCGCGACACTACACTCGACATACGTTATCATCGTATGGAAGCTTATGGCCTGCGTGCTTTCTGCATCCCCGGAGCCATGCCTACTTATCAGATATACGTCCGTCCCATGAGCTTGACACGTACCTACCAATGGATGAAAGAAACAAAGCCCGAGTCATTGGTACACGGTGAAAACCTGAGTGACATTGAGCAACAAGAACAAAACAAAGAAGCCAGAGAATGCCAGATGGCTCCCCGCCCCGGGCAACTGAAAGTCACCGTCTGGATAGACGGCGAGAAAGTCCCCGTGCTGATGAAGCAGGAAATAAAAGAATATTTCGACAGCAACGAATATGGCAACGCCTATCTATTGACAGTAGACATGCCCAAGCATCCCAAAAAAGACCTTCCCTACCGTATCTTCAAAGTAGAGCTGGAAGACATGGAAAACGGTGACCGGGGCGAAGGACTTTACTATATGGAAAAGGAAAACTACGTTCAATAAACCATACACAACAAATGGCAAACAGTAATCTGAAATACCTCATAGCAGGTACCGGCGGCGTAGGCGGAAGCATCGCCGCCTTTCTTTCATTATCCGGCAAAGACGTCACTTGCATTGCACGTGGCGAACACCTTGCCGCCATACGCGGGAACGGTCTGCAACTGCACTCCGATTTGAAAGGTGAACATTGTCTGAAAGTGGCGGCATTTACCGCAGAAGAATTCCAAGGCAAAGCGGATGTTATCTTCGTCTGCGTCAAAGGTTATTCCGTAGACTCCATTACGGAACTCATCAAACGTGCCTCACACGAGCGTACAGTGGTAATCCCCATCCTGAATGTTTACGGAACCGGTCCCCGTATCCAGCGGTTGGTCCCCGGCGTCACGGTGCTCGACGGCTGCATCTACATCGTAGGATTCGTATCCGGACGGGGAGAAATCACGCAGATGGGAAAGATTTTCCGGCTCGTCTACGGAGCACACCGCAGCACGATTGTTTCCCGTGAAACATTGGAAGCCGTGCAACGCGATTTGCAGGAAAGCGGCATCAAAGCCGACATCTCCGACGACATCGATCGGGACACATTCGTCAAGTGGTCGTTCATCTCCGCTATGGCAGTCACCGGAGCCTACTATGACGTGCCTATGGGCGAAGTACAGAAACCGGGGAAGGTGCGCGATACCTTCATCGGACTGTCACAAGAGAGCGCAGCTTTGGGCCGAAAATTGGGTATAGAATTCAAGGAAGACATCGTGGAGTACAACCTCAAAGTAATAGACAAACTCGCCCCTGAAAGTACCGCCTCCATGCAGAAAGATATGGCCAAAGGACATCAGAGCGAAGTACAAGGCTTGTTGTTCGACATGATTACGGCTGCAGAGGAACAAGGGATTGAGGTGCTGACGTATAGGATGGTGGCGGAGAAATTCAAATAAACTGCCACGATGAACTGCCAAACGAGATAATTTCATACCTTTGTCCCGAACAACCCCGTAATTCAGTAATTTAATTCTTCATAAATATGTTATCATTACTCACCATCAACTGGAATCCCGACCCCGAACTGTTCAAGTTCTTCGGCATATCCATCCGCTACTACGGACTGTTATGGATTATCGGTCTTGCTCTTGCCTACTTCATCGTGCAACGCCAGTATAGCGACCGCAGAATAGACGAAAAGAAATTCGAACCTCTCTTCTTCTATTGCTTCTTCGGCATACTGATAGGCGCACGACTGGGCCACTGCATATTCTACGACTGGGCCTACTACCAGGACCATTTCCTCGAGATGATTCTCCCCATAAAAATCCTGCCGGACGGCAGTTGGAAGATGACGGGCTACACCGGCCTTGCCAGCCACGGCGGCACGCTGGGCCTGATTATCGCCCTTTGGATGTACTGCCGCAAGACGAAGATGCACTACATGGACGTGCTCGACATGATAGCTGTTGCCACTCCCATCACCGCCTGCTGCATCCGCCTTGCCAACCTGATGAACTCCGAAATCATCGGCAAACCGACCGACATGCCCTGGGCATTCATCTTTGAACGCGAAGACATGCTGCCCCGCCATCCGGCACAGCTCTACGAAGCCATCGCCTACTTCATCTTCTTCTTAGGGATGGTCTGGCTATACAAACGCGGACAGAAAAAACAAGAAACCAAACTTGAAACAGACTTCAGCACCACCAAGCGGAAATCAACCGCCGTGCAAGCCGAGGCTTCCCTACCCTATCACCGCGGTTTCTTCTTCGGCCTCTGCCTGACGGAAATCTTCCTCTTCCGTTTCTTCATCGAGTTCCTGAAAGAAAACCAGGTGAACTTTGAAGACAGCATGTCGCTGAACATGGGCCAATGGCTCAGCATCCCATTTGTCATTATCGGGGTGTATTTTATGTGTTTCTACGGAAAGAAAGCTTCCAAATAAACATTTAGGCCCTACATAAGCAACATACCTACCCCTTTCATCTGTGTAGATTTCTCTACTTTTACGGCATCGAAACAACAACCGTAAATCATATATTTATCATGAAAGAGAAACAACTGATGAAAGGGGCAGCTTTTATGCTGCTAGCAGCAACTGCCATCCCGCCCGCACATGCCCAACTGAAAACAAATGCCGGCGTGCAATACCTGCTTTCCCAGTCGAAAGACATGAGCCAGGATTTTCTGGACCTCAGCAACACCTATTTCTTTGCCGACAGCCTGGTATCGTTCGACACCTCCACCGGCAAGGGGACTGTCCAGTGGAAACGCCAGCAACTGATGCCCCGCCAGGCATTCAATGCAAACACCTACCTGCACCAGCCCCTCCAGTCGCTGGACTTCCCGGAGACGGCCTACGACAACAATCCACAACTGACGTTCACCGTCGAACCGGTCAGCGAACGTACCCTCCGCATCCGTATGCTTACCTCGCCCATCGTACCGAAAGAAGATGCCGATGACCCCATGCTCATAGGAAAGCCTGCCGACGGACGCTCCTTCTGGAAAGCCGAGAAGACGGATAAAGGTACCCTGTACACCTCCCGATACGGCAGCCTGCTCATCGAGAATTACCCCTGGCGCCTGGTGCTGAAAGATGCCGACGGACGCCTGCTGACACAGACTCGTTGCTGGAGCGACAACGACTCCACACAGGTCAAGGTACCTCCATTCAGCTTTATCAAGCGCGGCTCGGACAACTCACGCAGCATCAATCCTGTATTCAGCCTCGCGCCGAACGAGAAAATCTACGGTTGCGGCGAGTCTGCCACCGCACTGAACAAGGCCGGACAGAAAGTCAACCTCTTTGTCACCGACCCACAAGGGCCCGAAACCCCGGATATGTACAAGCCCATACCCTTCTTCTTCAGCAACCGCGGCTACGGCATGTTCATGCACACTTCCGCCCCCGTGACCTGCGACTTCGGCTGTTCCTACATCGGAGCCACCAAACTCTTCATGGCAGACGAAGCGATGGACATCTTCATCTTCCTGGGTTCGCCGAAGGAGATGCTGAGCGAATACACCGCACTGGTAGGACGGCCCGAAATGCCCCCCTTGTGGAGCTTCGGCACCTGGATGAGCCGCATCACCTACTTCAGCGAAGCAGAGGGCCGCGATGTAGCCCGGAAACTGCGTGAGAACAAGATACCGAGCGACGTCATCCACTTCGATACCGGTTGGTTCGGCGTGGACTGGCAGTGCGACTACGCCTTTGCCGCCGACCGCTTCGACAATCCCCGGCAGATGCTCACCGACCTAAGGTCACAAGGCTTCCGCACCTGCCTCTGGCAACTCCCCTACTTCACTCCGAAAAACAAGTTCTTCCCCGAGCTGGTGGAACGCGGTCTGTACGTACGCAACGGTAAGGGGCAGCTCCCCTACGAGGACGTGGTGCTGGACTTCACCAACCCCGAAACCGTACAGTGGTATCAAGAGAAGCTCGGCAACCTGATTGAAATGGGTGTAGGCGCCATCAAAGTAGACTTCGGTGAAGGTGCTCCGCTGGATGCCATCTATGCCAACGGCCGTAGCGGACTATACGAACACAACCTCTATCCCCTGCGCTACAACAAGACCGTGGCCGAGGTAATCAAGAAGATACACGGTGAAAACATTATCTGGGCACGTTCCGCATGGGCAGGCTCACAACGCTATCCATTGCACTGGGGCGGTGACGCCGCAACCACCGAAACCGGTTTCGAGGGAACCATCCGCAGCGGCCTCTCCATCGGACTGAGCGGATTCTGCTTCTGGAGCAATGACATAGGCGGCTTCGTGACCCAAAGCCCCGAAAGCCTCTACCGCCGCTGGCTGCCCTTCGGCTTCCTCACCAGCCACAGCCGCGTGCACGGAGCACCTCCCACTGAGCCGTGGTACTACGGGAAAGAGTTCACAGACTATTTCCGCCGTTGCGCCGAGCTGAAGTACAAACTGATGCCCTATGTATACGCACAATCCAAAGAGTGCACCGAGAACGGCTGGCCGATGCTCCGCGCCCTGCTGCTGGAGTATCCCGACGACCCGGGTGCATGGCTGGTAGAGGACGAGTACATGTTCGGCTCCAATCTCCTCGTGGCCCCCATGCTCGAAGAGGGCAGCGGACGGGATGTCTACCTCCCCGGACGGCAGAAATGGATAGACTACCAGACCGGAAAGGTGTATGCTCCGGGATGGAACCATATTGAATGCGGCACCCTGCCCATCGTCATTCTTGTAAAGGACGGTTCGGCCATCCCCCATATCCCCGTGGCACAATGCACAGACCAGATGAAGTGGGACAAGATTACGTGGAAGAAGTATCTGGCAGACGAAAAGAAAGCTGAAGGATTGCTCTGCCTGCCGCAGGACGGACAGTTACAACGGATATCAATCCCATAACCGATATATCAAACACATTAAACCCTAATACCCCATGCGAAACAAGTTATTGTTCCTCGCCTTGCCCCTGCTATTCGGCTTACAGGCAAGCGCACAACACACACAAGCCTTTCAAGATACCACGCTCACCGACGAACAGCGCGTGGAACATCTTCTTTCCATCCTGACATTGGATGAAAAGATAAACCTTCTTTCCACCGACCTCGGTGTCCCCCGCCTCAACATTCCCCGTTGCGGACACTACGAAGGACTGCACGGGCTGACCCTCGGCGGGCCTGCCATGTGGGGCGGACGCCAAAGAACGGAAGACGGGAAAGTAGTCCCTACCGACTGCCCCACCACCATATTCCCCCAGTCCTACGGTCTGGGCTCCACATGGGACACCGATTTGGTGCAGAAAGTAGCGGAACAAGCCGCTGAAGAAGCCCGCTACTACATGCAGACCACCGGTAACAAGCGTCATGCCCTCGTGATGCGCGCTCCGAATGCCGACCTTGCCCGCGACCCGCGCTGGGGACGTACCGAGGAGAGTTTCGGAGAAGATGCTTTCCTCACCGCCCAACTCACCATTGCCAGCGTACGCGGCCTGCAAGGCAATCATCCCCGCTACTGGAAAACTGCCTCTCTGATGAAACACTTCCTTGCTAATAGTAACGAGGACGGACGGGACAGCACTTCCTCCGACTTCGACACGCGGCTGTTCCATGAATACTACGCTTATCCTTTCTATAAAGGCATCACCGAGGGAGGCAGCCGTGCCTTCATGGCCGCCTACAACAGTTGGAACGGCATCCCCATGTCCATCCATCCCTGCCTCGAAGAGATTACCCGCAAGCAGTGGGGCAACAACGGTATCATCTGTACGGACGGCGGTGCCCTGAAACTGCTGATTGAAGCGCACAAGAGTTTTCCGAGCTTTGCGGAGGGTGCTGCTGCCGTAGTAAAAGCCACCACAGGACAATTTCTCGACGCATACGTTCCTTACGTCAAGGAAGCTCTGGAAAAGGGATTACTGACCGAAGTCGACATCGACAAGGCTATCCGCGGGAACATCTTCGTCGCCCTCAAGCTCGGCTTGCTGGACGGGGACAACTCCCGTAACCCTTATCTCTCTATCGGAAAGAACAGTACGGAGACACCGCCTTTCATGACAGCAGAAGCCCGCAGGCTGGCACGGGAAGTCACCGCCAAGTCCGTGGTGTTATTGAAAAACAAAAAACTCCTGCCACTCGATGCCGGAAAGCTGCGTAAAATAGCCGTTATAGGCCCGTATTCGGACAAAATCGTGCAAGACTGGTATAGTGGTACCCCGCCTTACGAAACAACGATTCTGAGTGGCATACGCAATGCTGTGAAAGAAGGAACCGAAATCATCCACGCCGAAGACAACCGCATGGGCCAGGCAGAAAAGGCTGCTGCAGCCGCCGACGTTGCCATCGTGTGTGTAGGAAACCATCCTTACGGCACGCGTGCGGACTGGAAGTTCTCTCCCGTCCCCAGTGACGGCCGCGAAGCCGTGGACCGCAAATCGCTGATGCTGCCCGATGAAGACTTGGTGAAGCTGGTGCTCAAGGCCAATCCCAATACCATACTGGTGCTCGTCAGCAGCTTCCCCTACACCATCAACTGGAGCCAGGAGCACGTGCCTGCCATCGTCCACATCACCCACTGCAGTCAGGAGCAGGGCAACGGACTGGCCGACGTACTCTTCGGCAAGGTGAATCCAGCCGGACGTACCGTACAGACGTGGGTGAAAGACATCACTGACCTACCCGACATAATGGACTACGACATCCGCAACGGACGTACGTATATGTACCACCAAGGCCCTGTGCTCTATCCTTTCGGCTATGGTCTGAGCTATTCCGACTTTACGTACGAGAAGATTGAATCCGTCAAGCAAGACAAGAAGAACATCCGCGTGACGGTATCAGTGAAGAATACCAGCGGACGCGACGGAGAAGAAGTCGTACAGCTCTATGCCAGCTATCCGGACTCCAAAGTGGAACGTCCTTCCAAGCAGTTGCGCGCCTTCAGGCGTATCCCCATCAAGGCCGGCGAAACCCGGAAAGTGACGCTTACCGTGCCCAAAGAAGAGCTCGGCTATTGGAACGAAGGAAAGCAGATGTTCGTTGTAGAACCCGGAACGGTGAAGCTGCTGATAGGGGCTTCATCGGAAGATATACGGTTGGAGGGAAAGATCAGGCTATAAGAATGAAAAAGCCATCCCTTAACATACCGACTATAAAAATTAGCGAGTTATGCCACAACAACGTGGCAAACCCGCTAATTACATATTTGCAAGCATAAATGAAGTACAAGGTCACTTTACAATAAACTCATATCTTCCTGCCGCCAGTTCCACCACCCGTACATTCTCGGCCTTGTCAGGTAAAGTGAGTGTAGCTGTACTGTTAGCGGGCACTGTAACTTCATAATGCACACATTTCCCTTTCCATTCCCAGCGAGAAACAATTTCACCGTAAGGCGACCGATGACGAGCTTCAAACCGTTTCAATCCCTTTATGAAATGGGGACGGAGCAGAATGTTTTGAAAACCAGGTTGCACGGGATCAGGGAAAATACCTCCCAGCCCCTTGTAGAACCAAGCACCTATTTCACCGAACATCATATGATTGTCCGAGATGTCACGAGTAGCCTGCAAATCCCAGTTCTCGAGCAGCGTAGTGGCACCGTTCACCATCCACCAACCCCATGAAGGATAAGTGTCCTGTACAGCCACCTTATAAGCTGTTTCAGCATAACCATTTTCGCTGAGTGCATTCAGAATAGCTTTAGCTCCTAATACACCCACATCCAAGTGAAAACCGTCCTCCTCTACCTTATGTGCCAAGTTAGCTGCCACTTTTCCTATCAACTCTTCGGGCACAATCTTCCATTGCAAGGGAACACTCAATTCGGTTTGTGAACCTTCGGCATAGATGCCTGTTTCTCGATTCAGGAACTTATCATTGACAGCTTGCTTTATCTCCTCCGACAAGGCATTATAATATTCGTAATCGGCCTGTTTGCCGAAGAGTTTGGCAGCAGCGGCCAAAATCTTGGTATCTACATAAAAGTAGACCGAGGAAGTCAGCTCTTTATTGGATTTTGACTTCACCGGCACCCAGTCTCCGCGCCCCCACGTAGTGAGATGATTGTTAGAGATACGCTCCACATAATCCACATAACGTTTGATGCTCTCGTAACAATCGCTCAAGGGCTTGCTATCACCGTAGAAGAGGTAGATATTCCAAGGGATGATGGCAATAGTACTAGTCCAGTCCAGCCCGTTGTCTGTACCATATCCCCATCCACCAGTTGGAATAATATCGGGCAGCACTCCGTTGGGCTGCTGTTCGTCACGATGGTCGGCCAACCATTTTTCGTAAACGGTAATTCCATCAAAGTTATAAAATGCTGCCTCAATGGCAAAATGACCGTCACCAGTCCAACCGTTCTTCTCGCGCTGAGGGCAATCGGTGGGGTAGCCCATCAGATTGGAAAGGTAAGAGTGATTGGCAGCATGGAGCAGCTTGCCTATCAGTGGGCTCGAAGATTCCAAGCTACCTACTGCCGGCACATCACTGTGCATGAAGTAAGCAATCAAGCTGTTTTGGTCAAGCTCAATAGGCTTATCTGCCACTACCTCCACATAACGAAATCCCTTGTAATTAAATCGGGGCATGAACTCATCCTCTTCTCCACTCAGAATGAGAATGTCCGTCTGAAAAGGGTCTTTCTCCTTATCGCCTCGAAAGTAGACATCAATGTTCGAGAGATCGAGGCGGCCATTTGGATGTAAGCGTTCGCCATGTTTGATTCTGACCTCCGTTCCCCGTTCACCCGAAACATGAATACAAGTCACACCGGACATATTTTGCCCGAAATCATAGATGTATGTTTTCTCGTCCACTTTGCGGAAAGAGACGGCGGGGAAAATCTTTACATTACGGATGGGATGTACTTGCTGGGCAGTGACATTGGAAGAAGGTACACTCCGATAGGCTACTCCGCGCCACTTGGAATCATCGAATTCCGGAGTGCTCCATCCTTTCTGCTCCAGACGTGCATCGTAGTGCTCGCCAGTATAGATACTATTAAAAGTGATTGCACCCGACGCTGTCCGCCAACTGAGATCGGTGGGAATAGTCTCCACGCTTCCATCGGTGTAAGTAATGCGCAAGTCCAGACAGAAAGCGGGACGGTTGCGCCAAGGGGCACGGTCGAAGTCCCACACTGCTTTGGATTGATGGTTATACCAGCCGTTACCCAAAAGTACGCCAATAGCGTTGTCACCATTCTGTAATTGTGAAGTCACATCATAAGCCACATACAAGTTGCGGCGATCAAAGCGGGTATAAAGAGGGGCAAGGCAGTGGTCTCCTACCTTCTCGCCATTGATGTAAAGCTCATATAGTCCAGCAGCGGCAATATAAGCACGCGCTGACTTTACCTTTTTGCCGGTCTTGAACTCTTTTCGGAAGTAAGGGGCAGGCCCATAATGAATATCCTTGCCATCGCCAATCCAAGCACCTTGCCAATGTTGCATCCCCATCATGCCCGTTTCAAAGTAAGAGACAGGAGAAGCAGTCTCCTTATATTTCATGTCACTGCAGATTACTTTCCAATAATATCTAGTGAAAGGCTGCAGTTTTTTGCCCGCATAGGCCACAAGCAGATTACGGGAATCGTTCTTTCCACTATCCCACATCCTGCCACAGCCATTGGCCACATTCAACGAGTCTTCGTCTACCACAATCCGCCAGGAAGTCTGCACAGCTCCCTGCCTACCATCTTCCATCCGCCAAGAAAGGCGTGGAACGGGATTATCCAAACCTATAGGTCTGTCAAGATGTTCGCTCCTCAGATCAACCAAACGAACCGGAGTCTGCCCTTGTACAGTAATGCAAGCAAAGAATGTGAATAGAAGCAGTATATTTCTTTTCATAACTCCATTGTTTATCTATTCCGTAGTAATCACCAGTTCCTTGCCCTCCCTCAGTTGGTCATGGGTGATAAAGTAACCGTCAATCTTTTTACCGTCATAAGTAATGTCAATAATCTTCTTGCCGCTTCCTTTCTTCACAATCGTAAAGGGACGGCCATTCAGATTGAACGTCACTTTATCGAACAAGGGAACAGTAACAATATATTCAGGATCGGCAGGCGAATAAGTGTAAAGTCCAATAGCATTGAGCACATACCACGAAGACATCTCGCCGGCATCATCCATCCCTGCATAAGCCAGCTTGTCGGCACCCATGTCATAGTAGTGGTTCATCAGGCTGTCGAGAATGCATTGGGCTTTCTCTTGTTTGTCTATGAAATAATAGGTGTAAGGAATGCTGTGTCCCGGCTGGTTTCCGTGGCAATAGTTTCCGATGAATCCGGTCAGGTTGTGGGCCTCGTAACCTCTCCACGGTTCGCTGAATAAGGAATCCAGTTTAGCCTCCACCGCCTCTTTACTGGGATAGAGCTTAATCATGCCTTCGGGGTCGTGGGGGGCGAAGAAGAGGGCGTTCCATGCATTGGCCTCACGGTACATGTACTGGTAATAGGGATAATACGGATCGAAATCCTGAATCCAGCTACCATCGTCAATCTTACCTCTCCAAAAGCCGGTAGAGGGGTCGAATAGCGTCTTGTAGTTGTTGGAGCGTTCCATCATCAGCTTGTAGTTGGCTTCATCTCCCAGCTCCTTGGCTACCAAGGCTACGGCATAGTCATCGTAAGCATATTCCTGGGTCTTGGTCACAGCCCCTTTGTATTCGTCCCATGTGGGTACATTCACTGTGTCTTTTTCAGCAATCCAACCTCGCTCCATATACTCATCCAAATAGCGACGTCCTCCTTTACCGGGCACCGTAGCATTTTTCAGAATCAACTTATAAGCACGCTCCAGATCGAAATCATGCAAACCACGCAACCAAGAACCAGAAATAAAAGTGGAAGCGTGATCACCATGGAAGAAGGTGGGCATGTAGCCGTCACGCTTCTCACCTTTGTCAATAATAGACCTAATGATGTCAGTAGTCACATCGGGAGAAATCATACCTATGAGTACCAGTTTGTTGCGATAATCGTCCCAAAAAGAAGGGTCAGTGTAATAGTGGAAGCCGTTATTCACTACTTCGCCACGGACATCAGTATATTCATGATTCACATCACTACGCAAAGCCGGCCATTTAAAAGCATGGAAGAAAGTAGAATAAAACAATCTCTTTTCACGTTCCGTGCCACCTGCAACTTGAATCTTGGAGAGGAGTGCTTCCCAAGCCGCATCAGCTTCTTCTGCCACTTGTGCAAAACTTTTGTTCAACATTTCGGCCTTCAAATTCATTTGAGCATTCTCTATACTCACAAACGAGAAACCAGCCTTCACTTCCAAAGGTTCAACACCTTTGCTGTCGATAAAACGCAGCACAGCCACCTCATGTTTGTCGTCTTTTACCATTTCCACTTGGCCTATTTTATAGTTGGTCTTAGCGTAAAAGTAGATTTTACCGTCGCCATCCTGATAACCCGTGAACGTATTATCGTCAACCTTCTCAATCTTCCAATCACGGACATCATTATTAGAACGGCGGATGTCTACCAATAACGACTTATCGTCGCCCTTGGCGAAAGTATATTTATGGTAGGCACAACGCAAGGTACTGGTCAACTCGGCGTTCACTTTATAGCGTTCCAGATAAACTTGGTAATACCCCGGATGCGCAGATTCCTTCTCGTGACTAAACCCGGAGCAATAATTACCCGGAGCGATAGTTCCCACCACTGGCAACATGGGGACATGCAACAAGTTCCAATGCCCTTTAGCAGTATGTGAAAAACCATAAATCACAGTGTCCTCATATTGATAGCCCGCACCGCTACGAAACTGTGTAACGGGGCTGAGCTGCACCATTGCGTTGGGCAAGGTAGCACCCGGATAAGTTTCCGCACCCCATGTACGTGACTTTATTTTGCGCGTATACCCTAAGTCCTCAGGCTCCCACAAAGTAGCCGTACCCAAGAAAGGATTGACATATTCGGTTAATTTCTTCTGCGTACCGCCACAGCCCGTCAGAACAATCAGGGTGAACAGTAGAAATAAATATTGATTCTGTTTCATCTTTTGTGTTTATTTTATATAAAAAACTGTTGTCTCTAAAAACATTATTTCCAAAATAACTGCCAATTAAAACTGGCTCTAAAAAAAAATGTGCCGAAACCCAATAACCAGATTGAGTTTCGACACACTTTTAATTGCTAACTTATTTCAGGCTCTTTTCAAAGAGAGCTTTGGCTTCAATCAAAGTACAACCACTTGTCTGCGTAGTCAGATGGTTGTTGCCGCTATTGTTCATTGCCCAGTTAGTATTATACAGCAAATCAAGTTTATTGATTCCCTTTCGCCACAAGATTTCAGCATTATTGTTAAAGAAAGTGATGAATTTCTTCTTATATATGGGGTCCAAATTCGGTTCCATAATCAACTGCACATAATAACGCATGAAAATACCCTTAAACAAACCTCCGTCACCATCGCCTTCATCACGAAGTAAATTATTTCCAGTATCTATCATGCTGCTATTACTGATAGCGAAATTGGCAGCCTTACGAGCATCTTTCAAATAGGACTCTTCTCCTGTGATCTTATACAGTTCATAAGCAGCACCCAAGAATGTACCTTGGTTATAAGAAAGAGAAAGTGTACTCAACTCACCCGTCTCACCGTTCACATTATCATAGATGGCGCCGGTAGCAGGGTTAAATAAATTTTCACGCTCCCATTTATAAATATTGACAGCCCAATCCAAATCCTCCTGATTCCCGTTAATACGGTAAAGACGAGCAGCAATCAAAGCAGCAGGGCCGTTGGAACAAGCATTTTTGCTCCATAGCTGGTCGTGAGTCCAAGCAATGCCACCACCTGCGTAATCGTTCCAACCGGTCTTGATTTCATTCCACATCTCTTGAGAAGTTTCCAGATACTTGTTTTCATCAGTAACTTCGTACAAGCGAATCATGGTGAGAGCAATCCACTCCATATCATCATAAAAGTTGTTCCAATAACTGCCACCGTTCTTTGCCTTGATACCGACATACCATTTGTCGAACAAGTCGCTGTACTTGCTATCTCCGGTACGATTGTAAGCATCTATCATCACATCCATAGCATGAGCCTGCGGCCAATAATGGAAATCCTTGATTGAACCGTCATTCCCGTAGTTGAAATAATTCTCTTCCGTATTCCAGAAACGATCTATCAGGGTCACAGAACTGCTATCGGCAGCCGCATCCCAATCTATGGTGTAAAGCCCCTTATCATACATATACTCATCTTCTATCTCGCACGATTGAAGTGCCAAAAGAAGCAGGGGCAGACAAAATAATATTTTTTTCATAATCTCTCCTTAAATTAGTTGGCCAATTCCACTTTATGAGTATAGTTCTCCACATTGAATATCACACTAATCTTGGTGATGGCACCCGGATTGTGGCCATCGGCCGCACCATCGAATTCATCGTTCAGTTTCCACTTCTGATCCCATTGGTTATCAGGAGTCTCCATAATGTAGAAATAAGGATCTTCGGGAGTAGCCGCACCAGGATTAGAGTCTGTAGTATTCTTGGTTCCCCAATACTGTATACTACCATCAGCATAAGTCATCAAGAACTTATAGCGTTGGTCGCGCCCCCATCCTTCTTGCTTGAACTCAATTTTATCCTGACCGCAGAACACACCGTTTCCAACATAAGGCAATTCAAAAGTTGCGGCACCACTCGGACAGAAGTAGAATTCCATCTTACTTACTTCCCTGACGGTTACAGATGCAATGGAGAAATCCATCTCAATGCGGTAAACTCCCGTCTTTTCTACGGTTGTCTCGCCTTCGCCTTCCATAATCTTATTGCCATTGATATAAAACACCTTGGCACCTTCGGCTGCTCTATCTACCAGTTTGTAAGTCTTTCCGCCTTCCAACTTCGTAAAGACTTCGAACTTATCCTTTTCGGGTGAAGCACACGCCACAGCCTTAGAAGCATCCATACCACCTTCAGTAGCACTTCCGGTCAAGTAAAGCTGTGCCGGAATCTCTTCAAATCCCACCAAGCGAGTGATGGTGAGCTTCTTGCTTTCCTTTGCCATTACAGAATTCAAACCTCTGGAAGCCATTACTGTCCAAACAAGTGTACCCGTCTCACCACTGTTCAATCCGGCAGCCGCACCAACCTTGTTCAATGTCTTGTGGCTGATGGTAGCATAGCTCAAAGAACCGCCATTGTCAGAAAGCACTTTGTAAATAGGCTTAGAAAAATCTCCACCTTCTTTATCGAATACCACTTCATAAAGAGGGGCACCGCTATCTTCAGCCTTGGCCGACTCCCATTCAAAGAACAGGCTGGCGCTGGCCGACGATTGCAAGACTACTTCCTTGCCGTCAGTGGGTTCATACAACTGATTTACTGAGGAAACTTTGGAATCCTTGTATTCCATGTCTTCCGTACAAGACGTAGCAAAGAGGACTGCCGAAAAAAGAGCTATTGTTGAGAATATTGTTTTCATTGTTCTATTGTTTTTAATGAGTTTAGATACACGTTAATTTCCATATCCTGGATTGTTAGGCGCCAGATTGGGATTCAAATTGATTTCACTGATAGGAACTGCCCAAAGGTAATCTCTTGCCTCTTCGAACTTGCGAGTGTCAAGCTTATTCTCGTCCACGAAGCTTGCACCGCGCACCTTGCCCGACAAGTATTCGTTGCCAGCCTTCCAACGCTTAATATCATACCAGCGCAAACCTTCCATCGCCATTTCTACACGACGTTCGTCGCGAATAATCTGCCTCATCTCTTCCTTGCTCTTTCCGGCAGGAAAGTTCAAGGCTGCATCGGCAGTGAATCCGGCACGTTCGCGGATGGGACGGATGGTCTTGTTCCATACCGCTTCAGTCATACCGCTTGTTTCGTGAACAGCCTCAGCATACATCAGCAAGATGTCAGCATAGCGCATAGTGATGATGTTCATACCGGAATTCTGATCACCGGAAGCCTGCGGATTATAATACTTACGGGTGAAATAACCGGTAGAAGTGCCGTTTCCACCACCATCGTAGGCATCGGTTCCCGAACCCGGACGAATGTTGATGACTACGTCTTTACTGCCATCGTCCACATTGCCACTCCAGTCATAGCCATCATAAATGATAGTAGCGGTGAGACGTGGGTCACGGTTGTCGTAAGGATAAGCAGGGTTATAATCTGTCCCGGCTTCACTGATAGTCTTTCCACTAAGCATCAGATAAGTATCTACCAATGATTGTTGCGGCACACGGTTCACGGCACGTCCGCCTCTTGACAAAGGAATCATGTCTACCATCTCACCCCAAGTAATCAAATTGGGTACATAAGAACGGTCCATGATAATCTCTTCATTATACTCATTGGCTTCATCAAAAAGCCCGGCATAATCAGGAAATAAGGCATAAGTACCATATTCGCCCTGTTTGTTCATCAGATTGTCGCAATAAAGCATCACATTGTTCCAGTCGCTATCCATCAAGTAGACACGAGCCTGCAAAGCACAAACGGCACCTTTAGTAATTTTGCCCTTGTCTTCTTCGGGCAATTGGTCGCGAGTGGGAAGCGCATCCTTGATGTCTTCCAATTCTTGGTGAATGAAGCTGATAATGGTTTCGCGGTCTGTACGACTTACACTCCGCGATTCTTCCAGCGTGATGTCCTCCGTAAAGAAAGGTACTGCACCATAAAGGTTAGTCAGACGGAAGTAGAGGCTTGCACGGATATAGCGTATCTCGGCAATCATACGTGCTTTAACAGATGCGTCCATGTTGGGTACCAGATCCACCTTTTCAAGGAACACGTGGCAGGTCTTTATGCCTCCGTAAAGGTCTTTCCATTCATTCTTGAAGATGTCGAGCGAGGGAGTAGCCATACCTTTGCGAATGGCACGTTGGTCGTCCACACTGCGACCGTCGTAAGCATTGTCACTCAAACTTTCATCGCTCCACATACGGCCTGCATTGTACATCTGGCTGTAAGCCATGTTCACCACATACTGGGCTTTGGTGGTGGAAGTCCAATAAGAGTTATCCGTAAATTTGTTTGTCGGTGCGTTCTCCATCTCGTTGCAACTGCAAAGCATCAGAACAGCCATTCCGGCAAAAGCTATATATTTTCTTAGTCTCATAGTTATCTGTTGTTTTTAGAATTCAATGTCTATACCGAAACCATAGTAACGGAGCGTCGGGTAGTTTCTACCAGAATTGGCGCCACTATTACCCATCTTAGAGTCGAACTCAGAAGATTCAGGGTCAATAAACGAGTTATTACTGAAAGTCAGCAAGTTTTGTCCGTTGACATAGATACGTGCCTTTTCCATGCCCACCTTGCGGCTCCATGTTTTGGGGAATGTGTAACCAATCTGCAAGTTCTTCAGACGCAGGTATTTTCCATCCATCAAGAATAGGTCGGAACCTTGTCCGTTTCCGTAGTTGTTTCTGTTGGAAGTAGAACCCGGAGCAGTAAGTCTCGGCCAACGTGCATCGGTGTTGGTAGGAGTCCAGAAATCCAGTTGATGCTTATAGATATTATAAGAGTAATTGGCGTGGAACGGTTCAATCAATTCACCACGAAGCATCATGTCACGCTTGCCCACACCCTGCCAGAACATACCGAAATCGAATCCTTTCCATTCTACATTGTAGTTGAAACCGAAAGTAAGACGAGGGAAGGCATTACCCAAGATAAACTTATCCTTCGAGTCGATGACACCATCTTCGTTACGGTCTACAAACTTCACGTCACCCGGCTGTACCTTTCCACCTACAGGAATAGCCGATGCCTCAATCTCCTCGTAGCTTTGGAAAAAGCCGTCCATCTTGTAACCGTAGTAAGACTCCAACGGACATCCTTCACGGGTGATACGGCTCAACTCCTCTATTTGTGAGATTCTTTCGTGACCAGGGTACTTCAGCACTTCATTCCAAGAGTCACCAAGATTGAAGTTGAAGTTATGATTTGCAGCTCCCGTTTTCAAACGATAGTTGATAGAGAGGTCCCAACCTTGATTCTGCATCTCACCAATGTTGTCCATCGCCATATCCGTACCGAATACCGAAGGCACAAGGGGCTTCATTAAAATGTCGCTCGTACGCTTGTAGAAATAGTCGAACGTCACATTCAAAGCGTTATTGAAGAACGAAGCGTCTACACCCACGTTGAAGGTTTTGGTCTTTTCCCAAGTCAAATTATCCTTACCTAACTTAAAACCTGCGCCCGATACTGTCTGGTTGTTGTATGCGTAAGAGTTGTTGTACAGTTCGTAAACAGTAAAACGGTCATAAGTACCAATAGACTGGTTACCCAAGATACCAAAAGAAGTACGCAGTTTCAAGTCACCCACACGTTCCTTGTAAGCCTGCATAAAGTTCTCCTCGCTCAAACGCCAGCCTAATGAAACAGAAGGGAAGAAACCCCATCGGTAGTCTTTATGAAACTTGGAAGAAGCGTCATAACGGAAGCTGAATTCTGTATAATATCTGTCAGCGTAAGAATACCCCACACGTCCCAACAGAGAAGTCAGACTGGTACGGTTGGATTCATCTACAAATGTTTTTCCTGTGATGTTTCCCACAGTACTATTGGTAATGTCTGTACCGATACCCAAGTCGGGATCTACCCCCTTCTTCTCAATCTCATTGCTAGACGAAGTAAACGATTCATTGGTTACTCCAAAAAGCCCGCTGACATTGTGTTTACCGAATGTCTTGTTGTAATCCAACAAAAGTTGGCTATTAATAAGGTAAGCCGTATGATTCCAGTTACTGGTCCGATAGTCAGTATCTTTCACTGGACGTGGTTCGGTAGCCTCTTCATTCAAGTAATAGGATACGCCCAAATTGCGGGTAGAACGCATGTCGTTTATCACATCCGCACCCAACACTCCACGCAACTTCAATCCGTCAATAAGCCGGAATTCAGCATTGACATTAGCGTTCAGATAATTGTTACGATACTTGTTACGGCCACCAGCTTCCAATGCTCCCAATGGGTTAAATTCAGTCAATACATCATTTAACAAATATCTTCCATCTTCCGATTTCATTTTGTAATAATAATAAGTAGGTACACGGGCGGCATCCACTTCCAAACTCCCACCGGTGGTACTTACACTATTATTACGTGTATAAGCCAAAATAGCATTCAGTTTCAAACGTCCCACTTCCGTGCTAACATTGGTACGAAAATTATAACGCTGCACGCCAAAATCACTGTTGCCCACATAATTACTTTCCTGGTCATAATAACCCATGGACACCATGTAAGTAGTTTTATCACTACCTCCAGATACGCTTAGATTGTAATTCTGCTGTAAGGCTGTGCGGACTATCTGATCAAAAAACCAGCTTTCTTCATTTTGATGGGCAGCCAGGTCACGGATTTGATCGGGTGTATACAAAGGAGCCTCTCCAGCATTGGTGGCAGCTAAATTGCGCAAAGTAGCGTTCTGATAGCCTTTCACCGGAGAAAACAAGATATCCGGATTCTGCCATCCCATCATACCACTTAACCGAACTGTCGCACGCTGGTTCTTCTTACCTTTCTTAGTAGTAACCAAAACTACACCATTGGAAGAACGTGAACCATAAATAGCAGCTGTACCGGCATCTTTCAAGATGGAAATGTTCTCAATATCATTGGGATTCAATTTATCGAAACTACCGCCATCAGCTACCAATCCGTCTATGACAAAAAGCGGACTATTGTCATTCACAGTGCTGATACCACGAATATTAAAGTTAGTCTTACGATCATTAGGATTGCTACTGCGCTGCTGGATAACCACGTTGGGCGCAGCCCCTTGCAAAGCATCTGTCATGTTAGCCACGGGACGGTCTTCGATCATGGAAGCCTTTACCTGGTCTACAGCACCTACGGCACTCTTGCGGGTAGTAGTACCATAACCGATGACAATAACTTCATCCAGCACCTTGGTATCCTCCTTTAAGACAACATTCAATTGTTTTTGATTTTTCACAGCAATTTCCTGAGTGGCATATCCCACATAGGAAAAGACGAGAACATCTTGGGCACTACAAACAATGGAATAGTTTCCATCCACATCTGTAATGGTACCCACACCTTCTTTACCCTTAACAGTAACACTCACTCCAATCAGGCTTTCACCTGTGGCATCCTTAACGGAACCTCTCACCGTGGCATTGTTTTGCTGCACCACAGTAATAGTCTCCGCATGTGCATAAACCGCAGGAGCCTGCGCCAGCATAGTCACAGCAGGCAAGGCAATAAGCCAGAACTTATAGTTCCCACCTATCCGAGCCAGCAATGAATTTACTGTGTACACTCGATTCTTTTTCATATTCTTTAAGATTAAACATTATAATAAATCACGATAAAAAAAGGAAAAGAACACAAATAATACCAACTAACAACCAATTCATGCAATTTGTATCCTAATCCTCCTTCCAGCGCACTTTATTGATTTTAAATAATTCCTGTTTTTACAAGCTGTTCAGCAAATCCACTTTACCCTCGTTCACTAATTTCAAAATCAATTCTCCAAACAGCGTATTCTGCCAAGCAAACCATGCACGGGTAAAGTTAGTGGGGTCATCCTTGTGGAAAGACTCGTGCATGAATCCCGTACCGGCATCCGTATCCATCAGCATTTTGATACAAATCTTTATCTCCTCATCATTCTGGCTGGTGAATGCCTTCATCATGATACTCATAGGCCATACCATATCATAACCAATGTGCGGACCTCCGATACCTTCACCGGCTTTACCTTTAAAAAAGTAAGGGTTGCTGCCACTCCACACAAAGCGGCGTGTATTCTGATAGATAGGATCGTTTACGTCCACATCACCCAAATAAGGCATAGCAAGAAGGCTGGGTACATTGGCATCGTCCATTAACAGATGATTGCCGAATCCATCTACTTCAAATGCATAGATTGTCCCAAACTCAGGATGATTGTAAGTGGCATATTTCTTCAGGGCTGCCTCCACTTCGGCTGCCAAATCGGTGCATTCTTTGGCCAAGGATGTTTCCTTGTTTACTTCCGTCAGAATTTCAGCAGCCTTTCTCAGAGAAGAGACAGCGAAAAAGTTGGAAGGGACCAGGTACTGAAGCGTAGTGGCATCGTCCGATGGGCGGAAAGCGGAAACAATCAGTCCCACCGGTTTGACCGGAGCACCCAAGCCGTCGTTATTCAGCGTATCCAGAGCACGTTCCGTCTTACGTTGGAAACGGTAAGGGCCTACACCGTCCTTACGCTGCTGTTCCTTGAAAGTCTTCAGGATAGCAGTAATTGCCTTCATCCATTCACCGTCGAAGATACTGCTGTCACCAGTTACTTTCCAATACTGGTAAGCCAGACGAAGCGGGTAACAAAGAGAGTCTATCTCCCATTTGCGCTCGTGCAGTTCGGGCTTCATATCTGTCAAGTCAGTCATCCAGTTGCCACCCGTAGGTCCGTCGTTGAAAGCATTGGCGTACGGATCAATGTTGATGCAAAGGAACTGACGGCGAATGACACCTTCGAGCATCTCTTTCAATTGCGCATCATTGTTGGCTAACTGCACATATGGCCACACCTGCGCACCGGAGTCACGCAGCCACATAGCATGGATGTCACCGGTATAAACAAAAGTATCGGGTTTACCGTCCAGCATGCGAAAGTGTACAGTAGTGTCAAGCGTATTAGGAAAGCAATTCTCAAACATCCACGCCAACTTAGGATTGGTAAGCAGTTTCTTCACGCGAACAATCTCAGCTTCCACCGCTTTTGAGGTGAAAAGGCGTTTCTTCATTTTTGGACGATTGCTCTTGTAAGCAGCAGTCATCTGAGCATAGTTCTCCACACAAGTGTTGTCACCTTTCAGGATAAAAGTGTCTGCCTTAGCATAGCCTTGCATACAGAGCATGGCAACAGCGCACAAGGTAATGTTTCTCTTTTTCATTTGGTCTGATTCGTTTTAATTATAAAGACTGATTAGCGAACACGGCCAAACGCGCGTACATCTCTACCATGGCGGCTTGTGTCAGCAGCCATTTACGATTGTCGCGGCTCTTGCCGGTGAAATCAGTATTGAAAAGGCCGTTATCTTCACGGGCATGCGTCCAAGCATAGTCCAGACTGCGGGCAAAGGAATCAAGATAAACCTTGTTACCGTCCACCTGATAGAGTTCCATAAAACCACGCAACATAACGGCGGTGAACCACACATCACCCTTCTTCAGCATATGGAACGGTTCTCCTTGTCCGGGGGTGAATTCCATGAAGAAATAATTATGACAAGCAGCAGCAATCGCTTGCGCATCCTTCAGATACTGCCCATTACCGGTAAGCTGATAGAGCAAAGCAGCCGACTGCATCATCTGACCGCTGTTATAGGCAAATTTGGCACGTCCTATCTCACCGTCCAAACGCATGTTGTCGAAGTAAAGGCAGTCTGTTGTGTCCTGCAATGTTGCTTTAGTCCACTCGTACAAACTCTTCCCTTTCTCAAAATAGGAGCTGTCTTGCGTAGCCTTGAAAAGTTTCAGGGCAAAGACGGAACCAGGGGCGTTGGAACAAGTGTTCTTTGATTCCTTCTTCTGTTCGCACCAATAGATACCTCCTCCCAAACAATCGTCCATACCGCTTTCTATAAACTTCCAGATAAGCTTGGCGCTCTGCAGATAGTTCTCTTGGCTAGTCATCAGATAGACGTCTGTGAAGTCAATGCCGAGCCACACGTTGTCATCGTAAAAGCGGT
The DNA here is from genome assembly GCF_025147485.1 of Bacteroides uniformis. Taxonomy (NCBI): domain Bacteria; kingdom Pseudomonadati; phylum Bacteroidota; class Bacteroidia; order Bacteroidales; family Bacteroidaceae; genus Bacteroides; species Bacteroides uniformis. The sequence continues at coordinate 1,327,894 of NZ_CP102263.1, read as the reverse complement.
CGGACAACGGAGCGTCCTTGATGTAAGAAGCATACGCTTTGGGCATACGACGAGTATCGAAATATTCAGCAAGTCCCGGAAGCACTTTCTCATCAAGCAACTTCTGATAGTTCCCGAAATCTTTCTTGTTATCTTTAGTGGCCTCCATCAACGCATTCACTGCGGAGAAGGTACCGGAATAAGGCCACAAATAAGAGTAGAGATTGGGACGGTTCTTCTGTTCCTCGGAAGCCAGATAAGTAGCGGTATAGCCTTCCACGTCCGAAGGATAATTCTCACGCAACAGACAAGTGCCCGGTGCGGAATAGTGAGCATATAAGGAATCAAGTGTTTGTGTAGATCTGACCAGCATTGCGTTGTCTGCCACAGCCGGTTCTTTCTGTGTCTTGCATCCGGTTACTGCCAAGGCGCATGCCAATAGGCAGAGGAGTGCTTTCTTGGAATTTTTCATCTTTTTTCTACGGCATTAAATTGTTCGACTTGTTTTTCACTCCGTTGCAGGAGTCTTCTTTTATATAATATATAAACCCTATTAAAAACGATTGCAAAAATAGACAGTAAGGTTAAAAGCCAACTATAAATCCGTGACATAACCGTCCACATTCCGGACATGGCAGAATTCTAAAACAAGTTTGTCACAAAACAGACACACCGTTTCCCCCATACTTCGGAAACATCATTTCCCAACAACTGGAAATTCTGAAATACGCAGGGTTGTACAACCGTAGGGTATCAGCGTGATTTCTTGCTCTCCTCCTTCGGCACTGCCACAGAAAGAGAAAGGCTGGGGCCCTGCCATTTCATTATATACTGTCCAAGTAGGGATAAGACGAGCCTTCATCTTTATTTCAACCGGTGCATTTTCCTGATTCCAAGGAAAGTCCAATTGCTGTTTTTGGCTATTGATACTTACTTGGGCCACCTCGTTCATTCTGTTACGGTCAAAATCCACCAATCCGTAGTTCCATGGATCCGAAGAAGTCACCTGATAATAATAAGAACCATACCAACTATCCTTAAACTCTTTCTTTTCCCAATTTTCTTCCATTTTCAGGGCATATACCAACGGACCTCTTTCAATAGATACTGCGTTTTCATACCAAGTGCTAGTAAAGACCTCCATGGGCAGATACAGTTCAATCTTATCATTCCGCTTCCATATACGGTCTACGATAGCTATTTTCCCACCTTTGACAGTTTGCTCCATCTTTCCATTTACCCGTATTTCAGCTTGCTTGCACCACTTCGGAACACGCAGGTGAAATGGAAATTTCACTTGTTTCACCTTATTCCTCACCTCTTTAATGGTAAAAGTTATCTGATGATCCATCGGATAGTAAGTATCTTCACTGATAACCACCGGTACATTATCACCCACATTGGCTGTTACTTCCGACGGAGAATAGACAATGGCTGCAATGCCGTTATCAGGTGTGGCATACCATAGGTGCTGTGTAAATTTTGGCCAACCTTGGTGCATATTCGAAAAACAACATGGGTATCCGGTCAGAGTGCCAAAAGCAAGGTCTGTCCCTTCATGATCCTGGTCGAAGTTGCGACGATGGCGTGTTACCATCACCTGATTCGGTTGCTGGAAATATTGCTTAGTCATAAAGTCATCGGATATTTGGGCTGGTAAAGCATTAAAAGCAATGCGTTCCAAATGGTCGGCAAAGTCTATGTCTCCTGTAATCTCCACCATTTTTTCCAGCGAGTACATCAACTCTACGGCCGAACACAACTCCGAGCCTTGTGTAGGATTGTTTCCATGCAAAGCCTCATCGCCTCCATACATGCCTTGCGGCTGTCCGTGGAACCGGCGAATATCTCGAAAGCCTTCCTTGACAGCATCAATATATTTCCGGTCGGTATCTTGCTGATAATAAATAATCGGTTCTTTGATGCCTTGTGCCAAATTAACACAGTGTATAGTGCAGGGTCTGCGCAAGTCTCCCCTATCTACCATATCTATGAAACTGAAACTCTGCCGGTGCAGCAAATGCCCCAATTCAAGCAAAAAATCCTCCCCCGTAAGATTATAAAGCCAATATACAGCTTGCAAATTGTCACAAGCACGGAATTCTGCCCAACTGCTCCAGTGTCCTAAAGGTTTTTGCGGCAAGGTATTCAGTTGATAACGGAAATATTTTGTCATAAAAGCGACGACTCTCTTATCGTTCGTTGCCGAATAATACTGCTGTAGGATTTTCAGCACGACCATACGCGGCCACCAGTCTTGCGAGTTATCACGTTGCAGTCCAGGCTCTCCCGGATAATCTTTTTCAGGACCGAAGAATCCGTCCTCACGCTGGCTCTGCAAAGCCCATTCTATCCAAGGTTGCACTTTGGCTTTCAAGACATCATCATCCAGTATATACGCCAAAGGAAGTAGACCGTCTATCCAGTATGGACCGCGTTCCCACTGGTCTCCATCACCACCTAACCAACCATTGCGTTTGCCCATAACCGAAGGGTAAAGAACATCCATCTGACCACTGGCGCCATTTTTCTGACGAACCAGCATTTCGTGCAACCAGCCTTTAGGTTTGATACTGCCTAAAGGAAGTTCCATTAAGGGCTTACGGAGTAGAGGATAGCGATTATTCTTGTAGTTTCCTTCTACTACCTGGCTCAAAAGAGCATCCACTTGTTTCTCCGCCTCAGGCGTAAACCACTTTTGAGCAGATATTGTAAAGAGATTAGCAGCTAATAAACATACAACAGCAAATATTTTAATTTTCATTTTTCAAGGTATTTGTTATTTCCAATAAATTTACTTCAATAGAGTTGTTAACTTACTCACATTAAGCACTTACACCTGAGAATCATCAGATCCTTGTGTCTGTGGTGACAGACACAAGGATCTGAAAAATGGGAATATAATAACTGTTTATTCGTATACTTCCATTTCATAAATGCGCACATCTTTACCAGAAGCCGATTGCATGGGCTGTGTCACTAAAAGACGCAGGTAGCGAACACTTTCAGACTTATTTAGCGTGCGATTCAGTACATTCTTACCATTACCAGAAACATAGTCCAGTGTGCGCCATTCACCATTCTTGTCGCTCTTACCTTGCAGAAAGCAGGAGGAAGTGACGTAGGAATGGTTTTCGCCGGCAGCGTTCAGTAACTTCCAGCCATTAATGCTTCTTTCACCGCCCAAATCAAAGTCTACGTAGTGGGGCATTTCAGCAATAGCACACCACTTTGTGTTTTCGTCGCCATCTACCATGAAAGCCGGCTTCTCTTTCTCGTTCACATAGCTTGAATAGCCCATTACCATGTCCTGCTTCAGAATGTTCACTCTCTCTGTGGAGCTTTCCGTCTGATAGCGATTGCACTTGTTTGCCGTACGGAACAGTTCGGAAGCGGGACAAACAGAAGTAGCAGCAACATCAGTCAAAGTGGCGGCAAAAATAACAATATCCTTATTATCGGGCAATACCACCTCAGTAGCCTTTTCTGGCAGGTCTATTGCGAACTTAAACATGTAAGTGAACTCATACGGCTGATCGCCTTCACCGGAATGGCGGTGCGTACCCACATAGGCAACTTCAGCATCTTTCAGATAACCTTCCGTATGTCCGGTGTGCCCCCACTGACCGATGAAGCCAGTATAAGAAGGAACAATGACTTCCTGCACATACTTGCCTACGCGGAATATCCCCTTCACATCTTTATCAGAAGCGGCAGCAGCAAGGATATAGAGTCTGTTATAAGTACAGTCGGCGGGCAGTTTCAGTACATTGCCCTTGCAAGCCATACCATTCAGCTCTTCACGTGTCTCCAATTTGAAAGGCACTCCATGCACATTCATCTCGGCAGGTATCAATTCAGCAGCATAAGAATAACCAGACTCAAAGTTGGCAGCAGCCTTGAACTCGTTCCAACTGAAGCACTTCTTATCATAAACAAGGGGCAATGGTTCGGCCACCGTCTGCACCTTTTTATTGGAAGCAAAACGTACCTTGTAGGTCTTAATGCTGTTTGGATTGACTGACACTTCCAAGCGATTTCCACTGAATGTAGCCTTACCGATGGTCTTTTCCGTACCATCTGCTTCTACAGCAGCCACAAGGTTGTCGGCAAAGACAATCGAGGCTTTCTGCGCCTGCTTGCCTGCGGCTTCATACACGCGTACCACATATTCATCTGAACTTTCGGCTTTCTTTAAGGCTTTAATAAGTACATTCCGGTTATCGGAAAAAGCCAATGAATAGCTCTTACCTAATTCGCCGCGATGCTTTCCAACAACGAACGCCTTGATGCGCTGGTTCAGCAACTCAGCATTCTCGCGGGTTTGAACTACGTCCAAAGCGCCCACATGACCTACCAAGCTGTAAGTAAAGGTATGGTGACCGAAGTCCTGACGATCTTGATAAGCATAGTTCTTTTTTGTCTTCGGAGTGTGCAGCAAAGTGAGACGCAGGGTGTTGTTATCAGGCTTGTCCCAGCCATATTTGCTGTCGTTCATGATGGAAACGCCATAAGAACCGTTAGCGTCCGTTAAATCTGCCCAATATTGAGCATATACTTCGTAAGCGGTCAAGATGTTGTTTCCTCTCTGCACGCTGCCTACGCCCAAGTCGTAAGTGGCCACCTCATTATTCAAATTGAGGGGAAACTCAGCCTTCAACAGAGCGTTGGTAGACTGCCAGTCCACTTCGTTAGTAAAGTCAATGCGGTGGGCCAATACACCTTCATACAAATGGATGTACTGGCGGAAAAAAGAATCATCGTGACGTTTCTCCACGCAGAGAGTCTTACGTAATGCACCGTTTTCGCAAAGAGTCACTTTCACATCCTCGGTGATGGAGATAGGAGTAGCGTCCACAGTCTCTTTCAATATCTCCCATGCCGGCCATTCGAATGACTTGTTTTCAGTGAAGAGGGCTAAACGAATAGCCTTACCAGCCTTTACCAATTCCTTGTTGATTCTCTTGTCGAACAGTGAAGTAATGTCACCGTTCTCATTCAATGTCAGTTTGTAGAACGAATTTTCAACACTTGCAGCTTCAACAGCAGACATCTCTTTTCCTTCGCCGGAGAGGCGGACATCGTAAACTGCGTATCCATTGGCGGGTACAGTGGCTTCTACTAACAAGCGGACCTTTCCATCAGTATATGAAACCAACTGAGAAACCACCAACTTGCCTTGTTCGTTATATACAGCCACACTTTTGGGAAAACGGGAAGCCTCCACTTCGATGGTCACCACATCTGTAGCCTTGAAGCCCGAAGCGTTATAGAGCACTACGGGAATCCCCTTGACACGAGTATCAAGCTTGCCTGCCACACTTCCCACAGAATGAGTCAGGATACTGGAGAACTGTTTCAGAGAGAGAAGTTCATCGTTCCAAGAAAATTCATAGGCACGGGGAATGCTGGTACCAGTCAAATCATCGTGGAATTGGTGGAATATGAAGCGCTGCCAAGACTCCGTCAGACTCTTGCCAGGATATTCGGCAACCCCCAAAAGGGCAGCAGCCACAGAAGCACGTTCAGCGGCATCACCCAAAAGTTCATTTTGACGATTATAGAGTTTCATAGCAGCCTGTGAAGTGTAGCAGCCGGTTCCATGAACGTCCATCAGCAATTCACCGTCAAATACGGGGAGCTCGGGATGGCTGCCATAGGGCTGGTAATCCTTGAACAACTGGTCACTGGCTGCACTGATAATCTTCAACGGACCGTCTCCCTTGATACCTTTCTCCACGGAAGCCACAGAAGCGATGGTAGGTGAACCGCCCACATCACCTGTTCCATAGTAGCGGTAAACGGTATTCAGGGGAGTGCATTTGGAGAGTTCCATCAAATATCTATTTTCTGAAAGGTCTTCATTATCCCAACGACGACCGTAATCATATCCGTGAGCCAGCATGACGGACGCTCCATCCACTCCTTTCCACAGTCCGATGGTAAAGGGATGCTTGCTCTTACCGTAGAAAGGATTGTTACGCCAATCCAGCTTCTGTGAAGAGAAACCTATCAGTCCACAATGGGCAGCAACAGTAGGCAATGTCCAACCGAATCCGAAGCAATCGGGAAGGAAGATGTCGGTACTTTCTACCCCCAGCTCCTTACGATAGAACTCCTGCCCCAGCATAATGTTGCGAATAAACGATTCAACAGACGGCACCAAAGTGTCGGTAGCATCCCAACTGGCCCCACTCACATGCCATCGACCTGCCTTTACAAAAGCCTTCATCAGTTCGTATTCACGAGGATAATATTCCTTCATCCAAGCATATTTCACTCCACCTTCAAAATTAAAGATATAGTCGGGGTACTGGTTCAAAAGGAAAAGGTTCTGATTCAAGGTATTCCAAACATAATCCTTAATAGTAGTCTGAATGTCCCAGTTCCACTGCGTGTCCAAGTGGGCATCTGCCACCATGTACGCTTTTGCTTTCTTCGGTGCAACGGTCTGAGCCGATAATTGTCCTCCTGCAACGGCCAACATCACGGCTCCCGCTATCAGATGGGTCTTCCCCATCAGTATTCGTCTCTTTTTCATGGTTTTGTTATTATTGTTTTTTCGTAAAAGATAATGTCAATTCGATATAAACCACCGCATTCTTTGTTATAAATGTGCTGCCTCCTCTAACCGCAAACCGCTCTTTCACCTTCTCTCTTTAGCCTCCATCCGGCAACAATAGTTTTCTGACATGTGGAATGTTGGTAACAAAAATAGCCCATCCTTCACTCTCATACTGTACAGATTCGCGACATAGATATGTAAAAAGTCGTCTGTGGCATGATTTTATATATTTATGTCATAAATAGCATACATTTCCTACAGAATACAAACTACTTTTGTATATTGTAAAAATCCAAAAGCTAAGAACATGAAAAAACAATTCCTACTCTCGGCAGTTCTCTGCCTCTCACTGACCGCTTTCGGACAGAAAGTACATCAACTGGCCTCACCCAGCGGAAACATCCGCATCTCGGTGGAGCTGACCGATCAAATCCAATATGATGTAACCCAAGGAAATCAAACACTGATGGACAACTGTGTCATTGGTCTGGAAACTGCCAACCACCAGCTGGGCATCCATCCTAAACTAAACAAAGTAGTACGCCAAAATGTAAACGAGGAACTGACTCCCATCGTACCCCTGAAATTCTCTACTATAACCAACCGCTACAACCAATTGCTACTGAAGTTTAAAGGAGGCTATTCAGTAGAGTTCCGTGCCTTTGATGACGGATTCGCCTACCGCTTCCTTACTGACCTGAAAGGCGAGCAAGAAATAATGAATGAAATCCTCCGCCTGAACTTTGTGGATGATTGCCTGCTACATCTTCAGCAACCTGACGGCTTTAAGACTTCCTATGAAGAAGAATATCGCCACCAAACAAGCAGCGAGTGGAAAAACTCCAATCGCATGGCTCTGCTTCCCCTTTTAGCCAGCACACCCAAAGGTGACAAAATCCTCATGAGTGAAACCAATCTGACAGACTATCCCGCCATGTTTCTGAAAAACGATGGACAAGGCGGCATTACCGCCGTCTTCCCCCGTCTGCCTCTTGAATTCGGAGAAGACGGTGACCGCAGTCTCAAGATTCTGAAAGAAGCCAACTGCATAGCCCGTACCGCAGGCAAGCGCAGTTATCCATGGCGTTACTTCGTCATTACCGACGATGACCGCAAACTTATAGAAAACACTCTATCCTATCGCCTCGCTGAAAAGAATGTCATAGAAAACACCTCTTGGATTAAACCAGGACTAGCCAGCTGGGAATGGTGGAACGGAGCCACACCCTACGGCCCCGACGTGGACTTCAAAGCAGGTTGCAACCTTGACACCTACAAATACTTCATCGACTTCGCATCCCACTACGGCGTAGAATATATAGTAATGGACGAAGGCTGGGCCATGAACACCCGCAACCCCTATAAACCCAATCCCTCGGTAGACATACACGAACTCATCCGCTACGGCAAAGAAAAAAACGTAGGCATTGTGTTATGGCTCACTTGGCTTACGGTAGAAAACCACTTTGACCTATTCGAAACTTTCGAAAAGTGGGGTGTGAAAGGCGTAAAGATAGATTTCATGGATCGTAGCGACCAATGGATGGTAAACTTCTATGAACGCGTAGCACATGAAGCCGCCAAACACCATCTCTTCGTTGACTTTCACGGTGCTTTCAAACCTGCCGGATTAGAATACAAATACCCAAACGTACTCTCCTACGAAGGCGTAAGAGGTATGGAGCAAATGGGCGGATGCCGTCCCGACAACAGTGTCTATTTCCCCTTCATACGCAACGCAGTAGGAGCCATGGACTATACTCCCGGCGCCATGCTTAGCATGCAGCCTGAAGTCTACCATTCCGAACGTCCCAATTCTGCCAGCATCGGCACACGTGCCTATCAGATGGCACTCTTTGTTCTTTTTGAAACCGGCCTGCAGATGATGGCAGACAATCCTACCCTCTATTATCGCAACGACGAGTGTACACGTTTCATCACCCAAGTACCCCAAACATGGGACGAAACCATCGCTCTCGAAGCCAAAGCAGGAGAATATGCCATCGTGGCCAAACGCAAAGGAGAACAATGGTATATAGGAGGCATGACCAACAACCGCGAACGTGAACGGGTCTTTAACATCTCCCTTGATTTCCTGCAAGAAGGAAAAAATTATCTCATGACCTCTTTTGAAGACGGCATCAACGCTGACCACCAAGCCATGGACTATCGCAAGCAAGAACAATCCTTGAAGAAAGGCAACCATATCACAGTCCGTTTGGCACGCAACGGTGGATTCGCTGCGGTCATTCGCTAATCATATCCATACCTATCTGCTCCGTACAAATACATTTCTAAGGATACGGAGCAGATACAAAGCAAACTGTAAGCCTACAACTAAAGAAATATATTGCAAATATTGACTGTTTCCACCTTAAAATATATCTTTGCAACTTAAAATCAATACAACAAGCCACATGAAAGACATATACTGGAAAGGCCATACGATTTTATTGCTTATCAGCCTCTTATGCTGTTTTCCGGATTTTGTGTACGCTTACAGCCTACGGCAATTCTCCAATAAAAACGGTCTTTCCAATAGTGCCATCCAATCCCTTTACCAAGATAGCCAAGGTGTACTATGGATAGGAACATGCGACGGACTGAACGTGTTTGACGGCAACAATATCCACCTATATACGCCCGTTGATGTGTCACGCAACCTATTGTCAGGCAACATTATCAGCCAGATCGTAGAATCAGAGCCAGGCATACTGTGGTTACAAACCAACTACGGGTTAGACAGATTGGATACATACCGACAGACCTGCCGGACCTTTACCGAATTCAAGGACAACATCTTCTTGGCACGAAGCAAAAACAAGTGCATGTTAGTGCTGAAAGATGACGGAAATCTGTATCACTACCAACAAGAGAACCAGAAATTTCTCCAGTTAAACATCTCTTCCATGGATTTTAATAAAGTACTGTCCATGACCATTGATTCCAACAACCTGCTTTGGATATTCGCAACTGGAAACAACACTCGTTGCTATCGTCTGAACCACACGGGAAAAAGCGTGACACTGATTCCGGAAAAGCCATTTGGACATCACGGCTTGAAGCATGCCTTCATCGGAGAAGATTCAGCCTACTTCATTGATGAAACCTATGCCCTCTACGAATATAGTTTCAGCAACCGACAGTGTTACTACATTGCCGACCTGAAAGACGAAATAGAAAAACGAGGTGAAGTATCTTCCATCATCAAACGAGAAAATGACTTCTGTATCGGTTTCAAAAGCAGCGGCTTGATAGTACTGAAATATGAAGCAAACCAAAAGATTAAATACCGTATAGAATACACTGAAATACAGTCGGGCATCTTCTGTCTGATGAAAGACAAATTTCAAGATATCGTATGGGTAGCTACCGACGGAGAAGGGTTATACATGCTTTACAATGACACATTCACCATGACCAACACCCTGCTCAACACTCCCGCATATCAGGTGAACAACCCGGTACGCAGCCTTTACCTCGACCCACAGCAAACCTTATGGATAGGAACCAAAGGCAGTGGCATATTGCGTATACCGAATTATCTTGTCAACAATACACCCGAAAAACATGATCGTCTCATCACCGGTAACAGCACATTGACCGACAACTCCGTCTACTGTTTTGCACCCGGTGGAAAAGACCGACTTTGGATAGGTACGGAAAACGGAATCAATTATTATTCCTACTCTACCCACCAATTGAAAGAACTGGCGGTACAAGCCAATGGAACCAAAGTGAAATATGTGCACTCCATTGATCAAACCAATGACAGTACACTTTGGATTTCCACCGTGGGCGAAGGAATCGTAAAGGTGACACTAGAAAATCAGAGAAAAGATCCTATTGTGAAGCATGCTACACGGACTTTGGTGAGTAACGGACATATGGCATCAAACTATTTTTTCACCTCCTACCGTGAAAGCAGCTCTACGCTGTGGTTCGGGAACAGAGGGCTCGGAGCCTACCGCATTGATGTACGTACTGGAGAAATGGCACAGTTCCGCTTCAACAACTTGGTAAACAGCCAAACCGCCAACGATGTGTTCGCCATACACAAAAACGAGCAAGGCTACTGGCTGGGCACTGGATCAGGGCTTCTCCGCTTCTACTCAAACGAAGACGGAAACCCAGACAGCATCAGTGCAAAGCTCTACACCAACAGCACCGTACATGGTATCTTGGAGGACAACCGAGGCAATCTCTGGGTGAGTACCAATCAAGGATTGATGAGACTCAATCCCCAAGAACAGACCAAGCAGACCTACAACAACGGAAACGGACTGGCCGTGACCGAATTTAGTGATGGAGCCTTCTACAAAGACAATGCTACGGGAATCCTTTTCTTTGGAGGTGTAAACGGCTTCGTCACCGTGAAGCCCGATTCTTACATCACCACGGACTATATGCCCGAAATCAGCCTGAAAGGACTTTCCATCTTCGGTAAGGAATACAACCTGCATGATTTTCTACATTACAAAGACGGGAAGCCCGTGCTACAACTGGACTACAAACACAACTTCTTCCAGCTCAACTTCCGGATAACAGACTACATTAACGGAAACGACTATTTCTACTCCTATAAACTAAAGGAAGCAAGCGACCAATGGATAGAAAACGGAGTTTCACCCAATGCCATCTTCTCCAACCTTTCCCCCGGAGAATATACGCTGTTTGTGAAATACCGCAACAACATCAACGGTAAAGAAAGCCATCCGCAAGCCTTCACCATTTACATCGCTCCTCCCTGGTATCTCAGTACCTGGGCCTATGTGGGCTACTTTTTGTTAGGGTTACTATTATGTACAGGCATAGTCGCCTATGCATTCTATACCTACCGCCTGAAGCGGCAGCACATGATGAAGAAAATGGAACGACAGAAAAAAGAGGAAGTCTATGAATCAAAACTACGCTTCTTCACCAACATCACCCACGAGTTTTGCACCCCCCTCACCCTGATTCAGGGACCGTGCGAGAAGATACTCACCCACAAGGAGACAGATATCTACACGCACCGCTACGCCAAAATGATTCAGCAAAATGTGGAAAAGCTGAATGGTCTCATCGTGGAGTTGCTGGAGTTCAGAAGACTGGAAACGGAAAACAAAATGCTCTCCATACAGCCGCAGCCTGTTTCCGAAAAGTTAAGGGACATCGCCGAATCCTTCGGTGACATGGCGGAAAACAGAGAAATGAACTACTGCCTTGACATCGCCCCCGAACTGACATGGAACACCGACCTGAGCTGCTTCAACAAAATAGCCGGAAACCTCATATCCAACGCTTTCAAGTACACACCCGACAAGGGGAACATCAGCGTAACATTGTACACGAAAAACGAACGTCTTATTTTGAAGATAGCCAATACCGGCAAAGGCATCACACCGGAAAATCTCGGAAAGATATTCGACCGCTATAAGATTCTCGACTCCGTGGAGATGAACGGCAAAAACTCAAGAAACGGACTGGGGTTGGCCATCTGCAAAAACATGGTGACACTGTTGGAAGGAGACATAAACATCGAAAGCACACCGGGCGAACTGACCACCTTCACTGTAAGCCTTCCCTCGCTCCCCCCCAACGGACAAGAAGTACCGCAAACTGCATACGAAGCGGCTTCTCCAAGCATTCCCACCGAAGAGGTGCAAGAATTGCCCGAAAAATACACCCAAGAATTCGACGCAAACAAGCAGACGGTCATGGTGATAGATGATGACCCTTCCATGCTGTGGTTCGTATCCGAAATATTCACAGAGAAATACAACGTACTCTCCTTCAATAATGCCCAAAAGGCATTAGACAGCTTGGAACAACGACAGCCAGACCTCATCATCTCAGACGTGATGATGCCCGATATAGACGGGCTATCCTTCACCTCCACCATCAAGCAACACAAGCTGTGGAGCCATATCCCCCTAATCCTGCTCTCAGCACTGCATCACGAAGACGACCAAGTAAAAGGACTGGAATCGGGGGCGGATGCCTATGTCACCAAGCCTTTCAATGTGAAATATTTGGAAAAGATGGTCTATCATCTCATCCGCCGCGAAGAAAACCTGAAGGAATATTATAGTTCGGCACTCAGCACCTTTACCTGGAAAGAAGGAAGCTGCTTGCACAAAGAAGAACAAGAATTCTTAGAGAAAATGACAGAAGTCATTGAAAAGAACTTAGCCAATCCAGACCTGCAAGTAGAACTTTTGAGTAAGGAAATGGGCTACAGCAGCCGGCAGTTCTACCGCAAACTGAAACCACTTACTGACAAATCGCCTGCCGACATCATCAAAGAATACCGCCTCTCCACGGCGGAACGCTTGTTAGTCTCCAGCAACTTCACCATCGAAGAGCTGATGGACCGCACGGGATTCACCAACCGAAGCACTTTCTATAAAGCTTTTTCACAACGTTACGGAATGCCGCCCCGTCAATACTGCGAACGGCAAAAGAAGAACGTGAGGGAAGGACAGGAAATCACTAATACTTAATCATCTTATACCATCTGCATTTATGAAAAGAAGCTCTTTTTTGAGTATCGCATTCACCGGGCTGCTTGCTACCGCAGCCGCAACAGCACAAACTCACGAACAGCCCGAATGAAATGACCTGAACATTTCGGGAGTGAACAAAGAAACGGCATGCCAAACCGCCATTCCCTTTGCCGACGAAGGACAAGCCCTACGCCTGAGCATCGAGGAATCCCCCTATTATCAAACTCTGAACGGTACATGGAAATTCCATTGGGTGGCCGACCCCGAAAAACGGCCGAAGGATTTCTTCAAGCCCGACTACGACGTAAGTGACTGGGACAACATCAAAGTGCCTGCCACATGGCAGATAGAGGCTGTACGCCATAACAAGCCCTGGGACAAGCCTTTGTATTGCAATACCATTTACCCTTTCTGTGATTACAGTAAAGGAGTACAATGGCCCAACGTCATCCAACCTCGCCCGGCAGACTATACTTTCGCCAACATGCCCAATCCCGTAGGCAGTTACCGACGTGAATTCACTTTGCCCACATCTTGGAAGGGCAGAGATGTATTTATTCGCTTCAATGGAGTGGAAGCAGGTTTCTATCTTTGGTTGAACGGTAAAAAAGTGGGCTATTCAGAAGACAGCTACTTACCTGCCGAGTTCAATCTGACTCCCTATTTACAAGAAGGAAAAAACACATTGGCAGTTGAAGTGTACCGTTTCACCGATGGAAGTTTTCTTGAATGTCAAGATTTCTGGCGGTTCAGCGGTATCTTCCGCGATGTATTCCTATGGTCAGCACCACGCACGCAAATTAGGGACTTCTTCTTCCGAACCGACTTGGACGGAGATTATCGTAATGCTACAGTTTTTTTGGACGTGGAAATCACCGGTAAGAAAAGTTCTGCCGAACTCATAGTGAAGCTCTCCGACACAGAAGGAAAGGAAGTGCTATCACGCACTATCCACGCCACAAAAATAGGTAGTACCCATCTGGAATTCGATGTGAAGAACCCACTGAAATGGACAGCCGAAACACCCAGCCTCTACAACCTGACCCTGACCCTAAAACAGAAGGGAAAAGTGACAGACCTACGTAGTGTAAAGGTAGGCTTCCGCGAAATAGAGTTTGCCAAAAACGGACAACTGCTGATTAACGGCAAACCCACTCTTTTCAAAGGTGTCAACCGCCACGATCACAGCCCATTGAATGGCCGTACCGTCTCCAAAGAAGAGATGGAAAAGGACGTACAACTAATGAAAGCGCTGAACGTAAATGCTGTCCGTACCTCCCATTACCCCAACAACCCTTACTTTTACGACCTATGCGACCGCTATGGCATCTATGTATTGGCAGAAGCCAATGTAGAGTGCCACGGCGAAATGCGTCTCTCACACGAGCCACAGTGGGAAAAATCATTCACCGAGCGCAACGAGAACCAAGTGAAACGTTTCCGTAACCACGCTTCCATCGTAATGTGGTCCATGGGCAACGAATCGGGAAACGGAAACAACTTCTCCACTGCTGAAAAGGCCATCAAACGTTTGGATACTACCCGCCCCACCCACTACGAGGGAAACAGTTCCTTCTGCGACGTGACCAGTTGCATGTACCCAAGTGTGGACTGGCTGGAAAACGTAGGCCGTGAACGATTGGAGAAAATACAAAAGGGCGAGATCGTGAAACCTCACGTAGTATGCGAGTATGCCCATGCCATGGGAAATTCCATAGGAAACTTCAAGGAATACTGGGAAACCTACGAACGCTATCCGGCACTCATCGGAGGTTTCATTTGGGATTGGGTGGACCAAAGCCTGCGTATGCCCACTCCCGACGGCAAAGGCTTCTACATGGCCGTAGGCGGTGACTTTGGTGACAAGCCCAACGACGGTAACTTCTGTACCAACGGCGTCATCTTCTCCGACCGTACATTATCTGCCAAATCCTATGAAATGAAGAAGATACATCAACCCATCCGCATAGAAGCATTAGGGAATGGCAAATATAGAATCAGCAACAAGCGATTCCATGCCAATATGGAAGACCTCTACGGGAGATACGAAATAACGGAAGATGGAAGGACCGTCTGCTCAGGCAATCTGGAAGATTTGAAGCTGGAAGCACAGGCAAGCAAAGTCATCACCCTGCCAGACATACCCGCAACGAAGGTACCCGGAGCAGAATACTTTATCAATTTCAGTTTCTGCCAAAAAAGAGATACCGAATGGGCAAAAGCCGACTACGAGGTAGCCACCGAACAATTCAAGCTATCAAGCAGCGAGAAACCTATATTCGTACCCGAAAAAGGAAACATCAATCTAAACGAAACTGCCGACGCATTGGTGGTGAAAGGTGAACGTTTTGAAGCTGTCTTCTCCAAGGAAGAAGGAACTTTATCGGCATATACATTGAATAATATCCCCCTGATAAGTAAAGGACTCGAACTGAACCTCTTCCGTGCTCCCACCGACAACGATAAACAGGTAAGTGGCGATTGGCAACGCAAAGGCCTTTACCAGCTGCAAGCGGAAACCGGCAAATGGGAAACCCACCAAGAAGAGGACAGAATAACCCTGCACATCCGGAACTGCCACAAAGGTAAACTCGGTTTTGAGTATCGCACAGAAATAGAATACACCGTAAATGCCGATGGTTCCATCATGGTGAACAGTGTCATCATCCCGGTATCCGACAGCGAAATCATTCCGCGTGTGGGCTATCGAATGGAACTGCCCGAAGGCTTCGAGCGTATGCGTTGGTATGGACGTGGCCCATGGGAAAACTACGTAGACCGCAAGGATGCCACCCCAATAGGCGTATACGAAAGTACAGTATCCGACCAATGGGTGAACTATGTAAAGCCTCAGGAGATGGGTAACCATGAAGAGGTACGCTGGATTTCCATCACCAACGCCGACGGTATGGGCTTCGTTTTCGTGGCAGGCGACCAAATGGCGGCTTCTGCCCTGCATGTCAGAGCACAAGACATGGCAGACCCCGACCATCTGCAAAAACTGATTCACAAATACGACATCCCGATGCGCAAGGAGACAGTTCTTTGTCTTGATGCCCACAATCGTCCTCTGGGCAACGCAAGCTGCGGTCCAGGCCCGATGAAAAAATACGAACTGCAAGCAACTCCCGTAGCATTCAGCTTCATCATGATGCCTTTGGAAAGAAGCTACACGCAAAGTGAGCTTACCAAGAAAGCACGCGTACAGATGCCTGCATGCATGCCCGTAATGGTAGAACGCGATAACAACGGTTACCTGCAAATGAGTACCGGAACTCCGGACGCGACCATCTTCTACAGCCTTAACGGTAACGAATACCGGGAATACACAGCTCCATTCGAGTTCATTGACGGTGGAAAGATACAAACATACGCTGTTTCTGGAAAATTAGGCAAGAGCCTGGTCACTACTATGGAACTACCCATATTCGTAGACCACTCGGCATGGAAGGTGGTCTCCTCCAGCAGCGACAGCCAAGGAGAAGAGGCGCAAAACGCCATCGATGGAGACCCTTCCACGTATTGGCACACCCGTTGGCACGAACCCATTCCAGAGTTTCCACACAGCATTGTGGTAGACATGGCTTCCCTACTGGTAGTGGACAAATTCATCTACACAGCACGACATTCCAATGATAACGGACACGTCAAAGACTACGAGCTAAGCTTCAGCAAAGACGGAAAAAATTGGGAAAGCACCGTCAAAGGTACATTCTCCAATCTGACGTCTGCCCAAACCATAACATTGGAAACACCCGTCACTGCCCGTTACTTCAAATTCGTTCCCTTGTCCGAAATGCACGGCAGGAAATGGGCTTCGGCAGCCGAACTGAATGTGAGCAGCGGAGCATCCCAGAGACAAATAGTGGTCTCCGTAGACAGCGATGCAGACAACAGCATGAAGCTGGCGGCAGACGGTAACATAAACACCTATTGGCACACGGTACACAACCAATTCTACATAGCTCCCTACCCTCATGAGATACATCTTTCCCTATCCAAAGAGGCCACTATAAAGGGTATCCGCTACACTCCGCGACAAGATAGCGAAGAAGGACGGATAGCTTCCTATGAAGTATATGCAAGCAAAGATGGAAAAAATTGGGGGCAGCCCATTACCTATGGCACCTTCCATATAGGTACAGCAACGCAAACTATAGAATTTACTCCTTGCCGGGCACGCTATGTGAAACTATCGGGATTATCGGCCCATGACAAAGGAAAGAAAGCTGCCATAGCAGAATTAGAGATAATCTTGGAAGAATAATTTTATATGAAAAACTATTAACCATGGAGTTTCAAGACTTGTGCAAAAACTTGTACAAGTCCTGAAATTCCACGTTTTCTCCTATAAGCAAAAATCACTTCCCTTTCACTATCCGCTTAATATCATTCAGCTTGTTCAGCGCCTCCAGCGGCGTCAAGTTATTCACATCCAGATTCAGTATCTCATCGCGTATCTGGCACAGCACCGGGTCGTCGAGCTGAAAGAAGCTGAGCTGCATACCACCGCGTGTCTCTCCCACTTCCACCATCGGTTTGCTGGAAATCCCCTGCTGGCGGTTGTCCGTTTCCAGTTGTTTCAGAATGTCATTGGCACGCTTCACGATGCTTTTGGGCATACCTGCCATTTTGGCTACATGGATACCGAAGGAGTGTTCGCTGCCGCCGCGCTCCAATTTGCGCAGGAAGATGACTTTGTTATCTATCTCCTTCACCGAAACGTTGTAGTTCTTAATACGCTTGAAGCTTTTCTCCATCTCGTTCAACTCATGGTAGTGCGTGGCAAACAAGGTGCGTGCCTTCGCTTTTGGATGCTCATGGATATGCTCCACAATCGCCCAGGCGATGGAAATACCGTCGTACGTAGAAGTACCGCGTCCCAGCTCGTCGAACAGCACCAGGCTGCGGGGAGAAAGGTTGTTCAAGATATCCGCCGCCTCGTTCATCTCCACCATAAAGGTAGACTCGCCCACGGAAATATTATCGCTGGCACCCACACGGGTGAATATCTTATCCACCAAACCGATATGGGCACTCTCCGCAGGCACGAAACTGCCGATTTGAGCCAGTAGCGTAATCAGCGCCGTCTGCCTCAGCAAAGCGGACTTACCCGCCATGTTGGGACCCGTAATGATGATAATCTGCTGCGTCTGGCTGTCCAGCATCACATCGTTGGCAATATACTTCTCGCCGATGGGGAGCTGCTTCTCAATGACCGGATGCCGTCCCTGATGGATTTCCAGCACATCGTCGTCGGCAATGACGGGGCGTATATAGTTGTTCTCGCGCGCCGCTGTGGCAAAGGAGAGCAGGCAGTCCAACCGTGCTATCTGGTTCGCATTGATTTGAATGGCAGGAATGAACTCGCTCAAAGATTGTACCAGCTCTGCATAGAGTTGTGTTTCCAGTACCAGTATCTTGTCCTCCGCGCCGAGAATCTTCTCCTCGTATTCCTTCAATTCCTGGGTAATATAGCGCTCGGCATTGGCAAGGGTCTGCTTGCGTATCCACTCTGCCGGCACCTTGTCCTTATGCGTGTTGCGCACCTCGATGTAGTAGCCGAAAACATTGTTGTAGCCTATCTTCAAACTGGGAATCTCTGTCAGTTCGCTCTCGCGCTGCTGTATCTGCAACAGATAATCCTTGCCGGAGTAGGCAATCCGGCGCAACTCGTCCAGCTCGGCACTGACACCGGATTTGATGACACCTCCCTTATTAATCAATAACGGCGGGTCATTGTCTATCTCCCGGTCAATACGGTCGCGGATAGACTGGCAGATATTCAACTGCTCGCCTATATGATTCAAGCTGGCATTATCGGCATCCATGCAAGCTGCCTTGATGGGTTCTATCGCCTGCAAAGCCACCTTCAACGCCACCACCTCACGCGGAGAGACACGCCCTACCGCCACTTTGGAGATGATGCGTTCCAAGTCGCCAATCAAATGCAACTGCTCTTCTATCAACTCTTTGAAATCGGGCTGGCGGAAAAAGTATTCCACCACATTCAGCCGCTCGTTAATCGGCTGCACGTCCTTCAACGGGAATACCAGCCAGCGTTTCAGCAGGCGGGCACCCATCGGGCTGATGGTCTTGTCTATCACATTCAGCAGACTACTGCCACCGTCGTTCATCGACCCCATCAACTCCAGGCTGCGCACCGTGAACTTATCCAGGCGGACATACTTATCCTCCTCGATGCGTGCCAGCGAAGTGACATGCCCTATCTGCGTATGCTGCGTCATGATGAGGTATTGCAGGATGGCTCCCGAAGCGATGATACCGTTCTTGAGATGCTCCACACCGAAGCCTTTCAAGTTCTTCACCTCGAAATGCTTCAGCAGCTTTTCGCGGGCAGATGTCTCGGTAAACACCCAGTCGTCCAACTCGAAGGTGAAGAACTTGCTGCCGAAGTTTCCTTCGAACATCAGCCGCTTGCCACGCTCGAAAAGCACCTCTTTGGGGGCAAAGTTGTTCAGCAGCTTGTCCACATAGTCGAAAGGTCCTTCCGCCGTCAGAAATTCGCCCGTAGATATGTCCAGGAAAGCCACACCGCAGGCACCCTTACCGAAATGCACGGCAGCCAGGAAGTTGTTCTCCCGGTAGTTCAGCACATTGTCGTTGATGGAAACTCCCGGCGTCACCAGCTCCGTGATGCCGCGCTTCACCAGTTTCTTCGTCAGCTTCGGGTCCTCCAACTGGTCGCAGATGGCCACACGCTTGCCGGCACGTATCAGCTTGGGCAGATAGGTGTCGAGCGCATGATGCGGGAAACCCGCCATTTCGATGGTTTTCCCCTTGCCATTGGCACGTTTGGTCAAGGTAATACCGAGGATTTCGGACGCGACGACGGCATCGGTGGAATAGGTTTCATAGAAGTCACCACAACGAAACAGCATGACAGCATCGGGATGCTTTGCCTTCAAGTCGAGGAACTGCTTCATCATCGGGGTAAGGACAATATCTTCGTGCATACAAGTCTTTAATTTTTAATTTCCAAAGCTTTGAGCCAAGAGAGCAGGAAATCGTCAAGTAAGACCCAAAACTTAATGTGACAAAGATAATTCTTTTTTAGAAAACAGCCACGGAGAGGCTTCAAAACCTTAGCAAGCCTTAACAAAGAGACGCATTTTCCTAAAACATGTTATAAAACAGTCTTTTTTATTTGCTTTATTTGGAGATAAGCAAAAAGTTCGTACCTTTGCAATGTGTTTTTCATAGTATTAGATTTAAGGTTAACAAAGGTTGGAGTACAGCGGTACTCCTTTTTTTATGCCCATACCTTTCGTATCTTTCCCCTTTTCCCTTACAAAAGTACATATTCACTCGGCGAAACGCCCTTTATCTTCTTGAAAACCTTGTTCATGCGATCCCAACAAGGATGAGCAACAGTTGTCTCCCATTTACTACATTCCCTATTTAAGCAACAATTCCTGCAATACTGCATTTTAAATTCTTGCTTACTAAAACTTATTCGTCCGACAGCCGTTGAATTATCGTCCGACAATTGTCGGACGATAATTCAACGGCTGTCGGACGATAATTCAACAAGTATCGGACGAATAAATCTTAGCAAATAGAGAGATAGATGGCTTACCGCTTGATTTATTTGTGATTATCCGCGCACACAATCAGTACCTCCCCAAAAGAATCAAGTTGCCAATGGGGTCTCATAGAGATTGTCATTGCAACTTCAGGAATGGCAACGTATTTCCACCGGTAGACAACGGCAATTTCCCGTCCCATTTCTCCACAGCCTTTAGTTGAATCAATTCCGGCGTGATGCTTTGTTGAAGGATACGGTTGGCATCTGCCTTACCCTTGGCGGCAGCTACTACCTTTTCCGCCTCGGCTATAGCGGCTTTCTTTTCATTCTCCACCTTCAAGGCATTCTGCACAGCAGTATTCTTTTCGTCAATGGCAGCTTGCAGCACATCGTTGGGTTTCACGGACGACTGTATGTTGGTAAACGTAAAGCCACGGGTACTGAGACGCTCCTTCAGTAATGCCTCCACCTCCTTCTCGAAAGCCGGACGGTTGTTGATGAGCGAATCCGTCTCATAGAGTCCTGCCACGTCCTTATAAGCGTTCTTCACTTCCGTCAGGATAACACTCTGTTCCAATTCTTCGGTAGTCTTGCGATAGCGTAGAAAAACTACTTTGGCATCCTCCCGCTCAATGAAGTATTCTATAGTAGGGTCTGTCTTGAAGATGGTTCCCTTCTTGTCCTGAATGTCGAAAGGTTCGTAGTCTACAATCTGCGCAAATGCAGGATATTCGAATAGCTGCTTGGCAAAACGGTTGTAAACCACCCATCCGGTCTCCACCTTGGCATCATCTACTCCACGCTCACTACCGGCCAGATTGACGATGATGCCCGTCTGTCCCGAATCAATACGCTCCACGGCAAACATGACCAAGAACAATACTATAATTCCAATGACTGCGACTCCTGCCGCGCCTACTCTCACTGTTGATTTGTTTGTGACTTTCATGGTGTTTTCTGTTAGTTTAATGAGTGAATAATGCTCCAAAGATATTTATAATTGTTTGTTCAAAAAAGGCAATCCGTTATTTTTGGAAGAGAAGAAGGCCTCCCTCCCGCACACAGTGTAGAAAGGAGGCCCATAGTCTCTATATTTTCAGAATTTACTCAGTCACGATACGACCTGCCAACAGTGATTTCTTCAGATAACTTTCAGCACACTATAGGAATTACCCTCACTCCCACTGGACATGGTGCTGATTTCCTTTGCCACTTCTTTCAGTCTTGCCGGATTGCTGTATTTATATATAATTGTAGGATATACCTTTTTACAGAATTCTGTGCCAAATTACTTAAACGTTCGTGTTTGCGAAATAATATTGCCATAATGTCTTGGTTTTTAAAATAAATAGAATAGAAATCGTGTTTTCTTATTTCTCTGCCAATAGCTGCACAGATTCATCCGTCATGTGATGGTCTG
This sequence comes from Bacteroides uniformis, assembly GCF_025147485.1. Lineage (NCBI taxonomy): Bacteria > Pseudomonadati > Bacteroidota > Bacteroidia > Bacteroidales > Bacteroidaceae > Bacteroides > Bacteroides uniformis. Next base: position 1,305,893 of record NZ_CP102263.1, on the reverse strand, counting down.
CTGTCAAGCTCCAGTCATTGTTCTTTTCGTCCCATTCGTAGCTGAGGTAGCGCAAGACACTGCTGTCGGTCTGCCGATAGACGGCTTTCTGCTTGATGTCGGTGTAGGCATTGCTTTGCTCGTTCCAGAGGGCGTATTCCACAGTGACGTCGTCCGTATAGAAGAAGTTAAGACTGTGGTGCTTCTCAAAGCTTTGCGTGGATTCGTTCCATTTCAGCACTTCTTTTTGGGAGATGCGACCGGAGTTGTCGTAAATGTAATTGTACTTCAGGTGGCGGTGCAGGAATTTCTGATTCTCCACTTTGAATACGGTTTGTGTTTCCACACGGCCGTCGTTGGTTTCGGTATTATAGGCAAAGTTGTCTGTACGGTTAACGGCTGCTGCGCTTACTACGTTTACTAAAGAGGTCATTGCGATGATTGCTGAAATTACTAAAGTCTTCATAATGGTTCTATTTTTTAAGTTATACATTTTGTTTCAAGTTCTTGTCTTTGGGGGAGTTGTTCCCTTTCGACATTGCAAAGATAGGAGGTGGTAAAAAGCTTTTAGGTTATCGTTACGTTAATGTTAGGTTAACGGAGATATTTATTACTTTTGCGCCCAAAACAAGAACAAAATGAAAACACGTTTCCTCTTATATCTTTCCTTTTCCAATCTATCGGAGACGTAACTGGATAGGCATACAGCAGACTGTCACCACATCTACTATTGAGAAGTACCATCTTTCTTCTATGTCGTCCCAAACGGTTCGGACTTTCTTCGCTTCGAAAAGCTTGATGGCATTATGCTGGGTCATGATATTATGTTTTCAATTCTTAGTTTTAAGCTCTTTGATTGGGTCCTCGTTATGTGACAGAAACAATGCTCTTTCTTCAATTTAATCATAATTTCTGTTTTATTGCATCAGTTGACATAGTCTGTTTTCTTAGGTATAGTACAAAATATATGATTATTTTGACTTAAAACAAATCGCAGTCAATAAATCACTGCACATCATATGACAATAGGGAATAGCCTGCACCACAGACCATCCCCTATCACCTTAATTCTACTTGTGTGACTTCCTCTTACTTCACCACACCGTCCGTCATCGTAAAGCCTTCCAGAGAGCCGGCTTTCACCTGAATACAAATCACACTGATGGCGCTGTCTGCCGCAGCCGACAATTGGCGTTCTCCTGCCGGAGCCACGCGAAGCCAGTCACCCGCCTGCAGTTCTACGGTTTCTCCGTCAACCACCATGGTGCCGCGTCCGGAGAGGACGGCATAAATTTCTTCATTTTGCTTGTGCGAATGCACAAAAGGTACTCCTGCACCAGCCGGCAAATTGCTGATAGATACTTCTGCACCAGTCAGATTCAATGAATCGTGCAACTCGACACGTGCCTCGCCTGCGGGCACATTTACTTTCTGATAGTTCTTCATAATCACTTCTCCTTAGTATGTTTTGATTTACGGCTGCAAAGTTAGCCAACTACCAGACATCGTACAAGAAGGCACTTGAAGCTCAGTTAGTTACCTCCATGTTACCATTATTGGCAAATAAGGAGTTAGAAAAATAAGATTAACAAAAATTATTACTATTTTTGCCGAAAAAGCAAATATCGACTAAACTCTATAAAACATGAAGATTCTGAAAAAAATTTCAAAAGTAATAGTCATCGTAATGGCTGTACTGGCAACCATTTGGTGTGGTTTGTATGTTTATGCCAACTATTTCTATAATGACAAGCAGATTGATGTAGAAAACTTCTACATCGCGGAACTACCGTTAACCCCCTCGCAGTTTGAAGAAGATTTCAAAGAAATACACCAGATTGTCATGGAGAATTATTCATTATACCAAGCCAAGCATCTGAATATGGATTCATTGTATCAAGCTTGTGACGCCCGCGTTCGCCAGGCGCAGACCACCACAGACTACGGACTGATAGTGCAGGAATACATCTCTGCCTTACAATGCGCCCACGCCATTACCTGCTACAAGAGGTACACAGCCAATCAGCGCGTAGCCTTTATAGAGGATTTCTTGTTCGTTGACAAACCCAATGACTATCTGACAGAATACGGCTTCCAGGACAAAGACCGGATTATAGCTATCAACGGACTCCCCTATAAACAATGGATTGAACAGAACGAAAAATATACCGAAGCATCTACCGTCCCCCACAGACGGCTCCGTACAGCCTATGATGCGTTCCGTAGTTATGCAGACACCCTAAGAAACTATACACTGCTGAGAGGGGGCGATACTCTGACCGTCACCCTTCCCTTGAAACAAAGGGACTATTTTCCGGATAACGAAGAACAAACTGTGGAGAGCAGGATATTACAAGACAGCATTGGTTACCTTACCATCAAAACCATGATGAACCCCGTCATGGAAGATTTCAAGGCGGTCTATCCCAAAGTCAAGGATTTACCATACCTCATTATAGACGTACGTAGAAACGGCGGAGGAAACAGCATGAATGGAGTAAACATCTGCAAGTACTTCATCCGCGAAGCACAACCACACTGCGTCAGCAAGAGCTACATCATGCAGCCCGAAGCCGACGCCTATAAAGGTAAAATCTATCTGCTGACCGACACATATACGCTCTCTGCTGCCGAGAGCTTCACACTCGACATGAAGGAAAGCGGAAATGTCACCCTCATCGGCGAAGCTACCGGAGGGGATACCGGCAATGGCCCCCGTCCTTTCTGTACCAAACAGCGGACCTATTTCCGTATCCCTACCCGCCAGCCGGACGTCTCTTCTAAAGGTTTCCCCATGGAAGGTATAGGCATACCGCCCCATCATCAAGTATCCCAAACCGTAGCAGATTTCATGAAGGATGAAGATACAGTGCTGAATTATGCTGTCGGACTGATAACAGAGAAACAATAATACATTTCCTCAACGAAAAAGAGCCAAGTATCAAAGGTGTGTCACCTCACGATACTTGGCTCTTTTGTATTTGATATATTATCCTTTATTTGGTACTTGCCAACATCAAAGCCGCATTGCTGTCATTCAGTTCGTAAACGGTAGTTTGCGTATAGCTGTCGTAACCATTAGTTCTACTGTTCCAACGGGCATAGTTCAACTCAACTTCACTGTCAGTGTATTCAACATCCAGCTTGAAATAAGGCACCCAGGCTTCCTTTACGCTATCCCACTTGAAAGCTTCCTTGCTCGTCACACGGTTCTCACTGTCATAAGTGTAAGTGTAGCGGAGGTGACGGAAAAGGTGTCCGTCCTCATTGCGGAAGATAGTCTTGGCGGTCATCAGTTCTCCGGTCATCTCCTCGTTTTTCACATAATCGGCAGGAGTTGTCGCGCTTGCAGAAAAGTTCATTACACTTGCCATTACCACTGCCATCATTACCACTGCTTTTGAAAATACTGTTGCTTTCATAATCGTTATTTTTTATTGTTATTACTTCTTTCTCTGAGGAGGTTGTTGTTTCATAACCGCCTTCGCCTATATATAGTCAATCTGCGTGCCAAAGAATTAAATCACTGATTATCAAAGAATAACTATTTTATAGTAATGTCCATTTTCGGACAACTGTCCGCACAAAAACGAACAGCAAAACAAAAAATAAACGAAATATCATGAAAGTATTTCTACATTAGCAATAATATTATGTAACAGTAGTAAACTGTTTGATGATTGTCCCTACAAAAAGCTGATGTATACTTATCTTATCTCAATGGCGGCATCTGAAAACGTGGTGGGGCAATAGTCGCTCCGCCACTGCCCCCTCTATTATCAAAGACGGTGTTACGCAGAATCTCATACAAGATTCCACCTACATCCAGACTTAATTTAAACTTGTCGAAATTATAATAGGGAATCACAACGGGAACCGTCTCCCAACGACCGCGATAAGCATCGTAATAACGTTGTACTCCAACTTCCATACCAAAACGTTCGGACATATCCAGAGACATGGTGGCACCGTAGCGGTGGGTATCCATCCCGTAAGTATTTCCTATGGCATACGAACCGAAAACCTTAAAAGCTACACGGTCCGAAGCCTGATACCGCAAAGCTCCCGAAGTACTGAAAGCCTGCCCGGTGGAATGAATCATATTTATCTTCATGGCATCTACGCCAAGCTGGAGCGTCAGCCTTTGGTTAAAGGCATGCTGATATCCCAGGGAAGCATTGTTGAAACGTCCGATACCCGGTACGCTGGTCTGCCCACCGGAACCGAATAACATACCGTGAGGAAACTGTCTTAATACACCGCTTGTACTGTAATCTCCCCGAAATAGCAGGGAAGGATTGGTCTGATAAGGCAGACGAAGAGACTCTTTCAGTGAAAAATCGGGCAGGGAATAGGAGTGCTCCGGATGAAACATGGAAGAAGGGGCAGAGTTTTCAGAAGGAAGCTCAAAAGGAGAGAATAGAGATTCATTGAATTCCGGCTGTATCTGTATACTGTCACGAATGAAACGTACACTGTCTTCCTGCGCAAAAAGCAATTGCGGCACAAAAGCCAACAGCAGGCAGATTCCCAAACGGCCACCAAGACAAGAGATACTGACTTTCCGTTTTATACACATATACCCTCCTTCTTTATATTCATATAATACTGCTATACAAAAATAACGAAAATAAACCAGAAGAACAGTACATGTACTGCTAAATTATTGCAATATAGAAGGATACATTATTAATTTTCTATCAGTATCAATCCTACTCCTTTCACTGTTTTAATGGTTACCGACTCGTCTTCCGAAAGAAATTTCCGAAGTTTCGTCACAAATACATCCAGGCTGCGGGAAGCAAAGTAATCATCTTCCGTATTCCAGAATTTATCCAAGATAGCTTCCCGGCGGATAACGTCTCCCCGCTTCTCACAAAGCATCTGCAACAAACCTGTCTCGCGCACAGTCAAAGTCTTGTTTACACCCGAAGCATGTTTCAAAGTGGCATGTGTGGCATCCAACACATATTCCTTGCCTATCTTGTAGCATTGACTCATGTCTTTCGATTTTTCGCCTTTGGAAAGCTTCAATAAGGCGTGGACATGTGCATCCAGTTCTTCGGGAATGAACGGTTTCTTTATATAGTTATTGGCACCGATTTCATAACCTTTTACCACATCTTTAGGAGATATCAGGGCAGAGGAGAACAGAATCGGAGTTTCCCCATCTGTCTCGCGGATACGCTTCACCATCTCGTAACCGTTCATAACGGGCATTTCTATATCAGATACTATCACATCAGGATGTTGTTCTTTCCACTGTTTCAAGCCCTCCTCGCCATTGGCGGCAGCAATCACTTCATAACCGCCTATCATATCTTCCAACCCGCCCTGAACTATATATCTCAAGCTTGCATCGTCTTCTACCAACAATAACTTTATCATAATGCGTTTATTATATATTGCAAAAATAAGGAAAAGAATGAATGCAACAGTCATATTGCTATAAAATAAACGAGGAAAACAACGCCTCTTAACCTAATATTAACGTAGCGATAACTTATGAAGCATGTGCCCCACTCTACCTTTGCAACATCAATACAAAAAATCCACACTATGAAAGCAGATATTTCAATAACAAAAAGCCGAAAAGGGACAGAGATAGTAGTTTCGGGCAAGAGGATTAATAAATACGGCATCATAGCTGCCATAGTATTTGCAGTACCAATGCTGATTCTGTTTCAGTCGATACATGGAGAAACAACCAGCCATCTATCGCTGGTCAGATTCTTCATGTGTATATTGGCAGCTGTCCTGGTAAATCTATTCCTACATAAACTGTTGTTCAGATTGTTTTCGCCGATACGCATGTGGCAATATCGCATCACATGCCTGCTGCCCTTCCTGCTACTGGGTATATTGCCCCTTATATATGGTATGACAAGTGGCAATTATGATGTCACACGATTTGGAATATTACTGGCTGTCATGAGTTTCGACGACCTTTACATCCTCTGGCAATTACGCTCATTCGGTGGAGGCTCCTATATTACTGACAAATCAGAAGGATTGAATTTCCACGTGTGGTAAATTTATACAGTCTCAATAGGAAAGTAGAGTGTAAATTCACTGAAGCACCCCTCTTCACTTTCCACTTCTACCCTGCCGCCATGTGCCAGCATCACCTGCTGTACATAATTCAGGCCCAGACCAAAACCTGCAGCACCGCCCCTTCCACTTCGCCCGACTGCTGCAGAACGTTCAAAACGGTTGAAGATAAGAGACTGGTCTTTTAAGGGAATACCCAATCCGTTGTCACACACCTTTATCTTGCAGAAGCCTTTCTCCGATTCGCAAATAATATCTATCTTTACCTCTTCATGGGAATATTTAATGGCATTGTCCAGCAGATTGCCCAACACTTCACGCAAACAGAAGGCATCGGCATACACCATTTCACAACGATGATAAACGGTCGTAAATTCTACCCTTTTGCTGGTTTTCAGAGAAATTTTGGCAATTATATCATCAAGTAAAGGCCGCAAAGGCACCTCTTCCTGATGGAGTTCCAAATGTCCCTCATCCAGCTTGGTAAGTACCAGTACACGATTGGAAAGGGTAAGCAGATGCTCACACTCTTCCATCATCGCCTGCCGGTATTTCTCTTCTTTTCCAGGCTTACCGGACAATTTGCCGCTATTCAGAATATGAGCTCCCATCAGGATGGAACTCAGAGGAGACTTCATGTCGTGTATCATAGCATAAGTAAAATCCTTCTGGAATTGCTCCAAATGCCGCTGTGTACGCAAAACTTTCACCTGGCCGAGAATACAGTCCAACACCACCAAAAACATCACCCAAAGAGGCAGAAACAGATACCATACGGAACTTATGACGTAGCGATACGGATTCTTCACCACACCTTGTATACAAAGGATGCTGTCCTCCTTCAACGGTATAAACCGGGAAGAAATATCCTGATATTTTGCCGAGGCATATCCTGCTTCCACCACTGTACTATCGGAGGGAGCGTAGTACTGGCGGATACCACTCTTATAGGTCATTCCCAAGGCTTCCAACCTGGAAGCAAAAGCAGAATCGAGGTACTGCACGGAGAGAGGAAGTTCCATTCCGCTTTCATTGATGCTGCGCTGCATAATCAAAGCAGAGCGTAGTCGATAATTCAAATCGACCGGATTGTACATATGTACCACTCCAAAGCGGTTCACCTTATACTTCGACTGCTCTTTCTCCAGAAATTCCCTTTGCTCCTTTGCAAAAGGCGATTCAACACTCTCTTCCCATTCATCCTTTCCATCCCTATCAGTCTGTTCGTAGAGCAAAGAAAGGCGGCGTTTCAAGACCTCGTCATAAAAAGCTGCTTCAAAACAATCATTTACCTGATAGGCAGTTTCTTTGAAAGAAGCACGGTACAGATAGACAAACCAGACTACCATCAGCAGACAGCCGGCAATCAACCCGACAATCGAAAAGACTTTAAAAGAATATTGCTTGCGCACCTGCCGCTGCCGTTCGCTTTGCTTAGCTCCCGTAAGCGTATGTTCTGTCATGTCCAGCAAATGTTGCCCCGAGGCTTCTATATCTGCCCACCGGCTCTCCGATATCTGACTACGTACCTCACCTATCGGCAACCTCATCTTCTCTGCCAGCACATAAAAAGCAGACCGCTGCTTCTCAATATCATTACCTTGTTTAAGTATGGAATCCATTTGCCTGGCCCAACTGTACACCAGAAAAACAACCAAGAGAAGCGTAGGAAGGAACAAAAAGACTATATCCTTGACAAGCGGTATAAAAGGAGAAAACATGACAGCTTCAATGGCCTCTCCTTTCTTCTCATTCAACCAGGCTTTTTCCGAAAGAACAGACTTGAACCGTACATATACCGAACGCTTGCTTCTGTCCGTCGCAGGACGGATATTTACAGTCCGGTCTATATTTTTCCATTTCAGTTTCTTCTCTACCAACCTCGCCATCACATCTAATGGAATGGCGACATGATATACATCTTCGAGAAAGGAAGCTGCCTGCTGATAGTTTAAAAACATCTCATCTTCGAAAGACCTGATACTGTCTTTGGATAGATACGAGTAAAAAGGGATAGTCATGTCAGGAAACGGTAAATTATTAATCTCGTTGTCCACCGTTTCGATAAAAGCCAGACGAAAACATTCGTTCAGTGCGCGTTCCGCCTCTTTCTTGGTATTGTCGTAAGCATACATCATACCACCAATCTGCACCACAATTACCAGTAGCAGCCCTACAATAGAAAGGATATAGAGTGAACGAAGTTTCATCTTACCTATTATTTTGAGGACAAAGATAGCATTTTATCATAGAAAAAGAACTGATACAAAAAAGATAGCCTTGGACTTTTATTTATCCAAAGCTATCCATACAAGTACAATCCCTGCGATAGAGACGTCTACAGAATTATTTGCGAAGAGTCAACTTATCAATCCCAAAGAAACCGGTATCATGTCCCGAAGCCAGTGCAGCCGACTCAATCTGCAACTCATTCTCTCCTTTTTTCAAATTGACCTGCCCAAGATTCACCAGAAGCAAAGACACTTCTTCATTGGTCAGATTGATTTCCGGAGTAATCACCTTATCATTTACACGGAGGGCAAACGTACCATAATCAGGTGCTACCGTAAACTGTATTTTCGCATAATAAATTCCTTCCACTTCACTGTCAAAAGCCAGTGAAAGCTTATCTCCCGGTTTGAAATCTTTCCAATAGAGTTGCATACCCTCACTCCACAAGGGATGGAAGTTGGTCTGCAATTCAACGGAGCCTGTATGCCCCGGACGAGGCTGCATGGCTTCGCCTTCCACAACCAGACTCATCCCTGAACCGAAAATATCCGACGGTTGGTTGGCAACCCGTTCGCGTACATCGCTCACAAAGGGTTTCGGCTGTATTTCGCCTCCGGGAAGCATATACCAGAAGGTTATCGGAGCATAATTAAGGTGTATATTCGACCAGTCGAATAACTCTATGTCAAAGCGCAGGCTCCGAGTAAACGGAATCGCATCCAAACTGCGGACACGGGTATTCTGCGCCAAACCTATGTGAGCATAACAACCATCTCCTATGGGTTGGGCAACAAAAGGATGGTTTATCCACGGTTCATAGCGCCCCCAGGCATAGCCATAATAATCTTCTGTACCCGTTCCAAAGTGTGACGGAAAGGTTTCACCGTCCACATACACCTTTTCATCACCTTCTCCCCACCAACCCAAGTTGGGGTTATAGACAGTAACCGCATCTCCCACATACACGCCCCTACCCTTAAGATCGGCAAACGTAAGGTCCTGGGCAAACTCATCGCCCCGGGCATGGATATGCGTAAACTGCTGCCATGTGGTACCAAAGTGCATGGAACGTTCATCCCACTGCCACTTTCCACTAACTGCAGCCGCCTTGGATATTTCCACCGGCTGTTCCCCATAATTGGTCAAGGTAATCGTACAGTTCCGCTCGAAAGGCATCACCCACCATGCACTCATCACGTCATCCTGCACGGCCCGCGTATACCACGTACCAGTTGCAACGGGATAATAGCCTACCCCAAAAAACTCACCGACCGGAGCCCAGACAGTCTGTTCCCCATCAAAGGCAAGGGACAAGACCGTAGAGCGAAGTGCTTGGCGACGGTCATCCGCATCAATCCGCATCGAAAGACGACGAATGGCACGAGAGCCGTCAATCGTAAAACTACGGCTTTCACCCGGAGCCAGAGAAGCCGCCAGATTGAGCGTACTTTCTCTTCCCGCAAGCGGAGTATCAATACCAGGTGTTCCTTCCGACAGCTTCTTATTGACAGCAGCTATCAGCCGGGCATTCTTCTTCAACTCTTTGGCCGAGAAAGAAATCACCTTGACCGGAGAAGTATAAGTGCGGTAATTGATAGCATAGTATACAATGGTCTTACTCTCAATTTTCCCCTCCGGAGTAATCTTCAAGTCCGGCGATTCGATAGTCACCTTGCACCGCTTGGCATAAGGTATTGGCAAATATAAATTATGCCCTCTTTCTTCCATCGGAGCCTCATCGGGTACTGAAGTTGAAAGAGGTTCTCCACAAAGGACTTGTCCGCTCAATATATCACGTACATTGCCTTCAATTACCGGTTTTTCCTCATTGTCTATGTAGATACGCAGAGTCCCTTGTCCCCGATTTATGCCGGAGAAAGTCATCCAGAAACGAACTATGGCACCGGGGCCTTCGGCATCCATCATCACATATTCCGTCCTCCCTCCGTTCTCTTCCTGGCGGATAAACTGTCCTTGGTCGAAATTACCAAACCAGGCACGCTTATCCGTCATGTTATGCGAACTACGGTCGTAGCTGCTGAACTGCTTACACGTATAGGCATTTTCGGGCCAACGCGCCAGCACGGAACGGTCTGTCATCTCATGCAACAATGTCTTAAGAGAGATAACCGGGTCGGCCATAGCCAAACCGCTATAGAGAAATATCAACTGAATTACAAAAACTAGTTTTTTCATCATAACCGATTATTTTAGTAAATCTCCATCTCATTGATGCGTAACACCTTTCCTCCTGCATGCTGCATAGGACGGGTTATCATCAAGCGTACATAGCGTACCTGCGCCGGAGTGTCAATCATACGTGATACGACATTCTGCCGGTTTCCATCTATATTGTCAAGTGTCTTCCATTCTTCAGTCTGGCTGTTTCTGCCTTGCAGGAAGCAAGCGGAAGTAATGTACCCTTTGTCCTCACGGCCTGCATTCACCAGTTTCCAACCGCTCACAGTTTTCGCCTCACCCAAATCAAAATCCACATAGTTCAACGCACTTCCCACTTCACACCATTTGGTATCGACATCCCCGTCAACGATGCGTTCGGGCTTCTCATTATCATTAAAATAGCCGGAATAGGCGATAATCTTCGCGCCCTTCAACAGATTTTCTTTTTCCACCTCCACACTGTTCAACTCCATCTCATTGTCACGGATGGCTGTATGGAACAAGCTAGTGGCAACCTGGACGGGTTTCAGAGTTTCCTCCACCAATGTGGCAGCAAAAAGAACAACCTTTTCATTCTTCGGAAGTATAAGGCTGGCAGCACCTGTCGGAATATCAACACCGAACTTGAACATATAGGTAAACTCATAGGCCTCATCGGCTGTAGGAGAGTGGCGGTGAGTTCCCACATAAGCCACTTCGGCATCCTTCAGATAACCTTTGGTATGTCCCGAATGTCCCCACTGTCCGACAAATCCGGTATAGGAAGGTACAATGACCTCACTCTTGTTCCCTCCGCACCGGAAAGTGGCGGCATAGTCCCCGTCCGTAGCGGCAGCCAGAAAATACAGTTTATTATACTTTTTACCTTCCGGTAGAACAATAGTATCACCATTGCACGTCATTCCGTTGGCGGCATCTTTCTCGCCGAGCTGGAAAGGAATCCCGTTTACAGCCAGGGATTCGGGCAACAGTTCTGCCGCAAACGAATAGCCCGACTCAAAATCAGCTTCGCCGCGAAACTCGTTGAATGATGAACATTTATAGTTATAGGACAGCGGCAAAGAGGCATACTGCAATTGATAGGCGTCTTCACCCGATGACTTCAAACGTACCTTGAATGTCTTTACAGAATAAGGCTTTATACTTACAGACAGCCCGTTTCCACTGAATTCGGCCGAACCGATACTCTTTTCAGTGCCATCCGCTTCGCAGGCACTGGCAATTTCGCCTGCAAAAGAAAGTACCGCATCCTGCACCTTCTCACCGCCCATCTCATAGACACGCACTACATACTCATCCGAGTTTTCGGCTTTCTTCAATGCCTTGATAATGACATTACGGTTATTGGAAGAGACGAAAGAGAACTCCTTACCCAACGTACCCTTGTGTTTGTCGGTACGGAAAGCTTTCAACCTCTGGTTCAACATCTCCGCTTTCTCTATGGTGGCAGCCTTGTCAAGTCCGCCGGCATGACCCACCAGACTGTATGTAAAGCAATGATGACCGAAGTCCTGGCGATTCTGGTAAGCATAATCCTTGTCTGTTTCGGGGGTATGCAGCAGAGTCAGGCGGAGGGTGTTGTCGTCCGGTTTGTCCCAACCGTATTTGCTGTCATTCAGGACAGACACACCATAGTTTCCACTACGGTCAGTCAAATCGGCCCAATACTGTGCATAGACTTCGTAGGCAGTCTCCGTATTGTTGCCCCGCTTCACGCTTCCAAGTCCCAAATCGTAAGTAGCTTCCGTATTTGCTATGTTCAAAGGGAATTCGGCCTTCAATAAGGCATTGGACAACTGCCAGTCCACCTCATTGTAGAAGTCTATGCGGTCGGCACGGTTGCCTTCATACAAGCGGATGTATTGCTTGAAGAGTGACTCTCCATAACGTTTCTCGATGCAGAGTGACTTGCACAGCTCACCATCCTCCACCAATGTCATCTTCACATCCTCTGTGATGGAAACCGGTTCCCGGTCTATGGTCTCCTTCAAGATTTCCCAAGCAGGCCATATGTAGGACTTGTTCTGCGTGAAAAGCGCCAAACGAATGGATTTACCGGGTTTCACCAGCTCCTTGCCATTCTTCTTGTCAAACAGTGAAATGATGTCTCCCTTCTTATCCAACGTTATCTTGTAAACAGAATTCTCCAATGCATTGGCATTCACAAATACCCGGGCATCAGCCGACGGACTGGATGTGCGGACATCATATACCGCATAACCGGTAGCAGGTACAACGGCTTCCATCAAGAGTCTGGCTTTACCGTCGGCATAGGACAGCAGTTGGGAGGCCACTTTCCGACCATTCATATCATATACGGCAACCCCTTTCGGTTCCTTTGGCAAGGCAAGCTCTACCTCTGCCATATCGGTAACCTGGAATCCAAGCGCATTGTAAAGCACCACCGGTATCCCTTTCACCCTGGTATCCATCTTTCTTGCCACAGCGTCAATGGAGGAAGTAAGAATACCGGAGAACTGCTTGAGGGAAATCAACTCGTCATTCCATGAGAATTCATAAGCCCGCGGTATACTTGTTCCCGTAAGGTCATCATGGAACTGATGGAAAATGAAACGCTGCCAGTTCTCAGTCAATGCAGCTCCGGGATAGGAAGCCTGGTTCAGCCATTCGGCTACAACGGAAGAGCGTTCCGCTGCATCCCCCAAAAGCTCATTCTGACGGTTGTACAGCTTCATGGCAGCCTGGGAAGTATAACATCCGGTACCGTGAACATCCATCAACAGTTCACCGTTGAACTTGGGCAGTTCCGGATGGCTTGCGTAAGGCTGGAAGTCTTTATATATCCGGTCACTCGTGGCACTGACAATCTGCAACGGACCATTGCCTTGCAAGCCTTTCTCTACGGCACGTACAGACTCCAATGTAGGTGAACCGCCTATGTCTCCCGTACCGTAATAGCGGTAGACCATGTGAAGCGGAGAGTGGCCGGTCAATTCCAACAAGTCCTTGTTTTCCGACAGGTCCCCGTCCTCAAAACGTTGGTTATAATCATATCCATGGGTCATCATGATGGTAGAGCCGTCTATACCTTGCCATAAGCCGACAGTGAAAGGATATTTGTCGTTACCGTAGAACGGTTTGTTGCGCCACTGCAACTTCTGGGAGGAGAAGCCGATCAGTCCGCAATGGGACGCAATGGCAGGAAGTGTCCAGCCAAAACCGAAACAGTCTGGCAAGAAAATGTCCGTGCTCTCCACACCGAATTCCTTCCGGTAATAATCCTGGCCGAGCATGATGTTACGAAGCGCAGACTCTATGGAAGGAACCAGCGTATCAGTGGCATCCCAGCTGGCTCCACTAATATGCCAACGACCGCTCTCTATGAATTTCTTCATCTCTTCGTATTGCGCCGGATAATATTCCTTCATCCAGGCATACTTGACCGCACCTTCAAAATTAAAGATGTATTCCGGATACTGCTTCAGCAGAAACAAATTCTGACTGATCGTGTTCCATACATAATCCTTTATTGTGGTCTAGATATCCCAGTTCCACTGTGTGTCCAAATGTGCATCAGACACCATGTAGGCTTTCGGTCTTTGCGCCTGAGCACCATTCTGAGCATAGGTACCGCCACCCATTAGCAAGGCGGATACCAATACTGCAATCTGTCTTTTCATTTTCTGTTTATTTATTGTTTATTGTGTTTAAAGGTTTTATTCATTGCAATTCGCTGATCTCGGCGAAAAGCTCAATCATACAGGCATTCTCCAGTAGACTCTTGAACTGCTCTTTTCTGTTTCCCGACCAATCATTACTAAACAAGCCATTCTCATCACGCGTATAGTTCCAGGCATAATCCGCATTCTCAATCATGGTCTTTATGTACGCCTCATTCCTATCCACCAGATATAGCGCCTTCAAACCTCTGAACAAGATTACATTAAACCAAGGAGTTCCCGGGAAGAATTTCATCTCTCCTGTTGCGATAGGCTGTACCTTCAGAAAGAAACGGCAGGCACCCTCGGCTGTCTGCTGCGCTTCCTTCAAGTAATGCTTCTCTCCAGTTACCTGATAGAGAAGTACACCGGCCTGAATCATCTGCCCGCTGTTATAAGTATATTTGGCCGGATCCACTTTTCCCTGCAAATTCTTGTTGTCCCAATATACAAAGTCAGAAGGGTCACAAAGATTGTCACGGGTCCATTGATAGGTCTTCTTAGCTTGCTCAAGGTATTTTGCATCCTTAGTCAACTTAAACAGCTTCATACAAAGAACAGTAGCCGGAGCATTCGAACAAGTGTTTTTTGATTCTTTCTTCTGTTCGCACCAATAGATTCCTCCCCCCAACTCTTCGGACCATCCGGAATAAATATAGTCATGCAGCTGGATGGCTTTTTCCAGATACTCCTTGTCACCAGTCCGTTCATAGTAATCACAGAAATCAATGGCCACCCAGTCATTGTCATCGTAATAACGATCATTATGACCTGCAAAAGCCGGATACGACTGGTAACAATGGGGAATCCGGGTAGAGTCCCAATAAAGGTCCAGTCCCGGCTTTATCTGCCGGTCCATCAGTTTTCTGTACTTCTTTTGCCCGGAAACCTTATACAAAGAAACACAACCGGATACCAAGGCTGAATAAGGCCACAAGAAAGAGACCTCCTGCTGGTTAACAACAGCGCCGGTATTGGCCGTATATGTAATTCTCTGCTCCGGCTTTCTTGGATAAGTTTCCGTCAGCAGGCCATACTTCTCCACTTTATAGAGAGTAAGTATCTGCTGAAGCAAAGAATCGGCTCGTTGCAGATAGATTTGTTTGCTTGTCTGTGCAGACAAGCAAACCGGTAACGAGAGAGCTATTAATAAAAATAAATTCCTAAGCTTCATATCCAATTCAAGTCAAGTGATTATTATTCCAGCTTCATATCGGCACACATCAGGAAAGCATTGTATGGCCCCCACATGGACATGATGAACCAAAGCTGGTCATCATTGTCTTTCAACGGATGTATGTAAGCGCAATACAAAGCTGGATATCTGTCCGCTTCCGCCAATACTTTCGGCTCGCTCCACTGGACGAGATCCTTCGATGTACAATAAAGAATGGCATGCCTTTTGGTCAAAGGATTCTCGTCATGATTCGGATCATAATTATAAGTCAGAATCCAACGCTTAAACTTCTTGTGCCATATCAGCGACGCTTCTCCTACGGGACCTCTCAATACCGGAGTAGCGGCAGCCTCATTTCCACGTATCCACTCTTTACTTTCACCGTTCCAGTATTCATAGGCCTTCATATCCAGAAGATCTTTCTCAAGGAAACGCGCCAGATACGCAGCATCACCACGTCCGGCCTGTGTGCCGAGCATATAAATCCATCCGTCACATTTGGCATAAGCCACTTGCGAGAAATGACTGTCGGGAGAAAAAGTCACCTCTTCACGCCGCTCCCATGTCCGACCGTCATCATTGGAAGTATAGACAGAAGAAAAATTGGTAAGCCAGCGTCCATGAGGCGCTCCCCAATCATAGATGTTCATAATATGGACACAATCCGTTTTACCGGCCCGAATAGCACTCGTAGGGATGGAAGTCTGGTATACCTCCGGATTCGTCTTACCGCCCGCACATACCTCAAGCGCCTTACCATCGGCATCAAGCAGCATTGAATCTATTTTAAGACCGTCTGTAAGCTCTGTATCCGATGAAAAAGCCAGTACGTTGGAACGCCAGTTGGAACCATTGCCACCATTTTTATTCACGACAAAACCTTCTCCACTGGTATCTCCGAAAAACATGCCCACACGGTTTCCATCCATATGCCACATTAACCCCAAATCCGTTCCATATACATCAAAGTCAGGTCCGGTATTATTGGGATTCAGCAATGTATCTCCCGGCAAAGGATCACCCGTGACACGGGATATCATACGTACATTATCAATACACAGCGTTTTTTCACTATCAGCATCCTTACAAGCCATATTGCCCGTCAAACTACAGGTAACAAGCCCGAACAGTAAAATTTGTTTAGTTCTCATTCTTATCAATTCCATATACAAGTACACATTCCCACATCTATTCCTTTATTCTTTCCAGGATAATCAGTCCCAGTTCAAACTGGTCCCCACCGTTATTATTTCTCACATGGAAAGTGACTGAATTGGTTTGTTCCGTCAAATTGATGTCTCCTACATGTACTCTGTCTTTAGACACTTCTTTGTCCTTCTTAGTAGAGATCCATCCGGACAGTTGCTTCTGGCGTTGCCAAACCTGGAAGTCGGCACCATTCGGTTTCTCAAAATAGTTTATCAGCACTTTATATTTTCCTTCGGGCACATCGTTCAGCATGATGCGCACTACTCCTCCATGCTGGGTGGTCATACGGATTCCACGCTCATTTGTTACCTGGACACCTCCACCAAGACTCAGCTGCATCAGTTGAGGGAAATAGATATGTTCTGTCGGCTGATATACAGTGCGTAATTCAGCAGTAGGCTCTTCTCTGCCTTGCAATGGCTGGGCTGCATAGAAGAATCCAACAGATGTATAATCTACCGGAAAATTATTTTTTACTTCACCATGTTCCATTCCATGATAGATTTCCTTCTCATAGGACATTTTGTCGGCCAAGAAGAAACGGTATCCACCGGTTCTGGCCATCGGAAGCGAATAATCCAGGCAACCATGGAGGGGGAGGCTGTTTCCTCTGTCCCAACGATCCAATAAAGCATACCAGCCACCGTTGTAATAGTCTTCGGAGCCAGTGCCGTGCAGACGCATTTTATTATCTACGTAAGTGCTGTCATCCCCTTCGAAGAACAAGGTCATTCCCGGACGCAGGCCTTGTGCCTGATGGATGGTTCCTACATAATGTCCTTTTCCTTTTTGTGCAGCAAACTTATGGAAAATGCCGAGAGGAGTTTTCTCTCTACGCCATACAGAATAGAACTTACCCTCTTCCTTCACATTACGCTTATTACTGTTATAGTACACTTTAACGTTTACAGAAATAGGAGATTGCTGAATACCTTCTCTCTTTTTATAAATCATCTTCATAGAAGCTGACTTGTCAAAAGGCATTGGCAGATAGCAGTAGTTGGAAGTACCTTGCTTACCCATTAAGATACTCCGCATTGCTCCTTTTCCATAGGCATATCCAAAAAAATCAGCAACGGGGGCATAAATAGCCTCCACCTTCTCATTATCCCATTTAGCTGAAAGAATCACATCTTTGTATAAACCTTCGAAAGATGTTCCGCCATCAATCGACATACCTACAATACGTCCCGGTTCTGCCATCTCAAAGAAAGAAACTTCTTCTCCCGGACTCAGTGTAAATACCTTTTCTTCCGTCTGTACACCAGCTGATTTTCCAAAGGTATAATTCGTTACAGCAGGAGACAAGTCAGCCCATATTCTATTCACCTCAGCCAACAAATCCTTATCCTGCTGTGAGAATTCACCGGTATAGGTTTCCACCTTCTTTTCCGGCAAGTTACGGTATTGTATCTGAATGAATTCCAATTTAGGTCCATCGAAAACAATTTTGCAGGACTTTTTGTACGTAATGGGCAGATAACAATAAAAACCACCGATTTCATTACCACAAACGGGCTTTGTAAACGGATAAACCTTACCGGAAAACAAATCCGAGAACTTTATTTTCAGACCGGGCTCTTTCTGTCCATCAAAATAGAAATAGAGCATATTGTCCGTCGGTGTAGGAGTCCAGATTCGGTTGATGACTCCGGGGCCTTCCATCTCAGCAATCACCAACTTATCACCTTCCTTACGAAGGAAAGAATAAGTACCCGCAAAACCATCATCATTGCCTCCGGTACGGTCGTAACTCGAGAACTGCTCCACATAAGAGCCAGTGCGATACTCCGGCAATTTATCCACTCTTTTCAATAACTCCAGCTCATCCGTCCATCTGTATGGATTCTGAGCCACGGCATACGAGCCTGCCAATAGAATGGCAGACAAGAAAACAGAAACTTCTTTCAAATTAATTTTCATAAACTATTTTACTATATGTTTTTTAAAAAGGCAAGGAGAGAATGCCTGTTTAAACGGTATCTCTCCTCACTGACAGTATTATTTCAATAGAAAAGATTATGGTCTATAAAACCACATCAATTCTACTCTTCTGAAAGTACCATGGTATTTACGCCAAAGAATTTGGCCCATTGTACATTGTTCGGGCCCGGTTTCATTTCGATATAAACAACACCTTCGTCATTAGGCTCAATACCCTTAATCTCTACCGTTCTATCGAAATTATCGTCATTAACCAAATAAGCAACGCCATCGTTCTTTCCGATTACATGGAACTCGGTTTCAGTTCCACGGTCATTGATGTGACCATAGAAACTGAACGTATATTTTGTTCCTTGAGAGAGACCTGTCACCTTAAATCCACTGAGCGGAATAGCAATACCGTCGCTGAAAAACATATCCTCAGAAGCTGTTTTTGGAAGACCCAAATTATTATTCAAACCGCGAGCCAATTCTCCGGAAAACGGTTTGTCCACCTCGATGCCGAAAGTAGTAGGACGACCTCTATGGTCGAGCATATTTACCAATCCGGGGTCTCTGGGATTCCTATAGTTGTTAAACGGAGCCGGAGAATCAATGACACCAAAGTCAATGTAACACGTCTTAGGAGTCTTGGTAACAGTCAAGTCGCTAAAGTAGCACAACTTGCCATCAGCCGTTTCTACCTTGATGACCGTTTTTCCAACAGCAACAGGTGTAATTACAGCTGCATTATTTTCCACACCTTCAATGGTAGCCACATCGGAGTTGAGGACACTCCACTTCAACTGATAGGAATCGCCTGCCAGGTCATCAACAGAAGCGGTAACTGTGGCAGTTTCGTCAATCTCCAAATAAACCGATGATTGGTCAATACGTACAAACTTACGATTGGACAAGTCCACACTGTTATCATCCGAACAGGATGTCAATGCAGCAAATGCCAATGTCATCGCACTAAAAATGAATTTTATTGATTTCATACTTGTTCTCTAATTATTTATTAATATCCGGGAGCTTGTCTCAAATTGGGGTTGATGTCCATCTGAGCCTGCGGAACGGGCCATAAATACATTCTTTTGTTGAAGGTACGGCTCTTGTAGTAAGTTCTCTTATAAAAAGCCTTCGGATTGTTCACATCATCGCTCTTCTCAGAACCGTCATGATTCATACCATAAAGCTTGCCGCCCAGGTATTTGTCGGCAATCTTCCAACGACGGAGGTCATGGAAACGGATACCTTCACAATTGAACTCTACCCGACGTTCTTGCTGAATGGCGGCACGCATTTCTTCCTTACTCAGCCCTTCCTTCAAAGCGGGAATTCCGGCACGTTCACGAATCAAGTTCACATACTTATATACATCGGGAGTGGGAGCTGGCGAAGACTCGTTCAATGCTTCCGCATAGCCCAAATACGCTTCAGCCATTCTGTATAAGATACCCGGCTGATATACATACTTTCCATCTCTGGGAAGTACATCCAAAGAGATTCGCTTACGGACATTATAACCGTTCTGCGGAGAGTCGAAAGTCATATCCGTATCACGGCCTCCTTGAAGGAAGTCCACACGACGGTTATCAACTCCCAGCCATGCGCCATTATAGATGACGGAAACATAGAAGCGAGGCTCCCGGTTGCAATACATGTTGTAGGTACCTTCTTCTGTTACCGGGCTTACACCGGTTTCTTTATTGGCAAGGTTCGAAGGTCCACCGCCCGGCCACTTCGTGGTTCTATACTCTGTATTGGTAGAGAATCCGTTTTCCACATACCCCGATTCCGGGTTGATAATGGGCGAACCATCCTCGTTATATCCCAATATAGGCATTTCACCGTTCTTCATATAAAAAGCGTCCACCAGTTCCTGAGTAACACCCATAGCGGCATTTCCACCGATACCTTTCGGCAGATGATGAGCCTGCCAGTAGTTCAGGTCCACATTTTCGGGGCGTCCGAAAAGAATCTCCTTGTTGCCTTCTGAGAAGCGTTTCAACGACATGTTGTAGTAAGACATGAAGGGGTCGATACTTCCATCCACATTATACTCATAGTACAGCTTATGTCCGGCCGCTTCGGCTGCCTTTATCAAGTCGAGATGAGCTTTGGCAGCCTTTTCCCATCTTTCCGGCTTGGCTTCGGCATCAAAGAGGAATTCTCCTTCCGAATTCTTCCAGTCCTTGAGATCCGGATTGCCGTTGAACAATGGACTTGCGGCAAATAACAGTGTTTTGGCACGTATTGCCAAAGCCATGATAGAGGTAGCCCTGCCCCAATCGGTATTATTGGGATAGACAGCGGGCAAATGCTCTGACACTTCCAGCAGCTCTTTGTCAATCCAATCTACCACTTCGGCATAGGGTCTTTGGGGAGTCATCATCTCCGATTCGGGCGCATCGACGGAAACAAGCACACCGGGAGTAAACGGTATGGCACCATACAACTCAATCATCAAAGAGTAATAGTAGGCTATCAGGAAACGGACTTCGTACTTCATCTGGTTGACATAAGATTCCTTCAGGTCTTTTTCCGGAAGTACTTTTGCCTCTTGCAAGAAGATAAGGCCGGAACGTATGCGCTTGTGTAATTCTACCCAATAATAGGGGTCCCATGTTGAGATAGGACTCCAGTTTCCGGTGGTGTAGGCATACACATTGCTCCATCCATACGGCGACCAATCTTGGGGAATAGTGATATCATCGCCCATAATGTTATAACCTTGTGCCTTGAAATACCCCCACATGGGGCTGGGAATGGATGAATAAACACCTGCCAACCAGTCCTCAGTCCTTATCTTGTCCGTGAAAATCATCTCCATGGTAAGCTGGTCGTCGGGAGCCTTGTCCAAGAAATCGTTGCAACTCGTTGTCAATGCCAGGGTGCACGACAATAAGACAGCTTTTGCTATAGATTTATATTTTTTCATTTTCTTCGTATCTTAATTAATTGTTGAAATTGATGCTAAAACCCACTGATACAGATTTCATCTGTGGGTATCTCAATCCATCGGTAGTTTCCAGTTCGGGGTCCCAAAGCTTGAAGTTGGAGAACGTCAGCAGATTGGTTCCTCTTGCAAACAAACGGCAGCCGCGGATGCCAATTTTGGTAGTCCAACGTTGCGGAAGGGTATATCCAAGTTCCAGATTCTTCAAGCGCAGGAAACTCATGTCACGCAACCACCATGTGGAAGCTTGTTCATTGTTTGCCACAGCCTTGTCTCCCATACGGGGCCAGAATACATCTTGCCTCGGATTTTCGGGTGTCCAACGGTCGTCAATGTTCGAATAGATGTTACCAGCACCTAAGGAAGAACCCGGCAACCAGGTCTCTCCGCCCAAGAGCTGGTAGGTTTTACCTGTTCCTTGGAAGAATACTCCCAAATCGAACGACTTATAGCTTACTGTAGCTCCAAAACCATAGACAATCTCGGGAATACGTGTACCACCAATGGCTGTTTTATCTACTGCGGTCACTTCACCATCCCCGTTCAAATCTTTGTATTTAATGTCACCGGGACGTAGGTTACTCATATCACTGAACTTCTGTGCCGGAATTCCTTCCTTAAGCATACCGTTTTCATCGAAATCATCTTCCGTAAAGAGCCTTTCGGCTATCAAGCCAAACAATTGCCCTATAGGCTTACCGGTTTGCGAACGGTATGTACCCAAGATGGCGGCAGGTTCGTCTATTTCCACAACCTTATTGTGTGCGTAGGTATAGTTTGCCATAGCGGAAATGGCCCAATCGCTATTGAACTTATGGTTGACATTCAAAGACACATCAAATCCCTGATTCTCGACCTTGCCATAATTGGCCCAAACAGGGCGGTTGAATCCGGCAGAACCAGGCACATTCTTACGCTGCATGAAGATGTCATCGCGCTTTTCCTTGAACACATCCACTACGAGGTTCACGCTACCATTCCATAGACCTAAGTCGATACCGGCATTCATCTTGGTCACGGTTTCCCATGTCAAGTTGTTCACACCGATTTCGCCTTCCGAACGTCCAAGGCGATAGATTTCCGCATCTGTACCCCATCTGTACGAACCGGTATTGACAATGGTAGAAATATAGGCGAAACGTCTGTTACCACCAATGTTACTGTTACCGGCCTTACCCCAAGTAGCTCTCAGCTTCAAGTTGGAGATGACATCGGAAACCGGCTCCATGAATTTCTCGGAAGATACAATCCATCCCAACGCCACGGCGGGGAAGAAGCCGAAGCGCTTGCCTTTGGCAAAGTTCTCGGAGCCGTTGTAACCGAAGTTCAGCTCGGCAACATAGCGGCTGTCGTAAGTATAAGAGAATCTTCCGGCTATGCCTTGGGTACGATAGGGAAGCGCATCACCATTGTCATACTCCTTCTGGTTGTAGAGGAACATGGCGTTCACATCGTGCACTTTGCCGAAAATGCGGTTGTACGAGAACATTCCTTCCAGATAGATGGACTGATCGCCCCATTCAGCTCCTTTTGCATAGCCCAGGAACTCTTGTCCGGTGGTCTGCACATCAGTGATGATGTTGCCCTCTGCATCGCGTGCGGTGGCGGGATTGTAGTAATAGGGGTTCTTGGAACGTGTTACGGAAGTTGCCGAGAACTTGTCGAAAGAGAAGGTTCCTTTGAACTTCAATCCCGGTGTAACGAACTTCAAATCTTGTTCCAACGATACTAAGGATTCAATCTTATTATGATTTAGTTTTTCGTATCCACGCTGCGTGGCCCACGCCCAAGGGTTCTCCTTGTACATCACACGTGGAATGCGCCCATCGGCATAGATAGCCGGATGCACGTAGGGAGGTACACGCATGGCTTGATAGAAAATGCCCTGGTTGGTTTCCGTGTCTCCCGGAGGAGCGTTACGAGTTTGCAGGAATACGCCCACATTGGCGCGGAACAAAGTGGTGGGAGTCACATTCACATCTACATTGGAACGCACCGTATATCGGCTCACCTTCAGGGAAGAGTCCCACTCCTGGTTTTTGTCGCGTTCAATGATACCGTTCTCATTGTAATATCCTGCCACCAACGCATAACGAAGAATGTCCGTACCACCGTTGACACTAACGTTCGCCTTTGTGTTGTCTGCATGGTCTTTGGAGATAACATCCCACCAATTCACATCGGGATAGAGTTCCGGGTCGGTCTGGTTCTTGTAGTTCAGCAGGGTGGCTTCGCTTACAAACGGGTTTCTACCCTGCTCGGCATACATTTCGTTAATCAGTTCCAGATACTTCACACTGCCGATGTAGTCGGGTATCTTGATGGGTTGCGTAAAGGAGTGTTCGAAGCGGACGTTCACCTGCGGCTTTCCAATCTTGCCGCGCTTGGTCTCAATCATCACTACACCATTGGCACCGCGCACACCATAGACGGCACTGGCGGCAGCATCCTTCAACACGGAAAAGGAGGCGATTTCTTCAGGGTCGATGTCGTGGAGCGAACGCTCGACGCCGTCCACCAATACCAGCGGATTGGTATTGCCAGTAAAGCTACTGATACCACGAATCCAGAAGTCGGAGTTATTGAACCAAGGGTCACCGCTACGCTGAACCGCAATCACACCGGGAACCATACCCGCCAAGTTGTTACTAAGCGAACGGCTGGGAGCCGCGGCAAGTTTGGCCGGCTCTATATTGGTAATGGAGCCGACCACAGAAGCTTTCTTCTGCGTTCCGAAGCCCACTACCACCACTTCGTCAAGGGCTGCCACATCTTCTTCCAAAGCTACATCAAGCACTCCTTTGGAGCCTACCGCTACCACTTTATCCTTAAAGCCAATATAAGAGAATTTTAATGACGGCTTATTACCTTTCAACGTAATCGTATACGTACCGTTGATGTCCGTCACCACACCATTAGAAGGGTCTGCCGCCTCCGTCACATTCACACCGATGAGTAACTCACCTTGTGCATCCATCACACGTCCGGTCACCTTCTTAGGCGACTGGGCAAATGCCGAGATACTGATGCACAACAGTAGCATCAGCATCCAGCCCGCAAATTGCTTTTTGGGAATATTCTTCATTTCGTACCTTTATTAATGATTTATTGAATTTGCTGCTCCGTAGAACTATTTTTCCATAGTCGTGCCAATATAGTGGCACAGTTTTGCCAATATAGAGACACAGTTTTGCCAATATAATGGCAAAACCCCGGATATAAATATCAGCCTATGAACGTATAAAAAAAGAGCGTTACAAAAGTTTACTCGTTGCCCCACAGAGTGGCTTTGTTACCCTTGGACTTACGCCAGGCATCCCGCCAACGATGTATATCAACATGGTTGATGAAAGGTTTCGGAGCACGCTGTGCCTTTGTAGGAGCTTCGGGAAGAGCCACAGCCGAATCTTGGTACCAATAAGCCACGGTAGACAAATCCAACGTCAAGTTGTTGTTGGAGCCATGTTCGATGGTTCCCTTCAGGCTCTTTTCAAAGAAAATGGGATCTTCAATGAAGAATCGGTAAACGTGGGTACGACCCAGCCAGCCTATATCATTGTTCACACGGGGATAACCGAAGTAAGGATGCGAGAAGGCTTCTTTAGGACACCAGGCCGTATTGAAGAAGTCTTCCGTACCTGTACCTATCAGCGAGGGAACCTTTTCTCCATCAATGAACCACATGTCGTCACCTTCGCCATACCACATGGGAGTGGGACAATGCACATAGTAATTGATACCTACAAAGTGTCCCTTGCCTTGGGTTTCCATGAACACATAGTTGCGTTCGCCGGTGGTGTTCGGCTTCTGGGCACCGGTAACTCCCCACTCCGTCTCGCCTTCGGGAAGTGCTTCAGTCAGGTTGTGGTTATACCAGGCATGAAAGCGGCCCATGTCCTTGGGAAGCTTCGCCATCTCCAGATAATCCACGTAGAAGTAGAAAGCATCTATGTTGCGGTCGCTCTGGTTCTCAATTTCAATGCGTGCGCCCTTCTCGAAAGGCATAGCGAAATAGCACGACAGACCGGTACCGTTTTCAGGACCGGCCGAAAGAGGCAAGGATGCGTAGTTGTATCTCTCATCCCAGCCTTGTCCGAAGAAAGGGCCGATGGGAGACTCTACCGAAGGATAATCGTTGCCGTCCCAATACATGCGAATGATAATGTCGTTTCTGCTCAAAGTGGGAGGTGGAGGCGCAATCGTCACCCAAATGTGGTTGATGACTCCCATTCCCTTGATGTCTGCAATGATGCGTTTCTCACCTGGTTTGAAGGGCTCCAAGTGATCTCTGTTACCTCCGGTAGGATCTGTACTGGAGATTCTTTTGTTTTTTACACCCGACTTCAACTTTGCCAAGTCAAACATTTCGTTCGTCATGTTCGACTGTGCAAAAACAGTAGGAAAGTACAATCCCAGAACAAGGGAGAGTAACAAACTGAATTTTGTAATTCTTCTCATAAATTTTTGTTTACATTGATTAATTAGATGATTAATATTCCAATAAATATGGTTTCTCATTGAATGTTTTCCACAGCAATTCTCCAAACAATGTATTGGCCCATGCAAACCAGCTCCTTGTGAATTTCTTGGGGTCATCCTTGTGGAATGACTCGTGCATGAACCCGGTACCGGCATGCGTTTTCTGGAGCATCTGGATACATTGCTGTAACTCTTTATCGTCTTGAGCAGTCAGGGCTTTCATTATCAGGCTCATCGGCCATATCATGTCCGTACCAATATGATGTCCTCCTATCCCTTCAAAATAAGAACCTTTAAAGAAATAAGGATTGTATTCCGACCACACGAATCTTCTGGTATTGGCATAAATTGCATCATCACTATCAACACCACCCAGATAGGGTAACGCCAGCAGATTAGGGACGTTGGCATCATCACTAAGATAAGCCGATCCAAAGCCATCTATTTCAAAAGCATAGATTTTACCGAACTTCGGATGATTCACCACGGCATAAGTCTGCAAAGCATTATAAACTTCTTTACTCAACGCCAACAGTTCATCAGCCAGTACATTGTCTTTGGTTATCTTTTGAACCATTTCGGAAGCCTGCCTCAAACTGGCCACCGCAAAGAAATTGGACGGGACGAGAAAAGGAAAGATAGTGGCATCATCACTAGGCCTGAAAGTAGAGCAAATCAATCCGACCGGATTTACTTTATAGCCCACTCCACCCATAGGAACAGCATCTATAGCCCATTCCGAAGTTCTGCGAAAGCTATAAGGCCCGTTACCATGTTTTCTCTGCTGTTCCTTGCAGACCCTTAAAACGGTTTCTATCGCCTTCTTCCATTGCGCATCGAAAGGAGAAGCATCATTTGTCTTTTTCCAGTATCCATATGCCAGGCGAATGGGATAGCAAAGCGAATCCAACTCGTATTTACGCTCATGAATACCCGGTTTCATCTCCGTATGATCGCTGTTCCATCTTGTATACTTCGTATCATCATCATAAAAGGCATTGGCATACGGATCCTTCAATATAAAGGAGGTCTGCTTATTGATAACGCCAATTATCAGTCTTTGCAGGTTTTTATCTTCAGACATGAAATCCAAATACGGATATACTTGGGCAGAACTATCCCTTAACCACATGGCATCAATATCACCGGTAATCACATATGTATCCGGTCGGCCATCCTTTTCTGAATAAAAAACGGTTGTGTCCAACGTATTCGGAAAACAATTCCCAAACAGCCAGCCCAGTTCTTCATTCTTGACCTTCTGTTTAAAAGTAGTAATGGCCTTTTCAATGGCAGGACTTTTGAAGTTCCTTTCCGATATAGGCTTCCTTACTGTTGGAAACGACGAAAAAGAGGTAGCTGTCGAAGCTACGCCTGAATTCGCAAACATCAAGTTTTTATTCAGCGCATATCCTGCCCCCAAAAGGCCCACTCTCTTTATAAAATTTCTTCTGTTCATGTTATAAATCCATTGATTAAAAATATTATCCTGGAACAATCTTCTTATCCTAACAAACTAACAACTGATTGAAATACAATTTCAACTGATAAACATCACCCTTATAACCTTCTGATATGTAATAGCGCTCCTCCATCCTTTGCCAGATTCAGTTCAATGATATCCTTCCTTGTAACTTTCCGTACCTGTCTGTCCAGATTGTTTGGATTCCGCTCCACATCCTCCGCATCGGTATAGATCGTTGCCTGGTAGTCCCCCTCACTAAGGAAGTCCAATTCCAATTTCAGATCCCTTTCCGTACCGTTGTTCAGCGAGCCCACCCACCAGTCCGAACCGCTCCTGCGGGCCACCGTGACATGCTCATTCATCCTTGCCAGCGGAACTCTTATCTCATCCCACGTTCCCGGCACGGTACGGAGCACCTCGAACCCCGGTTGACCTTCATAAGCCTTTGGCGTATCGCACAACGAGGTGAGATGGTTTTCCAAAACCACATACATGGCCAACATATGGCAGCGTGTGCTCATTACATGAGGATTTACATACTGTATCTTGAACTCCGAGCGCGGCAGTGCCCTGAACCCTCCCAGGTGATAGTCCGTCGCTCCCGCCAGCATCCTGGTGAAGGGTATCGCAATGTCATGGTCCGCATTCACCAGCGTGTCCCATTTGCATACTTCATAGTTGAGTGTCCCCTCCCGTGTGAATTCATTCGGATACGTCCTTACCAGTCCGGAAGGCTTGCTCGACCCATGGAACTGTATGAAGAGCCTGTGTCTTGCCGCACATTCCAGTATCTCTTCTTGGATACGTATCATCTCTTGGTCATTGCGGTCCATGAAGTCCACCATGAGTCCCCTGACCCCCCATTCCTCATAGAGCGCAAAGGCTTCTTCGAGTTTGTCGTACAACGGTCTCCAGTGTACCCACAGATGTATGCCAACCCCCTTGCTCCTTGCATATTCCACAATTCTCGGCATGTTCAGGCACGGTATCGGTTTTGTAACGTCCGCATTGGGTCCCGCCCATCCGAAATTGAAGTTGTCATCATAGTACCAAGGAGTCTCCGCATATCCGTAGATTCCATGTGCATCCAAGCCATTGCGTGCTGCAAAATCGATGTAGTACTTGTTTGTATCGAAGTTGTTCCCCGGAGAGAACGTGCTGTCCGGCACGACATTCCCGTTCCACCATGTGAACGTGGTCCGGCAAGGCTTAATCCATGAAGTGTCTTCAATCCTGCAGGGCTCGTTCAGGCTTGTTAGTATATTCGTCTCCAGCAATCCTCCCACCCGGTCTGCAACGGAGATTACGCGCCACGGGGTACGGTGTGGGAAGTTGTCTATCTCGACCTTTATCTTCTCCTGCCCCAGTTTTGGCGAGAGCTTTCCAGTCAGCCCACCCTTCTCCTTCATCAGGTACATCCCCGCATAGTCCCGTATGGCCGCTTCGGTTATGGCCACTGCCACCCCGTTGTCGAACTCGAATGTGGCGGGCATCTCTATCAGCCTTTTCCTTGCCACCTTGTCATATCTTACATGACTGTATACCCCTTCGTGTGTATTCACATACCCGGGCAGGTACATGAGCAACGCCATCGGGTTTCCTTGCAAGTTGAACTGTGTCCTTTCATCATACATCACGTATGAATCCCATGCTTTCTGTTCCGGAAATTCATATCTGAATGCTATCCCGTCATCGAATGCCCTTACAACCAGGTTTATCAGACGGCCGGAATCTGACGGTTCCTGCATGGGAACGGTCATTTCATTGCAACGGCTACGTACACTACTTGTCTTGCCGACAATGAGCTTGTATGTCTCATCAATCTTTTTACGCTGCACCTTTCCTGCTTTAAGATTCCTTCCGAACTCTCCGCTATCAAAGCTGAAACCAAGCAAAGAATTTGTTATAAGAGGCTGCTTCCTATAGTCGATGTCATATGAAACACTCTCCGACGTCACTTTCAGAGAAAATCTAAGTTTTCCGTCAGGAGACGATACAGACATTCTCTGCTGTGCAGAAACAGCCATAAAGCAAAATAGTGCAACACACAAAACAAAAAGTTTCTTCTTCTCTGTCATCTTAATCTGTCTTTGATTGTACATCCTATCCTAATTGACCTCAATCCACAATCTTGCCCGAAACATTATAGCGTTTCACATCAATGTTGCCATAAACCACATTCAACACAGGCTTTCCTGCTTTCCATTCAATGGTTCCGAAACCGGTATCAGTACTGATGAAACTTTTGAAATCACCAATCTTAGAATTGATGTACATGGTTTTGTCAACAGCATCATACCGCACTCCTGTAAGCCCCTGCAACATTCCATAGCTTGCCATGGCACGTGCATACCAATGCCCGCACTCTATCTCATTGAATGGGTTTCTTACTCTTCCATCATATCTCTCACGGCATTCACGGACAATATCCAAGCCCTTTTCCACCTCACCTTTCATCATCAAATGACTGGCAACCTGATATTCGATACCGGTCCAGACTTCATTGCTGTATACAAAAGGCAGTGACAGCATACCACCCTTCGGCCATGTGCAAAGCAATAATCCACCATCCTTACCACAAGCATACACCGGTCTTTGAGGATTGAAATGGTCTATCAAGTCATGTTTCAGATTGTATTTGTGTACGGCCACCAGATGGCTCCTGACCTTTTCATTGTCCAGCACTTCATCCAGTCCGCATACGGAAGCCATCCACATCCCTAAAATTCCATCGGACAGACAACCGGTACCGTATTGGTATTTTGGCCCTTCTTCCTTCAGCAATTTCAGGGCCTCTTCGGAATAACTTCCCCCGAAAGACATTACATCAACCGGATTGGGAGCCTGAAGCCCTTCCCACTGAATTTTCTGTATGAAATATTCTCCATCGAAGAGTGCAGTTTCCATGTATTTCTTGCCTTTTGACAGCAGGGCCGTATATTCCTTAACGGGTTGCTTCAGCTCCTTGCCCATCTCTATAAACGCAGTCAAAGCTCCCAAATAGAAACTTGTACACATGCCGTCCGGTCCCCAGAACTCGATGTCATAAGTATTGTGGTGCGGCTCTTCAAGATAGCCCTTATGCAAGGGGTCCCATGTACGGATGCAATAGTCAAGACTCTTTTTCACTGCCGGGAAAAGGTCTTTCATCCACTGTGTATCCCCACTGATACGCCATTCACGGTAAACTTTCATAATCCCACCCAACTGTCCGTCGGCAGCAGCATGGAAGTTGTGAGGCGGTGCCGAAATAGGCAAGTTGACTCTAAAATTCTGGTGTCCTTCCGTATTCTGGCTTACCCTGAATTCCGTTTCACGCAAGGTTCTTTCCAAAGACGGGAACAAATGGGGCAAAGCCTGTGCATAGTTCCACACATGCGTACAACTTCCGTGACAAGAGCCAAAAGAATCCTGACATCCTTCCCAAGCCCAAAATCTTCCATCCCATTGACGTAATACCGTAGGAGATTTCAATATAGTTAAATTAGCAGCAACAGCCTCCAGTACTTCTGCCGGCAAAGAGGAACTATAGAATGCATCACTGAACAGCCGGCTGTTCTTTTCCAGCATCGCCTGGTTTGCATCCCAATAGCCGATAACCTCATTCAAACTCTTGAAGCGCTCCGAGTACCAAGGTCTGTAGGTAGCTTCGACATCTCCTTCATCTGCCAGGAATTGTTTTTCTTCTTCAGAAGAATCCACAACCTGCCAATCTCCCCAACTGTTATTTTCAAAATCGGCAAGTAAGGTGGATGTAGAAGACAAGTTGTAAATATCTTCATTCCTATTGTCTGTCAACACAAACTGGTCGGCCAGAATATGTCCCCACGGGTAAACATCCAAATCAATGACTTTCACAAAAGCCTTCTTTCCTTGATAAGGTTTCAAATCCCATACGGTTTCACTCAGAGTCTCCGTCTGATTTCCGACCGCCGTCTCTACAATCTTTCCGTCTACTACAAGATTTACAGAAGTACGGTCAGCCTGACTGCCTCCACCTACCAGAAACTTCAGATATCTTTTCCCAATATTGAACTCAGGAGACTGAATAATACCCGTCAGTCCATCTCCACCCCTATCGAACGAGTTCAGCAACTGCTTGCCGACAAAGCCGCTCACAGGTTGCTGACCGGAAGCCGTTCCCTTGCAGGGCATTCCCGTAAATGCCTGTCCTACCTTTCTGGCACCACCGATAGAAAGGTTTGAATCGGGCAGATACCAGCAGAAGTTTACCTTGACTGTTTTTGTCTCTCCCGGCTGCAACGTCAGCGGAACATAAACAGATGCTCCCGGAGCAACACCCTTAACCGGCTGCTTATCAGCAATCCGCCCATAGCGAATATTATCCCAAACCACAGTCTGCGGATCGAACCAGGCACCACGGAACCAACAATGGTCTACAACAGCAGCAGCATTGTCCACATAAATAGCTAGCCCACTGTTGTTCTGATCGGATTCTAAAACAAACCCGTTCTTTACCCCTCGGATAGTACCCTGACCATCTATGAAATTTTTGGTATTATAAGAAAATACCGTCTCGATAGCCTTACCGGAAGTATTTGTAAATTGATATTCCAGTACTCCAACCGGCAAACTGGAATTGTCCGCATCCGTCGGAATGAAAGGACTCCAACCCGTAATCTTTGCAGCCAAAGGCATATCCTTGTCTTTCAAATCTACAGTTGCAAAAGGGAAACGTGCCTGGAATACCGCCTCTTCAAAGCGTGGAAGACCGTACGTCTTGTCTCCCCTACCTAAACCACTCTGTGCAGGACCAAATAACTTCCAAGTCGGAACCTGCCCTTCCAATACCTTTGCTCCGTTCTCAACCCCCTTTACATAAATCGCAGCAAAGGTATACGGCTCATTCATCACATCAGGATGGTGTCTGAGAGACACATGCGAAATGGCACCGGTTCCCTCCAAACAGAACATTCCGGCGCCGATTCCCCCTATAGGAAATGCAATCTTATCCAGATATTCCTTTTGATACTTACCGTTAAACTCCCGCCCTTCACTGTTCTGGGACATTGCTTTACCCGGAAACAGTATAGCCACATTAAATAGGGCCAATAAGGTTAAAGTTGATCTTACCATAGTTGAATTATTAATGTTAACGAATCATTATTCTATTTTTCCAAATTTATCAAGGATGCGGTTGTACGCTTCAGCCGCTGCTCCATTTCCCCAATCATAGATTGTAAACTCACCCATACCTTCACCTGCCGGATTTGTACGGCCGCCATGCCCGTAATTTTCCATCATGAATCCATAATCCTCTGAAGCAAAGAACGGATGAACTTTTTCCCATTGCTGTTTGGTTTGAGGATTTTCAGTACAATACATCATTACAAAAGATGCCTTAAGTGCAGCATATCCCCGTTCTATATACTCTGGCTTATCAAGAAGTTTTCCATATTGAATGATGAGTTCGGAAAAAAGACTTTCGCGTGAATCATTCCATTCACCATCGGCATTCAACACACCAAAACCACCCAATACATTTACATACATGTATGGCGGCTGCCACGATGCTTGGGTCATCAGCAATTCATCAAGTGTACGCTGTCCATAATCAAGATATTCTTTATTTGAGGTAAGACGATAGCACTCCAGTAAGGCTTCAGCTGTCCAGAACATTGAAAAATTATTCTGTTTATGCATATTGTTCCGCAAAACTTTTTTACCTACCAAGTTATCCGAACCGTAACGAGAACAAGACCAATAGGTTTCAAAGTCTTCCCACTTCCCAACCGGGATAATTTCATGGATAACTGCATTCATAGCTCTAAATGCTGTCCGTTTATACTCTTCCTTATGTGTAAGCTCATACAGTTTAAGTAAAAAAGTAACTGATAAAGATGTTTCAGGAGAAGCATTCAAATGGTTCATCGGCTGCATTGTCTTTAAGTCAAGCCAGCCAGGGAAAAAACCATTTTCATACTGTATTCCAAGTAAAGCCATCGCATAATCTTCTGCATAAGCCAAAAGACGGGCATCTTTTTCTAATTCATCATACCACCGAAGCATCAACAATGCTGTCCAACTCATATCAAGAATATGATACGGAGATTCTTTCGGATTCCAGGTATAAGGATTTCTGTTGGAATTTCCCCAATAATAGGTATTCCACCCCTTGCTCCGATTATACTTTTTACCATCAATCTCTACTTCATGCATTTCCGTACCGATAAGTCCATAGAAAAAACCATTCCTCTGCGGAAATGACAGAGCCAGTTCTTTTGTCAAATTTGCTTTTGCAAGAAGCTCCCTATTACCGGTTCTTCTTGCATATCGATATAATCCACTTGCAGAACGCAATGAACTGAACCATGCCTGATTCCAGATAGAACGAAATTCACGTTCATTAATCTCTCCCGGATAATTAGGACTTTGAGTAACATTCACAATGAATACGGGAGCACCCACTTTTTTCCCATCTAACTCAAATTGCTGCCACACATTTTCTGACCATGAATTAAAAGCCCAATTATAAGTATGTTTCACATACGTTTCTAGGTTTTCCTTCACCGGATTACCTTTCTCATATGCAGCATGCCCCCATCGACTCCACATAAATTCTAACGGCTTCTTAAAAGGATTCCGCAATACTTCCTTGCTATCAGAATACATCAAATAAAAGCCTATTTCAATATCTCCTTTTGGGTAAGTAGTTTCTTGATCACGCTCAAACAGAACGTGTTCGGATACATGGTTATTACACATTCCGAGAATAAGTGTATTAGAGGATGCGTCCATATCCATATACCATCGTACAGGAGTCCCCTTCTGCATAATATCCAAATCGGGGATAAGAATAAGAGTTTGATGATCGTCTGCTACGATAAGGGCAGGAGAACGGAATACATGTTGATCGATGACATTTCTATCAGTAGGAGTAAGATGTGGCGCCCAATGGAATGAAGGTAAAAAATCCGGCTTTACCGCTATACGCCAATCACCTTGTTGAACAGAGTTTTTAAGCGAAAAAGAAAGGTTTATGTACAAAGTGTTGTTATCTATCACTTTCACATGGCTTTTTCCTCTCTCAATTCCTAATAAATCATACTGTATAATATCAATAGCTTTACTAAAATTCTTCGGAAAAACACCCTTATTCAACTCAATTCTCTCTTGTGCATCCCAATGCTCTTGAGCAAAGATGCCTATGTTGGACATTATCATCCAAACAAAAGTTATAATTAATGTGCGTGTGTTCATGATATTATATTTATCAATATAATTAAAACTCTCCCATATCAGCCAATTCAGCCTTCATTAAAAAAACATTATAAGGCATCCACATTGACATCGTAAAATATAAATTATCACCAGTTACCGACAACGGATGAATGTAAGAACCATACAATTGGGCATACTCTCTACCATTAGCAAGCTCATAGGGTTCACTCCATGGGCCAGTTATGTCTTCTGCCGTACGCATAGTTATATTATATCTATCTGCATTGAAATAAGCAATTATCCATTTCTTATGTGTCTCGTTATATATAAAAGAAAGTTCACCAACCTTATCTTCTATTAATACTGTTGCCTCATTTTCATTGCCTTTTATCCATTGATTAGTAGAAGCATTCCAATATTCATAAGCTGTCTTATTCTCAATATCTGTTTCATGAAATCGTGCTAATTTAGCATTGCTATCCCTCCCCGTTTGAGTACCTATCATATAAACATATCCATCTTTCTTAAAGTACCCTACCTGACCAAAAAAACTATAAGATGAGAAGGTTATATCTTTACATTTAGCCCATGTCAAACCATTATCAGCCGACTTATATATTCCCGAATAATTTGTAATCCATCCCGTCCAATTTCTCATATTAAAATAATGCACATAATCTATTCCATTAGCACGAATAGCAGCTGTTGGGATAGAAGTCCAATCACCATTACCTGACGAATCTTTTCCCCCATATACTATCTCGCGGGCATACCCTTTATCATCAGTAGCCATATTGCTGAATGACAATCCATCTTCTAAATCATTATCCTCCGAGAAAGCCAGCACATTACTACGCCAACTCCCTCCGTTAGGTCCAGGATTAGCCAGATTAGGCTTAAAGTCATACCCAAAAGTATCACCAAAGAAAATTCCATATTTTCCGGGCTGCATCTCCCAAATAATGCCAAGATCTGTTCCTCCTACATTCCATTTTGTCGCAGTATTATTAGGGTTTGGGAAGTTTTCTCCGTCCATAGAACTACCAGTTACACGAGCAGTACGACTGACGCTTCGGATAAAGAATCCCCAACGGTTATCCACATTCAAAGAAAGGTCATTCGATTTGTTTCCATCTTTATAAACTGCTACCAATATCAATCTAAAATTCTGGGGATCCGTCTTCTGAACCACATAATTAAATACATAATCTGCAGTTAACTCATTTCTATCTATTTTGACTGAATAACTATTTCCTCCACTTTTTCGAACCATCAGATAATCTATGGCATCTATATTCTTAAAATTCAGAATCGTTGAAACAACCTTCGTGTCTTTATTTGGAATCAGAAAAGTTTTCGCAGAGATAATCTCATCAACTGGTATAAAAGGCTCATTTTCCTCTTTATCCGAACAAGAAAACAACAAGAATATAGAGAAAGAAAGAACCATAAATAGAATATTTTTCATAACGTCTGTTTTAAGTCAGTTTACTGTATCTATAGATGCAGTACACGGGAAGCATAGAAATACCGGACTGCATCTATGATACAGCAAACTTTAATTATTGAATGTCAATTACCTGACCTTCGGAGTATATTCTGCTGGATATTCCGGTTTCTACAACTTCGTCTGTCAAGTTTCCTACCAATTTTACAACGAATCTGTACCTTTTATTCGCATCGATTGCAATGCCTTCGGCAAATGTCCCTTCATTACCAATGGTTATCACATCTCTATAGATGTCATTCTCCACTTTCTGAATACTTACTTCAAGAGGCCTCAAAAACTCATCAGGTATATTATCTGGAATTTGCCATGTCAACTTCACTGTATTCCCTTGTACTGAATAATCAAGGTTTTCCACTTTAGGCAAAATATAATGTGTTCCTTTACTGCCTACAACATCTCTGTCGTAACAACCAGTAAACAATAAACAAGTAAATATTACCATGCATATTCTTACTATATTTTTCATAATCATAATTCTAAAAGTTTAATATTAATATCCCGGATTTTGTGTATAATTACCTTTTGCCCACTTCATCTGAGCCTGTGATATGGGGAAGAATTCATCTCTACCAGCAGTAAAGCGTGCTATATTCATCCAGTCAAATCTATTTCTTTCCACTGCAAAATAAGCATTCATCGTTTTCTCCAGAGTTCCCCAACGCTGCAAGTCGAAGAAACGGCGTCCTTCACAAGCTAGTTCAAGACGGTTTTCCCATTCCATGGCCTTCCATGCAAATTCTTTGGTCCATGTACAATTCACACCAGGTTTATACAACTCACATTTGTAGTTCAGAATATAGCTTCCATCCGCAGTTTTCAGATTCTCAAGACTATTGGCGGCACGCTGACGAATTTTATTAATCAAAGGCAAAGCTTCATCTTGTCTGTCCAATTGAATTAGGACTTCTGCTTTCCATAGTATCACTTCATCATATCTGATTAATCTCTTGTTCATAGAGTTAAACTGCCAACCATCGTACAGCAAACAGTCACAATTAGGATGCGGTAATTCCTTCACAGATTTCAAATAACCATACTCAACACCATTACGAATACCACGAGCCTCAAAAATCAAATAAGGGTCATACTTCCAAGGCTGTCCGGGTGCACATATCGTATGACTGAAACGAGGGTCGAAAGTGTAGCGGTCGAAGAAAGCCTTATTACCGGCATCTACAAGTGTAATATCATCCGAACCATCGGCTTTCTTTATGTAATCACCATAGCAATCATCATTATAGGTATCAAACAACGGTAATCCATTTTCACCAGTCTTGAAAGCATTACCCATTGTATAGCTTGCATGATGGAAACCACAACACTGAAAACCTCCCCAATTCCACGGATGATTCAGTCCTTCACTTCTATTGATTTTACCCCCAGTAGAACTATTATCATTGATAGAATACTGAATCTCCCAAATGGATTCTTTCGTATTGTTATCAGACTCAATCATGAAATTCTCACCAAAATTGCTACATAAGTCCAAAGCTTTACCTTCTTGTTCCGTCAACTTGTTCAGATAAATCAAAGCTTCATTCAGCCGTTCTTTGTTTACATTAATCACCTGATGTCTCTCATCTTGCTCATAAGCCATAAACATCAATGTCCTTGCAACCATTGCCGTTGCCGCATTCTTAGTGATTCTTCCTTTATCTATCTGTACTTCCGGAAGGTATGACTCTGCATCCTTGAAATCCTTGAGGATTCTCTCCCACAAATACTGGTCATTCGGATAGTTCTTGTCCCTATTCGGTACAGCTTCAAAATCGGCAGAAGTACCCGTTATGGTTTCATCCATGTAAGGCATATATTTGAAAAACTCCTTCAGTCTGAAATGAGTAAATCCGCGAAGAAACAGCATTTCACCCATTCGACTATTCTTCACTGGAAAATCGTCTTCGGAAATGGGCTGCATTTTTTGGATTGCAGTATTGCATCTCTGGATAACCTGATAAGAAACATACCAAGGGAAATCAATAGGCCAGCCGTTAGGAGTCAAATTCACAAAGGTTTCCATATATCCCCATCCGTCGCCGCCGTCCCAGACACCGCCACCGCCTTTATAAGAGTCGTCAGAACGAAGAGAACCCGACCACCAAGGTGAGAATGGTGAATCCCAAGACGGAATATCTGTCATTCTTGCATAAGCAGCTGTTACAAAACCTTCCATATCACTTGGCTTGACAAGCAGGTTCTCATCCAAAACCTGCTTCGGATTTACTTGTAGGAAGTCCTCACATCCGGTCATACCGAATGCTGCGGTTAAGATTAATAATGATGATATAAACTTTTTCATTGTGTTTTTCTAATTAAAATGTAACATTAAGCCCGAAAGTCATTGTAAACGGGGTCAAATATCCATAGCCGGACATTTCCGGATCAAAACTTGTAAATTGGTCACCTCCCCAGAATTTCTTCAAGGTAAAGACGTTTCTTGCAGAAGCGTATACTCTCAGATTCTTCATCATCATCTTATTGGTGACTTTAGCAGGAAAAGTATAACCCAATTCTATATTTCTCAACTTCAAGTAAGAACCGTCTTCTATATAATAAGTAGACATTCTCTGTTCATTATTGGTCATCACATTTGTCATAGCCGGAATATCCGAATCTGGATTGTCGAACGACCAGGCATCCAATAATCTGGTCGGATGATTTTTTCCGACAGGAACGGAACCTGATATATGCCAGAAATCACTCTGACGTTTCCAATCATTACTTACCTGATTGCCGAATACACCTTGGAAGAACATATTCAAATCAAAATTACGATACCTGAAATCGAAAGTGATTCCTCCAAAGAAATCCGGATCGGCTGTACCGATATATGTCCTGTCGGTCAATTCATCCACGCGACCATCACCATCCAAATCCTTATAACGAATTCGGCCAACAGCTTTTCCGGGTTGTTCGGCATGGTTATCCACTTCTTCTTGTGTCTTGAAAATTCCATCAGCCACAAGACCATAAAACACATTGGGAGACCTACCGATCACGAAATCACGAACGCCATCTCCCGGATATTTATTAATCACGTTTTCAGGAAGTTCCGTCAATTTTGTCTTGTAAGTACCTACATTTGCAGAAATAGTATATTGGAATTCGGCGCTTGGGTCACTTCTAAAGCTAACTTCAAATTCAAGACCTCGATTGTTCATACTTGCACCATTGATCCAAGGTTCTCCCCCCTCTCCCATTACGGCGATATAAGGAGTCTGCACAAGAACATCCTTTGTTTTCTTGAAATAGTAGCCTAAAGAGCCCGTAAGACGTTGGTCGAAAAATCCGAAGTCAACAGCCAAATCCGTCTGCGTAGTAGTTTCCCACTTCAAGTCAGGATTACCAAGCCAGGTCCTGCTATAACCGGAATACAAGGGACCGCTCTCATTACCCTGAATGGGATAAGATGTTCCAAAATAATCTGTCGTAAACGGAGTGGTAGTATACCCTCTCGGAAGGCCTTGCACACTTCCGTTCGCTCCCCAGCTGGCACGCAACTTAAGGTCGGACAAGAAGTCAAAATCTTCCATAAAAGCTTCATCCTTGATTCTCCAACCGGCGGAGAAAGCGGGAAAAGTAGCATAGCGGTTATTTTCACCGAATAAAGAAGAACCGTCACGGCGAACAGTAGCGGACAACAAGTACTTTCCGTTATAAACATAATTGGCCTTGCCGAACAAAGAGAAATAAGTATACTCATCTGCCGAACTACCTAAGTTATATTTCTCTCCGGTAGTTACACCAATATGTGCAAAATCTCTATCTTCCAGATAAATGCCTTCCCTTCTTGCAGAAAACCCTTCTTGAACGAATCTGGTTGCTTCAGTACCCAATACAACATCCAAATTGTGTTTACCGGTACTCAATGTATATGACAAAGTGTTAGTCCATACATAGCTCAACGGATGTGATTGATAACTGCCCACATAATTTTCTCCATCACTGTTTCTTCCTCCTGTTTCCGACCAAACGCCATCAACAGCACGATTATAAGCATTGCCATAATCAAGGCCAAACTGGGTTCTTGCCGAAATACCTTTCCAAATATTCAAATCAAGGAAAATATTGCCGATAATCTTCACATAATTATTGATGTTATCCTTATTCATTTTCAATAATCGAACGGGATTGGTAAAATCATCAAAACCCGGAGCACCAGCCCATCCTCCATTTTCATCATATACAGGAGAAGCGGGAGGATTAATCATTGCCCACCATGTTTCACTTTGGTCTCTATACTGCAAATAAGACACAGCTAGATTTTCGCCAACTTTCAAACGATTTTTTATCAAACTATATTCTGTATTGGCACGTACCGAATATTGTCTGAAGAATGTATGTATCTGTGTACCTTCATTGTTGAAATAACCCAATGAAAACAAACTTTTGGATTTCTCAGAACCATTGGAAATAGTCAACTGATGATTATGGGAAACAGCGGTCTGAAAAACTTCTCCCATCCAATCTGTATCACTCCCTCTTACAGTTTGGTCTGCATTAAGGAATTCCGCTACTTTAACCCCGTCCAGCACGGCCATTCCATTATCACCTCGATGCCATGTATAATCATAAGCCGAAGGCAAGGAAATAGAAGTACCATATACTCTTTCATCATAAGCTTGAGCTTGGAATGCCGCTCTACCATATTGCTCGGCATTCATTAAAGCAGGTTTGTTCAATACTGTATTTATGGAAACACTACCGTTATACTCAATGCTTGTCTTACCTGCCTGACCTTTTTTCGTCTGGATCAAAATAACACCACCGGAAGCCCTTGCACCATAAATAGAGGCAGACGCAGCATCTTTCAACACTTGAATAGATTCAATATCACCAGCATTTATATCACGAAGATTCAAATTCTCAGTAGGCATACCGTCCAAAACTATTAAAGGCTTAACTCCTCCCGAAAGAGAAGACAATCCACGAATCTGCACCGTAGCTCCTTCAGCAGGATTACCACCGTTTGTAGTAATATGCACACCGGCCATCTTTCCTTGCAATGACTTCATGGCATTGGCAGAAGCATTCTTCTTTAAATCACTCGCACTTGCCATTGCAACGGAACCTGTCAAATCAGCTTTCTTCTGTGTCATATAACCGGTGTATACCACAACTTCTGACAACATTGTAGCATCACTCTTCATGACAACATTCAAAAGACTCAAGCCTTTAACCGAATATTCTTCTGTTTTTTGACCAATATATGAAAAAACCAATACCGCTTTATCAGAAGGTATTTTTATAGAGTATTTTCCATCAATATCAGTCGTGGTACCGATAGTAGTTCCTTTAACAACGACATTCACTCCAATAAGAGGTTCATTGGTTCCTTCTTCCAAAACCGTTCCTTGTATTATCCTCTCTTGTTGAATCATGTTAGAAGTATCTATGCCATATCCAGATGCTTGAATAAATTCTTTTGTCTCCGATCCGGCCACAGAAAGAGGTAGAATATCTTCTGCATAAGCTGCCAATGATAGCATTGATACCAATGCTACGAAACCATTTCTTTTGAAATATTTCATAATATAAATAAAAAGGTTAATAACTATTCATCTACCGTGCAGTACAATTCATCTTACCAGAAATTGTACTGCACAGCTTCTATATCTTAAACTCTCATTCTTACCATCTTGGTATTTCGAGTTCGTCCTTGTTCGGAAGACTTGGGAATCTTGCATGCGGCTCGGTCTGGTACCAGAAGGTGGTCGAGGAGATGTCCGAC
Source organism: Bacteroides uniformis (assembly GCF_025147485.1). NCBI lineage: Bacteria > Pseudomonadati > Bacteroidota > Bacteroidia > Bacteroidales > Bacteroidaceae > Bacteroides > Bacteroides uniformis. The sequence goes on along the minus strand of NZ_CP102263.1, from coordinate 1,264,132 downwards.
TTCTGGTTGTTGTAGCGTCCGTCGTGGCGCCATCCCAGGTCCTGTATGGTTACCTTCAGGTCCTTGTCGAATCGCACCGGGTCTAGTATGTGCCAGCGGTATAGCCCGAAAGCTGTCACCGCACGGTACAGCCCGTCGGGACGGATCACCTGGTGCATGCCGGCGTAAGGGGTGGTGAACTCCTGGTACCGGCGCGTCTTCTGGTTCTCGAAATTGTACGAGCCGCAGAAGTAGTCCTCGGCCCCTGTCCCGCAGATGGTCGGGTATTCCTTGTCGCCGTCCATGTAGAACTTGATCTCGCCTTCCCCCCACCAGCAGTTGTCGTTCACGCGCCATGCCATGTATGTGCCCACGTACTGTCCCTTGCCCTTCACTCCGTCGATTAATGTGTGCAGCGACCCTTGGGTCGGGTTGGAGCGGCGGAACTGCGCGTGGAAGTAGGCCTCGTCCTCGGGAACTTCCGTCAGGGTGTAGTTGACCTGGTAGTACAGGCGCATCTCCTCGGCGGTGTTGATGTTTTCCAGCGTGATACGGGCTTTCTTGCGGAAAGGCATCTTCCAGTAGCAGTTGAAGGCGCTGCCCGGATTCACGCAGACGGCCAGTGAGGAGAGCTGTGCATATTCATTGTATGCGCTGCAGAAGAAGTCACCCACCGGACATTCGACGGAAGGCTCCTTCTCGTCGTCCCAGTACATTCTCAGGATGGAGAAGCGCCAGTTCCCGGTCGGTGTCATCCAGATCTGCTGGATGGCTCCCGGACCCTCGATCTCCGCAATCGTGATTGTCTCTCCCGGTTTCACGATGATGAAGGGGTTTACCTTCCAACCCTTGCCTAGGTCTTTGGCCGCATGGTGGGCGTTGGCCACATTCCGCTGGTCCTTGTCCCTGACCGGGTCGGCCATGCCGCCCTTGCCCTTCTCACCCGTGAAGTTCTCGGGACTGATGGAACGTGTCTTCGCATCGGACAGTCTTGACAGGTTGCCCATGTTCATGTCCAGACCGTTGAACGGGTAGTTGCTTTGGGCGTAAGCACCCACGGTGACCATGCATAAGGCCGCCAAAATTAATGATTTGATTCTCATGTTTTAAATAGATTAATGGTTTGTATACTTAGTTAATGGTTTCAGCAAGTTTTGCCAGTTCAAGATATTTCTTGTATATTTTTTCGTAGATGAGGGTTCTTTTCTCATCCGGCCGGTATTCAGCCTCGATGTCCGACCCCATGTGCCTTGTCGCCTCGTTGATATCCTTGTACACCCCTGCGGCAACTGCCGCGAACATTGCCGCTCCCAAGGCACAGGTCTGTTCCGAGCGTACCACACGGATGGGCATGTCCAGCACGTCCGCCAGCGTCTGCATCACGAAGGGCGCCTTCTTGCTGATACCTCCGATGGCATTGACCGAATCAATGCGCAGCCCCTGGCCCTTCATATGCTCCACAATACGGCGGGAACCGAAGGCGGTGGCTTCCACCAGCGCACGGAATATTTCCGGGGCGCTGGTACCCAGCGTGAGTCCCGCAACGGCACCCTTCACGTTCTGGTCCGCATCGGGGGTACGGCGGCCGTTCATCCAGTCCAGGGCGACAACACCGTCCTCGGAGGGTTCCATGTCCTGGGCCTCACGGGTGAGTTCCACCAGCATGCCGTCCAGAACTTTCTGCCTGGCCTCCCCTCCGGGGATATCTTTCAGTGTCCATGCCAGCATCTTCCTGAACCAGGCGTAGATGTCTCCGAAAGCCGACTGTCCGGCTTCGAAACCGATGAATCCCGGAAGCACCGAACCGTCCACCTGGCCGCAGATTCCCTTGATACAGCGTCCGCCTACCTCGTCTTTGCCGGCAACCATGATGTCGCAGGTGGATGTTCCCATGATACGTGTCAGTATCCCCGGGGCGACGGATGCGCCTACGGCTCCCATATGGGCGTCCAGCGCCCCCACGGCCACGGCGATTCCTTGGGGAAGTCCAAGCCTGTCTGCCCACTCGGGTGTCAGTTCCCCTGCCTTGGTGTCGCTGGTGTGGGTTTCTGTGAACAGATGGGGGAGCATTTCCTTCAAGGCCGGATTAAGTTCTTCGAGAACTTCGCCGGAAGGAAGACCCCAACTGGCATGCCACATTGCTTTATGTCCAGCAGCACAACGGCTACGAAAGATCTGTTCCGGAATAGTGTTACCAGTTACTAATCCGGTCATCCAATCACAATGTTCTACCCAAGCATAAGCAGCATCCTTTATAGCGACGTTTGTGTTGATAATATGTAAAACCTTTGACCATACCCATTCTGATGAATAAGTACCACCTTCATAAAGTAAATAATCAAGGTTACGTTTATTGATCAGTGCATTGATTTGCTCAGCTTCTCGAACAGCTGTATGATCTTTCCAAAGAATAAACATAGCATCCGGTTCTTCTGCAAACTCGGGACATAAAGCTAATGGCATTCCTGCCTTATCGGTTAAAGCAGGAGTACTACCAGTTGTGTCAAAACATAATCCACAAATAGAAGCAATCTCTTCTTCCTTCAAATCTGATAAGGCTATATGTACAGCCTCTATCATGGATTCAATATAATCCAATGGATGTTGGCGATAACGATTGTTGTGTGCATCGCAGTAAAGCCCCGCTTTCCAACGGGGGTAAAAACTTACCCCCGTAGCCATTTCACGGCCAGTATATGTATCCACTACCAGTGCACGACAAGAATCCGTACCAAAATCAAGACCAATAACGTATTTCTTGTTTGATTCCATACTCTAAAGCATTATTTGGTTGTTAACTCTTGTTTTCTTGCAATGAAAAGCCCATAATAGGCAATCACTGCAAAAGCAACGGCCGGTACAACATATGCAGCCATAATACTACCCGTCTGGTCGGAGACAATACCCTGAATTTGGGTCAGAACGGCAGCACCGGCAATAGCCATTACCATGAATGAACCTCCAATCTTAGTGTCATCCCCCAAACCTGTAAGACCAAAACCATAAATGGTCGGGAACATCAATGACATACAACCAGAAATGCCCATCAGGCAATAGACGCCGAAACTGCCCTTGCCGAACATGGCACCCAAACAACACATTACAGCAAGAAGCGCAAGTCCTATCAAGAGTTTATAAGCTTTCACATATTTCATCATGGCAGTACATACGAATCTCATTACTACAAAGAGAATAAGTGACATGATATAGTAAGTAGCTGCAGCCTGTTCTGCCGTACGTGGCAGCAAATCATTCAATCCAAGCCATTCACAACAATTATAGAATGCGGCAGCTACCGGTTCCACTCCCCGTAATGCATTTACAACAGCATCTGCAGAAGCAGAATCTCCTAAAGAAGCCAATACACCGTCAAAATTCAGCTGTACCATAGCATAACGGATCACGAATGACCATACGGCTATCTGTGCACCAATATTGAAAAATTGTGCTATTACACCCCATACATAATTCTTATTCTTTATAAGACGACGAAGAGTGGCACCAAACTCTATTTTTTCACCTTTTTCACTAAGATTAGGCATTTTGGTAAGCCGAATAGCAAGTAAGAGCACCAACATCACCAGACCAAGTACCACATAAGCAGTAGTAACAGCATTCAATTCCTGCCCCTGGATGGCGGCCAGCTCCTCAGCCGGAAGTTGGGCACGCTCTGTCGCTGTCATTCCATTCAGTTGTGAGAGGATGAAAATCTGACTGATCACCACTCCCGTAATCGCTCCGAACGGATTGAAGGCCTGAGACAGATTCAAACGGCGTGTCGCGGTACTTTCAGGACCGATTGCCAATACATAAGAATTAGTAGACGTCTCCAGAACTGAAAGTCCGGCAAAGAGAACAAAGATTGCCAGCAGATACATAAAGAAGCTGAAATCAACATTCACTCCCGAGCTAAGCATGGCAGGATAGAACAGTAAAGCCCCAAATGCATATAGACCAAGCCCCAGCATCACGCCTGATTTATAAGTGTATTTCTTGATAAACAAGGCACCGGGAACAGCACAACATCCATATCCCAACAAATAGCACACTACCTGTATCCAAGCTGTTTTTGAATCACTCATACTCATGATGCGCTTGAAAGCTGCAAGCATAGTATCTGTCAGATTATTCGGCACAGCCCAGGCAAAGAAAAGAGTAGTGAGCAGAATGAATGGGAAGAGGATTCCTTTCGGTATTATTTTATTTGATTCCATACGAATTCTCCATTATATAGTTACCCTATTGAAACTTTGTTTTTATTACATTCAAATCTGCTCCAAATAAATCTTGCACGATAGGAACCAATTGTTCATCCTTACCTTGTACATGAATCACCTTTTGCGTATGGACCAATGAGGCACCGGGAGCCAGCTCCGCACCAGGAGAAGACGTTTCAATTTCATAGAAAGGTCCCATTATAGAACCGTCTTCTACCGGACCGTCATTATAAGAGTTGATTACATCGCCGGCAAACGGATCTTCCTGAGGTCCCCATTGGCCATTTACGTAGACTGAAGGAGTTTCGGGAAGACTACACCACAGGATTGTGAGTACGCCTTTCGATGAATCATAACTTCCGCAAATATCCGTTGCCCGTGAAGCCGGCAATCCCAGCTTGGAACGATAGAGCCCGTCAATCTTGAAATAGATAATACCATTTTCCTTTATCAGCCTATCCGCCGGTATCTTACCGAAATATTCATCATTCACAATTGTTCCTTCCGCATCTTGCTTATAAGGAATGAATACAGTAGTGGTCGGTGTAGGATTAAAACAGCCGAGCATCCACACAGATACAAGACCACCCTCTTTTGTCCATGCCTTGTCACCTGTATTGGTAATCTTATTCTCACTCTTGTAAGCTACAATTTTCATATCATTTGTAAGCTGGATATTAAAATCGGCAGCCACTTCACCAGCATCCATCAACGATACAGTACGGTCAATATTCATATCAAAAGTAGTACCGGAAGCATTTGTCAAACGAGTATCTTTCACAAAACGGATACTACTGTTGTCTTGCGACTTTATGTCAAAAGCTTCAGTATCAAGTACCGGAGGAACTATCCAATTATCATAAACCTGCTCTTGTCCTTCCTTAAAATAAAGTGAGAACGGACCACCTTCCGGACCAAGCCAGAAGCGTTCCTCACCTCCTACCGGATTAAATTGAGAACTGACTTTGCCTTCATTTATGAAACGATAATTAATCCAGCCGTAACTATCACCTTCATCGCCGGAAGCAGAAGTAGTCATTACACGGCCTTGCCATGCAGGAATAACCATCACTTTAGAATTCCCATCAGCAGATACCAATTCAGTATATTCAATGCCGTGGTCCTTTAAGAACTGGGCATCATAAGCATAACTTCCCATCTTGATTTCTTTTTGTCCGCCGCATGATACAAGTATTGCAGTTGCACCTACCAGCAGAGTGTTTTTCAGTTTGGTTGATTTCAACATAACGCCTGTTTCCTTTATTTATAGAGAGGTCCATAATTCTTGCAAGCTCTATAGTCACTGCCTTCCATATCCTCGCCAAAAGCGGTCCATGCACTGGGACGGAAAATATTTTCCTCAGAAACATTGTGCATGCATACCGGGATACGAAGCATGGAAGCCAGAGTAATCAAGTCAGCACCGATATGACCATAACTGATAGCGCCATGATTAGCCCCCCAGTTATTCATAACAGTATATACATCACGGAAATACCCCTTACCTGTCAGACGTGGAGCGAAGAAAGTGGAAGGCCATGTACGGTCAGTACGTTCATTGATAGCCTTGAAAACATCCTTATCCAAATTTACTGTCCAGCCTTCGGCAATCTGCAATACCGGACCTTGACCTTTTACGAGATTCAAACGGCACATTGTTACCGGCATTTCACCACGAGTCAGGAACTGGGAAGAATAACCACCGCCACGCATATATTCGCGACTGGCCGGATGCCACTTGGTTACAGAAAGACAAGCTTCCACTTCCTCTTCCGTAATTTCCCAGAAAGGCTTCATTACCGGTTTATTGTCACGTGTCTGACAGCCTGTTCCATCAAGCGTACAAGAGCCGGAGTTGATCAGGTGAATGAAACCGTTTGCCGCCTTACCTTCCAATTTCTTACCCGTTACCCGTTCTATGGCATTCGGACTCCAATAAGTACGCACATCCGCAAATATCTGTGCAGTATTGGTCAATAGATGATTGAAGAGCATTGAAGTACAATTCAACGTATCATTTTCCGTAGCGAAAGTAAATGCTTCACGGATACCGTTCCAATCGAAAGAAGTATTCAGTATAGCTTCTGAAAAATCACCGTCAGGCTTATAATCCGTCCACTGGCGCTGTCCCTGGAAACCCGCAGCAATCGCATTGTGTCCCATTGACTCTTCCTTGAACCCCATTTCAGCCAATTTGGGATTGCCAATCATCATATCACGGAAAATAAGAGTCATTTTTACCACGTATTCCCAACGGGCATCTTTCTCTTCACGGGAATATACCAGATGTTCCGGATTAAAGTCTGTCCCTTCATTACTCTTGCAATACTTTTCTGTCCATGCCATGGCACGTGCGAACTCTTCATGGTCATAAATGCCCAACTGGACACGACGTTCTATCTCACTGGCATCCACATACTCATTACGCATGCCCAAATACTCTTGGAAGAAATCAGGATTGGGAATAGAGCCTGCAATGCCCATGGATACACTGCCGATTGAAAGATAGGATTTCCCCTTCATTGTAGCCACAGCTATACCTGCACGGGCAAAACGCAACAATTTTTCCTGTACATCTTCCGGTATCTCCATATTGGTCACCTCCTGTACATCACGTCCGTAAATGCCAAAAGTAGGCAATCCCTTCTGTGTATGGCTTGCCAATGCTGAAGCCAGGTAAACCGCACCCGGACGTTCTGTACCATTAAAGCCCCAGATGGCTTTTGGCATTTCTCCGTCCATATCAATAGTTTCGAATCCATAACACCAGCAAGGAGTTACAGAAAGTACAACACCGACTCCACTATTACGGAATTTTTCAGCCGCCATGGCAGCTTCAGCGACTCCACCAATAGTTGTATCTGCAATGACGCACTCTACGGAAGTGCCGTCACTATGACGTAAGACAGAAGAATAAAGCTCGGCCACTTTATGGGCCATGGCCATAGTCATATCCTCCAATGACTCACGGATACCTCCACGACGACCGTCAATAATAGGTCTGATACCAATTTTCGGCTTTCCACCGATTAATCTTGAATTTCTCATGGTTCAACTGATTTTATTGAGATTAATATAAAAATTAACTAAATCGATTAAGCTATCATGTAAAAAAAACAGCTCTCCTAAGGAGCCATTTCAATAAATTCTCCCTCGGCAAGCACAGACTGCACTGTATTACCGTTAATAATGATATCTATCAGTATTTCAAGTGCTTTCTGTACTAAAACATCTATAGGCTGCTGAATATAGGATATAGGGGCATCAAAAAAGTCAAATACCGGATTACCGTCAAAACCCACTAAACCTATTTTACCAATAATTCCCTCTCCCATGTCCTTTATTGTATATAAACAAGCCAATGAAATCATGTTGGTGGCAAAAAGAAAAGCGTCTACACCGCCATCAATCATTTTAGGCAACAAACGGTCTGCGGACTTTCTGGGAGCATCCTGCCTCAAAAAGACCACGTTAGCCAAGTTTCTCTTACCGGCTTCATCCATAGCCTTTTTATAACCACGGATACGCTCTTTCATATGGATAAGGTTGACATCATAAGCCACCATACAAGGAGCGTTATAGCCTGCATTCAAAAGATGTTTGGTTGATATATAGGAAGCATTGAAGTTATTCAACGCCACATAGCTGACATTGATTTCCGGAAAATAGCGGTCGAACAAAACAATAGGGATATTATTGTTCACAAGTGAAGCGATGGATTTCTCAGAATTGTCACAAGGAACAATGATGAGTCCATCTACCCCTTTATTAATAAGGTTACTAACAACACGGGTCATCTTATCCTTATCCTCATCTGAACTTCCAAAAAGTACGGTATATCCCCGTTTGGTTGCCTCATCTTCCAATACACGCGCTAATTGAGAAAAAAATGGGTTGGAAATATCAGAAACCACTAATCCTATTGTTTTTGTTTTGCCACTACGAAGACTTTTGGCCGCAAGATTAGGCTGGTAGTTCATTTCATTGGCAATTTTCAATATGCGTTGGGCAGTTTCTTCTCCCACGCGATACTCTTTCTTTTTCCCATTCAAAACGAACGAAACCAATGCTGTTGAAACGCCTGCAGCTTCAGCAATATCCTTCAGCGATATTTTTTTTAGTGACGACATATATTTGTGTAACGTTTTTGCTATATAATAGTATTATACTTTTAGGTTACCTCTTGAATCAGTAGCACTTATCGTATTCTCACGATGCAAATATAAACATAAAAATTAAATCTGCAAATTATTTTGCTAATTCGTTATAACGTTTTTATATTTGCAGTATCAAATCATGCTAAAAACGATATGAACTACCATAAACGACACATAAAAATTAATTTTAAACTTTTAAAATCATGAAAACCAAGATTCTATTTACACTTTTATTCTTTGCATGCAGAATACACTACCTTTATGGACAGACTAACCTACAAATAGCTCCGGAAACTTTAGCAACTCCGGAAAAAAATGGAATATGGTTACAACCTGCTCAAAATACAAAAGCACAACCCATTTGGGGATTTGCAAATGGTATCCGAATAGGAATTGCTCCATTAGGAGGTCCACGTGGGCTAATTCGTATCTATACACCTTATTTAGAACATGATGAATTTGTTGTTACCAATTTCATTGCTTTTGAACCAATTGATAAAGCAAAAAATAATAGGGGGCTCTCAGAATTGGAATGGAGTCAACTTGATAATGTTCGTGGAAAACGTTTTTGGAGTGGGAATACTCCTGAAGCTCCCTCATTCCCAAATCAATATTATCCAGCTCACGGAGTAATAGCAAAGGAAAATGGAGTTGAAACACTTACTGTGTATTTCTTTTGTGAAACTTTTGATAATGGTGCGGATATTTATGTCCGGACTAAATTCACAGAAGGAAAGCCTTATGAGTTTGAATTAACTACGTATACCACGGAAGAATCAGATGAGCTAAATCGTTTTATACTCACAGCTACTATGGGAAACAAAGCAAGACTTAGGACATTACATCTCGCAGATGGTAAAACGAAAGAAGCCGGCCAATTATGGCCGAGCTATAAAGATTCTAATTTCACAGAACATAACCATACTCCAGTGGCAGAAATGATAAAAGATAAAAATGGAGGTGTATGGTTTATAGCGTCACCTGATGAGAAAGACCCTACAAAAGCTGTATATGCTGAAGATACACATACACATTGGAAATATACTGGTAAAAAAGCAACGCAATATTGGTATTGTTCCAATCCAAGTAATGAGTTAGAAGGAGTTGTGAATGGTCGTTATACTTATTGGGCAAGTAAATCTCCGATACCTGGTGGTATCGCTTATGAGAACTTTGAACTGACTGAACCATTTCAGTCTGGTCAAAGCTATATTTTTGGTATCACACCTCTTTCACCGGAAGAATTAATAAACCACATTATGAAATAAGAACGGACTACTTTTTGGGTAGAACTTCTTTTCCTCCTTATTTATCCCCTCTTTTGTTCTTAATTTATAGAACAGAAAAGGATAAAAGGTGGATAAAAATAAGAAAAGGATAAATTACAAAACTTACTAAATAGCTTATTACTCTAATGAGAGCAGCAGAAAATAGATACTCTATTTCTACTGTTCTCATTTTATATATATATACAACTTGTCATAGTATAAAATCTCAAAACAATCTTTTAAAGTCAACTTAAGAGATACTTCTTAACTATTGTTGGGGTCTTCCTTCCGGCGAAGTTCTCGAAGAACTTAATCCGGCCTTGAAGGAAATGCTCCCCCATCTGTTCACAGAAACCCACACCAGCGACACCAAGGCAGGGGAACTGACACCCGAGTGGGCAGACAGGCTTGGACTTCCCCAAGGAATCGCCGTGGCCGTGGGGGCGCTGGACGCCCATATGGGAGCCGTAGGCGCATCCGTCGCCCCGGGGATACTGACACGTATCATGGGAACATCCACCTGCGACATCATGGTTGCCGGCAAAGACGAGGTAGGCGGACGCTGTATCAAGGGAATCTGCGGCCAGGTGGACGGTTCGGTGCTTCCGGGATTCATCGGTTTCGAAGCCGGACAGTCGGCTTTCGGAGACATCTACGCCTGGTTCAGGAAGATGCTGGCATGGACACTGAAAGATATCCCCGGAGGGGAGGCCAGGCAGAAAGTTCTGGACGGCATGCTGGTGGAACTCACCCGTGAGGTCCAGGACATGGAACCCTCCGAGGATGGTGTTGTCGCCCTGGACTGGATGAACGGCCGCCGTACCCCCGATGCGGACCAGAACGTGAAGGGTGCCGTTGCGGGACTCACGCTGGGTACCAGCGCCCCGGAAATATTCCGTGCGCTGGTGGAAGCCACCGCCTTCGGTTCCCGCCGTATTGTGGAGCATATGAAGGGCCAGGGGCTGCGCATTGATTCGGTCAATGCCATCGGAGGTATCAGCAAGAAGGCGCCCTTCGTGATGCAGACGCTGGCGGACGTGCTGGACATGCCCATCCGTGTGGTCCGCTCGGAACAGACCTGTGCCTTGGGAGCGGCAATGTTCGCGGCAGTTGCCGCAGGGGTGTACAAGGATATCAATGAGGCGACAAGGCATATGGGGTCGGACATCGAGGCTGAATACCGGCCGGATGAGAAAAGAGCCCTCATCTACGAAAAACTATACAAGAAATATCTTGAACTGGCAAAACTTGCTGAAACCATTAACTAAGTATATAAACCAATTAATTTATTTAAACCATGAAAATCAAATTTTTTATCTTAGCAGCCTTATGTATGGCAACTATAAGCATTTACGCTCAAAATTTTAATGGACTTGACATGAATATGGGTAATTTATATCGCTTATCCAATGCCAAGACACGTTCCATCAGCCCTGAAAACTTTACAGGTGAGAAAGGTAAAGGTGGTATGGCTGATCCAATTACAGATAAAGAAAAAATAAATCAAGCTAATGCACATCATGCAGCTAAAACTTTAGGGCAAGGCTGGAAAGTCAATCCTTATGTAAACATTGGCCCTAACGAAACTTTTACTTTAGCAGAAATCGAAGGCCCTGGTTCTATACAACAAATTTGGATGACACCAACAGGTGAATGGAGAAAAACAATTATTCGCTTTTATTGGGATGATGAAAAAGAACCTTCTGTAGAGTGCCCTATAGGTGATTTTTTCTGCAGTGGTTGGGGACTATATTCTCCATTAAGTTCATTAGCAGTTTGTGTAAACCCTGGTAGTGCGTTCAATTGTTATTGGCAAATGCCTTTCCGCAAAAAATGTAAAATTACAATGGAAAACATTGACCCCAATAATGAAATGAGAGTTTATTACCAAATAAACTACACTTTAACAGAAGTTCCTGAGGATGCAGCTTATTTTCATGCACAATTCCGTCGCTCAAATCCTAATATAAATTCTGACCATGTATTGGTTGATGGTATTAAAGGTAAAGGACAATACGTTGGTACATATATTGCTTGGCAAGTGAATAATAACGGTTGGTGGGGTGAAGGTGAAATTAAATTCTTCATGGATGGTGATAAGAAATTTCCGACAATCTGCGGTACTGGTACAGAAGATTACTTTTGCGGATCTTACAACTTTGAAAATAAAACGACGCATCAATATGAAGAATTCACTACTCCTTATGCAGGATTACATCAGATTATTCGCCCAGATGGAGTTTATCGTTCACAACAACGTTTTGGCATGTATCGTTGGCACATACTTGATCCAATCCGTTTTGAAAAGGATTTAAAAGTTACAATTCAAGATCTTGGATGGCGTAACGACGGCCGATATCTCGATCAGAAATCAGACATTTCTTCTGTTGTATTTTGGTATCAAACTGAACCACATGCTAAATTTCCAACATTACCTTCAGTAGACGATCTAGAAATTGTACGACCTTTTTAAAATACTCTGAGAAATATATAATTATTTATCTAAACATTTTATCACTTTGAATCTATGCTAAATTTTTATCAAAAAAGGACTTTGTCCAATACAATTCGACTAATGACAATATTATATATGTTATGCATATGTCAATTAGCTATTGCACAAACCAAAAACTTCCAAGGTGTCGTAAAAGATGCAAAAGGCAACACATTACCAGGAGTTACAATATTGGAAACTGGCACCAGTAATGGAGTTTCAACAAATATTGACGGAATATTTGAGATAAAATTAAGACCTGGCAGTACATTAACAGTAAGTTATATTGGATACATTACTCGCACCATTCCAACTAACGATAAAACTACTTTTTTAAACATCATTCTTGAAGAAGATGTATTTCAGCTTGATGATGTGGTAGTGGTAGGTTATGGTTCCATGAAAAAAGGTGAAGTAACCAGTGCTATTACATCAGTAAAAAAAGACGATTTTCTTGCCGGGATGGTAAAAAGTCCCGAACAACTCCTTCAAGGAAAAGTAGCAGGTCTTCAACTTTCAAATTATACTGGTGATCCTGTATTAGGACTCGAAATGACTATTCGAGGTGTTAATTCATTATCTGGTAATACTAGTCCATTGATCGTTATTGACGGAATTCCAGGTGGTAGTTTAACAGCTATTTCAAGTGAAGACATAGAATCTATAGATGTGCTAAAAGATGGTTCTGCAGCTGCTATTTATGGTACTCGTGGTACAAATGGTGTCATTGTAATTACTACCAATCGTGCTAAAGCGACTAAACTTTCCATGGAGTATAATGGATCTATCTCATTTGAAACATTTGCAAAACATGCTGATATGTTAACAGCCAATGATTATCGTAGATTAACAGATGATCCTGATTTTCCAGGTATTCAAGATGAGGGAACTACCACTGATTGGGTGGACGCTATTAGTCGTACAGCTATCAGCCACAATCATTTTCTTTCTTTGAAAGGTGGTAGCGCTGAATCCAATTACGTAGCTTCCATAGATTATCGCAAACGTGAAGGTGTCATTCGTCATACAGATCGTGAATCTATTACAGCTAAAATAGGTCTAAATCATAATATGTTCAATAATAAATTACGCTTTCAATTCAATATCAATGATAGTTATGTCACCCAACAACGTGCATGGTATGCAGCCTATTTAAATGCTTTATTAGAAAATCCTACCCGCCCTATCTATGATGAAAATGGAAATTATACGGAATATAAAGTAAATCTTAAACCTTATAATCCGGTTGCCATGATTAATGAAGAATATGATGTAGAAGGATACAATCAATTAATGATGAGCGGGAAAATAACTTTATCACCAATTGAAGGTCTTAATCTAAGTGTGATGGGAGCTATGCAACGTTTTGATCGCATGGAGAATAAAAGCAATACATTTAAACATATGACTACTGTGGTAAACGGAGATTATGGTAATGTTTGGAATTGGGCTGATAATACAATGCAAAAGAATTTAGAATTGGTAGGTGATTATACCAAATCATTAGGTTTACACAATCTAGGTGCCATGATAGGTTATAGTTACCAAGATGATGATGCTAAAGGTATATATCAATGGGCAAAAGATTTTCCAACAGATATGTTTGGACCTTGGAATATTGGTTCTATGAATGATATGAAGGATAATAAGGCAGCTATGACCAGTTATAGAAATACTCATAAACTAATTTCATTTTTTGGTCGATTGACTTATAATTACAATGAAAAGTATATGTTTATGGCCAGTTTACGCCGTGAAGGTTCATCACGCTTTGGAGATAACCATAAATGGGGTTGGTTTCCTGCTATATCAGCAGGATGGCGCATTAGCAAAGAGAATTTTATGCAAGATATCCAATGGTTAGATGACTTAAAAGTTCGCATAGGTTATGGCGTTACAGGTAATGAAGTCACATCTAATTTACTATCCATGTATTTGTTAAATTATGGTGGATATGCATATATTAATGGAAAATGGACACAAGGTGCAGGTCCATACCAAAATCCTAATCCCGATTTAAAATGGGAAACGAAGAGTGAGTTAAATTTGGGACTTGATTTTTCATTCCTAAAAAATAGACTTTCTGGTTCTATTGATATTTATCACCGTGAAACTTCAGATCTACTTTCTACCTATGAAGTACCAACTCCACCTTACATTGTATCAAGTATGATGGCAAATGTTGGAAAAATTAGAAATCAAGGCATCGAATTGTTATTAAGTGGTACTCCTATTAAAACACGCGATTTACGTTTTGACATTACAGGAACATTTTCCTATAACAAAAATAAAATCATTTCTTTATCAAATGGACTTTATCAAAAAGATTATTGGTATGAAGGAGCTACCGGTTCACCAATTCAAACCCATACTCACATAGTAAGAGAAGGTGATCCCGTTGGTAATTTCCATGGTTTCCAGACTCATAGTCTTACATCTGATGGTTTATGGATGGTATATGGTGCTGATGGTCAACCCAAATTATTGACTGATGCTGATGATGGCGACAAAAAAGTTATTGGTAATGGTATTCCAACAACTTATGGAAGTCTAAATTTAGCATTAAGCTATAAAGGTTTCGACGTATCTGTTATGTTCCGCGGTGCATTCAATTTTCAAGTCTTGAACCGCCAACGTATGCATTGGGAAACAACCTCACGTATTGGAGAAGGCAATCTACCTCGCTCAGTATTGGAAAAACCATTTGGTAGTAATTCATATGTAAAAGGTGCTCCTGCTATGCAAAGTTATTATGTAGAAGATGGTGATTATGTAAAATTGGATAATATAAGTGTTGGCTATACATTTAATCTTAAAAAACAAAAAGTCATTCAACGTCTTCGTCTATATGTAGCAGGCAATAATTTACTCACAATGACTGGTTATAAAGGACTAGATCCAGAAGTTAGTATTAAAGGACTTGCTCCTGGTGTTGAAGGATCTGGTGCAGGCGAGTTATATCCCACTACACGTCAGTTCACTGTTGGCTTAAATCTTTTATTTTAACCTTAAAAAATTACAGCAATGTTCAAAAAACAATATATTACTGGTGCATTTTTAGCTGTTATCTCTTTATTCAGTTCTTGTACCAATTTGGATGAAGAAATTTTTAGTAGCATCCCTGAAAAAGACTTTTATAAAACTGAATCTGAATTCTTGGCAGCCATGGTTCCCATATATTCCAGTATGCGTACCTTAACAGAACATTCAAACTGGTGGGATTTAGAAGAAACTACCGATGTTTGTGTTACTCCAGTTAAAAATCATGGCTTATGGTATGATGGAGGTATTTATATTCGCTTACACCAACATTCTTGGATGGAAGAAGATGCACATCTAAACAATATATGGAATGCATTATATTCAGGTGTCTCAAGTGCTAATAGAGTTCTTTACCAATTTGAAAATTCAACAATAGAAATGAATGGTAAAGAAAATTATATTGCAGAATTAAAAGTAGCTCGCGCATTTTATTATTACTTACTACTAGAAGCTTTTGGTAATGTTCCCATTATTGATCGATTTGATGTTCCTGATGGTTATTTACCAGCAACAGAGCCACGGTCTAAAGTTTTTGAATTCGTTGAGTCGGAATTAAAAAATAATATCAATAACTTAAGTGAAGATGTCTTAAACACCTATGGACGTTTTAATAAATGGAACGCAAAAATGCTTTTGGCACGTCTATATTTGAATGCTGAAGCATGGATAGGAACTCCCATGTATAATGAATGTGAAAATTTATGCAATGAAATTATTGCTACTAATAAATATAGACTAGACGGAGATTATTCACTCCCATTTTCTACAAATAACGAATTGAGTAATGAAACAATGTTTGTAATTCCATTCGATGAAACCAAATCAGGTGGTCAAATTTATATGTGGGCACGCAAAACTTTACACTATTCTCAAATGCAAACTTTCAACCTCCAAGCCACTTGGCTTGATGGTGGGTGCGTCGGAGTTCCTACTTTCTTTGATAACTATATAGAAGGTGATAAGCGTTTAGAAAAAACATGGCGCATGGGACAACAATATGCACTTGATGGTACTCCATTATGGACAAATGGTTGGTGCGGAGACCCACAAATGCTGCTCAGTTATACCAAAGATGTTACTAATATTAGTGGAGATGCTACCATGTATCAAGGGTATCGTTTTGGCAAATATGAAATCAAAATAGGTGCAACAGGTACTCCTGATAATGATTATGTCATTATGAGATATGCCGAAGTATTAATGATGAAAGCTGAATGTATACTCCGTACAGGAGGTAGCTCACAAGAAGCTGCCGAATTAGTAAATGAAGTACGTAGAAGAAACTTCGATACAACCAATGAATTAACCGGTTCAGAATTAGAAGCTACCACAATTTGTAATGGAGTTCCAGTAAAATATGGTCGTTTTCTTCAAGAACTTGGTGTAGAATTTGCATTAGAAGGCTTACGTCGAAGTCAACTTATTCGTTTTGATAATAATTTCACAAAAGGTACTTGGTGGGAACACCAGCCTACTAATGATACAAAACGTAATCTCATGCTAATACCATTTGATCAGCTACAACGTAATTCTAATTTAGTACAAAACCCTAAATAATACTATCATATTTCAAGCGGAATTTGAAAAATGTAAATTCCGCTTGTATTTTCTAACTAAATATATTATTATAAAAATGAGAAAACTTTTTATTATATGTGCCCTCCTATTCTGCCTTGGTACCGCTTCAGCCCAGCAGAAGTTCTCTGTGGCATCTCCCGACGGGAAGCTGAAGCTTGTGTTGGACATAGCACCTGAGAAAGTGGCCTACAGCGTGAAATACGGGAAACAGCAGCTGCTGGAGGACTCAAGGCTGGGATTCGAGTTCGACAGCGGGGAGTTCGGGGCAGGGCTCAAGGCGGGAAAGGTACAAAGGAGGAAAATAGACGAGGCCTACGAGCTGGTAGTGGGGAAGGTCCGCAGAGCGAGGAACTACTGCAACGAGATGACAGTGCCCCTGGTGGAAAGGAATGGGAAGGAGAGAACAGTGAACCTAATTGTAAGAGCATTCGATGACGGGATAGCATTCAGATATGAATTTCCGGAACAGAAAGCATGGGATTCATACGTGATGTATGATGAAAGGACACAGTTCAACTTGCAAGGAAACCCGATGGCGTTGCTCATGTACCTGCCCGGGTATGTGAATACACACGAAGGGGTATACAGTCATGTAAGATATGACAAGGTGGCAAGGAAAAGGCTGATAGAGATGCCCGCCACATTCGAGTTCGACAACGGGGTGGCAGTGGCCATAACCGAAGCGGCCATACGGGACTATGCGGGAATGTACCTGATGAAGGAGAAGGGTGGACTGGTGGGAAAGCTCTCGCCAAAACTCGGGCAGGAGAAGATAAAGGTCGAGACAGACAGTTTCCCGCACCGCACACCGTGGCGCGTAATCTCCGTTGCAGACCGGGTGGGAGGATTGCTGGAGACGAATATACTAACAAGCCTGAACGAGCCCTGCAGGATTGAAGACACTTCATGGATTAAGCCTTGCAGGACCACGTTCACATGGTGGAACGGGAATGTCGTGCCGGACAGCACCTTCTCTCCGGGAAACAACTTCGATACAAACAAGTACTACATCGATTTTGCAGCACGCAATGGCTTGGATGCACATGGAATCTACGGATATGCGGAGACTCCTTGGTACTATGATGACAACTTCAATTTCGGATGGGCGGGACCCAATGCGGACGTTACAAAACCGATACCGTGCCTGAACATGCCGAGAATTGTGGAATATGCAAGGAGCAAGGGGGTTGGCATACATCTGTGGGTACACTGGAGACCGTTGTACGACAAACTCGAAGAAGCCTTTGCGCTCTATGAGGGATGGGGAGTAAAAGGACTCATGGTGGACTTCATGGACCGTAATGACCAAGAGATGATACGCATCCAAGAAGAGATACTGGAATGTGCGGCAAGACACAGGCTCTTCATACAGTTCCATGGGTCGAGCAAGCCTTCCGGACTGGTAAGGACGTATCCGAATGAATTCACACGGGAGGGGACACTCAACTATGAAGTATGCAAATGGGACACGCTGGTGAATGCGGACCATGACATTGCGATACCCTTCACCAGGATGCTGGCGGGAGCGACGGACTATCACCTGGGAGGGTTCAGGGCACTGCCGCGCTCGGAGTTCAAGATACAGTATGTAAATCCTCATGTAATGAGCACACGCTGCCATATGTTGGCCATGTATGTGGTTTTGGAAAACCATCTCACCTCGTTGTGCGATACGCCAAAGGCTTATGAAGGTCAACCGGGGTTCGAGGTGCTCCGTACCGTGCCGGGAACGTGGGATGAGATAAGAGTTCCGCTGGCAAGGATGAATGAGCATGTCACGGTGGCCCGCAGGAGCGGTTCGGACTGGTGGGTGGGCTCGCTGAACAACGGTACGGAAAGGGATCTGAAATTGGAATTGGACTTCCTTAGTGAGGGGGACTACCAGGCAACGATCTATACCGATGCGGAGGATGTGGAGCGGAATCCAAACAATCTGGACAGACTGGTGCGGAAAGTTACAAGGAAGGATATCATTGAACTGAATCTGGCAAGGGATGGAGGAGCGCTATTACATATTACAAAATTATAAAAAATCATGATACGAATACATGTATTATTACTTGCAAGCCTCCTTTCTATATGGGGGCTTACAAGTTGTGAAAATTCGGATACAGATAAAGTAAATAGTTATAATTTAGAAGTTAACCTTTCTCAAAATGAAATTACTGCGATTAATGGTATAATATCTATCAAAGTATCAATAAAAGAATTCGATCAACTAGCTTATTTAGTAATAAATAAAATTAACGATACTAATAATATTTCTGAGAAATATATAAAATCAAATTTATCACCAGAATATATATTTGAATATATTATAAAAAAGGATGATTCTTCTACATTTTATTTTGAATTTATTGCAGTAGATAATAATAATCAGTCATCAGAAATTTCCAAATTGATAGTCAATAAAGGTATCGTCAATTATTCTAGAGAATTAAAATTTTCAAATTTAAAATGTGTATCCCGTATTACTGGTGCTGAAATAAATGGCACAAACGGATTACCTATTGTAGAATTTGAAGTAAATAATCGTACTAATGAATTATACAATGTAGGTGGTACAGATTTAGGTATTGTTTGGGAATTACAACCCGGACATTATGGACTTTTTTTCGGCGATACATTCGGTAGTGACTTTTATCCAAATTTTGTAAATCCAGGACCCAATGGGAGTAACTGGAGAAGTAATGTTTTGCTTTTCTCTGACGATCAAGATCTTTCTGATGGGCTCACCATTAATGGTGCTACTATGGATGAAAGTGGTAAAAATGCTCGTGAAATATGTTATGGAGGTAAAGATGGAAGTGGTAATGGAGATTGGACTTCTATTCCCACAGCAGCCATTCGTGCCAATGGCATAGATTATGTTCATTACATGAATATTCGTAATTGGGCAGGATGGATAACTAACTTTTCAAGTCTTTACAAATCTTCAGACAATGGAATTACTTGGACACGTTGCCAAAATGTAAAATTTGGTTCAACAAGTAATTTTGGTCAAGTAAGCTATTTCAAAAAAGACGGATATATTTATATGGTGGGTACAATTACTGGACGTGACAATAAGCCTCATCTTGCTCGTTTTTTAGAAGAAAATATTGAAAATCAAACAGAATACGAATTTTGGAATGGAAGTGGATGGATTAAAGGAAATGAAACTGCAGCCACTCCATTATTCAATGATATATCTGGAGAACTTTCCATCGCTTATCATCCAGAATTTAAAAAATGGATATTGCTCTATTTCAATAGTACACGCTATGATATCTCATTCCGAACAGCAGATCATATTATAGGGGAATGGAGTAAACCACAAAAACTAGTCGATGGCTGGCAATATTCACAATTGTATGGTTCTTATATTCACCCCATATCACTCAAAGGAAATATACTTTATTTCATTATGTCTATGTGGCTACCATATAATACTTATTTAATGTCTGCTGAACTCAAATGTAATCCATAAAAAGAATTTTGCTAAATCACATTAATAATGGGGCTGTGTCTTTGCAGACACAACCCCATTTATCTTGTATTTATTTTTTTCCTGCCCAATAAACTCCCCCCAATATCAGTATCGCCCCCATCAAAGCAACTATAGTAAGCTGTTCGCCAAGCAGAAAAGCAGAACCTACCAGAGTGAAGAGAGGATTCAGATAAATATAGTTGGAAGCTCTTATCGTTCCCAGCTGTTTTAATACTACGTTCCAGACTACAAAACAAATCAAGGAAGCCAATACACCCAGGAAAAGTAAATTGAACAGAATAGCCGGCTCGAGAAGACGGGCAATGTCGAAATTCCAGGGATGAATCAGAAATGCAGGAAGAATAGTCAATACTCCATAAAAAAATATCTTACGGGTAATGAAAGTTATACCATAACAATTGGACATTTTTCTCATTATCAAGCTATAGAATGCCCAGGAAAAAGCAGCAAGCAAAGTAAGGAAATCACCTAAAGGAGAAATCTTCAATACAAAACTACCATTATAAACCACCAATGCCACACCAACCAATGCCAGCAATGAACCAGCCATCAATCCACGGGTAGCCTTTTCCTTTTTATAAATCCACAAAGAAAGAATGGTGGTGAGCAACGGAGCCGTACAGACAATAAACGACACATTCGTCGCCAATGTAATCTCCAAAGCTGTATTTTCTGTAAAAAAGTAGAATGAACCGCCTGTTATGCCTCCTAAAAACATCCAAAATTCATCTTTCCAATTGTCGGCAAACAGTTTTCGGGGAGAAATAAGCCAAATGCCCATATAAGCTATCAGGAAACGAAGCAAGAATATTTCCTGCGGAGAAAGACCGTGCCCAATCAATACTTTCGTTGAAATAAAGGTCAGCCCCCAAATACCTACCGTAAGGACGGCGACAAGATGATAAGTATAATTTTTCATTGCGTTCATACACTTCCGATAAGTCGCACAAATATACGTACTTTCTTTTTTCAATACAATGAAACCAACCATAAATAATGTTCAGGGAGGATTTACTAAAACTCGAAGGAAGATTTACTAAAACGGGAGGAAAGATTTAGTAAATCTTCCTTCGAGTTTTAGTAAATCTTTAAATCCCTTATTAGAAGCCTATTGAACGAACTCTCATTTATCGGCAGAATAATAAACAACAATCTGCCGAATACACAGACAAAAAACGCGAAGGATGAAATCTTCCCAGACTTCATCCTTCGCTATATCCTAAAAATCTTTTAGTAAATATCCTATTGAATCAATTTAGCTATTATTTGTATTACAAACAAAAAATTAGTTTTAAAAGCACATCACAAATATAAGTAATAAAAAGTGAATTATCAAGCCTTTGCCATTGTTTTTTATGTTACTTCGCTACAAATCTGAAAATAAACCCGTAACTTTGCACCGATATTAACCGGATACTAACCGGTTTTAACCATTGAATAAACAATGTTTTCAACAAAATATTAATAAGTACCACTATGGAATACAATTTCAGGGAAATTGAAAAGAAATGGCAGAAAAGGTGGGTGGAAAACAAAACCTACCAAGTGACGGAAGACGAAACGAAGAAAAAATTCTATGTACTGAACATGTTCCCCTACCCCTCCGGTGCGGGATTGCATGTAGGTCATCCGCTGGGATATATTGCTTCGGATATTTACGCCCGCTACAAACGACTGCAAGGTTTCAATGTACTGAATCCCATGGGATATGACGCTTACGGACTTCCAGCAGAGCAATATGCCATACAAACGGGACAGCACCCTGCAATTACGACCGTCAACAATATCAACCGATACCGCGAACAGTTGGATAAGATAGGTTTCTCTTTCGACTGGAACCGCGAAATCCGTACCTGCGAACCGGAATATTACCATTGGACCCAATGGGCATTCCAAAAGATGTTCAACAGCTACTACTGCAACGATGAAAAGCAGGCACGTCCCATCCAGGAACTGATTGAAGCATTCAGCCAAACCGGTACCGAAGGAATAAACGTGGCTTGCAGCGAAGAACTGAGTTTCACCGCCGCAGAGTGGAATGCCAAGAGCGAAAAGGAACAGCAGGAAATCCTGATGAACTACCGTATAGCCTATCTGGGCGAGACGATGGTAAACTGGTGCCCTCAGCTGGGAACCGTACTTGCCAACGATGAAGTGGTGGACGGCGTAAGCGAACGAGGCGGCTTCCCCGTCATTCAAAAGAAGATGCGTCAATGGTGCCTCCGTGTATCTGCCTATGCACAACGCTTGCTGGACGGACTCGATACCATCGACTGGACCGAATCCCTGAAAGAAACCCAAAAGAACTGGATAGGACGCAGCGAAGGCGCTGAAATAGAATTCAAGGTAAAAGACAGCGATTTGGAATTCACTATCTTCACCACCCGTGCAGATACCATGTTCGGCGTCACCTTCATGGTATTGGCTCCCGAAAGCGAACTGGTACAGCAACTTACCACCGACACACAGAAAGATGAAGTAAACGCTTATCTGGAACGCACCAAGAAACGTACCGAACGCGAACGTATTGCCGACCGTAGCGTTACCGGTGCATTCTCCGGAAGCTATGCCATCAATCCCTTTACCGGTGAGGCAGTTCCCATCTGGATAAGCGACTATGTACTTGCAGGATACGGTACGGGTGCCATCATGGCTGTGCCTGCGCACGACAGCCGTGACTATGCTTTTGCCAAGCACTTCGGTCTCGAAATTCGTCCGTTGGTAGAAGGCTGCGATGTAAGCGAAGAGAGCTTCGATGCCAAGGAAGGCATTGTATGCAACTCTCCACGCGAAGGCGTTACTCCCTATTGCGACCTCTCACTGAACGGGCTGACCATCAAGGAAGCGATTGCCGCTACCAAGAAATATGTGAAAGAGCATAACTTGGGACGTGTAAAGGTGAACTTCCGTCTGCGCGATGCCATCTTCTCACGCCAGCGCTATTGGGGCGAGCCGTTCCCGGTTTACTACAAGGACAACATGCCTTACATGATTGACGAGAGCGCCCTGCCCTTGGAACTGCCCGAAGTAGCCAAATTCCTGCCTACCGAAACCGGTGAACCTCCATTGGGACATGCCGCAAAATGGGCTTGGAATACCGTAAACAAATGCGTCGTAGAAAACGAAAAGATAGACAACATCACCGTCTTCCCGCTGGAACTCAATACTATGCCCGGATTTGCCGGTTCAAGCGCCTATTATCTGCGCTACATGGACCCACACAACAACCAGGCACTTGTAGACAAGAAAACGGATGAGTACTGGCACAATGTAGACCTTTACGTAGGCGGTACCGAACATGCCACCGGTCACTTGATATACTCCCGTTTCTGGAATAAGTTCCTGTACGACCTCGGCATTTCCGTAGCCGAAGAACCGTTCCAAAAGCTGGTGAACCAAGGTATGATTCAAGGACGGAGCAATTTCGTCTATCGCATCAAAGATACCAATACATTCGTGTCCCTAAATCTGAAAGACCAGTACGACACTACCCCACTCCACGTAGATGTGAATATCGTATCCAATGATGTTCTGGACCTTGAAGCTTTCAAGGCATGGCGTCCAGAATACGAAACTGCCGAGTTTATTCTGGAAGACGGCAAGTACATCTGTGGATGGGCTGTGGAAAAGATGAGTAAATCCATGTTCAATGTGGTCAATCCCGACATGATTGTCGACAAATACGGTGCCGACACTCTCCGCATGTACGAAATGTTCCTCGGCCCGGTAGAACAATCAAAGCCGTGGGATACAAACGGAATAGACGGTGTGCACCGCTTCATCAAGAAGTTCTGGTCACTGTTCTACGACCGCAACGACAATTATCTGGTAACGGATGAACCTGCCACCAAGGAAGAACTGAAATCCCTCCATAAACTGATTAAGAAAGTGACAGGAGACATCGAGCAATTCTCTTACAACACAAGTATCAGTGCCTTTATGATTTGTGTAAACGAGTTGTTCGGAATGAAGTGCAGCAAGAAGGAAATCCTGAACCAGTTTATCATCGTTCTGGCTCCCTTTGCTCCGCATGTATGCGAAGAGTTGTGGGAGACACTGGGCAATGCAGGCTCCGTATGCGATGCCAAGTGGCCGGTATGCAACGAAGAATACTTGGTGGAAAATACGGTCAACTACACCGTTTCCTTCAACGGAAAAGCACGGTTCAACATGGAGTTCCCGGCAGATGCGGCATCGGATGCCATCCAGACTGCTGTATTGGCCGACGAACGTTCTGAAAAATGGATGGAAGGCAAGTCCATCGTCAAAGTAATCGTAGTGCCGAAGAAGATTGTGAACATCGTTGTCAAATAACAGATATGCAAATTACAAAACCAACCAAAGCGGAAGTGACGAGAGAGCTGAAGGATTATATCTTCATCACTCTGGGACTCATCAGCTATGCACTGGGATGGGCGGCATTCCTCATTCCCTATCAGATTACGACCGGAGGTACTACCGGTATCGGTGCCATCATCTATTATGCCACCGGATTTCCCATCCAGTGGTCATACTTCATCATCAATGCCGTACTGATGACTTTTGCCATCAAGATACTCGGACCGAAGTTCAGTATCAAGACTACGTTTGCCATCTTCGGACTCACTTTCTTCTTATGGTTTTTCCAGTTGCTGGTGAACGGTTCGGACGGCGTCCCTCCCCAACTGCTGGGCGAAGGACAAGACTTCATGGCTTGCCTGATAGGTGCGGCAATGTGCGGTGCCGGACTGGGTATCGTGTTCAACTGCAACGGCAGCACGGGAGGTACGGACATCATTGCAGCCATCATCCATAAATACAAGGATGTCACGCTGGGACGCATGATTATGGCTTGCGACTTCATCATCATCAGTTCCTGTTATGTGGTATTCCATGACTGGCGACGTGTGATATTTGGTTTTGTAACTTTGTTTGTTATCGGATTTGTACTGGATTACATAGTCAACAGTGCCCGGCAATCCGTCCAGTTCTTTATTTTCTCCAAAGAATATGAAAAGATTGCCGACCGCATCACCAAAGAAACCCATCGCGGTGTAACGGTACTCGACGGTATCGGCTGGTACAGTAAACACAACGTGAAGGTACTGGTCGTCCTTGCCTACAAACGCCAATCGGTAGAAATATTCCGGATGGTGAAAGATATAGACCCGAACGCTTTCATTTCCCAAAGTTCCGTCATCGGTGTATACGGAGAAGGTTTCGACCGGTTGAAAGTGAAATAGGGACTTGTATAAGCCACAAGTATAAGGAGAACATAATATGAGAAAGAAATTTGTATTTGCCACCAACAATTCACACAAACTGGAAGAAGTGACTGCCATTTTGGGAGAGAAGGTCGAACTTCTCAGCATGAAGGATATCAAATGCGATACTGACATTCCGGAAACTGCAGACACACTTGAAGGAAATGCTTTGCTGAAAGCAAGATATATCTTCGATAACTATCATCTGGATTGTTTTGCCGATGATACCGGTTTGGAAGTGGAGGCCCTTGGTGGGGCACCGGGTGTATATTCCGCCCGTTATGCCGGCGATGCACACAATTCGGAAGCAAACATGAAGAAGTTGCTGAAAGATATGGAGGGCATCGAGAACCGTAAGGCACAATTCCGTACCGTATTTGCACTTATCATCGACGGAAAGGAACATCTGTTTGAAGGCATCGTGAAAGGAGAAATCACGAAAAACAGAAAAGGCGCTTCAGGCTTCGGTTACGATCCCATATTCATTCCCGAAGGATATACGCAGACTTTTGCAGAAATGGGGAATGAACTGAAGAATAAAATCAGTCACCGGGCATTGGCCACTAACAAGTTGTGTAAGTTCTTAATGAGATAATGTTTTTAATGTGCTGATATGCTAATGTGCCAATGTGCTAATTGGCTGCGCTGTCACGCCGAAAGGTCATTGGCACATTGGCATATCAGCACATTATAACCCCAGTTGAGCCGATATTTCCAACATCCTCTTAATCGGTTTCACTGCTTTTTCTGCAATCTCAGCATCCACCTTTATTTCCGGTGATTCGTTTTTCAAACAATCATAAAGCTTTTCCAGTGTATTCAGCCGCATGTAACTGCATTCATTGCAGGCACAAGTGCTGTCGTTGGGAGGAGCCGGAATAAATGTTGTCTGCGGGCATTGTTTCTGCATCTCGTGCAGGATACCGCTTTCGGTAGCTACAATGTAGCTCTTTTCGGGATGTGCCACTGCGTACTTCAGCAAAGCTGCCGTAGAGCCTACCACATCAGCCAGTTTCAAGACTGTACTCTTGCATTCGGGATGTGCCAGTACCACCGCATCGGGATGCTGCCGTTTTATTTCAACAATCTTTTCAACCGAGAATTCCTCGTGTACATGGCATGCGCCATCCCATAATAACATATTTCTTCCGGTAATGGAGTTGATATAATTACCCAAGTTCCGGTCCGGGCCAAAGATTATTTTCTCATCTTTGGGGAAGCTTTCCACAATCTGCTTTGCATTGGTAGAAGTTACCACCACATCGGTCACCGCCTTTACGGCAGCCGTTGTGTTCACATAGGATATCACCGTATATCCGGGATGCTCTTTGACAAACTGACTGAATTTGTCTGCCGGACAACTGTCTGCCAACGAACAGCCTGCCGCCATATCGGGCACCAGTACCTTCTTGTCGGGACAAAGCACCTTCGCCGTTTCTCCCATGAAGTGCACACCGCACATCACGATGATGTCCGCCTCCGTTCGGGCCGCCCATTGCGCCAAAGCCAGACTGTCGCCCACGTAATCGGCTATATCTTGTATTTCACCTTTCTGGTAGTAGTGCCCCAGAATGATTGCGTTCTTCTCCTTCTTCAGCTGCTTGATAGCTTCTATAAGATTATCCATAATTATATTTTTTAATTTCTCTTTCTTCTTTAAAAATCCTTTGATAGTAATGATAGGCTGTTAACAGTGTGGACAAATAAATACGATTTTTCTTGCCTATGAAGTTATTAGTATCAAGCTGAATTTTACTCTTATGCTTATAAACCGGGGTTTTTAAGTTTATCCGTTGATAATAAGACTTCTGCTAAACAGCATTAACATGTTGTTAATAATATGCAAAGTTAATAACTTTAGAGTTATAAACCGATGAAACCAGGCTGAAAAATATGTTGAATGAAGCCTGGAAAATTCTCCTTAACTTTTTTGGTTTGTTCGTTTCACTGCTGTAATATGCAGACCTTTGAATAATGCAAGGATTATTTTTAAAATTGTTTCCCTATTGTATTGACACCTTTTCAACGGTTATTAACCGGGATATAAACGGAAAAAAGTATCTTTGCAGGGAGATTTAAAAGTATATTGTCATGCGTAAACTGAAGATAACTGAACTGAATCGTATTAGTGTAGAGGAATTTAAGGAAGCCGAAAAACTGCCTTTGGTAGTGGTATTGGATAATATCCGCAGTCTCCATAATATAGGTTCCGTTTTCCGTACTTCGGATGCTTTCCGCATCGAGTGCATTTATCTTTGTGGCATTACAGCTACCCCACCCCATCCGGAGATGCACAAAACAGCTTTGGGAGCGGAATTTACCGTAGATTGGAAATATGTTGATAACTCTGTTGAAGCTGTTGATAACCTAAAATCCGAGGGATACATCGTTTATTCTGTAGAGCAGGCGGAAGGTAGTGTGATGCTGGACGAACTGGTGCTGAACAAGACTAAAAAGTATGCTGTGGTAATGGGAAATGAAGTGAAGGGTGTTCAACAAGAAGTGATTGACCATTCGCACGGTTGCATTGAAATTCCTCAATACGGCACAAAGCATTCGTTGAATGTATCGGTTACGGCGGGTATTGTTATTTGGGATTTATTCAAGAAACTGAGATAATAACAGGGCTGTTAATAAGCTGTCAATATATCGGGTTTGTTGGAGCTATAGATCGAACACGGTGCATCTATAGATCCAGCGTGTTGCATCTATAGATCCAATAAACTAGTTCTATATAGGTATGATGAGAGATTTTATGAACAGTGGTTTATTTTTATAATCAACCACTTCATTCATTGTAAATTAATGCTTTATCTCCTAATTTATCCTTTTTGTTAACCATGTATTCAACACATATCGGTTGTATGTGGAAAACTTGCTGTACAGTTGGTGTCTTTTCTTATTTTTTGTATATTTGCTGAATATATATAAATCATATCGATATGAAAAAGATAATATCTTCATGGATAGGCATTTTTGTAGGTTGTACTATTCTGGCAGCAGGTTTTGTTTACTTTATCAATCCTTATAATCTTGTTCCTGGCGGGGTGTATGGAGCCAGTATTGTGCTTCATAATCTGTTCCCTTCTATTCAGGTAGGTACTTTCGGTTATATGTTTGATATTCCTTTGCTTATCATTTCCGTGCTGGTACTGGGAGCAAAATTGGGAGCACGTACTATCGTGGCGGCACTATTCACTCCGCTTGCCATGAATGTGCTGTCTCTCCTCTCCTATCCTTCTGAAGAAGCGCTCCATCAGTTGGACCCTACACAGTTGCTGGGTGGCAGTCTGAATATGTCCGACCATTTGATGCTGACTTCTGTGATTGGTGCGGTGGTTATCGGTATAGGCTGTGGTATTGTAGTGCGTAGCCGGGCTACTACAGGAGGTACGGATATTGTGGCGATGATATTGCAGAAATATTGCCATATACGTTTTTCAAAGGCGATACTGCTGGTAGATGGTATTGTGGTGGGATTCGGCCTATTGGTTATCGGTTTCGGTATCGGAAATCCGGATGATGCTACACAACCTTCGTGGCATTTGTCTTTCTATTCACTGATAGCTATTTTTGTCACTTCGAGGGTATTGGCCTATGTGATAAATGGGGAGAAGAATGACAAGATACTGTTTGTCATCAGTGATATGCGCCTTACCGCTTTGCACGACTATATTCTTAAAGATTTGGACCGTACAGCCACTTGCATCAAGAGTAGTGGTCTTTATACCAATGTAGACAAGGAAATGCTGTTTCTTGTGGTGAGTTACAAGGAAGTGGTAGGTATCAAGCAGAAGATAAGGGAAGTAGACCCAAAGGCTTTTGTAGTGGTTACCGATGCTTATGATGCATTTGGTGAAGGTTGGAAAGAGCTTCCGATGGCAGGAGAGGTACAACCCGAATAGGTAGTAATAAACAATTGTTCATTCTATTATTAACTGAATATATAGCTTAATATCAATTGTTTAATAACTAATTATTTGTGTTGCTAACATAGTTTTCAACATGGTGTTAACGATAAGTTTTTTGTTTGAATGAACGGTATTGTTGCGAAGTCGATGATGTGGAACTTATGGCATGGTTGCCATAAATTGAGTGCAGGTTGCAAGCATTGTTATGTTTATCGTGGTGATGCCCGGCGAGAGGTGGACAGTTCGGTGGTGGTGCGGACAAAAAACTTTGACCTGCCTTTGCGTAAAAAGCGTAACGGAGAATTCAAGATACCACCTGGAACATTTGTCTACACCTGCTTTACTTCCGATTTCTTTGTGGAAGATGCTGACAAATGGCGGGCCGAAGCATGGGAGATGATTCGTTGTCGCAGTGACCTGCATTTTATGATGATTACCAAGCGTATAGACCGTTTTTCTGACTGTCTGCCCGATGATTGGGGAGACGGATATGATAATGTAACCATTTGTTGTACGGTTGAAAACCAGACTTGCGCCGATTATCGCTTGCCCATCTATAGGAGAGCTCCCATAAAGCATAAGATAATAATCTGTGAACCGCTGCTGGAAAGGATAGATTTAAGTACTTATGCTGTTGGCGAATGGATTGAACAGATAGTTGCAGGGGGAGAATCCGGTTACGAAGCCCGCCCTTGTGATTTTGAATGGGTGATGGACCTTCGCAGAATTTGTGTGGAAAATAAAGTGGACTTCTGGTTCAAGCAGACCGGTTCTAAGTTCGTCAAAGACGGAAAGACATATAATGTGAAACGCCAATTTCAACATTCGCAGGCACGCAAGGCGGGAATAAACATCAGTTTATAATTGTCCGCTTTCTACCATCAATATCACCCGTTCGGTCAATGCATCGTCTCCCATAGGGTCGTATTGCTTCTTTAGACTGGCGCCGAAGAGTGCGGCAAAAGTCTGGTAGAAACCGGCTTTGAAAGGGCCCATAAAAGCTTTTACCAGTTCATATCCGGTGGAGTTGGTCTGTCGGTCTACCAGTTTTATTAACAGTTTGCCTTGGGCAAAGGTAAGTTTCTTCATGCGGGGAGTGTATTGCTCCTTCAAGCTTTTCTCTACTGCTTTCATGTGTTTCTGGCGGGCTTTCTCGGTGGGCAGGGTCATCATGTATTCGTAGGTTTCAATGATGGCACGGTTAATCTCCTTGGAGATGGGAAGTACCTTCTTTACGTCACGAATGAGTTTGTAGTACTTGTTCATGTCGCGCTTGTTCTTGAATTTAAGCGGCTTGAAGATGTAGACAGTGGGGAGCTTGACATAAGGGATGGTATCTCCTTCGTAAACGCACATGGGAGTAAGATAGACACTCTTTTGCGCAGCAGACTGTGGTTGCTGCTGTGCAAAACATTTCAGGCTTCCGAGAGAAAGAAACATGATGAGTATTACTATGTTAAGCCTTGCGTTCATGTTGCAAAAGTACACCATTCTGTGTAATGTTGTTGCATCATGTTGATTTTTCCTTGCTCAATTAACTTATTTAAGGTAACTTCGCTTCCCAAAACATGAAAGTGACCTACTATTAATGGAATTACTCAAGATAGGAGTTTTTGTAAGTATGCTGTCAATGACTCCTATGCTTGAAGCTCAAAATATATCCGGCCTTCAGAAAGAACAGCCTTTACTTCTTTTGGAAGAAAATTTGGAACAACTTTCCATCGGGAATGAGGAAGAATACGGTTGGGAAGATGAATTGGAGGAGTTGTCCCGACGTCTGCAAGAGCCTGTCAACCTCAATGCCGCCACTAAACGGCAATTGGAGCAGTTTCCTTTTCTTACGGATATACAGATAGAGAATCTTCTGGCTTATGTCTATATACACGGACAGATGCAGACCATTTATGAATTGCAACTGGTGGAGGAGATGGATAAACGTACCATCGACCTACTGCTGCCCTTTGTCTGTGTGCGGGCAGTGAAAGCGGGTAGGGGGTATCCTGCTTTAAAATCTATACTGAAATACGGGAAACACGAAACATTGGCACGTTTGGATGTACCGTTCTATATCCGTAAAGGATATGAGAAGAATTACCTGGGACCTTCCCTTTACCATTCTTTGCGCTATAATTTTCATTATGGAGATTATCTCCAAATAGGCGTGACGGGAGAGAAGGATGCCGGAGAACCCTTCTTTGCCCTGCACAACAGAAAAGGCTATGATTACTATTCTTTCTATTTTCTGATAAAGAATCTGGGGCGGCTGAAGGCTTTGGCATTGGGCAATTACCGTCTGAGCTTCGGGCAGGGACTGGTACTTAGTACGGATTTTCGTTTAGGAAAAACATTCTCTATGTCTACAACAGAATATCGTACCGGAGGCATCCGTAAGCATAGTTCTACCGATGAGTACAATTATTTCCGGGGAGTGGCGGCAACGGTGGGAGTATTGCCTTACTTGGATATTTCGGCTTTCTATTCGCATCGCTCCATGGACGGTGTGGTGGAGGATGGCGAGATAACTTCCATTTACAAGACGGGATTGCATCGCACGCAGAAGGAGGCAGATAAAATGAATGCCTTTGTCTTGCAGGTGATAGGTGGAAACATGACCTATGAAAAGAACTCTCTGAAGGTGGGAGTGACGGGGATTTACTATTTTTTCGACCGTCCTTACAAGCCTCGGTTGAACAAGTATGCAAAGTACAATCTTCATGGAAGTGATTTCTATAATGTGGGCATGGATTATAGGTATCGTCTGGGCCGTTTTGTCTGGGTGGGGGAAGCGGCAACCGGCAGTAAAGGCTATGCGTTGCTGAACCGGCTGAAGTATAATCTTTCTTCCGATTATCATCTGCTACTTGTTCACCGGTATTATTCATATGATTATTGGACTTTGTTTGGGCGTTCCTTTGGCGAAAGCAGTATGCCGCAGAATGAGAACGGATGGTATCTGGCAGCAGAGGCCACACCTTTCGCCCGGTGGAAGTTTTTCACTTCACTGGATGTGTTTTCTTTTCCTTGGTGGAAATACCGTATAAGTAAGCCCTCAAAGGGAGTGGATGCCATGTTTCAGGTTACTTATACTCCTCGAAAGAGCCTTTCGATGTATTTTAATTATCGGTACAAACAGAAAGAAAGAGACGTGACGGGTACAAGCGGTGCAGTTATCGAACCTATCTATCACCATAAACTCCGTTATCGGCTGACCTATATGCCGGGAAGATATATCTTTCGTACTACAATAGATTATAACCACTTCCGTCAGCAGGATGGGGAAGGGTATCGCTTTGATAGACGGCAAGGTTATCAGTGTACTCAATTTTGCTCGTACACTTTCCCCTTCCCTCTGTCAGTTTCCGTGCAGGGAACCTGGTTTCATACGGACGATTACGATTCGCGTGTTTACGCCTCCGAGCGTGGATTGTTATATACTTTCTATACCCCTTCCTTCTATGGCAAAGGGTTCCGTTACTCCGCTCATCTGCGATATGATTTGAGTAAGAACTTCATGTTTCTTGCCAAATTCGGACAGACGGTTTATCAGGATAGGGAGACGATTGGTTCGGGCAATGATGAGATACCGGGAAATAGGAAAGCGGACTTGCAGATGCAACTGCGTATCAAGTTTTAGAGGAATGATTGATAGCTTTTTTATTTCTTTCTTTATCTTTGTCCGTATGATAATCCAAGGATGAACTCTGGAGTGCTAAGATTAATAGATACTCGGAGCATTAAATAGTAAATAGTAAATCGTCAAATCGTAAATAGTATGACTGTCATTTATCCGTCTCCCATATTCGGTCCCGTTCATTCTCGCCGTCTGGGAGTATCTTTGGGAATAAATTTATTGCCGGCAGACGGCAAAGTATGCACTTTCGACTGCATTTACTGTGAATGTGGTTTCAATGCCGACCATCGTTCCAAACAGCCGCTGCCCACACGCGAAAAAGTCCGTTCGGCCCTTGAAGCCCGCCTGCGGGACATGCAGCAAAACGGACCTACACCGGATGTTCTGACTTTTGCCGGTAATGGAGAACCGACGGCACATCCCCGTTTCCCCGAAATCATAGAAGATACACTTGCCTTGCGCGACAAGTATTTTCCGAATGCAAAGGTGAGCGTACTGAGCAATTCTACCTTTATTCATCGTCCTGCCGTATTCGAGGCTTTGAACAAGATTGACAACAACATCCTTAAACTGGATACGGTGGATGAAGAGTATATCCGTGTACTTGACCGTCCTACCGGACATTACTCCATCCGGGAGATTATAGAAGGGATGAAAGCATTCAAAGGGAACTGCATTATCCAGACCATGTTTCTCAAAGGAAGTTATAAAGGACAAGATATGGATAATACATCCGATAAATTTGTTCTTCCCTGGCTGGAAGCTGTCAAGGAGATTGCTCCCCGCCAAGTGATGATTTATACCATCGACCGTGAAACGCCCGACCATGATTTGCAGAAGGCCACTCATGAGGAACTGGATCGCATTGCGGAACGGATACGTGAAACGGGTATACCGGTAAGTGTTTCTTATTAATAATATACTTATGAAATCAATAGCAATTAAAGATTTAAGCGAGAACTTCTTCGAAGTGATAGGCAAAGAGTGGATGCTGGTTACGGCAGGCAGTAAAGAACATTTCAACACCATGACTGCCAGTTGGGGAGGTATTGGCTGGCTTTGGAACAAGCCGGTGGTGTTTGTCTTTATTCGTTCCGAGCGCTATACGTATGAGTTTATGGAGGAGAACGAATATTTCACCCTTTCTTTTTTAGGAAAGGAAAACCGGAGCATTTACAACCTTTGTGGCAGTAAATCGGGTAGGGAAGTGGATAAGGTAAAGGAAACGGGTCTGAATCCTATCGTTACCGAGCGGGGAAACATTCTCTTTGAGCAGGACCGCCTGGGATTGGAGTGCCGCAAGCTTTTCATTACCGATATGAAAGAAGAACTCTTTCTCGACCATTCCGTCTACGAACGTTGGTATGGCGGTGACCACGGCGGATTGCACCGGGTTTATGTAGCCGAGATTGTAGATGCCTGGGTAAAGGAATAACTCCTTTACCACAGTTTCAAGTCATATTCGGCTTCCACCTTCTCTTCTATTTCATCCGGAAGGGTAGGGAAAAAGTCTATACCTGTAATTCGTTCCACTTCGTCCACTGTATTGACGTAGCTGTCCAACGGATGATTGCCTGATGCATTCTTATAAATGAAGCCGATGGCTTTGGGGGGATTGCTGTCTGCACACAGAACGACCTTGAAGAATGCTTCGGGCACTGTAATTTTGTGCTTCTTACCAATGGTACGGTGACGTTGGTCATAGAGAATAGGACCGCATACAATGTATATCTTGCCTTCTTCTTGTGCCCAACGGCGGCATGACTCTTCCAGTTCTTTCCAGTCGCCACGGTTTAGATTGTGGTTCTGCGGGCAAATGTTTGTCATGTAGAAGCTCTCTTGCATGGCTTTCCAGTGCCAGCGGTTGTCACCGGCCGGACACATATGTCCGCGGTCCATGCCGGCTCCTTTGTAGTCATCGGTGGTTACTGCCTCGTGCTCAGGCAGGTCGGGGTCGGGCAGGAACTTGTCTGTACGGCTTTCACGCTCCATCAGTTTTTCGGGAGTGAGTTCCCAGGCTACCCAATTGGGTATCTTTAAATCTTTGTTGTAGGATACTGTGTAGCCTTTCCGCTGGAGAATCTGTTCGGAGACGTTCTTCAGCTTTGCCGGTATTTCAAGGCGTGTGCCTGCCGTGAGTTCTATCTTGGCAGGCGTAGAACTCTTTTGCCTGGCATCCGAAAGTATCTTTGCAACGGGTTCATAGGCAAGGCAGACCGCACATATAAACAATATAAGATAATAGACGCCTTGCGATTGTTTCTTTTTTTTTCGTGCCATGCCGGGATTAGTGTTGGATAATCATTTTGGCCCTTTCCAGTGCCACATTTATGTTCGGACAGATATTTTCTTCGCCCAACAGCTCATAGAAGCCCGATTTTTCCAGTACCTTATGTACCTTTTCATTGACACCGGAGAGCACAATGGTTATTTTTTCCTTTTGGGACATCTCACAAAGGCTTGTCAAGTTGTGGATACCGGTAGAATCGATGAACGGAACTTTACGCATGCGGATGATGCGCACTTTGGGGCGGTCGCCCAGCCGCGCCATGATTTCTTCGAATTTGGTGGCGATGCCGAAGAAGTAAGGACCGTTTATTTCATATACTTCCACATCCTCGGGGATTATCAGGTGCTCGTCATTGCTTGCAATGTCCGATTCTGCATTCGGGTCTATTTCATCTTTGATGACGGATATTTCGGTAGTCTCCATGACGCGGCGCATAAACAGCACGCAGGCAATCACCAGACCTACTTCAATGGCAATAGTCAGGTCGAAGATGACGGTCAGGAAGAAAGTAATCAGCAGTACCGTGACATCCGATTTAGGATTCTTCAATAATGCCTTGAACGTACGCCAACCACTCATGTTATAGGATACTATGACCAGTACACCCGCCAGGCAAGCCATTGGGATATACTGTGCCAGCGGCATGAGGAACAGTAGGATAAGCAGCAATACCACTGCATGCACCATGCCTGCTACGGGAGTTTTTCCTCCGTTGTTGATGTTTGCCATGGTACGCGCGATGGCTCCGGTGGCAGGGATACCGCCAAACAGCGGGGTAGCCATGTTGGCAACACCTTGTGCTATCAGTTCCGTGTTGGAATCGTGTTTGTCGCCTATCACACCATCGGCCACGGTGGCAGACAGCAAAGATTCGATGGCACCCAGTACAGCGATTGTAATGGCTACGGGGAACAAGTTCTTTATCGCTTCCCAATCCAGGGCAGGCATCACGGCATCCGGCAGTTCGGCACGGATGCTGAAACGGTCGCCGATGGTATCGATACAATCAATGCCTCCATATACTTTCATCAGCCAGACTGCCACTGTCACCACGATGATGGCAATAAGTGACCCCGGAATCTTCTTCGAGAACCGCGGTGTAATGGCAATGATGAAGATGCTGACAATACTTACAATCGTGTTCCACCAGTTTACGGTATCGAAATGTCGGAAATAAATCATCCATTTTCCTACAAAGTCTCCCGGAACTTTCTCTCCTCCGAACGTCAACCCGAAAATATCGGCAATCTGCGTAGTGAAGATGGTGACGGCAATACCGCTTGTAAAACCTACGATGATGGGATAGGGGATAAACTTAATGACAGCTCCCAGCTTGAACACTCCCAGCAGGATGAGCAGTACGCCTGCCATCAGTGTGGCGACAATAAGCCCCGATTCACCGTATTGCTGGATGATGCCATAGATAATGACGATGAACGCACCGGTCGGTCCTCCAATCTGTACCTTGCTCCCACCCATCAGGGAGATGATGAAACCGGCTATGATAGCCGTAATGATACCTTTCTCCGGTGATACGCCGGAGGCGATACCGAATGCAATGGCAAGCGGGAGGGCAACGATACCTACAATGATACCTGCCATCAGGTCTGCCATGAACAGTTCTTTAGAGTAATTTTTTAAAGCCGTGTATAGCTTTGGTCTGAATCCGAACGCTTTCATTATA
This sequence comes from Bacteroides uniformis, assembly GCF_025147485.1. Taxonomy (NCBI): domain Bacteria; kingdom Pseudomonadati; phylum Bacteroidota; class Bacteroidia; order Bacteroidales; family Bacteroidaceae; genus Bacteroides; species Bacteroides uniformis. The sequence continues at coordinate 1,227,148 of NZ_CP102263.1, read as the reverse complement.
ATCTACTTTTTTATACGTTTTTTTATACAGAATGTAATGTATATATTGCAAATTGCCTGCAAAAGTAGATAAAATAATGGATATTAGTGAACACAACTGTGATGTATTTTGTTTTCCTTATCAGATATGTGCTATTAATTATGTCTGAAATACCTCTTCGGGTTATCGGTGAAGATAGATTCTTTCTATAAGACGATAAATAAATCCGATGGGGCAGAGGTGTGATTATTCCAAACTAAATTCGTAATTTTGTGTTGTTTATAAACAGTACGAACGACATTTATACGTAATTATATTAACTAATAAAAAAAGAGACTATGGCTAAAAGTGTTAAAGGAACTCAGACTGAGAAGAATCTGCTGACTTCATTCGCTGGTGAATCACAAGCAAGAATGCGTTACACTTATTTTGCAAGTGTAGCCAAGAAAGAAGGTTACGAACAAATCGCCGCTATTTTCACAGAAACGGCTGACCAGGAAAAGGAACACGCTAAACGTATGTTCAAGTGGCTGGAAGGCGGTATGGTGGAAATCACCGCTTCTTATCCTGCAGGTGTTATCGGCACTACCCTGGAAAATCTTCAGGAAGCTGCTGCCGGCGAACACGAAGAATGGTCATTGGATTATCCTAAGTTTGCTGATATTGCAGACGAAGAAGGTTTCCCCGAAATCGCTCTTATGTACCGTAACATCGCCATTGCCGAAAAGGGACACGAAGAACGTTATCGCGCTTTTATCCAGAATATAGAGACTGCCAGCGTATTTGCCAAGGAAGGCGAAGTGGTATGGCAGTGCCGCAACTGTGGTTTCATCTACACCGGTAAGGAAGCTCCTCAGGTATGTCCGGCTTGCTTGCATCCGCAGGCTTATTTCGAAGTAAAGAAGTCAAACTATTGATGATAATTTCCTCATAGAGAGAACAAAGTCCCGCAGAGCGAAAGCAAGCTCTGCGGGGCTTTTTGTTTGCTGTGACAGTCATATAGCTTGTAATTGCTGCACATTTGCTGCAGCGTCACTGCAAACAAATTGCAGTGCGACTGCAAAACTGTTGCAGTGCTGCTGCAAATCAATTGCAGTACTGCTGCAAACCGGTATGCAGTGACGCTGCAAAAAGTATGCAGTCGTTTTGCAGTGGCTGTACAGTACGACAGCAAGCTGTGTATGGCGATGCTGCAGCGGGTAGAGAAGGATTAATAGCCGGTTGTTGGAGATGTAGGGGGATTAATGGTTGCTTGGAACACTATTGAAAGTGCTTCATAACTGTTGGCAGCATCGGTTATTTCAAGCAGTTTCTCCCAGTTGGCTACCGGTTCCGTCTTGTGGTTGATGCGTTTTTCGGCTTTTATTCTTAATGTTCCGTCTTCAGTGGTGGCTTGGACAATGAAAGCGCCGCAGTCGTTTTCTACTTTTACGTTCAGTCTTTCCAGGCCTTCGGGAGAAATTCGATAACCTTCCGGCAGATTGACTGTGATGTCCCATTGGTAACAACGGGGCATCTCCCAATAAATGTCCTCCTTGCGCAGGCGTTGTTCGCCTTTCAGCTCTGGCTGTGACCCTATCAACCGACCTACGGAGAGAACAAAGTTTGTACCCGCTTTCTTTACGTATCCGTCCAGTACATAGTCCACTTGATAGACAAGTGCCGCACTGTCTGCCCGGTTTCCGATGCTGAAAAGCTGGTAGCCGAGGAGTGTTTCCAGTCCTTCTTCTGAGCCATGATAACCGATGATTTCATTGTGGTAACGCTCTTTCTCCTGCTCCCGTTCACGGCGGTAACTTTCGCGCAGGTCGGCATGGAATTTTTCTTTGGTTTCGTCGTAGATGGTGGCTGTAATACCCAGTTGGCGACGAACGGAGTTGTAAAGGTCCTCGTCCATAATGAGGTAGGGTTGGAAGTGTTCTTTCAGTGCACCGCTCATCTCTTCCCGGCGGCTGATGTGGAGAGTGGTGCCGCTTATAGAAGCGTTTATGGTAGCCATATCCCGGTTGTCTTGGGGGGTGGTGGAGGGAAGGGTAAGGCATGTGTTGTCTTCCAGTATGGCTTCTTCGCCTTGCAGGCTGGCAGGCACTTCACCGGGAACAGCATAGCAGGCCGGTGGAGTATAGCATTTTCCGTTGGATTCCAGATAGATAAACCAAGTGGTATTGCTGTAGTTGATGAGCTGGTCCAGAGGCTCCCGGGTATCTTTGGTCGTGATTCCTGTCCGGTGGGGAATACCTGCTTTTTCCAGAAGTTCGTGCATCAGCAGGATGAAACTGGCGGGAGTATAGTCTGCACCGTTTTCCATATACCGGTAATAGCAGTATTGGTAGAGGTAGTCCATCAGTTTCTTATCGCTCCATCCTTCGGCTTGACGGGCTTTGAGGGCTTTGGATATTTCGCCTTTCCGTCCGCTGCGCAGACCGGACCAGTTGGTGCCGGGAGCCTTCATGGAGGCACGTGTGTCATCTGTCATCAGTTTTGGATTGGGGTTGGCATATAGTCCCGGCTTGCGGGCGCTGGGTGGCATCCAGGCATAGGGTGTCTTGCTGTTGTAGATGTACATCAGAATCATGGGCGTTTGCCGGGCACTGTTGTACCAGAAGTCGGGAATGACACGTCCGGAGTCTCCGGTATGCAAGTCGAGGATATGGTTTCCTTCGGTATCGGTGCTATGGTCGAAGTTCCTTGCTCCGTTCAGGCAACGGTAGAAAGTGCTCAGCTTGGGGTCTATCTCGCAATGGACGGAATAGGCAAGCAGAGGATAGCTGTCCATAAAGTAAAAACCGAAAGGTTCGGGGTTCTGGTTGTTCAGTATGGTGTATCGTACGAAGAACAAGTCGATGATGTCTCCGATTTCCAGTCCGGGTACGGCCAGCTTGTTCCATTTCTCTTGGATGTTGTGGCTACGTGGGTGGCCGCCTTCATCGGTTTCCATGTACTCCTGCGGGGCTGTTTCCTGAATTGTTCCGTCCGGTTTGATGATGCGCACACCCAGTATACGCTGTTGTTCATTGCGGGTGTAGCGTTCTTTTTCCTGGGAAAGGAAGCTGAACTGTGACATCTCTTCCAGTGCACTTTGGCTGTTGATGTATACCATTTGGCGGTAGATGCTGCGGCAGGTTATCTGTTGTTTGGTCAATCCCATTCCCCACCAGTCCAACTTGGTTTTCCGGGTTACCTCCAGACGGCTGTGTGCGGCAAGGATAACGGCGGGTTCGTTTCTGTATTTCTCGGGTACAGTCATATTTTTAAAGTCGGGCAGGTTCAGCGACCATACTTCATTGCGCACTTCGCTTACGAGCGCAGCATATTTGTCTTCTTCCTTTTGGGCATTTAGTCCCGAAGTGGCAAGTAACATCAGCAGCAGTAGGAAAGAACGTGTTGTTTTCATGGTGATGGCGTTTTATGTTCAATTATTTGTTTAAAGGGTGCTTTGCCGGATTACTATCTGTTCGTTGCAGGCTTTTTTCCATTGTCGCAGGGCATCATTCCAAGCAGGGATAAGAGCAAGTGGAATACGTTTTCTGCGTATCTCCATCACTTTTCGGAAGTGGATATATCCTGCTCCGGCGCGGTAGGAGCAACTGAGGATGCCCTGATTCGTTTCAATGTGAAAGTCTGCAGGCAAATAAGACACGGCATATCCTTGTGGAATATCAATCGTTACCTCGCGTACAATACGGCATCTCCACGGCAGTAGGTAATCCTGCTTGCGGCGGGTGGTGTCAATGGGCTGGTGGAAGAAATCTTCGTGCGGGTCTGCTTCGAGGCAGTACTCTCCATCGGCCGATTGTACGGCAGCGGTATTGTTTATCTGATTGTTTAGCAGGTCTGTCTGCTTCTCCTTGGGGGTGTCATGGTAGAGACTGAGCAGGTATTCCTTGTATTCGCCCGTACTTACGCGGGTGGCGGTGCCTTTCAGGGTAGGGGGATTGCTGTCCGTCATCAAGCGATAGTGATAATTGAGACTGTCCGTAGAGGCGGAGGCATCCTGCTGGGGAAGAGTCAGTATCAGGCAGCTGTCTCCGTTTTCTACCAGTGCTTTTCGGCCTTGTATACCTTGGGGGATGTCTTCGGGCGGTAGGTATCGGTAGGTGGCATCCAGGCAATATCTTTTCCCTTGATGGAAAAGAAGGCAGAAGGCATGGTTGATGGCAGCCAGTGTCGGTACTTCGTCGGGAGAACTGGCGATGTCGTCCGTACCGATATAGGCCATTCGGGCATCGAATCCTTGGGCTTTCAGCAATGTGCGCAGCAGGAGTGCCATTCCCTTGCAGTCGCCGTAACGTTTGCGCAGCACTTCGGCAGGCCGGTCGGGCCGATGTCCTGCCAACCCGTTTTCAAAGGCGATGTAGCGTATGTTCTGCTGTACGTAGGCATAGGTACGGTGTATCTTCTCCAGTTCATCGGTGCATCCGGCAGTAATTTCATCCGTTAGCATTTCGGCTTGGGGGAGAGTGCAGTCCACCTCGGCCAGTCCGTTCAGCCAGCGGTACATATCCTGCACATCCGCAAAGGAACCGGTTACCAGCAGATGGGGATAGAGGCAGTTGTCTGCGGGAGCAGCTTCTTCCTTTCGGGTGGCAGGTACTCCTTTTAAGGTGTAGACAAAAAGGGAATCCCCTTCCTTGTTCACGCTCTTTTCACACCGGATACCGGGACCGAAGTTCTTCTCCACCAGCCGGAAACGGGACAATGCGGCAGGAATGGTGACGGTGATACGTTTCTCGCGGATGAAGTATTCCTCCGGAAAGTAGATACGTGTAAAGTAGCGCAGGTCATGGAAGGTACGGCTGAACTGTACGGCCGCCTTTTTCCCCTGCCGGCTTAGGGAGAGGTTGAAGTAGCAGATGCGGGTATCATCGAAGAATACATTTTCCGGTGTGGCATGGCGGTGGATGGCTTTGGGGGCAAGTACTCCCTTGGCCCTGGCTTCGTCCAGGGAGATGAATTCGCCATAGAACATATGAGGTTGTACGGTAGCTCCCATTCGTGAAGCTTCATATTCGGTCTTTCGGGTGTTTTGTACGATGGGGTTGTTTCCCGGGCCTTCTTTAAAAACATAGCTGTCTTCACAGCAGTTGATGATGATATTGTCGTCCATCGTCTGACTGTAGAGACAGCTTGAGAAAATATACAAAAAAATGAAAGAGAAATATTGTTTCCTCATGATGGAGAGGATTTATGTTTATTTCTTGGCGTGCGGATAGTCTATCGTGTAGTGCAGTCCGCGGCTTTCCTTGCGTTCCATGGCTTGCTTTGTTATCAGGTATCCTACGTTTATCATGTTGCGCAGTTCGCACAGCTCTCGGGTAGCCTTGCTCCGCTTGAAGAGTGCTTCTGTCTCCTCGTAAAGTATGTCCAGTCGGTTCCAGGCACGTGTCAACCGGGTATTGCTGCGGACAATGCCTACGTATGCCTCCATAATCTGGTTCACTTCCTTCATGCTTTGTGTGATGAGGACACGTTCTTCGGTGGAAATGGTACCTTCGTCGTTCCATTCGGGAATGTCTTCGTTGAAGTCATAACGTTCCAGTACGCTCAGCGCGTGTTTGGCTGCCGCGTCGGCATAAACCACGGCTTCAATCAGTGAGTTGCTTGCCAGACGGTTGCCGCCATGCAGTCCGGTGCACGAACATTCGCCGATGGCGTACAGGCGGCGGATGCTGCTCTGTCCGTCCAAATCCACCTTGATGCCACCGCAGAGATAATGGGCGGCGGGGGCTACCGGTATGTATTCCTTTGTAATGTCTATACCGATGCTGAGGCATTTCTTGTATATGTTAGGGAAGTGCTTCTTGGTTTCTTCGGGGTCTTTGTGGGTGACGTCCAGATACACATGGTCCTCACCGCGCTGTTTCATTTCGTTGTCGATGGCACGCGCCACGATGTCACGCGGGGCCAGTGAGAGTCGCGGGTCGTACTTCTGCATGAATTCTTTTCCGTCTTTGGTACGCAGCACGCCGCCATAACCGCGCATGGCTTCGGTGATGAGGAACGAGGGGCGGTCTCCCGGATGGAAAAGGGCTGTGGGATGGAACTGGATGAATTCCATGTCTTTCACTGCTCCCTTGGCACGGTAGACCATGGCAATGCCGTCTCCCGTGGCCACCAGCGGGTTGGTGGTATGGCGGTAAACGGCTTCGCAACCGCCCGTTGCCATGATGGTGACTTTGGAAAGGAAGGTATCCACCTCGCCCGTCGCTTCGTTCAGCACATAGGCACCGTAGCACTTGATGCCGGGGGTGTGGCGGGTAACGATGATTCCCTGGTGATGCTGGGTAATGATTTCCACAGCGTAATGGTCGGTCAGTACGGTGATGTTGGGGTGTTGCTTCACAGCTTCAATGAGGCTGGTCTGTATCTCTGCACCCGTATTGTCCTTATGGTGGAGGATGCGGAATTCGGAGTGGCCGCCTTCTTTGTGCAGGTCAAACTCTCCGTCCTCCTTTTTGTCGAAGTTCACTCCCCATTTGATAAGCTCCTTGATTTGTTCGGGGGCATTGCGCACCACCTTCTCTACGGCTTCACGGTCGCTTATCCAGTCACCCGCAATCATGGTATCTTCGATATGCTTTTCAAAATTGTCTACGGCCAGATTGGTGACAGAGGCGATACCTCCTTGTGCAAAATAAGTGTTTGCCTCTTCCAAACCTGCCTTACAAATGAGGGCTACTGTTCCTTTATGCGCTACTTTCAGCGCAAAACTCATACCGGCAAGTCCGGAGCCGATAACGAGAAAATCGAACTTTCTTACCATAGGTTTTGTGTATTAAACGCCGCAAAGATAGTGTAAACCAAACGTAGAGCAAAATAAGCGGGCTTATTTTTATTTGTTATGTAAGGTATTGTTTCAATACTTCATCCAGGGATTTTTCTTTGGGCAATTCCATGTTCTTGCGCATGCGCGAACGGACTACGTTTACACTATTCCGGTTGATTCCCATGATAAGGGCTATTTCGTCGGTACTTTGGTTCATGCAGATGAGCATGGCCAGCAATTCTTCGTTGCGGGTCAGTTGAGGATAACTTTCGCGGAGCTTGGGCAGATAAGAAGGATGTATGGTGGCAAACGACCGGCGGAATGTGTTCTCATCTTCCCTGCTGAGCAGGCTTTGCACGGTGAGCTGGCGAATGGAGTTGAGGTTATTGGTAGCCATGGCCCGTTCTATTTCTTCCGTCAGTTGTTCGTTGCGGCGGTTCAGGTCTTGCTGCCGGGTAATGAGGGTCTGTATTTCCCGTTTGTTGTTTTCTATAAGCTGGTGGTTGGCCTTCCTTCGGATGATGAAATAGGCTGTAGTGGTGATAAGTAGCAACAGTAATGTAATGGAGATGCAGATGTTGTAGAACAACTGCTGTTGCTGCCATTGCACTTGTGCCGAGAGCAGTTTGTTTTCTTTCTCTTTTTGGTTGGCATCAAACCGGATGTTGGCTGCTGCCACAGCACGTTTCTTTTCGTTATTGTCCAGAGAATCGGCAAACTGTCGGTTACGGATGTAGCAACGAGCAAAATCGTCGTTCATGCCTTTGGCCAGATAGTAATCCATTAATATCTCGTTGGCATCGCGGCCTTCCATGAACTTCATGTTGATGAGGTCTTGTGCAGCCCGGTCTATCAGGTGTATGCCGTTTTGCTCCTTCCCGGTTTGCAGTAAGGCCCGGCCTAGGTGGAGGTTGAGTTGGTATTTGGCCCATTGGGGCATCCGCACGGTATCGGGACAGATGCTAAGGGCAAGTTGCAGTGCTTTTTCCAAAGAGTCGGGATAGTCCAGATAACTGTTTACCGTTTCTACTTTGTTTACGAATACGCCCTTAAAGCTGTTTTGTATCATTGACAACTTTTCTCCCAGCCTGAGGTAGTGGAATACAGAGTCCTTTTGATTCATGTTACGAAAGATCTGGGCACGGTAGCGGTACAAGTCTCCCAGTCCGAAGCTGTCTTTCAGCATGGAGTAGTATTGGGCTTTTTTGTTCATTTCCAGGGCCTGGTCGTACATACCCAGTTCGGCGTAGAGATTAGCTTGTTCTCCGTAGGCAATCACTACATTTCCAGGTGCTATGCTGTCGTTGTAAGTGGCTATGGCTTCTTGGTTAGTGGCTATAGCTTTCTCGTATTCGCCACTGAGGTGGTAATAGATGCCCAATCGTGACATTATCCGCAGCATGTTCGGGAAGTTTCCACCTTTCCGGTAGACATCTATTGCTTTTTCCAAAATTTGGATAGCTTTGGGTAGATTGTTTCCGGAGTACATGTAGACACCGCTTATGATTTCTGCCTGCCGGATAAAGTCATTGGCACTGGTACAGACCGGTAACTGGAGGTAGTCTTCTGCCAGTCGGACAGCTTCCGGGTTATTGCCATACAGTTGGTTCAGTCCGGCCTTGAAGCTCAGCAGTTCGTGCGGGCAATGTTCGCGGATGAGGGGATGGTTCCCAATGCTGTCCATATAGTCGATGCCGTCTTTGTATTGTTTGGTGTTTATGTAATTGTTCCCGCAGGCATTAAATATCTTGCGGGCATAGTAAATCAGGGTATCTGTAGTTCCGTTTTTTTCTGCCGATTCCAGGATTTCGGGCAAGGTCTGTTTGGCAAGATCCAACGTTTGTCGCGCTTTGTTTTCGAGTAGTAAGGCATTGATTTGTTGAAGGACATTGTTCCAATGCCTCATTTCGTCTTGTTCCGAAGAGGTGGAGCGGTTGGTGCAGGCTACAGCTACGAGAATCAGAAGTAAAAATGAAAGTTTTTTGGCATTCATATTTTGTGGACTGTTTGTTTTGTAAGGCAAAGATATAATTTCTTAATTTAAAATTTACAACAATAGACTTGTTTTTTTTTTCTTGTTAATTATTTGATAATAAATATAATATGAAATTGTATATCAGATTGTATATCGTATTCTTATGGTTAGGTTGTGCATATTTTGCAAATTTGTATCAAAACGATTGTAAATATGTATAATGGTGAAATAAGATACAATGAAAACAAAGAAAACAGTGACACCTTTTAATATGCAGGAGATTGCCAGAGCTTTGCGCGAAATGATTTCGGAAGATTCTCCCAATGCTTCGGAGGCTTTGTTGTCCGGAACTCGTGAGGCTGTATTCCGTGAAATCTTTATTTTTCATTATCCTTCTTTTTTAGAGAAACTTTATCAGTCTATTCCGGAGGTGGATAAGGATGAAGAACTGATATGTATGCTGGTAGCTCTTGGACAGTCTGTAAAGGAGATTGCAGAACTGATTTATTTTTCGCCGGAACGGGTAGAATTGTTATGTGCTTCGGTCTGCCGCAAGATGAATGTGACGGAAGTTCGAGAAATGGAGATGCTAATGAAGAAGTTGTTATCATAAAAATACGTACCTTAGCGGCAAAAATCAGATAAAATGAATCGAATCTTTCATGCGCGCATTGCTATGGGGCAGTATCTGTTTCTCATCCTGATAGGTATTCTCGCCGTCTATATGCTTTGGTACAAGTCTCCGTTCCTGGCTGCTATTTTCATGCTTTGGCTGGTGGTTATTATCGAGAAGCTGATTCATACCACCTATACCGTAACGCCCGACGGGAAGTTGGTGCTGTCCTTCGGCCGTTTCTCCCGGAGTAAGGAAATTCTGATGAAAGACATCACTTCTGTGGAGCGTGCTTCTTCCATGCAGGTAGGGCGGTTTGCGGTGATGCGCTATGTGCTCGTGAAATATGGCGAGGGTAAGTGTGTAGTGCTTCTTCCCGTCAAGGAGGAGGAGTTTATCCGGTTACTGGAGGAACGGAGAGGATGAGCAATATGGTGTGCCCACGTATGCAATTCCGTTTTAATCTGTCGTTATCGCTTCCATGGTAATGTCTCCTGTGTAGCTTTCCGGAGTTGTTTGTATGAACTTTCCCTTTATCTGTCTTTCCGTAGATGCAGGTAATCTTTGAATCATAAATAAAGCTTAATTTTAGCTCTTCTGTTTGCAGTTTTTCGGATATGGCAGCGTCCATTATGTAAAAGAGAAACGAATATGAATTTGAATTGCGCCATTTTACATGCAGACCCGGAGATTGCCGGAAGGTTGGAAGAGTATATCGACAAGGTTCCTTTTCTCTCTTTGCACGGAAAGTACGGCAATCCTCTTGAAGCGCTGAAGGATTATTATGAGACAAAAGTGGAAGTTTATTTTGTCGGCATCTATCCGGTGGAAGAAGGTGAAATCAACGGAATGGATTTTTGCAGGCTCTTGTCCTCGTCCACTCGTGTCATTTTCATTACAGACACCGACCGCTATGCTGCCGAATGTTTCCGTCTGGATGCGTTGGACTATCTGATGGACGGGCTCAATTTCTCCACGTTTTTCCAGTCTGTCAGCAAAGCGGCACGCTGGTTCTCTTTGCAGGATGCAGGTACGTCCGACTCCAAACACAGGCAAGGTCCGGAAGAGGTTCCGAAGGTGATTTACATGCGGTGTGACAACCGCATCATGCGGCTCGACCTGGAACGGATAAACTATATAGAAGGTATGGGCGATTATGTGAAGATTTTCTGTAAAGATTCCCCTAAGCCTATCTTGAGCCTATGCAGTATGAAGTACATGGAGGAAAAACTTCCGGCGAACGAATTTATCCGCGTGCACCGTTCTTTTATTGTCCGCATGGACTGCATCAGCGCCATCGGGCGCAGCACATTGCTCATCGAGCAGAAGGATGTCCCCATTGGCGATGCTTACCGCGAAAGGGTGAAAGGGTATGTGTCCAGGCTGGCAGTGTTGTAATACCCCGTTTTCAGATACTATATACTTTGTTTGTTGGATCTATAGTTCCAGCGTGCTGCATCTATATATGCAACGCGTTGCATATATAGATCCAACAAATGATAATCATTCGGTGTAAAATCCGTGTAATCTGTGGTGAACCGGAACCTTGTATTACTTTAGTTTTGCTCTCGAAATTCTTTCCCCGAACGTCAAGTTCAGATTCAGACTGAACCGGCTTTCCTGCATCAGATTGCTGCGTGAGTTCAGTTGTTTCCGCCACGTGGCGCCCAGCGAGAGATAGGAGTACCGGATGGGGAAGCTCGCCCCTACGCTGGCTTCCAGATACTGCATCTTCCCGCCTTTCAGGTTGATATAGGAGTTGCCGAAACCTATTCCACCCATCAGCTCGGTGGAACGTGCCAGACGTGGCTTGGTAATGTAGCTGCCTCCCAGGTTCACTTTGTGCTGGTTCTCGTATTTCATGGAAGTGTAGGAGGAGGAGTTGCGGCTCCAGTCCAGGTAGTTGTAGTCGGCGGTCAGCACCCAGCGTTCGGTGGTTATGCTGAGGCCGGTGCCGAGGTGCATGGGCAGATATTGTGTACGGCTGTGGTATCCTTTATCGAGGTTCTCGCTGGTAGATGAGTTGCTGTAAGTCAGTGTATTGTCGTGGCTGATGGGAAGGGAGGGAGCAAATACCAGCCCTGCCGCCCACTTCCGTTGTCCGGTCGCACCCCATTCGTAATGTATGCCGAAGTCCGCATAAAAGGCCTGTTTAGAAGATTCGTACTTTACGACGGCGCTTTCCTGCGTTTCGCTTTGCGTCACTGTGCCCGCTATCATCCCCAGGTTGATGCCGACCGACAGTTGCCTGCTCAGTGCAAAGGCATTGGTGACGTAGCACCGGTATAGTCCGCCCGTACCCTCAAAGAGCGAGTAGGTGTAGTTGCCGGGCATTCCCTCTATCTCTTCTTCGGTCTGGATGACATAGCCCACACTGCTGTATGGTGCTGCACCTACAAGGGCATACCAGCGCGGCAGGACACGGAAGCCCATGCTGATGCGGTTGGGGTTGCCGGTGAAGTTGGAGCTGTGTTCGCTCAGAAAGGAGTAGCGGGCATATGAGGCAGATACACCCACATCGAACGTGAAGCAGGCGGTGTCCATGCGGGTGATGGCTGCGGGGTTCAGCGTGTTCAGAAATCCGGTACGGTTCAGGGCGATGCCCGTGTTGCCCATGCCGGCATAACGTCCGCCGTCACCGGCACTCAGTTCGCCCACTCCGTACATGGAGGTGGGCAGGTTGGTGGTGTTCTGGGCCACGGCGGTGAGGCTTGCCGTACACAGACTGCACAGCAGAAGGGGAATCCGGTAATGGCGTTTCATTGCTCGTTGTATATTTTGAATCTTACGTCTAATCTGCATTGTCTCTCTTGTTCGGGGTCGTTGGTGAAGATGACCTGGTTGAAGGTGGTGGTGCTTTCTTCGTCTGTCAGACTCATCAGCAGTTTCTGCCGCTTGATGCCCGAAGTGCCGTAGTTGTTGCGGATGAATTCGGTGAGGTCGAAGGAGTAGTAGGTCTCTTTCCCGTACATCTCGTCGATGGTCAGGTCGCCGGTCTGTACGGTTACGCCGTCACTGCCGTATACGTAGTCCTCCAGCACATTGTTCTCGTCCGTGATATAAAGGCGGATGTCATTGGGAAGCTGGCTCACTTCGTTGTAGCTCCGGGCCAGAGGATAGAGGTAGAGTGTGGCGCTCTCTATGGAGACTATCTGTCCGGCACTTCCGAGGCTGTTGAGGTAGGGGAATTCCAGTTGGTTGTAGTAACCCGTCAATCCCTGCATATAGGCCAGGCAACCCATGTCGCTGGAGTGGACGAGGTTCTCTATTCCGCTTTTCAGGGAAGCAAGGTGGGTGCCGGTGGGGTCGTGCCGGATACCGGTATAGGCATAGTCGGTGTTTACGTTGAAAGTCAGCACTTGTCCGGTACGTTGGTTGGAGACTTCCTGATAGTGGAGGTTGATGCTCATGGCAGAGTCGTTCACCATGAATCCGGTGATACACTGCCCGTCGTTTTCGGGAACAAAGACCAGTCCGGGGAATTTCTTCTTGAACTTGTCTTGGGTATCGAAGTAGTCGTCCTGGGCCACGAGGTCATTCAGCAGTTGTTGTCCCCATGAGTCGGGCAGGCGGACGCTTACTTCCTTCTTCCGCCCCGGGCAGGGGGTGAAGGTAAAGCTGAAGAGCGGGGCATCTTCCGTCGGGAGTACGGTGCTGTTGTAAAGGTCCTCGTCGTTGTCCAGCACGATAGGTTTTTTCAGCCGGTAGATGGAGATGCGCTGTTGCGTCAGGGTATCTCCCCAGAAATGGCCCGAAGGTATCATTCGCAGTACGAGGGAGTCGAGGGTATAGGTATAGTCTGTGTTGGGGGTGAAGTCGGACGTGGAGTATTCGGCATAGTAGGTGGCGGATACTTCTCCCCAGGCGCTGCTCCGGTAATGTCCTAGCTGGCAGATGCTGTCGCCCCGGGTCTCTATGGAGTCTAGCAGGATGGTGCTGATGTCTACCGAGCAGGTGTCTGCGTATACATTATAGAAGGAGCTTTCCACGAGGCTCTTTCCAAGCTGCGAGTTCTCGTCCTGGCAGGCGCAGAAGATAGCGAGGACTGCGAATAAGCTGTACAATGACTTCTTCATTTCTGTTCTTTTAGTTGGCGGCAAAGGAAAGGCAAAACTTTTATATCTTCCTACAAAAATCGGCGTTCGGACGGTTTTTATCGGTAAAGGCGTTTAACGGGAATTTCGGACTGTTCGTCGGTTATTTTTGTCGGTGTGGTTGCGGTGGTTTACTTTTGCGGACAGACAAAAAGGACCTCCCGCAGCTTCTTGTTTTGGAAAGTGGGAAGTATAAAGCTTAATCATTAAAAAAACAATAAACAATGAACAGACTATTGGTAGGAATAATGTTGCTGGCCATCGTGTGCATTGCCGGCAGTTGTACGGACGAGGATGAATACACTCAGGGGCAGTGGATGAAGAAAGCCAGCTATAACGGTGTGTACCGCGCTTATGCCTCCGGCTTCACCATCGGCAATTATGGATATTTGTGTGGCGGCTTCTACGGAGCGAACAAGGATTACCTGAACGACCTTTGGGAGTATGACATGAGCCGGAACAGCTGGACGCAGTGTGCCGACATGCCCGTTGCCGGGCGCAAGGCTGCCGTGGGCTTTGCCGTGAATGGCAAGGGATACATTACGACCGGTTCCGTAAAGGACGGCTCCTCGTCCTACTGTGTAGCAGATACCTGGGAGTATGACCCTGCCACGGATACCTGGACACGGAAAGACGACTTCAAAGGTGGAGTACGCGATGGTGCCCTGGCTTTCAGTATAGGCGGATATGGCTATGTCGGTACGGGCTGCAACAGCGACGCTACCGGCAGCGAGAGTGCCTACAAGATGGACTTCTACCGTTTCAACCCCAATGGCGCCGAAGGTTCGCAATGGGAAGCGGTGAGCGGGTATGGAGGCGAGAAGCGCTACTTCGGTACGGCATTCGTCATCGATGAGGTGGCCTACATCTGTTGCGGGCGAAACAACAGTACCGATCTGGTGGATTTCTGGAAGTTCGACGGAAGCAACTGGACCCAGTTGCGTGACATTGCCGATACGGACTCCGACAATGACTATGACGATGACTACGCCATCACACGGTCCGAAGCCGTATCCTTCGTCATCGGTGGAAGGGGATTTGTGGCTACGGGAATACGTAACAGCACTTCCTTGAGCAGCGACTACTGGCTGTACGACCCTGACAAGGACTTATGGTACGGCGATTCCGATGACGACTTTACCCCCATTACAGATGTACATAATTATCCTTCCGGTGCTTCTTCGCGCAGGGCTGCCGTTGGTTTCTCTACCGGCGAACGTGGTTTTGTGCTGACAGGAACAAGTGGTACCAGCTACTTTGATGATGTGTACGAACTTCTACCCGATGAGGAAGAGGAAGTCTGATTCGCCCCATAACTGAACGGAACTTATGAAGCTGATGTTTATTATGATAAAGATAGGTGTACCGGCTGTGATGGCGGTATGCCTTTCTTGCTGTTCGGGTCATACTGCCGGCGGTGGCAATGAGTTGAAATGCCGGGTGATGGAGGTGGAAGGCGGTTACGGCTACGTGGTGCTGCATGGAGCCGATACCCTGATATATCAACCTTTTATACCTGCTTTGAGCGGTCGCCTGCCATTTGCAACAAAGGTGGAAGCGCTGGCGGCCGGTCGGTTGGTATGCCGCAAGCTTGCCGATGGGCAAGCTCCGGCATTGAGCAGGGAGGAGGTGGAGTCTTGTCTGACAGACACCGGACTCTAATCTTCTAAAGAATCCTTTACTTCGTGATGTATTTCCGAGCAGTCATAAGGGTATCTCTGCATGAATTTACCCTTGAGTACCTTCTTTGTATCGCTACCGGGACGTGAAAGAGTGGCGGTGAATGTCACTTGAAGCCGTTTGTAGTAGATGGTTGAAGTGTATATGTTCCATTTCATACCTACTATGTCTACTTCAAAATGTTTATATCTCAGTTCGTCTTCTTTGTAATACTTGCCTTGGTTGATGAAGAATAACAGTTGTTGTCCCATGATTATTTTTCCGTCTTCTATGTGGTTGGGCAGATAGATGCTACGTTTCTCCGGGTCTATGCTTTTGAAGGTTTCATCAGAGTGCCCATCGGGTATGAATGCGTATTCTGTCCATTTATTGATGAATGGATAGTAGTCATGCTTGTCGGTTGTGTTTCCCAGATTTTCATTTTTATAGGTACTCTTATCAGGTCCTGTTCCGGCTTCTTTCACTCCGTCACCTTCTTCCACGCTGTATTCGATGGACTCTATCTGATAGAAGTTAGTGCACGGTTCTTGGTGTATGATGATTTGTTCCTTGTAGAGTCCCGTTTTCATCTCAAGGTTGATGATGAGGCTACGGGATTCACCTAAGTCAAAGTTGTCTTTAAAGTGCAGGATGAGATGGCTGTCGGTGTCCCGTTCCAAGTCCCACCATTTATAATGCAGGCTTCCCGTACCTTCCAGTTGTGGGAGCTTGTTGCCATCCATCATGAGGTCTCCCCATGGGGTGGTGATGGAGGTTATGCGCCAGTCGCCGCGTGTTAGGTCTATCTGCAGGGTAGAGGCTTCGCCCTTCACGGTAGTTTCCTGAAAGGGCGAGAGGCGGATTTCATCGCTATCATTGCAAGCCGTCAGGCCGCAAAGGAAAAGAGCGAACAAAAGGATGGATTGGAATAAGTCAGTCGTTTTCATGTTGGTTATTATTTGATTATGTCCATTGGACGTGGCATTCTTTGTAAATGCTGCACGACAAAGATAATTATTTCCTCTTTACGCTGTATTCTCCGAAAGAAAGAAGTACTCTTTTTTGCCGGATAATACGGGTTTTATTAACTTGCGCACAAATTATCGCTAATCATTAACCACTAACCATTAATTCCATGAAATACCAAGTTGCCATTATCGGTGGAGGTCCTGCGGGATATACTGCTGCCGAAGCTGCCGGAAAAGCAGGATTGAGTGTCGTACTATTTGAGAAGCAGAGTCTCGGTGGAGTGTGCCTGAATGAAGGGTGTATCCCTACCAAGACCTTGTTGTATTCGGCCAAGACCTATGACGGAGCCCGCCATGCTGCAAAGTATGCGGTCAGTGTGCCCGAAGTATCGTTCGATTTGCCCAAGATTATTGCCCGCAAGCAGAAGGTAGTGCGCAAGCTGGTATTGGGAGTCAAAGGAAAGCTGACTGCCCATGGTGTGACGATTGTCAGCGGAGAGGCCACAGTGACGGACAAGAATCATGTGGAGTGCGGCGGAGAAACCTACGAATGCGAGAACCTGCTGCTCTGCACCGGTTCCGAAACCTTTGTCCCTGCCATTCCCGGCATAGACAAAGTGTCCTATTGGACTCATCGTGATGCACTGGATAACAAGGAACTGCCCGCTTCGCTTGCCATCATCGGCGGCGGTGTCATCGGTATGGAGTTCGCTTCTTTCTTCAACAGCCTGGGAGTGCAGGTAACCGTCGTCGAGATGCTGGACGAGATACTGGGAGGCGGTATGGACCGAGAGCTGGCGGGTATGCTCCGTGCAGAGTACGCCAAGCGGGGAATCAAGTTCATGCTGAGTGCAAAAGTAGTGTCTGTCATGCCGGATACTGCCGAAGCTTCTTCCCTTATCCAGGTGAATTATGAAACAGCCGACGGTCCCGGTTCCGTCGTTGCCGAACGGCTTCTGATGAGTGTCGGGCGCCGTCCGGTAATGAAAGGCTTCGGATTGGAGAATCTGGGCTTGGAAAGAACGGAGCGCGGAAATGTCTTTGTCAACGGACAGATGCAGACTTCAGTTCCCGGAGTATATGCTTGCGGCGACTTGACGGGATATTCCTTGCTGGCGCATACAGCCGTCCGCGAGGCGGAAGTAGCCATACATTCCATCATTGGCAAGAAGGATGCCATGAGCTACCGTGCCATCCCCGGCGTGGTATATACTAATCCCGAAATAGCCGGTGTGGGCGAGACAGAAGAATCCCTGCAGAAGAGAGGCGTTGCCTATCGTGCTGTGAAGCTTCCGATGGCGTACAGTGGTCGCTTTGTAGCAGAGAATGAAGGAGTGAATGGCGTCTGCAAGTTACTGTTGGGCAGTGACGATACCGTATTGGGGGCACATGTCTTGGGTAATCCCGCTTCGGAAATCATCACGCTGGCAGGCATGGCTATTGAACTGAAACTTACTGCCGATGGATGGAAGAAGATTGTCTTTCCGCACCCCACGGTGGGAGAGATATTCAAGGAGGCATTGTAGAACCCATGACTATTGTTTCATATAAACATAAAAGATGAAAACCGTAAAGCTAATCACCTGCGACGATGCCTTCCAGGCACACGTCATTCAGGGTGCCTTGAAGAATGAGGGCATTGCGTCTGTTTTGCATAATGAAAACATGTCTTCCGTGATGCGCGGATATGTCCGTGATGTCACGGGAGTGGATATATTTGTTTATGAAGATGAATATGACAATGCCCTCCGCCTGCTTGAACGGAACCAGATGATTCCGGAACAGTTGAGGTACTGCCCCCATTGCGGTTCGGATGAGATTAAGTTTGTGCTGAAGAAGAGCCATCGGGTGCGTGCTGTGGTGGCTGCTGTTATTGCGGCATTGTCGGCCGCACCTCCGGGCACTGAGCATTGGGAGTATGTATGCAGGAAGTGCGGCACTCATTTTGAGAAGCCGGTGGCGAAAGGAACAGTTGAAGAATAATCAGGTGTTTATTCTTTTAACCGCTTTTCAATCCAGTCCCGGTTTTTACGTCCCAATCGGCTTTCCGCAAAATCCAGGAAAGCCGATGTGTCTGTTATATGGGCTTGGATGACACCTGCCAGAAAGTTGAAGAAAGGTTCTTCACCCACTCGGACAAGCAGGTCGGCGAGTAGTACTGACCCTTTCCTATAGAGGGCAAGATGCGCTTCGCGGTCGTTGCGGTCAATACCCCAGATAGGACGGATATGGCGTGTTTCCTTACGGTAGGCGTCGATGTAAGCGGCATAGGCTTTTTCGTCGCGGGCGTGGCGTATGTATTGCAAAGCACTGAATTCGGCAAAAGATTCGTTCAGCCAGTCGTGCCAAGATTCCACCGGAGCCTTGTTCCACCAGAAGTGGCCGATTTCGTGGGCGGTGTTCTTGAGTACATATTCATTGAATGTTCGGGAACTGAGCATAATGAAATTTTTACGGCTGTACCCTCCTGAGGTGCCGGAAGCTGAAAGCAGGAATTTCATGTAAATATTCTCATCTCCCGCAATTTTATAAAGGCGTCGGAAGAATTTCAAGGCATTGTGGCAACATTGAAGTGCCGAGTCTGCACCGGCATCCGGGAAGTCTGTATAGATAAGTTCAATGGTAGTTCCGTTATCATTGATGCGGCGGCTTTTCAGCATGGGTGAAGCCAGGATAACATTGTCGAAATTCTCCCAAGGTTGCTCCATTTCCCATATCCCTTCTTCTGTATGGGAAATAATACCTGAGCCGCTCACCGTATAACCGTCAGTGATGCCGATTCGTAAGTGCGAATAATCTGCCCGGTTACCGTTGCAGACAGGATACCATCCCGTATAGTAACCAAGTTCAATCCAATGGTCATTGAATGATTTTGCAGGGCCCTGCACTTCCTGCATGTAGAGTGTGTAACGGGTATTTATGCGGCAGCGGTCATCGGCTCCTGCCGGCCGGTAGAGGGTCAAGGTCCGTCCGTCGGGAATGAATTGGGCAGGTGCCGGGGCAAGCGTATCGAAACGGTAGGTTATCTCCCGGCTGCTGTGGCGTAGTGTGTCGATACGGGCATGGCGCCATAGTACCAACGAGATTGAGTCACTGTCATGGAAATCGACTTCAAACGAACCGCCAACTTCGACTTGTCGGTTCGGTACATCAATCTGTACGGTTAAGTCATAACTGACAATGCGCGGAGATTCTTGTGCCCGAAGCATGGGGGAGAAAAGGAGGCATATTGTAAAGCTGGCAATTGTAAGTTGTAGTTTCATGGTACATCAATTTTAGAGTGATAGTAACTGGGAGATTTTGCCTATGCAATCTATGCAAAAGTAGTATTTTTAAAGGAATATTAAGATGGATGGCTGGATATAATTTATGAAAAGACTACCTCGTTGTTGTTCATTTGTAAGATTGTCGTACTTTTGCCTTTAAAGATAAATATATTTATGAAAAGGATATTGTTGCTGTTAATTTTATCCGTCTGCCTGCTCCCATTATGGCCCCAAGAGACGGTAACTCCGGTGAAGCCGCTCTCTGCGCGGATTGATGCGTTGATAGAACACAAACTTCCCGCAGGCTCTAATGTGGCCATTTCGGTCTATGACCTGACTGCCGGAAAGCCCTTGTACGGCTATCAGGCGGACAAGCTTTCCCGTCCCGCTTCCACCATGAAGCTGCTGACCACCATTACCGCCCTTTCCCGTCCCGAAGCCGACGAGCCGTTCCGTACGGAAGTGTGGTATCAGGGAACCATTGAGCGCGATACCTTGCAGGGGGATATGTATGTGATAGGCGGTTACGACCCGGAGTTTGATGAAGAGGCATTGGATTCCCTGGTGGCTACCGTGGCCCGTTTCCCCTTCTCTGTCATCAAAGGCAAGGTGTATGGAGATGTCTCCATGAAAGACTCCTTGTACTGGGGCAGCGGCTGGTTGTGGGATGATACTCCCTATTCCTTCCAGCCCTACCTCTCACCGCTGATGCTGAATAAAGGAGTGGTGAAGGTTACCGCCACACCCGGCGAACGGGGCGACAGCGCACGCCTTGAATGCACTCCCGCCTCTTCCTATTATACACTGACGAACAAGACCCAAAGCCGTACCCCTTCTGCCGGACGTTTCCGTGTGTCGCGCGACTGGCTGGTGAACGGGAACAACATCACCGTGACGGGCAACGTCGATGCCCGCCGTGCAGGTACGGTCAATATATTTTCTTCGCAGGACTTCTTCATGCATACCTTTATGGAACGGTTGCAGGCACGAGGCATCCGGTGCATTCCGGCGGCAGAAGCGGAAGTCTCTTACCTCTTCGGTGAGTTCCGGCAAGACAGCCTCTCCGTACGGATGGCTTCCTACGAAACTTCCGTGCAGGATGTGGTGAAACAGATAATGAAGGAGAGCGATAATCTCAATGCCGAAGCCATGCTCTGCCGGTTGGGTGTGCAGAGCAGCGGAAAGAAGCGTGTCTCTGCCGAGGACGGGCTTTCTGCCATCCGCATGCTGATAAAAGAGATGGGATATAACCCCGATAGGTATAATCTGGCAGATGGTTGCGGCCTTTCCAATTACAACTACATTTCACCGGAACTCTTGGTTTCTTTCCTGCGATATGCCTACTCGCGTACGGATGTTTTCCAGAAACTTTATAAGGCTTTGCCCATTGGCGGCGTGGACGGTACACTGGAGTTCCGCATGAAGAAAGGCACCCTTTCCCACAGAAATGTACATGCCAAGACGGGTTCCTTTACCGCCATCAACTGCCTGGCCGGCTACCTTAAAGCCCGCAACGGACACGAGATAGCCTTTGCCATCATGAACCAGAATGCACTGTCGGGCAGGGAAGCACGCGCTTTCCAGGATGCGGTGTGTGATGAAGTGATACGTTGAGGTTTAGCCATCGTAAAGTTGACCTTTAGCGTCGTAAAGTTAAGGTTTAGCTTCCTAATGCAGACCTTTACGGAGTGAGCCCCAAGAGTAGGGGAAATCATTCCTCTTTCGTATTGCGGTAGCGTGCCGGAGACATACCCAGATAAGACTTCACATACTTCCCGAAGAAAGACTGGTTGGGGAAATTAAATTCTTCTGCAATCTCCTTGATGGACTTGTCCGAATGCTTCAGCCGGTACTTGATGTGCTCGATGGCACTTTCGTTAATCAAGTCAAGCGGTGTACGTCCGCATGCCTGCTTGATGACCTTCGAAAAGTGTTTGGGACTATAGCAGAGTGCATCGGCATAATATCCTACAGAACGGTGTATGCCGTTGTCTTTGGACAACATCTCTATAAACTTACGCAGGATATAGTCGGACTGTTTGATGCTTTCTTTTGTATCGACTGTCATTTCTGAAGGGTTCACTTCTTTGTTGAGGTGTCCCAACATCTCACAGAAAATGGCAGAAAACAAGTATTGCATCACTTCCCTGTGATAGTGATGAGGCTCGTCGTTTATCTTTGCCATAAGCAGTTCTCGGTAGAATTTGAAGATTTCCTTGTCCCCTTCCTCCCCGACAGACTTTATGGGATTGTTGTGGATATGCATAACGGTATTCCATGTATCCTTCTCCATCTTGACCACGCGTTGTAGGAACTGTGTGGAGAATGCGGCAAGCCTTATCTTGTGCTTCGGGCTTACCATCGCGTGGCTGATAATGGTATTGGGAAGGCCGAGCAGTAAGTCGCCTGCTTCCAGTTGGTAGGTTTTGTAGTTGACGTCCAACTGGATGCAGCCTTCTAGACAGATAGCGATAAGGAAGCATCCCAATCTTATTGTATCTTCATTGTAGGGGCTTCCCTCCAGACTGTTGATTATGACAAAGTCATTGTCTACATAGTCAAGGACATGTTCGCTGTTTTTAAAGTCCGCGATTTCTACGATTTTTATGTTCCCTTTCTCCATATTCTTCCTTTTTCGTTTTGCAAAGTTGGTGAATAATGGGAAATATGGGATGTTCCATTATGCGGCTTTCTTGTTCTATATGTCATTTATAGACAATTCATTAGCCTTAAAAAAGATGAATGTCGAAAAAGGAACATCTTTGGAGTGTAATTGGTCATTATGGCGTTGTTCCTTTCTCCTACTTTTGCCACCAGTTTTAACAAAAAGACAATGAGAAAAAGTATGATTACATTGAACAGGAAATGGATACGGCTGATAGGGATTGTCGGTTGTACAATGTGTTTGGCATCTTGCAAGCAGGCATCGGATGCTTCCGGAATGAAACCTTCTTATGCTACCATGAAAGTGGAGGCGACGGACAAAGAGCTTTCCACTTCGTACTCAGCAACGATACGCGGACGGCAGGACATAGATATTTATCCGCAAGTGTCGGGCACCATCGAGAAGCTTTGTGTGACCGAGGGGCAGAAGGTGCGCCGGGGACAACTGCTTTTCATCATCGACCAGGTTCCCTACAAGGCTGCACTCAAAACGGCCGTTGCCAATGTGGAAGCGGCACGTGCCGCACTGGCTACTGCCGAACTGACTTATAACAGCAACAAGGAATTGTATGCGCAGAAAGTGGTTTCGGAATTCAGCCTGAAGACTGCCGAAAACAGCTACCTTACCGCCAAGGCGCAACTCTCGCAGGCCGAGGCCCAGGAGATAAGCGCACGCAACAACCTCTCTTATACGGAAGTGAAGAGTCCCAGCGACGGGGTGGTGGGGGCATTGCCCTACCGTGCAGGGGCATTGGTCAGCCCCAGCTTGCCGCAACCGCTGACAACGGTCAGTGACAACAGCGACATGTACGTTTACTTTTCCATGACCGAGAACCAGTTGCTCGCCCTGACACGCCAGTACGGCAGCATGGACGAGGCGCTGAAGAACATGCCGGCGGCAGAGCTGCGTCTGAACGACAATTCCGTCTACGACAAGAAAGGTACCATCGAGTCCATCAGTGGTGTCATCGACCGCCAGACGGGTACGGTAGTGGCACGCGTGGTCTTCCCCAACGAATCGCGCCTGCTCCATAGCGGGGCATCGGGCACGGTGGTGGTGCCTGCCACGTATAAGAACTGCATTGTGATTCCGCAAGAAGCCACCGTACAGTTGCAGGACAAGACGTTGGTATACAAGGTAGTGGATGGCAAGGCCGTCTCTACCCTGATTACCGTGGCAGGAATAAATGACGGACGCGAATACGTGGTGCTGGACGGACTGAAAGTGGGTGACGAGATTGTTTCCACAGGTGCCGGACTGCTGCGCGAAGGAACGCAAGTGAAATGATGATTGCTATTTTATCAACTATCAATGACCCATTAAGATGAAAGGAAATATATTTATAAAACGGCCGGTGATGGCTATCTCCATCTCCGTACTGATTCTGGTGATAGGGCTCATTTCGCTCTTTACGCTGCCGGTGGAACAATATCCTGACATTGCGCCTCCTACGGTATATGTCAGTGCCAACTACACCGGCGCCGATGCCGAAGCCGTGCTGAACAGTGTCATCATGCCGTTGGAGGAGAGCATCAACGGTGTGGAGAACATGATGTACATCAGTTCTACCGCCACCAATGCCGGTTCTGCCACCATACAAGTCTATTTCAAGCAGGGCACGGACCCCGACATGGCTGCGGTGAACGTACAGAACCGCGTATCCAAGGCGCAGGGACTGCTGCCCGCCGAAGTGACGAAAATCGGTGTGACTACCCAGAAGCGGCAGACCAGCTTCCTGCAAATCGGCGCTTTGGTGAGCACCGACGGGCGCTACGACCAGACGTTCCTTGCCAATTACCTCGACATCAACGTGATTCCGCAAATCAAACGTATCGAAGGTGTGGGTGACGTAATGGAGCTGGGTGATACCTACAGTATGCGCATCTGGCTGAAACCGGAACGGATGGCGCAGTATGGACTGGTCCCTTCGGATGTGACCGCCGTATTGGGCGAGCAGAACATCGAAGCGCCTACCGGTTCGCTGGGCGAGAATTCAAAGAACGTGTTCCAGTTTACGATGAAGTATCGCGGACGTCTGAAGAGTGTGGAGGAATTCCAGAACACGGTGGTACGCTCGCAGAGTGACGGTTCCGTGCTCCGTCTGAAGGACGTGGCGGATGTGGAGCTGGGTACGCTGACCTATAGTTTCCGCAGTGAGATGGACAGCAAGCCGGCGGTACTTTTCATGATGTTCCAGACGGCAGGCTCCAACGCAACCGCCGTCAACAAGCAGATTACCGCACAGATAGACGAGATGAGGAAGAGCCTGCCCGAAGGGACGGAATTTGTGACGATGATGAGTTCCAACGACTTCCTCTTCGCTTCCATACACAATGTGGTGGAGACACTGGTCATTGCCATTATACTGGTAATTCTGGTGGTGTATTTCTTCCTGCAGGACTTCAAGAGTACGCTTATACCCTCCATTTCCATTATCGTGTCGCTGGTCGGCACGTTTGCCTGCCTGGTGGCTGCGGGGTTCAGTCTCAATATCTTGACGCTGTTTGCGTTGGTGCTTGCCATCGGTACGGTGGTGGACGATGCCATCGTGGTGGTGGAGGCGGTGCAGTCCAAGTTCGATGCCGGATACAAGTCCCCTTACCTTGCCACGAAGGATGCGATGGGCGATGTGACGATGGCCATCATCTCTTGTACCTGCGTGTTCATGGCGGTATTTATCCCCGTGACGTTTATGGGCGGTACTTCGGGCGTGTTCTATACGCAGTTCGGTGTCACGATGGCAACGGCGGTGGGCATCTCCATGATTTCGGCATTGACGCTTTGTCCCGCCTTGTGTGCCATCATGATGCGTCCGTCGGACGGTACGAAGAGTGCGAAGAGCATCAACGGACGGGTGCGTGCGGCATACAATGCCTCGTTCAACGCCGTGCTGGGCAAATATAAGAAAGGTGTGATGTTCTTCATCCACCACCGCTGGATGGTGTGGACTTCATTGGCGGCTACCGTCGTATTGCTGGTTTACCTGATGAGTACCACCAAGACGGGGCTTGTGCCGCAGGAGGACCAGGGTGTCATCATGGTGAACGTCAGCACGTCTCCGGGAAGCACGCTGGAAGAAACCACGAAGGTGATGAACAAGCTGGAGGACATCCTGAAAAACACTCCCGAGATAGAACACTATTCCAAGGTGGCAGGATACGGATTGATGTCCGGTCAGGGCACTTCCTACGGTACCATCATCATCCGTCTGAAGGACTGGGGCGAGCGGAAGGGGAGCGAACACACGTCCGACGCTGTGGTGGCCCGTCTCAATGCACAGTTCTACGGTGTGAAGGAGGCACAGATATTCAGCTTCCAGCCGGGTATGATTCCGGGCTATGGTATGGGTAACTCCCTGGAGCTGAACCTACAGGACAGAACGGGTGGTGACATGGCTACGTTCTACGAGGCAGTGATACAGTTTCTGGGTGCGTTGAACCAGCGTCCCGAAGTGGCTATGGCGTATACCTCTTATGCCATGAATTTCCCGCAGGTATCGGTAGATGTGGATGCTGCCAAGTGCAAGCGTGCGGGTATCTCGCCGGGTGCGGTGCTCGACGCATTGGGCAGCTATTGCGGCGGTGCCTATATTTCCAACTACAATCAGTTTGGCAAGGTGTACCGCGTCATGATGCAGGCATCGCCCGAATATCGTCTGGACGAACAAGCACTGGGTAATATGTTTGTGCGCAACGGTACGGAGATGGCTCCGGTCAGCCAGTTCGTGACGTTGAATAAGGTGCTCGGTCCGGAGACGGCAAACCGTTTCAATCTGTACAGCGCTATCGCCGCTAATGTGAATCCGGCGGAAGGATATTCGTCCGGTGAAGTGCAGAAAGTGATTGCGGAAGTGGCAGAACAGACATTGCCGCTGGGCTACGGTTACGAGTACGGAGGTATGGCACGTGAGGAAGCCAATACTGGTGGTGCGCAGACTGTCTTTATTTATGCCATCTGTATCTTCCTTATCTATCTCATCCTGGCATGTCTTTATGAGAGTTTCCTGATACCGTTTGCGGTCATCTTCTCCGTACCGTTCGGGCTGATGGGTTCATTCCTCTTTGCCAAGGTTCTGGGATTGGAGAACAACATCTATTTGCAGACGGGTGTGATTATGCTGATTGGCTTGCTCGCCAAGACGGCCATCCTGATTACGGAGTATGCCATCGAGCGGCGCCGCAAGGGAATGGGCATTGTGGAATCAGCTTATTCGGCCGCCCAGGTCCGTTTGCGTCCTATCCTGATGACGGTGCTGACGATGATATTCGGTATGCTTCCGCTGATGTTCTCGAGTGGTGCGGGCGCCAACGGTAACTCTTCGCTGGGTACGGGCGTAGTAGGCGGCATGCTCATCGGAACGCTAGCGCTGCTTTTCGTCGTTCCGGTGTTCTACATCATCTTCGAGTACTTACAGGAGAAGGTTCGTCCGCCAATGGAGGAAGAAGCCGATATGCAGGTATTGCTTGAAAAGCAGAAGAGTGAGGCAGAACGGGCGAAAGATTGAGGAAAATAAAATAAAAACAGATTGGAACAATGAAGAAACATATCATCCTATTGTCCGCCGCCGGTTTGCTGTTCAGCAGTTGCGGCGTGTACACCAAATACAAACCTGCTACCGAGGTCCCCGACGGCCTCTACGGGGAAGAAATAGCCACTTTTACGGAGAGCCTCGCCGGTTCTCCGGCTGCCACCGAAGACAGCCTGGACCTTGGCCTGGGCGGCATGGACTGGCACGAGCTTTTCACCGACCCACATCTGCAGGCACTCATCGGACAAGGGTTGCAGAACAATACCGACTACCAGTCGGCACAGCTCCGCGTGGAGGAAGCCGAAGCTACCCTGCTGTCCGCAAAGCTTGCCTTCCTGCCCTCCTTTGCCCTTGCGCCGCAGGGCACGGTGAGCAGCTTTGACAGCCACAAGGCCACACAGACCTATTCGCTGCCCGTTACTGCCAGTTGGGAGCTGGATGTTTTCGGCCGCATGCGCAATGCCAAGAAACAGTCGAAGGCGCTCTATGCGCAGAGTCAGGACTATCGCCAGGCCGTGCGTACCCAGCTCATTGCCGGGATAGCCAATACTTACTATACCCTGCTGATGCTGGACCAGCAGCTTGCCATCTCCAGGCAGACCGAAGAGACGTGGCGGGAAACCGTTGCTTCCACCCGTGCCCTGATGAATGCGGGCATGGCGAACGAGTCCGCCGTGTCGCAGATGGAGGCCACGTACTATCAGGTGCAGACTTCCGTGCTTGATTTGGAAGAACAGATAAACCAGGTGGAGAACAGCCTTGCGCTGTTGCTGGCAGAGACGCCCCGTCATTACGAGCGCGGTGTGCTGGCAGAGCAGCAGTTCCCTGTGGGCTTTTCTATAGGGATTCCTGTTCAGATGCTTTCCTGCCGTCCTGATGTCCGCTCGGCTGAGCGGACACTGGAAGCGGCGTTCTACGGCACCAATGCGGCGCGCTCTGCCTTCTATCCCTCCATCACGCTGGGCGGGAGTGCGGGCTGGACCAATTCTGCCGGTTCAATGATTGTGAATCCCGGCAAGTTCCTGGCTTCGGCAGTGGGTTCGCTGACGCAGCCGCTCTTTGCCCGCGGGCAGGTCATTGCACAGTACCGCATAGCCCGTGCCCAGCAGGAGGAGGCTTCCCTTGCCTTCCAGCAGACATTGCTGAATGCAGGCAGCGAGGTGAACGATGCCTTGACTGCCTGGCAGACAAGCCTATCCAAAAGCGAACTGCTGGACAAGCAGGTAGCTTCCTTGCAGACAGCTGCCCGCAGCACTTCCCTGCTGATGGAGCATGGCAACACCACCTATCTGGAGGTGCTTACCGCCCGGCAGACATTGCTCAATGCACAACTGGCACAGACGGCAAATCGATTTTCTGAAATACAAAGCCTGATTAACCTCTACAAGGCGTTAGGGGGAGGTCAGGAATAGAGTGTCATCATACTACTCTCTCTGCATCTTCATTTTAAATGTGAAGGAAGGGCTGTCCGGGAAGTGATTCCAGGCAGCCCGTTTTCAATGAATAGGAGGGATCAAATGGAGGCAAGTATTTCTCTAGACAAATTATTGCAGTTTTTCACTCAATGCGAACGATAAGTGTTGGCTCGGTGAGAGATCGATTGAAGAAACTGAAAAGGAAACTGAAGCAAAAGATAGTGAGTTTACCGGTAAGAAGGAGGTTTTGCCAGGAATTGATGCAGGGATGTAGTAGGTACTGAAATAGCTTGTTGTTGGATCTATAGATGCAGCGTGTTCCATCTATATATGCAACGCGTTGCATATATAGATCCAGCAAACCGGAAATATACATGCAACGCGGCATATCTTTCGGGCGGTTTCTCTCCGCCTTTTTAGGGAGCAGTTTATTTATACTGTGCCCAGTCTACATTCTTCATGTCTCCACTTTGGGCCAGCTCAGCGTGCATAGCCAGTGCGGCGCGCAGGGCATGGGGAGTCTGTGACTTGCCGTCGGTCAGTTTCAGGTAATCCCACAGAATGTTCTTGTAGTCCGGATGAACACAGTTTTCGATGATGGCTTGTGCACGTTCTTTCGGACTCTTGCCGCGGAGGTCGGCCACACCTTGTTCGGTGATGATGATGTTGACGTCATGCTCCGTGTGGTCCATGTGCGAAACCATCGGCACGATAGCCGAGATTTTACCTTCCTTGGCAACGGACGGACAGGTGAAGATGGAGATATAGGCATTGCGGGTGAAGTCACCGCTTCCACCGATACCGTTCATCATCTTCGTACCGCCGATGTGCGTGGAGTTCACGTTGCCGTAGATGTCGGCTTCGATGGCGGTATTGATGGAGATGATACCGAGCCGGCGCACCACTTCCGGGCTGTTGGAGATTTCCGACGGACGGAGCACCAGCTTGTCGCGGAAGAAGTCCATATCCTGGTAGATGCCTTCCAGACAATCGTTCGTTACGGTCAGTGAGCAGGCGCTGCCGAATTTCACGCGGCCTTCGCGGATAAGTCCGATAACGGAGTTCTGGATGACTTCTGTGTACATTTCAAACGGCGGGATGGTCTTGTCACGTCCCAAAGCACCCAATACGGCATTGGCAATGTTGCCCACGCCGGATTGCAGCGGCAGGAAGGTAGGCGGAATGATTCCGCGTTTCATGTCGGCGGCAAGGAAGTCGGCCACGTTCTGTCCGATTTTGTCGGTCAGCGGGTCGGCGGCGGCAAACGAACGTGCCTCGTCCGGCCAGTTGGTCTCCACTACGCCGATAATCTTTTTCGGGTCTACCTGGATGTAGGGCAGGCCGATACGGTCACTCGGTTTGTAGATGGGGATTTCGCGGCGGTAAGGAGGGTCGAGGGGTTCGTAGACGTCGTGCAGGCCCATGGCGTTCTTGCTGTGGGCGGCATTCAGTTCCACGATAATCTGGTCGGCCAGGCGGCAGACAGTCGGAGCGATACCGCCGGCTGCCGTCAGGTAGATTTTACCGTCGGGAGTAACCTCGCATGCCTCGATGATGGCAACGTTTACTTTTCCCATGAAACCATAGCGTACTTCCTGCGCCATCTGTGAGAGATGGATGTCGTTGTAGGCTATTTCGCCATTGTTCACGGCTTTGCGGAAGTCGGAGTTGGTGGTGTAGGGCGCGCGGTAGCGGATGGCCTTGACGCGCGAGAGCACACCGTCGCAAGAGTCTCCGGTAGAAGCACCGGTGAAGATACCTATCTGGAACGGGTTTCCTTTTGCATGTTCTGCTTCCGCGATTTTTGCTAATTCAGCCGTAACGGCTTTGGCTGTTCCTGCGGGAGTAAATCCGCTCAAGCCGATGTTGTAGCCATGTTTAATCAGGCTCGCAGCTTCTGCTGCCGAAATGTAATTGAGTGCCATAATATAAATAGTTATTTTTTCGTGTAAAGATTCTGAAGGGGCTCGTAATTGGTTCTGCAATTATCGACTGTCTTTAATATTTCCGTTGAAGTATTTCTGACCAGATGATGGCTTTCCTCGCTTCTTCTGCCGAGTGGATGCCGTATTCGGACGTTACTTCATCGGATTCCTGCGGACGGGATGCCGGGGAGGGAGGGGAAGCCTTTATGGAAGTGTGCTTGGATTTGGCAGACGGTTTGGATACCGGCTTGGGCTTTTCTGCCGGCTTGGGGCCTTCGGGAATAAAGCCTCCGTAAGTATCTCCGCCCCAGTATTCGGGCAGTGGGTTGTCAACGTCGGGCATAGGTATGTCGGGACTCTTGTCAGCATTTTTATTTGCTTCTTTCTTAAACTGCTTGACGAGTCCGATTACTATGACAGCCGCAACTAACAGAAACTTGAAGACATCTTCCATATTCTTTTTGATTTTCCACCCAAAGATAGTGCAATTATCTCTTATCTTTGCTTTTGGGCAAAGTTAATTATTTAATCTGATTACAGCCAAGGAATTGGTAATAAAAAAGGGCAGCTTCACAGCTCCCCTTAATTTTTTTAACCTAAACCTTAACTATGAAAAAATCTAATGTTTCTTTCATTCCACAAATTTGTGAATTAATTTGCTCTATGCCAAATTAACACTCGGAAAATGTTTGCTCTCTTAACATAAATTAGCTGATAAGGCGCAGATTGACAACTTGTAATGGCATTTTTCTTTCATTTCATCCGTTTATTGGGAGGGAAGAAGTATCTTTGCGCTCCGGATGACAGATACCAACTTATGATATAAACTGATTTTAAACGAACTGATTATGGAAAAAGTAACGGGAGCAGACTTTAAATCTGCAACTGCTGATGACAACAAGAAGTTGTTTATCGAGACTTACGGCTGCCAGATGAATGTGGCCGACAGTGAAGTGATTGCATCCGTCATGCAGATGGCGGGATATTCGGTGGCCGACACCCTGGAGGAAGCCGATGCAGTGTTTATGAACACCTGCTCCATCCGCGACAATGCGGAGCAGAAGATTCTGAACCGTCTGGAGTTCTTCCACTCGCTCAAGAAGAAGAAACGCGGCCTGATAGTGGGTGTGCTGGGCTGTATGGCAGAGCGTGTGAAGGACGACTTAATCACCAACCATCATGTGGACCTGGTGGTGGGGCCGGATGCCTACCTTACTCTGCCCGAACTGATTGCCTCGGTAGAGGCCGGTGAGAAAGCCATCAACGTGGAGCTTTCCACCACAGAGACCTATCGGGATGTCATCCCCTCGCGTATCTGCGGAAACCACATCTCCGGCTTCGTCTCCATCATGCGTGGGTGCAATAATTTCTGTACTTACTGCATCGTTCCCTACACCCGTGGCCGTGAGCGTAGCCGTGATGTGGAAAGCATCCTCAATGAAGTGGCCGACCTCGTGGCAAAGGGTTATAAGGAAGTCACCCTGCTGGGACAGAACGTCAATTCCTACCGCTTCGAGAAGCCGGACGGAGAGACGATTACTTTTCCAATGCTGCTGCGCACCGTGGCAGAGGCAGCGCCGGGCGTACGTATCCGTTTCACTACCTCGCACCCTAAAGACATGAGCGACGAAACTCTCCAGGTCATTGCCGACATGCCCAACGTATGTAAGCACATCCACCTGCCGGTACAGAGTGGGAGCAGCCGCATCCTGAAGCTGATGAACCGCAAGTACGACCGCGAGTGGTATATGGACCGCGTGGCAGCCATCCGCCGCATCATCCCCGATTGTGGCTTATCTACGGATATATTCTCCGGTTTCCATAGTGAGACGGAGGAGGACCACCAGCTTTCCCTCTCGCTGATGGAGGAGTGCGGATACGATTCCGCCTTTATGTTCAAGTACAGCGAACGCCCCGGTACGCATGCTTCCAAGTACCTGCCGGACGATGTGCCCGAGGAGGTGAAGATTCGCCGTCTGAATGAAATCATCGCCTTACAAAACCGTCTCTCTGCCGAGGCGAATGCCCGTTGCGTGGGCAAGACGTACGAGGTGCTGGTGGAAGGTGTTTCCAAACGTAGTCGTGACCAGTTGTTCGGCCGTACGGAACAAAACCGTGTGGTGGTGTTTGACCGTGGCACGCACCGTGTGGGCGATTTTGTGATGGTGAAGGTTACCGAATCCAGTTCGGCTACGCTGAAAGGAGAAGAGGTAGCCGGCTGACGGGATAGAAAAGTCTCGATGACATCAGTATGATGACACCGGTATATAGAATAAAAGCACGAGCCGTGAGGCTCGTGCTTTTCATATTATAAACTTTAAATTTTATTCTGCCATGGCCAGAATATTCGCTACGTAGTCGGTCTTGTTGTAGCTTACCAGGGTCAATTCGGACTTTGGCGCGTCCTGATTGTAGAGTTTGTAAGCTACCGGCATGTTTTCATCGTTCAATTCATACACACTTTTCTTCATGTCTTTGTCATAAGCCTTGTGAGACTCGTTCCAACGTGCGTAGGACATGGTGATTTCATCATTGCCATATTGGTATGTCATCTTAAAGTAAGGTGTCCATTCGTCTTTTGTACCGTCCCACTTGGAGGCTTCCTTGCAGGTCAGGCGTTTCTGGTCGTCATAAGAGTATTCATAACGGATGTGCCGGTAAAGTTGTGCACCGTCTTGCTTAAAGATGGTCTTGGCAACTACTAATTCGTTTTTCACTTCTTCATTGGTGATGAAGTTGTTTTCCTGAGCTTTCACTTCTGTATTCATAACGCTTACGATAGTCATTGCTACGAATGCGACTGCCTTGAATAAATTTGTAGTTTTCATAATCTTTATTTTTAATTGTTGTTACTTACTCTGTTTCTTTTAGACGTTGTTCCCGATTAAAAAGTTGCATTCCAACTAATCTTTTTCTCAAACGCCTTCGCCTAATTATAGTCAATTCCCATGCCAAAGATTTAAGTTGTTGATAATCAATGAATAGATGCTTTCGAAAACTGTTCATTATCGGACAGTTGTCCGCTTAATATCGAACAGTTGGTCATTCGTTCCGCCAGCTGGCCGGAGCAAGCGTTTGTTTTCTTAAATCTCCTTAATGGAAACCCTATAAATCACTTTTTATTTGTTATTTTGCACCAAATTTAGGTATGGTGTGGTCTGTTTCATTCGGGCTGCACTTCCTTATTGGCAGAACGTTCGATGAATAAACTCACTATAAAAGCTTGTCCGTTATGTGGTGGAACGCATTTGGAGCGTGCCCTGACATGTGTAGACCATTATGCCTCGGGCGAAATGTTCCACTTGTGCCGCTGCCGGGATTGCGGTTTCCTTTTCACGCAAGACTTTCCCGTGGAGGCTGAAATCGGTCGTTACTACGAAACTCCTGATTACATATCACATACCGATACCCGCAAGGGGGCGATGAACTCCGTGTACCATTGGGTGCGCAACTATATGCTGGGACGCAAGGCACGCCTTGTGCTCCGTGAAGCACACCGCAAGGAGGGCAGCCTGCTGGATTTGGGTACGGGGACCGGTTACTTTGCCGATGTCATGCAGCGTCGCGGCTGGCAGGTGGAAGCTGTGGAAAAGAGTGCGCAGGCGCGTGCCTTTGCCAAAGAACACTTCAATCTGGATGTGAAACCCCATACGGCATTGAAAGATTTTGCACCGGGCAGTTTCGACGTCATCACCCTATGGCATGTCATGGAACATCTGGAACCCCTCAACGAAACGTGGGAAACCTTGCACTCCCTGCTGACTGAAAAGGGGGTGCTGATTGTAGCTGTGCCCAACTGTTCCTCCTTCGACGCAAAGAAATACGGGGCTTACTGGGCTGCCTACGATGTGCCCCGCCATTTGTGGCACTTCACACCGGGCACCATCCAGCAATTCGGTTCCAAGCATGGCTTCATCATGGCAGAGCGGCATCCCATGCCGTTCGATGCCTTCTACGTCTCCATGCTGACAGAAAAGCACATGAGGCACTCGTGTACTTTCCTGCGGGGAATGGTGACCGGTACACTGGCCTGGTTCAGCGCGTTGGTGAAGAAGGAACGCAGCAGTTCCATGATTTACGTGTTCAGGAAGAAAGGGTGAGAAAAGGGATTAGGGATTAATGATTAATAGCGACTGATTTACATAACTTGTAGCTTGTAACTCGTAACTTATAATTGGTATAATGAAAGCAAAGAATAACTCGGTATCCTATTTTGACATGCAGTTCATTACGTCCAGCATCAGTACGACGCTGGTGTTACTGCTGTTGGGGCTGGTCGTATTCTTTGTGCTCGCGGCTCATAATCTTTCCGTGTACGTCAAGGAGAACATCAGTTTCTCCGTGCTTGTCAGTGACGACATGAAGGAGAGCGACATCCTGAAGCTTCAGAAGAGGCTGGACAAGGAGGCTTTTGTGAAGCAGACGGAATACATTTCCAAGAAGCAGGCACTCCGCGAGCAGACTGAGGCGATGGGTACGGACCCGCAAGAGTTCCTCGGCTACAATCCTTTCACTGCCTCCATCGAAATCAAGCTGCATTCCGACTATGCCAATTCGGACAGCATCGCCAAAATAGAGAAACTGATTAAAAAGAATACCAATATCCAGGAAGTGCTCTACCAGAAAGACTTGATAGATGCCGTGAACGATAATATAAGGAATATCAGCTTGATGCTGCTGGGGCTGGCTGTGATACTGACGTTTATCTCCTTTGCGCTGATAAACAACACCATCCGTCTGGCTATATATTCCAAGCGTTTCCTTATCCACACCATGAAGCTGGTGGGAGCAAGCTGGGCATTCATCCGTCGTCCGTTTCTGCGGCGCAATTTCTGGATAGGTGTGCTGGCCGCTTTCATAGCCGACAGCATTCTGTGGGGAGCCGCCTATTGGCTGGTGTCCTACGAACCGGAGTTGGTCAAGGTGATTACGCCCGAGGTGATGGTGCTGGTGTCGGGTGCCGTGCTGGTGTTCGGTGTACTTATTACGTGGCTGTGCGCTTTGCTTTCCATCAACAAATATCTGAGGATGAAGGCAAGCACACTGTATTATATTTAACGCCTTGAAGTGCATAGAGAGAAAGCACTGTTATCGCAGCCTCCAAATAGTAAATTGTAAATAGTAAAATAGTAAATGTATAGATGAGTAAAGAGAAATTCGCTTTTGATAAGACCAATTTTATCCTGCTTGGCATCGGAATGGCGGTGGTTATCATTGGTTTTCTTCTGATGACCGGTCCCGCGTCTACCCCGACGACCTTTGAGCCGGACATTTTTAGTGTGAGACGCATCAAGGTGGCTCCGGTAGTTTGCCTGCTGGGGTTTGTGTTCATGATATATGCCGTGCTGCGCAAGCCTAAAAGCTGTCGTGCAGAGGAGTAAACTTTCAGACGCGGATTACACAGATGACGCAGATTGGAATATTAGAAATCCGTGTCATCTGCGTTATCTGCGTCTGAAAAATAATCAGAAAGAAAGTAGTAACAGAGCTTCCGGACAGCCCCTCCGGCAACTCAAGAACTTAAAAACTTAAACAAATTGGAATGGTTTGAAGCGCTTATCCTTGGGCTTATTCAAGGACTGACCGAATATCTGCCGGTGAGCAGTAGCGGACACCTCGCCATAGGTTCGGCATTGTTCGGTATTGAGGGAGAGGAGAATCTTGCTTTTACGATAGTGGTACATGTGGCTACGGTGTTCAGTACGCTGGTGATACTCTGGAAAGAGATTGACTGGATTTTCAAGGGACTGTTCAAGTGGCAGATGAACGAGGAGACACGTTACGTCATCAATATACTGGTATCCATGATACCTATCGGCATTGTGGGGGTATTTTTCAAGGACGAAGTAGAGGCCATTTTCGGTTCGGGACTGGTCGTTGTGGGCTGCTGCCTGCTGCTGACAGCTCTGCTGCTGTCTTTCTCCTATTATTATAAGCCGAAGCAGAAGGAGAACATCAGCATGAAGGATGCCTTTATCATCGGTCTGGCACAAGCATGCGCGGTGCTTCCGGGGCTTTCCCGTTCGGGCAGTACCATTGCAACCGGTCTGTTGCTGGGCGACAACAAGGCGAAGCTGGCACAGTTCTCTTTCCTGATGGTGATGCCTCCCATCCTGGGCGAGGCACTGCTGGATGGAATGAAGATGATGAAAGGTGAGGCGGTTGCAGGGGATATTCCGACGCTTTCGCTGGTGGTAGGTTTCCTGGCTGCTTTTGTTTCGGGCTGCCTGGCCTGCAAGTGGATGATAAATATTGTGAAGAAGGGCAAGCTGATTTATTTTGCCATCTATTGCGCGATAGCCGGTGTCATAACGCTCATATTAAGCTAAAGTCCCCTCCTTGTGTGGGGGAAAGACTGATTACTCCGGAAATCAATAAGAGAAAAATATTAAGTTGTACCATTTTATCCCCCTCCCTACCGGGGAGGGGTTAGGGGAGAGGCCAATGAATTTTAAAGAAGGAGAAGTCCTCTATTTCAATAAACCGCTGGGATGGACATCGTTCAAGGTTGTGGGACATGCGCGTTACCACATCTGCCGGCGGATAAAGGAGAAGAAGTTGAAAGTAGGCCATGCCGGTACCCTCGACCCGCTTGCTACGGGGGTGATGATAGTCTGTACGGGCAAGGCCACGAAACGGATTGAGGAATTCCAGTATCACACGAAGGAGTACGTTGCCACCATCCGGTTGGGTGCCACCACTCCCTCTTACGACCTGGAACATGAGATAGATGCTACCTATCCCACGGAGCACATCACCCGCGGACTGGTGGAGGAGACGCTGAAGAAGTTCATCGGCGAGATACAGCAAGTGCCTCCCGCCTTCTCGGCATGTATGGTGAACGGGAAACGTGCCTACGACCTTGCCCGCAAGGGAGAGGAGGTAGAGCTGAAACCCAAGTTGCTCGTCATCGACGAGATAGAGCTGCTGGACGACGGGCTGGATATTGCCGAACCGTGGATAAAGGTACGCGTAGTATGCAGCAAAGGAACCTATATCCGCGCCCTGGCACGTGACATCGGCGAAGCCCTGCAGAGCGGCGCTCACCTCACCGCCCTGGAGCGTACCCGCGTAGGCGACGTCCGGCTGGCAGACTGCCTCAATCCCCTCGATTTCAAAGAGTGGATAGAGGCGCAGGAGATAGATATTTAGTTATAAGTTATGGGTTATAAGTTATTTGCTATGAAGTGTAGCATACTGCCGGATAACTCATACCCTCTTATGACTAAAACAGACTGATATAAATAATAAATAACTCATAACTTATAACTAATTATGAAACTGTCGCAATTCAAATTCAAGCTTCCCGAAGAGAAGATAGCTTTGCACCCCACGAAGTACAGAGACGAGTCACGTCTGTTGGTGTTGCACCGTAAGACGGGTGAGATTGAGCACAAGATGTTCAAGGATGTTCTGGACTATTTTGATGACAAAGATGTGTTTATCTTCAACGACACCAAGGTTTTCCCTGCCCGCTTGTACGGTAACAAGGAAAAGACCGGTGCGCGTATTGAAGTGTTCTTGTTGCGTGAGTTGAACGAAGAGCTCCGGTTGTGGGATGTACTGGTGGATCCTGCCCGTAAAATACGTATCGGCAATAAGCTCTACTTCGGTGACGACGACTCTATGGTGGCTGAGGTTATCGACAACACCACTTCGCGTGGGCGTACGCTTCGTTTCCTTTACGACGGTCCGCACGATGAGTTCAAGAAGGCGCTCTATGCGCTGGGCGAAACGCCGCTGCCCCACAGTATCATCAACCGTCCCGTAGAGCCGGACGATGCCGAACGTTTCCAGTCTATTTTTGCACGCAACGAAGGAGCTGTTACGGCGCCTACCGCCAGCCTGCACTTCAGCCGCGAGCTGATGAAGCGTATGGAAATCAAGGGTATTGACTTTGCCTACATCACCCTGCATGCCGGCTTGGGTAACTTCCGCGACATTGATGTGGAAGACCTCACCAAGCACAAGACAGACTCCGAGCAGATGATTGTGAACGAGGAAGCCGTACGGATTGTGAACCATGCCAAAGACCTGAACCGCCAAGTCTGTGCCGTAGGTACCACCGTGATGCGTGCCATCGAGAGCACCGTCAGCACCGACGGACATTTGAAGGAATACGAGGGTTGGACCAACAAGTTCATCTTCCCGCCGTACGACTTTACCGTGGCCAATGCCATGATATCCAACTTCCACATGCCGCTCAGTACCCTGCTGATGATTGTTGCCGCTTTCGGCGGTTACGAGCAGGTGATGGAGGCATACAATGTGGCATTGAAGGAAGAGTACCGCTTTGGTACGTATGGAGATGCGATGCTGATTACAGACCGGTAATTATGGTTGTTTATTTCAGTCTTGGTACCAATCTCGGCGATAAGGAGCAGAACCTCCGCATGGCCGTCCAAAAGATAAGAAAGCAGATAGGGGAAGTGATTTCCCTATCTGCTTTTTATGCTACTGCCCCGTGGGGCTTTTCTTCCGATAATACTTTTCTGAATGCCGCACTCTGCGTAGACACTGCTTTGGCACCTTTGGAGGTGTTGCAAACGACGCAGGAAATCGAGCGGGAGATGGGGCGTACGCATAAGTCTGTCAATGCAGTGTATAGCGACCGTGTGATAGACATCGACCTGTTGCTCTGTTTTGCCGATGACGGTACTCCCGTTTTGCTGGATACTCCCGAACTGAAACTTCCTCATCCGCTGATGCAGGAACGCCGTTTCGTGATGGAGCCGTTGGCGGAGATTGCTTCAGGCGTGGTGCATCCGGTATTGGGAAAGACAATCGGGGAATTGTTGCAAAATCAGTGTTAATCTCTGCTATCTGTAGCGCAGATACAAGATTTCTTTTTTATCTTTGCCTCCGGAAAGCGAAGATAGGCTGCACCTCAGCATAAAAAATGAACAAGTTCATTTTGTTCTGCGTTCGGTTTGCACTATCTTTGCCCCCGAAAAACGATATGTGGAGAGATTTGAGTAGCTTGCAACCACAGAAAAAAATGCTAAAACACATCCTTTTCTGACGGCACGTTTGTGTGCCGGATGCATCTACTCCACACACCTCCTTCCGCCATTCGTTGAATTATCAATTATCAACTATCAATTCTCAACTGAAATGGGATATTTATTCACATCCGAATCGGTGTCTGAAGGACACCCCGACAAAGTGGCCGATCAAATATCGGACGCTGTGCTTGACAAACTGTTGGCCTACGACCCCAGTTCGAAAGTAGCTTGCGAAACTCTGGTTACTACCGGTCAGGTAGTGCTGGCTGGAGAAGTGAAAACCAAAGCGTACGTTGACATGCCTCTCATCGCACGCGAAGTAATCAAGAAAATCGGCTATACCAAAGGCGAGTATATGTTCGAGAGCAATTCGTGCGGCGTGCTGAGCGCCATCCACGAGCAGAGCCCCGACATCAACCGCGGCGTGGAGCGACAGGACCCCATGGAACAAGGTGCCGGAGACCAGGGGATGATGTTCGGCTACGCCACCAACGAAACGGAGAATTACATGCCGCTTTCACTGGACCTTGCACACCGCATCCTGCAAGTGCTGGCAGATGTCCGTCGCGAAGGCAAGGTGATGACCTACCTCCGTCCCGACGCCAAGAGCCAGGTGACCATCGAATATGATGACAACGGCACACCCGTACGCATCGATACCATCGTAGTTTCCACCCAGCACGACGACTTCGTACAGCCTGCCGACGACAGCGATGCCGCCCAGCTGAAGGCCGACGAGGAAATGCTCGCCCAAATCCGCCGGGATGTAATCGAGATTCTGATGCCGCGTGTCATTGCTTCCATCCATCATGAAAAGGTGCTGGCACTGTTCAACGACCGTATCACATACCACGTCAACCCCACGGGCAAGTTCGTAATCGGTGGTCCTCACGGTGACACCGGGCTGACGGGACGCAAGATTATCGTAGATACCTACGGCGGCAAGGGTGCCCATGGCGGCGGCGCTTTCTCCGGAAAGGACCCCTCTAAGGTAGACCGCAGCGCAGCTTATGCAGCCCGCCACATTGCCAAGAATCTGGTAGCTGCCGGCGTTGCCGACGAAATGCTGGTGCAGGTAAGTTACGCCATCGGTGTGGCACGCCCCATCAATATTTTCGTAGATACTTATGGCCGCAGCCACGTCAATATGAGCGACGGTGAGATTGCCCGTAAGATTGACGAGCTGTTCGACCTTCGCCCCAAGGCAATAGAAGACCGCCTGAAACTGCGCAACCCCATCTATCAGGAGACTGCCGCCTACGGACACATGGGCCGCGAGCCGCAGACCATCGTCAAGCATTTCAAGAGCCGCTACGAAGGCAACAAGGACATTGAAGTGGAACTCTTCACCTGGGAGAAGCTGGATTATGTGGACAAGGTGAAAGCCGCATTCGGTTTATAATCAGCATAGCTTTACGGCTATTTATATAGAAGGCTGCCCTTCTGCAGATACCGATGTTTCGGAGGATGCAGAAGAGGCAGCCTTTGTTGTTTTGGTCTTGCTCTTCAAATGGATTTTTTCACCGGCAGTACAAACACGAACCTTGCCCCCTCCTTGTACTCCTTGTCCAGCAGCACTTTCCCTTTCAGCCGTTCGGCGATGAGGCGGCAGATATTGAGTCCCAGACCGGTGCCTTGCCCGAAGTTGTCGGCCTTTTCAAAGCGTTCGAAGATGGTTTCCGAGTATTCCGGGGGAATGCCGGTACCGGTATCGGTGACGGAGAAGGTGACGTATCCGGGATGCTCTGTGAGGGAGCAGTGCAGGCGGATTTCGCCTTGTGTGGTGTGTTTCTCTGCATTGGTAAGGAAGTTGATGAGTATCTGGCACACACGTTGCCCGTCGGTGCTCAGTTCGTAGCAGTCGTCCACTTCGGAGGTGTAGTAGAGCTTCACGCCTTCGGGCTTGCGGTGTTCAACGGTGGTTATGGCTTCCCGGCAGAGCTTGTTGCAACTGTGCGGCGCTATCTTCATGGTGTATCTGTTGCTTTCCAACTCGGCTGCGCTGAGGATGTCCCCCACCAGTGTAAGGAGGAGGTCGGAATTGTGCTGTATGAGATGGCAGAAATCCTGCCTTTCCTCTTGGGAAAGGTTCGCGTCGGGGGAAGTGATGAGTTGTGAGAAGCCCACGATAGAGTTGAGCGGTGTCCGTATTTCGTGACTCATGTTCTGCAGGAAGATGCTCTTTGCCTTGTTGGCTGCTTCGGCTTGGTCGCGCGCTTCGGAAAGTTCCTCGTTCTTGTGGCATAGTTCGAGGTTGACTTTACGTTTGCGGTGGAGGTAGAGCATCAGGAAAAGCAGGGATAACAGCAAAAAGCCGGTGACAATGCTGAAAAGAGTGATGCGGTAGCGCGAGGTGGCCTGTATGTTTTCCATTTTCAGACGTTCGGCGCCTATCTGGGTGTTCAGTTCGGCGATGTCCGACAGTTGCAGGAGATTGTTCGTCGAATCCAACTGCTGGTGGTATTTTTTCAGATATTTGATGGCATTGGGATAGTCTTTGGCGCATTCGTAAATGTAGGCATGTTGTTGCAAGCCTTTCTCGGACAATTGGTCAGCGTGGGCATGGGCCTGCTCATACTGTTTGTCCAGTATGTTCTTGCTGATGTGGGCTATCAGTAGGGAAACGCTGGCAGAGAGCTTGCAACGGTCCGCCATTTGTACGGCTTCTTTATAGCAGTCGTTGAATTCATCTATACGTCCCTGCCGGAATAGTACCAGGCATTTCTCTATCATGGCTTGGGCTATGTTCCGTTCTGTTTTGGCGCTCTTCAAGGCTTTTTCGCAATAGTCCAGTGCGGTGGCGTAATCTTTTTGGGTGTTACGGTAATATTCGGCAAGGCTTGAGTATAGTTGGCTGGGATCTTGGTCGGGCATATTCTTCAGCATATAGTCCAAGGCTTCCTGATAGTATTGGGCGGAGAGGTCGAAGTTTCCGCGTGATTTGTAGATATGGCCCATGGTTCGGATACAGCTGAAGATACCGTAAGGGTATCTGTCGGCAAAAGCTTGCTTTTTCATTTTTTCCGCTTTCTGCAAGGCGAGCAATGAGCGTTGTTGGTTCAGGAAGTAGATGATTTCGCTGCTCCAAGCGTGATAATAATATTGCAGATAGTTATTGG
The DNA here is from genome assembly GCF_025147485.1 of Bacteroides uniformis. Lineage (NCBI taxonomy): Bacteria > Pseudomonadati > Bacteroidota > Bacteroidia > Bacteroidales > Bacteroidaceae > Bacteroides > Bacteroides uniformis. The sequence continues at coordinate 1,185,171 of NZ_CP102263.1, read as the reverse complement.
CACGTGAAATCTCTTTCAGGTCAGTGGATGCCTTTTCTATTTTGCTATCATCTTTTTGGGATATATAGAACTGCAGGGGGATGATGTATGCCAGGCATTGTGCTTTTTTGTCACCGAGCTTCAGAGCCTGTTGATACAAAGTGTCGGCCACCAGCAACCCCTCCTGCTGGCGTGCCTGCTTGGAAGCCCGCTGGTAGATGGGGTAGAGTGCATCGTCTATCTTGTAGGGATTGTTCTGTGCTGCGGAAGGTAGGAACACCCATACTGAAAGCACTAGAAAACATAACCTTGAAAGAATGCACTCCCTCTTTGTTCTATTGGATGGAATAAGCATGTTTTTTTCCGGATACTTATTATTATGCCTATGGCATCGCAAAAATAAGATAAAAGAATAAATTACAAGCTTTTTTTGTATAATTTCTCTGTTTGCTTGTTGAATGATCCTTGCCAGGAGCTTTCTTACGAAATTTCCGGTGATAATGCCGCCCTCTACATCATCATATTCTTCCTTATCGAGAACTTCACGATGGCCATTGCATTGACTGCCGCCAGCGGCAGGTCCATGGGGTCGTGGTGGTTGTTGTAGCTCACCAGACGGATGCAGTCCGGCCGTTCCGAGTGGTTGACGTATTTCACTGCCAGGTATTCGTCGCCGCCCCGTTCGAAGGAGACGAGATACATTTCACCGTAGATGACGTCGGTGAAGTCGCGGATGGACTTAAAGCCTACGATGTCGCCGGACTTGAGGATGGGATACATCGAGTCGCCCGAGACGTAGACGGCACCGTCGCACACAGGGATATTGGGAATTACAATCCGCCCCAAGGCGTACTGCGGGCGGTCAGCCAGCAGTGTCTTCAGGTTGGCGGCGGCAGAGATGTCATAGAGGGTCACGCTACGGTCGTCCATAGGGTCGGCTGTTTTCGGTGTGTGAAGTATTTCCACTTCACCTTGTACCAAGTCATTGTCACAGAATTTTGAATGATGTGCAGGCGAGCCCTTTCCCGTCAGCAGCCAGTTGTAGTCCACGTCGTCCAGGCTGCCCAGCAGCAGGGGGAAGTCGATGCTGTTGCGGGCGTTCCAGTTGCTCAGTGTGGAGCGTGATATACCCAGAAAGGCGGCAAGTTCGCTGTCTGTCTTGAATTCTTTCGCCAGTTTGGCACGTTTTATGATGTCTGCCGCACAAAATACCGGGTCTTTGTCATTCGCCATATTCTTCAGTTTTTACGTGTAAATTATTCAGAAACTATTATCTCCTCATTTATACTGTCTTACGTCTTATTTAAGAATTTAATTCCCGATTTGTTTGTTTTATAAATGAAAACAATATTATCTTTGTTGGGACAAAAATACATATCATGTTTTATAAATGCAAATAAAAGGGAGGGATTTATGGAAAATACACATCTGGTCTTTTATCCGGAAGCATCCGAATTTAGCAAAAATACTTACGAATTTGAAAAAATGGGCATCCGCCTTGCCGGATGTATAGATGAGGTGCGTTGGAAGTATAGATACAACGCGCTGGATGTATAGATAGAATACGCTGGATATATACTTCCAGCAAACAGCCCCTACAAGCATCTTTGGCAGGGGCGTGCCGAAAAAAATATTATTGTACTAATTCTTAACAAAAAATGGTTATGGAACAGATTATTGAAAAAAATGTTCGTTTCTGTGGATGTTGCCACAGAGAACTGCCCGTTGATTCTTTTTATGTAGACAAGCGTACGCTTGCCCCCGACAATTATTGCAAGGAATGCCGTAGGGCGATGAGCAACGCCCGCTACCGTCGCTCACTTCCTGCAAGCAATCCCCTCCGTTATCCGGTCATCACTGAAATTTCGGACTGTACTCTTCGTATGTATCTTATTCTGAATGCTTTGAAGGTAGTGCGCGAAAGCGTGCTCCGCAAGCGGAAACGCCTATGCGAAGCAGGTGATATAGAATGATACAAGCCGCTCTCTCCCCCTAATCACTAACCCCTAATCATCAAACCATGTCCAGAATCAAAAAACGGGGACTTGACTATTTCCCCTTGAACACAGACTTTATACACGACCGTCTGGTGCGCCGCATCATGAAGCGTGAGGGTGACGGCTCCTTTGCCATTCTGCTGGGCGCCCTCTCCTGCATTTATGCCGACGAAGGCTATTACGTGTGTGCCGACGAGCTTTTCTACGAAGACCTTTCCGCCTGCCTCTATGAAAAGACGGCTGCCGACGTGAAGCGCATTCTTGCCCTGGCTGTGGAGTACGGCATTTTCAATGCCGCCCTTTTCGGCAAATACGCCATCTTGACTTCTGCTGAGATACAGCGGCAGTATCTGTTCAGTACCAAGCGCCGGAAATCTTCTGCCATAGACACACGTTATTGTCTGGTGGATGATTCTCAGAGCGATGACGAGGCCGCGCCGACTGCCGCCGGGAGAGTGCCGTCTGCCAATGGAAGCGTGCCGTCCGTTGCCGAAAGTGCAGCATTTAAGTCCGAAAATGCGACATCGGGTACACATAGCACAGCAGAGCATAGCACATCACAACACAGCAAAGAAAATCCCCTCCTCCATAGTTCCCCCGGAACCGGGGGCACTGAGGGCGCGGATGTGCCATCCGCGGAGGGGGAATATCTTCGGAAAATAGAGCAACTGCAACCGCCGCAGGATGGCACGGACCGCAACCTGGACGGGTTGCTTTTCAATCTGAAGCAGTTCCATATTCCTCCGCAAGAGCAGTATGCCATTATCCTCAAAAGTAATTTCGGTGCTATCGGCCACCCTTTGTGGAAGGGCTTCTATGCCTTGCGCGAGAGTCATGGCAAGATACGGCAACCGGGGCGATACCTGCTGAGCCTGTGCTGTAAGTAAGTTTTCGATTTGTGAATAAATTCATGAAGAAAAACGGTTTTTTTAATTTGCACACTTTTCCGGATAGCGTTATCTTTGCAATGTGGTTAAGCTTAATACACAAAAATAAAACAATGCTGTTTCATTTGAAAAAAACGAATCCTTGAATTTCAAGACAAACTATTAATTTTTAAAACAAAACTACTATGCCAGTAATTTACAAATCATTTCAGTCGGTTCTTGCCAACAAAGAGGGCAAGAAGCTTTTCTATCCCCGCGTGGTGCTGACGGGGAATGTGGACACCGAGCAGGTGGCCAAGGAGATTGCGGAATTGTCTTCCCTCTCTACGGGTGACTCGAAGAATGTCATCGACAACCTGGTGACCGTGATGACTCGCCACCTGCAGTCTTCCGAGAGCGTGACGCTGGACGGTCTGGGTACTTTCCGCCTTACGATGAAGTCCACCATGAACGGTGTGGAAGACCCTCTGAAGGTATCGGCTACCCAGTCCACACTACGAGTGCGTTTTCTGCCCACCTCCAAGCGTAATCTGGACCATACGGTGTCTACCCGTTCGCTGGTGACCGGGGTGAAGTGCGTGCGCTTCGACCTTCAGGACACGGCAGGTTCGGGCGGCAACGACGGTGGCTCGGGCGGTAACGACGGTGACCAAGGTGAAAATCCGTTGGGATAAGGCCATTTACGATTTGACGATTTACGATGTACGATTGAAATTCGTACTGCTAAATAACCGCGCCTATGCAGGCATTTATGATACGAAAAGTAATCGTACATCGTAAATCGTCAAATCATAAATTACTAATCTTCAATCATTAATCACTAACTAATCTTATGCGAAAAATCAACTACATCGTGGTGCATTGCAGCGCCACGCGGGAGGGCTGTACGCTTACTTCCGAGGCTCTGGAGGCAGAGCACCGCCGCCGTGGCTTCCGCACGACGGGCTATCACTACTATATCCGGAGAGACGGTACTGTGCTCGGAACCCGTTCCTTGGAACTGCCCGGTGCGCATTGCCGCGGTCACAACAAGTATTCGATAGGTATCTGCTACGAAGGCGGGCTGGATGCCCGGGGAAATCCGAAGGATACCCGTACGCCGGAGCAGCGTTCGGCCCTGCACCTGCTGGTGTACCAGCTGCTACAACAGTTCCGGAACGCCCGTGTATGCGGCCACCGCGACCTCAGTCCCGATTTGGACGGAGATGGGACGGTGGAGCCGTGGGAGTGGGTGAAGCAGTGTCCGTGCTTCGAGGTAAGTAAAGAATTTTAAAACAATCATCCTTAAAACATGGAATTATGAAAATAAGCAAAGAAACCTGGAAAGATATCTTGAAAATTGTGGGCACCATCATTGCCACCATAGCCAGTGTGCTGGGCGTGCAGGCGATGCCACTGTAGGAGGCTGAAAAGCCAGCAAGGGAATGGGAGAGGCTTGGAAAACAGCCTCCCCCATCCCTTATCCCGCAAAACATATTGAATAATTTTTCTAATAACAACGATTTATCATGAAAAGAATATCCTTGTTTTTATTACTGTTCCTTTTACTGAAGGCAACGGTTATGTATTCGCAGGATGGCCATCCTGAAACCAACTTCCGGATTGTTCCGGTATCTCCCAATGCAGCTTCATTGGGAACGTATGGACTGATACCTACTGACAATTATGTGGGGCAAGCCCGAATCAGCATTCCCATTTACGAGATTGACCTTGACGGAAAGAAGTTCCCCATTGCACTATCGTACCATACGGACGGAACACGTGTTGCACAAGAAGCTACTTGGATTGGCCTTGGATGGACCCTCCAGGCAGGAGGGTGCGTCGTCAGACAAGTGCAGGGTACGGACGACTTTGCAGCACGTGGATGCTATAACCTTACTGATGCTCCGTGGCTGACCAATCCCAGATTTGAAGTGACCGACCAGAATTTGGAGAAGTATATGGGTTATTTCAAAGGTGACTATGATGCCGAACCTGATATGTTTTACTTCAATGCAGGCGGACATTCGGGCTCCATGTATTTCGACGTATTGAAGAACAACCGACAACTGAATGCCGTCCCTACCATCCAAACACAAGAAAAAGTGGTAAAGATGGTATACAATACAAGTAACAAAACATGGACCATGACGGACTTGGAAGGATATGTCTATTCCTTCTCGACAAAAGAAATCACATACTATTTCTTAAATACCATTGATTTTTTTCAAACAGATATAACTAGAAGTCATATATTTCCATACTATAACGAACCGCAGATTGTAACAGCCTGGATGCTTGACTCTGTGACATCTCCCAACGGTGGAAAGATTACGTTTAGTTACAAAAAAGAAAGTATTTTTACTCCCATTTCTACTACAGAAGACGTTATATCTTTGTCTAAAATAGTGAATGGCCAATTGTCTTCACAATCTCCGCAGTATTTCACCAATAAGTTCAACTACAATTACTCATACTCCAAGATAGAGCAATGGACATTGTCGGCTATTACTTTTGAAGGGGGTAAAGTAGAATTCGGTACAACTGATCGTGAGGATATAGAGAGTGCGGAAACCGGAAAAAAGGTACAGAAGCTGTCGAGTATCAAGGTGAGTGATACTGCCGGTAACCTTATCAAGACCACCATGCTGGAGTATAAATATCTGCTTAGCGGAATGGCTGCCACTACCAATGGTTATGATGACCGTTTGTTATTGTCGAAGGTATATGATGTGGCTGGTTCGAAGAAGAACAATGTATATACCATGGATTACAATATGGGGAAATTGCCGCCCAAACGCTCTCTGTCTGTAGATGCCTGGGGATTCTACAACGGTGCGTCACCAATGACTGCTTCTTTAAAGATTAGCCCCAGCATTTATTGGTCGGAGTCGATAAAGCCGAGCAGTAAGACGAGCTTGTTCAAAGAAGGTATGGACCGTTCATTCAATGAGGCGTTGTGCAAGATAGGGACGCTGCGCACTATCACCTATCCTACGGGTGGCACAACTACCTTTGAGTATGAAGGACATCGTTTTGAAACTTTGCCTATGATGCCCCCCTTGCGCGAAGGAACCCTTAACCTGGTAGACAACGGTATGCCGCCCGTAGCACCCGGAGCTCCTGTCCTTATGTATATTGGCGAGCCTTTTGAAGTGGACGATGCCAATCCCAAGATTATCATCCGCAGAAGACATGACGAACCTCATCCCAGTGAACATCTTGCTTCGTCGCTTACTTACACAACACAACTCGAAAAGAAAGAGGGTAATGGTTATAGAACCTTGTTCTCTTCTCCCGATTATGATGTGATGGAGCCCTGGCCTGATGACACTGAAAAGCAACTGGACAGAGGTACGTATCGTGTGACATTGGCAGTGCAGAATGTAAGGTTGGAGTATCCTATCAATATTTCGGTAGAGATAGTAGGCAAAACGAATGCTCCCTTGGATAAGGATTACCTGGGTGCCGGGCTGCGCATCAAGTCCATCACGAATACGGACGGCAACGGTAACCAGAGTTGGCGTAAGTTTGAATATCAGGATGCAAAGCTGATGGTGAAGCCGGTATTCAACGCACCGGTCTATGTAGAACAAATGCAAAGTTGGGCGGGAAACTGGATGAATGCTTACTATGAACTGATTCAATCTGCTCCTTATATCCCTTTGACGAATCTTTCCAGAGGAAACCTTGTGGGATATACGGCGGTCAGTGAATCATATGGCGACATGGATACTCAGGGATATACCACTTACAGATACCATAACGTTCCGGATGAGGTTACTGATATATACCTGGCCGGTATTCCTACGGTGCCTGACTATGAGAACGGTAAACTTTCGTCGGTAGAATATAGGGATAAAAATCATAAACTGCTGAAGAGAGAGGAGTACACCTACTCACCTTCTTCTTCGGAAGAGGTTTGGGCACCGAAAATACGCAACTATTATTTCAATCCGGATTATTCCCATCCTACCCGTACCATGCAGCCTTACAATCTGTGGGCACAATCGTACTATCTCAGCAAGAAAGTGACTACCGACTATCGCGCTGAAGGCAATATAGTGGACGAAGAGAGATATGCCTATACTGACTATGGGGTACTTTCTTCCTTGAAGAGCAACAAGCACGGGGTGGAGAAAGAAAAGCAGTTTAAATATGCAAACAGCTTTACGGATGCCGTTTCCGTCAAGATGAAAGGGAAATATATGGTGGGCATACCCATAGAACGCGTCGAACTCTCTGCCGGCAAAGTGGTGAATGCGTCGAAGACGGAATATAAAGACACGCTCAACATGATTCTGCCCAAACGTACGTTGAAATTCAGCTCTGCTGCTCCCAAGACACTGGCCGACTATGCGGGAGCCTATGTGCAGGACATCTGGTTTGGCAAGTACACTTCGAGAGGCCGGCTGCTGGGTTATATACGCAACAATTTGCCGGTGAGCTTCCTATGGGCCTATAACAATCTTTATCCGGTGGCCAAGATAGAAGGAAAGACGTATGAGGCTGTAGAGAAAATCTCGTCGGCGAGCATCAGCCAACTGCCAGCCAATGTGAATACTGCGTCTATTACAGCTGTCCTGAACACAGTGCGAAACGGGCTTGCCAACGACAATGCTTTGGTTACTACCTATCTCTATCGCCCGCTTGTGGGTGTTACGGAAATTGTAGAACCGAATAAAGAGAAAGCGACCTTTGCCTATGACGACTTCAACCGCTTGTTCCAGGTTAAGGACCATAATGGAAAGGTAGTGAACGAATATCAGTATAATTACAAACCCCAATGAAACGAAAGAATTGTATGAAACGAAAATATATGTTCATGGCGTTGCTGTGCTATGCACTGACAACAGCGGCGCAGGATGCCAGCCACAATTATGTGCGTACCCGTAGCATGCTGGATGAAATGGGAGGTAAATACCTGGATAAGGTGGAGTATTTTGATGGCCTGGGACGTCCGTTCCAGACGGTATTGAAGAAGGTGACGGCAAGCAACAGCAATCTGGTGACGCTGCAGGAGTACGACGTTGCAGGACGTGCCGTGAATTCCTGGCTGCCGATAGTCTCGTCTGCCGAGTATGTGGCGCCTGCTGCATTCAAGAGCAGTGCGCCCAGCAACTATGGCAACGACTCGCGTCCTTACGGCCAGCCGGTGTACGAGGCTTCTCCGCTGAACCGTACCGTCAAGGAATACGGACCGGGAGCCGCATGGCATGGCGGGCATTCCGTCAATACGGACTATCTGGCCAACAGTACGGCTAACGCGCAGTTGAACTGCATCAACTATGGCGTAAGCAGTGCAGGCGCACTGACGAGCAACGGCAGCTATGCTTCCGGCCAGCTTTCGGTCGTTAAAACCACCGATGAAGACCTGAACGTGAGCTACACCTTCACCGACAAGATGGGACATGTTGTATTGTCCCGTCAGATGAAGGGCAGCGAAACGCACGACACTTACTATGTGTATGACGACAAAAGCAATCTTTGTTTCGTGCTCCAGCCTATGTACCAAAGCTTGGCCAATCTCGACTTGTATGCCTTCCAGTACAAATACGACGGACGTAACCGTTGTATCTGGAAGAAGCTTCCCGGTGCGGGATATATGGAAATGGTGTATGACAATGCCGACCGCCTGGTATTCTCGCAGGACGGCAACCAGCGTGCCCTTACATCCGGTAACTGGACGTACTACAAGTACGACGGGCTGAACCGCCTGACGGAACAGGGGACTTGTACCAACAAAGTGACCACTTCTGGAACGAATGTACTTGTGCAGCACTTCTATGACAGTTACGCTTTCCGTTCGCAAGCAGGTTTCAATAACAGCAATTTCCCTGATGATGCTTCGGGCAATGGAAAAGGTGCCTTGACTGCAAGTGTGGCAACGGTACTTGGTAGTAGTAACAAGATTTATACCGCATACTACTATGACATCAAGGGACGTGTGGTGAAGACTGTACAAAGTAATCCTTTGGGTGGTTATGATGTAGCAGCTACCGTCTATACTTTTACAAACAAGCCTGCTACAGTGACCCATACCCACACGGCAAGCGGAAAAACAACCCGCACGGAAGTGTATACTTACAGCTACGACCATGCGGACAGACTCTTGAAGGTGGAGCATACGCTAGGTGGCACCAAGATAACCCTTGCCGACTATGCGTATGACAACTTGGGCAGACTGCAATCAAAGTCCCTGCACGGAAGTGCCACCAACAAGCTGACGTATGCCTATAATGTCCGTGGCTGGCTGACGGGAATTAGTGGAAGCAAGTTTACACAGAATCTGTACTACAACACCGGCACCGGCACCGCCAAATACAACGGCAGCATCAGCAGCATGACGTGGAAAGCTGGAAATGAGAGCACTATCCGTGGCTATAAGTTCACTTACGACGGATTAAGCCGTCTGATGAACGCCACTTACGGCGAAACAGCCGGCATCAATACGAACACCAACCGTTTCAGTGAGAATGTAACCGCCTATGACAAGAACGGCAACATCAAGACCTTGCAACGTTACGGTCAGACCGCTGCTTCCAGTTACGGTTTGATTGATAACCTGACTTTCACCCTCGCCGGCAATCAGTTGAGCCGTGTGGACGATGCGGCAGCAGCTTCTGCCTACAATGGTGGTTTCGAGTTCAAGGACGGTGTGAAGCAGGCGAACGAATACACTTACGATTCCAATGGAAATTTAACTAAAGATTTAAACAAGGGAATTAGTACAATTACCTATAATGTATTAAATTTGCCCAATATGGTCACGTTCAGTGACGGTAGTACGATTGCCTATACTTATGGTGCCGACGGCACAAAGCTGAAAACTGTCCATAAGACAGGCAGCACTACTACCACGACGGACTATTGCGGAAACGTGGTCTATGAGAACGATGTTCAGAAGTTGCTGCTGACCGATGAAGGCTATGTTACTTTGAGCGACGGCAAGTATCATTACTACTTGAAAGACCATCAGGGTAATAACCGGGTTGTGATTAACCAAAGCGGCACGGTAGAGGAAGCGAACCATTACTATCCCTTCGGTGGTGTGTTTGCAAGCTCAGGCAATGTGCAGCCTTACAAGTATAACGGCAAGGAGTATGACTCGAAGAAAGGTTTGAACTGGTATGATTATGGTGCAAGGCATTATGATGCGGTATTGGGTAGGTTTACGACGAATGACAGATTTGCCGAGAAATATTATTCGATGTCTCCGTATCAGTATGGGGCGAATAGTCCAGTTGGGAATATTGATGTGAATGGGGATAGCATAATTATTAAACCTAATGCGAATGGAATAATTGATCAGATAAAAGTGCTCTTTGGGTATGATACAAAATTCCAAAAAGATGTAAAAGCAGATCTTTTCCAACTTAAACAAGATGATAAAAAGGTAGCTGATATTATTGGAAAATTAGAAGAGAGTAAGAATATACATTATATCACAATGCCTAAAAAAGGAGAGTATAACTCTACTGGGTTTAATGCAGACAAGGTAAAAAAGAATATTTCACAAGGTAGTGAAATTTATTATAACCCCTATAATCGGAGAAGAGGCCGAAATGACAGCGACATGAGAACACCAAGAATAGGTTTAGCTCATGAACTTCAACATTCATTTGATGTTGATAAGAAGGTGGCTACTTATGAAAGGACGAAAAACGGTATTTTATTAATGGATATACGCGCTATCAATACCGAGAACCGAATAAGAAAAGTAATAGGTGAACCTAAAAGAACGATGTATGGAACCCAAAAAGTACCGAAAGAATTATTGGAGTAGGATGCTGATTTTAATAGTAATTATTATCGGAGGGATATCTTTATATTTATACATAAAGTATGATTATTCTGAAAAAGCTACGATAGATTCTAATAACTTAATTACTACTGCGCCTTGTATGATAACAACTAATATAGCGTGGCATGATTCTATTTGTAAGGTTGTATTAGATGAGATTGAATTGGTATCAGTTATAGATGAAGAGGACTATATAACGAAACCTTTTTATGAAAATTTTATCAAGTTATCTGATAAAGACACTTTAATAATGGACAGTCTCTCGTATATACAATTGAAAGACTATGTCGTTGTTCCGGAATATCGTATAGATTCTATTTGTAAACGTGAAGGAATAAAAGGTTTGTTTTCAGCTTATTTTGATGATATATGGTTTACTCCGTGTTATAATGAGAATAGTGTATTAAGTTTATCGGAACAAAGGTATGTTATTTATGTATTATTGCAACATGGTTTATCTGTTAGAAGAGATTGTGAATCAGGTGATATATATATAAATAGAAGCGCTACTCTCAAAAATTAGAAATTATAGTTTAGTAATCAGATAAATTTTGTTGTAACGGATGTTATTTGTTTACTACTTCTGAATATCAGAATCTTCTGATTCAATAATCTAAATGATTCCCTGCTTACATACAGCGATGTAGGCAGGGAATTTCATATAGTATTATTTCTATGATAAGAATTTCTAAGCTCACTTACGACGGTCTGATTGAAAACCTCACCTTCACGTTTGCGGGCAACCGCCCGACCCGTGTGGACGATGCGGTAGCGGCTTCTGCCTACGGTGGCGGTTTCGAGTTCAAAGATGCCGTGAAGCAGGCAAATGAGTACGCCTACGATGCCAATGGAAATTTAACTAAAGATTTGAACAAGGGAATTAGCAACATATCGTATAATTGCTTAAATTTGCCAAGTACGGTGACTTTCAGTGACGGCAGTAGGATAAGTCATACATACGGTGCCGACGGCACGAAGCTGAAAACTGTCCATAAGACAGGCAGTACTACCACCACGACGGACTATTGCGGAAACGTGGTCTATGAGAACGGTGTTCGGAAGTTGTTGCTGACCGATGAGGGCTATGTTACTTTGAGCGACGGCAAGTATCATTACTACTTGCACCAGGGGAACAACCGGGTAGTCATCAACCAGAGCGGCACTGTAGAGGAGACGAACCATTACTATCCGTTCGGTGGTGTGTTTGCAAGTACAGGCAATGTGCAGCCTTACAAGTATAACGGCAAGGAGCTTGATGCGAAGAAAGGGTTGAACTGGTATGACTACGGTGCAAGGCATTATGATGCGGCGTTGGGGAGGTTTACGACAAATGACAGATTTGCTGAGAAGTATCATTCATTGTCTCCGTATCAGTATGGAGCGAATAATCCAGTGAATACCATTGACATCAATGGAGATAGCTTGCTTATTGTAACTCCAGCAGCTATTGAAGCTATTTACAATGGTTTGCAGGATGGTAGTAACATAAAGATGCAATTCAATAATGGTATATTGGATCCAACTTCCATTGCGAAACAAGCTAATAGTAGTAATGATTTCTTTCTGAAAGACTTATTTGAGATTGCCAATAGTGAGAAAATGGTAGAACTGTCATTATCTGATAAGAATACATATAAAATGAATGGGAAGACTGTAGAAGAAACTTTTGGTACTCCTTATGACGATGATGATAGCGAAATACCTGCTCATCAAAAAGAAGAGTATTCAAAGGCTGGAGTCCCTTTTGGAAAACATATTCAAGGAAATTTAGGTCAGACATTAGTACCTGACAAGAGGTTAGCTTCCGGTAAGAGTTCAACCAATAGCCATGTACAAGTCATAATTAATAAGAATGGCACTTTGAATCATCGAACAGTTGGGATTGCACACGAATTTGGGCATGTTATTTTATACTTGAGGAATGTACCGTTTAGCCACGGACAGCCAGGGGTCAATAATTTTATATACAATAAAAGAGCTGATGTAATGTCAAAACGATTAGGATATGACTATTAAATTAAAACTATTTTTCATGTTTATTATGCTTCCGCCATTATTGTACGGACAAAATAAGTTGGTGGAAGAAAGTATAATATATTCAAGTGATATAAGTTCCTATAAAAAGAAGATAGAAAAAACTATCTTTTTTGATACTGAGACCAACTTACCAGTTTTTGAATTGATATTGGATACTGCAAGATCTTCTAAAATGTATACTTCTTATTATTTTAGGAAGCGGTTGCGAGAAGTCTCAACGGAAATTTCTTATATTGGTGGAAACGAATCATTAAGGAAATACCAAGATAGTCTTTATTGGGAAAACTACAATGGTGATGAACAGAATGCCTCTTGTTTATACACTATTCTTTTTGACAGAAAACTTAAAATTAGAGAAATAAAAATTGTGAAAAGGGCAGGGTATAATAACTCCAAGTATAATTACGATAAGTTAATAAAAAAAATACTCCTATCCACTGAAGGAAGTTGGCAAAAAACGAATAATGCACTTTCTGAAGAATGGTATTTTATATTTGGACGTTTCTTGATAAGATAAAATATTCTGTTTCAGTGTATGTTCTTCCCCCATTGTTCCCAAGTCCCCGAATCTCTGATTCAATAAACTAAATGATTCCCTGCTTATGTCTTTTGAATATAAGCAGGGAATTTGTTTTTCAGTTTGGCTTCGTGAATCATCTGCCTTTTGCTTTCTATACGCAATTTTTCCGGTCAGCTTTCGGTTATTAAAACCACCGATGAAGACCTGAACGTGAGCTACACCTTTACCGATGAGATGGGACATGTTGTATTGACGCGTCAGATGAAAGGCAGTGAAACGCACGACACTTACTATGTGTATGACGACAAAAGTAATCTTTGTTTCGTACTCCAGCCTATGTACCAGAGCTCGGCCAATCTCGACTTGTATGCTTTTCAGTACAAATACGACGGACGCAACCGCTGTATCTGGAAGAAGCTTCCCGGTGCGGGATATATGGAAATGGTGTATGACAATGCCGACCGCCTGGTATTCTCGCAGGACGGCAACCAGCGTGCCCTTACATCCGGTAACTGGACGTACTACAAGTACGACGGGCTGAACCGCCTGACGGAACAGGGGACTTGTACCAACAAAGTGACCACTTCTGGAACGAATGTACTTGTGCAGCACTTCTATGACAGTTACGCTTTCCGTTCGCAAGCAGGTTTCAATAACAGCAATTTCCCTGATGATGCTTCGGGCAATGGAAAAGGTGCCTTGACTGCAAGTGTGGCAACGGTACTTGGTAGTAGTAACAAGATTTATACCGCATACTACTATGACATCAAGGGCCGTGTGGCAAAGACCGTGCAAAGCAATCTCTTGGGGGGCTATGATGTGACGGCTACCATATATACCTTCACCGATAAGCCCGCTACTGTAACGCATACGCATACTGCAAGCGGAAAGCCCACTCGTACTGAAATGTATACTTACAGCTACAACCACGCGGACAGACTCTTGAAAGTAGAGCATACATTAGGCGGCACCAAGATAACCCTTGCCGACTATGCGTATGACAACTTGGGCAGACTGCAGTCCAAGTCTCTGCACGGAAGTGCCACCAACAAGCTGACGTATGCCTATAATGTCCGTGGCTGGCTGACGGGAATTAGTGGAAGCAAGTTTACACAGAATCTGTACTACAACACCGGCACCGGCACCGCCAAATACAACGGCAGCATCAGCAGCATGACGTGGAAGGCTGGAAATGAGAGCACTATCCGTGGCTATAAGTTCACTTACGACGGATTAAGCCGTCTGATGAACGCCACTTACGGCGAAACAGCCGGCATCAATACAAACACCAACCGTTTCAGTGAGAATGTAACCGCCTATGACAAAAACGGCAACATCAAGACCTTGCAACGTTACGGTCAGACCGCCGCTTCCGGTTACGGACTGATTGATAACCTGACTTTCACCCTCGGTGGCAATCTGTTGAACCGCGTGGACGATGCGGCAGCGGCTTCCGCCTACGGTGGCGGCTTCGAGTTCAAGGACGGCGTGAAGCAGGCGAACGAATACACTTACGATTCCAATGGAAATTTAACTAAAGATTTAAACAAGGGAATTAGTACAATTACCTATAATGTATTAAATTTGCCCAATATGGTCACGTTCAGTGACGGTAGTACGATTGCCTATACTTATGGTGCCGACGGCACAAAGCTGAAAACTGTCCATAAGACAGGCAGCACTACTACCACGACGGACTATTGCGGAAACGTGGTCTATGAGAACGGTGTTCAGAAGTTGCTGCTGACCGATGAAGGCTATGTTACTTTGAGCGACGGCAAGTACCATTACTACTTGAAAGACCATCAGGGGAACAACCGTGTAGTAATCAACCAGAGTGGCACTGTAGAGGAGACGAACCATTACTATCCGTTCGGTGGTGTGTTTGCAAGCTCAGGCAATGTCCAGCCTTACAAGTATAACGGCAAGGAGCTTGATGCGAAGAAGGGGTTGAACTGGTATGATTATGGGGCGAGGCATTATGATGCGGCGTTGGGGAGGTTTACGACAAATGACAGATTTGCTGAAAAGTATCATTCGATGTCTCCGTATCAGTATGGGGCGAATAATCCGGTGAAGAATGTTGATGTGAATGGGGATAGCATTGTAGTACTTAATTATACGAGTGGTGAACATTTAGGTTTATTAATTCAGAATAGTTCTAATCGTTGGGAATACTATTCTTTCAATGGCGATAAAATATACAACTCGACAGAAGGAAGTTTAGGAGGCGGTCCTCAAGATAATAAAGGGGAGCTTTCTTGGCCTACTCCCCAAGCATTTCTGGATAGTGAGTATAATCAGAATACTTATAAGGAGGACCTAGAAAGTGGCAAGGTTAATGGTTATGGCTATCAAGAAGGCTATCTTATTCCGACAACGGAGAAACAGGATAGAATCATCAAGAATACATTTCTTGAAACTGTAGATCAAGGGTATTCTTTAGTGGGCAATCATTGTTCCATCGTAGTTCAAAAATCATTAAATAAAGCTGGTATAGAAACAATGAACAAAATGAAAGTAACCAATAGGCAAACTGGGAACATTTTCAATGTAAAAGTAAATCCTTATTTGCTAAGTAAGGCATATCAGGCTATAGAAAAGAACAATCCATTAGGATACATAATAAGGAGAAATAAATGATACTAAAAGGGAATATATTAAAATTAACAATACCGTTTTTTTGGGCTGTACAAAGTATTTGGCTTTTATCGTTTAAATCCATTGAGACCTTTATTGCCGCAATCATATTGTTATTAATATCATTTCTTGGAATAGTTATTAAGAGTAATACCTATAACATTATATTTTTAGGTATATGCTTTTTATATTCAGTAGCTTTAGGTCTTATAATGTTCCTTTTATTTCTATTCTTTGAATTGCCTATGATATATATATTGATCCCTATTATGAATTTTATAGTTTTGGTATATATGTTAAGGAAGTATGGACGAAGGTAACGAAGTGATTTGCAGCAGATATTCTTCATCTGATGTGTTTTAATATTGCTGAGATGCCCCCTAAAAGTATTTTATCCAACTTTTAGGGGGCATTGTATCTAATCTTTGGACTTTTTAGTATTCCTGACACCTTGAGAGGTATTGTCTTGTCGGACATCTCATAATCAGCCTGTTCAACGTGAACTATTCTTGAAGTATCAGGTTGATGATTCGAGTAAGGTAACGCTTGCCGCCTACGCTTATGACAATCTGGGCCGTCTACAGAGCAAGTCGTTGCACGGTTCTGCCGTGAACAAGCAGTCGTACACTTACAATGTCTGCAGCTGACTGACGGGTATCAGTGGAAGCAAGCTTACGCGGAATTTGTTTTACAACAGCCAAATACAATAACAGCATCAGCAGCATGACTTGGAAGGCAGGGAATGAAAGCACCGTCCGCGGCTACAAGTTCACCTACGACGGGCTGGACAGGCTGCTGAACGCGACCTACGGCGAAACAGCCGGCATCAACGCGAACACCGACCGTTTCAGTGAGAATGTAACCGCCTATGACAAGAACGGCAACATCAAGACCCTGCAACGCTACGGTCAAACCGGAGCTTCTACCTATGGTCTGATTGATAACCTGACTTTCACCCTCGGTGGTAATCAGTTGACCCGTGTAGATGATGCTGTAGCCACATCTGCTTACAACAACGGTTTCGAGTTCAAGGACGGCGTGAAGCAGGCGAATGAATACAACTACGATTCCAACGGGAATTTAACTAAAGATTTAAACAAGGGAATTACCAATATATCGTATAATTGTTTAAATTTGCCTAGTGTAGTAACTTTTAGTGATGGTAGCACGATTACCTATACTTATGCAGCCGACGGCACAAAGCTGAAAACTGTCCATAAGACAGGCAGCACTACCACCACGACGGACTATTGCGGAAACGTGGTCTATGAGAACGGTGTTCAGAAGCTGCTACTGACTGATGAGGGTTATGTTACTTTGAGCGACAACAAGTACCATTATTATTTGAAAGACCATCAGGGTAACAATCGGGTAGTCATCAACCAGAGCGGCACGGTAGAGGAGACGAACCATTACTATCCATTTGGAGGGGTGTTTGCAAGTGCAGGCAATGTGCAGCCTTACAAGTACAACGGGAAGGAGTATGATGGCAAGAAGGGGTTGAATTGGTATGATTATGGAGCACGTATGTATGATGCAGCATTGGGTAGGTTTATGACAGTTGATCCACTGGCAGAGAAGTATTATCCGATGAGTCCGTATGGGTATTGTTTGAATAATCCTATCAAATTTATTGATGCAGACGGGAGACTGCCAAGAATTTATATCGAAAGAAAAGGTTTTGGACATGCATTTGTAACAGTTGGCAATGGTGATAATACAATTGTGTATACCTATGGTAGATATGGAGAATTGGGAAAAGATAAAAGTTCGGCACGGAATACTTCGCCTACAGGAGAAGGAGTGCTTATTAAATTGACGGGTAGAGATGCTATTAGCTTTATTCAGGATCAAATGCTTGCTAATGAAGCAGTGGGATATGAGTTTACAAAAGGTTCAGATGAACTTGTTTCGAAACACTTTGATAAGCAATTAGATAATAGTAATAAAATACCTCAAAAAGGTAAGTATGCAGGTAAAGAAAATGCGAAAGTTATTGATGAATATAATTTATTTATTAACAACTGCGCTACCACTTCCATAAAAGGTATACAAGAGGGAGTAAAAAAAGATTTGGATTTGAAAGATTCTAAAGCCCCTGCTTCTTTAGGAGACCGTTTGAAAGTAATGTCTAAAGAGGATGAGCATAGTATCAGAAGAATTACTTATAATGAAATAAAGAAAGAGTTTAATTTGCATGGAGCTGGAACAAAATGGTAATTATGAAAAAGGTTATTTTAATGGTATTTCTGATATTCTCATTGTTGATGATTGTCTATGGGATAGGTTTTATTCTTAATTATTATTTAGTGATAAAATATTCCATAGAAGACTGTTTGCCCTTAGGTGGTAAAGGCACTTTCCCGGTAGTGAGTGACAGATTAGATGAAATACATGCTCTTGTCAATTATGCTGAAATAGTAGTTATATATGCAATTTATGCTTTATCATTGGCTGTATATTGGTTGCTTAACATTAATAAGAAATAATCTGTCTTAGTTGACTAATCTCTTTAATAACTATCCTAACATCAGATAGCTCATATCTTGCATGTTAGGATAGCTTTTTTTCTTTCTAATACTGATACGACGGCCTTAACCGTCTGACTGCTTTCACCCACGGCGCAGGCCGCTATACAGAAAAGGTGACCGGTTACGACAAAAACGGCAATATCCTATCTTTGCAGTGCTACGGGCAGACCTCCGCATCAGTCTACGGCTTGATCACTCTTACGGGCAATCTGCTGAATCGTGTGGACGATACCGCTACGACTTCTGCTTACAACAACGGTTTCGAGTTCAAGGACGGCGTGAAGCAGGCGAATGAATACAACTACGATTCCAACGGGAATTTAACTAAAGATTTGAACAAGGGAATTACCAATATATCGTATAATTGCTTAAATTTGCCCAGTGTGGTGACGTTCAGTGACGGCAGCACCGTCACCTATACCTATGCAGCCGACGGCACAAAGCTGAAAACTGTCCATAAGACAGGCAGCACTACCACCACGACGGACTATTGCGGAAACGTGGTCTATGAGAACGGTGTTCAGAAGTTGCTGCTGACTGATGAGGGTTATGTTACTCTGAGTGACAGCAAGTATCACTATTACTTGAAAGACCATCAGGGTAACAACCGGGTAGTCATCAACCAGAGCGGCACGGTAGAGGAGACGAACCATTACTATCCATTCGAGGGGTGTTTGCAAGTTCAGGCAATGTGCAGCCTTACAAGTACAACGGCAAGGAGCTTGATGCGAAGAAAGGGGTGAACTGGTATGATTATGGGGCGAGGCATTATGATGCGGTATTGGGTAGGTTTACGACGAATGACAGATTTGCCGAGAAATATTATTCGATGTCTCCGTATCAGTATGGGGCGAATAGTCCGGTTGGGAATATTGATGTGAATGGAGATAGTATTAGAGTTTACACTGAAACTCAGTCCTTTGGTCACACGTGGATTAGTGTTGGTGAAGGATCTAATATGACTGTTTATAGCTACGGACGATACAATGGGACTAACAAAGGACCAGATAGAAGCTCTAATTCTTTAGGAAACGGTTCCGGTGTTCTTTTAAAGTTAATGGGGGATGAAGCAAAAGCTTACAATGACAAAAAAGCAGCTGGCGGAATGTCTGTATTTGTAGTAACAGATGTGGCAGATGAAAAAGTTGCTAATATTTTAGACGAAAAGTTTAATATGTCAACTACAATGCCAGATAATCCTAAAAGTGATTATTATAACAGTTCTTCTGCTCGTATTATTGATGAATATAAGCTGACAAGTAATAATTGTACAACAATGGTATCTGATGTATTGAATAAAAGCGGGTCAAATGCTCTGAAAGAGACAAGGCTACAACAAACAAGCAATTTTGGAACATGGACTACTATTCCTATTGTCAACAGATTTATTCTTCCAATATCAATGCAGAATCATTTAGTGAGAATATCCAAACCTGGAGGTGTAGTTTATAAAACAAGATAGATTATGAAATGGCTTAGAATTGTGTTTGTTGCCACATCAATAATTCTTTCATTAGTAATTGTATGCGCAATTATTAATTGTGAAATTAGTTATAAATATGAGATTGAAAATCGATGTGGGGATAAAATTGATATCTTATGGGTTGAGGAGTGGCTAAAAGAAACGATTAAAGTGTGGCAGTTTTTTCTATGCTATGTAATCATTAATATCTTTTATTTAATAGCTTCTCTTGTCAATAGCCGTAAATCTTCAAAAGAAAAATGCAGTTTATCATAAACAAACGCAGTCTCTTTTGTATTGATAATTAGGGCGTCTTGACCTGATATGAATTGACTATTTTATCGCTATCCTAACATCAGATATCTTATATCTTGCATGTTAGGATAGCTTTTTTCTTTCTAATACTGATACGGCGGCCTTAACCGTCTGACTGCTTTCACCCACGGCGCAGGCCGCTATACAGAAAAGGTGACCGGTTACGACAAGAACGACAATGTCCTGTCTTCGCAGTGCTACGGGCAGACCTCCGCATCAGTCTACGCCCTAATCATTCTTACGGGCAATCTGCTGAATCATGTGGACGATACCGCTACGACTTCTGCTTACAACAATGGCTTCGAGTTCAAGGACGGTGTTAAGCAGGCGAACGAGTACGTTTATGATGCGAACGGCAATTTGACCAAAGATTTAAACAAGGGAATTAGCAATATTACGTATAATATATTAAATTTGCCAACGGGCGTCACTTTTGCTTCCGGCGGTTTCATACAGTATGGCTATACTGCCGACGGCATCAAGCGGCGCATGATGTATAAGGAGGCAGATGGTTCGGGCAATCCGGTTCCTACTGTGTATTGCTGCAATGTGGTCTATGAAAACGGTGTTGCCAAGCTTCTTCTTACGGAAGAGGGGTATGTTACGCTTTCGGACAAGAAGTATCACTATTACCTGCAGGACCATCAGGGAAACAACCGCGTTGTCCTCAGTTCCAGCGGTGCTGTTGAGGAAGCGAACCATTACTATCCCTTCGGTGGTGTGTTTGCAAGTTCAGGCAATGTGCAGCCTTATAAATACAACGGCAAGGAGTACGATGGCAAGAAGGGGTTGAATCTGTATGATTATGGGGCACGCATGTATGATGCTGCGCTGGGAAGGTTTACGACGGTGGACCCTTCTGCTGAAAATTACTTCAATACAAGTCTCTATGCTTATTGCGGGAATAATCCTATTAATCGGATTGACCTTGACGGATTACTTTTGGCTCGAATATTGATATATAAGGTCCTCTGATTCAATAAAGTGAACGATTCCCTGCTTTCATCACTATATGTCAACAGGGAATTTTACCTTTTATATAAGGCTACACCCTTTCCCTGACATGGTGTAGCCATTTACCCCAAAGGGTGTAGCTATCCGGGGCAAAGGGTGTAGCTCTGTTTAATGTGCCTTATCAGTGCCTGCGGCACACATAATCCGTTATTGACTCATGAAAAATCCCCCGTCGTAAGTGGGAAGAAAGAAATTTGTTTCAAATCTCCCCGAAATCATGTACCTTTGTGGCGGTACCTAAAAAAGGAAGTAACAAGATGATGAACAAGATAAATTCCGTATGCGTATATTGTGCTTCGAGCACAAAGATAGATTCCGTTTATTTCGATGCAGCCCGTGAGTTGGGCACTCTGCTGGGGCAGCGGCAAATTCGCCTGATTAATGGTGCGGGAAATATGGGACTGATGTCCGCTGTGTCCGATGCGGCACTCCGGGCAGGGGGAGAGGTGACGGGCGTCATTCCCCGCTTCATGGTGGAGCAGGGATGGCATCACACCGGACTTACCCAACTCGTGGAAGTGGAAAGCATGCACCAGCGGAAAAAGACAATGGCCGACCTGAGCGATGCCGTCATCGCCCTGCCCGGTGGTTGCGGCACCCTGGAAGAACTGCTGGAAATCATCACTTGGAAGCAACTCGGACTGTATCTGAACCCGATTGTGATACTGAATGTCAAGAACTATTTCGACCCTCTGCTCGATATGCTCCGGCAGGCAGTGGACGAAAACTTCATGCGCGTGCAGCACGGTGCCATCTGGCATGTGGCGCAGACACCGCAGGAAGCCGTGGAACTGATGTATACCACTCCCTTGTGGGACGCCTCCATCCGTAAATTCGCTGCAATATGATAGGGCTGTTGATGGCTTGGGCAGTAGTGGGGACGGAGGGGATTCCTATTCCATATTCTCCGAGAATGGACGATGGCATCACCGTGGTTCTTTTGTGCTGTTTCTTTCTGTCGGCCTATGTTTTGTCACGCAGCCGCAAGTTCCTGCTGCAGCTGGTGAAGGATTTCCTGCTTCATCGCGAACGTACCAGCATATTTGCCACTTCCACAGCCGCCGATATGCGCTATTTGCTGCTGCTCATCCTGCAGACTTGCATCCTTGCGGGTGTCTGTATCTTCAGCTACTTCAATGATATACAGCCGGAACTGGTACGTCATGTGTCGCCGGGGCTTCTGCTGGGGATTTACATCGGTGTGTGTCTCTTCTATTTGTGCTTGAAGTGGATGCTCTACTCTTTTCTGGGTTGGATTTTTTTTGACGAAAGTGTTACAACGCTATGGCTTGAGTCCTATTCTACGCTACTTTATTACTTGGGATTCGCCCTTTTCCCGTTTGCTCTGTTCATAGTCTATTTTGATTTGAGTTTGCAGCTGACGATAATAATAGGATTGATTTTAGCCTTTTTTGCTAAAATATTGATGTTATACAAGTGGTTAAAGCTTTTTTGTAACAATTTATATGGCGGTTTGCTTTTAATTGTGTACTTTTGTGCCCTTGAAATCATGCCTTGTTTTGTGTTATATCAAGGCGTGACGCAGCTAAACGATTATTTGATAATAAAATTTTAGGACGTTGAAAATTAAGAAAGTACTTGTGTCGCAGCCGAAACCGGCATCAGAGAAATCTCCTTACTACGACATCGCCGAGAAGTATGGTGTGAAAATAGATTTTCGCCCATTTATCAAAGTGGAGAGCCTTTCAGCGAAAGAGTTCAGACAACAGAAAATTTCGGTCTTGGATCAGACTGCCGTTATTTTTACTTCGCGTCATGCTATTGATCATTTCTTCCACTTGTGTACAGAATTGCGTGTGACAATTCCCGAAACAATGAAGTATTTCTGCGTGACGGAGGCCGTTGCTCTGTATATCCAAAAGTATGTGCAGTATCGTAAGCGTAAGATTTTCTTCGGAAACACCGGGAAGATTGACGATTTGATACCTTCCATTGTTAAGCATAAGACTGAAAAGTACTTGGTACCGATGTCGGATGTACACAATGATGACGTGAAGAATCTGCTGGATAAGAATAAGATTCAGCACACGGAAGCTGTCATGTACCGCACTGTCAGCAATGATTTTGCTGCAGATGAGGCTTTTGATTATGACATGCTGGTGTTCTTCAGTCCGGCAGGCATCAGTGCCTTGAAGAAGAATTTCCCTGATTTTGACCAGAAGGAAATCAAGATCGGAACATTCGGCTCTACCACTGCCCAGGCAGTCCGTGATGCCGGGCTTCGTCTTGACCTGGAAGCTCCCAGCGTGCAGGCACCCTCAATGACGGCGGCGCTTGACATGTTTATCAAGGAAAATAATAAAGGAAAGTAAAAAGAGTTATGAGTTATAAGTTATGAGTGATTTGCTTATAGCTTGTAGGCATAACAATGGATTTATAAAATTGAGCTACAAGTGGTTGTGCTTTTATGTTGCCAGGTACTTGTAGCTCGTTTTTGTATCGCCCCCATAACTTATCACTCATAACTCATCACTCATAACTTATAACTCATCACCCCATGCCAAATACCTTGCGTAAGTCCGAACGGTTGGACAGGAAGAAAGTGATAGAGAAGATGTTTGCGGGCGGCTCACGCTCGTTTTCGGTTTTCCCTTTGCGTGTGGTGTATCTGCCGGTGGAGGAGCTGGAGGCACCCGTTTCCATTCTTGTAAGTGTCTCGAAACGCCGTTTCAAGCGGGCGGTGAAGCGCAACCGCGTGAAACGTCAGATACGTGAAGCCTACCGCATGAACAAACACGGACTGCTGGCAGTGTTGACGGAAAAAAAGTGCCGTTTGGCCGTGGCCTTCATCTATCTTTCGGACCAGTTGGTAGACTCTTCTGTCATCGAGGACCGTATGAAGACAGCTTTGGCACGCATTGCCGAGAAGGTAGCGGCAAATGCTGAAACCGAGCAAACTCCGCAGGTGTCATGAAGCGTCTGCTTTCATATCTGCTGCTGCTTCCCATCTATTTCTATCAGAAGTGCATATCGCCCATGATAGGGCCTTCATGCCGTTTTACCCCCACTTGTTCGCAATATGCGGTGGAGGCCATCAAGAAACACGGACCTTTCAAGGGGTTTTGTCTGGCAGTCAGGCGCATTCTGCGCTGCCATCCCTGGGGAGGTTCCGGATATGATCCCGTTCCATGAATATTCCAGTTGACATACATACACACCGGCTTCCGCAAGTACCCGGAACTGCCATTGCAAATTGCTATCCCGAAACGTTCTCTCCACAGAGCGGCGGATGGTATTCGGTGGGGATACATCCCTGGCGTATAGGTCGGAGTGGAGGTGAACACTCAGGAGTTGAAGGTGCTGTGGCTAGCAGGGTGTGCGGCCTGGAGGAGTTAGTGCGCCATCCCCAAGTACTTGCCGTGGGCGAAGCCGGGCTGGACAAGCTGGCAGATGCTCCGATGGATTTGCAGGTGGAAGTGTTCAGGTGCCAGGCATGTTTGGCAGAGGAAGTGGGAAAGCCGCTGGTGATTCATCTGGTGAAGGCGGTTGATGAACTGCTGAAGGTGAAGCGGGACTTGCGCCCGTCGAATCCGTGGATAATACATGGTTTCCGTGGCAAGGCGGCGCTGGTGGAGGAATATCTGAAACATGGCTTTTACCTTTCATTCGGGGAGAAATACCAGGAAGTAGCCTTGTGCCGGGTACCTGCCGACCGGCTGTTCATCGAAACGGATGAAAGCGAAGTTTCCATCGGGGAATTGTATGCACGCGCTGCCGAAGTGCGCGGCATCTCTCCCGAGGAGCTTGGAGAAACACTCCGGAGAAATGTCTGCAAAGTCTTTTTTAAACCCTAAGAGTTGTTTCTTCGAATAAAGAGTCGTATTTTTGCGCAGATTAAAATAGGAATCAAACAATTCATAGATAATCACTTAAATAATTAATCAGATAACTTAATCATTCGATGAATTTTGTAGAAGAATTAAGATGGCGTGGCATGCTCCACGATATGATGCCGGGTACGGAAGAACTTCTGGCTAAGGAACAAGTGACTGCATACATTGGTTTCGACCCTACTGCGGACTCTTTGCACATCGGGCACCTTTGCAGTGTGATGATTTTGCGTCACTTCCAGCGTTGCGGACACAAGCCGTTGGCACTGATTGGCGGTGCTACGGGTATGATTGGTGACCCTTCCGGAAAGTCTGCCGAACGCAATCTGCTTACGGAAGAGACGTTGCAGCGCAACCTGGCCGGTATGAAGGCCCAGCTCTCCAAGTTCCTGGATTTTGATTCGGATGCCCCCAACCGTGCCGAGTTGGTGAACAACTACGATTGGATGAAGAACTTCACTTTCCTCGATTTTGCCCGTGAAGTGGGTAAGCACATCACCGTAAACTATATGATGGCGAAAGATTCTGTAAAGAAGCGTCTGAACGGTGAGGCACGTGACGGTCTTTCCTTCACGGAATTCACCTACCAGCTGTTGCAGGGGTACGACTTCCTTCATCTGTATGAAACCAAAGGCTGCAAGCTCCAGATGGGTGGCAGCGACCAGTGGGGTAACATCACCACCGGTGCCGAACTGATTCGCCGTACGAACGGTGGGGAGGTATTTGCACTGACCAGCCCGCTGATTACGAAGGCCGACGGTGGCAAGTTCGGCAAGACAGAGTCCGGAAACATCTGGCTCGACCCGCGCTACACTTCTCCATATAAGTTCTACCAGTTCTGGCTGAACGTGAGCGACGAGGATGCCAAACGCTACATAAAGATATTCACTGCACTGTCCAAGGAAGAGATTGACGCTCTGACGGCCGAGCACGACGCTGCTCCCCACTTGCGCGTCCTTCAGAAGTGTCTGGCGAAGGAAGTGACTATCATGGTTCACTCCGAAGAGGACTATAATGCCGCCGTGGATGCATCCAACATCTTGTTTGGCAATGCAACTTCGGATGCACTGAAGAAGTTGGACGAAGATACGCTGCTGGCTGTGTTCGAGGGTGTTCCCCAGTTTGAAATATCCCGTGATGCACTGGCTGCCGGTGTGAAGGCGGTGGATTTGTTCGTGGATAATGCTGCTGTATTCGCTTCCAAGGGCGAGATGCGTAAGCTGGTGCAAGGCGGTGGCGTTTCTCTGAATAAGGAGAAACTGGCTGCTTTCGACCAGGTGATTACGACAGCCGACCTGCTGGACGAAAAATACCTGCTGGTACAGCGCGGCAAGAAGAATTACTATCTGATTATCGCCAAATAACGGTAGCCTAAAGAGAAGTAATTAAGGAAATGATGCTTCGGCAGTAAAAATAGCCCCGAAATATTTGGATATTTCGGGGCTTCCTTTTATCTTTGCACCGCTTTTTAACAGAAAGCCCTATGTTTGGACTATGGTGTAATGGTAGCACAACAGGTTTTGGTTCTGTTTGTCCAGGTTCGAATCCTGGTAGTCCAACTACGATACAGCTAATTGCAGCTAAAAACCCACTAAAATCGCAAGTTTTAGTGGGTTTTTTTGTTATTCTTTCCCCCTCTTGTTGGCACTATAGGTATAGATTTTTTCTTTTTACGAATCTTTGAACGATATTGCTATATAATTGACACAAATTTATACGGTTTCTCCATTTTCTTTTGTTACATTTGCATCGTGTACGCAAACGATGTGTATTTGATGGCTGAAGTTATAACCTATTAAATGTAGTGCAATCATGAAAACGAACTATGAAATTCGCTATGCTGAGCATCCCGATGATGTGAAAAGCTACGATACGAAAAGCATTCGCTGCGATTTCCTTATAGGGAAGGCATTCTCCCAAAATAAAGTTTCCATTGAGTATAAACTACTTGCAAATCGTACATAAATAGAATATCACTTATTTAAACTTAATAATTTAACGTTATGAATCCGTATTTGAATTTTTCTTTGGAAGGTAAAGTAGCCCTTGTTACAGGTGCTTCTTATGGTATCGGTTTTGCTATCGCTTCAGCTTTTGCAGAGCAAGGAGCAACTATCTGTTTCAACGATATCAACCAGGAGTTGGTAGACAAAGGCTTGGCTGCCTATACTGAAAAGGGTATCAAGGCACGCGGTTATGTATGTGATGTGACAGACGAACCTGCTGTTCAGGCCATGGTAGCCCAGATTGAAAAGGAAGTAGGCTCTGTTGATATCCTCGTAAACAATGCCGGCATCATCCGCCGTGTTCCTATGCACGAGATGGAGGCTGCTGACTTCCGTCGTGTAATCGATATCGACCTCAATGCTCCGTTCATCGTATCAAAGGCTGTTCTGCCTGCCATGATGAAGAAGGGCCACGGTAAAATTATCAATATCTGCTCTATGATGTCCGAACTGGGTCGTGAGACTGTGTCGGCCTATGCCGCTGCCAAGGGTGGCTTGAAGATGCTGACTCGCAACATCTGCTCTGAATATGGTGAATATAACATCCAATGTAACGGTATCGGTCCGGGTTACATCGCTACCCCGCAGACTGCTCCGCTGCGTGAAAAGCAGGCCGACGGTAGCCGTCACCCGTTCGACTCGTTCATCTGCGCCAAGACTCCGGCAGGCCGCTGGCTGGCTCCGGAAGAACTTACCGGTCCGGCAGTGTTCCTGGCATCGGAAGCCTCTAATGCGGTAAACGGTCACATCCTCTATGTAGACGGAGGTATCTTGGCTTATATCGGAAAGCAACCGAAATAAATTTAAGGATAATTGAGAAGGTGATAAAGTGGCAGGATAATGTCACTTGTCACCTTTTTCTTTTGGGCGCGGATTACGCGGATTTCGCGGAAAGGATAAGGAAAATCCGTATAATCCGCGAAATCCGCGCCTAAAAGAAAGTTATACAACTGATTAGGAAAAAGCAATGATTATATGAGAAACTTTCTTTTATTATGTATGGCGGCCCTCTGCTGTCTTGCTTGCAACGATAGCAAGATAGTGACTGTTACGGTAACCAATCCGTTAGCGATGGACCGTTCCGATGAGATGGTAGAGGTGTCCATGACCGAAATCTCAAACCTTCTGAATCTGGCAGACACCGCACAGATTGTGGTTCTGAATGTCGAAGGGGAGCAGGTGCCTTACCAAGTGACCTACGATGACAAATTAATCTTCCCTGCTACGGTAGCCGCCAATGCATCGGCTGCATATACCGTCCAGGCCGGTGCTCCCGTCGATGTGGAGGTAAGGGCTTGTGGGCGGCAGTATCCCGAACGTCTGGACGACATGGCCTGGGAGAACGACTTGGTAGGCTTCCGTGCCTACGGTCCTGCATTGCAGGCAAGGGGTGAACGCGGTTTCGGCTACGACTTGTTCACGAAGCGAGGCACTGCTGCACCGGTACTGGAAGACATGTATGCCAAGGAACTGGATGCAGACTCCTGGAAGCAGGTTAATGAATTGCGCAAGACAGACCCGAAGGCAGCCGATGAGCTGGTACGCACATTCTCCTATCATATAGACCACGGTTATGGCATGGACTGCTATGCAGTAGGCCCAACATTGGGAGCCGGAGTGTCTGCATTGATGGTGAATGATACCATTATCTATCCGTGGTGCTACAAGACGCAGGAGGTGCTGGACAACGGTCCGTTGCGCTTCACCGTGAAGCTGGAGTTCAATCCGTTGGCTGTGAAAGGGGATACTGCGGTGGTGGAAACGCGTCTGATTACGCTGGATGCCGGTTCTCATCTGAACCGTACTGCCGTTTCGTATAGCAATCTAAAGGAATCTTTGCCCATTGTTACCGGTATTGTGCTGCACGAACCGGACGGTGCTGTGGTGGCTGATGCCGCCGGTGGTTATATGACGTATGTAGACCCCACTACCGGACCGGATAATGGCAAGATATTTATGGGGGCCGCTTTCCCTGCCGTTGTGAAGGAAGCCAAAACCGTGCTTTTCCCCATAGAGGAGAAGAAGATGCGTAACAATGCGGACGGTCATGTACTGGTTGTCAGCGACTATGAGCCGGGCGCTGACTACGTGTATTACTGGGGCTTTGCCTGGGACCGCGCAGACATCAAGACTGCTGAAGCCTGGAACCGATACATGGCTGATTTTGCACAGAAGGTGCGCAATCCGATGACGGTGAGTATCCGCTAAGTTGATTTTCTTCCTTTTCAGACGGAGAAGCTTGAGAAGCTGGAGGCTTGTAACTGTCCGGGCGAATGACAAGTGTTCTCAGAATAAGCTCTTCCCCTTGTAGACAAGTTCTGCAACGTTTTTGGCCTCCAGTTTTTCCATCAGGCGCTTCCGGTAAGTCTGTATTGTATTGATGCTGAGAAATAGTAATTGGGATATTTCAGAAGTGCTCAGTCCTTGCGAGAGATAGGCGAGCACTTCTTTTTCACGTCTCGACAATTCGGGAAGTGCATGTGGTAGGGTGTTTTGTTTTTCCTTGTCCAGTTCGCTGAAAACATTGCTGAAGTATCTGGTTCCGTTTTTCAGTGTACTGATGGCGTCTCTCAATTCGCTGGTGCTGGCATTTTTTGAAACAGCTCCGTTGATGTTTAGGGTGGATAATTTGGCTATGATCCAAGGTTCTTCATGCATGGTATAGATTAAAATGCCGCATTCGGGTATCTGGCTGTGAAGGTGGGATATGAGTTGGAATCCATTCATATCCGGTAGTTCAAGGTCAATGATGCAAAGGTCGAATCTCTCTTTGAGGGTCAGTTGTTCCACGTCTTTTGCACAAGTGGCTCCTTTGCACGTCACTCCTTCGAGTTGCGAGGCCAATGCGATGATGCCTTCAGCAACAATCGGGTGGTCATCTATTACCAGTATTCTGTATGTTTCTTTGTTTGGTTTCATTCGTTTATGTTAAGCAGTAGGGTGAAAACGTTGTTTTCTGTTGACGAGCATACATTGGCGGTAGCGTTGATGGCTCTGATACGGTCGTTTACGGTGCGCAATCCTATGCCGTCATTGTTGTTTGTTGCTGTTTGTTGCTTGTTTGCATTCTTACCGTTGTCTGTAATTTGCAGGGTATATTTATTTTCATTGTCGGCACGGAGACTGATGACTATATGACTGGCTGAGGCATGTTTCACGATGTTCATGGTGAGCTCTTGTACGATGCGGTACAGCTCATAAGCGGTTTCATTGGGAAGATGGCGTGATGCGTTGTTCTCCGTTGGATGATAGCTGACCTCTATGCCGGTGTTCTCGGTCAGTTTGGCAGCATAACGGTCGAGTATCTGGTCTAGACTGAGATGCTCGAATTCGGGAGGCATCAGTTCGTGTGAGATATTCCGCACGTTGTTTCTCAGTTTGCTGACGAGTGAGGCCAGTTCCTGCTCATTCCCTTTGCTGGCAGAAGTTTCTATCTTCATTTGCAGCCCCAGCAGGTCGTTGGCTATGCCGTCATGCAGTTCCTTGGCAAAATATTTGCATTCCTCTTCCAACCCTTCAATGTAACGGCGTGCCGAGTTCAGTTCGTTTTCTTGCTTTAGCAGTTCAATCTTCTTTTCGGCTATTCGTTTCTTGTGGCGGAGCGTCAACAAAGTAATGAGAGCAAGACCGGACAGAAGGGCTACAGCAATGGAGGCTTTTAGCAGGAAGGCTTGGTGTTCCAGTTGTTCTTGTTGCAGGTGGGCTATCTCCAATTCCTTTTCTTGTGTGTGATATTTCACGTTGAATTCTGCCATTTGTTGCGTCAGATTGTGCTGTGCCAGCGTATCAGTCCACATGCGGGCACTATCCATATAGGTGTAGGCCAGTTTGGGGTTTCCCAAGGCATCGTAGCATCGTGCCATTTGTGTAAATAATGTTTTGGGCTCGGTACCGGTTTTCCGGTTACGCAGCCAGTGGAAGTCCTTCAAGGCGCGGGCATAGTT
Organism: Bacteroides uniformis; assembly: GCF_025147485.1. Lineage (NCBI taxonomy): Bacteria > Pseudomonadati > Bacteroidota > Bacteroidia > Bacteroidales > Bacteroidaceae > Bacteroides > Bacteroides uniformis. The sequence goes on along the minus strand of NZ_CP102263.1, from coordinate 1,154,205 downwards.
TTTGCGGTTTGTTTCGGTGGCTGCCCTCGATTGTATGAATCCTATGGCAGCGATGGAGTTGGATGGTACCCGTTGTAGTAGTTTGTTCCCCAATTTCAAGTAGTGGTCTATGGAATCGGGTTGTTCTTTTCGTTCAAAGAGTCTCAGCATGCCGGGCAGGCAGCGTATCTTCCATAAGTCTTCGTTTCCCTCTCCGTGGCAGGCAATGTTCCAGGCTTTGCGGTTGGATTTTTCAGCATCATCCAGCTTGTTCAGCTCAGCCTTTATGGTTGCTCTGATTTGCCAGGTGGTGAAAGCTACGAATGGGTCTTCGGTTCTGGCGGCATGTTCGGTGGCCATGTCGGTATACTTTTCAGCTTCGTCCAGCTGCCTGATATTGAAGTATAGGATGGACACATTGTTGCAGATGTGGGCTATCCAGCTTTCGTCCCCATATTGCAAGGCACTGTCCAGTGCTTTATTGTAATAGTAGAGTGTAGAGTCATTCATTTGGTGCTGACGGTAGAGGAGGCCCAAATCGTTGTATACGCTGATGTGCTTTTCCAAATCATCTATCTGCGGCAGGTAGGGGAGCACATTTTTTTTCATGGCAAAGGCTTCTTCTGTCTTTCCCACATAGATCAGTAGTGTGGCTTGTTCGTTCAGCAAGATGGGATACATGAAGGAGTGCTTTACGTTCCGGGTGGCAAAGGCGCTGTCGAAGCTACGTTGCGCTTCATCGTAGTGTCCTTCTTCCATGAGATTGGCTGCCCGGTTGTAGAAGTGTGCCAACAGAGTGTCTGTTGGTATTTCTCCGGCGTGAAGCAGGATAGTGGTTAAAGAAAAGAGGAGTGATAATAGCTTAGTATGGCGTACCCTCATATCGGTATATTTTAGTGGAATTCAATCTGTGCTTAGTTGTTGCAAATATACGTCTTATTCATTTTGCTTTTTATTGGAGATGCTGAATTTTTTCTGTATGTGGCTGAAAAATCACCTTTTTCAGTGACAAGGAGTGAAAGGAAAAGTTTATTACTTTGCAAAAAATATTAAGCTTTGTCTGGGAATGATAAATGGCCAAAAGTATCTGTCCGGGTTTGAATGGCAGAGTCTTGTTGTCGTGAGATACGGACGGCATTCCTTATACTTTTGTTATTATGGATTTTCCTTAGAGGGATGGGGATAAAACAAGATTTGTAACTTATGAAAATGTTTAAAATGATGGCTGCCTCCATGTTGGGTGTGGCGTTGTGCTTGGGATTCACTGCTTGCAGTGACGATGACGAAAATGAGAATGGTGAGGGTGGCGAAAACACCGCCACTGTGGTCAATCCTTCGCAAGTGTTTACGGGAGGGCTTCCGAAGTCGGTTTCGGGCATGGCGATTTCTCACAATGAAGAAGGGCTGGTGACGAACATTACAACTGAGGATGGGGATAAAGCCGTCTTTGAGTACTTTCCCGCTACTACAAAGGCAGATGTTGCAAAGGACCGAGCAAGAATCACCGTGACGGATGAAGAGGGCGATGTTACAGAACTGAACTTGCAGCTCAACAGCGATGGTTATGTGGAATTTTGCAACTCAATAGACCACGCTGGTACTCCCGATGCCGATGAGTTTACTTGGGAGATGGAATACGACACTGAAGGCCATCTGGTTGTAATGAAACGCTCTGAAAGCGATGGTGAAATAACGAACATCACCTATAAGGATGGAGATGTGGTGAAGACTTCCACACGTTATGTAGCTAGTGGGGATCTCAATGGTGACGGAATTATCGACAGCAATGACGAGTGGGAGTATAGTGCTGCCATAGACTATACGACGGATAATATAACAGCTCCTATCGAGAATAAGGGCTGCCTGATGTTGTTTGATGAAATACTGGATGTGGATATGGACGAGATGATATATGCCTATTATGGAGGCATGCTTGGTAAGGCTACGAAACATCTGCCGCTTGTAGGGCATTATACATACAATGGCGAGGACTCTGTGTCCGATATGTATTTTACATGGACATTGAATTCCGACAGTTATCCTACGGAACTGGTTGTAAAAGACCAGTGGGATGAATACAGATGTACATTTACTTGGTAATTATAAAACATCTGTTTATTCTTGTGGAACAGGACATGAGCCTATAAAATGTAAGGGGTTGCCTTTTGCCGAGACAACCCCTTCTTATTTTATGTGGAATTTATTGTGACAGCAGATGTTGGTAACTTTCTGCTGTTTCAAGTTTATAATACTTTGAATTCATATCCCTCTTCCTTCAGGAAGTCAATGGCGCGCGGCAATGCGTACTGCAGGTTTCCGTTGCACCAGGATTTCAAGGAATCGTGGAAGGTGATGATGGAGCCGTTGCGGGCGTAGCGCATCACGTTGGCTAGCACTTGCGGACCGCGCAGCTTCTTGCTGTAGTCGCGGGTCACGAGGTCCCACATCACAATCTTGTAGGTTCGTTTCAGCGTGAGATACTGGTTGGCGAACATATGGCCGTGGGGAGGGCGGAACAAGAGAGGGTAGAGAACCTTCTCCACATTGCAATTGATGTCCCCACCCATTTCCATGAAAATCTTCGCCTGTTCGGTATTTCCCAGATAATTCTTGGCCGTGTATTCAAATCCACGGATATGGTTGAAGGTGTGGTTACCGATGCGGTGCCCACGCTCAACGACCATCCGGAATTCGTCCGGATGCTTCCGTATGTTGTCACCTACCATGAAGAAGGTGGCTTTGATGTTGTGCTTATCCAGCAGGTCGAGCACCCAGGGAGTTACTTCGGGGATAGGGCCATCGTCGAAAGTCAGATAAACGGCTTTTTCATTGGGGTCCATCCTCCAGACTGCACCGGGATATAGTTTGCGAAAAAACTCAGGAGGTTGTTCTATAAACACGTGATTAAGGATTAAGGGATTAGGGATTTTAAGGATTAGGGATTTTAAGGATTAGGGGTTAAGGATTAGGGGTTAATGATTAGTGATGAACTGCACAGGCTAATCCCTAATCCTTTAATCCCTAATCCTTATTCTCACTCCTTCATTCTGTCCACATACATATTATACAGTTCTTCCACCTTCGGCTCGTAGATTTCGGCGAGCTTGGAGTTGTACTTCTTCATGGCCTTCACCTCGGCATCGAGTACAGCCCAGTGGTATTCAAATTCACGGGTAGAAATCATGAAGCGGTTGTCGTCCAGGCTCAGATACCAGGTCAGGTACTCTACAGCCTTGTCAGCAAGGGCTTTCATCATCTCGTCCGCCTTGGCGGTTTCGCCCAGTTGGTAGTAGGCTTCCGCCATCTGTACGGCACCGTTCTGCCAGTCGTAAGGCACGTTGTAGGCGGGAATCATCTTTTCGGCATAGTCCAGGGCGGCTTTTGCCTTGTCTTTCTTGCCCTCACGCATCAGCTGCTGCACGAGTTGGGAGAAGATGCGACGGTGAGAGTGACACATGCGCATTGCGTTCTCGTCGATATAGATGCCCGGCTTGTCGATGCCACCGAACTTGAACTTGTTCATCAGGTTGTCGTACATCTTTTCGGAGTCTATTGTCACGCCCGTCTTACTGGTGTCGAACGGAGTGAAACGATAGGCAAGACCTTCCTGAACGAAGTGGTTTTCCATATTCAGCTGGTTCTCCCTGCCTACGCTGACAGCGATATAGATGGGGCGTTCCCAGTTGGCCTCGCTCAGCATTTCGAGCATCATCAACTCGCTCTTGTAGAGGGCGCGTTTGCCTTTCAGCGAAATGTGCATGTAGTCGGGGATTGAGTCGCCCGGTATCATCATGCCGCTGCGGCGCACGGCTTCCTTGTCTACCTTGATGACGATGCTGTCGGTAGGAATCACCTTCAAGTCCTGATTCTTGTTGCGCACCCAGTTCTTGAGGATATTCTTTAGCTCATACGGGTTGTCACCGAATTCTTTCTTTACATTGACTAGTGCTTCGGGATTACCGTCCAGTGCCTGCTTCTCGGCTTCGGCATAGAGCTGGTCGATGCTTTTCTTGTACTCAGGCTGGATGGGGACGTATTCGTTGGTGCCTTCTACGTACTCCATACGGTCCCAGGTGATGGGGAGAGAAGGACTGTCGTAGGCGGGGCGCTTCATCTGGTCGATGTACCAATCGGTCTGCAGGTACGAGAGGTTGCAGGTACGGGCGTCGGTACGGAAACCTTCGGTCTCCTGGTTGTACCAGAGGGGGAAGGTATCGTTGTCACCATTGGTATAGATAATCGGGTTGCCGCTTTCTTGCAGGGACATCAGGTAGTTCTGGCCGAAGTCGCGTGCCATGTAGCGGTCGCTGCGGTCGTGGTCGTCCCAAGTCTGGCTTGCCATCTGCACGGGGACAAAGAGGCAGGCTACGGAAACGATGGCGGCAGCAGGCAGTTCCTTCATCTTGGCATAGTCTTGAAGCAGACGGACGAGTCCTGCCACACCCATACCAATCCAGATGGCGAAGGCGTAGAACGAACCGGCGTAGGCATAGTCACGTTCGCGCGGTTGGCTCGGAGTCTGGTTCAGGTAGAGCACGATGGCAATACCGGTCATGAAGAAGAGGAAGAAGACCACCCAGAATTGCTGGATGCCTTTCTGCCCACGGTAGGCTTGCCATAGCAGGCCGATGATACCCAGCAGCAGGGGTAGGCAGTAGAATACGTTGTGTCCCTTGTTGTCTTTCAGTTCCTGAGGCAAGAGGCTCTGGTCGCCTACCAGCCAGTTGTCGATGAACGGGATACCGGTAATCCAGTTGCCGTGTTCAATTTCTCCGCTGCCTTGTATGTCGTTCTGGCGTCCGGCGAAGTTCCACATGAAGTAGCGCCAGTACATCCAGTTGAGCTGGTAGGAGAAGAAGAACTTGATGTTTTCCCACTGTGTGGGCATGTTTACCATAATCATGTTGCCGCATTTGTCATAGGGCACATCGTAACCCTTGATGTCCTGCCAGGCATGGTATTGTTGTGTATGGGCACTGCTGTACATACGCGGGAACAGCATGTTCTGGGCGTATTCGTACTCAATGCGTCCGGGGATTTCGATGTACGAATCCTTTTCGTCGGGCGTAGCTTTCTCCTTGCGGATGAACTTCGTGCCGTTGTACTTGATGCGCGGTTCGCAGTAACCGTCTTTCACGTCCAGTGCCACTTGCGAGGAGAAGGCAGGGCCATAGAACAGCGGGCGTGTGCCATACTGCTCGCGTCCCAGGTATTCGCCCAGTGTGAAGATGTCTTCCGGAGAGTTCTGGTCCATCGGCGTGTTGGCGGTGGAGCGGATGACGATAAGTGCATACGAGGAATATCCGATGACAATCATCATGGTGCAGAGCAGCGAGGTGTTCAGCGTGCGTGCCGATACGCGGAATTTCTCTTTGACGGCTGCCTGCGTCTTCGGACGGAGGTAGAGCCACAATGCGGCAATGACAATGACACCGATAACTACCGAGCTGGTACCGTGTCCGTAGAACGGGATACCCAGCATGGCGATGGTGAGTATGAACGAGAGTGCCATACGTGCCTTGTTGCGTTCGGTATAGCTTTCGTAGATACCCCAGATGAGGCAGGCTGCCAACAGGATGATATATACGATGACACCCGTGTTGAAGGACATGCCCAGCGTGTTGACGAAGAGCAGTTCGAACCAGCCGCCCACTTTCACGATACCCGGCACGATGCCGTAGAGTACGGCTGCTACCAGTATGCCCGAAGCGAGCAATGCCAGCAGGGAGCCTCGGGCATTGGCGTTGGGTACTTTCTTGTAGTAGTATACCAGTACGATGGCGGGCAGGCAGAGCAGGTTCAGCAAGTGCACGCCGATACTCAGACCGGTCAGGTAGGCAATGAGAATCAGCCAGCGATCACTGTGAGGCTCGTTGGCAACGTCCTCCCATTTCAGTATGAGCCAGAATACGACGGCAGTAAACAGTGAGGAGAAGGCATACACCTCGCCTTCCACAGCGCTGAACCAGAAGGTATCGCTGAACGTGTAGGCAAGTGCGCCCACCAGACCGCTACCCATGATGGTAACCATCTGGCCGCGTGTGATATTGTTTTCGTCTGTCACCACAAGTTTGCGTACCAGGTGCGTGATGCTCCAGAAAAGGAACAGGATACATGCGCCGCTCATCAGCGCGCTCATGTAGTTCACCATCTTGGCAACGGTGGAGGCATCGGAAGCAAATTGTGAGAATAGGTTGGCTACCAGCATGAAGAACGGTGCGCCGGGCGGGTGTCCTACTTCCAGCTTATAGCCGGTGGTGATGAACTCCGGGCAGTCCCAAAAGCTTGCAGTAGGTTCGATGGTCATGCAGTAGACCGTCGCTGCAATGAGGAAGGTAATCCAGCCTACAAGGTTGTTTACGGTTTTGTACTGTTTCATTCAGATGAAATTCGTTATTATTCAGTTTTGTTTTTTACAAGCTGTTTTGCCATCGCTTAGTCAACGTATTGGCATATATGGGCGCAAATATAATGATTTCGCTTCTAAATAGGTGACAATAAGCAGCATTATTAGGATAGGTTAAGGGATTTGCTGCATCTATAGATGCAGCACGGTGGAAGTATAGATGCAACGCGGTGGATATATAGATGCAACAATGATGATTCTATAGAGGGAATATCCGGCCGATAAAGGGGATGCGGAAAGGAAGTATCCTCCTTGCTTGTCTAAATGAATCTTTCGTTTATAACCGAAAATCTAGCCTTTTTCGCAAACTTTTTAGGTTATGAACGAAAGAATGGATATACTTAGGAAGTACAATCTCTGGACAAGAGGAGATTTATATTTTCATCGACGAAGTGCAGCTCATCGAAGAATGGGAAAAGTCGGTCAATTCTTATTCGCAGGACTATACCGAGGAGTACGAGCTCTTTATCAGCGGCTCCAACTCACGGATGCTGTCCGGTGAGCTTGCCACGCTGCTTTCGGGGCGATACGTCCAATTTCCGGTATATCCCTTCAGCTATCAGGAGTATACAGAGATAAGGCATCTGGAACAGAACCGTGAGAGCTATATGGGCTATATGAATACGGGCGGAATCCCGGAACTTTTTGTCTTGCCCGAAAAGCAGGAGGTGCAGCGCAATTACTTGTCTGCCTTGAAGGACACCATCTTGCTGAAGGACATCATCCAACGCTACAGCATACGTGACCCCCGGCTGCTTGAGGACCTTTTTGCGTTTCTTGTAGGCAATGCCTCCAATTTAGTGTCCATCGGCAACATCGTGAACTATTTCAAGAGCCAAGGCCGGAAGACGAGCTATGATGCCGTGGCTGCCTACATAGGCTATATCGAAGACTCGTTCTTGGCGTATCGTTGTGAACGCTTTGACTTGCGCGGAAAGGAAATACTGTCCGGTACGGCGAAATATTACATCAACGACCTTGCCTTTAAGAATTTCCTCTATCCCGGAACAGCCTATGGTGTGGGTTATAAACTGGAGACTCTTGTCTATCTGGAGTTGCTTCGGGCGGGCTATGATGTCTATACCGGATGTGCTAAAGAAAAAGAGGTGGACTTCATCGCTCGGAAAGGTGACCGTACGATATATCTGCAATCCACCTACATGCTGGTAGATGAACAGACGGTGCGCCGTGAGTATGCTTCGTTGGAGGCGATACAAGATAATTATGAGAAACTGGTTGTCTCGCTTGATGACTTCTGCCTGCCGTCTCATGAAGGAATACGGCATGTGCGGGCGTGGGAACTGCATGGGTTGTTGTAAAAGGTGCTGAAAGACGGAAATATCCCTATAACCTTGACAAAAAGTAATGCTTTTCCCGGTTTTCCTGCCGCACTTGGTTTTACAGAAGAACGGATTTGGGATATGTTGTGGATATTCGGTTCATAAAGATGCGTTCTTCTTGCATGTTCTTCCGCTTTTGTGGGGCTTTTATGCAGAAATTGGCTACACCTTTAAGCTAAAAGGGTGATTGCTTTTTACTAAAAGGGGTATTGCGTTTTAGTAAAACGGTTACTCTGTTTTAGTAAAACGTTCTTTTGCTTTTGCCTTTTCGGTGTATCAGGGCTTTCGGAGAGGTGATTCCGATTTATTGGAAGGATGTTCTTTTGGTATAATGCTTATAGCCTGATACTTACAGATTTCCACTCTCGTATTTACTGCTGGGTGGGTAATGGGATGGAAATATGGGATTCTCGTGCGATAGAAAATACAAAGTGTCAGAATGACAAAATCATATTTATCTTCTGTAGGTATCAACCTCAAAAATACTTTCCAATCTTTTTCTTGTTTTCATTCTTTATCGTTAAATTTGCCATCGAAGCAAGGAAGTGTCCTTAGCTTCAATGTTTTGTGAAATGATATTGTAAGAAGCGTTGTGCTTCATTCTTGTCTTTGAGAACCTGAGAAATTCATCAATGATACACAAGAATGGCATGGACTGCTCCTGTGCTGGTTTCGGCGTGGGTCTGCTGTCTGTTCATTTGTATAGTGGGGTTTTCTCAGGACCTTCAAAGACGATGGATAGCACGCAGTTCCACGTTCTTTTTTTATATTCAGCAATACTCCCTCCTGAACCAAAGCTCGAATATCGGATCGGAGAAAACATACTTGTTCCCCTCTTTCTCAATGAAATCACGTTCTGTCAGCATACGCTTGTTGCGTGTGATGGTCTGTGCACTGCCCAATTCATATTTCCGCACTACGGGGATGGAGTTGAAGCGGTATTCACCATCGGCTACAGCACGAAGCATGGCAGTTTGGGCAGCAGTCAGGTTCTCGGTGTCGTTCATGAACATAGGCATGTTGGTGTCTATCAGTTGGTGGGTACGGATTTCGATAATCTCATCTGTCACTTTTTCAGACGTACCGCTCCAGATGAAATAGCACAACTGTTGCAAATACCACGAATGGCATTTCACGATGTCGCACAGTTGTTCTGCTTGCTGTTCGCTGATTTCTTTGTTCGTCCGGTGGAAGGCATTGACGATGAAGGGCACCCATTCCTCTTTCTTTATCTTTTGCAGGAACAGTACTTGTCCGAAGCGGTAGAAGGGGTTAGAAGAATTGTTGAAGATGTCCATCATCATATGCCGCTTGCTTCCGTAAAAGCAATAGGAAACTTGTTGCTGCTTCTGCCAGGCAGAGCGCATTTTTCCCTCCATACTTTTGTAGCCGGGTAGTAGTGCCAGTTGTTGGAACTCGTCGATGCAGACAATCAGGTGTATGCCTTTGGCAGCTGCTATCTTTTCGGGTAGTTCCAGTATCTCCATGACACTTTTTTCTTCCAGTTCCAATTTCAGGTCAAAGGAGAGGGTATCGGTTGGGTCGCTCTTCAATGTGATACTGGGAGAAACGGCTTTAAGAAACTGTTTCACATCTTCAAGCCTCTTTTCAAGGGTGGAGGCGGCGCAAGAAATGACTTCTCGCGCAAAGATGCGGTAGAATTCAGCTTCCGTCTTGATGCTGAATGCATCAATGAAGCAGACACGGATATGCTTGTCTTCTTGTGTCAGTTCGTCCATAGCTACTTTTACAAGCGACGATTTTCCCCATCGGCGCGGTGAAATAAGCATTACGTTGATGCCCGATCCAAGTAATTCTTTCAGTTGCTTTCGTTCTTCTACCCGATTGACGAAACTTTCTTTATCAACCAGTGTGCCGTATTGAAAAGGTGATTTCATAAACTTTCTGTTCTTGATTTAATGACAAATATACAAATTATACATCAATGTATAATACATCAATGTATAATTTTGTTTGAGCACATGTGCAAAAACACCCACTTTTTGCACATGAAACGGAGAACGTGAGCAAAAAAGCCTTATTTTTGCTCGCGTTATTGATTCCGAATATAATGTTAAATACAAATATACTATGAAAAGTAAGGTTCTTGCATTGATTCTATTATGCGGTGCCGCCTCGTTGGGCGCCAAAGTAAAACTGCCTGCACTGGTGGGCGACAACATGATACTCCAGCAGCAGACTGAAGTGAAACTGTGGGGAACGGCTGCTCCGGAAGCCGAAGTACGCGTTACGCCTTCGTGGAACGGACAGACAATGACTTGCCGTGCCGATAAGGATGGCGGTTGGACGCTTGCCGTGGAGACTCCGGCAGCAGGATACACGCCTTATGAGATAACTTTTGATGACGGAGAAAAAACTACGTTGAAGAATATCCTAATCGGTGAAGTATGGCTTGCTTCCGGCCAGAGCAATATGGAAATGCCCCTGAAAGGTTTTGCTGGCTGTTGCATCATGAACGGAGCGGATGACATCATAGTTTCTGCCGAGAATAAGGGGGTGCGTATGTTCACCGTTCCCAAGCACCAGACTTATGAACTGCAAACCGACTGCAAAGGTAGCTGGAACATATCTTCCATAGAAACCGCACCCGATTTCAGTGCGACGGCCTACTATTTTGCCACTTCGTTGAGCCGTGCCCTCCGGATTCCGGTCGGCATCATCTGTAGCGCTTACGGTGGATCCACTGTAGAAGGTTGGATAAGCCGTGAACTGCTGGAAAACTATCCAGACATATCTCTCAACCCCGATTCCATCGAACGCCTGCATCCCATGCTCCGCCCCATGCTGATGTACAATGCCATGCTGAAGCCGCTTCAGAACTATACCATCAAAGGGTTCATCTGGTATCAGGGAGAGTCGAACGTAGGTCGCCATGAAACATATGCCGAACGCTTGGCCGACATGGTGCAGCTGTGGCGCAAGGAATGGGGGCTGGGCGAATTGCCTTTCTACTTTGCCGAAATAGCGCCGTACGCCTATGGAGGTACCCAGCAAGAGAAAGCTGCTTACCTACGTGAAGCGCAATTCCGTGCCCAAAGCCTGATTCCGAACAGTGGTATGATTTCGACAAACGACCTTGTAGAGCCTTATGAGATGTACAATATCCATCCCCGCAACAAGACAAAGGTAGGTCAACGCTTGAGCTATCTGGCATTGAACCTTACCTATGGATTGAAGCAGATACACTGTTTCGGCCCACAATATAAGTCATGGACTGCTAAAGGCAGTGAAGCATGGGTTTCCTTCGACCATTTGGAAATGGGTATCTGTCGCAACTATGACCTTCGCGGTTTCGAAGTGGCGGGTGAGGACCGTGTGTTCCATCCTGCCGACAAAGTATGGCTGCACTGGCAGACGAATGAAGTGGTAATCTCTTCAGAAAAGGTATCCCATCCCGTCAGCGTGCGCTATTGTTTCCATGATTTCCAGATTGGTACGATGATTGGCGGAAATGAATTGCCTACCATTCCGTTCCGTACGGATAATTGGTGAAAGAACGGAAAGTAGATAAACACTTTCATTATACTATAATATTAGGCGCGGGTTACGCGGAATCCATGGATGCAGTAAACTAAATCCGTGAAATCCGTGTAATCCGCGCCTAAAAGAAAACATCCAGAGGGTTTTGTTCCCCCTCTGTCTTTCTTATTGTTTCAGCAACTGTTCTGCTGCAAGTACCAGGAACATATAGTGGGATGAACCTCCTCCCAGCACATATTCAGTTTGCTGCCAGAGGAACGGGAACGTGAGGAGTTCCGGGAAGTCGGGACGGATAAGAGCTGTACCGGAAATGACTCCACCGGGAATATACGACCAGTCTGCGCGGTTCAGTCCGTAGCCCACAGTGGCTGATTGTGCGCCGACACCCGAGGCGAAGGAAGCTTGGTTGGAGCCCGGGTGGCATCCGAGAATGAAGTTGAGGGCATTGAATACCGGTGCTTTCGGGAATATTTCCGGATAGGCGGTTGTCAGGAAGTAGTGCTGGAAGCCGAAACGCTGTATATCCCAGCCTGCACCCCAGATATGTGGACGGTAGGGAATGCCGTAAGGAGTCTCCTGCACTTGCTTGTTCAGCTCTTGTTCATATCCGGTCAGAGCTTTGCGGAAAGCGGTGGAGAAAGCTTTGGCTTTCTTGTTCTTCATTTGTGCAAACTGTTTTTCCACACGTGCCGTGTACCAGCCGATGCGGCCTATCTGCTTGATGATGAGCTCTTTGTTGTCCAGAATGAAGTCCATATAGGGTTGTTCGCCCGTGGTGAGGTACAGTTCTACGGCTGCCTGCACTTTGGGGAACAAGGCTCTGTTGTTGCCGTTTCCGGTAGAAGCATATACTTTGCGGGCAATGTCGAGACAATGTACACTCAATGTATCATTGAAGCCTTTCAATACGCGTGATACGGCAGCAAGTTGGGCGGCTGTCGACAGTTCTCGTCCGGGGTTGTCCTCTGTAAATATCCAACGGTCGTCTTCATTACCGATTTTTCCGTCCGTCATGGCGGCGGCATCACCCAGAAGTACGTATTGGCGAAGGTCGTTGCAGATGATTCCCCGGTAGAGACGTCCCAGTGCCAGGTAGCCGTTGACTACCGTAAGGGCGCCGTTCTCTACTTGTTGCAGCAAGTCATTCTTACCGTCGGGCTGGTGGATTTCCGTCACACGGTTTATCTGGTCGATGGAAGTCACGTCGAGATTCGGGTGGAAAGCTTCGTAGGCCAGTGCCAGGATATAGGATTCTCCGGCTTGGGATTCGATGCGGAGGTCAAAGTCTCCGGCATCGTGCCAGCCGCCTATGTTCACTCCGGGAACCACTTCACCCGGTTTGAACTTGGACAGGCCCTCTTTCTGGTCGTAGCCGTCGATATGATTGTGTGCCGGTGCCATCTGGGCATCGTCCATGTGGCAGCAGTCGTGCCATACGCGGTATTTTTCGTTGACGCGCATGTGGCACATCTGTACGGGAAGGAAGTATTCCAGTACGGGCTGCCATACGCCGCGGGCATATACGTCATTGTCGATGCGGAAGATAGGGGATACGGAGGTATCGTATTTAATCTTGTAGAGTCCCGGTTCCTTCACATCCGTGAAGTCCACCTTCAGATAGTTGTATCTCAGGAACTTGCCCCAATTGGCAGGAGTGACGTTCTTGACCACTTTCTCGCCGTCTGCGTCAATGCGGATGATTTGTGCCGTTTCCTTTCTATTGTCACGTATATCCATTTCGATGACGGCTTCCTTGTCCTGGGCGGGATGATAACCTATCTGTGAAGTCTGGATAACCGGCTGATACATCCAGTCGGCCACTACGTTCGGAGTGATAATCCATTTGACGGCCCCTTTGGTGACACCCGGTTTTATGTTGCTGCGCAGTACGAACCAGCCGTTATTGTGGTTCATACGCCCGTCAAACAGTTGTAGGTCACCACTCAATGATTCGATGGTTACTTTGTTGTAAGGGTCGTCGGGGCGGGAGGTAAACTTACGGCCTTTGGCATAAGGTTCGCTGATGATGTCGTCGGCCACAATCGGGCTGTAACCTTTTCCTATCAGTTTGTCCATGTCTGCCAGCGATTGCTTGCCGTCATGATAATTTCCCGTATGCAGATAGTTGGGTTGGGTTGTCATTAGGGGAGAGTTGGGTTGTTGCGGGAAGATGCCGCTCTGACCGTCCATAATCCAGGGCTTGCCGAAGAGGGAACCCGGGAAGAATTCAAGGTTGAAGCCCACTTTTCCGATGAATTCCTGGGGAATGGGGCGGTCAAGGTCTACGGTCACCTCTATGTTTTTACCTTTGCTTTCCACGTTTACCGTATATATAAGGTGGAGGTCCGGGTAAATCATCGGGTTGAATCCGGTGAGATGGCGTGAGGAGTCGGGATAGCACAGCGTGGCGGTGATGCTGTTGTCACCGAGCTTCCGGTCGAGCTGTTTCGGTACGGGCTGCCATTGTCCGGGTGTGGCTTCCAGACGGATATCTCCATTCGTCGCCACACGGTGTCCGTTCATGATGATACATACCCCTCCTTGGTGTCCTTCGGGATAGATATCATCAAAAGCCATGATGTCGACTCCCTGATTCTTGAAATAACCGGAGGATGTCAGCTTGAAGTCTTGCGCATGCAGCGCACTGCTGCCGCAAAGCAGTGCCAAGACTGATGCAAATAGGAAATGTTTCTTTCTCATAGTATCTATTTTTGAGTTACAAAATTTTCTACTAATATACGGACTAAAAAGGAAACGGATGGCTTTTGTTTGTAGCCAATAACGTTATGAAATGTGTCTTTTTCCTCTATTTTTATGATATTCATTGTTATATTTGTCAGACAATGGCGCTTGAGCTGCCGGATACCCACGTTTGAGCCAATAGAAGCTGATGTCTGGTAAAACAAGGACTCAGTACCCAAAAATAGCCTTTATCGGAACCAATTGTATCCCTTGAAAAAGGATGGCAATGAGTAGTGTCCATTTGTTTTTTTGTACATTTGCAATGTAACTATGGCTAACTCCTTAAATCGCTATATTATGAAACGTATGTTTTCCGTTTTTTTGCTGATTACAGTATGGTTGCTGGTTACACCTTTCCTGCAAGCACAGTCACACGTAGACAAGGTTTTAAAAGATGAAATAACCTCGGACTTGAAAGAGAATATCCTCTCTTTTTGGGAAAGATACAGCGTAGATTCTTCCGGAGGCTTTTATGGTTCATTGGGACGTGACGGTGCCCCGATAGCGGATGCTCCCAAAGGTGGTGTACTGAATGCCCGCATCCTTTGGACTTTTTCAACCGCCTACCGGATGTATGGCGATACTGCCTACCGTAAATTGGCTGACAGGGCGCAACGGTATTTCATAGATCACTTCATTGATTCGCAGTATGGAGGCGTATATTGGCTGATAAAAGCGGACGGTACCCCATTGGATACGAACAAGCAGACTTACGGCTGCTCTTATGCTATCTATGGGTTGTCCGAACATTTCAGGGCAACGGGCAACAATGAAAGCCTGCAAAAAGCCATAGAGCTTTATCGGATAATGGAGAGCAAAGTCAAAGATCCCGTAAATGATGGCTATATAGAATCCTTTACCCGCGAATGGGGAACTCCCCAAAAGCTGGGGTATGATGGAGATGGCATTGCTGCCAAAACAATGAATACACATATCCATGTATTAGAGGCATACACGGCTTTATATAAAGTATGGAAGGATAACAGCCTTTGCAAGCGCCTTGCAAAAGTAATAGACTTAATAACAACCAGGCTGTACAACCCACAAACACATCACTTGATATCATACTGTGATTTAAATTGGAATAATCTGGATGACATCGACTCTTACGGGCATGATATCGAAACTTCTTGGCTGCTGACGGAAGCTGCAGAGGCTCTGGGTGACCCGGAGGTTATCGGGAGGTGCAGGAAGGTAGCATTGGAACTTGCAGATGCTTCCTTGAAGGAGGGCATCAACCCGATGGGAGCTATGATGTATGAACGACATAAGGACAAAATCAGGAAGGACGCTTCCTGGTGGTGCCAAGCGGAAACTGTGGTCGGCTGTATCAATGCCTGGCAACTGACTGGTGAACAATCTTATCTGGACAGTGCCGTCCGCACCTGGAACTTCATCAAATCACGGATGATAGACAAGGAGTATGGTGAATGGTTCAGAACGGTGCTGGAAGATGGAACTCCCCGCTACAAGGAGCCTAAAGCAAGTATGTGGAATTGTCCTTATCATAACAGCCGTATGGGGTTTGAGATTGATACCAGACTGAAATGACAACCTTTTATAGATTTGATATTATGAAGAATTTACGAATTTTCCAGTTTGGAATAGTTGTATTGCTGTGTGGTATATTATCTCTGCCGCTTTCTGCCCAGACGGAAGTGATGGCATGGAGCAATATCACGGGTGTCCGCGTAGACGGTGAATTGATAGACTTTGAGTCATCCCTGCGTGTCGGAACCTTGAAAGGAGATATGGAGATTACCGGAAAGGAGAAGCAGGTCCGTCCCGTTTTCCATCGTGAGGGGAATATGCAGGAAGTGACGGCTACTCTGCGAGGTGTAAAGTTCCATCAGAAAGTGACCGATAAGGGAAAAGGCTTGGTGGAGATTTCTATTGATGCGCTGTCGGACACTACTTTGAACCAGGCAGCCTATTACTGTATTGCTTTAAGTCCGGAAAACTACATTGATGCCAAAGTAAGGGTAAGTGGCAGGAAGCTGACCGTTACTTCGGCCAATAGGAAGTTGGAATTCAAGTTCAATAAGTCTGTAAAGGCCACGGTTGAAAAAGAGTCTACCGGTACTGTTGTGTATATCTCGCTAATGCCGATTCTGAAAAAGGCTGGGAGAACAGCATTGTCTATGGAACTGCATGCTTCCGGAGTGATAGATCACAGTGACGCGGAAATTACATTGGATATGCAGAATCCGGGAAGTTTGTTTGCAGGCTTTGGAGGGAATTTCCGCCTGCAGAATCCTGCTGCCGACCCTAAAGTGATAGATTACTGTCTGGAAAACTTGCGCGTAGCTTATGGCCGTGTGGAATTTCCGTGGAGATTGTGGCAACCCGAAGAAGAATCCGATCCTATTGCCGTGGCACAGAATGGGGGACTGAACAAGCGGGTGGAGGAAAGTCTCCTCATGGCAAAGCGCTTGAAGGCGATGGGAATGCCGGTAATACTAAGCTGTTGGTTTCCGCCTGCATGGGCCATTGACGGAGGTCCTGCAAGTTATGCCCGTCAAGGTGGTGTCATTGCTTATCGTCTGGATAACCGGAAAAAGGAGAAGATTTATAAATCCATGGCAGATTATCTGTTGTATGCCAAACGGTATTATGGTATTGAGTTCTCCATGTTCTCGTTCAATGAATCGGATTTGGGTATTGATGTCCTCCACACTCCGCAGGAGCATGCAGATTTCATTAAGGAGTTCGGTGCTTATCTGGCAGGGTTGAATCTTCCTACCCGCATGCTGCTTGGCGACAATTCGGATGCCACTACTTTCGATTTTATCCTTCCTGCTTTGAACAATCCTGAGACTCATAAGTATATTGGTGCAGTTTCTTTCCATTCATGGCGTGGTTGTGATGATGTTACGTTAAGGAAGTGGGCGGGTGCTGCCAAAGAGATTAATGTACTACTCTTGGTTGGTGAGGGTAGTACGGATGCCGCTGCTCATGGTTATGCCGAGATATTCAATGAGTCGACGTTTGCACTTTATGAAATCAATCTGTATACACGTATTTGTGCGATTTGCCAACCATTGTCCATCTTGCAGTGGCAGCTCACTTCAGACTATTCGTTGTTGTGGGGAGACGGCATTTATGGCTCCAAAGGTCCTTTGCGTCCTACACAACGTTTCTGGAACATTAAGCAGCTGGCCTCCACTCCGGCCGATGCCTTGGCTATTCCAGTCAGTAGCAGCAAGAAAAATGTAAACTGTGCGGCTTTCGGAAATATGGTGCGCGGAGAATATGCCGTCCATATGGTCAATAATGGGGCGGATTGCGAGGCTGTCATCTCCGGTATCCCTGCAGAAGTGAAGGAACTGAAAGTCTATGTGACCAATACAAAGGACTGCATGAAGGAAACTGCAGTGAAGGTGGAGAATGGACTGGTACGGGTACACTTGCCGGCTATCAGTTTCATTACCTTATTGTCGGATAAATAATTTTGAAATGGAATAATATTAATATATAAAGAATAGTGATATGAATATAACTACATGTCTGTTTACAGTTCTGGGAGGAATGGCCACTTTAGGGCATCCTTCAGAAACTGTACGTTTGAATCAGTTAGGGTATTATCCCCAGCAGGAAAAAGTAGCTGTGGTGAATGCCGGTGAGGTACGTGAATTTACCATAGTAGATGCAGCCACGGGCAATCGGCTACTTTCCGGCAAACCCGGATATACCGCTTCATCCGCTTGGTCGGATAGGAGCAGGACAATATTGGATTTCAGTGACATCACGGTACCGGGAAGATATCTTCTGTTGGTTAACGGCGATTCAGTGGCATTCGAAGTAAAGGAAAAGGTGCTGTCCCCTTTGGCCGATGCCGCTTTGAAATCTTTCTATTACCAACGTACGGGTATGCCCATCGAAGCGACTTATGCGGGTCGGTGGAGCCGTCCGGCAGGCCATCCAGATGACAAGGTGCTGGTACATCCCAATGCTGCCGGGCCGGAACGTAAGGCGGGAGCGGTGATTTCTTCTCCGGGAGGATGGTATGATGCCGGAGATTATAACAAGTACATTGTGAACTCCGCTTATTCCATCGGATTGATGCAGGCGATTTATGCCCGCTTTCCTGACTATTTTATCCGTCAACGGGTGAACATCCCGGAAAGCGGAAACCACACGCCCGATTTGCTGGACGAGATGTACTATAACCTGAAATGGATGCTGACCATGCAAGACCCTGCCGACGGAGGAGTCTACCACAAGCTGACTACCCCTTCGTTCGAGGGATTTATCAAGCCTACGGAGTGTAAGCAGCCCCGTTATGTAGTTCAGAAATCAGTAACGGCGGCATTGGACTATGCTGCGGCTTTAGCGCAAGCTTCCGTGTTGTTTGCTCCTTACGAAGAGGATTATCCTGGCTTTTCGGAAGTGGCTTTGCAGGCTGCCGAACGTGCTTACGCCTGGGCAGAAGCGCATCCGCAAGCGCTCTATCATCAGGACCTCCTCAACAAGCAATATCAACCTGCCGTGGTTACGGGAGCTTACGGTGATCGTAGTGCCGATGACGAATTCTTCTGGGCGGCTTCCGAGCTCTATCTTGCTACGGGAAAGCCCGTTTACCGGGAACAAGTGAAGAAGCATCTGCCCACTGCATATAAGACTCCTTCTTGGGGCAATACCACTGCGTTGGGCGTGTTTGCCTGGCTGCAACCGGGCAGGGAATATCAGGGTGAAGACGTGGAGTTGGCAAATGCCATGAAAGACCTGCTACTGGACTATGCTGCCGAGGCTGTGCGGGGTGCTGACCGCTCTCCTTTCCACGCTCCTTACGGCAACGATGCCAAAGATTTCTTTTGGGGATGCCTTGCCGAAGGGTGTGCTAACCAAGCCACTTCACTGGTTTGCGCCTATTTGCTTACGGGTGAGAAGTCGTACCTGACGAACGCCTACCGCAATATGGACTACATTTTAGGAAAGAATGCCACGGGATATTGTTATGTCACCGGTTTCGGGATGAAAAGTCCTCTGTATCCGCACCATCGTCTTTCTGCATCGGATGATATAGAGGCACCTCTTCCCGGTTTCCTTGTTGGCGGTCCCAATCCTGGCCAACAAGACGGTGTACCCTATCCTTCCAATCTGCCGGATGAGTCTTATGCAGATGTGGAAGGTTCGTATGCTTCCAATGAAATAGCCATTAATTGGAGTGCTGCTTTGGTGGCGTTGGTGTCTTCGTTGGATGCTTTGATGTCAAAATAATGTTTCTATTCAGCCTGCTGCCTTATAAATTCGGATGGGCTGATGTTGAACTCTTCTTTAAAATGTTTGGAGAATATCTTGGGGGAGTTATACCCCAAGGTATATGCAATTTCCGAAACTTGCATCTGGCTTTCTGTCAAGAGTTGTTGTGCACGTTTCATACGGATGGTCCTGATGAATTCGATGGGTTTCTTTCCCGTTATCTTAATCATTTTCTTGTAGAAATAGCTGCGTGATATATTCAGGCTGCTGGCAAGCTCCTCGACGGAAAACTCGGTTTCGCTGATATTGTCCTCTACAATCTGGATGGCTTTTTCCACCAGCTGCTGGTCAAGGGGAGTGATGGTGATACGGCTTGGCTCGATTTTAATGTCCTGATTGAATATTTCCTGACGTTTGACGTTCATCTCGATAATCTTGTTGATGCGCAGCTTGAGGACTTCCATATTGAAAGGCTTGGTGATATAGTCGTCTGCGCCAACGCTAAGCCCTTCCAATTGGTGTTCTTCACTTGCCTTAGCTGTCAGGAGGATAATGGGGATATGGGAGTAGCGTATGTCATTCTTGATGGTTGAACATAGTTCCAGACCATCCATCTCGGGCATCATGATGTCACTGACCACTAAATCAATATCTTCCTTTTCCAGTACATTCAGTGCATGTTTTCCGTTTGTGGCTTTTAATACATGATACTGCCTGGCAAGACTTTCAGAGAGAAATTTCAAGAAGTCGTAGTTGTCATCTACGAGTAGTATGGTGAATGGATGGGATTCTTCTTTTATTTCCGGTCCTTCGACCGGTTCTCCGTTTTTGGTTTCATTACTGTTCTGGTGTAGGGGTAGGGCAATCAGGAATACAGAACCACAAGGCTGGTTATCCCTGACACAGACAGTACCCTGATGCATCTTTACGTATTCGGAAACAATGTGCAGTCCAATGCCGCTGCCTCCGTTGTTCGACTGGTTTTTGCCCGACTGATAGAATCTTTGGAATATTTTCTCCTTGGCTTCATCCTCTATGCCGCAACCGGTGTCGGTAAAGGTCAGTTCCAGATTTGTGCCTCTTACGGCAATATCCAGTGAGATGCTTCCTTTATTGGGAGTGAACTTGAATGCATTTGACAGGATATTTGTGCATATCTTGCGTATCTTGTCATAGTCGAAATCCATGAATACAGAATGTTGTGGAGCGGTAAGGCTATAGCTGATGTTCCGTTTCTGTGCTATCGGATCGAAAGAGTGGAATATTTCACTCAGAATGATAAGGATGTTGTCATGTTTGCATTTCAGGGTTTCAGCCTTGGCATCCAGCTTTCTGAAATCCAGCAGTTGGTTAATCAGTTCCAGCAGATAGTCGGCATTTTGTTTGACCATATCCAGAATGCCTTTACGATATTCGGGATGGTCTACGAAAAACTCTTCAAGCGGATTGATGATAAGTGACAAGGGGGTCCGCAGTTCGTGACTTATGTTGGCAAAGAACTGCAGTTTCATATTGTTGATTTTCTGCTGCCTTTCATTTTCCACCTCGATGGCCTGCATGATTTGTTTCTGCTTTTGGCGTAAGCGCAGATTGCGGATAATGGACAGAAGGATGCACAAAACGATACCGCTATATATGGTATAAGCCCACCAAGTGCGCCACCAAGGAGGGAGTATCTTTATTTTCAGTTCCTTGACGTTGGGGCTCCATATGCCTTGTGAGTTGCATGCCTTGACGGATAAAGTATAGTTTCCGGCAGTCAGCATGGATAGGTTTACTTTGTTGTTTTCAGCATAAATCCAGTTGGAATGAATCTTATAGGCATATTTTATCTTATCCGTTTCCACCAGGTCGAGGGCAGAGAAGGACAGAGTGAATGAATTTTCCTTTTCAGTGAAGGAAAGATGTTGTGCACATTCAAGTGAGCTGCCGTTCAGGATGTCCGGATGGGTCATTCCGGATTTGAGCTCAATACCGGTAAGGTAAATATTGGCATCATAACTTGTGGTCAGGATGTCTTGTGGAATGATAGTCTGGTAACCTTGTGGCGTGCCTATCAGTATATTGCCGTTCTGTAGCTTGAGGATGGCGTGGACATTGGTATCGTTGCATATCAGTCCGTCGCTTACGGAGTAGTTCACGATGGCGTATGTACCGTTTGTTATTTTGATTCGTGAGATGCCGTTGCCGGTACCAATCCACATCTGGTTGTTGTTGTCTTCCGTGACGGCTCTGACGAGGTTGGCGGCAAGTCCGTTTTTCTGGTCAAGGAAGTAGATGGAGTCGTTCTTCTGGTTCCATATACTCAGTCCGTGTGGATGTCCTATCCAAAGAAGGTCCCGGCTGTCCTTATAGACAGTGAGCATATTGTTCTCCTTGAAGCGGCCGGCTTCGGCGTAGATATTATAGGCTTGGGTTTCCGTATCGATGATAATGAGTCCTCCTTTGGTCGCTACGTAAAGGGTACTGTCTTTATCATAGTACATATCTCGGACAAAGAATTCTCCCGGACGGTACAAGATGGTGTCAAACTGCCCGGTTTCCGGATTTAACCTCTGTATGTATCCTTTCATGGTACCTATCCAGATGTATCCGTGTTTGTCTACCTTTACTGTATACACATTGTTCTCGAGAAGCTGGCTGTTACTTACTGTGTATTGTTTGATTTGCCCTTTCGAGTAGCATAGCAGTCCTTTCTGGAAGGTGCCTATCCATAGGCGGTTTTTGGAGTCGATGGATAAGTCGACTACAATATTGGCGGGAGTTGCTATCTTTTCGTATGAATCGGTCACTAGTGAACGTCGGATTAGTCCCGTACCGTCTGTTCCGTAGTAAATGTATTCCTGGCTGGTGTCTTCGCAGAAGGTCAGGATATCATCATATTCCAGGGATTTGTTGCATAGTATGATTTGGGACATGGGGCTATAATAGGAAATACCGTGTTTGAAATTCCCTATGTATATGGTTCCGTCTTTGTCCCGGTAAATGGTATTCAGATTGTTGCTGGCAATGGTGTGCGGTTTCAATGGATTGTGCACCAAGTTGGTAAGCGATTTGGTCAGGGTGTTGTAAACGAACAGCCCCATATGGCTGGTAAGTATCCATACGTTGCCGTCTCCCAGGTCGAGGATGCGTTGCACGCGATTGTACTGTATGTGAGTGTTATTGTTCAGGCTGATGTCCTCCCATTGCTGTGTAAAACTGTTCTTGTGCAAAAGTAGGCTGTTTTGGAAGGTGTATACCCATAGGCTTTCGTTTTGGTCTATGTAAATGTGTGGCTCATGATTCTCCAGCAAAGGTCTATAGATGGTGGGAATGGCTATTTCCTTGACTTCGGAAGTCTGCTTGCTGATACTGTATAGGGTACCGTTGGAGTACATTATATAAATGAACTGGACACCTATATAGAGGTTTGAAATCTTTTCAACTGCCAGTGGATAGGCTTTGATGGAGCTGTTGTCCATGCTTCGTATGTAAAGTTTGGAATAGTCGTAGGCCCAAAACTCATTCTTGGATGTTTTTCCCATCCTCAGAATGTTTTTACTGGGGATTTGCAGCCCATCGAGTATGGGTTTATAGTCATTGTCGAATTTACCGGTCTTATAATTATAGATACTGTAGCCGCTGGAAGTCCTTATCCATACATTGTCGTCCGGTCCTTCGAAAATTTCGCTGATGGCATCGTCCGGCAGGTCGGAGTTGTTCTGGTAATACTGCTGGAAGGAGTAGCCGTCGTATTTGTTGAGTCCTGATTCTGTCCCCACCCAGAGGAATCCCCTATTGTCTCTGTAGATGCTTCGGACACTGTTGTTGGAGAGTCCTTCTGTTGTAGAGAGCTGCTTGAACATGACAGCCGGCGGGATTTCCGCTGAGTTACCTTGAACAGTAAGGAGGAAGGCCAGGTTGCATATAAGGAATAGGAGCAGTTGTTTCATGTATTTTCTTTATTAGAAGGATTAACAATATTGTAACTGCAAACTTAAATATAATCCTTCGAACGAGCAAGGAAAGATTTGCGTATTCGTGTGGGATGATATCCTCCGTTTGGTGAAAAATAGTATGCATTTTGTTTCCAATGGCCCTATATGGGTTCTATGAAACAAAACCGGATATTAAAAGACATTTTTAAGGCATCTGTGTTTCCTTTAAGAAAAATACATTTGCAGGCGAGATCATTTAAATCCTAATAGTATGAAGAAAGAACTTTTAGCAGTGGCGATGCTGTTGTTTGCCGGTGGCAATCTGTTGGCACAGCCACATGTCAATGACGGTACTTCGTATTTGATGAACCAACCTCTGGACATGAGTACCGATTTCCGTGACTTGAGTAATACCTTGTTTTTTGCAGATCACCTGGAGTCATTCGATGCCAAGTCGGGTGAAGGGCTGGTGAATTGGAAACGCGGGCATCTGATGCCCCGCCAAGCCTTCAATACCAACGGTGCACAGCCCCGTAAAATGAGAATGCTCGATTTCCCCTTCACTGCCTATGAAAATGACCCTAACCTCAAATTCAAGATTGACTTTGTAACTCCGCGTACGGTACGTATCCGTATGCTAACGACCCCGGTGGAACCCAAACCTGCCGCTTCCATCATGTTGGCAAAGGAACCGGGCAGGGATGGAAGCTGGAAAGTTACCGAGACGAATGACAAGATTATCTATTCCAGCGACTATGGAACCATTCAGATTAACAAGAATCCTTGGAGAATCGTCTTGAAGGATAAAGCCGGACGTATCTTGAGCCAGACTGCCGCTTTGAGCGACGCGGACTCTACGCAGGTAAAATATACGCCGTTCTGTTTTGTGAAGCGGGGAAGCGACAATGCTCGCCGCATCAATCCGGTATTTACCTTGACTGCAGATGAAATGATTTTTGGTTGCGGAGAGTCTGCCACTGGGCTGAACAAGGCCGGACAGAAGGTGAACTTGTTCGTTACAGACCCACAAGGGCCTGAGACGGACCAGATGTACAAACCGATTCCTTTCTTTATGAGTAACCGGGGATATGGTATGTTTATGCATACATCCGCTCCCGTGACTTGTGATTTTGGTGCTACCTATATTGGGCTGAACAAAATGTTCATGGGTGACGAGAACCTGGATTTGTTCGTTTTCTTCGGCGAGCCGAAAGATATTCTGGACGAGTACACCGATTTGGTAGGAAAGCCGGGCATGCCCCCCTTGTGGTCTTTCGGTACGTGGATGAGCCGTATTACCTATTTCAGTGAAAAGGAAGGTTATGATGTAGCGGCCAATATCCGTAAGAACAAGTATCCGTGCGATGTTATCCATTTCGATACCGGCTGGTTTGATGTGGACTGGCAGTGTGACTATAAATTCTCCGAGAACCGTTTCCAGAATCCACAGCAGATGTTGAAGGATTTGAGGTCTCAAGGTTTCCATGTATGTTTGTGGCAGTTGCCTTATTTCACTCCTAAAAACCGTTATTTCTCTGAACTGATAGAGAAAGACATGTATGTGAAAAATGGAAATGGTGAACTTCCCTACGAAGATGTGGTGCTTGATTTTTCCAATCCGGAAACAGTAAAGTGGTATCAGGACAAACTGGCGGGATTGCTGAATATCGGTGTCAGTGCCATTAAAGTAGACTTTGGCGAGGCTGCTCCACTGAATGGTATTTACGCTTCCGGCAAGAGCGGATGGTATGAGCATAACCTCTATCCGGTGCGTTATGATATGGCAGTGTCCGAGATAACCAAGAAGTTGCACAACGAGAATATAATGTGGGCACGTGCCGCATGGGCTGGTTCCCAGCGTTATCCATTGCATTGGGGCGGTGATGCTGCAACTACGAACACGGGTCTGCTGGGTACGCTTCGTGCAGGCTTGTCCTTCGGCTTGTCCGGTTTCTCCTTCTGGAGCCATGATATGGGCGGCTTTGTAAAATCCACTCCGGAGGACTTGTATTGCCGCTGGATACCGTTCGGTTTTCTTACTTCCCATACCCGCGCGCATGGGGCACCTCCGACAGAGCCGTGGTTGTACGACAGCAAGCGTGTGCAGGATGTCTTCCGCAAGAGTGCGGAGATGAAGTACCGTCTGATGCCTTATGTGTATGCTCAGGCTAAGGAATGTACAGAAAAGGGCTTACCGATGCTAAGAGCCTTGTTTGTAGAATTCCCCGATGATCCGGGAGCATGGAAAGTGGATGACGAGTATCTCTTCGGTTCGCAGATTCTGGTTGCCCCCTTGCTTGAATCCGGTATGACGGGCCGCACAGTTTACCTTCCCGAAGGAAAATGGATAGACTACCAGACAGAGAAAGTCTACGAAGGCGGATGGCACCGGATTGAAGCAGGCAGTCTGCCGATAATCATGCTGGTACGTGACGGTTCGGTACTTCCTCATCTGAAGTTGGCGCAGTCCACTGCTGAGATGGATTGGAGCAAAATGAGCCTGAAGGTATACAGTGCTGACAAGAAGCAGGCAGAAGGATTGGTTTGTCTACCTGCCGACAACCGTATTCAGGTTGTGAAAGTGGATTGTGGAAAGGCCAAACCGCAACTGTTGAACCAGATTGAAGGCACTTCCCTGAGTTTCTGAACTTAATCTTTGAAAATCTATATTGAATTCACCCCTGTCGGTATGGAAGAGAAAGGGATATAGTTACCGAAATCTGTGCCACTATGGTGGCACAGATGTGCCTTCCCAATGGCACGGCAGTGCCTCTATAGTGGCACAAAATTGTGTCGCATATCTTTTTCCCGATGTGCTTATGACCGGGGTATTTGTTAAACCTAAGTATTTAGTATTTATGAGAAATGTGATGAAGTATTTGGGTATCATGTCAGTATCGCTGGCATGTGCCGGACCTCTCTTTGCAACAAGCGTACAGCCGTTTGCAGGTGTCACTGTCGTACAGCAGAGTGTAGTTACTGTGAAGGGCCAAGTGGTGGATGAGAAAGGCGAGCCCATCATCGGTGCCAATGTCATTGTGGAAGGTACGACAAACGGTATGATTACCGATTTGGACGGTAACTTCTCCTTGCAGTGTCCCGTAGGTTCTACGCTGAAGACCAGTTACATCGGTTATCTGGCGCGAACGGTCAAAGTAACCGGGAATATGAATGCTCTGAAAATTACTTTAAAGGAGGATACCGAAACCTTGGATGAGGTAGTTGTTGTGGGCTACGGTACGATGAAGAAATCCGACCTCACCGGTTCTGTGGCTTCCGTGAATGCGGAGGAAATGATGAAGCGGAATCCGGTGAACTTGGGACAAGGTTTGCAGGGAGCTGCGGCAGGTGTATCTGTCATCCGTTCTTCCGGTGACCCGGAAGGAGGTTTCTCCATCCGTATCCGCGGTGTGGCAACCGTGAATGGTTCTGCCGACCCACTCTATGTAGTGGACGGTGTGCAGGTAGGAACTTCCATCGATTTCTTGAATCCTAATGATGTAGAGTCCATCGAAATTCTGAAGGATGCTTCGGCTACGGCAATCTATGGTACTCGCGGTGCCAATGGCGTCATTATGATTACTACCAAGAACGGTGGTAAGGGGAAGGCAAAGGTGAACTTTTCGGCCAACTATGCCCTCCAGTTCAATTCGAATAAGATTGATGTGGCTGATGCGGGCTTGTTTGCAAGTGCTGTACGTTCCGCCGTCAAGAATGACGGTATTGCCATGACCAATCTGGCATATGGCGAGGATTACATAGGCAGACTGAACAGCATTGACTGGCAGGATGAAATGTCACGCACGGCATTACAGCAGAACTATAACCTTTCTGCTTCGGGAGGCAGCGAAAATACCCAAGCCAACTTATCTCTGGGTTATTTGAACAACCAGGGTATCGTGATTGAGTCGAATTTTAAACGCTTGACGGCACGCGCTAATATCACTCACAAAGTGAAAGACTTTCTGCATGTAGGCTTGAACTTGAACTATGCACATTCGGAAAAGATGGGAGGAGGCAACCTGAGAAACTATGCACAAGCCATTCCAACCATGGATTATGTAGAGGACGGTGTTTTCTATTCCATGCCTATTGTGTTGCCCGACGGTACTTGGGGACATTACAAGAAAGAAGGCAATGGAGACGTGAACAAGGGAGCTGACAATCTGGTTGCTGCTGCCAAGACTGCCGACAGTATTAATAAATGGGACCGTATGCTTGCTAGTGCTTTCCTACAACTCGATTTGTACAAAGGGTTGACTTTCAAGACTATTGCCAGTTATAATTATTATACAAAAGGTTATAATGGCTATACAGCCTATAATGATAGAACCTTTGGAACTCAAGACCGTAAGGACTCGTTCTCGCTGAACCAGAGCCAGTCCACTTCACTCGGTCTGGAAGCGTTCTTGAACTATGACTGGTCCAATGAGCATCACCGCGTAAGTGCAATGGCCGGTTTCTCTACCAGCGATACGAACGGTGCCTGGCTGAATTCCAGTGCCAACGATTTCCCGGCAGACAACATCCGCAAAATTTCATTGACCAATGACCCATCGTCTAAGCAAACGGATGGTGGGCTGGATTTGAAGACAAGATTCCTTTCTTACTTCGGCCGTCTGACTTATACTTTGAACGACCGCTATATTGTGACTGCAACGGTACGCCGCGACGGTTCTTCGAACTTTGGTGCCGGCAATCGTTATGGTACATTCCCTTCCGCTTCTGTAGCTTGGCGTCTTTCCGAGGAAAAGTTCATTAAGGATTTAGAACTGTTCAGTAACTTGAAGTTGCGTGCCGGATGGGGACAGACCGGTAATGCGGGCAATGGTACCAACTTGTCCATAGCACAGTTGTCTTCGGCAAATGCAATGTACTGGTTCTTTAATGGTTCGAGTGTGATTAACGGTGCCGGTATTGCCCAGCAGAAAGAAATTGATACCAACCTGAAATGGGAAACCAATGAGCAGACAAATATCGGTATTGACTTTGCCTTTATGAACAATGAGCTTTCTTTCTCTGCCGATTACTTTATCCGTGACGCAAAGGATCTGCTTCTGTATCGCCAGATTCGTCCTTCCACCGGTTTCTCCAATGTCTATACTAATGCGGGACATATCCGTAACTCAGGTTTCGAGTTTACTGCTGCGTGGAACAAGAGCTTCAGCGATTGGAATATCGGCATAAGACTGAATGGGTCTACCCTGAAGAACGAGGCTATTGAAGTCGGCGATCCGATATTCAGCAAGTCAGGTTCAGCACAAGATGGCGACAACTGGGACAACCACTCCATTACACAGAACGGCTATCCTGTAGGTTCCTACTATGGCTGGAAGGTAGAAGGCATTTTCAGAACCCAGGCCGAAATTGATGAAATGAATAGGCTGGCGGTTGAAAAGGGAGTTGAAAGTGGTGTATATCAGGACAAGACTACCCAGCCCGGCGACTATAAGTTTGTTGATTTGAATGGTGACGGGCAGATTACCGATGCCGACCGTACTGTTATAGGCAATGGATATCCCAAGTTCACTTACGGAATGAACCTTACCGCTTCCTGGAAAAACTTTGATTTCTCGATGAACTTGTACGGTGTAGCCGGTATGGATATCCTTTCTTATTCTTCGGCCCGCTTGACCTCAGTCTATGCACCCGACGGCGGTTATCAGAATGTACTGAAGGAATATATCAATAATGCATGGTCATCTTCGAATACCGGCGCCAAATATCCGCGTATCACCAAGACAGACTATAATAAGAACATGCGTGTGTCCGACGCCTACATCCAGAAGGGGGATTATCTGAAGATTTCAAATATTCAGATAGGATATACATTCCCGAAGAATGTGCTGAAACCGGTGAAAATGGAAAATGCACGCGTATTTGCCAGTGTCGACAATGTATGTACCATCTCTTCGTACAATAAGTTCGGCGATCCGGAAGTTGGTGACTCCAATGTATTGTATTCGGGATTTGACGGAGGACGTTATCCGTTCCCGATGTCGGTTACTTTCGGTCTGAGTGTACAGTTCTAATACTAACGGATAAAAAATATGATTATGAAAAACTTATATAAACTGTTGATCGGTGTGCTGGCCTTAAGCACCGTAACGTCTTGTGACGATTATTTGGAAGTGGATCATTACGATATTCTTCCGGCAGATTTCATGTTTAAAACGGAGGAGAATGTCCTTTCCGGATTGAACGGACTTTATGATACCTTTTATACGGACCAGCACGGTTCCGGTGATGACGAAACATGGGGATTCAAGCCTCAGGTATTTGCTGCCAACCATTCTACGATGGACTGTCAGGCTTCCGGTTGGGATGCGGAATGGCAGCGTCATGCCTGGAAACCCGATAAGGGTTCCCTGGAGACTGCATGGCGGATGAGTTATCGTGCAGTGGACCGTGCAAACCGTTTCCTGGCTGGCCTGGAGACGGCGGATGCCTCTATATTTGCGGACAGCAATTCCAAGACCGTTTATGAAGCGCAAGCACGTGCCATCCGCGGTTATAACTACCTTTACCTGACGAAACTTTTCGGAAGGGTACCGATGTTGCTTACCGGTGAAACCTATACTACTTCGGTAGGAAAGGCACGTCCGGAATCCGTGGATGAGACTTATGCGGCTATCGAGGAAGATTTGTCTTTTGGACGCGACCATCTGGACTGGTTACCCATGAATGGTGAATACGGACGTATAACCAAGGGGTTCTGCAAAGCTTATTTGGCCGAGCTGTATATGTTGAAGAAAGACTTTACGAAAGCCAAGACGGAACTAAAGGATATAGTGGACAGTGGAACCTATTCATTGGAGCCCTGCTTCGGTAACCTGCATGCCTGGGATACACATTGGACCAAAGAATCTGTATTTGAGGTGATGTATCATGAACAAGGATATATGGGCTGGGGAGCCGATTCGTCTTCAGATGCCATGATGTGGTACGGATATATGTGTGCGGCACCCGAATGGGGAGGCTGGGGGTCTCTCTGTCTTTCTTGGGAGTTTGTACGTTCCTTTGAACCGGGTGACAAACGCCGCCAATACTCTGCTGTTGCCAAAGGGGATACGCATCCCATTACCGGGCAGACTGTAGGGGTGACAAGTGGTTTTGACGGTCTTTTCCAAGGTTCCGAAAATATGCCTACTGTTTATTCCTTGAAATACTGGAGATGCAAGCCAGGTGAGAACAACAAAGTATTCAATCCTATTTCGTTGACTTTGAAGCGTTATGCAGGCATCATGCTCGACTATGCAGAATGTTGTTTCGAGACAGGTGACAACGCTACCGGATGGAACATGATACGTCAGATACGTAACCGTGCTTGGGGTAATTTGGAGATGGGAGCGACGATGATTGACCTACCCGCCGACATGTTGAATACCCAGACGGTGGAAGTGCCGGATGCAGAGACCTATTATACAAGCTATAAAGCAGCCAAAGGCTATACTTCTCCGGTATGGAAGGTGGCGCTGATTATAGAGCGTCGCCATGAATTCAATGCCGAGTTCTCGCTTTACCATGATTTGTGCCGTATGGGTATGTGCAAAGAATGGTTTGCCGCCGAATATCCGAAGACAGCAGCCAACTCTTCACAAGAGGCTTGTCTGCAGACTGGTGACTCATTCCGTTTCTTTGAGCACGAGGCTTATCAGGAAATCTTCCCGATTCCGACGAATGAGATTCTGACCAACCCGCTCATCAATCAGGCTGACCAGAATCCGGGATATTGATAAATTATAAATAAACACTTAATAATAAAATATTTGTGAGTGAAATGTCAGGCACCAGTAGTTGTTGTGATAGACGTCAGCGTCTGTCGTGATGAAAGCCGGTGTCTGACATGACAAACACCAGTACTTGAGACGACGAACACCAGTCTCTGATAAACGGGGAATTAAACAAGGAAAAGTTTGATGGTTTTAGAGAATAATTATGGAAAGGAAGATGTTTTATTGGATAGCACTGCTGGTTGCGTCTTGTCTGGCAGGCTGCCGGTCGCATTCAGGGGAGACAGATATGCAGACACGCATGCGTACAGAGATTGTCACGAATGTCAGGGACAGCGTGTTGCCGTTTTGGATGGATTATGCAGTGGCTCCCGACAGCGGTTTTTATGGAACTGTATTGCGGAATGGTACTCCGGTAGTGGATGCTCCGAGAGGAGGGGTTCTGAATGCCCGGATTCTGTGGAGTTTTTCTGCCGCATACCGTACGTTTAAGGATGAGGCTTATCTGAAGCTTGCGGATAAATCGCAACGCTACTTCATTGATACATTTATAGACAAGGAACATGGTGGGGTATATTGGCTGGTCAATCCTGACGGTGAGGTGCTGAATGCTTCCAAATATACGTATGCCATGACCTACGCCATCTATGGGCTGGCTGAACACTATCTGGCAACAGGTAACAGCGAGAGTCTGGATATGGCTGTCGGTTTATATCATACCTTGGAGGAGAAAGGCCGCGAACCGCAATATGACGGTTATGTGGAATCTTTTACTGAAGATTGGAAACAACTGGATAATTATGATAACAATGCATCCAAGACTATGAATGCGCATTTGCACGTGCTGGAAGCTTATACCCTTTTATATCAATGCTGGAAAGACGACGGACTGAGGAAAAGACTCAAGTTCTGCGCCGAGTTGTTTATGGACCGTATTTATGACTCTTCAAGGAGGCATTTTAATTTGTTCTTTGATAATGCATGGAACAGTCTGGTTGAGATGGACTCTTATGGACATGATGTAGAGGCGGGATGGCTGCTTTGTGAGGCTGCCCGTGTGTTAGAAGACCGGCAACTGATGGATAGGGCGAATCGGCTTGCGCTGGATGTGACGGATGCTTGCTTGGTGGAAGGACTGAGTGACAAAGGGTATATGATGTATGAAAAGAAGGGCGGAAGAACAACCGGGCATGCCTCATGGTGGGGCCAGATTGAAACGATGATAGCTTGTGTCAATGCCTGGCAAATCAGCGGGAATGACGTTTATCTGCAATCGGCCGATACGGTTTGGACTTTCGTAAAGGACTGTATGATAGACCGGGAATACGGTGAATGGTACAGTGATTGTTTTGATGGAGAACCCAAGAAGGATACTCCCAAAGTGAGTATGTGGCGTTGCCCGTATCATACGGTACGCTTGGGAGTAGAAATACATAATCGTTTAAAATAGTATTTATGAAGAAATTTATAGCAGGTGCAGCATCACTGATGCTTTGTATGGGGCTGCACGCCCAGGATTTCAGAATCAATCCATCGGGATATTTTGAGAATGGCGGGGCCAATGTGATGGTGTTCAGTGACGTCTACCCTGAAGGACACCAGGGAGGACTGACCCTTGTTTTGAATGGAGACCGCAGGGCTGCCAATGGAGATGTGCGCTTTGAAATCTCGCAAGGGCAATGGCAGGGATTGCCCAAGATGAGAAGCCGGGTGGTGGATGAGGCTGACAATGAAATCCGTGTCACATTGAGTTATCCGGATTCGGCCAAACACATGGCAGGCTTTAATCCGATGCTTTATCCGGATTTTGTTTTTGGCTATACCATTAAGGTCAAAGGCGAGAAGGATTATCTGGTATTGACCGTTGATTTGGACCAACCGGTGCCCGAGCGGTTTGCCGGCAAGTTGGGCTTTAATCTGGAATTGGTACCTTCCACTTTGCTGGGCAAGCCGTGGATTATGGACAACCGGACGGGAGTCTTTCCCCACCAGGCGATGGGGCCCACCATGAAACAGTCTTCCAATATGGAGCATATCGGAGATTTCAACCCTGACGGGAAAGCTGATTTGGACCAGTTGCTGTTGGATAGAAAGACTTATAACCCGATGATTGCCGATGATATCGTCTCTGCTCCTTTGGCCGCAGGGAAAAAGTTTGTACTCAATCCTCAGGATGATTTGGCAAAGATTACGATTGAAAGTGAGAAAGGAGACTTGCTGCTGTATGATGGAAGGATAAATCATAACAACGGTTGGTTTGTGCTCCGTTCGGAGTTCCCGGCAGGGACAAAGGAAGGTGCGGTGAAATGGATAATCCGTCCGACAGTCACTAAAGACTGGCGTTATGCACCGGTGGTGCAAGCCTCTCAAGTAGGTTACCATCCTGGACAGAAGAAAGTGGCTGTCATAGAGTTGGATAAACGGGATACAGACTTCAAGCAACCTGCCCTTTATCGCATTGCTGCCGATGGCAGGAAACTGGTAAAGCAGCAGGCTGCCAAGGATTGGGGAGATTTCCAACGCTACCACTATCTGCAGTTCGATTTCACGGAAGTGACGGAAGAAGGGCTCTATCAGGTAATGTACGGCGATGCTGCTTCTCCGGTGTTCCGCATTGCCAAAGATGTGTGGGACAAGGGTATCTGGCAGGCAGAGGTGGAATACTTTTTGCCGGTACAGATGTGCCACATGCGTGTGAACGAAAAATACCGTGTATGGCATGACTTCTGTCATCATGACGATGCACGTATGGCCAAAACCGATATCAACCATATAGACGGATATACTCAGGGAACCTCTACTCTTTGTAAGTACCAGCCGGGTGATTTGGTTCCAGGGCTGAATGTGGGTGGATGGCACGATGCGGGGGACTATGACCTGCGTGTGGAATCCCAGGCAGGCGAGGCCTATATACTTGCCATGGCTTGTGAGAACTTTGGTACCTATTGGGACGAGACTTCCATAGATTTTGAAAAGAAGATAGTCGAGATTCACCAGCCGGATGGAAAGAATGACTTGTTGCAGCAGGTGGAAAACGGTGCTTTGACGATAGTGGCGGGTTGGAAGGCTCTGGGGCGTCTCTACAGAGGGATTCTGTGTCCTACCGTACGCCAGTATGCACACTTGGGTGATGCGTCGGCCCATACAGACCATGTCAGTGGGACTGCCGACGACCGCTGGGTGTTTACGGAAGACAACCCTGGTAGGGAACTTCAGGTAGCCGCTTGGCTGGCAGGTATTTCACGTGTCTTGAAGGGACATAACGATGCATTGGGAGCGGATTGTCTGGAGATAGCCCGTGAATTGTTCAGGATTACCCGCTGCGACAACAACCGGGTGCTGACAGCCAAGGTACATGCTGCCGTAGAACTTTATCTGGCGACAAAGGAAGTGGAGTACCGTGATTTCGTTTTGCAGCAGCAGGATTTCATCTGCAAGAATATCCGTCAGACGGGTTGGTTCATCGGACGTTTCGACAAAGCTGTGGGAAATGCACGTTTCAGCAAGGCTGTTCGCAAAGCACTGCCGGAGTTGCAGGCTATGTATCAGGAGTATAGCAGTAAAACTCCGTATGGAGTGCCGCATGACAGAGGTAACCGTTCTTCCGGTTCATGGGAACCCCAGCATCTGGGCTACAATTACTGTTACCTGCATGCTGCCTATCCTGACTTGTTTGCACCGGACTATATTTTCAATGCTGTCCAATACCTGCTCGGTATGCATCCGGGACGTAATCAGGCAGCGTTTGTAACGGGAGTCGGTGCCGAAACGATGAAAGCCGCCTATGGTGTCAACCGTGCCGACTGGTCTTATATTCCGGGTGGAGTGTCTCCGGGTACAAATCTGATTCGTCCCGACTTGCCCGAATTACTTCATTTCCCGTTCTTATGGCAGGAAGGTGAGTACTGTTTGGGCGGACATGCTACGTGGTTTATGTATATGGTATTGGCATCTCAGAAAATATTGAATGGTAATGAACAGTAAAATAAAGGTAGATAAGTTTGTAATTGTAGCTTTTCTGCTCTGCATGGTCTGCACTATGGCCATGCAGGCAAAAGCTTATGACAATTTTAAGGTATCGGTCTATGTACGTGCCTACGAGGTAGACAAGATGAAGGACATCCATTGGCTGGATTCGACTTGGAATGTGATTTCACAACAGTTGGAAGTGGACAAGATTTATTTGGAAACACATCGTGATTTACTGATTGTGGATGACGCCACCCTGGAGCAAGCTAAGAAATTTTTCCATGACCGGGGAATAGAGACTGCCGGAGGAATTACCTACACCATCAACGAGGCGAACAGTTTCGAGACGTTCTGCTATTCCAATCCCGAGCATCGTGAGATGGTGCGAAAGATTGCAGAACATACGGCAAAGCACTTTGACGAGTTTATTCTGGATGACTTTTTCTTCACCAGTTGCAAGTCGGACATAGAGATAAAAGCCAAAGGTACGCAGAGCTGGACGGAATACCGTTTGAAGCTGATGACTGAAGCCGGGCGCGACCTTGTGCTGAAACCTGCCAAGAAGGTGAATCCTCGTGTAAAGGTAATCATCAAGTATCCCAACTGGTACGACCATTTCCAAGGTTTGGGCTTTAATCTGGAGGAAGGTCCCCAACTCTTTGACGGTGTCTGGACGGGTACCGAAACAAGGGACCCTGCCGGCAACCAGCATCTGCAGAATTATCTAAGCTATAATATTATCCGTTATTTTGATAATCTGCGTCCGGGCTACAATGGTGGAGGATGGGTGGACTCCGGTGGACTGAATCTGGGTATGGACCGCTATGCTGAGCAGCTGCATCTGACCATGCTTGCCAAGGCTCCCGAAATCATTCTCTTTGCCTATAACCAGCTTCTGGGCGTGAAGTTGTCTCCCAGGTTCCGTACCCCTTGGCAGGGCATGGGCACCAGCTTTAATTATGATGAGATGACTGCCCCTATCCGGCAGAAGAACGGAACTTCCATAGAGCCTACCACCATGGCACGCATTGCGGATGTTGTATTGAAACAGACTGATAAACTGGTAGGTAAGTTGGGTAACCCCATTGGCATCAAGTCCTACAAGCCTTTTCATGTGGCGGGTGATGATTTCTTGCAGAATTATCTGGGCATGATAGGTTTGCCGATGGATATACGTCCCGTTTTTCCGAAAGACCAACAAGTGGTGCTGCTGACTGCCCAGGCGGCTCAAGCTCCGGAGCTCATGACCGACATTAGGAAGCAATTGCAAAGCGGACGGGATGTGGTGATTACAAGCGGCTTGCTGAAAGCCATTCCTGAAAAAATTGCCGAAATAGTAGAGTTGCGTTGTACCGATTTGAAAGCTCTTGTCAATGATTTTGGCCGATATGGACAAGCCGGACGCGATTTATTGATACCGCAGGTTCAGTATTATACGAATGATGCTTGGGAAGTAGTCAGTGCGGGCCGTCCGTTGACGGGAGGAGTATCGGGGTATCCTATTTTGTTGAGAGCTCCCTATGCCGCCGGCAATCTATATGTATTGACCATTCCCGATGATATGGGAAATTTATATGATTTTCCGGCAAAAGCCTTGAATGAGATTCGCCGCATTATGAGTAGGGATATGGATATCTATCTGGAGGCTCCCTCCAAAGTCGGATTGTTTGTGTATGACAATAAAACACTGGTGGTGGAGAACTTCAATGATGAACCGGTGGAAGTGCGTATTGTTACCGATGATGAGGTGACGAGGTTGGAAAATCTGGAGAATGGAGATATTCTGGCTCCCCTTCCTGCCGAACCCGTACAGAGCAGGCGTCCGGTGACACCAAAGAACTCTTTCCGTTTGTCATTACTACCCCATTCGTATAAGGCTTTCCAATATAAATGACGGGTAAGAAGATTGTCGGATAGTTATTCGGAAGGGTAACGGGAGGTCGGTTCTACAATGGGTCGGCCTCCTTTGCTTCCAGTCATCCGTGAGAATGCTTGTGTTCTTTCAATATCCTGTGCGGCAGTGTCCCGTGCCCCAGCAACTCTATCGGGCAGTTGAAGTTGCGTTCCAGCCATTCTTCCGTAACGCCGGTATCGGGATGGTAGTCCAGGGTTTCGTTGACGCAGGCAATGGACTTGACTTGCTGCAACACCGTGCCGATGTCGTGGCTGACGAGAATAATGGCGCAATCCTTGTTTATCTCTGCCAGCAGTTCGTAGAGGCGGGCTTCGAAACGCTTGTCGATGTATGTGCTGGGTTCGTCGAGAATCACCACCTGCGGGTCGGAGATGATGGCACGGCCCAGGAGGGCACGTTGCAACTGTCCGCCGCTCAAAGCGCCGATGGCACGCTGCTCCATGCCTTCCAGCCCCATGCGGGCTATCACGGCAGAGGCTTTCTCGCGGTGTCGGGCGGTGAAGCGTGAAGCCAGCGGCTTCTTGCTGCTGAGTCCTGAAAGGATGACCTCCTCTACGGTGATGGGAAATTTCCGGTCGATGCTGCTGTACTGGGGCAAGTAACCCATGGATAATTGACAATTGACAGTTGATAATTGACAATTGGCAATTTCGGAGGGGGATGGAGGGCAGGAGTGATATAGAATCTCCCCGGTAGTGGGTTTCAGCAGTCCCAGTATACATTTGATAAGGGTAGTCTTTCCACCACCGTTGGGACCGATGATACCCAGAAAATCACGTTCGTAGATAGTCAGGTTTATATCATGCAGTACGGTCCGGTTATCGTATCCGGCGCTGAGGTTCTTTATCTCTATAATGGGGGATGCAGGCATAGCTTCTTCTTCGTTAAATGGACAGAATCATCGTTTACTCTTTTACAAGCGCTCTGGCCGTATTCATCATCTCCTCCTCCCAGTCGTATGAGAGGGGATTGATAGCCACTACCCGGGTTCCGGTCTGCTGGGCGATAAGGTCGGCATTGCGGCGGTCGAATTCCGGCTGTACAAAGATGATGCGTACCTTCTCCTTCTTGCAGGAGTTTATCAGGCTCTTCAGATGGGCGGGGGAGGGCTCCTTTCCACCTGCCTCGATAGGAATCTGGTTCAGGT
This sequence comes from Bacteroides uniformis, assembly GCF_025147485.1. Classification (NCBI taxonomy): domain Bacteria; kingdom Pseudomonadati; phylum Bacteroidota; class Bacteroidia; order Bacteroidales; family Bacteroidaceae; genus Bacteroides; species Bacteroides uniformis. The sequence continues at coordinate 1,116,351 of NZ_CP102263.1, read as the reverse complement.
TGTAGTCGCGGGCAAAGTAGGAAAGTGCCGGATGATAAATCATGAAGGCACGGTCGGCATTCGGGCTGGAAAGCATCTGGCAGATGAGGCTGTCTGTATGCTCTATCTGCCGGATGAGTACGTTGTAACGTTCCATGTAGACGCTTTCATTGGCTTTGTCTATGGCGCAGAGTGCATTCAGAATGTTTCCGGCAATGATTTGGGCGTTGATGGTGGAATTCCAGATGTGGGGTTCCACACCACCGGCGTGCGTATGGCCTTCGTGTACATGCCCGTCTTTATGATGATGTGCATGGGTATCGTCCAGAATGAGTTCCACATTCTCGGACATATCGAAGAATTGCAGGTGGGGAGCATTGTCCGTCAGTTTTTCCGTCCATGTCTGCTCGAAACCGATGTAGCCGATGCGGAAATAGGCTTTGCTTTGGGCAAGGTCGACAAGCTGCTGGGGCGTGGGGTCGTAGGTTTCCGGACTTGAACCTTTGGGCACCATGCTGACGACGGTGAATTCATCGCCGGCAATGGCTTCGGTGAAATACCGCAGCGGCTCGATGGTGACGGTAATCACGGGTTTATCGTCATTCTTCTTGTTCTGTTGGCCTCCTTGCTTGCACGAGAAGAGCAAGGTGGCTATGAGGAGTAAAAAACAAAACTTTTTCATTTACAATTTACTATTTACAATTTACAATTTGGCTGCGCTGTGGCAGGGGGCATCAACTATTCATTATCAACTATTCCTTATCCATTTATCACTTCCTCTTTCCTTCCCCTCAGTATCTCCCGTTTCCCTCCGGGGGGACCTGGGAGACGCTCTACCTTGAATCCTACGGCTTGCAGCATGCGGCGTACTACTCCTTTGGCGCAGTAGGTGGTCAGCACGCCATCAGTGCTCATGGCGGCATGGATATTCCGGAAGACTTTTTCCTCCCACATTCCCGGTTGCTTTTCGGGTGCAAAGGCATCGAAGTAGACAACATCGAACGGAGATTTATTAATCATTAACAAACTGTCAATGCTTATTGTTTCGACATCTGCCCGCACTTTTCTCAGTGTGAAATAAGGAGTTATGGCAACTTCTTCTTCCCACGCAGCCCGATGCAGTTCCTCGAACAGAGGATTGTCGCTATATTTTAGCGCATCCACCTCCGGCCATGCAAGCGGATAGAGTTCGATACCGGTATAGTGCACAGGTCTCTTTTCCTTTTCGGCAGTTTCCAGTGTAAGCAGGGCATTCAGTCCGGTGCCGAAACCGATTTCAAGGATATGCGGGCGGGCAGTAGCGGATGCTTTCAGTCCCATGTCGATGAAGATGTGCTGTGATTCTGTACGTGCCCCCTTTACCGAATGATAATGTTCATTCAGTTCCGGTACAAACAGTGTCGCACTTCCGTCTTCCGTCTTCTCTATGATTCGTTGCATCACTTCTGCTTTTGTTGAATGTTTTTATTTAGTTTAATTATCTGTGATTCAGCGTGTTGTTGCGCCTATATATCCAGCGTGCTGCATCTATACATCCAGCACGTTGCATCTATACATCCAACGCGTTGTATCTATACATCTATTGCTCAAACTCACTACATGTCAATAATTCATCATCGAAATGGCTCCTTGCAGTGCCCACAGCATAGCTATGTAGCGCACCAGTTTCCCTGCAAACATGGACGTGGTGGTCAGCATCAGATTACTGCGCATGAAGCCCAGTGCAATGGCTATGGCCTCTCCCACAAAAGGCAGAAAGGCGAAGAAAGCCATCAGTGCCCCTTTCCCTTGGAGGAAATGCTGCATCCGTTCTATCTTTTCCCTTTTTACCTTGAAATATTTCTCAATCCAGTCTATACGTCCCAGACGTCCCATGTAGTAGCACGTCATGCCTCCCAGCGTATTTCCCAAGGTGGCGGAGAGTACGCACAGTGCCGGGCTTAGACCGACCTTGACCAGTGCTACCATCACTATCTCGGAACTGAACGGAATGATGCTTCCTGCCAATAGGGCAGAGATGAACAGACCGACATATCCCCAGTCAATCAGCAGCTGTACGAGTGTATCTACAAAAGCGTCCATATGTTGAATCCTAATAGAATGAATAATCCGATAAATGCACAAATGAAGAATATATTGGAACTGCGGCTATTTGTCAGTACAAACAAGTGTCCCGCCAGGATGCTGACACCGATGAGCAGGAAGGACATCAGGTGGACACTCAATACCGGTTGCAGTCCGATATAGACAAAGATGCAGAAATTCAGCAGGATGAGGAAGTGTAGATAGCTTCGGGTGCGTATCTTGTCTTCATAGCCGGCAATGAGACAGTGTGCCGCGCTGACGATGAACAGAACAAGGAGATACCCGAGGGTGGCGAGTTCCCACGGCTGATAGTCGAACCGGGTGGGAGCGAAGGTCACCAGCTCGCGGAAGGGCTGGCAGAAGAGTTCCATTTGCCCGTAGTAGAGGGCGTGTCCCAGCAACAGCCAGTAGGGTACGCTCCATCCTACCAAGGAAGCGAAGAAACTTTTGGGTTGGAGAGACTGGAAGTTGTAGGCACCTATCCAGAAGATGGGGGCAAACAGCATGAGCTGCGGAAAAAGCAGGCTGCCCAGTCCGATGAAGACAAAGGCGTGGAAGAGACTGCCTGTGGGCCGTGCCTGCTGGTAGCTCTTGAAGAGGAAAAACAGTGCCACCAGGAAGGAGGCGGCTGCCAAGTCTCCCGCATACAGCATGTGCAGGCTGGGGCAGACGGATATCAGCAGGAAGTAGACAGAAGTCTGTACCGATGCCCGCATCCGGATGATGGCGAACGTATTGTTGAGCTGTATTAGGAAGTACCCGATGACGGCATACAGAATAAAGCTGAAGAGACGGTTTGCCCAGGTGGGGATGCAGAAGTCGCAGAATGTTTCCCAAAGGGAATATCCGCTTTGCTGTGTCTCCGTCTCGGGCAACAGAACAGCGGTCAGTATCCAGCAGGATACTGAAATCAGGATAGCGGTGGGTAGTGTGAACCGCCCTGCCGTTATCCGGTTCTGGAATCTCTTCGTTCTCATTTATAAGTCAAATCCGATGTCGCGACGGAAATATTTCTTCTCGAAGTTTATCATGTCGGCCACGCGGTAGCTCTTCTGCAAGGCTTCTTCCTTTGTTTCACCATAGGAGCAGACGGCGATGACACGGCCACCGGCAGTTACGGTCTGTCCGTCTTTGGTGGCTGTTCCGGCATGGAAGAGGATGCTGTCCGTTTCGGCAGCCTTCTCGAATCCGGTCATCACCTTGCCCTTTTCGTAGGCTTCCGGATATCCTCCGCTTACCAGCATGACGCAAGCGGCTGTGCGTGAGTCGAATTCCAGTGTACGCTGGTCGAGGTCGCCCTGGGCAACGCCTTCGAGTAGGTCTACCAGGTCGCTCTTGATACGCAGCATTACACTTTCGGTTTCGGGGTCGCCCATGCGGACGTTGTATTCAATTACCATCGGTTCGCCCTTCACGTTGATAAGTCCCAGGAAGATGAAGCCTTGGTAGCCGATTTCTTCTTCCAGCAGACCGTTTACGGTAGGTTCGATGATGCGGGTGCGTACTTTTTCCATAAATGTTTCGTCGGCAAAAGGTACGGGAGTAACGCTGCCCATACCGCCGGTGTTGAGGCCTTTGTCGCCTTCGCCGATACGCTTGTAATCTTTGGCTACGGGCAATACCTTATAGTGGCGGCCGTCTGTCATCACGAATACGGAACATTCGATGCCGCTGAGGAACTCTTCAATGACTACCGTGGCGCTGGCATCGCCGAACATGCCGTCCAGCATTTCCTTCAGCTCTTTCTGAGCTTCTTCCAGTGTGGGGAGAATCAGCACGCCCTTGCCTGCACACAGTCCGTCGGCCTTCAGTACGTAAGGCGCTTCGAGGGAAGCGAGGAAGTCGAGTCCCTCCTGCAAGTTGTCGGCGGTGATGCTCTTGTAGCGGGCAGTGGGGATGTTGTGGCGCATCATGAAGCCTTTGGCAAATTCCTTGCTACCTTCCAGTGTGGCACCTTTGGCGGTGGGGCCGATGATGTCGATATGGCAGGTGGCAGGGTCTTCCTTGAAGCTGTCGAAGATGCCTTGTACCAACGGGTCTTCGGGACCCACAACAATCATGTCGATTTCTTTCTCAAGGGCAAAGGCCTTGAGTGCGGGAAAGTCTGTCGCCTTCAGGTTCACATTCTCGCCTGCTTCGCTTGTACCTGCATTGCCGGGCGCAATATATAGTTTCTCTACTTTCGGGCTTTGGGCAATCTTCCATGCCAGAGCGTGTTCACGGCCACCGGAGCCTAATAATAATACTTTCATGGGTTCATTTACAATTTACAATGTACAATTTGTCTGTGCTGTGGGGCATCAGGTAAGTTGTACAGATTGTTATACTTAATGATTTATTCTCTCTTTTATTCTCTTCTTTCTTCTACCATCTACTCCCTATTTGCACGCCCGCACTGCATAGCAAATTGTACGGTACATTGTACATTAAAGATATTCTTCAAAATATCTTGTTATCTTCTCGTGCAGATGCACACGGTCGCGTCCCAGGACGTTGTGCTTGTGCGTGGGATAGATAAACAAATCGGGATAGGTACGGGCATCCACGCACGCCTTCATGAATGAAAGGGTGTGCTGCGGCACGCAGGTGTCGTCGTGGTCGTCGTGTATGATGAGCAGATGTCCTTTCAAGTTACCGGCAAGGTTTTTCAGATTTGTCTGCTTGTAGCCTTCCGGGTTCGCTTGCGGAGTGTCCATATAGCGCTCACCGTACATTATCTCGTAGTATCCCCAGTCGATAACCGGTCCGCCGGCAACGCCTACCTTGAAAATTTCGGGATAGCGCAGCATCAGCGCCGTAGTCATGTGTCCTCCGAAGCTCCAGCCGTGCACGCCGATACGCTCTCCGTCCACATAAGGCTGGCTTTTCAGGAATTCTACGCCCTTCACCTGGTCTTTGCCCTCTTCGATGCCCAGCTGGCGGAAGGTGGCGTTTTCAAACTCCAGTCCACGGTTGCTGCTGCCACGGTTGTCGAGGCTGAACATGATGTAGCCTTTGTTTGCCATGTAGATGTCCCAGCCGCGGGCATCGTTCATCCAGCCGTTCGTTATCATCTGGGCGTGCGGGCCGCCGTATACGTAGACGATGGCGGGATACTTCTTTGCCGGGTCGAAGTCGGTAGGCTTTATCAGGCGGTAGTATAAGTCTGTCTTGCCGTCGGCGGCTTTGATGGTGCCTACTTCTATGCTGGGCATTTCAAAGCCTTCGTAGGGGTTCTTGGCTGTCAGCAGTGTGTGTTCCCGTTGTTTTTTCGGGTTGGTGGACATCAGTTTTATGATACGGGGGCAAGTGGGCGAAGAGGCATTGTCGATGAGGTAAGTTCCCATGAAACCGGAGATTTGTGCCGAGTGCATGCCGGTTGGGTCTCCTATCAAGCTGCGTTTGCCATTCTTCAGGTTGACAGCGTAAAGGTTGCTCTGCAAAGGAGAGATTTCCGTACTCTTGATGATGAGCTCTTTCGTGTTCCGGTTAAAACCTACGATGTCTTGTACAAGCCAGGGGCCGGAGGTGAGTTGCTTCAGCAGTTCCCCTTCCGTATTGTATAGGTATAGATGGTTGAAGCCGTCACGCTGGCTTTGATAGATGAACTTGTGGCTGTCCCATGGCAGGAATAGAATGGGAGATTGCGGCTCCACATATTTGGGATGTCTCTCTTCGATGAGCACTTGTTGCAGCTTTCCGCTTTCCGCATCGTACCGGCACAGTTTGGAGTGGTTTTGGTCTCGGTTTAGCTCTATCAGATAGAGGCTTTTACCATCCGGTGCCCAGGTGATGTTGGTGAAGTAGCGGTCTTTTGGGTCGCCCATGTCCAGGTAGATGGTCTTTTGAGTAGCCGGATTGTAGATACCTACCTTTACCTGATGGCTGAGCATGCCGGCCATGGGGTAGCGTATTTTATCCACCAGTGCTATTCTTGTCGTGATGTCAACCAATGGATAGGGGGTGACCATGCTTTCGTTCATTCGATAAAAGGCCAGCAGGTCCCCGGCAGGATTCCAGAAAGTGCCTTTTGAAATGCCGAATTCATTGCGGTGCACACTTTGTCCGCAGACGATACCTTCCGGTTCGTTGGTGACTTTCAGGGTTTGCCCGTCACCGGTCATCACATAGAGATTATTGCCGATAGTATAAGCCAAATGGCGGCTTACCTCGTTCCAATCCTCATTTGCGGCTTGGGCGGGGCAAGGCTGGCTCCAGATGACTTTTTTCTTCTTCCAGTCGACGAGGGCACGGTACTTGCCGGTGTTCAGCAGCAGGAGTGGGTCTATTTGGACTTGAATACCCAGATTGACGCCTCGGGGTACGTTGACAGCCTTTGCAGCATGAAAGTGACGCAGTTTTCCAAGTCCTTTTTCTTCCAGCAGCGCGTTGGCTTCTTCCAATGTGATGGCAGTGAATTTCTCTCCGGGCTTGGCACCTAATCCTTTGACAGCCCATGTACCTTCTATATTGTCGATGCCAAGTTCCAGACAAGCGGCATCGCCCCACCACTGGTACGATTTGTTTTCCGGTTTGTGGTAGGTCTCACCTCCGGGAATCAGATCTTCCAGGGTCGGCTTTTTTAGTTCTTGTGCCATAGCGTTTGTTGCAAGCAGAGCAGGTACTGTTATCAGCAGTGCAAGAATGCTCTTACTTATTTTCTTTGCATTCATTCTCCTTGTCATTGTTCGTGTTATTCTTCTTCCTTCTTTCCCGCCTCTCTTCTTTTGCTTTCCGGGTAAGACTCACCCGACCTTGTTCTGCGTTCTCCACCGAATTCACGTCTTTCCCTCGGTCTGAACTCCCGTTTTTCCCCGTCTTTGAACTCTCTTCTTTCACGCGGACGGAATTCGCGCTTTTCGCTGTCCTTGAATTCTCTTGGTCTGCGTTCACCGTTGAATTCGCGTCTTTCGCCACCGAATTCACGTCTCTCTCCGCTGAATCGGGGACGGAATTCGCGTCTTTCTCCGGGTTTGAACTCTTTCCGTTCCCCAGAAGCCGGACGAAATTCTTTGCGCTCCTTGCTCAACTCCTCGCCTTCGGCACGAAATTCCTTGTACTTTCCATCGAAGATTTCGTACTGGCGGAATTCGCATTCCAGCGCACCATTGAATAAAGGTATCTTGGAGGTGGCTTTTAGCCCGATTTGGTCGAAGCACTCTTCCCGGTAAGAAAGAATCCATGCGGTGTTGCCCGTAAAGGCATGTTTCAGACGCTCGCCAATCATGGAGTAAAGGCCCAGCAGGTCGTTGGTAGAGATACGCTCACCGTAGGGAGGATTGGTGATGATGATGGATTTCTCCGCAGGTTGCTCGAATTGCTGGAAAGGTTGCAGCTTCAATACCACGTCCTTGCTTACGCCGGCAGCCTTTATATTGTGTGTGGCAATTTCGTTTGCCTTCGGGCTGTTGTCGTAACCGTATATCTTATGCGTAAATTCACGTTCCTGGCTGTCGTCATTGTATATCGTGTCGAACAGCTCCTGGTCAAAATCCACCCACTTCTCGAAAGCGAACTCCTTGCGGAATACGCCCGGAGCGATGTTGCGTGCAATCAGCGCCGCTTCGATGGGAATGGTTCCCGAACCACACATCGGGTCTATCAGGTCGCATTCGCCACGCCAGCCGGTCATCAATATCATGCCGGCGGCCAGCACCTCATTCAGCGGGGCCTCTACTGCTTCCTGGCGATAACCGCGGCGGTGCAGCGATTCGCCGCTGGAGTCGAGAGACAGCGTACATTTGGTTTCGGCAATGTGTATGTTCAGCAGCACGTCCGGTTTGTTGACACGCACGCCGGGACGTTCGCCGGTCTTCTCGCGGAAATAGTCCACGATGGCATCCTTCACCTTGTAGGAAACGAACTTGGAATGACGGAACTCTTCACTGAATACAACCGCGTCCACGGCAAAGGTCTTGTCCGTATCCAGATAGTCTTCCCATCGGATGGCTTTAATCTGTTCGTAAACCTCGTCGGCATCCTTGGCTGTGAAGTGTTTGATGGGTTTCAGTATCCGGATGGCTGTACGCAGGCAGAAGTTTGCCTTGTACATCATTTCCTTATCACCACTGAAAGATACCATGCGGCGGCCTATTTCTATTTCGTTGGCGCCCAGTGCAGTCAGCTCTTGTGCCAGTACCTCTTCCAGTCCTTGGAAGGTTTTGGCAATCATTTCAAAAGATTGTTCGCTCATCTATGCATTTACTTTATGTGAATCGGCAATCTGGGTAGTTGTCACTCGTTTCTCTCATTAGTGGCTGATAACCATTTAACTACTTGAACTGCTGATTTGAGTTATTTACGATTTTAATTGTTTATTGGTTGTTTGTGACTTACTTCTTGGCCTTTGTCTGTACAATCCTTGCTCCTGCGGGAACATCTTCTGTCACCCAGATATTGCCGCCTACGGTGGCTCCTTGTCCGATGGTGATGCGTCCCAATATGGTGGCGTTGGAATAGACTATCACATTGTCTTCCAGAATGGGATGGCGGGGAATACCCTTGATGGGCTTGCCGTCTTCGTCTAGCGGGAAGCTCTTGGCACCGAGGGTCACACCCTGGTACAGCTTCACGTTGTTGCCGATGATGCAGGTCTCGCCGATTACCACACCCGTACCGTGGTCGATGGTAAAATAACCACCTATTTCCGCTCCTGGATGGATATCGATTCCCGTTTCACTGTGCGCCATCTCGGTGATGATGCGGGGAATGAGGGGAACACCCAACTTGAGCAACTCGTGTGCGATGCGGTAGTTGCTGATGGCGCGGATGGCCGGATAGCAGCTGATGACTTCGCCGAACGACTGTGCGGCGGGGTCACCGTTGTAGGCGGCTTCCACATCTGTGGCGAGTGTACGTCTCATTGCCGGCAGGTTGCTGATGAACTTGGCAGCCAATAAGGCGGCTTCTTCCCGTTGGAGCTCGGTACAACAGTTGCATTCGCCGTCGCCTGCAAAGCAGAGGCCGGCAAGGATTTGCTCGGTCAGCAGGTCGAACAAGCGTTCGACATTGACACCGATATGGTAAGTCACCGTACGGCTGTTGACCGTAGAATTTCCGAAATATCCGGGGAAGATGATGGCTCGCGCCAGTTCGATGATGTCGCGCAGCACTTTTGCCGAAGGCAGCGGGTTGCCGTCCGTATGCTGGTGAAACAGTCCTTTGTATGATTCGCTTTCCGATAGCTCATCGACTGCTTGTGTCAAAATGTGGGTAAAGTTGAGTGGACTCATTATGATATCCTTAAGTTTAAAAGTGGCAACAAAGATAGGAAATACTCGTCAAATATCCTACATATCCCTCATTTATAGTACGTATTTACCATATTTGTGGTATTTTCTACGAACCAATTTTGCGCTACTTTTGTCTTGTAAGAAATAACATACCTCGTTCCACTCCGGATTGTTAGTCTTTTCCCTTAGGGGAATGAGGAATTTAAAAACAGTTGGATTATGAAGAAGATAGCAGAACGCCTTACCGACCTGGTAGGCAACACTCCCTTGCTGGAGTTGAATAATTATAACAAGAATAAGGGTCTGAAAGCCCGTGTTATTGCCAAATTGGAATATTTTAACCCTGCCGGCAGTGTGAAGGACCGCGTGGCGCTTGCCATGATAGAAGATGCCGAGGCAAAAGGGCTGTTGAAGCCTGGTGCCACCATCATCGAACCTACCAGTGGGAATACGGGCGTAGGGCTGGCTTTTGTGGCCGCCGCCAAAGGTTACAAGCTGATACTGACGATGCCCGACACGATGAGTTTGGAACGCCGCAACCTCTTGAAAGCCCTTGGTGCGGAACTGGTACTGACTTCGGGTGCCGACGGTATGAAAGGCGCAATAGCCCGTGCCGAAGAACTGAAAGCCGCCAACCCCGGCTCGCTGATTCTACAGCAATTTGACAATCCTGCCAATCCGGCAATGCACGAGCGTACTACCGGACAAGAAATCTGGCGTGATACAGACGGCCGGGTGGATATTTTCGTGGCCGGTGTAGGGACGGGAGGCACAGTGAGTGGTGTGGGTGCAGCCTTGAAAGCCAATAACCCGAAGGTAAAGATTGTGGCTGTGGAGCCCGAAGATTCTCCCGTACTTTCCGGTGGGAAGCCCGGTCCCCATAAAATACAAGGTATCGGTGCCGGATTTGTGCCAAAGAACTATAACAGTGCCGTAATAGACGAAGTTCTGCAGGTATCCAATGATGACGCCATACGTACGGGCCGCGAACTGGCGAAGTATGAGGGATTGTTGGTCGGCATCTCTTCGGGAGCTGCCGTTGCTGCAGCTACCCGCTTGGCACGGTTGCCCGAGAATGAAGGAAAGACGATTGTAGCGCTGCTGCCCGATACGGGAGAACGGTATCTTTCGACGCTGTTGTATGCATTTGAGGAATATCCGTTGTAAAAGTAAATATTTCTGCCGGTTATCCGCTCCATCAATGTGGAGCAGGTGACCGGCAGATGGTATTTATAGTTCGCTTGGTCTTAACCCGAATGACCGGCAGCTTATTTTCTCTACTTTCACTTCCCATATCTTGACATTGCGTACGGCGGGTTCGGCATATTTGCATTCATTTTCCGTATATTGCTTCATCAGCATGTCGAGTACGCGTCGCTTCTCTTCCATGTCTTCCACGAAGTGTACTTTCCCACGACAGATAACACTGCGCGACTTCATGCTGTAGCTGCATGCCACTTGCCGGTGCATATAAACCAGCTCGTGTCCTTCGCAGAAGGTGATGCAAACTTGCGGGTGCTTTGTTACCATCTCCACTTTACTGCCTTCCGGGCCGGAATGCAAGTATATTACCCCGTCTTGATAGGCAAAGTTCATGGGAACCGCATATGGGTTTCCTTCAAGGTCTGTGATGCCCACTATGCAGTATGGGCATTTACGGATAATTTCCTCAATCTGTGTAGGGTCTGTAATAGTAATTGTCTTCATGTGCAAAGCCTCACCCCCGGCCCCTCTCCGAAAGAGAGGGGAGTGGGGAAGTGGGGATATTTAATATTGTAGGGTTATTCTTTATTTCACTTCACTCAAGTTTCGCAAGTTTTCAATTCATTGCTCTCCTCTCCCCTCTCTTTCGGAGAGGGGTCGGGGGTGAGGTTACACCAGTGCAAAGTCCAGCTGCTTCTTTTCCAAGTTAGCGCGTGCCACCTTAATGGTAATGGCATCTCCCAGACTATAAATTTTATTTTTGCGGCGTCCGCGCAGGCAGTAGTTCTTTTCATCGAATTCGTAATAGTCATCGTCGAGGTCGCGGATGGGAATCATGCCTTCGCACTTGTTCTCATTCAGCTCCACGTAGAGTCCCCATTCCGTTACGCCGGAGATGACGCCGTCGAAGGTCTGTCCCAGGCGTTCGGTCATGAATTCTACTTGCTTGTACTTGATGGAGGCGCGTTCCGCGTTGGAGGCTATCTGCTCCATGCTGCTGCTGTGTTCGCAGAGGGCTTCGTATTTCTGTTCGGACACGGTGCGGCCTCCCTGGTCCAAGTACTTGGTGAGCAGACGGTGTACCATCATATCCGGATAGCGGCGGATGGGCGAGGTGAAATGGGTATAGTAATCGAAAGCCAAACCATAGTGCCCCACGTTATGCACGGAGTAGCGTGCCTTCTGCATGGCGCGGATGGAGACGGTTTCAATCAAGTTCTCCTCCTTCTTGCCCTGGATGTCGTCCAGCAGGTGGTTGATGGACTTGGAGATGTCGGTCTTTGTACCGCTGGTACGCAGCTTGTAGCCGAAACGGGCGATGAACTGTGCCAGGTTGTCCAGCTTCTCCGGGTCGGGGAGGTCGTGAATACGGTATGGCAACACTTTGGCTTTCTTGCCTTTGGGCACGCGGCCTATCTTTTCGGCTACGGTGCGGTTGGCAAGCAGCATGAACTCCTCTATCAGCTTGTTGGCATCTTTCGACTCCTTGAAGTAGACGCTGACGGGTTTGCCCTTCTCGTCAATTTCGAACTTCACTTCGTAGCGGTCGAAGTTGATGGCTCCTGCCTTAAAGCGGTTCTCACGCAGTATTTTGGCAAGCTTATCCAGTTGGAGCACCTCTTCCTGGAAGTCTCCTTTGCCGGTTTCTATAATCTCCTGGGCTTCTTCGTAGGTGAAGCGGCGGTCGCTCTTGATGACGGTATGTACCACGCGTGAGTTCTTCACTTCGCCTTTTTCCGTCATTTCAAAGATGACGGAGTAGGCAAGCTTCTCTTCGTCGGGGCGGAGTGAACAGATGAAATTACACAACCGTTCGGGGAGCATTGGGATGGTGCGGTCTACGAGGTAGACGGATGTGGCACGCTTCTCGGCTTCCTTGTCTATGATGCCGCCCTCTTTCACGTAGTGGGTCACGTCGGCAATGTGTACGCCTACTTCCCAAAGTCCCCCTTTCAGTTTGCGGATGGAGAGGGCGTCGTCGAAGTCCTTGGCATCCTTGGGGTCGATGGTGAAGGTGGTCACACCCCGGAAGTCCTCACGTCGGGCTATTTCCTCGGCGGAGATTTCGGCGGGTATCTTGTCGGCAGCTTTCTCTACGGCAGCGGGGTAGACATAGGGCAGGCCGAATTCCGCCAGGATGGCGTGCATCTCGGTGGTATTGTCTCCTGCGCGCCCCAGGATGTCGATTACCTGGCCGATGGGGTTCTTGGCTTTGTCGGGCCATTCCACCACCTTTACGATGGCTTTGTCGCCCGTCTTGCCGCCTTTCAACTTTTCTTTGGGGATGAAGATGTCGTTGGCAAGCGTACGGTTTTCCGTTACAAGGAAAGCGTATGACTTGGCAACTTCCAGGGTACCCACGAAGGTGTCGTTGGCACGTTCCAGTATCTCGATGACTTCTCCTTCGGCTTCGCGTCCGCGACGCTTGGCATAGAAGGCGATACGCACTTTATCATTGTTCATGGCGTGTGCCGAGTTGCGTTCGGCCACGAATATCGGTTCGCCTCCACCTTCCGGTATAAAGGAATTCTTGCCGTTGCTCTTGCGCTGGAAGGTTCCGGTCATTTCCACGCCGTGGTTGTTCAGCTTGTATTTGTGCTTGTCCACTTCTGTGATGTAGTCGTCCATCGACAGTTCGGACAAGATGTCCATGCACAGCATCTTCAGCGGATGTGTGGTGAGGTGGAGTTGTTCAAAGATGTATTTCAGGGATAATACTTCGTCTTGCTTTGTGTGGAAGAATTCCAGCAGTACTTTGACGAGCTCTTTCTTCTTCATGCGTTTGCCGGCTTTCTTTTCTTTCTTTTTGGCCATAATGTTATGATGTATTTTATGTATAAATAGAGATTCTGTGTCAATCTGTGTAATCTGTGGTGATTACCTCTTGCAAAGTAAACAAATAAATACGTTCCTTCGTTCACTCAGACTTCAAAATATTATCATTCTATTGAAAATAATGAAGGAACGACAGATTGTAATGGATTTATGTACTATATTTGCACACAAAGTGAAGATAGGCTGTACCTTAGACGAAAAGCAGATGGAAATGCAAACTCTGAACAAAAAAGCAGATGCCACACGGGAAAAAGACATTTACCGGGTGACGGTTGTGGGAAGTGTGGTAAACTTTCTCTTGCTTGTCTTCAAATTCTTTGCAGGTATTGTAGGTCACAGTGCCGCCATGCTGGCGGATGCGGTACATTCTTTGTCGGATTTCATTACAGATATTATTGTCATTGTTTTTGTGCGCATTTCGGCAAAGCCCGAAGATGAAGGACACGATTACGGTCATGGCAAGTACGAGACGCTGGCAACTGCCATTATCGGTATTTTTCTGTTGTTTGTGGGATTCGGCATTTTCTGGAACGGGGCTTCCTCCATTTACCGCTTCCTGCAAGGCGGCTCTCTGCAGGAACCCGGTATACTGGCACTGGTGGCTGCATTGGTATCCATCGTTTTCAAGGAAGTGCTTTATCAATATACCGTATTCAAGGGCAGGAAGTTGAATTCGCAGGCGGTTGTTGCCAATGCCTGGCATCACCGGAGTGACGCGTTTTCGTCCATAGGCACGGCAGCGGGTATAGGTGGCGCCATTCTTTTGGGTGACCATTGGCGGGTGCTGGACCCGGTGGCAGCGGTTATTGTCAGCTTTTTCATTATGAAGGTGGCTGTGCAGTTGTTGATACCGTGTGTGGACGAACTGTTGGAGAAATCATTGCCTGCCGAGGTGGAGGATGAGATACTGAAGACGATTCTCTCTTTTCCCGGTATCAGCTCGCCGCATCACCTTCGTACGCGCCGCATCGGCAGTTATTGTGCCATTGAGGTGCATGTGCGTATGGATGGCAGCATCTCGCTGGAGGAAGCTCACGAGACGGCAACGGCGGTGGAGAACAAGCTGAAAAGGCAGTTCGGCAAAGGAACACTGGTCAGCATCCATGTGGAGCCGGTGAAGAAGAGTAACGAGGCGACAGAGTAACACAAGGAGCGTCAAGGTGACGGACCGGATGAAAAGTAATTAGTAATTTGTAACTGAAGAAGTGGAATCGATTTTAATTACAGGAGCAAGCGGATTTATCGGAAGTTTCATCGTGGAGGAGGCGTTGAAGCGCAAGTTCGGTGTGTGGGCGGGTGTACGTTCGTCCAGCAGCCGCGAGTATCTGCGTGACCGCAAGATACATTTCCTCGAACTGGACTTTGCGCACCCCAATGAACTGAGGGCACAACTCTCGGGACATAAAGGGACCTACAATAAGTTTGATTATATTGTCCATTGTGCCGGTGTGACGAAGTGTGTGGACAAGAACGAATTCGATTTGGTGAATTATCTGCAGACCAAATACTTCATCGATACGCTGAGGGAGCTGAACATGATTCCCAAGCAGTTTATCTTCATCAGTACGCTGAGTGTGTTCGGCCCGGTACGCGAGAGGACCTACGACCCGATTATGGAGAGTGACCCCCCTTCACCCAATACCGCTTACGGACTCAGTAAACTGAAAACAGAACTTTATTTGCAGAGTATTCCGGGTTTCCCCTACGTCATCTACCGGCCGACGGGTGTATACGGGCCGCGTGAGAAGGATTATTATCTTATGGCAAAGTCCATCCGGCAGCATACGGACTTTTCTGTAGGCTTCTGCCGCCAGGACTTGACGTTTGTATATGTAAAGGATATCGTGCAGGCCGTCTTCCTCGGGATAGAGAAGCAGGTGTCCCGCCGCGCCTATTTCCTGGCTGACGGGAAGGTGTATAGCAGCCGTGCTTTTTCCGATTTGATAAGGAAAGAATTGGGCAATCCGTTTGTTATTCGCCTGAGATGTCCGTTAATTGTATTGAAAGTCGTATCTTTGCTCGCTGAATTTTGGGCGAAGCGGCAGAACAAGACCAGTACGCTCAATTCGGACAAGTATAGAATAATGAAACAACGCAACTGGCAGTGTGACATCACGCCGGCCGTCGAGGAACTGGGCTTCAGTCCTGAGTACGACCTGGAACGGGGTGTAAAGGAAACCATTGCCTGGTATAAGGATAAGGGATGGCTTTAGATTTATTTAAAAGGGTAGAAACCCGTAAGGGGCTTTTTGCGGTAGAGAAGATTACGCTGATATACAATTTGCTGACTTCCATTCTCATTCTGTTTCTTTTTCAGGAAATGGATCATCCGGTGCAGATGCTTGCAGACCGTGTTGTCATTGCGGGTATGACGTTCCTGTTGATGTATCTTTACCGGCTGGCACCCTGCAAGTTCTCTGCCTTTGTGCGCATAGCCATCCAGATGTCACTGCTTTCCTATTGGTATCCCGACACCTTTGAGTTCAACCGGATATTCCCCAATCTCGACCACGTGTTCGCGTCGGTGGAGCAGTGGATGTTTGGTGGACAGCCTGCTGTGTGGTTCTGTGAAAGGTTTCCGCAGATGTGGGTGAGCGAGCCGTTCAATATGGGATACTTCTTCTATTATCCGATGATTCTGCTGGTGGTGGTGTGGTATTTCCTTTATCGTTTCGACCTTTTCGAGAAGGTTTCGTTCGTCATCGTCACCGCTTTCTTCATCTATTACCTTATTTATATTTTCGTCCCCGTTGCCGGGCCGCAGTTCTACTTCCCCGCCATTGGAAGCGACCATGTGGCGCAAGGTATCTTCCCGTCCATCGGTGACTATTTCCATCACCATCAGGAACTTCTTCCCGGTCCGGGCTATGAGCACGGCTTCTTCTACAACCTGGTGGAGAGTTCCCAGCAGGTGGGTGAGCGCCCCACGGCTGCTTTTCCCAGTTCGCACGTCGGAATGTCTACGGTACTGATGATTATGGCATGGCGTGGCAGCAAGCGTCTGTTTGCCTGCTTGTTTCCTTTCTATCTGCTGTTGTGCGGGGCTACGGTCTATATCCAGGCACATTACCTGATAGACTCTATCGTGGGTTTCGTATCGGCTTTCGGCATTTATATCCTGGCCACGTGGATGTTCAAGCGATGGTTTGCGCAGCCGATGTTCCGCTAGTCGGGCACGGTGATTATCTTTCCACTGTCTGTGGGCAATACCAATGTACGCGGATAAACTTCTGCCGGAAGTGAATGCTGGAAGTTTACGATGAGCTGTTTGAGCAGTTTTTTCTTTTTCATAAAGACATATTTATGGGATTCTTTCTTTCTTGGGAAGACGAATATAGGGACTTGTTTCTTTCTGCCAAAGAAACAATGTTTTTTTCTTGCCTCCTTGTTGGCAAGGTTTTGCCTTCCCATTGGCAAGGCTTTGCCACCGCGTTGGCAAAACTTTGCCATAGGCATGGCAAAAGTTTGCCAAGGGCAAGGCAAGTGGTTGGCAAAATTTCTTGCTGACAGACAGTGAGTTATGCGGATGGCAACAAAGCGTGTCATCTGCGTCTGAATACTCCCCCCCTCTCAGAAGCTATTCAAGAAGGGGCGTGAGGATGATTGCTCAAGTATCGGACTCGATGGTAAAAATCGTATGCGGTTTTCTCCTATGGCAGCAACGGTTCTATCTCTTCGAAGATGCGGTACAGTTCCTCCTTCGTCTCTGCCCGCAGCATGGCTATCCGGGTGTCGCGGAAATTGGGAATCCCTTTGAAGAGCGGGCTTGCTGCCAGGTGGCGGCGCACGTGCAGTATGCCCCGTCGTTCATCCAGCAGGTTGACGCTGTCTTCCACTTCCTGGCGGAGTACGTTCAGCCGCCATTCGGAACTCGGCGGAGGGAGTTCTTCGCCCGTCTCCAAATAATGCTTCACTTCCTTAAAGAACCACGGGCGGCCGAAGCTGGCACGGCCTATCATGATGGCGTCCACACCGTAGAGGTCGAAGCATTCTTTGGCCCGTTGGGGAGTGGTGATATCACCGTTGCCGATGATGGGAATGTGCATGCGTGGGTTCTTTTTCACCTCGCCGATAAGTGTCCAGTCCGCCTCGCCGGTATACATCTGGGCGCGGGTACGGCCGTGGATGGTGAGGGCGGCAATGCCGCAGTCCTGCAACTGCTCGGCAAGGTCTACGATGATTTTACTGTTGGCATCCCAGCCCAGGCGGGTCTTCACGGTGACGGGAATCTTCACGGCATCTACCACGGCACGGGTGATTTCCAGCATCAGCGGAATGTTCTGTAGCATACCGGCACCGGCACCCTTGCCGGCAACGCGCTTCACGGGGCAGCCGAAGTTGATGTCCAGCGTGTCCGGATGTGCCTGCTCCACAATGCGGGCGGCTTCTACCATGGTGGCGGTGTCCCGTCCGTATATCTGTATGGCTACGGGCCGCTCTTCATCGCTGATGTTCAGTTTCTGCTGGGTCTTGCCTACGGAGCGTATCAAGGCATCGGCAGAAACGAACTCGGTATATACCATGTCTGCTCCGAAGTGCTTGCACATCAGGCGGAAAGCAGGGTCGGTGACGTCCTCCATCGGGGCGAGGAATACGGGGCGTGGGCCCAGGTCTATATCTTTAATCTTCATAATCTAAGCGGATTTGTCCGCAAAAGTACAGAAAAAAGCCTACCTTTGCATACTCTAATTCAAAAAGAAATGATGAAACACTCAATCAGTGACTTCGAAATCATGGCACCGGTAGGCTCGCGCGAATCTCTCGCAGCAGCCATACAAGCAGGTGCCGACTCCATCTATTTCGGTATCGAGAACCTGAACATGCGTGCCCGTTCGGCAAATACCTTCACTATCGACGATTTGCGGGAAATAGCCCGGACGTGCGACGAACATGGCATGAAGAGCTACCTCACCGTCAATACCATTATATACGACCATGACATTCCGCTGATGCGTACCATTGTAGATGCGGCAAAGGCGGCAGGCATCTCGGCAGTCATTGCCGCTGATGTGGCAGTGATGAGCTATGCCCGGCAGATAGGGCAGGAGGTACACCTCAGCACACAGCTCAACATCAGCAACGTGGAAGCCCTGCGCTTCTATGCGCAGTTTGCCGATGTGGTGGTGCTGGCGCGTGAGCTGAATTTGGAGCAGGTGGCAGAAATCTACCGACATATCCGTGAGGAGAATATCTGCGGTCCCAGTGGAGAGCAGATACGTATAGAGATGTTCTGCCACGGTGCGCTTTGCATGGCAGTCAGCGGAAAGTGTTATCTCTCATTGCATGAAATGAACCACTCCGCCAACCGCGGTGCCTGCATGCAGGTATGCCGCCGTAGTTATACGGTGCGCGACAAGGAGACGGATGTGGAATTGGAGGTGGACAACCAATACATCATGTCCCCCAAAGACTTAAAAACTATCCACTTCATGAACAAGATGCTGGATGCAGGTGTTCGTGTTTTCAAAATAGAAGGACGTGCCCGCGGACCCGAGTACGTGCGCACGGTAGTGGAGTGTTACAAAGAAGCCATCCGTTCCTATCTGGACGATACATTCACCGATGAGAAAATTGCCCGGTGGGACGAACGTTTGAAGACGGTCTTCAATCGTGGTTTCTGGGACGGCTACTACCTGGGACAACGCTTGGGCGAATGGACCAAGAACTACGGCTCTGCCGCTACGGAACGTAAAATCTATGTGGGTAAGGGCATCCGCTACTTCTCAAACATCGGTGTGGCAGAGTTCCTGGTAGAAGCAGCCGAAGTGAGCGTAGGCGACAAGTTGCTGATTACGGGTCCCACAACGGGTGCCGAATTCGTCACTTTGGACGAGGCACGCGTCGATTTGAAACCCGTGCAGACTGTAAAGAAAGGCCAGCATTTCTCGATGAAATCGGTGAAAATACGTCCCAGTGACAAACTCTACAAGCTGGTCAGCGTAGAGGAACTGAAGAAGTTCAAAGGCTTGGATGTGGAGAAACAACGTGGCTAAGTATCAAATAGTAAATAGTCCAATAGTAAATATGAATTATATCTATGAACTTCCCATGAAGGTGCGCGACTATGAATGCGACCTGCAAGGCATCGTCAATAATGCCAATTATCAGCATTATCTGGAGCATACGCGCCATGAGTTTCTGTTGAGTGCCGGCGTCAGCTTTGCCGGACTGCACGAGCAGGGGGTAGACCCGGTAGTGGCACGTATCAATATGGCTTTCAAGACTCCCCTGAGGAGTGGTGACGAGTTTGTCTCCAAACTCTACATGAAGAAGGAGGGTATCAAGTACGTCTTTTACCAAGATATCTTCCGTGCTTCCGACGGCAAAGTCTGTCTCAAAGGCATAGTTGAAACCGTATGTGTGGTGAACGGACGGTTAAGCGATAGCGAACTGTTCGACCGTCTCTTTGCCCCTTATCTCAATCCGTGTGAATCTGTGTAATCTGTGGTGGAATGAACAGTGACGAACGGATTTGCAGCATAGCTCTCACACTTTGCCCCGGTATAGGACATATCGGGGCAAAGCGTTTAATAGAGGGTATGGGCAGTGCTGCCGAAGTATTCAGTCGGCGGAAGGAGCTCCCCGAAATCATGCCCGGTGTGAATCCGGGGGTAGTGACGGCTCTTGATTGTCCCGCTGCCTTTCTGCGTGCCGAGCAGGAGATGGAGTTTGTAGAGAAGAATCGTCTTTCCTGCCTGACGTTGAAGGATGAGGCTTACCCTTCCCGCTTGCGCGAATGTGAGGATGCGCCGATTGTACTTTTCTTTAAAGGAAACACCGATTTCAACCGCCTGCATGTCATCGATATGGTAGGTACACGCCGTGCCACCGATTACGGCAAGCAATTCTGTGCCGACTTCCTGCGCGATTTGGCCGTTCTTTGTCCCGATGTGCTGGTAGTAAGCGGACTGGCTTACGGGATAGATATCCATGCCCATCAGGCCGCTTTGGCAAATCATCTCCCTACCGTTGCTGTCCTTGCTCACGGACTGGACCGCATCTATCCGTATGTACACCGGAAAACAGCCATCGACATGCTGGCACAAGGCGGACTGTTGACCGAATTCCTTACCGGGACGAATCCGGACAAGCATAATTTCGTCAGCCGCAACCGTATTGTGGCGGGTATGAGTGATGCTACCATTGTGGTGGAGTCTGCCGCAAAGGGAGGTTCCCTTATCACTGCAGAGTTGGCGGAGGGATACCATCGTGACTGCTTTGCCGTTCCGGGGCGTGTTACGGACGAATCTTCCATCGGTTGTAACCGGTTGATACGCGACAACAAGGCCGCCCTTATCCAGAGTGCGGAAGAGTTTGTGCAGATTATGGGCTGGGCCGTAGCGGAGCAGCCTGCCCGGACAGAAGGTATCCAGCGTAATCTCTTCCCGGAACTGACGGAAGAGGAGGAGCTCGTTGTGCGTATTCTTATGCGGCAGGGAGACCTCCATATCAATGCGATGGTGGTGGAAGCGGACATACCCGTCAACCGGATGAGTGCCTTGCTTTTTGAGTTGGAGATGAAGGGAGTGGTCAAGGCAATGGTGGGCGGTGTCTATCACTTGCTGACTTGAGCGCGGCAGGTCTCTTGCCTTACATGGACGGTTTCCCGTATTTCATGATGAACTTTTCCGGGTGGTCCGTCGCTATGATGTCTACCCCCAGGTCGACTGCCTTCTGGTTCTCTTCCGTCTTGTCGTCCAGCCCCAGGACGAGTGCCAGTACCTGCAGGTTGTGCTCACGGCATTTCTTTACGAATTGCGGGGTAAGGGAGTCAATCCAGACGACAGCGATGTCGGGATGCAGTTCCTTTACGACATGCTCTATGTCCTTTTCACTTTTGATGTAGGCTTGCAGGGTTCTTACCTCGGGTGCCATCTTTCTGAAGCATTTGGCATGATACTCCTTGCTGAAGGTGAAGTTGCAGTTTTCCAGCATGCCTTCGTCCTTTATCAAGTTCAGTAATTGGTGCAGACCGCCGTTGCGGTAGTCGATGGTGATTCTTAAACCGTGCTCTTTGGCCTTGCGTAGCAGGTCGGTAAGGCGTAGTACCCGTTGTCCGGCAAATCGGGGCGCAAACCAAGAGCCGGCATCCAGTGTGTCGATGTCGGTGGACAGCCATTGGGAGATGGCGCCGGTACCGTTGGTGGTACGGTCGAGGGTGGAATCGTGCAGTACGTAGAAGACACTGTCCTTACTGATGCAGACATCGCATTCTATATTGCCTACACCGTATTTGATGCACGAATCTACGGATGCCATTGTGTTTTCGGGAGCGATGGTGGCGGCACCACGGTGTGCGCTGGTCAGGGGTATCTTGGTGGTGGCGGCAGGCCGTTGGGAACATCCTGCGGTAAGTAGGATTATGGAAAGCAATGCGAGTACCGGTTTTTTCATAATGGGCTCAAGTGGTGATGTTTTCTTCTTTAACAGTTATAAAAGCCATCGAAGATAGCTATTTTTTGTCATTCGGAGAAACGTATGGGCATAAAAAAAGGAGTACCGCTGTACTCCAACCTTTGTTAACCTTAAATCTAATACTATGAAAAAAATCACATTACAAATGTAAGGTTCCCGTTGTTATCTTCCAAATTTCAGAATGTTCCTGCTACTTCTTTTGTATTTCTTTCACTGAATTTTACTGTTTTCGCACACGGATTGACTTTTTGAGAGAGAAGAATCTATTCACAGCGTCCCGGATAAGGCAGAAGTTGCAAATCTGTTTCAATCGTTTCACAGAACCTTTCAGCCTTTGAAAAGAGTGATGGAAAGTGATTTTTATTCGGTAATTATCTTCTACTTTTGTTTATATACAACGCGAAATTATGGGAAAACGCATTTTTATATATGTCCTTTGGCTACTCCTTTTTTGTATGATGTCGGGGCAGGTAATAGGGCAGAATAAGTCGGCAGAATCCCATAGCCATACTTGTAAAACGGTGCTGGCGTTAAAAAATAATTTGCTTTACGACCTGGCCTTGGCTCCGAACATAGAAGTGGAGCTGCCATTGGGAAAGAGGTGGTCTTTGAATGTTGAGTACAAATGCCCTTGGTGGTCTGACAGCGGATGTAATTTCTGCTATCAGCTCCTTTCGGGAGGGACAGAGGCGCGTTACTGGTTGGGAAACCGCCATACGCGCGGAAGATTGTCCGGACACTTCCTGGGAGCATATGCCGAAGGAGGTACCTATGATTTTCAGTTGAAAAAGGAGAAGGGATACCGGGGGAAGTATTACGCAGCTGCAGGAATAACTTATGGATACGTGCGTCCACTGGCTCGGCATCTGGCGATTGAATTCAGTGTGGGCATTGGATACTTGGATACGGAGTACAGGAAATATACTTCTTATGGAAATGACTTGGTTTGGGTCAGTAGTGGAAAGTATCACTTTATCGGGCCGACAAAAGCAAAAATTTCTTTGGTATGGCTTCTAACGTCGGGGAGATGAGTGGTATGAAAGATGCACGGCATATGATTCTCTGGCTGTTCTTCGGACTGTTGCCAATGCTGGGAAGCTGTGACTTCCGCGATATGCTGGATGATTATCCCGTTAGCGGAGTACAGATTAAACTGGATTGGAAAGGGGTGACGGATAAGCTGCCGCAGACCATGCGGATTATCTTCTATCCGAAAGATACTCAGGGGAGAAAGGTTGAAAGTTATCTGCCTGCCGGAGGGGGTGAGGTGAAGGTACCGCCGGGGAAGTATGCGGTGGTGGCCTATAACTTCAATACGGAGAGTATACAGATACGGGGCGACGAGAGTTATGAGACGATTGAGGCTTTTACGGGACACTGTACGGGGCTGGATGTACACGAAAATATGGTTTGGTCGCCCGACCCTTTGTATGTGGTGGCTTTGGACGAGGTGGAAATAGGGCAGAGTGATGTGGCGCTTCCGTTGGACTGGAAGCCGGAAGCGGTAGTGGACCATTATTCCTTTGATATAAAGGTGGAAGGATGGGATAGAATATCGAGCATCATCTGCCATGTGGACGGCTTGAACGGAAGTTACTTTATAGGCAACCGTGCTTGCCATTTGAGCGAGGTACCTATATGTGTGGATACAAAGCGTGAAAACGGGCTTTTATGGGGGTATTTCTCCAGTTTTGTATTACTGAAAGATACCAAGACCCGTGCGGATAGTCCTATGTTGCTGACACTGAAGATTGTGAAACGAGATAAAACGGTTCAAGAGGTGAAGGTAGACATCACGGAAGTGATTGAAACAGCTCCTCCCTCGGGAGGAGGCGAAGAAGAACCTGATGTGGGCGTTCCTGGGTCGGAAATCCATATCGAAGTTCCCGTACCGGAGGACAAGGTTGTGGTGGATGATTTGGAACCGGGAACCGATGAAGGAGATGGAGGGATTGGTGGCGATGTGGACGATTGGGATGATGAGACGGATGTGGAGCTACCAGTGAATTGATAGCAAACAGACAAATAAATATATTAACTTTAATAACAGACAATTATGAAGAAGGTTTTATTTTTGGCTTTGGCTGCAGCAGCAGTAATGAGTTGCTCGGAAAGTGAGGAGATAGAGAATGCCGGACAAAAGGCAGAGATTAAATTGGGAACAGTAGTGGGTAACACTACGAGAGCCACAGTGACTGATTTGCCGGAATTGCAGAAGGTAGGGTTCACTGTGTATGCTTATAATACGGGAGCGACAGCAATGGCCTCCGTTGCGACTTTTGATGCGATGAAGGAATTCATGACAGATGTTAAAGTAACCTATAGTGCTCCCAACTGGAGTTTGACTGGGGGAACATATTATTGGCCAATGACGGATAACTTGCAGTTCTTTGCTTACGGGAATCCGGGTACCGGAGCCTTGACGTACAATCAACCGGCTGCTGGTGCTATATATCCTTCCATTACTTATACGGTAGCAGATGTAGCTGCCCAAACGGACTTGGTAGCCGCGAAAGTGACGGATGCAACCAAGGCATCAAATGCCAGTGGGGTATCTTTGAAATTCGGCCATATACTGACCCAAATAAATTTCACTGTCAAGGCAGCCGACGCTTTGACTTATAAACTGAAAACACTTACAATATCCGGCGTGCACAATAAGGGAACTTATGGTTTTGATGATTCAACATGGAAGTCACAAGAAGGAACAGCCACTTATGCGCATACGATTGCCGGCAGTGCATTGGAAGTGAATACAACGGGTGTGGAAATGAATGCAGCCTGGATGTTGATGCCCCAGACGTTGGATACGAATGCCAAAATCAATGTTGTCTATGACATCTATGAGAAAGACGTTCTTCTTGATACTGTAACTTCCGCCATTGACTTGAATGATACACAAGCCTGGGGTGAAGGCAAAAAGATACGTTATACGCTGACGCTGGCCAATAAGGCGGCAAAAGTAACCTTTGTACCTGAAGTTGGTCCATGGAGTACGGCTGATGATACGAACGTGGAAAAATAAAACGGCACTGTCCGCAATAAAAAACTGAATTACTTCTATTTTATTCATTCCCCGAAACTTCTTTATGAAAGTTTTCGGGGAATGTTTCTTTTATGAGTATTATTTATCTATTTTTGTCACTGCAACAAACAAACAAATCTACTTGCCGATGCCCAACTCTTCTGCTTGCAGAGGTAAAAAACAATGCGCTCAATGTCCCAAGGCTGTGGACAATGCAATAATATATGCTTCCCACCCCAGAGGATTCCATCTGCCGGCGCGAAAGTGTGAGGAAAATATTATAATTTTCCTGCTGAAAGGAGAAGTGCTTGTCAACAGTAAGGAGTATGCGGGAACTGTGTTGCATGCAGGTGAGTTCATCCTTCAAGCTATTGGTTCCAAGTACGAAATACTTGCCATGACGGATGTGGAATGCGTTTGTTACCGGTTCAGTAAGCCTGAATTCTTCTGTGAGGACCGGTATAACCATATTATGAAAGAGGTTACCCCTCCATTGATATTCTATCCTTTGACCATTACTCCCGAGTTGCAGCTCTTTCTGGAAAGTTCCAAGGCCTATTTGTCCGAGGAGAAGATTTGCCGGGAAATACTTTGTTTCAAACGGAAAGAACTTGCTTTCATTCTTGGAAATTACTACTCCGACTATGAGCTTTCCATGCTGATACATCCTCTTGCCCAGTATACTAATTCCTTCCACTACTTTGTCTTGCAGAATCATGCCAAAGTCAAGACGGTAGAGGAACTTGCCCAGTTGGGAGGATATACAGTAGCTACTTTCCGGCGTATATTCAATTCTGTTTTTCATCAACCGGTGTACGAGTGGATGATGGAACGGAGGAAGGAAAGCGTGGTTTATGAACTTCGTTATACGGATGCTTCTATATCAGAGATTTGCTATAAATATGGCTTTGAATCGCTGCCTCATTTTTCCAATTTCTGCAAAAAGAATTTCGGGGCTTCTCCCCGTAGCTTGCGTGCCGGCAATTTATCTGAAGTAAACGGCATGTCATAAAAAAACTCCTCCGGCGGTTTCCCGGCAGAGGAGTCTCTTGTGATATTAATCAAATATAGTGAAAGCTGAGTGATAAATCTGAGCTTGCTCAAAAGGTTTATCCGAAGCGCATCCTATATTATTTGCAGAAAGACCGGATTAGTCTTTCAGTTTCGCAATGATAAAGTCGCGGTTCAGGCGAGCAATGTTGCTGATGGAAACATTCTTCGGGCATTCAGCTTCGCACGCACGAGTGTTTGTACAGTTACCGAAACCGAGTTCGTCCATCTTGCTCAACATAGCCTTGGCACGGCGCAATGCTTCCGGTTTGCCTTGGGGCAAC
Organism: Bacteroides uniformis; assembly: GCF_025147485.1. Taxonomy (NCBI): domain Bacteria; kingdom Pseudomonadati; phylum Bacteroidota; class Bacteroidia; order Bacteroidales; family Bacteroidaceae; genus Bacteroides; species Bacteroides uniformis. The sequence goes on along the minus strand of NZ_CP102263.1, from coordinate 1,090,264 downwards.
AGGTTCAGCTGGCTCACCTTGGCAGAAACGAACAGCATAGCAGAACCGTTCTTACAAGCAGCCACACAAGCACCACAACCGATACAGCTGGCAGCATCCATAGCCTCGTCAGCGATGGGCTTCGGAATCAGGATAGCGTTGGCATCCTGGGGAGCACCGGTACGTACGCTGACGTAGCCGCCTGCCTGCATAATCTTGTCGTAGGCCGTACGGTCGACCATCAAGTCCTTGATAACCGGGAAACCGGCAGAGCGCCACGGTTCAACAGTGATGGTATCGCCGTCGTTGAAACGACGCATATAAATCTGGCAAGTCGTAGCGCCGGTTGCAGGACCGTGGGGATGTCCGTTGATGTAGAGCGAACACATACCGCAGATACCTTCGCGGCAGTCGTGGTCGAATACAACCGGTTCTTTACCTTCAGAAATCAGCTGTTCGTTCAAGATATCCAGCATTTCGAGGAATGAAGTATCGCCCGGGATATCTTTCATTTGGTATGTTTCAAAAGCGCCTTTTGCTTTCGGACCCTTCTGGCGCCATACCTTGAGCGTAAATGATATATTTTTATCCATTTTCTTTAATTCTTTAAATGTTCAACTTCCCGATTAGCTCTTGTAGTTACGAGTCTGTACCTTGATTGCTTCGTAAACCAGCGGCTCTTTCAGCAATACCGGTTCCTTTTCGTCAGAACCCTGATATTCCCAGCAAGCCACGTAGAAGTAGTTTTCATCGTCACGCTTGGCTTCGCCTTCTTCAGTCTGATATTCTTCACGGAAGTGACCGCCGCAGCTTTCGTTACGGTTCAGTGCATCGTAAGCAACCAGCTCGCCCATAGTGATGAAGTCGTACAGACGGATAGCCTTGTCGAGTTCTACATTCATACCTTCCTTGTCGCCCGGGATGAACAGTTCTTTCTCGAACTCCTTGCGGACTTCTTTCAGCTTCTTCAGACCTTCCTTCAAGCCTTCGGCCGTACGTCCCATACCTACATATTCCCACATAATGTGGCCCAGTTCCTTGTGGATAGAGTCTACAGACTTCTTACCCTTGATGTTCATCATCCAGTCAATCTTCTCCTGAACGGCCTTTTCTGCAGCTGCAAATTCGGGCAGGTCGGTAGAGAAACGGGGAACTGTAATCTGGTCGGCCAGATAGTTCTGGATAGTGTAAGGCAATACGAAGTAACCATCGGCCAGACCTTGCATCAGGGCGGAAGCACCGAGGCGGTTTGCACCGTGGTCGGAGAAGTTACATTCACCGATGGCGAACAGTCCCTTGATGGAGGTCATCAGTTCGTAGTCAACCCAGATACCACCCATGGTATAGTGGATAGCCGGATAAATCATCATCGGGTTTTCGTATGGGCTGACATCAGTGATTTCTTCATACATATCGAAGAGGTTGCCGTAACGTTGTGCAACGACATCTTTACCCAGACGGTTGATAGCTTCGGAGAAGTCAAGGAATACGGCAAGACCGGTGTTGTTCACGCCGAAGCCCTTGTCGCAGCGTTCTTTGGCAGCGCGGCTGGCAACGTCACGCGGAACGAGGTTACCGAATGCCGGATAACGGCGTTCCAGGTAGTAGTCGCGGTCTTCCTCGGGAATATCTTTTCCTTGCAGTGTACCTTCCTGCAGTTTCTTGGCATCTTCCAGCTTCTTCGGAACCCAGATACGACCATCGTTACGCAGAGATTCGGACATCAAAGTCAGCTTAGACTGCTTGTCGCCGTGAACCGGGATACAAGTGGGGTGAATCTGTACGTAAGCAGGGTTGGCAAACCAGGCACCTTTACGGTAGCAAGCCATTGCTGCAGAGCAGTTACATGCCATTGCATTGGTAGAAAGGAAGTAGGCATTGCCGTAACCACCGGTAGCGATTACCACAGCGTGGGCGGCAAAACGTTCCAATTTACCGGTAACGAGGTTCTTTGCAATGATACCGCGGGCACGTCCGTCAATGAGGACAACGTCTTCCATTTCGTAGCGGGTATACAGTTTCACAGTGCCTACGTTCACCTGGCGGCTCAATGCAGAGTATGCACCCAGCAACAGCTGCTGTCCGGTCTGACCCTTGGCATAGAAAGTACGGGATACCTGAGCACCACCGAAAGAACGGTTGTCCAGTGTACCGCCGTATTCGCGGGCGAAAGGAACACCTTGTGCAACGCATTGGTCGATAATATTGTTGGATACTTCAGCCAGACGGTAAACGTTAGCTTCGCGGGCACGGTAGTCGCCACCCTTTACTGTATCGTAGAACAGACGGTATACAGAGTCACCGTCGTTTTGGTAATTCTTAGCAGCATTGATACCACCTTGTGCAGCGATGGAGTGTGCACGGCGCGGAGAGTCCTGGATGCAGAAGTTGAATACTCTGAAACCCATTTCGCCCAGAGAGGCGGCAGCACTGGCACCGGCAAGTCCGGTTCCTACTACGATGATGTCCAGACGACGCTTGTTGGCAGGGTTCACTAATTTTTGGTGAGCTTTATAATTGGTCCATTTCTCAGCCACCGGTCCTTCCGGTATTTTAGAATCTATCTTAGTCATAATGCAATTTACAATTTAGTCATTTACAATTTGAATTTAGCAAGCGCCGCACAATGATTTTGCAAAGAATACGACAACTACCAGAGCGAAGCAGAGGACAACGATAGTAGAATAGATGTTGGAGATACATTTCCAACGGTTAATCCATACTTTGTTGTTCCAGCCCAAAGACTGCATGGAGCTCCAGAAACCGTGAGTGAGGTGGAACCACAATGCGCCCAGCCAAACGAGGTAAAGCACTACGAATACCGGATTGCTGAAGGTGTTTTGAATGTGATAGACACCGTTGGCTGCATATGCCAGCGTGAGGGTGTCGGCATGCATGCCCATGTTGTGCATCAACTCGGGAAGCTGCATTTTAGCCCAGAAGTTTACCAGGTGCAGGCCCAAACCCACGATTACGATGATACCCAGTACGAGCATGTTCTGAGAAGCCCATTCCACAGTCTTGGGCTTTTCCGTAACGGCATAACGTTCGCTACCACGTGCCTTACGGTTCTGCATAGTCAGCCAGAAAGCGTAGATGATGTGGATGATGAATAAGGCAGCCAGACCTACCGTAGCCACCAATGCGTACCAGTTTGCTCCCAGGAACTCACAAACCATGTTGTAGCCATTAGCCGAGACTAATGCAACCAGGTTCATCGCCATGTGAAATGTCAGAAACAGGACAAGGGCGATACCGGTAACGCTCATCACCACTTTCCTTCCTACAGATGAATTACTTAACCACATAAATGATTGAATTTAAGTTATTTAATAGTTTGAAAATTTGTTCTATCAGGATACTTCTGTAAATGTTTCGCAAAAATAGGAGAAATCCAGCGATAAAGCAAGCGATTAAAGAAATAATTCCGTAATCCGGCAGAATGCGAAGTTTACGGACAAGTAAAAGGTTTACTCGTCCTCCTGGTCTTTGCCTTGCTCTTTGCAGATAATGGAAATCTTTTCTCCGTTTGCTGAACGTTTTCTCAGGGCGCGGGGCGTGTCTCCGAAAGAGTCTTTGCAGAAGTGGGCAAAGTGGGATAGGGAATCAAAGCCATAGCGGGCGCTGATGACTGAAATGCGTTGTTTGGTGTATTGCAGGTCGTTCAGAATTCCTTCACGTTTCTTGTCCAGAATCCATTCATAGACCGGGACCCCATACATATTTTTAAACAGACGGCGGAATGTGGTGGTGGTATATCCACCGAGGTGGGCAAACTCTTCCACATTCTTCACCTTGTCGTAGTTCTGCATGACGAAATATTGGAAGCTTTCCGTATAAGTGCTGATGGGGTAGAAGAATGTACTGATTTGGTGTAGCGGATAGTAGCATGTCAATATGTATACCAATTCCTGGCATTTCATTTCAATGTATTTGCTGCACGCATAGGGTTGCTCGTTGAGGTAGCAGGCAAGGCTTTTCAGGAGCCCTTCGAGCATGGAAATCGCGGTAAGCGGGGTATAAGTCAAGGGGGCTTCCGAGCGTTTCAGTATCTCCTTGTAGCGCTCTTCGCAAATCAGAGGAAGCTCGGTGAACCAATAGACAATATATTCCACTTCGGTCAAAGCCAGGAGTTCTACTTTGGAGCCGATGGCTTGCAAGATGAGCTGGCGGCTTTGGAGAGTGGTGCCCGGATATTCGTCACTGTTTACAAGTAATTCACCTTTCAGCATAAATATCATGCAGTTCTGTGTGCACTTTTCAGCAGAGAAATGTTGTCCCTTGGGGTAGTGGCGGTAAACCAATACTCCTTCTGATTTTTGGGGACATACCATACAATCAATCTGTCGGTTGCAGCAAGTTTCCAGTCTCATGAAATGATTAGCGAATTATTATAAATGTGGCAACAAAGATAGAATTTTTTTGTGAAAACTCTATCTATTTGTCCTATCTTTGCGTCAAACTAATATAAAGGACTTATGAAAAAGGCTATTTTTTTTGTATATTTTATCTGCCTTGTTGTATCCGGTCTTTCGGCACAGAATTGGGATATTAACACTTTGCATCGGGTTAACAGTTGGGATGGCAAGTTTGTCCGTAACTATAATAAGATAATTTCACGTTCGGAGCCCTATGTTGCTGTCGGTGTTCCGGTGGCGATGGCGGTTGCCGCTTGGATAAAACATGATAAGGGTTTGCTGAAAGATGCGGTCTACGTAGGTACAAGTGTAGCGGGGGCTTTTGTTGTGACTTATGGAATGAAATATCTGGTGGACCGTGAGCGTCCTTATGATAAATATCCCGACAGAGTGCATGCATATAGCCATGAAGGCAGCCCGTCTTTTCCTTCCGGACATACGGCGACGGCTTTTGCCCTTGCCACCTCGCTCAGTGTAAAGTATCCTAAATGGTATGTGATAGCTCCGTCTGCCCTGTGGGCTTGTTCCGTGGGAGTTTCCCGTATGAACGAGGGAGTGCATTATCCGTCAGATGTGTTGGCGGGGGCTGCAATCGGTGCTGGATGTGCTGTGGTCAACATCTACGTCAACAAGTGGCTGAATAAGTGGCTGTTCGGAGAATGATTTTAGGCGCGAATTACGCGGAATACGCGGAGTTAGATAAACTAAATCCGCATAATCCGCGCCTAAGTTTGTTTCAAGTCGGCTATTGGATAATAGTGCTGTAGATGCCTTCGTTCAGCACTTTTAGAGCTTGCTGCACGCTCTGGTTCGTGCTGTTCATCACTTGGAAGTATTCGTTCATGTCCCATAGGTCACGGGCTATCAAGGCTTTAAGTTGTGTCTTGATGAGCGGTAGGGATTGGTTGTACTGTTTCTCGTCAAACTTGATTTTCTCTTTGTCGGCAAGCGTACGTATTTCGGCAAGGAAGTTATCGTCTATCTCGAACTTCTCGTTGAAGGCTTCGAATTTCTTGTATTTGTTCTGCAACTCCTTCCGGTGCTTCTCGATGTAGCCGGTAGTGGCTTTGATAACCACGCCTTTGGCTACGAGGTTGCGGTGATAGTCTGTGTACTGGGTAGTGTCGATGGGGACGAAGAAGTCGGGCATGATACCTCCACCTCCGTAAACGGTACGTCCCATACGCTTGGTCTGTGCTTTCAGGGAGTCGGCAAAATGGATACTGTCCGCATGAATCATTTCTCCATGATTGAAGCGGTCTATCAGTTCCTGGTTATACTTATCCTGACTGTTCTCGCCGGTTAGGCGGCTGTCGAGGTTGGCGGTGCTGTCGTAAGGCTTCTGGATACAACGGCCCGAAGGAGTATAGTAGCGGGCGATAGTGAGGCGAATCATGGAACCGTCCGGCAGGTCGATAGGACGCTGTACTAATCCCTTGCCGAAGGTGCGGCGTCCTACTACCACGCCTCTGTCCCAGTCCTGGATGGCTCCGGTCACGATTTCACTGGCAGAAGCGGAGTACTCGTCCACCAATATGATGAGACGGCCGTTCTTGAAGTTGCCCGTACCTTTGGCAAAGAAATCACTGCGGCGTGCGGCCCTTCCTTCGGTGTAGACGATGAGTTCTTTTTGCTTCAGAAATTCGTTGGCAAGGTCGATGGCGGCATTCAGATACCCTCCTCCATTTCCTTGCAGGTCGAGGATGAGGTCTTTCATTCCTTTCTTTTGCAGGCTTTTCAGGGCTTCTGCAAACTCTTCGGCGGTGGTTGCCCCGAAGCGGTTGATACGGATATAGCCGGTTTTGGGTTGTATCATGTAAGATGCGTCCAGGCTGAGGATGGGAATTTTGTCACGCTTCACGGTGAAGTACAGCTGGTCGTCCACGCCACGGCGCACGATGGTGAGTTTCACTTCCGAGTCTTTCGGTCCGCGCAGGCGGCTCATAATATCTTCCGTGCTCATTTTTACTCCGGCAATGGCGCTGTCATTGACGGCTACGATACGGTCGCCGGCAAGGATGCCCACCTTCTCGGAAGGTCCGTTGCTCACGGGTTGTATCACAAGCAGGGTATCTTCTATCATCTGAAACTGTACGCCGATGCCCTCGAAATTGCCTTGCAACGGCTCGTTCATCTTCTTCACTTCTTCGGCGTTGTTGTAGGTGGAGTGCGGGTCGAGTTGTGCCAGCATCTTGATGATGGCTTCTTCCACCAGCTTGTCTTCATCCACCTTGTCCACATAAAGGTTGGTGATGGCAAACTCTGCCATTTGCAGTTTGCGCAGGGCTTCATTGTTCGGCTTTTGCGCTTGTGCCGTCACCGCGCATATACATATTATAATAGTAAATAGTTTTTTCATCATTTCCATTTTAATCCCTAATCCTTTATCCTTAATCCCTAATCCTTTATCCTTAATCCCTAATCTCCATTCCCTCCGGTATGAACATGCTTATGTCCTTGCCGTATTGCAGCAGTTCGCGCACGGTGGTGGAACTGACGCAGGTAAGTTCCGGCTCGGTGAAGAGCAGGATGGTTTCTATGCCGGTCAGTTTGCGGTTGATGTCGGCAATGGTTTCCTCGTATTCGAAATCCTTCACGGTGCGTATGCCGCGTATTATCAGACTGGCATCTACCTGCCGGGCAAAGTCGATAGTCAGGCAGTCATAGGACTGCACAATGATGCGCGGCTCGTTCCGGTAGTAGTCTCGTATCATTTGTTCGCGCTTTTCCAAGGGGAAATACGTATTCTTATTTTCATTGATGCCGATGCCTATGACGATTTCGTCTATAAAAGTCAGTGCACGGCTCACTACCGAAGAGTGTCCGATAGTAAACGGGTCGAATGTTCCCGGAAAGATAGCTCTTCTCATGATGCCAAATCTTCTTCTATAACCAAGTTGTTGATAATAAAGTTTTGTCGTTCCATGGTATTCTTACCCATGTAGAATTCCAGCAGCTCTTTTACGAGGTCTGTCTTGCGCAGGGACACTTGTTCCAGACGCATATCCTTGCCGATAAAATGCTTGAACTCGTCGGGCGAGATTTCTCCCAGACCTTTGAATCGGGTGATTTCGGGGTTGGGACCCAGTTCTTCAATGGCTTTCACACGTTCCTCCTCTGTATAGCAATAACTTGTCTTCTTTTTGTTGCGCACGCGGAAGAGAGGGGTTTGCAGGATATATACATGCCCTTTCTTTATCAGGTCGGGGAAGAACTGCAGGAAGAAGGTGATGATGAGCAGGCGGATGTGCATGCCGTCCACATCGGCATCGGTAGCTACGATGACTTTGTTGTAGCGCAGTGTCTCTATGCCGTCTTCTATATTCAAGGCTGCTTGAAGCAAGTTGAATTCTTCGTTTTCATAAACTACTTTCTTGGTGAGTCCGTAGGAATTTAGCGGTTTACCACGCAGGCTGAATACTGCTTGGGTATTCACGTCGCGGCTCTTGGTGATGGAACCGCTGGCGGAGTCTCCCTCGGTAATGAAGATGCAGGATTCGGTTTCCTGGTCTTTGCCTTTACCGTCACTCAAGTGGTAGCGGCAGTCGCGCAGCTTGCGGTTGTGCAGGTTGGCTTTCTTAGCGCGTTCGCGTGCCAGCTTGGTGACGCCGGCAATGGCTTTGCGCTCTTTCTCGGAGTCTTGTATCTTTTGCAGCATCACTTCGGCCACAAGCGGGTTCTTGTGGAGGTAGTTGTCCACTTCCGTCTTGATGAAGTCTCCTACGTATTTGTTCACCGTGGGGCCGGCGGGCTTGTGTTCCTGCGGCGCGGCAGGCCACATGTTGTTGCTGCCCAGTTTCGTTTTGGTCTGGCTCTCGAACATGGGTTCCTCCACGTCGATGGCAATGGCGGCTACCAGTCCGTTGCGGATGTCGGCATATTCCTGGTTCTTGTTGTAGAACTCCTTGATGGTACGGGCAATGTGTTCCTTCAAGGCAGTCTGGTGTGTGCCGCCTTGGGTGGTGTGTTGCCCGTTGACAAAGGAGTAGTACTCTTCGCCGTATTGGTTGGTGTGTGTGAAGGCAATCTCGATGTCCTCTCCTTTTAGGTGGATGATGTCGTAAAGGCCTTCGCTGGTCATGTTGTCTTTCAGCAAGTCCTCCAGCCCGTGGCGGGAAACGATGCGCTGGCCGTTGTAAATGAAGGTGAGGCCCGTATTCAGGTAGGTGTAGTTGCGCAACAGGGTTTCTACGAACTGGTTCTGGAAGGAATAGTTCAGGAAGAGTGTGGCGTCCGGTTCGAAGAAGATATAGGTTCCGCTTTCTTCTGTCGAGTCTTCGGTCACATCACTCAACAGCGTTCCTTTCTCGAAGATGGCGGTACGTACTTTGCCGTCGCGGTAACTGCGTACCTCGAAACGGCTACTCAGCGCATTGACCGCCTTGATGCCCACGCCGTTCAGTCCGACACTTTTCTTGAAAGCCTTTGAATCATATTTACCCCCGGTATTCAGTTTGCTGACCGCCTCTACCAGTTTGCCTTGCGGAATGCCTCGTCCATAGTCGCGTACGCTGACACGCAGACTGTCTTCTATAGTCACTTCTATACGCTTTCCGGCACCCATCTTGAACTCGTCGATGCTGTTGTCCATCACTTCTTTCAGCAACACATAGATGCCGTCATCGTTCTGTGAGCCGTCGCCCAGACGGCCTATGTACATACCGGAACGGACACGGATATGCTCCATGTCGTCCAGGTGGCGGATGTTGTCGTCGGTATATTCCACGCTGGAAACGGGGCTCTCTGTGATATTGTTGTCTGCTTCTTCCAGCGGCAGGGTCATATTGTTGTTATCTTCCATAAGTACGTTATTCCTTCATATTGCGCATTGCGACAAAGGTAATGAGAAATTCGGGGGTTCGCAAAAAAATAATGTCTTTTATGGACTTCTGACAAGCTTATATTCTGGATTTAGAACTTATTTTATTCCTTTCACAAAGCATCTTCTCCGTTTATGCTGTTCCGTCTTGAAGTACTCCCACTGCGCTTGCACCTTGCCGTTCAGCTCCAGCTCCGGATTACTCTCGGCATACTCGAAACCAAGTTGCTGATAGACGGGGATAAGGTCGGAGAACAACAATGCATTTACCCCCTTGTTCTGATACTCCGGTTTCACGGCAACCAGCAGCAAATCGAGCATCTTGGGATATTTCTTCAAGAAGATGGTCTTGGCCAGGTGATACCAACCCATAGGAAGCAGGCGCCCGTGGGCTTTTTGCAACGCTTCGGCGAGTGACGGCATGGAAATGCCTACGGCAAGCAGCTGGTCATCGGCATCGGTAATCAATGTCACCATGCGTAGGTCGAGGATGGGCAGGTACATCTTGACGTATTGGTCAATCTGCCGTTGGCTCAGTGCAGAATAGCCATAGAGTGGCTGATAGGCTTCGTTCATCAGTTCGAAGATGGCCTGACCGTAGTCTTGGGCAATCTTCTTGGCAGATGTGTATTTCTTTACCTTGAGGTTATACTTGCGCTGGATGAGGTCGGAGATGCGCTTGTGCTTGTCGGGTATGGCGTCGGGAATGTAGATTTTGTACTCCACCCAATCGGCATCCTTCTCAAAGCCCATGCGTTCCAGATGTTGCGGATAGTAGGGATAGTTATAAATGGTGGCCATGGTGCTGAGCTGGTCGAATCCTTCGATGAGCATACCTTCGGCATCGAAATCTGTGAATCCCAGCGGGCCTTGTATATGTGTCATTCCCCGTTCTTTTCCCCATTCTTCCACGGTGCGAATCAGGGCATCGGAGACTTCCGCATCATCGATGAAGTCTATCCAGCCGAAGCGGACTTCCTTTTTGTTCCAGGTTTGGTTTGCCTTGTGGTTGATGATGGCAGCTACACGTCCTACGATTTTACCTTCCCGATAAGCCAGGAAATAGTCGGCTTCACAAAATTCGAATGCAGCGTTTTTCTTCTTGTTGAAGGTGTTGAGCATGTCATCGAAAAGGTCGGGGACGGAATAAGGGTTGTTTTTGTATAGCAGGTAGTTGAAACGGATAAAGCGCTCCAGTTCCCGTCTTGTGGTTACTTTCTTGATTGTAATTGCCATAGTTGTTCAATATTGAGACCACAAAGGTAATGCAAACTGAGAGCAGAACAAAATAAGCTTGCTTATTTTTTATGCCGAGGTACAGCTTGCCTTATTTAAAAATACGTGATAATCTTTAAAATACCGCGTAGGGTGTTTGTAAATTTGCTGTTAGAGGTTGTATATCAGTACCGCTGTGTAGGCAATGTAGCAGAGAATCAGAATGCTTCCTTCCACCCGGGTGATGATGCGTTTCCCGAAAAAGATACCGAACAGCCAAAGCAGGATGCTGGACCCTACGAGTACCCACAAATCGAAATTGGTGATGCCCGTCAGACGCAGTGGAGTGATGGAGGCCGAACAACCCAGTACGAAGAATATATTGAAGAGATTACTTCCGATGACGTTTCCGATGGCTATTTCGGGGTTTTTCTTCAAGGCGGCTACGATGGAGGTGGCGAGTTCGGGTAATGAAGTGCCGCCTGCTACGAGCGTGAGACCGATGATGGATTCGCTGACACCCAATCCGCGGGCTATGCCGCTGGCACCGTCTACAAAGAAATTACCTCCGATGATGAGGCCGGCAAGTCCGCCGAGAATGTATAGGGCGGATTTCCACGCGGGTAACAGCCTGATTTCGTCTTCTTCCTGTAAGTGCTCCTTTTCCGGTTCCTTCATACTTCCATCCCTTTTTGCAATGGCAAAAGTATAACTCAGAAAAATGGTAAAGAAGCATAGCAGCAATAGGCCGTCGGTGATGCTGAGTATGTTCTCCCCACTGCTGTCCAGTAAGACGTCGTTGGCACAAATCAGCAGGGCGAAGGATGAAAGGATGCAAAGGGGTATTTCGCGTTTCAGTGTGTTACGGGTAATGGCTATCGGGGCAAAAAGGGCCGTACAACCCACAATCATCAGGGTATTGAACGTATTGCTTCCCACCACATTGCCGATGGCAATGTCTGCACTGCCTTTTAGGGCAGAGGATATGCTGACGGTGAGTTCCGGTGCGGAAGTACCGAAGGCGACAATGGTAAGCCCGATGACGATGGACGGTATATGGAAACGTTTGGCAACGGATGCGGCACCGTCTGTCAAGCCATTGGCACCCAGAAGAATGAGGAGCAGTCCTCCGACAAGAAACAATATATCCATAGGTATGTCAATTTTGAGTACAAAGATAATGCAAACCGGATACAGAACTTTCATGTTTGCATGAAAAAGTTATGTTGATTAGGATAGGAAGTTAAAAACATTCCGTATGTTTGAAGCATTTATTGGGTATATTTGCATAATTAAAGAATCAAATCAAGAAGTTTATATATGAAGGTTATCCGTGCTTTCTGTCTTTGTTGGCTGTTGATGCTGGCAGACGGAGTGTCAGCTCAGTTGGTAGATAAAGTGCTCAGTGTTTTAGGTGAGGATAGTGTGGGGAGTGTCACAGTGGCAAGGACTGACTCCGATTCGATTCAGTTGTCGCTTGTCCGGCAGGAGTTGGAAACAGCCCGGCTGAATGAGGCGAACCTGCGGATGGAAATGGAGCAGATGAAGTTGGCGGGCTATGCGGCCGATTCGGTGAAGCTGGCATTGCAGAAACAACGCATTGATTCGTTGCGGACGGTGACACCGGGTATTCCGGTGGTGGTGGAGAAGGACACTTTGTTCTATCTGTATGCCAAGCGTGGAGGGCATACGCCCCAACAGCGAGCCAAAGATGTAAGCAACGTCATCGAAGCATTGGGCACGCGTTTCAATCTGCGTCCGGACTCTGTTTATTTAGAGAGTACGGATATTGTTACAGACTTGATGTATGGCGAAAAGGTCATCATTTCCTTTACCGATCAGGATGCTTTGTGGGAAAACTGTACCCGCGACCAGCTGGCCGCCAGCAAGAGGCATGTCGTGGTGGACAAACTGAAAGCCATGCAGAAGGAGCATAGCTTGTGGCAGTTGGGTAAGCGTATCTTGTACTTTATCCTGGTGCTTGTGGGACAGTTCTTCTTGTTCAAGTTTACCAACTGGCTGTTCAGAAAACTCAAACTACGCATTCAGAAGCTGAAGGATACCAAGCTGAAACCGATCTCTATTCAGGATTATGAATTGCTGGATACGCAGAAGCAGGTCAACCTGCTGGTGTTTGTTGCCAACCTGGTGCGTTATGTAGTCATGCTGTTGCAGTTGCTGCTGACGGTTCCGTTATTATTCTCCATTTTCCCTCAGACCAAGAGCTTGGCTTATACATTATTCTCCTACATCTGGAATCCTATAAAGGTCATCTTGAATGGAATAGCCGACTATATACCCAATCTGTTCACTATCTTTGTGATATGCTATGCGGTGAAGTATCTGGTCAGACTGGTGCGTTATCTTGCCAATGAGGTGCAGGCTGAACGGCTGAAGATAAACGGCTTCTATCCGGATTGGGCCATTCCTACCTATCATATTGTGCGCTTCTTGCTTTATGCGTTTATGATTGCCATGATTTACCCTTATCTGCCGGGTTCCAAGTCGGGAGTCTTCCAGGGAATCTCCGTGTTTGTCGGCTTGATTGTTTCGCTCGGTTCCAGTACGGTTATCGGCAATATCATTGCAGGACTGGTCATAACCTACATGCGGCCTTTCAAGCTGGGTGACCGCATCAAGCTGAACGATACTACGGGCAACATCATTGAGAAAACACCGCTCGTCACCCGCATCCGTACTCCGAAGAATGAGGTGGTGACCATTCCGAACTCTTTCATCATGTCTTCCCATACGGTCAATTACAGCCAGTCTGCCCGTGAGTATGGATTGATTATCCATTCGGAGGTCAGTATTGGCTACGATGTTCCGTGGCGGAAGACACATCAGCTGTTGATAGAGGCTGCATTGAATACTCCTGGAGTGATAGATGATCCCCGTCCGTTTGTATTGGAGACTTCCCTTCAGGATTATTATCCGGTTTATCAAGTGAATGCCTATATCAGGGATGCCAACAGCCTTAGCCAGATTTACTCTGATTTGCATCAGAATATCCAGGATGCCTTCAACGAAGCAGGCATCGAAATCATGTCTCCTCACTACATAGCTACGCGTGACGGCAGTGAGACGACCATACCCAAGGATGACTTACGGGAGAAAAAGCAGTAAGGGAGCCGGTTATCGTGCCAGTAAAATCTCTGCAAACGGTACGTAGAACATAAACATCCTCCATTCCTTTGTCTGGAAATCATAAGTTTCGATGAAGTCGCCTTCACGATAGCCTGCAAACTGCACGTAGAGTTTCCTTGTCTGCCCGTCCTTGGAGTAGTACATGGCAGCGGAGCGTACGGCGTTGGGGTAGGTGGCGAAAGGCTCTTTCAAGTTTCCGGCAGTAGTATCCCATAAGCAGAATTGCGTATCTCCACCATTGGCACGGGAAACGATATAGCCTCCTTTGCATTGCAGGCTGTTTGGGTTTTCGGGGGATGGTTCCATAATCCGGAAAGGTATCAAGGCTTCGGCTTTGATGGGGTCGTAGCAGTGCATCTTTTCTTTGGCGATGTCTATCACGACGGGCGAGAAGGTGTCGTCGCCGTTGTTGGCCGAGAGCAGCATGTGGACGTCGGCTATCACGCCCGGATAGCGTGAGAGGGATTCGGGCTTCAGTCCATCCGGTAATGGTATTTCGGGAGTATGTATCGGTGGCATATTCAACCGGGTATATACCGGATAAGAGATGCTACAGTAGGTGAGGAGCTTATCTCCGGCCATTTCCAGGGAAACAGTGTTGTTGAAGTCCGAGCAGATGGTAATTGCGTTACGTTCTACCGGGTTACACCAATAGTGCATGCAGAGGTCGTATCCGTCGATGAAACTACTGCCGTCTTTCTCCCGTATCCCGCAGAGGATGTTGGTGCCGGGGATGTTGGCGGCAAGGTGGAAATCTTCGTCGTCATGGAACTGGATTACTTCCGATATTTCTTGTGTTACCAGGTCGATACGGGTGATGCCGCGGGGAACGGTCGGTGTGTAAATGGCGTGGGAGTTGGTGATACCGTAGAGATATGGTTCTTCGGGGGATTGTCCGTCGGCTACCGAAATCTGGCCGAGAGGCTGAAGCTGTCCTGCCCGTTCCAGGAACATTTCTACCCGTGAGGCGGGCCAGTGTCCGGGGGCAAGGAAAGTAATGCTGTTGGTGGTTTGCTCCGTGGTAACGGCGCGTGTGTAGCGTGAATACCCTTCGGGAAAGAGAGGATTGTCGGCTATCGGCCAGTAGATGTCCAATATGATTTGGTCGCCGCTCTGCAAGCCGTCGGCTTTGACGGTCACGGCATCACCGGGATTGAAGGTCTTTCCGGCATCGGATATGGTGATATTGGTCACAAAAGCGGGTTGTTTCTCTTTGTCGTCATCACTGCAAGCGGCAAGTAGCAGGCTGATTAGTAGCAGGAAGTGTATCTTCTTCATCATAGTTATGTATTGACAAATGCAAATATAGGGCTTTTTCTTGTATTCCTGCGGATAGGCTTTGTTTTTGTCGTATGAGATGGAAAAATCCTCCTACGAAACATGGTCTTTTGCTTCGTGGGAGGAAAGTGGTTGTTCGGCAGGGCTTCGGGGGAATGCGCCTGCTTGCGTGCCGGCTTGGATTATTTGCTGCGCGTCACCGTGTGCAATACATTCCCTTTCTTGTCAATCATGCGCAGTTCCAGTGTCTTTTTGCTGGCCGATACAATGGAGAAACCCGGTTCGGGGCTGCAGAATACGGTCCCTTCGATGGGCTTCACCTTGCGGGCGAGCGAACCGGCAGAATTGGTGATATAGTCGATGTCGCTGCCTGCCACGCGTACGTGCTGGAAGTTGTGGATGTGCCCGCAGATGTACATATCCACCTTGTGCTTGCGCAGGATGGGATCGAGACGTGCCTGCATATCCGCGCGTTCGCTCTCGTCCTTCGGGGTTTCGGCATAGATGGGATGGTGTCCGGCAACGATAACCCAGTCCTCTTTGGCGGCAGTCAGTACGGAATCTATCCAGGAAAGTTGTTGCTGGTAATCCTGCTTGCAGGCATCGGGATAGGTCTCGCTTTCGTTGCGGTATTTGTCAATCATCGGGGCGGTGTCTACCCAAAGGATGCGGATGGTAGCGCCGTTGTCCTCGAACGTCTTGGTATAATAACGGGCGGGCATGGTCCAGCGGCGGCTGATATTACTGTAGTCGAGCACAGCCTGCGTATTACCGCGGTATTCGTGGTTGCCCAGCAGGGGAAACCAGTCTATCATCAGCTCCGGGTGGCTGTAAATAAGTTCGTAGTTGGTCATCCAAAGCGGATCGTTCACGCTACGTACGCCTTCAAAGTGGTGTACATCGCCGGTGGCAAGAACGAATTCGGGGCCTACTTCTTCTGCCATTTGTCCCATCAGTTCGGCGATGGGCTTTTGGTCGTAGTAGCCGTTACGGCCGAGGTCGTTGGCTACGTAGAAGTTGAACTTCTTGTCGAAGATGGAGTAATCGGTGATTTGGGCAATGGCTGCGTTGCCGAGTAGGGCAATAAACAGTAAAAGGAATATTTTCTTCATTGTCATTATTAAATTGTTGAGTAGTTAATGTTGATAACTTGTTGAGATAGAATTCGCTGTTTAAAAATTAATCTTCACTCCCGCATTCACTTTCACGCCGTAGTATTCTGCCTGCATGGTACGGTCTTTTGTGCCCTGGTAGTAGCGTAGCGGCTGGTTCAGCAGGTTGTTGGCTTCGGCGTAGAAGGTAGTCTTGAACTTCTTTCCGAAGGTATAGCTGGCGTTTACGTCCATATAGTTCACCTTGTCGTAGTAGCGGTCGTAGAAGGTGCTTTCTCCCATTTCGTCGATGAAATCGGAAGCGAAGTTATAGCTCAGGCGCAGATTCAGACCGCCTTTCTCAAAGTATAGGGAAGCATTTGCGGTATGCTCCGGAGAGCCTGGCATGCTCAAGTCTTTCTCATTCTCGCGACCTTCGAAGTTGAAGTCTTCCACACGGGAGTGGGTGTAGGTGTACGTTCCGTAGAAACCTACACATTTCAGAGCGGGAGCAATGAAGCTGAAGTCGCGCTGGTAGGATAACTCTACCCCTACCAGGTTGGCGTTGCCCGCATTCTTGGGTTGGGTGAAGCGGGTGTAGGTGTTACCCTGGTATTCGTAGTTGGTGCTCACCTGGTCTACGATGAAGTCGTCTATCTTCTTGTAGAAGATGCCGGCGCTTATCAGACCGATGCTGCGGAAGTAGTAGTCGGCACTCAAGTCGAAGTTGTAGGAGACGGTAGGTTTCAGCTCCGGGTTTCCGATGGTGATTTCGTTGTCGGAACGCTTGATGTTCACACTGGGCACGAGGGCCGAGTATTTGGGGCGTGACAAGGTTTGGGTAAACGAACCGCGCACTTTGAAGTCATCGTTTACATTCCACTTTACGAGCAGCGACGGCAGGAAGTTGATGTAGCTGTTGCGCTGACGGTCGGTCTTGCTGGTGAGGTCTTCGTCGGCATCGTAGGTGCGTCCCGTATAGGCAAGGTTGGTGTTCTCTATGCGAAGTCCGGTCATCAGTTCCACGTCTTTTGTCAGTTTTTGGTCGAAGCGGAGGTAGCCGGAAGTCACGGTTTCGCGGGCGTTGAAGTTTCCGGCAAGTTCTTCCTGCACCTGCTCTTTCTCAAAGAGGGAAGCGTTGTTCAAGTCTAAAGAGCCGGTGTATTCCTTGCTGGCGTAGATACCTGCCTGATATTTGTTGTTGGGCATGAAGTTCTTGTTGGTCTGGTCCACTGTATTTGCCAGGCTGTTCGTCATGAAGGCATCCTCGTCCAGAGGAGAGTATTCGTAGAAGTCCACTTCTTTATCCTTGGTCTTGCGCACTACCTTTGCGCCGAACTTCAGCTTGTTGCCGTTCTTGAAGGGAAGTTTGAAGTTGGCGGAGAACTTCAGGTCCTGCTCCTTGATGTCTTCCTGCTGTTCCGTCAGCTCTTTCAGGCTGAATTCATCGTTCAATGTCATGGTAGAGCCTGTTTTGGGGCTGGCAAAGGGTTGGCGTTCGTCGCTCAGGTCCATGTCGAACTTCTGTTTCTTCAGTTGGAAGTCGATGTAGCGTTCGTTGGGACGTTCTTCGCTGGCTTTGGCATAGCTGGCATGCCAGTCCATGGAGAGGGCGCCGAAGAGGTGTTCGCCGCTGAGGGCAAAGTCCATGGTGCGCTGGCGTTCCAGGCGGGCGTTACGGTTGTCCGGCGTACCGGCTTTGGTCTGTATGCGTACGGTGGCGTTGCCGTCGGGGTCAAGGTCTTTCAGCGTGGTACGGTAGCGGTTCTCCCAGTCGTTGCGGTTGTTGAAGATGCCTTTGAAGGTCAGTTTGTGGTTGGCATTGATGTCCCAGTCCAGTGCGGCGGAGTAGCTTTGGCGTTCGCGGGTGACGTAGTATTGGCGGATTTGGTAGTCGTTGACGTACGTCTTGCCGTTGTCATCCTGCTCCCATACAAATTCGGTGTCGTAGGAACCAGAAGGTGAGTTCTGATAGGAGGCCGATACAATCAAGCCGAGTTTGTCGTTGAAGAAGCGGTCGCCGTAGGTGAAGCCAAGGTTCAGTTGCGCCTTTTCGCTCACCCAGTTGTAGCCGGTTCCGGCGGTGGCGGCAATGGTACGCTTGTAGGGGGAGTTCTTGGTGACGAGGTTGATGCTGCCGCCGATGGCGTCGCCGTCCATATCGGCGGTTACTACCTTGTTCACTTCGATGGTCTGAATCATGTCTGCCGGAATGAGGTCGAGCTGTACGTTGCGCGTATCGCCTTCGGCAGAGGGAACGCGGTTGCCGTTGATGGTGACGGAGCTGAGGTCGGCACTCGTGCCCCGCACTTGCCCGAAGCGTGCCTCGCCTTGGTCGTACTGCACGTTGATGCCGGAGATGCGTTTAAGGGCGTCACCGATGTTGGAGTCGGGGAACTTGCCTACCTGGTCGGCAGAGACTACATTCGTAATCCCCATGTTGTTTTTCTGTGAGTTGATGGCACGGCGCTGTCCCTGGAAGGCGCCGCCTACCACCACTTCCTGCAACTCCACGCCTTCGTTCAGTACGACGTCTTTTTCCAGTGTACGGCCTGCGGGGATGGTGATTTTCAGTTCTACGGGAGAGTAGCCCACGTAGCTCACCTTTACTGTATAGGTTCCCGGGTCAAGGTTAGAGAAAGTGTAGAAGCCGTTGACGTCGCTCGTCACGCCAGTGTGTAGTTTCTCGATGTAGATGGATGCGCCCGGGAGAGTTTGTTTAGTGGCGTCGATGATGCGTCCACGTACAGTTCCTTGTTTCGTGACATTTGCTTTTTCGTCGGCAATGGCCGTATTGACGGTGGCGGTGAATAGGAGTAAGAATAAGAATGCTCTCAAAATCTGTTTCATACTTGTTATTATCTGTTAATAATCTGCCGCAAAAGTAGAGGGTTGCCGTTACGTGGAGATTGCGGAGCGTTGAAGAACAGATAACGATTCAGTTACAATGAGGTTACATAAATTCTTGGAGGTAGTACCCTTTCGGCGGTATCTCCCTTTGCCGTCATCTGGCAGATTGACGCTAAAGATGCACGAGATGTGCATCTCGGACTGTATGAGATGTACATCTCGAGCAACATGAGATGTACATCTCGTGCAGGGGAAGGTATAGGGGTTGGTGTCTTATCCCGTAGCCTGGCAGCGGATAAGTACCTTCTTCTCGTCTGCCAGAGTAGTGGCAAAGAGATAAGTGCCTCCCCCTTCGGCCAATTTCAGTCGTTTGCGCAGTTCGGCCACGGTGGCGGGGAAGTTGCGCACGGTGAGGTTCGCCTTTTTCTCGGCAGCCAGCATCTCTTTCACTTCTTTCTTGCCGAAGCCGCAGGAGGAGGTAATCTGGAACTTGCGGCCGGGGAAGTCCGGCAGGAAGTGGCCCGAGGTGTAGAGGTGGCTGTTGGGATGCAGTTTTTCCACCTTATACAATGAGGAGAGGCTGCGGAATGCACCGGCTTTCAGCACGGAGGCATTCGGTTCGTAGAGGTATGATTTCAGTTGAGGGGTGTAGGGGCATGCACGCTCCTTCTCCTGCCGGCGGGTGAAGACGAGGGCTTGGGGAGCCGGTACACCGGTGAAGTTGACGCAATGGATGGGGATGTTGTCTGCCGGCACTCCTTCGCCTTGTCCCAGCAAGAGCAGCAGTTCCTTGCATTCGTTGCCCACGGAGACGATGTGTGCCTCTCGTACATGCTTCAAATCGTTCAGGGCAAGGGTGAGGTCGAGCATGGGGGAGAGTTTTACCAGTACGTGTCTTGCCTTGCGCAGCAGCAGTTCTTCGAGGGCGGCTATATCGGGTTCGCAGTCGCCGATGGCTACGGTCTTTCCGCCGTGTCCGTCGCGGCGGGCAGGGTCTATAAATATACAGTCCACGGGTTCCATCTCTTGCAGATGGCGGACGCTGTCTGCGTGGCAGACGGAGATGTGGTTCAGGCCGAGGACAGGGAAGTTGTGCGCGGCTATCTGGCAGAGGGTTTCCTGGCGCTCGACGTAAGTGGCATGCCCGAAGCGGGAGGAGAGATAGGCGCAGTCGATGCCGAAACCTCCGGTGAGGTCGGTAAAGGTGCCGGCTGATGTGGGGGTACTGTTCTGCGCGGGATGTTCTTGTTCTGTATGTAGCAGGTTAGTTATAATCTCCGCTTTATACTGTGCCGTTGCTTGGGAGGAGCATTGTTCCAGAGAAAGGTGGGCGGGGTAGAGTATATGCTCGTTCTCGGCCCATGCGGGTATCTTCTCTTTGGCAATTTGCCAGCCGGAAATCTGTGTGATGGCGGCGGGCATGTCTACCGAAGGGTAGCGGCGTGCCTGCAAGGCAAGGCTGCGCACGTCGTCGCGGCGATGCTCGCGGATGAAGCGGAGGGTGTCTTGGGATAAAGGCATGGCTTGGCTTATTTATTCTGATGCAAAGTTATCTCAAAAAGGACAAAGTGGGGCATAAATTCGCAGCTTTCTGTCTGATTATTTTTCAGACACAGATGACGCTGATAATACAGATTAAGAATATTAAAAATCCGCGTCATCCGCGTCATCCGCGTCATCTGCGTCATCCGCGTCAAAGCGATAGCAAATTTAAGTTTCCGGACAAGCTGGGGGTGAGAGTTAAGGGATGACCCGGTATCGCTCCTTTGCCGTCTGCCTGCTGACGCGGTTGAAGTGCCACCATTCGCTGGGTAGCGGGTGGAATCCGGCTTCTTTCATTACCTGCCGGAGCAGCAGCCGGTTTTCACGTTCTTGTTCT
Organism: Bacteroides uniformis; assembly: GCF_025147485.1. Taxonomy (NCBI): domain Bacteria; kingdom Pseudomonadati; phylum Bacteroidota; class Bacteroidia; order Bacteroidales; family Bacteroidaceae; genus Bacteroides; species Bacteroides uniformis. The sequence continues at coordinate 1,069,588 of NZ_CP102263.1, read as the reverse complement.
GTCAGCTTGCCTTGTGCCACGAGCACGGCTTCTTCTGTGATGTGGGCTTCCCTGCCCAGATGGTCTACCGGGGTGCCCATGGGCAGAGGAGTTCCTTTATCGTCGAGTATGCTGATGTCCACCGCCAATCCGTAGTTGTGCAGGCCGCCGCCGCGTGAGGGGTTGGAGACATAGATGTATTTGGAGGTTCCTTTCACTACGTTCCACATCTTCTGCTGTACGGACAAGGGGCGCGCTGCGTCGTAGACGATGAGGCTGTAGCCGGGGTACTGTTCTTTCAGTAGGCGTTGTGCCCGCTTCAGGCTTTTCATGGCATCGGGGTGCAGGTAGGCTTCTTTCAGGTCTTCGTACAATAGGGTTCCGGTGAAGTTGTCGGCACGGGTGTACATCAAGTCGATGGCGATGCTGCTGTCCGCTTCGGCGATGTTGACGAAACCGAGGGAGTCCAGGTAGCGGGCTGTCCGGCTTTTAACCGGAGCCGGAGGGACGGGTGCCGCTATGGTGTCGGCGTACGGGATGGTGGTCTCCGTATCTGGGTCTTGTGCCTGCTTTGGCGCTTGTTTTCTGCTACAACCGCATAGTGAGCAGCCAAGCAGCAGATATAACAAGTAAAAGAAATATCGTTCCATCTTACAAGGCATTCTTGGCGGTAAGGATTGATTTCATCAAGGCTATGTCCGAACTGACTTCTCCCTGCATCAAGTATTTGTTTTTCCGTTGGCAGGTGGCTTCGTAAATCTCCTTTGCTTTTGCTGTGTCCTTGTCCCGGTAGAGTGCCAGGGCGCAGAGCAGCCGCTGTTTGGAAGACGTCACATCCTTATATTGCCGGATGTAGGTATCCAGCTCATCGGTATATAATTCTTCTGCCCGTGCGGTCCTCTTTGTCACCAATGCGGTGAAGAGCAGCTCGCAAGCGTTTTCCTTTATCAAAAGTCCGATGACTTCGTGCCGGTGGCTCATTATTTTCTCAAATGCATTGTAGGCGGCTTCCCATTCTTCGCAGTCGAGCAGGCGCGAGGCGCTCATCAAGGCTATGGTGACCTGCAGGGCATCTTTGTAGTTGATGTCTTCCGTTTGGCTGAACCATTCGGCAGGCATGTCCTTAGGACGCATGCCCTCTTGCACCAGTGCGTTGATGCGCAGCTGGGTGACCAGTGCCTGCTTGCTCTTGCTGTCCTTGAGAAGCAGGCGCATGTTGTCGGCATCATTGCCGATGCCGCCCATCTTCATGGGGATGCCGTTCATCCCTGCAAGGAGAATGCCAATCAAAGAGAGCATCAGAAGGAAGAATTTCAGCAGGTAAGGCAGCCCGTCTACGGTCAGCAGGGGGAGGAAGGCAAGGATGGCGGTCAGCAGGTTGGCAAGCACTCCACCCAGGTTGTACAAGGTGGTTGGGATATCTTCAAGAGGCCTTTCGGGTGGGGTAAGCAGGCATTGGCCTCCCGTTCCGGCAAGGCTGAAACGCTTGATGCATAATTTCCCGTCTTTCCGTATGAAGGTAAGGTTGAAGATGCGGAAGGAGACGAAGCGGTAGCCGGTTGCCAGTCCGCAGACAAGATGCCCGCCTTCGTGCAGAAGCACTTGCAGGAAGATGGAGAACAGCAGAATCAGTATGGCTAACAAGGAAACTCCTACTGTCTCCAGCATGCCGGTTTCGGCAAACTTGCTGTGTAAACCGTCGAACGAGTCTCCCAAAACCAGGACTCTTACACCTATTATTCCTACAAAGCCGATGCATGCCCCGACCATGAATCCTCCGGCCAATTTAAATACTTTCTTCATCCTGATATCTTGATAAATGTGTTTGCCGGCAAAGGTAAAGGATTTTATCTGAAATGCAACAGCTTGCCCCATGTATCATAAAAAGAAAGAGATTGTGATTACCACAACCTCTTTCCGTCACCTAAACCCACTACGCAGGCTACAGATAGGGAATTATAGTAATATAGATACCCGTAATGATGGCCGAAGTGATTACTCCTGAAATATTAGCCCCCAAGGCATCTCCCAAGATGAAGGAATTGGGGTTGTCCTTGCTTACTATCTTCTGGGCAACCTTCGCCGTAGTAGGCACGCAGCTCACGGCTGCAATTCCGATGACCGGATTGTAATTGCCCCGCTTGATGAAGTACATGATGTATCCTCCAATGATTCCGCCGATACCGGAGAGCAACAGTGCGCCCATGCCCAATACCAACAATTTAAGAATTTTAGGGTCGAGCAGCAGATGTGCGTCGCAAAGTACGCCCAACAACAGGCCGAGCATGAAAGTAGAACCATACAACAGCGGACCGCTTACAAAATCGTAGATATGCTTCATCCCCGATTCGCGTACTGCCACTCCGAGGAACAAGGAGAAGAACAGCGGTGAGGCAACCGGGAACAGAAAACACAGTACAGCACACAATATAGCCGAGAAAGCCAGTTTTACTTTGGCATCATAGTTTTTGGGCGGCTTCTTGCTCGTCATCTTGATGGCGCGCAGGCGTTTCGGCACCAGCAGCTTCACCAGATAGGGGTAACCGCCATATGTCAGTCCCAGATAGAGATAGGCCACTACTGTGATGGGTACAAACAGATGTTTGGCCAGGGCCAAGGAAGTGAAAAGCACCATCGGTCCGTCCGCACCTCCTACCATGGCTACGGAAGCGCTTTCTTTCAAGGACAGTCCCAATGCAGATGCGATGGGTACAGTCAGGAAAGTTCCCAATTCGGCACATAGGGCAAGGAATATGCTGGCAAACGGTTTCTGTAGCAGGAAGCCCACATCGAGCAGGGTACCGATACCCATAAATACGAAGCATGCAATCAATCCGTTGCTGAAGGTCAGGGTGTAGACCGGTTGCAGGAAGTCTATCTGCATGGTGTTCATCAAGTCGTCCGTATCCGAAAGCATCGGGTCCAGAAAGAGATTCCCCAATGTACCGTCGGGCATGAAAAGGGTGCCGCAATTAATGGCGACCATACCCAGTCCCATGGGAATCATGACCATAGGCTCCAGTACGCCTTTCCATCCCAGGTATATGAGCAGCAGGCCCAGGGCTATTAAAAATACACGGGCAGAGGAGAGCAGCCAGCCGCTTTCCATCATTGTTCCGAATCCTTGGAACAAGGTTGCAAAATCTATATTCTCCATGATTAGTCTTTGTTTTTGGTGTCGTTGTTCTTTTTAGTCTTGTTCTTGTTGTCACGGTGGCTGATGGCATCTTCCAGATACATCATATGGGTATCTTCTGGGTAGAAGTAGTCTACCAGGTTTCTTTTGGAGACACCGTGGCTTACTCCGTGGTAATAGCCCCGAGGCTTTTCGTTTTCACGGTCCACACCCCGGCTGTAGTCTTCGCGCGTGTCGTTGCCGAAGATGTTTCCGTGCATGGAGGGGGTGTGTAGCATCAGTTCCATCTTCTGGCGGAACTTCTTTATACGGCGCAGGCGGAGTAACTCCTGCTGGTGGGAACTGTAGAAATCGAGTGAATCGGCTGCGCTGGCTATCAGTTTGATGATGAATGCCACAAAGAAACCGATTGCAAAAGTGAGCCCCATCATCTCAAGGGTGGGGAGGAATAAATCGGACATAGTTATGATATTAATGTGATGAAATGGATAATAAAAAAGCGAAAGATGTACATGCAGTACACCTCCGGTAATGGTTTGCAATAAGTCCGATAAAGTCTAAATCAGGATATGCAGCAGTGCATAGATGTAGTATCCGCAGGAATAGCGGAGGGCACTGGGATTGAATGAAAGGTTGGCGCTCTCTCCGGCAGACAGATGGCTGGAAAGCAGATGCTCCAGTTGCCCGGCTGGTTTCAGAATTCTCATCTTCAGGAATTTCGGAGAGGCGTGGTTATGTGTGTATAGGCTGTTCGGACACAACGCTTCGTTGGTCCAGCAGTCGGTATTTTCGTCATTGAATAGTGAACGGTGGGTGGCTGTGTACGATGCGCACTGTGTGTAGGCGGTAAAGGAGCATTCGGAGGCCGGACTTCCGACAACTATTCCCGCCGGACTCATGGTAGTATTCCGTGAGTCCGGCTGTTCCTCCTGGGAGATGGCAGTCAAACCCAGACAGAGGAAGGTAAACATAAGTATGTAATACAGATGTTTCATCATAGTAAGGTAAAGGAACAAATAACTTTGGACAAAGTTATATATTCCGCTGTATTTTAAGATTAATTGTCTTTTTCCTCTGCAGGAAGTATTCTGAAGGACTGGTTGCGGCATTTATATGCCCAACCGTTCCTTCAGTAACCGGTATCTGGAGAGGCTTACCCGTAGCTTGACGCCACTTTTTAACGTCACTTGGTAGGTCTCTTTTCCATACTGTTCTACTCGTGATATCTGGGTTACGTTGACAATGCTCGAGCGGTGGATGCGGACAAAGTTATCTGCTGGCAAATGTGTCTCGAAGTTTTTCATGGTCTGTTCCTTGATGTACTCTCCGTCTGATGTCACCAGGGTTGCGTAGTCCCCACAAGCCTGGATGTATAATAGGTCTTCCACTTTGATGATGTGAATCCGGGAGCCGTCTTTTACCGTGATCCGGTCAATACTTTCTTCTTGTGGCAGGGGAGCGGCCTTTTCTGCCTCGGGGCGGTGAAATTTTCTGTTTGTAATGAAGTGCCTGCCACAATCTGCAGATGATACCACAAAAGGATAGCTGTCCAGGCAGGAATACCGAACAAGAGGCGGAAAGGAATGCTTGTTTGGCAGGTGTGCCTTGCCAGCGTTTGTCTTCACATCCGCCGCAAAAGCAACTGCATTCTATGCGTACTTGCCAGTCGGCGGGTATGTGCAGTTCCACTCCTCCCCAACTGCAGTCCAGGTCTATGTAGGTTTCTCCGGGTGCTATGTTCCTCTTGCTCTCCCATTCTCTTGTTCATCATCCGTTGTACCATCTTGGCACGGCGATGCACTGTCCTTTGGTGTGTCCAGTTTCTCCTATGGTGATGTCTGAGAAGGAAGATGCCGATGAGGATAAGGGCCAAGGGCTACAGCATGGCTTGGAAATTGCCGGGGAATAGCAATAAGCCTGAAAGGATAAAGAGCGAGGCGATCAGCACTTTGCCGGAGCCTGCATAGGATGGGAATCGGTGAATCCGGAGTTATCTGTTCCTCCACCAATACCAGATGAAGCGTAGCCCGGTGCCGAGAAGCGCGAGAGAAAGTCCGGTATAGAACACTGCGATGAAGGAGTCGGGCAGAAGGTGGCAGGTACGTATTACAATTCCCATTGCAATCATGCCTATCATGACAATCCATCCTTTTACGTCGAAAAAGGAAAAGGGGCAGTGCTTACCTTTCTTCTGTGAGATACGGAGAGTATGTTTCTTGTACAGCCTATGGAAAATAATGCCGGAGAACAGAAGGAATACCAGGCTGGCTTCGCAGACTTTGAATAGCCAATAATGTCCGTCATCTATCCAGCAGGTCAGGCCTATACGCAGAATATTGACTCCTGCCAATGACCATATGGTTCCGGCAGTTATGAGCAGTGTATTTGGAGATACTCCGTATTTCATGATGAAGGTTGTTTTATTACACAAATACCGGGCTTGTATGGCGGAGTCCAAAAATTAAAAGAGGCTCTATTCTATTAAGAATGAGCCTCTTGTTTGTGGACCAGCCTGGGCTTGAACCAGGGACCTCCAGATTATGAGTCTGTTGCTCTAACCAACTGAGCTGCCTCGTTATCAACACGTTAATTATCTCTGTGTAGGTTCTGAGGTCAACAATAGGTCAACACTGAACTTATTATGCAAATTTACTAAAAATCTTATTCACAATGAAACATTCTCCATTGTGATTTGCTTTGGACAAGAATAATCACTAATTTTGTGTTATTCTAAAACAGGGAGTTATGTCAAGAGATGTGGTAAAACAAGAACTATTGGCGAAACTGAAGCAAGAACACTGCTTTTGGTCGTACAATGAAAACTTAATCAAGGATATTCCAGATGATATGCTGATTGAGAAAACCTTGTTACATCTTGACTTGGAAGAAATAAACCAACTGTTTCTAATTTATCCTTTCAAGAAAATTAAGCAGGTGTGGCTGGATTATCTTGTTCCCCAAGCGGAATATCTCTACACGTTGAATCGTTTTTTTGCATGGTATTATTTCAAGGCAAAGAAGCCAGATGCTTATATAAAGTCTATGGCTACCCGCCATCTTAATAAAATGTTTGCATGAAAGGTTTAGCTCCACACACGCTGCAGGTTTTTGAAGCCGTTTCTAAGTTGGACTGCATCAAACCCTATCTCTTGGTAGGTGGCACAGCTTTGTCATTGCAAATGGGAACTCGACAAAGTGAGGACTTGGACTTTATGAAATGGCGTACCTCTAAAACAGAGAAAATGGAAGTGGCATGGTATCAGATAGAGAAAGAGCTCGCTGTAATAGGTGATATTCAGCATAAGGACATTTTAGATATAGACCATGTGGAGTATTTAGTGTCTGGAGTAAAGTTCTCCTTTTATGCCTGTCCTAAATATTCTCCTGTAAGTATGCCTGTGGAATATCTGAATAATCTCAGATTGGCAGATGTAAAGTCTATTGGAGCTATGAAGATGGAGGTGATGCTACGCAGGAGTAATTTTCGCGATTATTATGATATTTATTCCATCTTAAAGTCTGGTGTACCTATCAACGATTTGGTATCTTTAGCCCTTACCTACTCTGGACATAAATTGAAATCCAAGAATCTGTTAGCTATGCTCACCAACGGCTCTCGTTTTACAAGAGATTCCCATTTTGAGCAACTTGCACCGATTTATGCTGTAACTGCTCAAGAAATAGAAGATTATATAAAGTTTTGTTTATTATAAACTGCTGCAACATTCTTGCGAATGGGATTATATATAGAAGTATTCCTTGAAATTGTAGTAGCTTTATAAAAAGAAAAACAGCATAAGAGTTTCCTCAAATGCTGCTCTGTCTTAAGTAGATTGGTAATTAGTCAATCTTCTTGTAAGTGGTTGTTGTAATGTCATCCAATTCCTCGCTACCATCATCCATTGTGTCCCAATCCTCAAAGGCGAGAACCAACTTAGTAGCTGTAAGTTCATTAACAGTTAGGACATCTGAATAACCATCATCGTAAGAGATAGTCAGCTTATTGTCTTTCAAAGACCAACGACTTGTTTCTGTATATCCACCGTCCGCATAGCCTTCTGTGCAAGTACCGTCAGCTTTGAACTCCCATAAACCATTGGTATATGCTTCATCAGAAGTTACTACTTCCTTATCATTCTCCACTTTGTGAATCTTCTCCCAAGTGGTCTGCCATTTACCTATAAGGTTAGCTTGTTCAATGATTGTCTGTTCATCTTCATCATCACTACATGCTGTAAAGTTTACAGCCAACATGACCATTAATAAGGTCGTTCCAATTAATCTTAAAGTTTTCATTGTTGTTAAGATATAGCTCATCTTTAGTTATCTTAACAACAGTGTAAATGGTATTCTCTTCTCCCCAATCAGTTGTATAATAAGTAACGAACATATATCTGTTAGGGAAGTATTCAAATGTATCATTTTGAGTGTCATTTTCGCCTTTCTCTGTATAGGTGTTATCCTTATTAAAGGTAAGGATTTCTCCCTCTGCTCAATGTTCTTCAATTCGTCATTGACAGTTTCGATCAAGGCTCTTTTTCTGAGCAAAATCTTGTCGGCAATACTCATCAGTGAATTCTTCATATTGTTTTTAACTTTAGTGACAAGCTGTATGCCATTAAGAAAAGGGTTCTCAAACAGAGCCTGACCAATATATCCTTTGTCTGCGCATAGTTTTCCTTTGATGTTCTACGAAAACTTACCTTGCTTCAACGGTTCCCGGTCATCCACGTTTCCAGGCGTGAACATGAAATTGAGAATTTCACCCTTGTCATTGATTATCAGATGCAACTTGAATCCGAAGGACCATCCCATTGAATATTTTCCACGCTCGGCAAGTCCCTCAAATGTCTTATGAATAAGGATTCTTTGGTTACGACAAACACGTAAGGGAGTGGAGTCGACAAAACTGATGCCGGTACAGGTTCTCAGCAGGACTTTTTTGATGAAGATGGTCATGGGAAGCAATACTTCCTTCTCCAGTTCCACAAAACGGTTACCTTATATATATTCTTGAATTTGGGTTTGTAGGACAATTCCACTTCACCCACAGTATAATCTATATCCATAATGTACGATATTTAATAGGTTGGTAGATATAAAGAAAGGACAACTAACTGAATAGCTGCCCTTTCCTCTCTCAATCAACAATCCACTTAGCCCAAGAACCAAGCGTATTCACTATCTCCTAATTTGGCACGTTGGATGCCTTGTACAAACTCTGTGCAATTAAGATTCCTTTCCAAGAAGTTATCTATGTAACTTGACTTTACAGAACCATTGAGCGGGTTTAAGAGCTGCCAACCTGTAATGCTGTCCCCTGTACTCTTGAAATTCACATCAGAAACGAATGCTCTGCAAGCTGCATTAATCTGACTATCTCCCAACAATAGACGAGGTAAGCGTTTCTGTTGGTTGGGTGTAAGAGCTTGATATAATATCCTTTCACTTTAATATTCAAATCCACTTTCATAAAGAGGTGGGACAGTGTTATAAAGTTGGGGCGGTCTATGGGTAGGATGCAGTAAAGACTTCTCATTGTAAAATCAATAAGAGGATGGTTGATGGCTTCCCTGTATCTCTTTCTAATATAATCCTGCCTAATGTTACTTGTCCTGTTTTGCAAGTACTTTAATTGTATCTTCATATTCATTAGTTGCTGATTGAACATTGTTGGTAAACACTAAATATTTTTCTCACGTTCCATTTTGTAATAGTAGGCAGTGCCAAAATATATCTTGGCTTCCTTTCTGTTATGGAACTTCTTTCCTGTTGGTAGATGAATTATCATGTCAGTTTAAATATTAGTAAATTAATAAGATAGTTTCTGCAATGAAATATAATAGGTAGTAACCTTTCCATTCTTTTTTCTCCTTGTCTTTAGATAGTTATTAAGATTAGCCCACAATCCAATGTGAACCTTATTATCTTTCACTCCCTGTTTAAGAGCCTTTGTTCTTATCTGTTCATAAGTAAATTCTTTCATTTTAGATATTCTGAATAGTTTGTAGTCTGCTTATCTGTGTGGTGAGATTATCTGTTTGTGGTACTTATTTTGGGGTCAACAATAGGTCAACAACGAAGCAAGACAGCCTGTTTCTTGTCAGTATTTCGAAAATCCAAAGAGAAGAAGTCCTAATAAAAAAGCCCCATAAACACTTGTTTATGAGGCAATTCTTTGTGGACCAGCCTGGGCTTGAACCAGGGACCTCCAGATTATGAGTCTGTTGCTCTAACCAACTGAGCTACAAGTCCGATGCATCCTTGCTTGGATAGCGAGGACAAAAGTAGCATTTTCTATTGAAATATGCAAGACTTTTGGATAAAATTCCTTATAACCTTTGTCCTTAGAACTTATAAGTTCGTTTTGGATTCTTGGGAAACCAGCCTTTTTTCACTCGTTCTTCCTGCTCGAATATCTCCTTGATGGTCCAGAACGAGGAAAATGCAAAGACGCCCAAAAGGGAGGCTATCATGATGTTCTCCGTATAAAGGGAGGCAATGATGCCGCCGATGCCGAGTAAAAGGAAAATCCACCAGCACTTGGTGCCCCAATAATATTCGGCTTTCACAACTATGGGGTGAAACAAGCCGATGATGAGGAATGTGCAGATACCTATGACAAGGCCCGACAGATGATATTCGTTCAAGAAATCCATTGTTGTTCGTTATTTCTCGGGGCAAATAGGAATCTCCTTCTTGATGCTCTGTTCCAGGGAAATCAAGGTCTCGGTAGCGGTTACGCCAGGAATCTCCTGCATCTTGTTGTTCAGCAAATCCATCAGATGCTCGTTGTCGCGGGCATATACCTTGGTCAGCATGGTGTACGGACCAGTGGTGAAGTGGCATTCTACGATTTCGGGAATCTTGCCCAGCTCAGCAACTACCGTCTTATACATGGAGCCCTTTTCCAGCTTGATTCCTACGTAAGTGCAGGTTCTGTATCCAAGGGACTTGGGATTTACATGATAGCCTGAGCCAACAATAACGCCAAGGTCAATCAGGCGCTGTACACGTTGATGGATGGCAGCACGTGACACGCCACATTCAGCAGCTACGTCCTTGAAAGGGATACGGGCATTTTGGGAAATGATTTCCAGAATCTGCCGGTCAAGATTGTCTATTTTTTCCATAATAGTAAATAAGTAAAGTTCTTGTTGTTATCAAATAGTAAGCAAATATAGGACTTTATTTTAATTTATCTATAAAAAGGGACGGAAAAATGAATAAAAGTGAGGGGTAACGATAAGGCGCGGATTACGCGGATTTCACGGATTTAGTTTACCAAATCCGCGTTATTCCTCGTAATCCGCGCCTAAAAGAAGTATCAAGAGGGTTTTGCCCCTCCCTTCGGATTGTTACATTACTTCTCGATACCCAGCAGTTCCACTTCGAATATCAAAGTAGAGAACGGCTTGATTTGGCTACCGGTTTCTCTTGAACCGTATGCCAGGTCGTAGGGGATATAGAGTTCCCACTTAGAGCCGACGGGCATCATGGTGAGGGCCTCTGTCCAGCCTTTGATTACCTGGTTGGCACGGAAAGTAGCAGGTTCGTTGCGCTTGTAAGAGCTATCGAATTCTGTTCCGTCAATCAGCGTACCTTTGTAGTTTACTTTCACCTTGCTGCTGTCGGCAGGAACGGCACCGTTACCCTTGGTGATGATTTTGTATTGCAGACCGCTCGGGGTAGTTACTACACCTTCTTTAGCCTTGTTCTCAGCCAGGAACTTTTCACCGGCAGCTTTGTTGTCAGCATACTTTTCTGCAGTTGCTTTTTCTTTGATGGCATCCATCTGAGTACGCATGTACTCTTGAGCTTTCATCATATCCATAGCACCACCCTTGCCGATGACACCTGCTACGAAACCTGCCAGCAGATTTTCGCGGCTGATGCTCTGTGTGGAGTCGTTGCCGAAGATTTGTTGGTTGAAGCCTTCCACCCATTGCTTGCTGACCATCTGGCCTACTTGCAGACCGGCCATGTAAGCCACGTCTTTCTTATCGATTTTGGCTGCGCCTTCGTTGAAACCTTTCAGGAATTCTGACATCTGGGTTGAGTCAATGCCTTGTTGTGCAAGATACTGGTCCAAACCTTCTGTACGTGCCATACCGATGGCGTAAGATAATGAGTCGATGTCCGTCTTCAAATCAGCTTTCGGACTTTGAGCAGTACAAGATGCCATACCGGCAGCTACTGCAAGAGCCATGAGAAATGTTACTTTTTTCATTTTGCTTTTACTTGTTGTTTATTTAGATAAAATTTTCTGTAATTCGACTTCGAATACGAGCGTGCTGTGGGGAGGAATCATCTCGCCGGCACCCTGCGCTCCGTATGCCAGGTCGCTGGGGATGTAGAGTTTCCACTTGGCACCTTCGGGCATAAGCTGAAGGGCTTCCACCCAACCGGGTATCACTTGGTTTACACCGAATGTGGCAGGCTGGCCGCGCTTGATGGAGCTGTCGAACAGCGTTCCGTCAATCAGTGTGCCTTCGTAGTGGCATTGCACTTGGTCGGTTGCTTTGGCATAGTGACCGACGTTTCCTTCTGTGATAACTTCGTATTGAAGTCCGCTGGGAAGCGTAACAACTCCCTCGCGTTTTTTGTTCTCTTCCAGGAACTTTTTGCCGGCTTCTATGTTTGCTGCGTTCATCTTCTCCTCCAGTTCGGCGAAGTACTTGTTGACGATGTCACGGGCTTCTGTGTGGCTGATTGCCGTCTGGTTGCCCTCCAAAACGTCTTTGATTGCTTGTGCAAAGTCATCTACTGCAATGCCTTTGGCACCCATGCTTAAAAGATTCTGACCTATTCCAAGGCCGATAGCATAACTGAATTTGTCCATAAGATTCTTTTGTTGACGACCGGATTGGTTTCTTTTCCAGTCTATTGCAAATTTATGAGTGGCAAAAGTACGTCTTTTATTTGAATGATAAGGCTTTTAAGTATTTAATTTTTCTTATTTATATCACAACTTGAACATTCTTCTTATATTTGTCTTACTTTAATAAAGGAAAGGAGCGGAAAATGAAGAACTTGGTCATATTGTCGGGTGCTGGTATGAGCGCCGAGAGCGGCATCAGCACATTCCGTGATGCGGGCGGATTATGGGACAAATATCCGGTGGAGCAGGTGGCGACTCCCGAGGGGTATGCACGTAATCCGGAACTGGTCATTAATTTCTATAACGAACGTCGCAAGCAGTTGCTCGATGTGGTGCCGAATGCCGGGCATCTGGGCGTTGCCGACCTGGAGAGGGATTTCAATGTAACGGTCGTCACCCAGAACGTAGATAATCTGCACGAGCGTGCCGGCAGTACGCACGTGATACACTTGCATGGGGAACTGACGAAGGTTTGTTCCAGCCGCGACCCTTATAATCCGCATTTCGTCAAGGAACTGGCGCCGGAGGAATATGAAGTAAAGTTGGGCGACAAGGCGGGCGACGGTACGCAGCTCCGCCCGTTCATCGTGTGGTTTGGCGAGTCGGTGCCGGAGATTGAGACTGCCATCCGGTATGTGGAGCAGGCGGACATCTTCGTCATCATCGGCACCAGCCTGAACGTTTATCCCGCTGCGGGACTGCTGAACTACGTGCCCCGTGCCGCCGAAGTGTATCTGATAGACCCCAAGCCGGTGGACACGCACGTCATGCGTCCGATACATGTCATTCAAAAGGGAGCTTCGGAAGGGGTAAAAGAGTTGAAGGCGCTGCTTACAGCTACCCAGCCTCCTTTGCCTTAGGACTTAATCTCCTACGTCTTAGGACTTAGCCCCTCACGGTATAGGACTTAATATGCAGAACATCTGGATGTCTTTCTCCAAAACACCCGGATGTTTTACCCCAAAACATGGGGATGTTTTGCCCCATTACATCCGGATGTTTTAGGTGAAAACATGGGGATGTTTTGGGTACTCACTCCTATACTGTAGAGAGCTGGGTATAGGGGGGATTCCCGCAAGGTATAGGTCTTGCGGGAACAAAGTATATTTGTCCTCGAAATTTGTGCTATTTCTTTATCACGGCCCGTAATACGAACCAGGCATGATGGGCTACGGTACTCATCAGCCCGTAATGCCGCGCCATGATGCGGAAGCGTTCGCGCAGGGATGCTTGCCGGTTCTGGGTGGTCATTCCCTCTTCCAGATAGTCGATGAGGGTGAGATGGGTGTTGTGTAACGCCCTTGCCTTCTTCATCACCCGGATGCACCAGTCGAAGTCGGCGGAGAAGCGGTATTGCAGGTCGTAGGGTTCTACAAGGGAAGCTTTGGCAAAGAAGGCCTGATGGCAGACCAGCATGCCCTGCTTGAAGCTTCGCCAAGTAAGCACTTCCGGGGCGGCGAGGCGGCGCATGCGGATGAAGTGACCTTCCTTGTCCACCAGTTCCGTTTCGCCGTACAGCACGTCGGGTAGTTCGTTGCCGGAGATGGAACGCACCATCTGCTGCAAGGTGTCGTCCTCGTGGAAGCTGTCGCCGGCATTGAGGAAGCAGAGGTAATCGCCGGTGGCAAGGCGGATGCCTTTGTTCATGGCGTCGTACAATCCCTTGTCCGGTTCGCTCACGATGCGGGTGATGCGGTCGCGGTAACGGTCGATAATGGAGAGCGTGCCGTCTTTGGACGCACCGTCCACAAGGATGTATTCTACGTGGTGGTAGGTTTGCGAGATAACGCTTTGAATCGTGTCCTCCAGTACCGCTTCGGCATTGTAGGTCACGGTGATGATGCTGAATTTCGGGGTGGGGTGGTTATGCATTTCTTCCGGTCACTTTGTTGTAAAGGTCAATGTATTTCTTGGCGACGACGTTCTCCGAATAGTGGGAGATGGCTTTCCGGCAGGCTTGTTCCGAGAGGCTGGGGTAGTCGGGTTCGGTCAGCGTCCAGTAGATGCCGTTGGCAAAGTCTTCCGAGGATTTGTATTGTGCCACGTAGCCGTTGTGCAGATGGTCTATCATCTCAGGGATGCCGCCCACGTTGAATCCGACGCAGGGAATGCCGCATGCCATGGCTTCCATGATAGTGTTCGGCAGGTTCTCTTCCAGCGAGGGGGTCACGAAGATGTCCACGGCATTGTAGATGTTCACCAGTTGGTGTTCGTTGCTGACGAAGTTCAGCGGGTAGACTTTGAATGGAAGCAGGTTTTCCAGTTGTTGCGATTGGTTGCCGAAGACGACGACACCCAACTGTTCCCGGAGTTCGGGATGCTTGTCGGCCAGCAGTCGGCACGATTCTATCAAGTAGTCAATGCCTTTCCGTTTGTCCGTAATCTTCACCGAGCCGAACAACATGAGCTTTTTGTCTTGCGGCAGTAGGCAACGGCTGCGGGCTTCCTGTCGGTTGCGGGGCTTGAAGAGGTTGGTGTTGATGGGGTTGGGGATGCACGTCACGGCATGTCCGCAGAAGAGGGCGCTTGTCCGGGCACGTTCTTCCAGCCAGCGGCTGCAGGTGACGAAGTTGATGTGACGGTTGCGATACAATGCCTGCTTTTTGTGGAAGATGCGGTAGGAAAGGTCACGTTTGCCTCTGCCTCCGTGGATGAAGGGGCAGTTGTGGCATTCCTGCTGGTAGTGGGTGCACTCGCGGGCATGGTGACAGATGCCAGTGCAGGGCCACATGTCGTGCATGGTCCAGACGACGGGCTTGCCCGAGGCGAGAATCTTCTCGATGTTCTTCAGCGAGAGCATCCCTTGGTTTATCCAGTGCAGATGGATGACGTCTGCTTGCTGGAATTCGGGCAGTGAGGTGATGTCTGTCCCCGTGTTGGCAATGTCTACGGCAAAGATGTTCTTCTTGTTGAAGCGGTTGGCGCTCCAGATGACAATGCGCTCCCAGACGAACTTCCACACCATGCGCCAGTTATGGTCCAGTGACACAACGGAGATTTGGTCGGTCTGCTTGTCGCGCACCAGCAGCTTGGCTTTGATGCCGTGGTTCTTGAGTGATTCCATCAGACGGCTGGCGGCGATGGCTGCGCCGCCGATGCGTTCGGATGTATTGATAAGTAGTACTCTCATGACTGTTGTTCGTTTCTTCTTTTTTGAATGTTTTTTCTTGTTACAGATGCCGGTCTTGTTTCGTCCATTTCCGGATACGCTTTTGCAGCGTTTGCCATATGATGGTGAAGTTGCCGTACCGTAGGTTCAACGCCAGTTCCTCGAACGACCGTGCAATCTTTATCCAGGGATGCCGCCATGCCATGATGCGGTAAACGCTATCCTTGTAGGCTGTGTTCTCGATGACGTGGCGAGGGTGCTTCAGTGGAAACTCCACTTCGTGGCGTTTCATGGTGAAGATGCGGCGGTAACCGCGCGGCATGGTGTGCACGGAGCCGGCAAAGTGGGTGGAGTCGGCAGTGGCTCCCAGATTGTTTATCATGTTGCGGGTGGGCACGATGCTCAGACCCGAATTGAACA
Organism: Bacteroides uniformis; assembly: GCF_025147485.1. Classification (NCBI taxonomy): domain Bacteria; kingdom Pseudomonadati; phylum Bacteroidota; class Bacteroidia; order Bacteroidales; family Bacteroidaceae; genus Bacteroides; species Bacteroides uniformis. The sequence goes on along the minus strand of NZ_CP102263.1, from coordinate 1,054,063 downwards.
ACATGGAAGCGTGGAAGATGGTTTCGTAATAGGCTTTCCCGTGTTCGCGGTGGCGTTGGCACATGTAGATGAAGTCTTTGCGGTAGCGCCGTGTGTGGATGAGGTTCTTCAGTTGCCGCATGTTCTCCTTGTCGTCCAGGAAGGTGTAGAATTCATCCCATTGGTCCGTCACCCGCCGCCAGCTCGCCCATCCCCAGATGGAGAAGGTGGTGGCGAAGAAGTAGTCGGAAGTGATGTCCGGTGTAATCTCCTCGTTGTTGAATCCGGCAATCATGCTGATGCGTGTGTCGTGCTCATACTTGTCGAGCAGTTCCTTGCAGAAGCCGAAGAAAGAGACGGCAGGCACGTCGTCATCCTCAAGCACGATACATTTGTCCGACAAGGAGAATGCCCACTTCTGTGCCATGTATTCCGATGGGTCGCAGCCGTAGTTCTTCTCTTGGTAGTTGTGGTGTACTTCGCATTCCCAGTCGATGTCTGCCACTACTTTGCGACAAGCTTCTATGCCCGGCATGTCACGCTCGCCGCGCGGGCCGTCCTGATAGAGAAACAGTCGTGCGGGGCGTGCTTTCTTCACTTGTTCGAATACTTGCGCCAGCAGTTTGGGGCGGTTGAAGAAAAGAATCAGTACAGATACATCTACAAGGGCTGGTTTCATGGCAATGGTTTTAGTTCCGGGTGAATATAGCAGGCATGGACTATCTGCTTCTCTTTGGGAGGAATGTCCATGTAGTTTTTATATAAATCTTTCAGATAGGCGTCCACATTGCCCGGTGCCGGGAAATCTTTTCCTTCGAAAGTGATGGTGGAGAGCGGAAAGACGGAATCTTTACGGTGCATGATGCCGTATCCGTTATTGATGAGTATATTCGAAAGATAGGTCCCTTTGGGGCGTACCAGGCAGAGCATTGCCCATATCCCTTTGAAAAGCGCATACTTCATGCCGAAGTAGAAGAATTCTGCAAAGGAGCGCAGCGAGTAGTAGTGTTGCGCGTGTAGGATGGAGTAACTGACGGAGATGCCTTTGCACAGCTTCTTTGCCCATGGGCGGGGCACGGTGGGGTAGTCGATGAAAGGGAATATATCTACGTATAGTCCTTTCTGATACTCTACGCTGAAGGTATCTCCTGCTTCAATATAGATTGAGTTTAAATCCCTTATCTTGACGATGGGCTCTTTGCTGGTAGGGTCACTTTCCGGGGTTTGCAGGAACAGTGTGTCGGGTAGTTCGGAGGGGGCTACCTTCATGAATGCTTGCATGTCTTCCAGTGTCATGCCGATGTCTATGTCATCATCCCAGGGGATGAATCCTCCATGACGCATGGCTCCCAACAGTGTGCCTCCGTCAAGCCAGTAGCTTAACTTGTGTTTCCGGCAGATGCGGTCCACCTCTTTCAGTATGGAAAGTTGCTTCAGTTGGCAGGCGCGTAGGTTGTCGGCAACGTAGTCCGATAGGTATTGGTTCTTCATACTTCTTCTCTTTTTACGTCGATGACTTGTCCGGTGAATTCGGAAAGCAGTGACTGTATGGTGGTAATGGCTACTTGCTCGGAGGTCAGCAAGGTGTTATCCGGTTCGATGCCGAAGTTATGGACACGCATCGGTGTCTTGGTACGTTCCGGATTGATGCAGTTCACGCTGATGCCGAACGGTTCCCATTCTTGTGCTATGGCTTGCACAAAGTTCACGATGGCGGCTTTGGTCGATGAATAGATGCTGTAAAAGGCACGCCCCCGAGTGTAGGAACTGGAAGTGAAGAATACGAGTTTACCTTTGCTCTCCTTCAGATAGGGGAAGGCTTCAAGTGCCACGTTGACAGTACCCATATAGTTGGTGTTCACAGCGTTGCAGATGGTCTGATAGTCGCAACTCATCAGAGGTTCTTTATTCAGCAGTCCGGCAGTATTGATAATGTAGTCTATCCGTCCACATTGGCGGTACACTTCCTGCAAGGCTTTGCTCACCTGCTCTTTGTTGCCTACATCCGTTCCGTTCATGCTGCGCGAATAGCAGAATACGTTGGCTCCTTTCTCTTTGAGTAGCTGAGCCACGTCTGCGCCGATGCCGTAACTACCGCCGAATACGACTGCAACCCGGTTCTTCAGGTTGTTTTCCTGGTCGATGGGCAAGGTGTTCAGTTCACTTTTGCGCAGCTGGAAGAATTTGTCCAGCAGATAGGTGTCTTCCTTATAGGTCAGCTTCATGTTGCTTTCTTCGCCGTTCACTACATAAACCGGTACTTCCGGAAGGTATTTCACTACTACGCCGCAGTCGTCGGTCACTTTAAAGGCCGGGTCTTGCAAGGCAATGTCATAGGCATGCTTGATGGTTTCCAGATGGAATGCTTGCGGAGTCTGTCCTCGCATCAGTTTGCTGCGGTCTGGGATTTCCTGAATGAATCTGTCATTGACTTGTATAATGGTATCCGTGGCGGGCATTGCCACATCAATAGCTTTGTAGGTTTCCAATGCGGCAATAACGTCATTCAGAATCCGCTGGCTCACTAACGGACGTACGGCATCGTGGAATATCAGATTGACGTCAGTGTCTTCGTAGGCTTTGATGGCGGATAGGCTGGAATGATACCGTTCTTGTCCGCCTTTCAATATCTTCTTGACCTTCTTCCATCCGTTCTTGATGATGATAGATTCGAAATCGGAGATATAGAAAGGATTGGATACGATAGCTATCTCGTGAATATGTGGATTGCTTTCGAAAGTATCGATGGTGTGCTCCACGACCATTTTTCCCGCTACCTTGAAGAATTGCTTGGGAGTGGACAATCCCAGACGGCTACCGACTCCTCCTGCCAATATGACTGCTACATTCTTTTTCATTGTATCAATAGAAATGTGATGCTGCAAAAATACGAATTAATTGCTTCTTTGCAGCATTCCGGTTGGGATAAAGTGGCATATCTGTTGGGATAACTCTCTTTTTATTCTCTTCTTGTCTGCTCTATGGCTTCCATTAATCTGTCTGATGTGCCGCTTACTATTTTCCGGCAGAACATCTTTCCAGACTGCCGCAATACCGGCAGGTCTTCGAGTGTCATCACGCGGATGGATGCGCCGTAGTCTATGTAGTGCAAGGGAGTGAGACGGGTAAGTCCGGGGTATTCCCCCTCTAAAAGAAGCCCTTTTGAGGCAAAAGGGGAGTTGAATACGATGGTCTGTATGCACAGCTCGCTGGGTACAAAGCTGGTTCTGAAATACTTCACCAGCTTCTCCTCCGTGCACAACTTTTCATATACATATCGTGCGCAGGGCAACGTGATGGCCCAATAGTCGGAACCGAAATAGACATCTGCCTGCTTGCCCTCCAAGGGTGCAAAAGGGGCTTTCCGGATGGGGAGTATCTGTACCAGCTTGCGCGATGCTACGATGAGTTTGTTCTTCCACCATATACTCTTCCAAGGCAGGTCACGGAAAGGGTGGTAATGGGTTATCTTGTGCAACTGCTGTTTCACGGTGCAGTGTGTCAGGTTGAAACCGCCGATGAATTCAGTGTCTTGATGCTCCTCGAAATAGTGGTGGATGGCGTTGTTGTTCCATAACGGATAGTCTTGCCCGCTCAGGCATACTACGCGGGTATAGGGGATACCGCTGTGCAATACGGCGGCAAGCAATTCTTTCTGATATTCCACTTGTTCCCATCCTCCCCAGCTTATCCGGTGGCGGGGCACGAAAGTGACCTTGTCTCCCAAGGCTTCTTCAAAAGGGTGTATATCGGCATTGAGGTCGATGTGCACGTAGAAGTCTGCCCGGTCATCCAGTGCGGCAACCAGGCGTGCCAAGTGTGGGGCATCCTTGTAGGCGGATATGATGTAGGCTATGCGGCTCATGCTCTTTTTTTCTTTAAGAGGAATTCAATGCTTTCCCGGAAGATGGTAGATTGTAGTTTCCACAAAACCAGTGCATAAAGCCCAGCTACCATAATGATTTTGGCTGCCATATTTAAGTATAGGTTTTCTATGGGCTGAGTAGCATAGTGAGTTGACACTACGAGTACAATGGATAGGGAGAGATAAGGAGAGATGTCTTTCAGCATATCGCGCAGTCTTAATCCTATCTCCCTCTTGACAAAACGGAACCATACAAACAGCCAGCCGATATTGATAATGACGAAAATACGCAGCATCCATTCCAACCCGTATGGGTATATGGCACATACAGCTACTATTTGCAGCAGGCTCAAGCTGATGGTGCTCCACATATAGATAGAAGAATGTCCCCGGCTGATGAGCAGGTTGGAGAACAGATTGATGACGGGAATAAATGCTCCCCAAATACATAACAGTTGCAAGATATCGGCACTGGGCAGCCACTTCTCCGTGATAGTGATTATAATCAGTTCTTTCGATACCAAGCTCAATCCCAGCATGGCGGGGAAAGAGATAAAGGCGGTGAAGCGTAGCAGCTTTCTGAATACGGCAAGTTGCCGTGCCTTGTCGTCGGCAACCCGGGTAAAGACGGGTTGTGCAATGCCGTTTATCATGCCCGTAATCGTGGTATGTCCCATGCCGTTCCACTTGTTTGCCTGCGTAAAGTTACCCACTTCCCGTTCCGAATAGAACTTACCCAACAAGACGGAAAACAAATTGTTATTGATTATGGTGAAGATATTCGTAATGATTATCTTACTGCTGAACCCTATCATCTCCTTGATAGGTGTAAAGTCGAACCGGAAGCGGGGTCTCCAACGCGAGAAGTAGAAATTGAGAACCGTCATTACGGTGATGAAAGAGATGCTTTGCAGTGCAATTCCCCAATAGGCGAATCCGTTTGCCGCCAATGTGATGCCCATAATGCCGGAGACTATCAGACTTGAAATAGAAATGACGGTAGTGTCCTTGATTCTGAGGTTCTTGAATAGATATGCCCTCGGTGCAATGCTCATGCTGGAAATGACGAATCCCAAGAAGGAGAGACGGGACAGCGGTATCAGCTCGGGCGTATCGTAGAAGTCGGCAATCAGCGGTGCGGCAAAGAAGAGTAATATATATATAGTAGTGCTGCACATCAGGCTGAACCAGAACACGGCGTTGTAATCCTTGTGCAAAGTCTCCTTCCGGTTGGTCAGTGCCGAAATGAACCCACCCTCCTGCAAGGCGGCGGCAATGGCGGAGAAGATGGTAAGCATCCCTACCATACCATAATCCGAAGCATCCAGCAGACGGGCAAGGACTATTCCGAATCCCAGATTTAACAACTGCTGTATGCCGTTGCTGAATCCTCCCCAGAAGAGGCCTTTGGCTGTTTTTTCTTTGAGTGATGTATCGGACATAGTTTATTGGTTGATAAGGCAACGAGTTAACAAGGCCACGAGGCTTTTCCTTCCTCCTTGTAGCCTTGTTAACTCGTTACCTTGTTACTGTTTTATTTCACCTCGCTGCCCGGCTTCACCTCTTTCAGCAGTGAAGTCACCGCCAGCGAGCCGTCATAATTCTCGGCAGAGAGAATCATTCCCTCACTTACCAGCCCGTTCTTGAATTGGCGTGGAGCGAGGTTGGCGATGAACAGCACTTGCTTGCCTACCAGTTCTTCCGGTTTGTAGTGCTGGGCAATGCCGCTGACGATGGTGCGGTTTTCCAGCCCGTCGGCAATCTTGAACTTCAGCAGCTTCTTCATCTTGGGCACTGCCTCGCATTCAAGCACTGTACCTACGCGGATATCCAGCTTTTCAAAGTCTTCGAAGGCGATGGTCGGCTTGATGGGGTTTGCCTTGTAGGTGGCGGCTTCGTTTGCCTTCTTGGTGGCAAGCAGCTTGTCTACTTGTGCCTGGATGACGTCGTCTTCTATCTTTTCGAACAGCAGTTCGGGGGTGCCCAGCTGATGTCCGGCAGGCAACAGGTCGGTGTGTCCCAGCTCTGCCCAGTCAAAGCTGTCCATGTTCAGCATCTTGCGAAGCTTCTCGCTGCTGAAGGGCAGGAACGGTTCGAAAGCAATGGCAAGGTTGGCGACCAACTGCAAGGAGATATGGAGGATGGTGGCTACGCGCTCCATGTCCGTCTTGGCAAGCTTCCACGGCTCGGTGTCGGCAAGGTATTTGTTTCCGATGCGGGCAAGGTTCATCGCTTCCTTCTGTGCGTCGCGGAATTTGAATACATCCAGCAACTTCTCCACTTCTGCCTTGACGTCGGCAAATTCTTTCAGCGTCTCGCGGTCGTAGTCGTTCAGTTCGCCTGCGGCGGGCACTACGCTGTCGAAGTACTTCTTGGTGAGTTGCAGGGCGCGGTTCACGAAGTTGCCATAAACGGCAACCAGCTCGTTGTTATTACGTGCCTGGAAGTCCTTCCAGGTGAAGTCGTTGTCTTTTGTCTCCGGTGCGTTGGCGGTCAGCACGTAGCGCAGCACATCCTGCTTGCCGGGGAAGTCAACGAGATACTCGTGCAGCCATACCGCCCAGTTGCGTGAAGTGGAAATCTTGTCGCCCTCCAGGTTCAGGAACTCGTTGCTCGGCACGTTGTCCGGCAGGATGTAGCTACCCTCTGCCTTCAGCATGGCGGGGAACACGATGCAGTGGAACACGATATTGTCTTTTCCGATGAAGTGTACCAGACGCGTTTCGGGGTCTTTCCACCATTTCTCCCATGTGTCGGGCAGCAACTCTTTGGTGTTGCTGATGTAGCCGATAGGGGCGTCGAACCATACATAGAGCACTTTGCCCTCGGCACCCTCTACGGGAACGGGAATACCCCAATCCAGGTCGCGGCTCACGGCACGCGGCTGCAAGCCCATGTCGAGCCAGCTCTTGCATTGGCCATAAACATTGGGACGCCACTCCTTATGGTCTTCCAGAATCCATTGGCGAAGCCATTCCTCGTGTTTGTCCAGCGGCAGATACCAGTGCTTCGTCTCACGCATCACGGGCTGGCTGCCGCTGATGGCACTCTTCGGATTAATCAGGTCCGTGGGGCTGAGGCTGGTGCCGCACTTCTCGCATTGGTCGCCGTAAGCGCCTTCGGCATGGCAGTGGGGGCACTCGCCGGTGATGTAGCGGTCGGCAAGGAAGGTCTTAGCTTCTTCGTCGTAATACTGCATGCTGGTCTTTTCGATGAATTCTCCCTTATCGTACAGCTTGCGGAAGAAGTCGGAAGCCGTGTCGTGATGCGTCTTTGAAGTAGTACGGCTGTACACGTCGAAGGAAACGCCGAACTCTTCGAAAGACTTCTTTATAAGCGTATGATAGCGGTCCACCACGTCTTGCGGGGTGATGCCTTCCTTCTTGGCGCGGATGGTGATGGGCACTCCGTGTTCGTCGGAGCCGCCGATGAAGATTACATCTTCCTTTTTCAGTCGCAGGTAGCGGACATAAATGTCGGCAGGAACATAAACGCCTGCCAGGTGTCCGATATGAACCGGGCCGTTGGCATACGGCAATGCCGAGGTCACGGTGGTACGTTTGAATTTCTTTTCCATTGTGTTATTATGTATCTCTTTTGTTATGAACGCTTTTAGTGGCACAAAGATAGCTGTTTTCTGCAAAATATGAGTATTCTTCCAGATTCTTTCCAGATTTAGGCTTCATCTTTGCCATACAAAATGAACAAACTTGGTATTGATAATGTAAAAAAACGAAATGACTATGAAACTGGAAAAGTACTTCTTATTATTGGCGTTAGGCGTGTTTGCCTTTGCCTTGCAAAGCTGTGATGATGACGACAACGACGGAATCTCCGTGCCCGCGGAACTGAGTAATGCGTTGGCCAAGGAGCATCCCAATGCCCAGCGTATAGAATGGGAAACAAAAGGTGCATATTATGTGGCTGATTTCCATGAGGACAATTTCGAAAAGGAGGCCTGGTTCACCAAAGACGGTGTATGGCAGATGACCGAAACCGACCTCCGTTGTGCAGACCTTCCCGCTCCGGTGAGAAGCTCTTACGAGAGTAGTACCTATTATAATGTATGGAAGGTGGAAGATGTAGACAAGCTGGAACGTAAGGAAATGGCTGTTGTCTACATCATCGAAGTGGAGAAAGGTAATCAGGAAATGGACCTCTATTATTCGGAGGACGGCATTCTGGTGAAGGAAGTGGCCGATGCGCACAACGGCGGTTCTCCCGAAGATTATCTCCCTTCTGATATTTCCGCTGCCATCAAAGATTTTATAGCAGAGAAATATCCCAATGCCCGCATTGTGGATATTGAAAAAGAAAAGAACGGTATGACGGAAGTCGAAATCGTGCACGGAAGTATCAGCAAGGATGTGATGTTCACCGCTGAGGGTGCATGGGCCTATACTATCTGGGATATCAGTAAGAGACATCTGGAGGATGTAGTGAAGAACGCCGTTACGGCTGCCCATCCCGGTTATGTCATTGATGATGCCGACTTTATTGAGACTCCCGATGGCAGTTACTTTTTGGTAGAGATGGAGCAAGGGGAAAGGGAAATCTACGTAAAGGTGACAGCGGAAGGTGAAATACTGCCATAGTCTTATACTGAATACTTCCCTTTAAATCAGCGTGTCTTATCCTGATATAGGTAGACACATTTACAAACTAATAAATGTGTTACTATTATGACTTCAAAACGAAAGCTTTATCGTGAAGATGAAAAACTGTTTTTTCTTCACTCTTACTACCAATCAGGTATGAGTAAGCATGCCTTTTGCCGGGCACATGGCATTTGTTGCCCTGCCTTGCTAAATAGTTGGATTAAAAAGTATTCAAATTTAGCAGAAGAGCTATCTTTGCCTTCTGAACAAGAATCACCAGATATGTCCAATCGCAGCAAGGAAGCCTACAAAGATGAAAATACCCAATTAAAAAAGCGCATTAAAGAGCTGGAGAAAGCTCTGTCTTTCTCCAAGCTGGAAACAGAAGCCCGTGAGTTGATGATTACGCGTGCTGAAGAACTCTTCAACATCCCTATCAGAAAAAAATCTGGGGCCAAATCGTAACGGAACTGGTCAGTCAGCGCAACCTGAAAGTTGCGTTGGCCTGCCGTCTGTTTGGCCATTGTCGTCAAGCCTACTACCAGTCAAAGGCTGACATTGAGAGTCAGATACATAGGGAACGTCTCATGCTGGATGCTGTCCGTGATATCCGTATCGAAGATCCGGGTATAGGCTGTTACAAACTGTGGATTATGCTCACCGTGCTTTTTGGAGCCGGGTTCATGCCTGGGCGGGACAGCTTTTATGCATTGCTCCGGCAACACCGCTTGATGCTTCCTGCCCGCAAGACCCGGCATACGACGAACTCCAACCATCGCTACCACAAGTGGAAGAACCTAATCAAAGGACTGACCTTGACTTCAGCCAACCAGTTGTGGGTCAGCGACATTACTTATATACCACTTGCCAATGGTGAAGTCTGTTATCTGCATCTGATTACGGATGCCTACTCCCATAAGATAGTGGGATGGGTGCTTGCCGACACCTTACGGGTATCGGCAACCATCAATGCATTGCAACAGGCTATAGAGCAGGCTGTTGAAATGACAGGAGATGAAAATCTTACGGGCCTGATACATCACTCGGACCGTGGCGTACAATACTGTTGCGACCCATACGTGGCACTTCTTCAGAAACATGGCATTGCCATCAGTATGACGGAAGACTACAAACCCACCGACAATGCCGTTGCGGAACGTATCAACGGGATTATTAAGGCGGAAAGCAGCCATCCTCGAGGCCGGTTCAACGAAATCGGGCATGCAAGAAATGTCATAGCTCGCTACATACATTTCTATAACCATCGCAGACCGCATATGAGTATCGGGTATAAAATACCTGCTGTGGCGCATCTGGAGAAGGGAATACAGAAGAAAATGTGGAAGAAGAAAAAATATCCTTCCACAAGTAGCAATAAAAAGAAGGATGCAATATCTTTGCAAAGCCGGACAGCAAGTCCGGGCGAAGGCGCAGGACAGCGCACCTGACAAAGACAGAATGCCTCTTTTAGGGGCACCCAGTCTTGCCGGACAAGCAAGCACGGGCTCTGCAAATGCAGCAGGATGACTGTCAACAGAATCAGGACAACTCACTTTGCTGTGTCTACTATATCAGCAGGGCTTGGGAAGAAGTGACTACTGAACCAGTACAACATTCCAAGAACCGTCTACTGATATCGGTTATAAAAAGAAAAAGCGTCTAGCTAAATCAGGAAAAGACAGCGTATTGTATTTACCGCTTGTTTACCTTCTAATGTAAAGCAGTTTACCATAGGGTGTAACGGCCGTTACTCCATATTGTAACGGTCGTTACACCATAGTGTAAAGCCTTTTACCTCGTAGTGTAAATGAAGTTACCGTTTGGGGTAACCGGAGTTATCATGTGAGGTGACCGGAGCTGTCATGTGAAGTCGTACTCTTCTACATAAGCGTCGAAGTACTCCGTCCGTTGGAGTCCTAAGTTACGGGCAATTGCAATGACTTGTTGCTGCTCGGTTGGTGAGAGCAAAGTTTCCCCTTTCCGCTTCTGATAATATCTTCGGATACCCCATAAGCCGATGAGCCGGTAGCGGAACGTGCCGGACTGGCCGACAGAGATGGCTTCTGCCGTATGGATAAAGCCTTTGGCATAGCGCACTTTCTTATTCGAGCAATAATATTTGCATTTTCCCGCTGTGGACTCTATTGCTTTCGGATTCAGTACATATAGGAAGATGTTGTTTGAGGGTGCATACGTATATGCAATCCGGCGCAGGCAGGTGTCAGTATAAGGGCATGTGTCAGTAGCGCATAAGCCGAAGTTATGGGGAACTTTGGAATAATTGAAAGTTTCTTCTTTCATCATTTTTTTGTTTAAAGTTCCGCAAAGGTACAATTAGTTTGGAGATTGATGGGTGCTTCACCTGATATTTGTTTTATCCCGAAAATATTATGTATTTTACGTAACGTGAAATGCGTAACGTAAAACATGGAATCATTCCGCCTTCCGGTTTCCGCATTTCGTCTTCCCCATTCCGCACCCCGTCCGTAAATGCTTCCCGCTTACTTGCCGCAGGACTATATTTGCAGAAAACATTTGCATATTCCCATGAAGACAAACTCTGTGATTCTATTGGTGTTGTGGCTTGCGGCGTGGCCGTTCTGCTGCCGGGGGCAAGGCTATATCAGTTACGACTATCTGCCCGAAAGTTCGTTGAAGGATGACCTCGGCAACGAGTATGGTTCGGGCAGCCTGATGATGGTATCGGGAAGGTATAACCTGCCGCTTTCCGTCAGGCATGACGACAAGGGCAGGCTGGTGGCGTGGTCGGCAACCGTCAATGCTGCCTATGGCGTATTCCATAATAAGGGGCAGGCGCGGGAGTTGAATCCGGACAATCTGCTGAATGCCAGTCTGAATATCTCCCACATCCGTCCCCTGTCCGACAAGTGGAGTATCATAGCCTCTGTGGGCGGCGGTGTCTATGCCCCGTTGGACGGGGTTTCCATGAAGACCCTACTGGCTAATGGAGCAATCATCTTTGTCTATAAACTGCGGAAGAACCTCGACTTGGGCATCGGTGCGGGGTTGACGAACTCTTACGGTATCCCGATGATACTGCCCATGATGTACTTCAGTTGGAGGAATGCCGGCAGGTATGAGCTGAAAGTGGATATGTCCAGCGGCATGAAAGTGTCCGTCGCCACCTGGCTGAACAAGAAGCTGAAGCTGGAACTGACCGCCCTCGATATGGACGGCATGTCTGCCGTGATGGAAGTCGACGGGAAATCGAAAATCTATTCTACCGTCATGCTGAGGTCATACATCAGTCCTTCGTGCCAGTTGAGTAGGAAGACGGCTGTTTATCTGGGAGTGGGCGGTAACTGGATACGCGGGATAAGTATGTCGGACCGTAGTTTGAAAGGTTTTCTCAATAACTTCAAGAACGATGAGGACGAGCCTTGCTTTAGACCGACTCTGCGCCTGACGGTGGGATTCAGGTATACGCTGAAATGACAAATGCCATTTTAGTAAAGACAAGAGGTAAAATAGTATCTTTGTCGCAATAACAGACATGTTGTATGGTAAAGTATTTATTAGTAGAAGATGAGCGCTTCGCCTACGAAGAGCTGAAGCGTATGATGCAACGGCTGCGCCCTTCCTGGCAGTTGGCGGGCTGGGCAGAGAGCGTGGAGCAGGCTGTACTGCTCTTGCGTCAGGGTAGCCTGGACTTGATGATTGTAGATATCCGCTTGTCCGACGGGTTGAGCTTTGAGATATTCGAGCAGTGTCCCGTCGATTTGCCCGTTATCTTCACCACCGCCTACGACGAATATGCCATCAAGGCTTTCAAGGTAAACAGCATCGACTATCTGCTGAAACCCATTGAAGAAAGCGACCTAGAAGCAGCCTTGTGCAAGTTCGAGCGCAACAGTGCCCTCCGTTCTGCGGCTCCCGAATATCGGTAACTGGAACTCGGCTACTTGGCAGCCAACAAGAAGAACCGTTTTCTGGTGCAGGTGGGCGATACCTTCCGCTACGTAGAAACTCCGGATGTCGCTTTCTTTTATAGTGAGGACAAGCTGACTTATCTGCACCTCTTCTCCGGGAAACGGTATATCATCAGCTACTCGCTGGACCAGTTGGAGGGAATGCTGGATAGGGATGTTTTCTTTAGGGTTTCAAGGAGCTGCATATCCAACATTAGGTCCATCCGGAAGAGTTCCAGGTACTTCGGCAGTCGCTTGAAGCTTTACTTCGAGCCGGAGTGCCCGCACGAGGTATTGGTGAGCCGCAGTCGCGTGGCCGATTTCTTGAAATGGGTGGACGGAGTGGTATGAGTTATAAGTTATGAGGCATAAGAGATACATATTCCTTTTTATACTGACGGTTTCCGTCTCGTTGCTTGTCATAGGGTGCGTTTATAACGTCATCAGCGGTAAGCCGTGGTATGCGAATATCATGGTGCAGTTCTTTCTGAATCTTCCTTTGTGCATAGGGCTGGGGTTCATCGACTTTGGGGTTATCAACTTGATATATAAAAGACTGAAACAGCGCAACAATGCGGTGAGGATTCTGGTGGATATTGTGTTGACCACTGCACTGGCTGTTCTGTTGACGTACATCTTGAACTTCCTGCTGATGGGCGGGCATGGAAATTTCTGGCATATCCTGAGAAACTCCCTGCCGGTAGTGCCGTGGAACTGGATTATCGTTCTGCAGATAGAGATATTCTTCTATAGCCTGCAACGTTCGGAGATGGAGAAGCAGATGGCTGTCATCGAGAAGGAGAAGGCGCTGTATCAGTTCGAGGTGCTGAAAAACCAGATTAATCCTCATTTCTTATTCAATAGTCTGAATGTCCTTGCCTCCCTTGCTTATCAGGATACCGAAAAGACGAACCGGTTTGCCAAGAAGCTGTCTACGGTGTACCGTTATCTGCTCACTACGCATGGCAGAGCTACGGTGACCGTGCAGGAAGAACTGTCGTTCGTAGAGTCGTATTTATACCTGGAGCATATCCGCTTTGGCGATGCGCTGCATGTGGAGATAGAAGATGATTTGCGGAATCATCATTGTCTCGTCATTCCTGCCAGCATACAGATGCTTGTGGAGAATGCCTTGAAGCATAATATCAGTACAAAGAAGTCGCCGCTGATAGTCCATATATCCATAGGAAACGAAAGGATTACGGTACGCAACAATCTTCAGTTGCGCAACTATGTGGCCAGTAACGGAGCGGGATTGAAGAACCTGCAGCGGCAGTATGCCCTATACGGCACGCTGGTGGAGATTCTTAAGGACGAAAAGGAGTTTGTGGTGAAACTTCCCTTTGTGGGCGAAGACGTGAACCGTCTCAGCACAATATAGTCCTCTTCCCGAAGAAGAATCTGGAAACGTGCATCTTGTCCATAGCCCACGCCATACCCATGCAGCCGCTAAGAGTGAAGGCGGTGGCAGTGACAAGGAACAGCATCCCCGTAGGGTCGAAGGCGAACACGGGCAGAAACGCCTTGGACAGAATGGTGAAAATGGGTGAGAAAAGGAGTATGACCAGCGTATTGCGCCCTATAAAGAAGGAAAGCCGTTTGGCTTGTACCGGCAGATAGCCGTAGGCTACCAACAGCAGGCTGATGGAAAGCCAGGTGATGGCGACTCCTGCCAGAGTACCCCTATCCAGATTGGCGGGAAAACAGCATAGTATTACGAATGGAACAATGGCGAAGGTTGTGGCGCGAAAGACTTGTGTAAAACGAAGCCCGCTTTGGCTCACTGTCATGCCGATAAGGAAATAGAGGGCATTGGAGAAGTTCATCAATCCTCCCCAATGGGAAAGGGCAAACAGGCAGACACCGGTCACAACCAGCCGGGAGACAACCGACAGCCTTACATAGCGGAATGTGATATAATAGATGAGGCTGCACAGAATCAGTGTATGCAGATACCAGTAAGGCCCCATCGGATGGAGGAATATCTTGTCGAGCAATACGGTAGGAGTAATGGCATCTACACTTTCGCGTACGGGCAGGAAATGCGACATCACCGTATAGGCCGCCTCCATGCAGGCATACGGAATGAAAATCCATAGAAACTTGCGGAGAAAGCTTCGGGCATCCTTCCGGTTATTGGCCAGATAGCCCGAAATAATCAGGAAAGCGGACATGTGGAACGTATAGACGATTTGTTTCGCATACGGATACTTGTCGCCTATATATACAAGGTGGAAGATAATCATCAGGGTGATGAAGATGCATTTCAGATAATCTATCTCTTTGACACGGCTTTCCATATAGGGTAGTTTTCTGCGTATTGTTATTGATGGCACAAATATATATACTTCCGTAAACTTATTTATATTTTGCAAAGGGATTAAGCTTATTTTCTCTTTTACCGATTGCTTTTATGTATGGAAAATGTATATTTGTGCATGAATCATTAACTTAATGTAAAACAGACTATGATAACAAGCCAATTACTTCACCCGGCCAGTATTGTGGTAGTGGGGGCATCCAACAATGTACACAAACCCGGAGGGGCTATCCTGAAAAATCTGCTTAGCGGCGGATATACCGGTGAGCTTCGTGCCGTGAATCCGAAAGAGACTGAAGTGCAGGGTGTTGCTGCCTTTGCGGATGTGAAGGACATTCCCGATACGGACCTTGCCATCCTTGCCATACCTGCCGCGCTTTGTCCCGATGCGGTGGAGATGCTTGCTGCGGAGAAGCAGGTGAAGGCGTTCATTATCCTTTCTGCCGGTTTTGGTGAGGAGACCCATGAGGGTGCTGTGCTGGAAGATCGCATACTGGAAACGGTGAACCGGTATGGAGCCTCTCTGATAGGCCCCAACTGTATCGGTTTTATGAACTCGTGGCATCACAGTGTATTCAGCCAGCCCATCCCGCAACTGCATCCGCAAGGGGTGGACCTGATTTCCAGCTCCGGTGCCACAGCGGTGTTCATATTGGAGAGCGCCGTGACCAAGGGATTGCAATTCAACTCTGTATGGTCTGTGGGCAATGCCAAGCAAATCGGCGTGGAGGATGTGTTGCAATACATGGACGAACACTTCAATCCGGAAGCGGATTCCAGAATAAAACTTCTTTATATAGAGAGTATCGGTGACCCCGACCGTCTGCTGTTTCATGCATCCTCGCTCATCAAGAAGGGCTGCAAGATTGCGGCCATCAAGGCGGGCAGTAGCGAAAGCGGCAGCCGGGCGGCGAGTTCGCATACGGGGGCCATTGCCAGTAGCGATTCGGCGGTAGAGGCCTTGTTCCGTAAGGCGGGTATTGTGCGTTGCTATTCGCGCGAGGAGCTGACGACCGTAGGTTGTATCTTCACACTGCCGGAACTGAAAGGGAAAAACTTCGCCATCATTACCCATGCCGGCGGTCCGGGAGTGATGCTGACCGATGCATTGAGCAAGGGCGGACTGAATGTTCCGAAACTGGAAGGACCGGTGGCGGAGGAACTTAAGGGTAAGCTTTTCCCCGGTGCGGCTGTGGGGAATCCCATTGATATTCTGGCTACGGGTACGCCGGAACATCTGTGCCTCTGTCTGGAGTATTGTGAGGAGAAGTTTGACAATATTGATGCTGTAATGGCTATTTTCGGCACTCCGGGGCTGGTGACCATGTTTGAAATGTATGATGTGCTGCACGAGAAGATGCTGCATTGCAAGAAGCCGATTTTTCCGATTCTTCCTTCCATCAATACGGCGGGAGCCGAGGTTGCCGCTTTCCTGGCAAAGGGCCATGTGAACTTTGCCGATGAGGTGACTCTCGGCACGGCACTTTCGCGGATAATGAATGCCCCGCGGCCTGCCAATAATGAAATCGAGCTCTTTGGAGTGGATGTTCCCCGTATCCGCCGGATTATAGATTCCATTCCTGCGGACGGTTATATCGCCCCGCACTATGTGCAGGCATTGCTCCGCTCTGCAGGTATTCCTATTGTGGAGGAGTTTGTTTCGGACAACAAGGAAGAAGTGCTTGCCTTTGCGCGTCGCACGGGGTTCCCGGTGGTGGCAAAGGTGGTGGGGCCGGTGCATAAGTCGGATGTGGGCGGTGTTGTGCTCAATATCAAGAGTGAACAGCATTTGGCATTGGAATTCGACCGTATGATGCAGATTCCCGAAGCTAGTGCTATCATGGTGCAGCCGATGTTGAAAGGGACGGAATTGTTTATCGGTGCCAAATATGAAGAGAAGTTCGGACATGTGGTACTCTGCGGCCTGGGCGGTATTTTTGTGGAGGTGCTGAAGGATATATCTTCCGGTCTTGCACCGTTGTCCTACGAGGAGGCTTACTCCATGATTCACTCGTTGCGTGCCTATAAGATTATCAAAGGTACGCGTGGGCAGAAGGGAGTGAATGAAGATAAATTTGCCGAAATTATTGTACGGCTTTCCACCTTGCTGCGCTTTGCAACGGAAATCAAGGAGATGGATATCAATCCATTGTTGGCGACTGAAAAGCAGGTGATAGCGGTGGATGCGCGCATTCGGATAGAAAAGAAGTAGGAAATATTGCAGCTCTAAATCCCCCTTATCTAGCGAGATAGAGGGGGATAGGACGAATCTTTCATTCATTGGGACGCATTTTTTATCGTTCGTTGGCAAAATGGCCTATATTTGAGGTCTAAATAATAGAGCGATGAAGAACACGAATCTGAAGAAAATGCTGATAGCTTTTATATGCCTGATATGTTTTTTCACTTGTTATGCACAAACAATCGGGGAGCACTATTATCTTAATAGTCTTACTATCCGGGACGGGCTATCTCAAAATACAGTATACGATATTCTACAAGATAAAGCCGGCTTTATGTGGTTTGGAACCAAAGACGGTCTAAACCGCTATGACGGTTCGTCATTTAAGATATTCAAATATGATAGGACAGATGAGCATAGTCTTGGGAACAACTATATACTTGCTCTATATGAAGATGTGGAAGGCAATATTTGGGTGGGTACGGATATGGGATTGTATATATATTATCCGGAAAGAGATGTTTTTGAGCCTTTCAAACAGTTAAGTGATGAAGGTACTACCATAGATAATGCTGCAGCCATGATTGTTGGAGACAAAAATGGAGATGTATGGATTACGGTAGAACGCCAGGGTATATTCCATTATAATTTGCAGACAAAGGCATTAAGGAACCATACACTTAAGGAGTTCCCTTTTTTGACTTCGAATGTACATTGTGTTGTTTTTGATAACAGTGAAACGATTTGGATTTATGGAAACGGATTGTTCTATTCAAAAGACGGACTCAAGACGATTCATCCTTTTGTCTCTTCTGATGGTAAGAAGGTCTTTGAAGGTGATCCGCTCATGAAGGTACTGCCGGGGGCTTATAACTGCTTTTACATAGCTTCTGTCGGTGGAGGTATAAAGGAAATGAATCTTAGTTCGGGAAAAGTCCGCGATTTGCTGTTGACAGATGAGACGGGGGAACGGATATGGTGCCGTGAGTTGATGTCTTTTTCTGACGATGAATTATGGATAGGATGTGAGTCTGGGATCTATATTTATAATCTTCGAACAGATAAATATGTGCATTTGAAAAGTTCTATGTATGATCCGTATTCACTGTCGGATAATGCAGTTTATTCTTTGTGTAAGGATTGCGAAGGTGGCGTTTGGATAGGCTCTTATTTTGGAGGTATCAATTACTATCCGCATTCATATACTTGTTTTGAAAGATATTATCCGAAGGGAGTGAATGATGGCTTACATGGGAAACGGATACGTGAGTTCTGCCAGGATAGTCAGGGAAAGTTATGGATTGGAACAGAAGATGGTGGATTGAATAGGTTTGATCCGGTGACGAAGGAATTCAAGTTCTTTACTCAGAGTCTTGGTTTTACAAATGTGCATGGGTTGTGTTCGGTAGAGAATGAGCTTTGGGTAGGAACTTTTTCCAAAGGACTGAAGGTAATTGATACCCGTACGGAAACTATTGTAAGGTCATATCAATATGACGGCGGCCCACATTCCTTGAATGACAATAATGTTTTTGCTATTTGCAGGACTGCTGCAGGGGACATTTATATTGGGACAGGATGTGGCTTGATGCGTTATAACAGACAAACGGACAGTTTTGATATAATTCCGGAATTAGTAGGAATATTTGTGTATGACATTAAGGAAGATACCAGTGGAAACTTGTGGTTGGCTACATATGTTTGTGGGGTTTTTCGTTATGATGTCAGCAAGAAAGAATGGAAGAATTATGTACACAATGAAAAAGATGAAAAGAGCCTTTCCAACAATAAGGTTCTGAGTGTTTTTGAAGATTCACGCCGGAATGTCTGGCTGACTACCCAGGGAAGAGGAATCTGTCTGTTTCATCCGGAAACAGAAAACTTTACACGCTATGATACCGGTAATGGATTGCCGAATGATGTGGTTTACCAAATTGCAGAAGATGAAGACGGGGTATTCTGGTTAACGACGAATAATGGTTTAGCCCGTTTTGATTTAACTTCAGGAGCGGTAAAAGTATATACGACGGCGAACGGGTTGCCGAGTGACCAATTCAACTATCGTTCCAGTTTTAAAGATAAGGACGGTACTATCTATTTTGGTAGTATTGACGGTTTTGTCGCCTTCAATCCAAAGACATTCTCGGAAAATAAATATGTTCCTTCTGCCGTCATTACCGATTTTCTCCTTTTCAATAAAGAGATGCGGGCTGGTGCTGAGAATTCGCCGTTACAGGAAAATATTACTTTCTCGGATAAGTTGTTACTCTGTGCGGAGCAAAATTCTTTTTCTTTCCGGCTTGCTGCTTTGGGGTATCAGGCTCCGAAGATGAATAAACTGATGTATAAGTTGGATGGTTTTGATAGTGAGTGGTTGACTGTAGGGGAGAGTCCGTTGGTGACTTATTCTAACCTGCATTATGGAGATTATACGTTTCGGGTAAAGGCAGGCAATAGTGATGGAATATGGAATGAAGAAGAGACGACTTTACATATCCGTATTCTGCCGCCTTTCTACCTTTCTGTTTGGGCATATGTCGTTTATGCATTACTGTTCTTGATTTTCTTTGCCTATCTTTATCTCTATCTGAAGCAGCGGAATAACAGAAAACAACAAAGGCAGATGGAAAAGTTCGAGCAGGAGAAAGAACGTGAAATCTATAATGCAAAATTCGATTTCTTTACGAATGTGGCACATGAGATACGTACTCCTTTAACTTTGATTAAAGGACCCTTGGAAAATATCATTCTAAAAAAAGATGTTGATGCGGAAACTCGTGAGGATCTGAATATCATGGAACAGAATACGGAACGCTTACTGAATCTGACGAATCAGTTATTGGATTTTCGCAAGACTGAAAGTCAAGGATTCAGTTTGAATTTCACTAGATGCAATATAACGGAAGTAGTACAGAAGACACATTTGAGATTTACTTCTCTTGCCAAACAGAAAGGACTGGATCTCACTTTGAAAATACCTGAACGGGCTTGCTACGCGCATGTCAATAAAGAAGCTTTTACCAAGATACTCAGTAATCTGTTGAGCAATGCCATGAAGTATGCAGAGAGCTATGTACAGATTTTCTTGGAAACGGATATGGCTGTGGAGAATGGAATATTCCATATTCGGACAGTGAATGATGGGCCTATCGTACCGGATACAATGAAGGAGGAAATATTCAAACCATTTGTCCGTTTTAATGGGGAGGAAAATGGAAAGGTGGTTTCCGGCACAGGTATTGGACTGGCGCTTTCCCGTTCTTTGGCTGAACTGCATCGGGGAAGTTTACGAATGGTGGAGGGAGAAGACGCAAATATATTTTGCCTTACTCTACCACTCACCCAAGATAATGCTATTACGATGGAATCTGGGGATGTCAGTAATATGGAACCTTCTGCCGAACTCCAGGCGAAGTGGGAGGAGCTTAAAGAAAATAATGAAAACAGATATACTGTATTGGTAGTTGAAGATAATCCGGAAATGCTTTCTTTCGTAAGTAGGCAGTTGTCGCATGAGTATATCGTTCTGACAGCTGTCAATGGAGAAGAGGCTTTGCGTATATTGGATGAAAATTTTGTGAACTTGATTGTAAGTGATGTCGTGATGCCACTAATGGATGGCTTTGAGTTATGCAAGACTGTAAAATCCAAATTGGATTATAGTCATATCCCCATCATCCTATTGACAGCTAAAACTAATATACAGTCTAAAGTAGAGGGGTTGGAGCTAGGAGCTGATGCATATATTGAGAAGCCTTTCTCACCGGAATATCTTTTGGCTGCGATTGCCAGCTTGATTAAGAATAGAGAAACGCTACGTCAAACTTTTGCCAAGTCTCCCTTTGTGGCTGCCAATACAATGGCGTTGACAAAGGCTGATGAGGAATTCATTAAAAGGCTGAATGAAATAATTCTTTCTAATCTTCATAGTCCGGAGTTCAGTATGGAGGATATGGCTGAAATGCTGAATATGAGCCGTTCTAATTTCTATCGGAAAATAAAGGGAGTACTTGATTTGACTCCTAATGAATATTTGCGTATAGAACGCCTGAAGCGTGCAGCCCAATTGTTGAAGGATGGTGAAAATCGGGTCAATGAAATTTGCTATATGGTAGGGTTCAATTCTCCTTCTTATTTTTCCAAATGTTTCTTAAAACAATTTGGGGTATTACCTAAAGATTTTGTGGACTGAAGTGGAAGGTCTCAGGGTAAAGTATGTATTTTCAATAAAAAATAAATATCAAAAATCGGAATATTATGAAATGTATAGTTAACAAACTATTTATCGGTGCACTGTTCCTTTTGGGCGCCTTGGTTTGCAGTTGTCAAAACACAACGGAAAATACGGTAGAGAGCAGTGTAGAGGGAAAAGACACACTAGGATTTAAGTATATTGATATTGTTCATATCACACATACTGATTATGGCTATACTGACCATGCATTGATTGCTGTTGATTTGCATAAACGTTTTATTGATGTGGCATTGGATTTGGCATTGAAGACCAAAGATGAAATTCCGGAGAATCGGTTTGCATGGACAGTAGAAGCGTTAGATCCATTTTACTCATGGTGGAATTCAGCTTCTGAGGACAGACGGGAATCAATGCTAGACATGATTGAAAACAAACAGATTGGAATCAATGCTATGCCTTTTCATATACACCCTTATGCCAATAAGGAACAATGGGATGAGATGTTTGACTGGATTCCTAAAGATATGTGGTCTCAATTGGATATTGAAGTGGGTATGCAACATGATGTGAATGGTTTCCCACGTGCAGCAGCAACAAGGTTACTTGACCGTGACATACATTATATCTGGACTGGCATTAATCCGCATTGGGGTGGTTCTCCGGTAGAGCAACCTGGTGCTTTTTGGTGGAAAATGCCTGATGATAGAAAACTTTTGGTTTGGTCAGGATATCCTTATTGGCAAGGTTATCTTTTCTTTGCGGAAAAGGAGTGGCGTTTACAACAGCGGGAATATGCCAATACGCAAACATCATGGCCGCGCAATGGTAATATTCTACAGACTGATGATGTATCTATGCATGGAGCATATGATGTGTGTGTGAAACGCTTGAAGGATTTGAGAGAAAAAGGGTACGATTACCCCTTCCTTACATTGACTTTTACCAATGAGTGGAGATGTGATAATGATGGTCCTATGCCACAGTTGCTTGCTTTTATCAAAAAATGGAATGAGATGGGTTTCAAGCCTATGTTGCGTATGAAAACAGCAGGTGAGGCGATGAGGAATATAGAAAAGGAGATTGGAAATCAATTGAGAACTTTCGAAGGTGAGTGGCAAGATTGGTGGGCTTTTGGTGGTGCAGCTATGCCACGCGAGATGGAAGTGGCACGTCGTGCTGTTTACCATACAAAAGCGATCAGTTCGCCAGTATGGGGAGAACTGAATAGTGGAGCTAAAGATGAATTGAAAGAGATTAACCGTTTGTTATGCCGTTATTTTGAACATACATATGGTTCTAATGAGACTTCAGAGGCACCTTATAGTTTATATACGCAAGGACAGCTGAATGAAAAGAATGGTTTTGCTTATCGTCCGTGGGAGCGGGGAAAATATTTACTGGCACAACTGGCACGTAATAAGTTCGCGCAGGCAGATGCTGGTTTGTATGTTGTTAATGCGGCAAATGCATCTTATACAGGATGGGTTAAACTGGATGTTACCGGTTTTAGGGAGGTAGACTATAAATCTGTACGAAACTTGGAGAATGGAAAGTCATATCCTTTGTTTAAAGAGGGAGATTATGTTTGGCGCTGGGTAGTTGATGAGAATCTTAATACTAGTCGTGAGGCGATTCCCGGAGGAACTGAGGCATGGTTTTGGGTATCTGATATGCCGGCTAATTCGTTTACTCGTTTTGCACTTGATACCTCGGAGGTAGAGATTATTGATAAGAAAATAGATTTGCCGGAGTTATTTTTTGATAAGAACGGTTGGGTGACATCTGCACGCTGGAAAGGTATGGATGAACCGTTGTTTACGGAAGGGCTTGCCGACTTCATGGTAGTACACTTCAATGATATGGACAGATGGTCTCAAGGTGATATCTATATGCATATGGATGAAGCACAACGTATAGAGAAGTTCAATGAGATTACTAGAATGGAGTGGGCAAAACCGAAAAGTAAGGCTAAAGTGAGAGAAACACCTTATTCATGGATTGTTTCGCAGGATATGGAACATCCAAGGGTGAAGAATATGAACCGTCAGGTTGAGATTTTCAAAGAGGTTCCGAGAGCGAAGGTTAATATTTTCTTTGACAGAATTTCATCAATAGCACCAGAAGTATTCTATGCTAAGTTTCCTTTTCCTCAGGATTGTAGACAACCGGTTGCTACCAATGGAGGAATTCCTTATGAACTGTACAAAGAACAAATACCTAACTCATGCAAGGACTTTTTTGTTATAGACAGCTGGGTGAAATATGAAGCGGAGGATGGTGCACGGATCTGGTCGTCAGGAGACGTTCCAATTGTCAGTTTTGGAGGACATCATATGGGGATGCGATTGCAGGATGCTCCTAAAAAAGAAAATGAACTTTATGGTATGCTTTACAATAACTTATGGGTAGTTAACTTCTGTGTAGATTCTCCCGGTGAAATGAATTTTGAGTTTGATTTGACATACCGTGAAGGGAAACAGTCTGTTGAGCAGCTCACTGATATGGCTGATTCGTATTATATTCCGATGTCTATTGTGAATACTCCAGAGGCACTGGAAGATCCGGTAGTCCATAAATATTTGAATACACCCCAACGTTTGACGTCGGGATACTGACTAAGACTATGTATGGACTGTAAGGGAGCTTATGTATTGGTATAGAAAATATCTGGTATAATTTTAATATCATGACAAATAATGACATGTAGTAAATTCTTTTTGGTCTTGCTGATGCAGGTGTTTATACTTTCTTCGTTTGCTAATGGTAATGAGATAACTTTTTCCTCTTTGTTGCAGGAGATGACCAACCGTGAGTCATTGGTTGATTATCCATCTCCATATTACACTGTGCGGCAGTTCAGCAGTTATGACCGTTTCTCAGATCATGCAGTGAAAGGTTCTTATGACTGGTTTGCTAATTGGGATTTTAGCCAGTTTCTTCGTACGGAAGAAAAGGATGGACGTAGGGAATTTGTTATGTTTGACGCAGAAGGACCTGGTGCTGTAGTACGTATATGGATTACGGTGGCCAACTATAATGATAACGGTATATTACGTTTTTATTTGGATGATTCGGATATACCAGCTATTGAAGGTGAGGTACTGAGTCTTATCAGTGGTCACTTTCTGGCAGATGCGCCTATATCTACGTCTGTATCTCCTTTGACTCCTTATAAACAACGGGGACATGATTTGTATTTACCGATTCCTTATGCAAAGCATTGCAAGATTACTTATGAAACTCCTGGTATCACTGCAGCAGGGAATCGTCCACCCGGAGAGAACTTCTTTTATAGTGTAAACTATCGCACATATGATAAGGGAAGTATTGTAAAAACATTTACTTTGGATGATTTGAAAAAGGAAGCTGATGTACTTGATGGTACACAGAGAGAACTGATGGAACAACCTATTCTTGAAGGAAAATATCAAAAAAAAGTATCTGGGGATAAGGCTATTACGAATTTATCGGGAGAGAATCGGATTGTTCTAGAGGGTGGAGGAGCTATACGTGGTATACAACTTAAACTATCTGCTGATGATTTGGCTCAAGCTTTACGTTCCGTGATACTTAGAATTACTTTTGATGGTAATCAGACAGTTTGGTGTCCGGTTGGTGATTTTTATGGAACGGGTAATCGTCTTTCGCCTTATAGTTCGTTTTATACTACTGTAAGCAAAGATTCTATGATGACTTGTTATTGGGTGATGCCGTATAAAGATAAATGTGAAATTTCTCTGGAGAATTTGAGAACTGAAGTAGTGAGTACATCTCTTACTGTTTATTCGTCTGATTGGGAATGGAATGAGAGAACCATGTATTTCGGCGTAGGCTGGATGGAATATCATCGTAAATATACAGGGTTACATAAGAGTATCAATGGGACATTGGATGCAGAAGACATAAACTTTGTAACTTTAACTGGTCAAGGTGTTTATGTTGGTGATGCTATAACAATCTTTAATACAGTTGGTGATTGGTGGGGTGAAGGGGATGAAAAGGTATATATTGATGGAGAAAGTTTCCCGTCACATTTTGGGACCGGGACGGAGGATTATTACGGTTATGCTTGGTGTATGCCAAATTTCTTTGAACATCCTTTTATTGCCCAACCCGATGGCACAGGAGCTTATCAGCCTGGACACGTGGCAAATTTGAGATATCGTGGGTTGGATGGCATAACGTTTAAGAAATCTCTTGTTTTTGATATGGAATTTTGGCATCAGAGTGCGACATATGTCAATTACGCACCGACTACTTATTGGTATATGCTTCCGGGAGGAAAAACGAACCGGAAACCAGAAGAAAAGATGGCTGTAATTGATATAGCGAAGCATAAGAATGACCTGGTGAGTAACTCTGTTGACAAAAATGGAAAAGTGGAGGGAGAATTTATGAATATTTCTGTAACTGGTGGCATGGAACGAACGCAGTGTATTCCTGAGATGAATTGGAGTAATGGAGTACAGTTTATATGGAGAGAAAGTAGGAAAGGAGATTGTGCTAATTTAGGTTTTGTGGTTGATGAGGGAGGAAAATATTCGGTAAAGTGCAGGTTTACGATTGCCCCAGATTATGGTCGCTTTTCTGTTGAGGTAAATGAAAGTCCGGTTCTTCCCTCTGTTGATACTTATAATTCAAAGTTGAGCATGATGACAGTTGAACTAGGTATATTGGAGCTGAAGAAAGGGGAGAATTTCTTGAAACTTGTACAGCTGGATAAAAATGAAAAGGCAGTTAATTCATTGATAGGATTGGACTATTTGACTGTAGAAAAGGTAAAATAGTCTCAGGATATAAGATGTGAAATAGTTTGGAATGGGATTGAGACTTTTGTATTATTTATTGGGACATTTATTATATGCTAAATCCTTTTTGCAGGTTAATTTTGTGGTCAGTAACTGTTTGAGTATTTAATTCTAATAAATCAATTCTAATACTATGTTTATCATTGAAAATTATTCGTTGGCAGTAGTGTTTTGTTTTATAACAATGCTGTGTTGGGGGTCTTGGGGCAATACCCAGAAGCTGGCGGGCAGTCGTGTCTGGCGATACGAACTCTACTATTGGGATTATGTAATAGGTGTGTTACTTTTGTCACTTCTGGCTGCGTTTACAATGGGGAGCGTAGGGGAATTGGGACGAGGTTTTGTTGATGATTTGTTGCAGGCTGACGCATCTAATCTGGCTTCGGCTCTTATCGGGGGTGTCATATTCAACCTTTCCAATATTCTACTTTCTGCCTCTGTTTCTATTGCAGGTATGTCTGTGGCCTTTCCATTGGGAGTAGGGCTGGCTTTGGTTCTGGGAGTATTCATTAATTATTTTAATGCACCGCAAGGTAGTCCGGTATTCCTTTTCTTAGGAGTTCTGCTGGTGATTGTGGCGATTGTCTTTAATGCTTGGGCCTATAAGAATATGGGAAAAGGTGGGGAGCAACAAAAAACAAAAGGTATTGTGATAGCTATAGTGGCAGGTATTATGATGTCTTTCTTTTTCCGCTTTATTGCAAGTTCTATGGATTTGCAGAATTTTGAATGTCCTGAAGTCGGTAAGATGACCCCCTATACAGCAATGGTGATTTTTTCTATTGGTATTTTCACCAGTAACTTCATTTTCAATACAGCCGCCATGAGGCGTCCTTTTGTCGGTACATCTACATCTTATGGGGATTATTTTGCTGGTAGTTTCCGTCTGCATGCTGTAGGAATATTGGGTGGTATAATCTGGGGTATTGGCAATCTGTTCAGTTTGTTGGCTACGGAAAAAGCCGGTGCAGCCATTTCATATGGATTGGGACAAGGTGCTACGATGGTGGCTGCATTCTGGGGCGTATTTATTTGGAAAGAATTTGTGGGAGGTCCTAAAATAAACAGAACTTTACTGACATGTATGTTCATTCTGTTCTTGTCTGGAATCGGTTTGATTATTTATGCGGGACTTTAAATGGTAATTTATATATCTAATGATGAAATGGAAAAATGTAAGAAAATAGTTGTGGTCGGTAGCACGAATGTTGATTTGATTGCCCGCGTCAGTCACCTGCCTGAACCGGGTGAGACAATAGGAGATGCAGAATATTGCCTTTCATATGGAGGCAAAGGAGCTAACCAGGCAATTGCTGCTGCCCGGTCAGGAGGACATGTCTCATTTATTTCTTGTCTGGGAGATGATGCCTATGCAGATACACTTATAACCTCTTTTGTAGATAGTGGAATTGATGTGGATTATATTCAGAAGTGTGTGAGACACTCTACTGGGATTGCTTTTATTTTTGTTGCGGAAAATGGAGAGAATTGCATTGCTGTGGCTCCAGGGGCAAATAATTTATTGCGAGGAGAAAGAATGGATACTATTCTTCCAGTTATAAAAGAAGCGGATGCATTGGTGCTGCAGCTGGAGATTCCTTATGAATCGGTGATTTCGTTGATTGAGTATGCTCATACTGTTGACACTAAAATCATTTTGAACCCAGCTCCGGCCAAGCAGATACCTTCTTATATCCTGGAGAAAGTGGATATTCTTATTCTGAACGAGACTGAGGCTATGCTTATAGCAGGACAGTCATTGGACTTTTCGGAACCGATAGGTATTGCTCGAAGTCTATTGAGAAGAGTAGGACAAGTCGTAATTCTGACATTGGGAGAAAAGGGGTCGGTTATTGTTTCGGATGAGATGGAGAAACAGATTCCTTCATATGTAGTGAATACAGTAGATACGACAGGAGCTGGTGACACGTTCTGTGGTGCTTTTGTAGCTCAGTGGGTGGAAGGAGTAGATTTACAGGATTGTGTACAGTTTGCAACAGCAGCTGCTGCTTTGTCTGTCACAAGAATTGGAGCGCAAGTTTCGATTCCTTATCAAAAAGAAGTAATTGAATTTATGCGCAATAGAATACTATAGGCTATTGGATTTGCAGAATACTTATGAGATAATATTATGAAAACAATCGGAAAAAAATTAGTTATTGTATTAATCTTGTTTTTGGCTGGAGGAACAATGACTTCTTGCCACCAACAATCTTCGTCAGTTACAAATACCATGTCTACAAGCCAACTTTTGGATAAAATAAAAGGAGGATGGGCAGGACAAACCATTGGAGTTAGTTTTGGCAGTCATACGGAGTTCAGATATCAGGGAACATTTATACAAGATTATCAGTCTATCCCATGGCATGAAGGCTATGTACAAGAGTTAATGGATTCTTGGCCCGATTTGTATGATGATATTTATATGGATTTGACATTTGTAGATGTATTGGAAAGAGTTGGACTAGACGCTCCTGTTGATTCTTTTGCCATTGCATTTGCGACGGCAGACTATAATTTGTGGCATGCTAATCAGGCTGCTAGATACAATATTTTACATGGGGTAAAGGAGTCTGGGCATTGGTTGTTTAATCCCCATGCGGATGATATAGATTATCAGATTGAAGCTGATTTTGCTGGCTTGATGAATCCAGGTATGCCAAATTCTGCTTCTGAGATTAGCGATAAGATTGGACATATTATGTGTTATGGTGATGGTTGGTATGGTGGAGTATATGTGGGTGCGATGTATAGTTTGGCTTTTATATCAAATGATATTCAGTATATTGTGGAGGAAGCTTTGAAAACCATACCTATTGAAAGTACATTCTATCAATGTATTTCGGATGTAATAAAATGGCATAAACAATACCCGGATGATTGGAAACAGACATGGTTTGAATTGCAGAAACATTATTCGGAAGAAGTTGGATGTCCTGATGGAGTTTTTGTACCATTAGATATTGATGCAAAGATAAATGCAGCTTATATTGTTCTTGGTTTGTTGTATGGTAATGGAGATTTTACTAAAACAATGGAAATATCTACACGTGCTGGGCAAGATTCTGATTGTAATCCTTCTTCTGCCGGTGGTATTTTAGGTGTGATGCTGGGCTATAGTCAGATTCCGGAATATTGGATGCAAGGTTTGAGAGGAGCAGAAGCCAAGAAATTTAAATATACTTCATTGAGTTTAGATGATTTATATGCTATTAGTTATAGACATGCTCTTCTAATGATAGAGAAAAATGGAGGGACGGTGTTTGACAATCAGGTAATGCTACCGATACAAAAGCCTACTGCTGTACGTTTAGAACAATGTTTTGAAGGAGTGTATCCGCTGGTTAAGAAAGGATTGAACTGTACAGATATTGATACTTTATCTTTTGACATAGATGGGGTTGGTTTTGTAATTAGGGGTGAGGCGATTCGTAGGGACTATAGTCAACCGGATGATATTATAAAAGCAAAACTTTATATTGATAATCATTTTGTAGAGGAAGCTGAGTTTCCAACAAGTTTCCGTTATCGTCGTTTAGATCTTTTCTGGAATTATCAATTGCCCAATGGAAAACATAATATCAAGGTAGTGGTTGATAAACAGAATGTTAATGCATTATTGCGTTCATGGGAATATATTGTGTATTCTGATAAGAAACAACAAAGTTCCTATTAGTTCTGTATAGGAAAAAAATTCTATTTTTTTCTCCTTAAGGGGATGTTTATGGTATTTAATGAGACATTTGTTTCATCGAAATACTGTTCTATAGTCTACTTTTGCTCTTAGTAATAGGTATGGGTAAATTACTATATCTACTTCTTTGTTGAACTAAAAATATGGTATTTAAAATTATGAAAAACAAAAGCGTTCGAACAGAAATTCAAAAGAGTTTTCTTTGGAATTTTAAGTTGTATGCATTTATAGGGTGTTTGGCATTTCCCTTGAATGTATTAGGTGAATCTGTTTCCTTTGACACTGACAATGTTGCTTTTATGTCTCCTTCTCAAAGGATTAAAGTTACAGGTATCGTAAAGGATGAGGCTGGTATTACTCTTCCTGGTGTAAATGTTGTAGTAAAAGGAACAATTATCGGTACGATTACTGATGCTAATGGACAATTTACATTAGAAGCTCCTAGTGACGGTGTATTGTTGTTTACTTATGTTGGCTTTGGAAATCTTGAACTGCCAGTTAATGGAAAAGAGAATCTGGAAATCATAATGAAAGAGGGAGATACTCAATTGGAAGAAGTTGTGGTGGTAGGGTATGGTACTCAGAAAAAGGTCAGTGTAGTAGGATCTATATCCAACATTGCTCCTAAAGCTATTAAGCAAACTGCAACCACTTCACTACCAAATGCGCTTTCTGGTCGCATGCCAGGTATTATAACACGACAGACATCTGGTGAACCAGGATTTGATGCAGCGTCTATTTATATTCGTGGTATTGCAACTTGGGGAGAAAAGGCACCTTTGGTTTTAGTAGATGGTATTGAGCGGTCTATAAGTTCAGTAAATCCAGATGAAGTCGAAAGTTTGTCTGTACTTAAGGATGCTTCGGCAACTGCTGTTTATGGTGTGAAAGGTGCTAATGGCGTTATTCTGATTAATACAAAGAGAGGTAAGCAAGGTAAGCCTCAAGTCTCGTTCCGAACAGAATCTGCTATTCTTTCCAGCTTGGCCGAGCGTAATTATATTGACGGTTATGAATATGCCTCATTAATGAACGAGGGATTGGCTAATGTGGGCAAGGCTCCTCGTTGGTCTAATGAAGAGTTGGAGAAATTCCGTACAGGTTCAGATCCTTATTTATATCCGAATGTGGATTGGATAGATAAGGTTCTTAATAAAAATTCATATCAGACAATAAACAATTTGAGTGTAACTGGCGGTAATGAAATAGTACGGTATTACGTGAATTTGGGATATTCAATGCAGACAGGTATATATAAAACGGATAAAAGTAATCCTCATAATACGAATGCAAAAGTTTCCAGATATAATTATCGTTCTAACGTAGATATAAACTTGACTAGAGACTTGGTTGTAGAGCTGGGTGTTGGTGGTATTATTGATGACCGTAATTATCCGGGTGCTGGTGCAGCAGGTATCTTTAATGGTTTACGTGATACTGGACCTATTGCATTTCCTGTGACGAATCCGGATGGAAGTATCAGTGGTCTGCCTACGTATATCGGCTCTAATCCATGGGGACAATCTACGCAAACGGGTTACTCTGATGAGCATTTGACTACTATACAATCTACAGCAGGTTTAACCTGGGACTTATCTCGTTTAGTAACAAAAGGACTATCGGTGAAGGGGCATTTCTCTTTTGACTTTTATCACGCAAACAAAGCATTGAGATATAAGGAATTTGGTATAAAGCAATATATTGGCAAGAATGAACAAACTGGAGAAGATCAATATATTACACACCGGGACGATAAGGCAATGGGGTATAGTATCGAACAAAATTCAAATCGTGCTATCTATATGGATTTTTCGGTAAATTATCAACGCACATTCGATAAACATTCTGTTGCAGGTATGTTACTTTTAAATCGTCGACAATATGATAATTTGTCTGCTGGGACTTCTATTATGAATTTACCTTATCGAAGTCAAGGTTTGGCGATGCGCGCGACTTATGACTATGCACAGCGATACTTTATAGAATTTAATGCGGGCTATAATGGATCAGAGAACTTTCCGAAAGGAAAGCGAATGGGCTTCTTCCCTGCTATATCTTTAGGATGGTTAGTTTCTGGAGAATCTTTTTGGAAAGATAATTTAGTAAGCAATTTGAAATTAAGATTTTCACATGGAGAAGTTGGTAATGACCAAATTGGTGGTGATCGTTTTTTGTATTTGACAAAGATGGATCAGAATTGGGAACAAGTGTACTATTTTGGACAAGATCAAATTAGATGGCCCGGTATTATTGAATCTAAGATTGGCTACAACAATGTTACTTGGGAAACTGCGGTTAAAACGAATTTAGGACTTGATTTAGGTTTGTGGAAAGACCGTTTTAGTTTACAGATGGATTTTTTCTATGAAAAAAGAAAGGGTATTTTAATGCAACGCCAATCTGTACCAACGGGAGCAGGTTTCTTGGCTGCAAGTGTTTTATGGGGTAATTTGGGAAAAGCAGAAAATAAAGGCTTTGATGCATTGTTGGAATTTAAAGATCGTACTTCTTCCGGATTGTTCTATTCATTACGCGGGAATGTAACATTTGCTCGTAGTAAAGTACTTGAAAATGATAAAGCCGATCCACTCTATTCAAATTTGTCCGAGATAGGACATCCTATCGGTCAACCGTTCGGTTTGGTAGCTGCTGGATTTTTTGAATCAGAAGAAGATATTGACAATTGGTATGACCAGTCTTTATTGGGTGGACGTCCAATACCGGGAGATGTGAAATATAAGGATATCAATGGAGATAATATTATTGATTCAAATGACCAATGCGCAATAGGTTATACTCGTGAACCAGAATTGGTTTTTGGATTTGGTGGTACGATTGAATATAAGGGATTTGATTTGAGTGCCTATTTTACAGGTGCTGCTCGTACGA
Source organism: Bacteroides uniformis (assembly GCF_025147485.1). NCBI lineage: Bacteria > Pseudomonadati > Bacteroidota > Bacteroidia > Bacteroidales > Bacteroidaceae > Bacteroides > Bacteroides uniformis. Next base: position 1,021,604 of record NZ_CP102263.1, on the reverse strand, counting down.
GTACTTTCTTCGAAGATCGTACTTTCTGGCCATTTGCTAGTGGTATGGGCTTTTTCAATGTATTCAAGGAAATTTATGACAATCGTTGGACACCTGAAACTGCTGGTGCAGCAAAATATCCGGTGGTTACGGATGGCTTTAATGTACAAAGTATGCGGCGGTCGACGGTTTGGCAGAAAGATGCTAGTTATTTGCGTTTGAAGAATCTGGAAGTTGGCTATACTTTGCCAAAGAAAGTTGTAAGTAAATTGAAGATCAATAATCTCAGAGTGTTTGTAAACGGAACTAACCTTTATACATGGGATAAGATTAATCACACAATTGATCCGGAATCTGATAATTGGTATCCTATTCAACGGGCTGTGAATTTTGGACTTGCAGTGGATTTTTAAAAAGTAGAACGATTAAACTTGAGCGAATATGAAACGTATTAATATAGTTTGCATCACTTTGTTGATGATATTATTGGGAGTAAATACTTCATGTGCTGATTACTTAGATAAAGCACCTGATGAAGATTTGACCCTTGATGATGTGTTTACACGAGAGAATTATGCAGAGCAATTCTTATCATCCATTTATTGGAATATGCCCTGGGAATTGAATTTCACGAATGATTGGGGGCACAATCCATTCGTTGGTGCGGCAGATGAGCTGGATTATCCTTATACAAATTGTTTTGCCTACTTCATGAATAATGGGTCCTGGACACCTGATAATGTTTTAAAAGATATTTCCAATATGGCATACCAGGGTATTAGAAAAACGAATATCTTTCTTGAAAATGTAGCTAAGGTTCCTATGGATGAGTCAAAGCGTGCCGGTTGGATTGGAGAGGCTACTTTCTTACGTGCATTTTTTCATTTCCAATTATTGCGTATTTATGGGCCGATACACATTACAGAGAAAGTATTTGATCCCAATGAAGATTTTTCAGAATTGTGTAAACGAATGCCGTTAGATCAGTGTGTAGATTTTATTACTAACGAGTGTGATAAGGCTGGAGGTATGCTGAAAATGAAAGAAGGAGCAGACAGATATGGTCGTGTGACAAAAGCTGCTGCTATGGCATTAAAGGCGAGGGCTTTACTTTATAGGGCTAGCCCCTTGTGGAATGGTAATCCTGATTATGCAAACTTTACAGATAAAGAAGGAAATCACTTGTTCCCCCTCTCTTATGAAGCGGAACGTTGGAAGATTGCTGCCGAATATACCAAAACATGTATAGATGAAATGGAAAAGGCAGGTTATGGGTTGTATTATGCACCGTCAGGTGACCCAATGGAGAATTACCGTTACTTGTTTGTAGAGAACTGGAATAAGGAGATTATTTTTGCAAAGAATGTGGCGATTTATGACCAGATGGAACGTGCTGCCGCTCCGCTCAGTTTAGGCGGTTGGTCAGGCTTATGTCCTACTCAGGAGCTTGTTGATGCATATGAAATGGCAGATGGTACAACTCCTATTTTAGGATATAATGCTGATGGTAGTCCAATAATTAATTCTGAATCAGGATATTCTGAATCAGGATATTCTGAAGAAGGGTTTACGGAAGAGGCAGATGCAGAGGGGTATTATCCGGAAAATACTTTTAATATGTTTGTAGACAGAGAACCGAGATTCTATGCAACAGTTACTTATAGCGGTGCTTACTGGAGAGGACGTCAGATTGATTTCCGTATGGGAGCTCCTGATGGACGTACTGGTGGACCTGACTATACAACTACTGGTTATCTGATGCGTAAGTTTTTGGATGAGGATGGTGTAGATATTTTAAGAGGAGTTTTTGTAAATAAGACATGGAATTATTTCCGTTTGGGGGAACTTTACCTCAATTATGCAGAAGCATTGAATGAGGCTTCTGGTCCGGTGGATGATGTCTATAAATATGTAAATTTGATTCGTAAACGTTCGGGATTGCCAGGGTTGAAGGCAGGTTTGTCTCAAGATGAAATGAGACAAAAAATTAGACGCGAACGTCAAGTGGAATTAGCTTTGGAGACTCATCGGTATTTCGATTGTAATCGTTGGAAGATAAGCGATCAGGTAAAAGCGGTCCATGGTATGGATATTGGTGCCCGTGATAATAGTTTCTTTAAACGTACTTTGGTTGAGGAAAGAGTATTTGAGGCACCTAAGCACTATTTGTGGCCGTTCCATCAAGATGAAGTTAATAAGAATCCTGATATTTTTGTACAGAATCCGGGATGGGGTGGAATTAATTGATAGCTGAATTTGAACTTAATCAAAGAGGTTCGGTAGGCATGTAAAGTATTTATATGAAATTCATATACTTATAAGTATGAAAAAGGTGATATTATTGTTCTTGTTATACTTTAGCTCTTCTCTTTGGGGACAGTCAAGGGATGTCACAGAGTACGTTGATTCTATGATTGGAAATTCTGATTCGAGATGGATGCAATTTCCCGGACCAGCTATGCCATTCGGAATGGTAAAGCTTAGTCCGGACAATCAGGGGAATGTATGGAGAGGTGGTTATGAGTATAAAATTAATCAGATCATAGGTTTTAGTCATATACATAGTTGGACGATGGGGGGCTTACTGACCATGCCTGTTACCGGACCTCTGAAAATTAAGCCGGGAGAAGAAAACGAACCTGATAGCGGCTACCGCTCCCGTATTAATCATAAAAATGAGAAAGCTTCTTTATCATATTATTCAGTCCTTTTGGATGATTATAATATAAAAGCGGAACTAACTTCTACAACACGTACGGGGTTTCAAAGGTATACATTTCCAAAATCGGATAGTTCCCGTATTTTATTTGATTTGGAGAATGGTTCGGAATATCCATATGAAGTTAGATGGGCTTCTATATCCAAAGTCAGTGATTATGAAATAGAAGGTTTCTCTACCCAATCGTCGTATGATGAGCCAACCAATCTGCTGAATGATTATACAGTATATTTTGTTGCTCGTGTCGATAAACCGATGAAATCTTTTGGAACATGGGTCAATGGGTATGTGGATACTACTTCAAGCATTTGTTGGGGAAGACATGATATCGGTGCTTTTATGAATTTTAATACGGAGGAGGGTGAGATTATCCAGCTTAAGACTGCTATATCGTATGTGAGTATTGAACAAGCACGAAAGAATTTGGAAGTGGAGTCTGGAGGCTTTGGCTGGAACTTTGATGCAGTCCGTAAATATGCCGTTAATGAATGGAGAAAAATCTTAAGCACCATTGAAATTGAAGGAGGAACTGAGGAAGATAAACGAAAGTTCTATACGAATTTATATCGTTCTTATTGTTCAAGGACTATTTTCAGTGATGTGGACGGTCAATATGTTGATATGTATGAGCGAACACAACAATTGAAAGATCCTGCTTCGCCTATTTATGGCTGTGATGCTTTTTGGAATACTTTTTGGAATCTCAATCAATTGTGGGCACTTGCTACTCCAGACATTATGAATAAGTGGGTAGAGTCATTATTGGAGTATTACAGAGTGGGTGGATGGTTACCCAATGGACCTCCGGGAGTGGAGTATTGTGATATTATGGGAGCTCAGCATGAGATACCTCTTATGGTGAGTGCATATCAGAAAGGTATTCGTAATTATGATGTAGATAAAGCGTATGAAGCTGTTAAAAAGACCTTGACAACACAGGGAACAGCACTTTCTTCTGGTGGTATTGTAGGCAATAGGCATTTGGATGTTTACTTGAAGTATGGATTTGTGCCTTATGGTGAGAAATCTCATCATAATGTCTTTGGAACTACCTATGAGGGGCCAACTTCTAATACATTGGAGTACGCTTTTGATGATTGGAATGCGGCACAATTTGCCAAGGCTCTTGGCTATGAAGAGGATTATGATTATTTTACAAGACGTGCTTATAATTATAAAAATGTTTTCGATTCGGAAACGAAATATGTCCGGCCGAAATATAGTGATGGAACGTGGATGCCGGATTTTGAACCTATTAATAAAGATGAGCATTCTACCAGTTGGTCGTGGCTGGGCTCTGGATTTGTAGAAGGTAACTCGTGGCAATATACGTGGATGGTACCTCATGATATGAATGAGTTGGTTAAGATGATTGGTAGGGAAGAATTTAACCGTCGGTTAAATGAAGGATTTGAAATTTCTTCTGAATACAGTTTCTCTCCTCCGGGTGATAGGTTCAGTGCGGCTTATGTGAATCACGGTAATCAACCGTGTATGCAGGCGGCTTTTCTGTTTAATTATTCTGGAAAGCCTTGGTTAACGCAGTACTGGGCACGAGAAATGATGAATAAATATTATGGCTCGACCCCTATTCATGGTTGGCCGGGTGATGAAGACCAGGGACAAGGTGGAGCTTGGTTTGTAATGGCTGCAATGGGGCTGTTTGAAGTGAATGGAGGAGGCTGTGTGGAGCCTTTTTATGAGATTAGTTCGCCATTATTTGAGAAGGTAACCATTCATTTGGATGAAAAATACTATAAAGGTGGTAAGTTTGTAATTGAAGCAAAAAATGTGTCCAATGAGAATCGGTATATACAATCTGCCAAATTGAACGGGAAGAAACTTTCTAAACCTTGGTTCTATCACTCTGAACTGGTAAATGGGGGGGAACTGGAGTTGATAATGGGGAAAAAGCCTAATTATAAATGGGGAAGTAGGCCGCAAGATGCTCCACCTTCCATGTCTTCCAATACCCAGTAAAAAATCAATATGTGTATTGTTTAATTGATTAATACATTAAGAATGAAAAAAATAAATTTGATTATGTTGTTCTTTTTGAGTATGTTCGCAACTTTAGATGGTCATACTCAAGTGAGGGGTGGAGAACTAGGAGGGTTGACTACTATTCAAGAAGGTGTCCGTAACCGTAGAATAAGTAGTGCCGATAAAACGGGGAATAATAATGATAATGTAGGTCCTATAAAACCAGGAGAGAAATGGAGTGTTGATATTCCGGGTACTGGTATTATTAACCATATTTGGTTTACTATTGCCCCGATGCATATTATGAGAAATGATCTCATATTCAGGATATATTGGGATGGACGGTCTACTCCTTCAGTAGAGTCTCCGATTGCTGCTTTTTTTGGAAATGGATGGGACGAGCATTATGAATATGCTACACTCCCATTGGCAGTTGGTCCTACAAATGGGACTGGTTTGGTTTCTTATTTCCAGATGCCTTTTGCCAATGGTGCCCGTTTAGAGATAGAGAATCAAAGCGATATAAATATTGATTGCATCTATTTTTATGTAGATTATGTAGAAATGAGAAAATTGCCGGTGGGTTCAGGACGTTTCCATGCATGGTATAATCATGAATTGACGGAAGCTTTACCAGAAGGTGAAACCGAATGGGGATTGGTAGGACCAATGGGTAATAATGTGGACGGTGCTAATAACTATCTGTTTGCTGATATAAAGGGTAAAGGACATTTTGTAGGGATAAATTATTATGTCCATTCTCCTTCAACAATGTGGTATGGAGAAGGAGATGATATGATATTCATTGATGGTGAAGAAAAGGCATCTTTGTTAGGTACGGGCACTGAAGACTTTTTTAATACTTCGTGGTGTCCGAAGACCTTGTTCAATCATCCTTATTATGGTTATGCAAGGGTTAATAATGACAATGGTTGGTTGGGAAGAACGCATGTGTATCGTTTCTTTGTGGCAGATCCGATTTATTTTGAGAAATCGTTAAGAGGGACAATAGAACATGGGCATAATAATAATTTGACACTGGATATTAGTAGTGTGGTATACTGGTATCAATCAGAAGCTGGAGTTCTACCTCCTGCTCCGACCAAAGAAGATAGAAGGCCTAAAGCTTTTATTCGTGATCAGGATATACATAGATGGAGGCATGAGTGGCGAAAGAATTTGGGTAATGGTGCCAAACTGTGGGGAAATGAAACTCAAGTTGGGGGATAATTCGATAACGTTCTATCTATGAGATTCAAATAAACATGATAAACAAATTTAAGATGATTATGAAATTTAAGATTGTATGGGTATTGGTGATGATGCTATCTCTCCATGGCTATTCTCGGGAAAAGTATGGTGATAGTTTCTCTTTTGCAAGGTCTGGAACGGATATTCTTGAAGTAAGGAAAGGAAATTTATCGGTAGGAGCGTCCACTGTGGCATCTTCTTCCAAAGGGAAGCATTCTTCAGCCAAAGCTGTAGACGGTAGTTTGACTTCTTTCTGGCAATCTAGCCAGTCTGCCGGATGGATTGTAGTAGATTTGAAAACCTCTTATTCATTGACTAGCATTTGTCAGGTATTTCATGAATCGTCTGTTTGGAAATTCAAGGTAGAAGGCTCTGTTGATAAAGAGAATTGGTTGCTGTTGGTAGATAAGACGAAAGGAGCTTCCGGTGATGTTTTTGCAGAAAGTGTGAGTGGCGTGTACCGTTATGTAAAATTAACTGTCCTTGAGTCTAAAGATGGTTTTCTGCCTTCTTCGAAAGAATTTGTTATAAATGGAACAAATGCGGATAAGAATATTGCTTTAGGTAAGCAATGCACTAATGTGGTGCTGCAAAAGGATCATAATCCGAATGATGCTTTGGATGGAAATATGTCAACCTATTGGATTGCTGATAATGAGCAGTTTCCCCAATCTTTGACTGTTGATCTGGAAGAGGTTTGTACGTTATCCGGAATTCAGCAAATCTTTAAAGACCATGATAGCTGGAAGTTTAAGATTGAAGGTTCCAATGATGAATTGCACTGGGCTGTTTTGGTTGATAATACAGATGGTATTAGTGGATTTGATTTCAAAACTCCGGTTTCAGGAGAATTCCGTTATATTAGACTGACTATTTTGGGCTCAGCGAAGGGATATTGGGCACACAGTTGTGAATTTCGAGTTTTTGGAACAGAAAAAGATGTGGTTTCTTTAGGCGGTCGGGAACTTGAGGATTTGGCCTTTAATGCTTTAGCTGCCACTTCTTCGTTTTGCGACAATAATCATACTCAGAAGAAGGCCTTTGATGGTGACAATACTACTTTTTGGTATGCGGACAATAATGCTTATCCGCAATGGTTATGTGCGGATTTAGGTTTGCCATGTGATGTTCGGAATATAAAACAGACTTTTGTGGAAAAAGATGTTTGGTCCTTTATTATTGAAGGGTCAAATGATAATAAAAAATGGGACTTATTGGCAGACTGTCGTTCGGGTATTGCCGGTACTGAGTACGTAAAAGAATTGAATGGTGTATATCGGTATATCAAATTAACTATATTGGATGCCAAAAGTAAAAGTAGAGCAGGTAGCCGTTCGTTGGTCATTAAGGGGTTTGGTTCACCACGTAATGCAACGTGGTGGGAAGAGACTTCTGGTATGACAAGGTATTACCCCAAATACTATCGCCAAACGCTTAACTCTATAAAAGACAGTTTGGATATATTGCAGGCACAAGGTTATCGTAATATTGAACTTTCGGCTATATATGAAGGTGATCCTAGTGTGTGGGGAGGGCTTGGAGCTACAAATAACTATGCCATAGACCCGTCTATTGGAACATTGGAAGATTTTGAGGACCTTCTCCGTGAAGTACATGCACGGGATATGAGGCTGACTTTCTTTGGAAATGTTGGTTATTGTTGGTATAAAGCTCCTTTCTTTGAAAAAGCATGTGATGATCAGCGTAATGGTGTATATAGTAAGGAGAGGAACTGGTTTCATTTCAGTGATAAGAAGTTGAATGACAATTGGTTTTGGAGTGACAGAGCCCAGGCTTATTACTATTCGTGTTGGGGAAACTCGGATGGGGCTGAAGGACGCATTCCAAGCTACAACTTTAACAATTGGGAGTGGCAGGAAGAGTGTCGGAATTATCTGGACTTTTGGGCAGATAAGGGGGTGGATGGAATACTTCTGGATGCTCCTGAGGTCTATGATGGTATTACTGACGATATTATCAATGAGTCTATTATAAAAGTTTTAAATCGTAGAGGCATTCTAACTAATGCGGAGGGAGCTTCAAATATTGAAAAATGGATTAGCAGGTTTGATTTTAAACTAATTCAAGGTTTTGATATGTATGGTTGGGGCGGTGGAAAAAGAAGTGAGGTCTTAAATGCCAGAAGAAATCAGAACCCATGTGAATTGAATGGAAAGTTGAAGAGTTATAGAGACCGTATTGTGGCATTGGGGGCAACAACTATTACTCCACCAATGTGGGAGATTCCAGCTACTAATGAGGAGCGCCTTTTTGAATTGGCTTATTTAATTTCCATGGGGACAGTAGTAATAAACCATTATGGTGATCATCATTCGGATTATATAGCCCAATTAATTCTTGATAAGTGGCCTCAAAAGGACCAGAAGAAGTTTTATGATTTAATCAGGTTGCAGAATGGCTATAACGGGTTGGCTCCCATGGGACAGCGCACTTGTATTCCTTCAAATGATGATAGTAAGTATACTGTCTTTAAACGAAGCAATAAAGATGGGAAAGTTTCGGCCCTAGTCATTATGAATTTCCAGAATAGTACGGAAACCATTTCTGTGAATTTGAAGAATACGGGTATCTTGCTGGGACAAACTCCTCTAAATCTATTGGATGGAGATAATATACCACCTGTATTGTCTGAGGACTATCATATTACATTGCCTCCTTATGGGTATATGATACTCGGTATTCAAAATGAAGAATAAGATGTGAGAATTTCTTCTGTATAATATGTGGAGAACTACTATTATAAAAAGATAATAGATTTCTTGATCATGATTCCGTGGGGCTGGGAAGTTCCACGGAATTTTATATTTTTATTTCGCGACGATTTATCCTGCCCAGTCCTCCCTATCCAGATTTCTATATCCGATAGCTTCCGCCAAGTGTGCCGGCTGTATCAATTCGCAGCCTTCCAGGTCGGCGATGGTGCGTGATACTTTCAATATACGGTCGTAGGCGCGGGCCGAAAGGTTTAGGCGGTTCATGGCAGTTTTGAGCATGGCAAGTCCTTTGTCATCCGGACGGGCGTGGCGAGCAAGCAGTTTACTGTTCATCTGGGCATTACAATATATGCCGGGAATGTCTGCATACCTTGCTTCTTGAATTTGTCGGGCACGTATCACACGCTCGCGTATGGTGGCGCTCGATTCGCCGGGGCGAGAATCTGCCATCTCTTCAAAGGGGAGTGGGGTGACTTCAATTTGCAGGTCGATACGGTCGAGCAAAGGTCCGGATATGCGGTTCAGGTACTTTTGTACTTGTCCAGGACTGCATACACAAGCCTTGGTGGGATGCGTGTAATACCCGCATGGACACGGATTCATAGAGGCTACCAGCATAAAACTTGCCGGGTACTCTACATTGCATCGGATGCGTGACACGGTAATCTTCCTATCTTCCAGCGGTTGGCGAAGAACCTCCAATACGTTACGGCTGTACTCTGGCAGTTCATCAAGATATAAAATTCCGTTATGTGCCAGACTGATTTCACCGGGCTGGGGGAAACTTCCTCCACCGGTCATCGCTACCGTAGAAATGGTGTGGTGAGGGGCGCGGAACGGGCGTTTCGAGATGAGTCCACCGTCTTTGCCCAACTTTCCGGCAACAGAATGAATCTTGGTCGTTTCCAGACTCTCTCCCAAAGAGAGGGGAGGAAGTATAGATGGCAGACGCTTGGCAAGCATGGACTTACCGCTGCCCGGCGAACCGATGAGAAGTATATTGTGGCTGCCCGAAGCAGCTACCTCCAAGGCTCGTTTCACATTTTCCTGTCCTTTTACTTCTGCAAAGTCGAAATCGAAGTTGCTCTGCTGGGAATAGAATTCCTCGCGGGTGTTGACTAACGTAGGGGTTAATTCCTGCGTGCCATTAAAGAATTCTATAACTTCCTTGATGTTTCCCGCTCCGTACACTTTCAGATTGTTTACTACTGCCGCTTCGTGGGCATTCTGTTGCGGTACAATCATACCCTCAAACCCCAGTTCTCTGGCCTTGATGGCAATGGGGAGTGCTCCTTTGATAGGTTGCAGGCTGCCGTCAAGGCTTAGTTCACCCATCAGCAGATAGCGTTCCAGCTTATCGGACTGGATAACTTCGCTGGCGGCAAGTATGCCGATGGCTAAAGGTAAATCGTAAGCTGCACCTTCCTTGCGGATGTCAGCCGGAGCCATGTTGATGACAATATTGCTGGTCGGCATCCGGTAGCCGTTGACCTGCAAAGCAGATATGATACGTTGATGGCTTTCTTTGACCGCAGAGTCCGGCAAACCGACTAAATAGAACATACAGCCTCTGGAACTGTTGACTTCAATGGTGATGAGGGTTGCGTCAATACCTTGAACAGCCGCTCCAAAAACTTTTATGAGCACGTTTTTAGTGATTAGGGGTTAGTGATGGCAGGATAGGCTACCGTCGGTTTTGTTTTTTGAGTTTCTTTTCACTCTCTTTCTTCTCTTTTTCCTTTTGCTCTATCTCCTCCAGTTTCTTTTTGATGTCTTCCTCACTCATATTCTTCCCTTCAATTTTTCCGGAAGGGCTAAGGAACAGATTGGCAGGCAATGCTTGTATGGCGAGCTGTTTGATGGGCGCTGTGTTCCATCCGGAGAAATCACAACTCTGTTCCCACTTCAGGGTATCTCTTTTGATTGCTTCTTCCCATTCCTTTCTGTCGATATCCAAGGAAATGCCCCAGAGTGCGAATAGCTTGTTCTTTTCTTCTTTCTTGTAAATCCGGCGCAGGGCAGCGTTGGCTTCCATGCTTTGCGGGTCCCAAGATGCCCAAAAATGTATCAACAGATATTTGTCCTTAAAGCTAGTACGGCTGATTTGTGTGCCTTTGGCATTGGGCAGGTTGACGTAAGGGATGGTTTTCCCAACGGATACCTTCTCTTCTTCTTGGATAAGGTCAAGCAGTTCGTCCACATACGGACGGTCTTTCAAGCCTCCGGTCATGTGTTCTGTCATTTCTTTGATTAAGGAGAAGTCCGGTTGCGGTTTTTGCACGAAATATTTCTCCAGCAGATAGATACTTACCAGCGAAGAAGGATGGCTGTTGATGAAGGCTTCTGCTTTTTCTTCCAATGCTTTCTCCGAGGGAGTACTCAAACCTTTCAACTCTTTCTGAAAAGCTGTCAGTTCTTCATTGGGGGCATTCCCCGTGATTTCCAGTGAAGTAAGCTCGGCGGCGGAGCCTTTTATCTTTATTTTGTCTCCTTTGTTCAGGTAAAGCGGATATTCTGTGCCGTCACTGAATTGCAGCCATGTAGAGACAAGCGTGTCGGTGGTGAGGGTTGCAGAGAACTTGTCATCCTTGACAAGCAGAGTGTCCATACGGTTATAGAACTTGTCCGTACCATATATATAAAGGGTATCATTCCCCAGCCCTTTGATTTCACCATTTAGGTAGACTGAATTTGTATTTTTGCTGCCGCAGGCAGACAATATAATAAGCAGAAGGTATGCAAGATAGATTTTCTTCATTCCGGTTCTTTTTCTGATACTTCGTCGCGAAAATACTTCTTTTTGGTGTGAATAAAAAGAAATGCCCGACATATTTCTATGCCGGGCACGTTCTTTTCAATCTAACCTTTATTATTTGATGATATTCATAAAGTCAGTGTTAGTGAAGTATTTGGCGAATTCCAGGTCAGAAGCAGCCTTCTTTGCCAAAGCCGGTTCTTTTGCAATGGCATTCTTCAGACTGCTGGTTACCATAGATGTATTGTTGGTTCTTGCGCCAAGTACAGCCATCAGGTAGTCAGTATAAGCGTCTGGTCTTTCGATAGCAGCCAGTGTGTTCTTAGCCTTGTTGTAGTCCTTAGCCAGGATTTGTGCCAAAGCAGCGCTGTTAGTCTTAGTGTCGCCAAATGAGCTGACAGCCTTGTCGTACTGTCCTTGAGCAACATACAGATTACCCAATGCCTCGTTCAGTTCCTTAGAACCGGAAGCCTTGCTCAGATAGCTTTCTGCTGCTGTTCTGTCGCCCTTGGTCAAGGCAATCAGACCGAGATTCATGTTTGCTTCAGGAGCATCCTTGATGGAGAGAGCTTTCTTGAAGTAGCTTTCAGCCTTGTTAAGATCACCAGCCTGATAAGCCAGTTTACCTAAGTTGTTGTAAGCACGGAAATCGTTCGGGTAGATTTGAGTAGCTTTTGTGAAGATGGCTTCTTGCTTGGCAGCATCTTTAGTCAAGGTGGTGGCATACAGTAATTCTTCGATGTTCAGCTGCTTGGCATCGCTGTCGGCGAGGTTTGCGATTTCTTCGTCAGACTTACCGATGATTTCGTAGTTCAAAGTCAGGCGTGAACGACGCAGTTGCGGCAGGATTTCGTCAGCCAAAGTCTTATAAACAGAAGAGATGTTCTTGATTTCTTGTTCTCTTTGTTCAGGATCCTGATACATGGAAAGAACGCGAAGAATCAATTCTTTATCTTGGATGTTTGATTTGGATACCAGTTCCTGGAAGCCTTCCCAGTCCTGAGCCGTATACTTGGTGTCTACTGCTGCATTGATTTTTGCTTTCTTCAAATCTCTGTTGATGATTTTAGCCGTGTTGTCCTGGCGGTTCTCAGCCAGTGTAGTATTCAAGCCTACACCACCATCGGGAGAAGCGTATGCGGAGATTTCGATGTTGCTGATTTTCTTGTTTTCAGCTTCGTCTATGTTTTTCACTTCTTTGCCGAATTCTTTGGCAGTCTTCAATTCGCTGGCGCGTACGTTGGCTTGTTGAATCAAGAACATGATGTTGGCGTCATGCTTTTCTTTGATGATACGTTGGAAAGCGTCGTCACCATTGGCGGGGTTAGCGCTGCCCAATGTTTGTTCCAGCATCTCAGAAGTGGAGATTACACCATCAGCTACTTTTACAGCAGGGATAGTGACAGTCTTTTTGCCTACTGTAGCCTTGAATTCCAGATACAGTTCGGATTTGGCCATTTCCGGTACATAGTCGAAAGATGTCTTCATAGTGTAGCTGCCGCCCATCTTGTAAGAGATAGTCTGGTCGTTACCTTCTACTTTTTCGCCCTGGAACACAGCCGATTGGCCTTTAGCTTCGCCGCCATTCCATTTCAGCACAGGGGTCACTTCTACCACAGCCTTCTTGTTGAAGTACTTTTCGGGGAATTTTCCGTTGATTGTAGCGGGAACTTTACCACCTACAGCCTCTAGAACTTGAGGAGTTACGGTGAAATAATCTGATGACAATTCACCCATCTTTTTGCTGCACGATGTCATTAATGCAACAATCATTGCCATTAAAAACGGCAGATACAATTTCTTAGTCATTTTAGGTATAAATTAATTGTTTGTAATTGAAATTTGTCTATTCCATGTTAGTGTGCTGTTTAGGCATGAACATAACAACGCAAAGATATTAAATCCTATTACAGTTTGTTAACTCGTGCAGCAATTTTATCATAATTTAATGAATTTCTCGCTCTTTGCGGTACTTTATATTGCGGGGATGATGTTCTATGATTTCACTGCGCAATCTGTGCCGGTCAATATGTGTGTAAATTTCTGTTGTAGCGATAGATTCGTGGCCCAGCATACTTTGTATGGCGCGCAGGTTGGCTCCTCCTTCAAGCAGGTGGGTGGCAAAGGAATGGCGGAAGGTGTGCGGACTGATGTTTTTGGTGATGCCGGCCTTCTTCGCCAGTTCCTTGATGAGATGGAATACCATGATGCGCGAGATATTTTTGCCCCAGCGTGCCAGGAATACATAGTCCTCGAAGTCCTTCTTGATTTTCCAGCCTCCATTGCGGTCCACGAACCAGTTCCTTATCTCCTTGATGGCACGGGACGATATGGGTACAAGGCGCTGTTTGCTGCCCTTACCTTCTACCTTGATGAAGCCTTCGTCGAAATACAAGTCGGAGATTTTCAGGTTGCACAGTTCCGATACCCGTAGGCCGCAACTGTATAGAGTCTCGAGGATGGCCCGGTTGCGTTGCCCCTCGTTTGTGCCTAGGTCAATGGCGGAGATGATGCGGTCTATCTCTTCCACCGTCAGTACTTCTGGAAGCTTGAATCCGATTTTGGGTCCCTCCAACAGTTCGCTGGGGTCTCCCTCCAGGTAGTCGGCCATGACGAGGAAATGGAAGAATGACTTGATGCCCGACAAGATGCGTGCCTGCGAGCGGGGATGGATGCCGATGTCGTGCAGTCCGGAGGCAAAATGCTGCAAGTCATCCAGGGTAGTGTCAAGGATAGCGATACCCTCTCCTTCCAGAAAGTGCAGCAGCTTCTGTAAGTCTGTTTGGTAAGCATCCACTGTATTGGGTGAGAGTGCTTTTTCCAGTTTCAGATACTGGTGGTACTTTCTGATTATCAGCGTTTGTTTCTCCTTATTCGTGGATTTTTCTTCTGATTTCATTTCTTTTTTCTACCTTTGCTTCGCGAAAATAGGCTGCATTTCAGCAAATTGCAAATAAATTTGCATCTGCTTTCGGTTTGCACTATCTTTGCACCGCAAAGGTATAAAAAATTGTGTTATGAGGATACAGATTATTAACGGCCCCAATATAAATCTCTTGGGCAAACGTGAACCTTCCATTTACGGTAGCGTTACTTTTGAAGACTACCTTGCCGAACTCCGTAAGAAATATGCGGATGTACAGATTGACTATTTCCAGTCCAACATTGAGGGAGAGCTGATAGACAAGATTCAGCAGGTAGGTTTTGATGTGGACGGCATCATTTTGAATGCGGGTGCTTACACCCATACGTCCATCGCTCTGCAGGATGCTATCCGTTCGGTCACTTCTCCGGTGGTTGAGGTGCATATCTCTAATGTACATGCCCGCGAGGCTTTTCGTCATGTGTCCATGATTTCCTGCGCTTGTAAAGGTGTCATTCTCGGTTTCGGGCTGAACTCCTACCGTCTGGCCATGGAGGCGTTAAAAGATTATTAAATAAAATAGGTATATAGATTATGTTATTGAAGCAAACGAAGATTGTCGCAACGATTTCTGACCAGCGCTGTGATGTTGATTTTATAAAGCAGTTGTTCGATGCAGGTATGAATGTTGTACGTATGAATACTGCACATCTTGGCCGTGAAGGTGCCGAGAAGTTGATAAACAATGTGCGTACGGTTTCCAACCGCATCGCTATCCTGATGGATACGAAAGGACCGGAGGTCCGCACGACGGTTCTGGCTGAGCCCATTCCTTTCAAGGCGGGCGACCGCGTGAAGGTGGTAGGCAACCCGGAGCAGGAGACTACCCGTGAATGTATCTCGGTATCCTATCCCCATTTCGTCAAAGACTTGAATGTGGACGGCCATATCCTTATTGATGACGGTGACTTGGAGTTGGTTGTTGTAGAGAAGACCCCCGACTACCTGCTCTGCGAAGTACAGAATGAGGCTACTCTGGGCAGCCGCAAGAGCGTCAACGTTCCCGGCGTCCGCATCAATCTGCCTTCTCTGACGGAGAAGGACCGCACCAATATCCTTTATGCCATTGAGAAGAACATAGACTTCATTGCCCACTCCTTTGTGCGCAATAAGCAGGATATACTCGACATCAAGGCGATTCTTGACGCTCATAACAGCGATATCCGTATTGTTGCTAAGATTGAGAACCAGGAAGGCGTTGATAATATCGATGAAATCCTGGAAGTAGCCGACGGTGTGATGATAGCTCGCGGTGACCTCGGTATTGAAGTTCCGCAGGAACGTATTCCGGGCATCCAGCGTGTGCTCATCCGCAAGTGTATTCTTGCCAAGAAGCCGGTGATTGTTGCCACACAGATGCTTCATACCATGATTTCCAATCCGCGTCCCACCCGTGCGGAGGTAACGGACATTGCCAATGCCATCTATTATCGTACGGATGCCTTGATGTTGAGCGGTGAAACCGCCTATGGAAAGTATCCGGTAGAAGCGGTGAAGACGATGACCAAGATTGCCGCCCAAGCGGAGAAAGACAAGCTGTCTGACAACGATATCCGTATTCCGCTGGACGAGAACAGCAACGACGTGACTGCGTTCCTGGCCAAACAAGCGGTAAAGGCTACCACCAAACTGAAAATCCGTGCAATCATCACCGACAGTTACAGCGGCCGTACTGCCCGTAACCTTGCCGCTTTCCGTGGCAAATATCCGGTGTTGGCCATCTGCTACAAGGAAAAGACCATGCGGCACCTTGCCCTTTCCTACGGTGTGGAAGCTATCTATATGCCCGAACTTGCCAACGGGCAGGAATATTACTTTGCAGCCTTGCGTCGCTTGTTGAAGGAAGGCCGTTTATGTCCTACGGACATGGTGGGCTACCTGAGTAGCGGTAAGGAAGGCACACAGACCTCTTTCCTTGAAATCAATGTCGTAGAAGATGCCTTGAAGCATGCTGAAGATAGTGTGCTGCCTAACAGTAACAGATACTTGTAGGATAAGGGATTAAGGATAAGGGGTTAGGGATTAGCGGTTAATGATTAATTAATAATTGTGCGCAGAACTAACCCCTAACCCCTAATCCCTTATCCCTAACCTATAATCCATTAACAAAGTGACGATTGACGAATACATTTTGCAGCACATTGATGATGAGGGCGATTATCTGAAAGCGCTCTATCGCGACACGCATGTCAAGTTGCTATATCCCCGCATGGCTTCCGGACATTTGCAGGGGCGTATGCTCAAGATGTTTGTCCGGATGATTCGTCCCCGGCAGGTGCTGGAGATAGGGACTTATAGCGGGTATTCCGCACTTTGCATAGCAGAAGGACTGCCGGAGGGCGGGATGCTGCATACGTTTGAAATCAACGACGAGCAGGAGGACTTCACCCGTCCGTGGCTGGAGAATTCCGATTACGCGGATAAAATCAGGTTCTACATTGGCGATGCCTTGGAGCGGGTACCGCAACTGGACCTCACTTTCGACCTTGCCTTTATTGACGGAGATAAGCGTAAATACATAGAGTATTATGAAATGGTGCTCGCCCGCCTTTCCGGCGGTGGATATATCATTGCCGACAATACCTTGTGGGATGGCCATGTGCTGGAAGAACAACCCCATCGCACAGACCTGCAAACAATCAGTATCAAAGCCTTCAATGATTTGGTGGCGCGGGATGCGCGTGTGGAGAAAGTCATTCTTCCCCTGCGTGACGGATTGACGATTATCCGTAAGAAGTAACTGTTTTTTTATCTTTTTCTCAGCAGCCGCTTGCTGAGGTATCTCACCGGATACCATACGGACAAGAAGCCTACAGTGATGACCGTTAAGAATACCAGAATAATATCCGTGGCATGTACACTTACCGGATAAGCGTCCACTACAAAACTTCCATTGCCTCCCCCCAATGAAATCAACCCGAAACGTTGCTGCAGAAAGCACAGCAACAATCCTAAAACGATGCCGG
Source organism: Bacteroides uniformis (assembly GCF_025147485.1). Lineage (NCBI taxonomy): Bacteria > Pseudomonadati > Bacteroidota > Bacteroidia > Bacteroidales > Bacteroidaceae > Bacteroides > Bacteroides uniformis. The sequence continues at coordinate 1,004,293 of NZ_CP102263.1, read as the reverse complement.
AGAGGGCGCCGAATACAGAAATCATCCTGCCTTCGAACAAGAAGATGCGCGCTATAAGCCGGTCATCGGCACCCAGATTGCGCAGTGTCTCCACGTCCTCCCGTTTGTCCAGTATCAGCATGGACAGCGAACCGATGACATTGAAGCATGCGATACCCAGAATGAAGGTGAGGAAGAGATAAGAGATGAGTTTCTCTATTTCCATGATGCGGAAAACATCGGCCTGCTGCTCGTAGCGGTTCTGTACAATGAACCGGTCGCCGAGAATGCCTGCTATTTTCTTTTGTACGGAGCCGATGTTGGAACCGGGTTTCAGTTTCATCTCGATGGCAGAGACTTCCGTGTCATAATTGAACAGACGGCGGGCAAAGTCGAGTGACGTCAGTATGTAGCGTGAATCGTATTTTTGCTGGTTGACGGCAAAGATGGCGCCGGGCGAGAAGAGATACTCCCGGTTGAAAGCCGCAGTGGGGTTGGCTATGTTTACCCGTACGTTCCGTTTGGGGGCATAGACCTGCAACGGGTCCACGAACTGAATGCCGGTGCCCAACTCGGATATAAGTTCCACACCCAGAAAACCATAGTCCACCACCGAGTCGCTCAGCAGGAACTTTCCCGTCCCATAGAGCAAGCTGTCGATGGAGGTAAGCTGTTCGAAATTGTCCTCCACTCCCTTGATGACGGCCATTGCCTGGCGGTCTTTGTACTGCACCATGGCATTCTCTTCCAGTGTTTCCGTCCACACGTCAATCTCGGACAGGGCGTGTACTTGCCGGATGCACGCTTCGTGCGGGTCGAAAACCTTACCTTCGCGGACGGTGATTTTCAGTTCCGGGTCGAAAGCTGTGAAAAAGCCTGCCACCATGTCCTGAAAACCGTTGAACACGGACAAGGTGCATACCAACGCCAACGTAGCCAATGCCACCCCACACACCGAAATGCCGGAGATGATATTAATGGCATTGTGTTTCTTCTTGGAGAAGAGGTAGCGGCGGGCTATAAAGAAGGGAAGGGACATTATTTCAGCAGTTCATCAATTCGTTCCAGATAGTCCAGTGAGTCGTCTACGAAGAACTTCAGTTCGGGGATAATGCGTAGTTGGTGGCGTACGCGGGTACCCAGTTCAAAGCGTATGGATTTCATGTTTCCGTTGATGTTCTTGACTATTTCTTCGCTTTTCTCCGAGGGGAATATACTGAGATAAGCGCGTGCCACGCTCATGTCGGGGCTGATGCGTACGGCACTGACGGAAATCAGTATGCCGGGCATGGACTTGGTTTGCAACAAGAAGATATCACTCAGTTCCTTCTGCAGGAGACGGGCTATTTTATTTTGTCTGGTAGTTTCCATACTGTTCATTTTTTTATGCTGGGGTGCAGCCTGTTTTCACGTTAGCAAAGTTACTGAAATATATCGTTCTGCCGACTGTTTATAGCTTTTTTTTCATTCTTTTCCCTATTGTAGGGTTCATTCTTTTCCGTTCTGTCGATGAGATATGCCTTTTCGTAGATTCTATTTGTTGTTCTTGTTATGCTTCCCTAACTTTGATGTCAGTTCGGAGAACTGCTGATGATGAGTGAAGAAGGAAGAGAACCATTCCGTTATAGAAGAGACTCTCTCTAAATAGCGTTTTTTCATGTATTATTGACTTGAACCGTTTTTACCCGGGAGGGTAGAAACGGTTTTTTGCGCATCTGACCGGGCTTTCTTGTCTCTTGCATAGGCTTCCGTTGTGTGCTACATAGGCTTCTGTTGTGTTTTGCACGGTGGTTTGTCTTGAGAAGCCTTTGGGTTTATCATGTGCGCACGGCTGTGGTACGCCTTTCCCACAGCGGTGAAGAAGACGTGCCACAGCTGTGAAGAATATGCTTCACAGCCGTGGTTTTTCATCAATATATAGGGGTTGACAGAACAGACATAAGGGAATGACAGAACAAACATGAGGGGATAACGGAACGGACATAAGCACTCGACGCATTCCGTATCAGGGTATGAATAGCGGAATGCGTCGGGTGCTTGTGGGGGAATGATATGATATTTGTTCTTATGCCTTTACATACTTCCTTTTGGCTATCAGCACTGCCACGATGATACCTATCACCAGCAGCGCCAGTGCTCCGTAGGCGATGCCTTCCGTCACGTGCAGGCTGGTGGGGTCAAAGCGCATTTCGATGGTGTGCTGTCCGGCAGGAACATACATTGTGCGCAGGATATAGTCGGCGCGTGCCAGTTCGGCAGGCTGTCCGTCGATGGTTACGTGCCAGCCGTCCGGATAATAGATTTCGGAGAATACGGCAATACCGTCTTGGGCATTGTTCGTTTCGTACGTCAGGCGGTTAGGTGTGTAACTTGTCAGGCGGATGCTGGAGAGGCTGTCTTTATAACTTTCCGTGGTACCTTTCAGCACATCCTTGAAGCGGGCATCCACTACGGCTGTCTCTGTGGGTATGATGCTGTCCAGGGCGTCAATCTCTTCGTTGGCGTTGTTCACATACTGCACCTTGTTTACAAACCATGCATTGCCGTAGGCGTGCGGGTTGAGGATGGGAACGGTTTGTCTTTGCTGTCCTGCAGGGAAGATGAAGTATTTGGTGTTCAGCATGTTCAGTATGCGGAACTTATTGGCATCCACGCTGTCCATCTCACCTCCGGCGGTGGCAATGGCCTTGTAGGCCGCCTGCATTTCGGGAGAGATGTGATGCTCTATCATTTCCTGGTAGCGACGCAGCTTGGCCGGGTGATAACCGCCGACGCTTTTGTGCCAGTAGGAGGTGTTGTTGTCATCGAAGGTGCTGGTGGCAAAGTTCAATACACGATAGTCCAAGCTGGTATCTTGTAGTATCAGCTCGTCTGTATTCGTCTTGGTGAAGGTTTCCGTACGGATGGAGTGGGGCACGAACTGGGCATCATTCAGATAGCGCTTGTTGACCCCCCACATATCTGCCAGGCAGAGTATGGTGATACCTGCAATGGTCAGCGAGCTACGCAGCTTGCCGCTTGCATAGAGCCAGAGCAGGCTGCAGCCGATGCCTATGATGATGAAGCTACGCAGGGCGTCGCTGCTGACGAGTTCGGCACGCATCTCTCCCAAGTTGGCAAGGATGTCGGAGAGTTCGTTGGCGGGTATCATCTGCTGGTTGACGGCATTCTGCAGCATCTGTGCCTCTTGGGCGGGCACGTAGCCGGAGCCGATGCTGCCCGGGGCAATGGCAAGCAGCAGGGCGATGCCTGCAGTGAGCAGCAGGCTGATGCCGAGGGGCTTCTTTTCCTGTTTTAAGATTTCCGGCTCTTCGAGCAGGCGTTTCAGGGCAAAGATAGCCAGCAAAGGTATCGTGAACTCTGCTATGACAAGGATGGAGGACACGGCGCGGAACTTGTTGTACAACGGGACGTAATCGATGAAGAAATCCGTCAGCGGCATGAAGTTCTTGCCCCAGGACAAGACGATGGAGAAGAAGGTGGCTCCTATCAATGCCCACTTCAACGGTCCTTTCACGATGAAGCATCCCAGTACGAACAGAAACAAGACGAATGCTCCGACGTAGACGGGACCCGACGTCATGGGCTGGGTACCGAAATATTGTGTCAGTGAGCCGTACAGACTGCTGTACATCGGGTTTGCCTTGCTCATGGCAGTTTCACTCTGGCTGAGGGCGGCAGATGCTCCGCCTTTGAAGTTGGGCACCAGCAGAGTCAGTGTTTCGTCGATGCCGTAGCTCCACTGGGTGATGTAGTCGCGGTCCAGCCCGCTACTGGTCTGCTTGGCAGCGTCGCCGGTCTGCACCAGTTCGCTTTTGCCGCGCATGGTTTCTTTGCTGTAGGCATAGGTGTGATAGAGGTTGGATACGTTGGCGGCTATGCCGACGAGGGCTGCCACAATCAGTACGGCACTTGCCTTGAAGAACTGGGGCAATGTCTTGGTACGCCATGCTTTCTCGAAGTAGGCTCCCACAAAGAAAAGGATGACGAAGAAGAAGTAATAGGACATCTGCACGTGGTTCGAGGTGATTTGCAGGGCCACGAACAAGGCGGTGAGGATGCCTCCCCACAGCAGTTTCCCACGATAGGCGAGCACAATGCCTGCTATGGTGGGCGGCACGTAGGCAAGGGTGATGAACTTCCAGATGTGTCCGGCAGATATCAGGATGAAGAAATAGGACGAGAATGCCCACATGATACCGCCCAGTCCGGCCAGCCAGACCGGTATGCCGAAGACGCGCAGCAGGATGTAGAAGCCGAGCATCAGCATGAATGTGAGGCACACATAGTCGGGCAGGAAGAGTTGGTAGGCTTTCTGTACCCACTGCAGTGACTTGGTGGAGTCATACGAAGGGGCTATCTGATACATGGGCATACCGCCGAACAGCGAGTTTGTCCAACGGCTGCGTTCGCCCGTCTGTTCGTAATACTCCTTGACTTCTTGTCCTGCCCCTGCTCCTGCAGCCGTGTCGTGCTGAAAGAGAATACGGTTTTCTATATCCGCCGGGAAGAAGTAGGCGAAGGAAAGGAGGACGAATGCCAAGATGGCAATAAGATCGGGAAGAAGCTTCTTCATGAGTTATAAGTTATGAGTTATCAATTAATCAATTGTGGGGCAAAGATAGTGCAAACCGAATACAGAACTTTCATGCTTGCATGAAAAAGTTTTGTTGAGGTGCAGCCTATCTTCGCTTTTGTGGCAAAGATACATAAATGCAGATTGTTATTGTCACGTTATCGGCAGAATGTTGTACCTTTGCCTTTCCAAAAAAAGATTAAAGTGCTTTAACGATAATATGCAAGCTTAAATTATTATAGATATGACAATAGGGATAATCAGTGCAATGGACAGCGAACACCGCCGGTTGGTGGAGCGCTTGCAGGATAAGAATACGTCGGGCGATGGTAGTTTCCGCTATGTGGAAGGTACATTGGGCGGTAACCATGTAATCTTGACGCAATGCGGCATCGGTAAGGTGAGTGCAGCGGTAGGAGCTTCGGAACTGATACGGCGCTTTTCTCCGGACTGCATCGTCAGCACCGGTGTGGCGGGCGGCATTGATGCTTGCCTGAAGGTGACGGATGTAGTGGCAAGCCAACGTCTGGTGTATCACGACGTCTGGTGCGGCGACGGTAACGAGTACGGACAAGTGCAAGGTTTTCCCGCCTCTTACGAGGGATGTTCCTCTCTGTTGAAACATGCCTTGTCGCTGAACGAAGCCGGAATGGAAAGCCGCATCCACAGCGGACTTGTCTGTACCGGCGACCAGTTCATCACCAACCGTACGGAGCTGGATACCATCAAGCAACGTTTCCCCGACGGTCTTGCCGTTGATATGGAGTCTGCCGCCATTGCGCAGACTTGCTATCTGTACAATGTTCCTTTTCTCAGCTTCCGCATCATCAGCGACACACCCGGAGTAGAGGACCATGCTTCGCAGTATGCCGATTTCTGGGGAACCATGGCAGAGCGTTCGTTCCTCACGATATGGACCTTCCTCTCCACCCTTCCCAGCAATTTATAACTCATAACTTATAACTCATAACTCATGAAGAAGATTCCTAGTTTTACAATCGACCACATCCGTTTGTTGCGCGGCATTTACATATCCCGCCAGGATGAAGTGAACGGAGAAACAGTCACTACTTTCGACATCCGTATGAAAGAGCCCAATCGTGAGCCTGCTTTGGGACAAGGTGCTCTGCACACCATCGAACACCTTGCCGCCACCTACCTGCGCAACGACCCGCAGTGGCAGGACAAGATTATCTATTGGGGCCCCATGGGCTGCCTCACCGGTAATTATCTGCTGATGAAAGGTGACTTGAAGCCGCAGGACATACTGACACTGATGCAGGACACCTTCCGCTTTGTTGCCGAATATGAAGGTGAAGTCCCCGGTGCCGCTCCGCAAGATTGCGGCAACTACCTGCTCCACGACCTTCCGATGGCTAAATGGGAGTCTGCCAAATACCTGCATGAGGTCTTGGAACAGATGAAAGAGGAGAATATGAAGTATCCGGAAAAAGAAGAAAAATAAGGGGGTTAGCGATTAGGGATTAAGGATGGGTTTATGCCTATATTAAAGTCTATGCGGCCCCAAATAATCCCTAATCGCTAACCCCTTATCTCTTATCCTTTATTATCACACAATCTCAATCCCCTGCTCCTTGCAAAGCTGTAATCCCAGGTCTTTCAGCTTGAATTTCTGTATCTTGCCACTTCCCGTCATGGGGAATTCTTTGATGAAGAAGATATACTTGGGTATCTTGTAGCGGGATATTTTGCCGATGCAGAAGTCTCGTACATCCGATTCGTGCATATCCACTTCTTCGTGCAGGATGATGAAAGCGCCTACGGCTTCACCGTATTTCTTAGAGGGAATACCGGCTACCTGCACGTCTTTTACGCCTTCCAGTTGATAGAGGAACTCTTCTATCTCGCGGGGATAGATATTTTCACCACCGCGGATAATCATGTCCTTGATGCGTCCTGTGATGCGGTAATTGCCGTCCTCGTCCTTTATTCCAAGGTCTCCCGAGTGCAGGAAACCGTTCTCGTCAATGACTTCGGCCGTGGCTTCCGGGTTTTTGTAGTAACCTTTCATGGTGTTGTATCCGCGGTTGCACATTTCACCTTGTACGCCTACGGGACACTCTTCTCCGGTTTCGGGGTCGATAACCTTTACTTCCGTATGTTCAAAGTCGTGTCCTACGGTATTGCAACGTACATCGAACGGGTCGTCTATCCGGGTGGCGGTCATTCCGGGAGCAGCTTCGGTCAGCCCGTAAACGCTGGTTACCTTCATGTACATTTTCTCTTCCACCTGCTTCATCAGCTCTACCGGGCAGAGGGAACCTGCCATGATACCCGTACGGAGGCTGGACATGTCGAACATGTCGAACATCGGATGGTTCAGTTCGGCAATGAACATGGTGGGTACGCCGTAAAGTGCCGTGCAGCGCTCCTTGTGGATAGAGGCGAGCACTACCAGTGGGTTGAAGCGTTCCACCATTACTTCTGTACAGCCGTGTGTCAGGCAGTTCATGGTGGCAAGTACCACGCCAAAGCAGTGGAACAATGGTACGCAGACGCAGAGCTTGTCATCGGCGGTAAACTTCATGTGCTCACCGGTAAGGAAACCGTTGTTGGCAATGTTGTAGTGGGTCAGCATGACGCCTTTCGGGAATCCCGTAGTGCCGGAGGTGTATTGCATGTTCACTACATCGTGGCAAGTGACCTGACTTTTGAGCTCATTCAGGCGGCTGTCTTCTATATTGTCGCCCAAGAGAAGTATTTCGGCCGTGTTGTACATGCCCCGGTGCTTCTCCTGCCCCACGTAGATGACGTTTTTCATATAAGGGAAACGTTCGCTTTTCAAGTGTCCGCGTTGGCAAGTCTTCAGTTCCGGAAGCATGGTATAGGTCATCTGCACAAAGTCACTGTCCTTTTCGCCATTGACGATGCAGAGGGTATGCATGTCGGAGTTCTGGCAGAGATATTCCAGCTCGGACTGTTTGTAGTTGGTGTTTACCGTTACGTAGACGGCACCTATCTTGGCGCAAGCGTATAATAGAGTCAGCCAGTCGGGTACATTGGCTGCCCAGATACCTACGTGTGTTCCCCGTTCCACGCCGATGGCGATAAGTCCTTTGGCCATGTCGTCCACCCGGCGGTTGAACTGGCTCCAGGTGAAGCGCAGGTTGCGGTCAGAGTAAACGATATATTCTTTGTCTGGTGTTGTTTCGGCCCAATGTTCCAACCATTGGCCGAGGGTACGTTCGTATAACATGATGTGGAAGTTGAAAGTGGAAAGTTGAAAGGTGAAAATAGAAAGTATTTATCATTTTCCATTTTCACCTTTTAATTTTCCATTAATTTAAATTGGTGTATAAACTACTGCAAGTATCTTGGCTGCCTGCCCTTCATAGGCGTGTACGTGGTGCGGAACGATGGAATCGTAATAGATGCTGTCACCTTCTTCGAGCAGGTAGGTGTTTTTGCCGTAACTGATTTCCATGGTCCCTTCCATCACCATGATGAATTCTTCGCCTTCGTGTGAGGAGAGTACAAAGTCACTGTCGTCCGTAGCGGCCACATCAATGATAAACGGCTCCATATGGCGGTCGGCTTTGGATTTGGAGAGTGAATGATACTCCATATGCTTGCGGCTGTGGATGGCATTGTTGGAGAAACTGATACTGTTCTGCGACTCGTCCTTACGGCAGACCACGGGACCGTTCTCATCCTGGTCGTCAAGAAAAGTTCCCAAACGTACACCCAGCACACGAGCTATCTTGATGAGGGGAGCCAGTGACGGGAGGTCGATGTTGTTTTCTATACGTTCAATCTGTTCGATAGCAAGTCCCGAACGCTGTGCCAGTTCTTCCATACTGATGGATTGGCTTTCACGGAGTGATTTTATTTTTTCTCCTACAATTTTGCTGGTATCCATAATGATAGTATTTTGGGGTCGAAAAGTTATAATTTATAGTTCTTAAACCGCAAAAATAAGAGAAACTTTTACTTGATGCAACATTCTGAGGGAAAATATTGCTGAAATATCTCCGCAGGTCGGCTTATTTGTATAATATTCTTCTGTTCTGTTTCTCTTTCTTCCCCAAAGTTCTGTTTATAGCCGCTTCAAGTCTTGTTCCGATACGTGCTTTCCTTTGTACGCTTTGCCTGCTGCATTGAAACGATAGCTTAGGTTCAGGGAGAAGCTGCGCGAGTCCGGGTTTGCCTTTTTCGTATAGGTCAGCCGGGGACCGAACAGCATGAAGGAGCCATACCGGGAATTCCACAGGTCATTGGCTTGCAGTCCGAGCGTCAGCCTTTTGTTGAAGAATGTTTTGCGGATGCCAGCGTCTATGCCCCAATAGGAACGTTGCAGCATGGCGCCGAAGTTGCCTTCGCTCTGGTAGTCGGCATCAAGGGAGAGAGTCCACTCGTCCGGAAGCTGGAGACTGTTTTGCAGAAAGAGGTAAATGCTGCCGCGGTTCATATTCTTGCTACTGCCTTGATTGGTGACTTTGAAGAACGGTTGGGCGAAGTAAATGCCGAGCTCCGGTTTCCAGATGCCGACGGTGGGTGACAGATGGGCAGAGGCGGTGAGATACTGCATCCGTTTGAAATTTCCGGTAGTGAAGATGACAACATCCGGATTGTCCTCGTATTCTTTGGTCATGAAGGCAATGGCATTGCGGCGGTATTGGTAGTTAAGTCCGAATTGTACCCACTTGTAAAGGGCCGTGAACTGCAGGTCGTGGTTGGTTTCGGGGGTGAGCAGTGGGTTTCCGCCTTCGTAGATGAAACGGTTGTTATAACTCAGTGTGCTACGTAGCTGGAAGAAGCTGGGGCGGTTGCTTTTGGCTGTATAGCTGAGATTGGCTTGGGCTTTGCCGAGAGGAAAGTCTACCGATAGGTTGGGGCACCAGTCATTGTAAGTACGACTTTGACCGGACACGTACTTTTCCTGCTCCCAATAGTCGGAGACGGCATGCTCGAAGCGCAGTCCTGCAAGAAGGCTGATTTTTCCTAATGTCAGTGAGTATTCGGCAAAGACGGCGGACTTGCTTTCGTCGATTCGACTGTCTGTATCGGGAAGTATGTGCTGCCGGTTCAGGAAATTGTCATTTCGCCGGATGAAGGTGTAATCGGCACCGGTCTTCAGTTCACCTTTCCAAAGGGGATGGGTCAGAATCAACTTGGCGGCATAAAGGCGGTTGTCGGCGTGGTTGAAAGAGCTGATGTCGCGATTGCCTTCGGTCTGGCTTTCTTCTTGAGCCTCCTGGTGATTATAACTTTTGCCGTATACCAGGTCGGTGTTGAAGTTTATGTGGAGTTGCTTTATGCTGCCCTGATAGTAGGCATTCAGCTGGTGCCGGTTGGTTTGCTGCAAGTTTTGGGAGGAATGTATGGTGTGATCGGCCAATTCTTCATTTGCCCGGACGGTATATGCCGAATGGTCACTGCTGTGATAATCGGGGGTACGATGAAACTCATAGGAGGCACCGAGGCTGTGTTGGGGGGTGAAGTCGTAACTGGCGCTTGCTTTTCCTCCGGCAAGTAGTCCCTTATTATATAAGTGAACCCGGTTATTTACATCCCATTGTATTTCGGACGGTATCTGGTAGCGAACCTCCTGGTGGCGTTTTCTGTTTTCATAATTGGTGTACAGCATGCCCAGCAGGGACAGTCCTTTCTTCTGATAATTCAGATTGACTTGTCCGTAATGGCTGTTGCGTCTCCGTTGGGTGATTCCTGCACGGAAATTACCGCCAAAACTGTCTCTTTTGTTACGTACGGTGCGTATGCGTACAACGGCTTTAACGGTAGCATCGTACTCTGCACCCGGGTTGGTGATGAGCTCCACTTTTTCAATATCGGCGGCAGAGAGGCGTTGCAGTTCGGAGTTGTCTTGCAGAAGGCGGTTATCTATATAGATGACCGGTGTCCCTTTGCCAAAAACGGTATACCCCTCATCAGAGGAGCGTAGTCCGGGGATATGTTTCAATACGTCGTTGGCATCATTCAAGGATGCGAGCAGGGTTTGCCGTACGCTTGTCTCCAACTTTCCGCCCTTTAGTCGGAAAACGGGGCGGGCGGCGGTGATGACGGTTTCCGCAAGTAGCACGGCATCGGTTTGCAATATCCAGTTGTGGGTACTCCCGGTGGGGCAAGGCTGGCAAAGGGCTTTGTAACCGATGGAAGAAACTTGTAGTAGATAGTTTCCGGGAGTGGGAGGGAGAAGTTCAAAACTACCGTCGCTTCGGCTACACGTTCCTTGTATGAAGGTGGAATCTTCGGAAAGGAGGGCGATGTTGGCAAACTCTATCGGTTGCTTTTCCTCTGTGAGAATTTTACCTCGGATGGAGGGTGTTGCCGGGCTGGTTTGTGCTTTTGTTGTCGTGACGCTCATTAGGAGCAGGGCAAGAATACATATTATCTGTTTCATGTTCCGGTTGTTGTTTGATTTCGGGACACGAAGGTATCCGCTTTCTGCCGGGATGGAAGAAACAAAAAGCGGATAGTTGTCTGACATTTGCCTGACAATAGACTGACAATACTTTCTTTTGTCCTTTTAAAGGGGGAAGATGATTACTTTTCTGTATCCATCTCTCCGGTGAACGAGATGGACTGTTTGTTCATGGGTTGCACATGGATACTGGTAGAACCATCGGGAAAGATGGTGAGGCGGTACTCATAATTGTCTTCATCACTACGGGTCTTGAAGTCTATTTGGATTTTGCCTTTTTTGAGTGCTCTGGTTGTGTATCCGGTGATGGATGCATTGAAATTCAGGCTCTTGCCTCCTCCATACGGAGCATTGTAGGCCACTCCAAAGTAAGGCAGGTAAGAGAAAACGGAGTCGTTTCTGATTTCCAGTGTGTAGTTGGTGGTCAAGTTACGGCTACCGCCTCTCATCGGTTGCATCCGATCTACGTTGATTTTGTATTGTTTAGCAGCAATAGCTTCTTTTACAGCACGTTCAGTGCGCTCTTTCTTTTCGTTACGGTTTTGGGCGGTTGTCGGCATTGCGACAGTCAGGCAGATTAGCCCTAATAGGATAAGTTTGTTAGTCTTCATGATTCTATAATGTTTAGGTTTTTATTTCCAGTCCGTAGGCGCGGCCACGATCTGTTGTTATTCTGAGGTTGCTGTTATCCTCGACAATGGGCTTCAGACGCCGTATCAATGTGTAAAGCGTTTCGTCTGCATTGTCTTTTCCCGGCCATAGCGATTGGCAGATGTCGGATTTGAAAAGTAGGTGTGAGGAAGAAAGGTAGAACATCTCCATCAGTGTGTACTGCATGGGGGTGAGTTTTAGCTTTTCCTGCTGTTCGTTATAGAAGCAGGCTTCCTGGAGGGAAAGCGAAAGGTTGCCGAAGGTAATGAAGTTTTCTTGTTGCTGCCCGTTACTGGCATTAGTCTTTGTGCGCCGACGGAAATAGAAAAAGGTGAATCCTCCCCACAGCAGGGCGGCCAATAGCAATGTTGCCGGAATTGTCTGCTTGGATAAGCTGAACAGCATGGTAGCTGAGCAACGGGCATATCCCCGGAAGGAAAGTGTCAGTCCAGATGCATCGGCTGTGGTGGAGAGCCATACCAATGTGTCGCTGGCAAGACATCCGGCAGGAATCTCATTGAATACGGTGGCGGGAGAGTTCTTTTTCAGTATATGCAGCGAAAGGGTAGAGACATCTTTCAATCCGGTGATGGACAATGCTTCGGTAAAGGCTCTGTGGGAACCGTTTACAGAAACGGGGGCACCTATCACTTCTTGTAGTTTGGCATAAGTCTGGATTGTGTCCGCATTCAACCATAATCCCTTGTTCTGCAATACTGTGCGTTGCAGTGCCTGGTTCAGGTCAGAGACCACACGTTGTTCTGCCTGCGAATAGCTGCGATAACCGAAGCCGAATGATAGCAGTATCAATAGAAAAGTGATTGCTATCGAAAGATTTGCTGCTGATACTTTTCTTTTCATGGATACAAAATTAGGTATAAATCGGATTATAAACAAAAAAGGAAGTTTCCTTTTGGAAAACTTCCTTTTTTAATGGTTTTGCCGCAAGTAGATTACTTACGCAAGCCGAGTTCTTTGACGATAGCACGATATCTGGTGATGTCGCGGTCCTTCAGATAAGTCAGCAACGCACGGCGTTTACCTACCAACATAGTCAAAGCTCTTTCTGTACTATAATCCTTTCTGTTGAGCTTAAGGTGCTCAGTCAGACGAGCAATACGGTAGGAAAACAAAGCTATCTGAGCCTCAGCTGAGCCAGTATCAGTGTTAGACTTTCCGTATTTGCCGAAGATTTCTTGCTTTTTAGCAGCGTCTAAATACATAATGTTTAATTAAAAGTTATTATAAATATTCCCTTTCGGGGCTGCAAAGATAGGGATAAACTTTTATATCACAATGATATTCAGCAAAAAAATCATATCTATACTGCATATCTAATCCAAAATCACTAACTTTGTCGCTTGAAAATAATAGGTATTATATGCAAAAGATTAGAAACATTGCAATTATTGCCCATGTGGACCATGGGAAAACGACGCTCGTTGACAAGATGCTTTTGGCCGGAAACCTTTTCCGCAGCAACCAGAGCACAGGTGAATTAATGTTGGATAACAATGACCTGGAGCGTGAACGAGGTATAACGATTCTCTCAAAGAACGTTTCTATCAACTACAAAGACACCAAGATTAACATTATTGATACTCCGGGACACAGTGACTTCGGAGGTGAAGTGGAACGTGTATTGAATATGGCGGATGGATGCATTCTGCTTGTGGATGCTTTCGAAGGTCCTATGCCGCAGACACGGTTTGTATTGCAGAAAGCTCTGCAGATTGGTCTGAAACCTATCGTTGTTGTGAATAAGGTGGATAAGCCAAATTGCCGTCCCGAAGAAGTGTACGAGATGGTGTTCGACTTGATGTTCAGCCTGAATGCAACCGAGGACCAGCTGGATTTCCCCGTTATCTACGGTTCTGCCAAGAATAATTGGATGAGTACCGACTGGCAGCAGCCGACTGATAACATTTATCCGCTTCTGGACTGTATCTTGGAGAATATTCCTGCCCCCGAACAGTTGGAGGGTACACCGCAAATGCTGGTTACTTCGCTGGATTATTCTTCGTATACCGGGCGTATTGCTGTGGGCCGCGTACACCGTGGCATATTGAAAGAAGGCATGAATGTGTCTTTGGCAAAGCGTGACGGGAGTATCGTGAAATCAAAAATCAAGGAATTGCATACATTCGAAGGTATGGGCCGTGTAAAGGTGCAGGAAGTGTCTTCCGGTGACATCTGTGCGTTGGTAGGTATCGAAGGATTCGAAATCGGAGATACGGTCTGCGATTACGAAAATCCGGAAGCGTTGCCGCCTATTGCCATTGATGAACCTACGATGAGTATGCTCTTCACCATTAATGACTCTCCGTTCTTCGGTAAGGAAGGTAAGTTTGTTACTTCCCGCCACATCCACGACCGTTTGATGAAGGAGTTGGATAAGAATCTTGCACTTCGCGTGCGCAAGAGCGAGGAAGACGGCAAGTGGATTGTTTCCGGCCGTGGCGTGCTTCATCTTTCCGTACTGATTGAGACCATGCGTCGTGAAGGGTATGAGTTGCAGGTAGGGCAACCGCAGGTAATCTTCAAGGAGATTGACGGCGTGAAATGCGAACCTATTGAAGAGCTTACCATCAATGTTCCCGAAGAATATGCCAGCAAGATGATTGATATGGTGACCCGTCGTAAAGGTGAAATGGTGAAGATGGAAAGTGCCGGCGAACGTGTAAATCTTGAGTTCGACATGCCGTCGCGCGGTATCATCGGTCTGCGTACCAATGTGTTGACCGCTTCTGCCGGCGAGGCTATCATGGCACACCGTTTTAAGGAATATCAACCGTATAAGGGTGAGATTGAACGGCGTACCAACGGTTCTATGATTGCCATGGAGTCCGGTACGGCTTTTGCCTATGCCATTGACAAGTTGCAGGACCGCGGCAAATTCTTCATTTTCCCGCAGGAAGAGGTTTATGCAGGCCAAGTAGTGGGCGAGCATTCCCATGACAACGACTTGGTGATTAATGTAACGAAGTCCAAGAAGCTTACCAATATGCGTGCCAGTGGTTCGGATGACAAGGCACGTCTGATTCCTCCCGTACAGTTCTCTCTTGAGGAGGCACTGGAGTACATCAAGGAGGATGAATATGTGGAAGTTACTCCTAAATCAATGCGTATGCGTAAGGTTATCCTCGATGAGCTTGAGCGTAAACGCGCAAACAAGAACTGATAAACAGAAGAGTTTTAGTTGTTATATATGAAAGGAGTGCCCTGCCGAAAGGTGAGGCACTCCTTTTTATTGTCGTCATTCAAACGAAAGTCAATCGATGAATTTTACCTTTGCCGCATTACGGGGTTTGGCAGCGGGCGTTTCGTCCGGATAGCCGAAAGCGATACAGTAAAGTAGCTGATAGCCTTCCGGAATATCCAGTTTCTTCAGGTATTCGGCAGCAGCCGGAGTAGAGGTCATGAAGCGCGTGGGACCGCCCAAGCAGCAAGAACCGATTCCCATGGACCAGGCTGATAGAATCATATTCTCACCCAACAGTCCACAGTCAATCTGTGAAAGGTCATAAGACGGGTCATTGGCAATAAATACTACTGTAGAAGCGTTGCGGAACATGTTCTTGAATTTCGGGTCTTCGGCGGCTTTGGGATTTTCCTTCTTGTAGATTTCCGTAATTCCGTTGATGAAATCCGGGTTATCCACTACACGCACTTCCCACGATTGCTTGTTCTGTCCGTTGGGTGCATTGATACCGCAATCCAGGATAATCTGCATGGTGTCGCGATTCACGGCTTGCGGTTTGTACTGGCGGATGCTGCGGCGTGACATGATGGTTTCAATCACCGTATTCTCTTTGCTTTCATTTGCATTGGCAACTTGGGTCTCTTTCTGGACCTGGGCACCGCAACTGCAGAGCAGCAACAAACTTGCGCCTGCCAACATCAATCTGATACTTTTCATATTGCTTTATTTGAATAATGGTTTCTGCAAAACTACTAAAACTTTCGGATTATCAATGAGATAGAGATATTAAAAAAGAAAAAAGGCATCTCCCGGAGGAGATACCTTTTCCATATGTTTCTAACTTTATTGTCAGATTAGAGCTTCGGACCAGCAGCAACCAAAGCCTTACCAGCTTCGTTGCCAGTGAACTTAGCGAAGTTCTTGATGAAGCGGCCAGCCAGGTCTTTTGCTTTTTCTTCCCATTGGCAAGCGCATTCGTAAGTATCGCGAGGATCAAGAATCTTCGGATCTACATTAGGCAATTCAGTAGGAACCACGAAGTCGAAGAAAGGAATAACCTTCGTCGGAGCCTTGTCGATAGAACCGTCGAGGATAGCGTCGATGATACCACGAGTATCTTTGATAGAGATACGTTTGCCGCTACCGTTCCAACCAGTGTTAACCAAGTATGCCTTAGCACCAACCTTGTTCATCTTCTTAACCAATTCTTCTGCATATTTAGTAGGATGCAGGCTCAGGAAAGCAGCACCGAAGCAAGCAGAGAATGTCGGAGTCGGTTCAGTGATACCACGTTCTGTACCAGCCAACTTAGCAGTAAAGCCAGACAAGAAGTAGTACTGAGCTTGTTCAGGGTTCAAGATAGATACCGGAGGTAATACACCGAATGCGTCAGCAGACAAGAAGATTACCTGGTGAGCGTGAGGACCCTTAGAAACCGGTTTAACAATGTTATTGATGTGGTAGATAGGATAAGAAACACGAGTGTTTTCTGTTACGCTCTTGTCAGCGAAGTCAATCTTACCGTCAGCAGCTACTGTAACATTCTCCAACAGAGCGTCACGCTTGATGGCAGCGTAGATATCGGGTTCGCTTTCTTTATCCAAGTTAATAACCTTAGCGTAGCAACCACCTTCGTAGTTGAATACACCTTCGTCATCCCATCCGTGTTCATCGTCACCGATCAACAGACGTTTCGGGTCAGTTGACAAGGTAGTCTTACCAGTACCGGACAGACCGAAGAAGATAGCAGAGTCAGTACCTTCCATGTTAGTGTTGGCAGAGCAGTGCATAGAAGCGATACCACGCAACGGGTTCTTGTAGTTCATGATAGAGAACATACCCTTCTTCATTTCACCACCGTACCAAGTGTTCAAGATAACCTGTTCGTTGGTCTTCAAGTTGAATACAGTAGCTGTTTCAGAGTTCAGACCCAGTTCCTTGTAGTTGTCAACTTTTGCCTTAGAAGCGTTGAATGATACGAAATCGGGTTCTCCGTAGTTAGCCAGTTCTTCAGCAGTCGGGCGGATGAACATGTTAGTTACGAAGTGAGCCTGCCATGCCACTTCCATGATGAAACGTACTTTCATACGAGTAGCGGGGTTGGCGCCACAGAAAGTATCAACAACGAACAGACGCTTGCCGCTCAATTCCTTTACAGCCTTAGCCTTTAGGTCAGCCCAAGCTTCTTCAGAGCAAGGTTTGTTGTCGTTTTTGTATTCTTCAGAAGTCCACCATACAGAATCCTTGCTGGCTTCATTCATTACGAAGAATTTATCTTTAGGAGAACGACCGGTATAGATACCTGTCATTACATTTACAGCACCCAGTTCAGTTACCTGACCTTTTTCAAAACCTTCCAAACCTGGTTTGGTTTCTTCTGCGAACAGTACATCGTAAGACGGGTTGTGGATAATTTCCTTCACGTCTTGGATACCGTACTTGCTTAAATCTAAATTTGCCATTTCTTTTAATGATTTAAAATGTTGGTATTTGGTTTATAATCTCTTTCCTTAATCTCTTTTACCTTTGATTTACAAGGAAAAACGGGTGTAGAAAAGCTCTTTTTTTCCTGCTTTTCAGCAGGTCCCTTGTTTTTCGCCTACAAAAGTAATACTTTCTTTTTAAAGAAAAGCTCTATTAGAGAAATTTTTCTCTAATAGGAAATCTTTTATAAAACCATAACAATATCTGCTAACTGAATGTTGCAAATTGGGTGAAATTCGTTTACTTTGCACATCAAAACATTCTATAATTATGAAGGTTATCAACTTTGCCGAGACAAATTCTGTCTTGAACCAATACGTGGCAGAAATTCGTGATGTAGCAGTCCAGGGCGACCGTATGCGTTTCCGCCGTAATATTGAACGCATTGGAGAGATAATGGCGTATGAAATGAGTAAGGAACTGACGTATTCTGTCAAGCAGGTACAGACTCCCTTGGGAGTGGCGTCGGTCAGCACACCCGATGACGAGGTGGTGATTGCCACTGTTTTCCGTGCTGGGCTGCCCTTGCATACTGGGTTTTTGAATATGTTCGACCATGCCGGGAATGCTTTTGTTTCCGCTTACCGTTATTATAAGGATAAGGAATGCCGTACGGTGGATGTACACATCGAATACATCGCTACTCCGGATTTGTCCAAGAAGACATTATTGATTGTAGACCCGATGCTTGCCACGGGAGAAAGTATGGAATTGGCCTGGAAGGCCTTCGTCACCAAGGGGATGCCGGCCAAGTTGCAGATAGCTTGTGTCATAGCCAGCCAGCAGGGCGTAGAGCATCTGGAAAAGCTGTTCCCTGGAGATGAAGTGACCTTGTGGTGTGCAGCAATCGACCCGGAGATGAACGAGCATTCCTATATCGTTCCCGGGCTGGGAGATGCCGGAGATTTGGCGTTCGGTGACAAGATATAAGGTTCATATATCTTTTCCATCAGCCTTTTCCCAAGTGCGGGCCTATAATGACCCGGTTCATAATAATTGTGGATGTCTTCCGTGTATTCGTTGATACCGGTGAAATCAAATACATTCCGTTTTCCGAAGAAGCGCTTCAGTGTCTTTACGTCGGCAGGGTTTATGTTGACTTGCAGGTAGTCGGGACTGATAATGATTTTTACATCGGTATCATGTTTCCGGCAAATCCACTTTATTTCCTGCAACAGATTGATTTGCTTTTCCCTGAGCACTTGGGGGGCTTCCCGGTATTTCCCGTCTCTATAATTCTTCATTTTCTCTTTGGTGAATTCTCCTTTCCGGTTTTCCCAGTACTTATCTCCCTCTTCCTTTATCATTTTCTCTCTGGGATTTAACACGTCATTGGTTACCGGGTTTCGGGTGGAGCCATAGGGGTTTATAACCCCTTTCATGTAAGGGCGATAGGTATGGAACAGCTTGTAGTCCAGATAGGGGAAGAGAAAGTTCGGGTAGAAGAAGGCTTGGCAGAATTCCTTCTGAAACTTGAAGCTGCTTATTCCCGATATGGCGGGCGGCAGAATGTTGGAATGTCCGGTGAGGCAACGGTCGTTGTGCAATGATTCCTTGTCGATAATCAGCAGTAGGTTCTTGATTGTTGCACCTGCCTTGTCCAGTGCCTTCAGCTTCAGGCAGACGGCGGCAAGGCTTTCGGCATTTCCGAATAGCCGTACGGCTCTTCCGCCGTGGAGGTATTTCTCCCATTCATGGCATTGATAAGCCATAGTGCAGGAGTTTCCCATGATATAGGAGTCGATGGGGATGGTATCCCGGTTGTTCAGATACATCTGCCACCCCACGTGCCCTTCGTTTAGTACAACCGGGGTTTGGTCGTATCGTTCATAGTTCTTCAGGACCATGAAAGGGTCGTCCAGGAAATAGACTGCCAGTAGGGCTATAAAAGGGATAAAAAGGATAAAGAGCTTTTTCATGAAACGTATGGCTGCGTTCCGTTCGCTGTTTTTCTTCATCATGTGTCTTTATTGTCAAAATTGTAAATATATGAAGCTGTCCGAGTTGAACTGTCCCAGTGTGAAAAGTATTATGGCGAGCAGATAATAGATACTCCATCTTACGGCTGCCGGCTGTCGTCCGAGGGCTTCCAGCAAATCATGCTTGGACATGAAATATTCGTAAACCAATATCAGTACGAGTGCGCTTCCTGCCACAATGCTGTTGTGGTCCGGCATTCCGATGTTCATTTCCTTCCAACTGTAATGTACGCCGAAGGAGAGGTGGCTGATGTAGTGGAACGCTTCGGCCATAGAACTTGCCCGGAAGAATATCAGAGATACGGCAAAAAGTAGGTAGGTCCTTACGACGGATAATGTGGCATATAAGCGGCTTCCCAATTGGGCTTTCAGTCTGCGGTGAAATGCTGTGGTCTTCATCTCGTAGAAGATGATGACACCTTGAATTAGTCCGTAGACAGCGAAGTTCCATCCGGCACCATGCCAGATACCCAGTCCCGTGAAGGTCAGCGCCAGACTTAGAAATACGCCCCATTGTCCCCATCCACGCAGGCTCGAGGACAACGGGAGGTACAGATAGTCGCGTACCCAGAATGAAAGCGACATGTGCCATCGGCGCCAGAAGTCGGCAGTGGTCTGCGCAATGAACGGCCGGTTGAAGTTTGGGCTGAGCTTGAATCCCAGCATGCGCGCTCCTCCCAATGCGATGTCGGTATATCCGGAGAAGTCGGCATACAGCTCTATCGGATATAGGAGGCATGCCATCAGCAATTGCACGCCTGAGGCTGTGTATACCGACCCGAAGACACCGTCTATGTATGGGGCGATGGAGTCGGCCAGTATCAGTTTCTTTATCAGTCCCACGACAATCAGTCTCATTCCGTAGACCATGGATGCATAGTCCGTAGCTTTGCAGGACTTCAGTTGGGGGAGCATGTCACCTGCCCTTTCTATGGGACCGGAAAGGAACTTCATGAAGAAGAGCATGTATATCATGAAGTCGGGCAGGCTCTTTTCCGGTTCTTCTTCTTGCCAATAGATTTCTGTCAGGTACGAAATGGCCTGGAAAGTATAGAAAGAGATTCCCAGCGGAAAAAGGATGTGGCAGTCTGTAAGCCGGTCGGCATACCGGAATGCCAACCAGCTCACGACCAGAAAACACACACCTGAAAAATAAATTCCCTTCATGCTGCTTTCCCGCTTGGTCTGTCCTATCCATTTGCCAAGGTAGAAGGTGGTAAGCGTGAGGATGAGGGCCGTTATCAGAAAAGTGAGGTGGTAGAAGCCTATGAAGAGGCAGCTGGCTGTCAGTAAGGTCGCTTTTCTGAATCGTGAAGGAAGCGTATGGTATAGAATGAAAGTACACGCAAACAGTACGACGAAGTTCAGGGATATGAATGACATTTCCTAGTTGGTTTTGGTTAAAATGGCATGGCAGATGTCTCCCACGTTTTTGAGTTTTACAATATCTCTGAAGGTGAAGCGTACATTGAATTTCTTCTCTATCTTGTTTATCAGTTGCATGTTGGTCAGTGAATCCCATCCTTCCACATCCTGGGCGGTGGTCTCATTGTCAAGTACAATGTTCTCTCTTTTCAGTACCTCCCGAAAGATGAGGCTCATTTCATTCAAAATAGTCTGTGTATCCATTGTCAAGTTTAAATTAGTTCTTGTATTTTCTTTCTGTCTGTTTTGCTACTGGTGTTCAGCGGAAACTGTTCCAGGCAATGCATATGCTTGGGAATCATGTAGTAGGGAAGCCTGCTATACAGATATTCCTCTATCTGCTGTTTGTCGAGCTGTTTCTTCTCTACGACGAGATGCAGTTCGCACTGGTTGTCGTTGTCGTATTTGGGAATGACGACTACACGGCATTCACCGTTGAAAAAGTTTTTTGCCACATGTTCAATCTCGCTCAGCTCAATGCGAAATCCTTGTATCTTTATCTGTGAGTCTTTTCGTCCGCAATAGATGATGTCACCGTCGGCATCCATCCGGCAGAGGTCTCCCGTCTTGTAGTATACTTTTCCATTGGCGGTCTCTACGAGGCATTCCCCGTTTTTTTCGGGAGCATTCCAGTATCCACCCATCACTTGATTGCCGCTAATCCATAGTTCGCCGGTTTCTCCGGTAGGCAGCGGGCGACCGTCGTTATCCATAATTAGGGCATCGATGCCTTCGAAAGGCCTTCCGATAGCGGTCATGCCGTTGTGATGCTTGCAGGAGGTGACGGGTATCCGGTAGGCAGTGCAGTAGATGGTTCCCTCTGTCGGTCCGTATAGGTTTATGAAAGAGGCATTGGGGACACATTTTCTGAAAGCATCCAACAGCTCCGCGTCAGAAGCCTCGGCAGTAACCACTAGATATCTAAGTGCGGGGAGGTGTATCTCCGGAAAATAGGGACGTAGCAGCTGGAGCAGTGAAGGGGCCACGGCAGCGAAGGTCAGGTCGTATTTTTCCAGAGTTTCAATTACGTTGATGTATTTCACGCCTTCCGGAGAAACGGTGTATATGCAAGCACCCAGCGTCAGCGGATATAGAAAGGATACGATGGAAACGTCGAAAGTGAGTTCGAACATCTGCAGCATCCGGTCGTTCTCGTCCAGTTGCCAGTCGAGGCGGTGGTAGGCGGTATAGAAAGCATTCAGGTTACGGCGGGAGATGGGTACTCCTTTGGGTTCGCCCGTGCTTCCGGAGGTAAAGATGATGTAGGCATTTTCCTCTTCTGCCGTATGGAGGATGTCTTCTGCGGCATGGAACGTGGCGGAGTTCTCTGCCTGCTCTATTTCGGAGGTACATATCAGTTCCAGATTCCGGGTGTCGAGGTTCAAGACATGGATATTCTCGGTATGCAGCACGAGGCGAATGCCTGCCGAGTCGGCAATTCTGTCGTTCCTATGTTTGGGGTAGGAAGGATGCAGGATGACGTATGTCTTTCCGCAAATCAGTGCAGATAGTATGGATGCGTATGTTTCCAGTCTGTTTTCTGCGACGATGCCGATAATTTTGTCTTCTCTGTCCTTGAATAGGGAGGATATTTTCTGTACGCAAGTTGCCAGCTCTCCATAAGTGCAGGCCGTGTCTTCGATGACGAATGCCGGTCGGTCGGCATATTTGCCGAAGGCTTTCATGATGTCGCCAATCAAGTCATTTGGATACTTTTTCATTTAGTCCGTTATGTTATAGTTCAGTTTTTGCGGAAGCGATGTTTGTCCGTCGTTCATTAAAGACAGTGGTTTCCCGCAATCTCCCTACCGGGAAATCCTTAAGATTTCTAAAAAAGGAGGGATACTGTTCGGAATAAAAGAAACAGAGGGGGCAAATACATACTCACCACAGGATAGCACGGATTAACACTGCTAAAAGCTCTTTATTATCAGAACTCCTAAGGCAATCTGTGTTAATCCGTGTTATTCTGTGGTGAGTATGATATACTCTTCGGGCAAAATGGGTTTGCGAACAAAGTCCTTATTTTGCCCAGAACAGTTTGTGGTAGTAAGTGTCTTCGGCTGACACCTCTTTATAGTAGGGATTGTAGTTGACTTCCGTATTCGGGTATCTCCAGCGGTTCGGCACATTTGTGATGGTACCGGCCACTTCGGGGAAGGCTAGGCCGGACGGATAGCCGGTACGTCGGATATCACTCCATGCCTCACGACTGGCTAGGAAACCGAAATGCAGCCACTTTTGGGTAATGATGGCATCCATCTTGTCTGTATATTTCGTGCTGTTCCATTTGGCAGCGGCGAAAGAGGCGGTTTCTTCGGCGGTAGGGGCATCATACCGGCGTGCGTTTTCACCCGTACTTACCGAATCGTAATAGTAGTAAAGCGTGATGGACTGGCTGACAGCCTTTTTGAACTCTTCTTCCGCTTTCGCTTCATTCTTTGCCACTCCATACCCCATTTCATAGGCTTCCGCTTTCAGGAAATGGATTTCGGGTGAGGCCATTATCAGCATGTCGAATTTGTCGTTTTCCCAAAAGAAACCTTTCTGCGTGATTTGTGAGAAACCGGTGTTGCTGGTATTGACTTCGTCTTGTGCCTGCGAGTTGTAATATTCCGTCAGCTCATCCGCCACGGTAAGGTCTGTACCCAGATAACGGTGCTCGTCCAATTGACCGGTGTTTTGGTTGGTAATCTTCACGGGATTGAAGTTGAGCAGGATGCGCGGGTCGTCTTCTCCTTTCACATAAACGCCGCTCAGTGGGTCATTGCTGGTCATATCATAGTTGCCATGGCCCAGCATGCGGTCGATGATGGCGCCCGAAGCAAGTCGGTTGGTTACCCAGTCACCCAGTCCGTGGCCTGCGGTGAAGTTCAGTTGCCCAGACTTCTGGTTGACAATGAGAATGTTGTTTTCTTGTTCCTCTATCAACGGATAGGCTGACGGATTTTCCAGGATTTCCTTGATGGCGGTACGGCCTTCCGCCTGCAAGTCTCCTTGCGCGGCTACGCGCATGGCAAGGCGCAGTCGCAAGGAGTTTGCATAGCGTTCCCATTTGTCCATGTCCCCGTTGTTGATAAAGTCTTGTGTATTGAAGTTCCTCGGTGTGGGGATGGAGCGGAACCGCGGAGCAATTTCTTTGAGCTCGTCAAGAATGGTTTTATAAATATCCTCGGCCTTGTCATAATGAGCATACGATTTACCTACATCGTTGGTAAGCGGCAGCGTACAAGCTTCCGAGAAAGGCATATCCCCGAAAACGTCCACTGTGGCGGCAAAGAAATCGTACAACTGTACTTTGGCGGCAAGATAGAATGCCTCGTCCTGGGCTTGTTCTGCCGCGCTTTCTTCCTCGTAGAGAGATTCCAGCTTGCGGAACTGGGCCAGTGCCGAATACACATTGTCCCACTGTCCGTCAATAGCGGGTATATAGCCGGGGGTATACATATCCGTAGTGTTGGAGTAGCCGAAGGTTTGTGCATACTTGCCCGTAAACTGTGAATCGAATCCGAAGAACCGGTTGTATTCGTAAACATCATAGTCCTTTACTTTTTGGAAGACTCCTACCATCAGATTACTGATGGTGACTTGGGTTACTTTGGAGGGGTCTTCGTATTTGCTGTCGAAGTCATAATCCGTACAGCCTGATGTTGTCAAGAGGAATGCTCCCAATGAAACAAGAGATAATATCTTTGTCTTTTTCATACTCTTTGTTGTTTTTTGGATGGTTGTTTTGTCAGAAACTTGCACGAAGTGAAACACCGAAACTGCGGGTAGCTGTGGTAGAACTTCCCACGGTAGCCTGGTTGGCCCAGGATGTTCCGACGGACGACTCCGCATCGTAGTTTTTCAGTGCTTTGTAGAAGTAGAAGAGATTACGTCCGAAGACCGACACACTCAGCCGGCCCAGTCCCAGTTTGGAGATCATCTTTTCAGGAAATTGGTAGCCGATGGTCAATTCACGCAGTTTGACATAAGAATTGTCGAATACCGAATGGCGGTATGTCAGCTGTTCGGCCTCCGTTCCCCAATTATAGGTGGTGTTGTAGTAATAGCCTGCCGGAATGATACGTGTGTTTCTTTCGCCAGTGGAGGCCACTACACCCGGAAGAATGATGCCGTCGTGGTAGATTATCTCTCCGTTGGGGCCGGCACCCGTGGAAGGGTCTACTTGTACCGGAATTCCGCTGGAATTGTTGTCGCCCGGATAGTAATAGGATAGTCCGCCGTGTTCCGTATCACGGTACTTCAGGGATTCGGGTGTCAGACCCACTGCGGTGGCATATTGGTTCATTTCGTTGATGACATCTCCTCCGATGCGGAAGTCGATACTGAAATCGAGGAATACATTCTTGTAGGAGAAAGAGTTGAATAGACCTCCTACGCCTGCCGGATTGATGTTGCCGACTTTCTGCAATTCAGTTTGGTTGAGGTAAAGACCTTTATCGGAAACGAGGTACTCACCGTTTTCGTTCACTTGGGGAACCTGTGCATAGATGTCACCCATTGGCTGGCCTTCCACAGCTTGTATTTTTATTCCGCTGCCTCCGGAGTTGAGTATTTCCAGATAGGGCACTCCATCGGCCAGTTTCACTACTTTGTTCTTATATACACCATAGTTGGCTGTCAGGTCCCAGCGGAAATCTCTGGTCAGTATGGGAGTGGCACTGATTGATATATCCCAGCCGTGGTTGGCTACCTCGCCCACATTCATCAACACATTCTTTACGCCTGATGTGGAAGGTTGCGGCGTGGAGAGTATCTGGTCCTTTACACGGTTGTTGTAGTAGGATATATCTATACCCAACCGGTTATTTAAAAACTTGCTTTCCAGACCTATCTCGTATTCGTATTTCTTTTCCGGACGGATATCTGCATTCCCCCATGAAGAGGGAATGGTGTTCCAGGTGAATCCGTTGTCCGAACCTTGCTCGTAGACGATATTGGCGGTATAGGTTTCAGGAGCATTTCCTACGATACCGTATGAGAGGCGCAATTTTCCATAGTTCCACCATGACGGCATGTGGAAGGCTTGGGTGAAGAGGAAACTCAGATTGGCGGAAGGATAGAAAAAACTCTGGTCTTTTAGGGTAGACGAGCGTTCCTGGCGTCCGGTCAGTTCAAGGAATAGATAGTTGTCCCATCCCAGGCTCAGTGTACCCATATAGCCGGTTTTCAGTAGTTCCATACGTTGCAGAGTACTGCTTGGCGTGTAGCGGCTGGCATTGAGGTCGAACCAGTTTTCCGTGACAAGCCCGCCATTGGTGGAGACCCTCATATTGTTCATATTTTCGTAGCGTCCGGTCCAGCCTACGGTGGCGGCAATGTCGAAGCGGTTGATATTATAGTTGAAGTTCAACATAACATCTCCATAGACAATGTCGTAACGGCGGTTGATGGACTGGAAGCTACCGTTGGGGTCGTATAGGGAATTGGGTTGTTCGCTTTCATATTTCAGTGTTTGCTTCACATCTGTGATATCAGTTGAAACCTGGGCGCGCAGACTCAGCCAGTTGGTTATCTGCCAGGTGGGGCGAATCATACCGATGAGCCGGTTCTCTGTCTCGTCGCTATGGTGATGGTACATATTCCACAGCATGTTGTTCACTCCGGTGGCGTAACTGGGGTCGTAGGCCCATGATTCCTCGGGAGTCAGCGTGGCGTTTCCTCCGACAAAGGTATTACGGTATCCCAGACTGGTGACGTAACTTTGTTTCAGATAGGGAATGTCCAGGAAGGTGGAGAACATGTTGCCGAAACCGCTGTATAGGTTGAGCGAGGTTTGCGGGCGGTCTTCTACATTCTGTACGATGTAGTTAAGGGAGTATTCCAGTTTCAGCGGTTTCGCCAGTTGATACGAACCGGTCAGCTTGAAGTTGTGTTTGGTGAAGCTTCCGGTCAGGGCATTGGGAATCTCGTCCATGAATGTGTAGGAGAAGCGGTTGCTGGTGGTTTCCGTCCCTTGTGAGATGGCGAGATTGTAAGTCTGGGTCCAGCCGGTGCGAAACAACTCTTTCCACGGGTTGTCGGTCAGTGCCTGGTAGGGGCGCATCTTCCCGTCCCAGTAAAGTACCTCGCTGCCGTCGTATTTCGGGCCGAAGGACAAGGTGGTGGAACGGAGGCTTTTGTAGCTTTGTCCGTTTAGGGTTCTCTGATAGAAGCCTCCCGTCTGTTTCTCATAATCGCTGTATGCGGTGTTGTAGGTTCCCGGCCCGTATACGGTCTGTACTTTTGGCAGATAAGCCGGTAAGTTTGCCATGACTTGGGCATTGAAGTCCACCGTCAGCTTGCCGCTTTTGGCGCGCTTGCTAGTGATGACTACCGCACCGTTTGCAGCCTCCGAGCCGTAGAGAGCTGTGGCAGAAGCTCCTTTCAGAATACTGAGGCTCTCGATGTCCTCTGGGTTGATGTCTACCAGACCATTGGAACGGATTTGTCCGTCGTTGCCAAATTCGGCGAAGTCCGTGCCTTTACCCGTGCCGCCGTTGCGGATGGGTACACCGTCCAGAATGATGAGTGGCTGGTTATTTCCAGTGATGGAAGTCAGTCCGCGTACGTTGATGGAGACAGCTCCGGCAGAACCGCCTTGTGTCTGTGTGATGCGGACTCCCGGTGCTTTACCGTACATGGCAGAGGCAAAGTTGGGTGCTCCTGCCTTTACCAATTCGTCTGCACTGATGGTACTGATGGCATAGCCGACACGTTTCGTGTCTTTTTTGATACCCATTGCCGTTACTACGACTTCTTTCAGTTGCTGGGTATCTTCGCTGAGTGTAATCTTCAGGTCGCCTTGCTTTTTTCGTTTTGCCAGGTTTATCTCCCGGGTAGCATAGCCCATGTAAGCGATAGAGAGTGTTGCATCTGCAGGAACGGTCAGTGTGAAGTTACCGTCCACATCGGTAATGACGCCGTTGTTGGTACCTTTCTGTATGACGCTGGCACCGATAAGCGGTTCTCCTGTTACATCTCTCACAATGCCTTTAATGGTTCGGCTTTCTTGTGCGAAGGCTGTTCCGGTGAAAAGAAATGCTAATAACCAACTTGCAATAATCAAACTTTTTTGGAAGTGCGACGCTGAATGTGGAATGTCACACCGTTTTCTCATCCTGATTTTCATACTACTGAAAAATAATTGATTTATCTTATTATAAATGTTACGTCCTTTCGGCGGATATTTTAGCAAGAGGTATGCCAAACGAAAGGCAGACTATCCTTTTAAGGATGAATAATGTTGATAATCAATTGCTTATTTTCTATCGGGAAAAAGGGAAGTTCGGGTGTTTGTGGTGTGGAGATGTGGAAAAAATCCACAGTAGGTATTCCACAATTTCCCTCTCTTTCCTTGAAGTCTTGTTGTCGACCCTTATTGGTAGCCTTGTTCATCGGAGGTATGCTCTATCACTGCAATAAAATCTGGTACAGTTGCAGTGGTTGCATTTTCTTTTCAGGGTGGGAGTGTTTTTGACCTTTATCCGGGAAGGATTACCCGAACGAAAGAGCTATCAGCCTGCAGTTTGTGAGATTGATATTAAGCCAATATAAGTCTGAGAATTACTTTCAAAATGTGTTACTGTGGCAAATATAGTTATTCTTGATGGAAGAACTGCATGTTTGGCGTAATAAGTATCTATGTTTGGGAGAGAAAGGATAGGGAGGTACTCTTACTTTTAGGAAATTAATATCATGTTTGCACCTTATTTGTTTCGTGCAAACATGATATTAATAAATCTTAGTGGTTTATTTTACTTCCCACGTATCATTCGTCATCAGTAATTCCTCGAAATTGTGATACTTCTTCTTGGCAGACACCTCTTCGATTTGTTCATGAACGGCATCGTCGTAAGTAGGAGCTTCCACATCGCGGATAACACCGAGTGCAATCGGGAAGTCGGGACCTTCCATCAGGGCAAGCTTCAGTTGCAGGGTGTTGTCCATGCAGTGGGCATCGTGGATGAGGATATCCTTCTCTGTAATGCCGTTCTCACCGAGTTTCACGACTTTTAGACCAAAGCCTTCCTGCATCAGTCCGTATTCGTTGTTCTCGCCGAAGAGCATCGGTTCGCCGTGCTTCAAGTAGATGGCATTCTTGGCGCGGTCTTCCTTTTTGGCCACGGAGTCATGCGTACCGTTATTAAAGATAACGCAGTTCTGCAGAATCTCGCAAACGGAGGCGCCCTTGTGGGCCATAGCTGCCTTCAATACTTCTACGGTCCCCGGAGCATCGGTAGCTACCGCGCGGGCAAAGAAACGGCCGCGGGCACCGAAGCAAAGCTCTGCCGGGTGGAATGGATCTTCTACCGTACCGTAGGGAGACGACTTGCTGACGAAACCACGTGGGGAGGTCGGAGAATATTGACCTTTGGTCAGGCCGTAGATGCGGTTGTTCAGCAGAATCATGTTCAGGTCGATGTTACGGCGTACGGCGTGGATGAAGTGATTACCGCCGATGGCCAGACCGTCACCGTCGCCGGAGATTTGCCATACCGTCAAGTTGGGATTGGCAACCTTGGCACCTGTAGAGATGGCAGCAGCACGTCCGTGGATGGTCTGCATCGCATACGTATTCATATAATAGGGCAGACGGCTGGAGCAGCCGATACCTGAGATGACGGCATTCTCCCAAGGAGCTTTGCCGATTTCTGCCATTGCTTTGTGCAGTGAAGCCAGAAAGAAGTGGTCACCACAACCCGGACACCAACGGGGTTGTCCTTTTTTATAGTCTTTTGCTGTATATTCGCACATAATCTTTTTTAATTGATAGTTGATAAATGATAGTTGATAATTGGTGGCTGGTCATTGATAATCCGCATATTACGCATGGTTATTATCAATTGTCAACTGTCAATTATCAATTAATTTATTGAACGCTGCGACCAGCTCGGCAACGACGAACGGTTGTCCTTTGACTTCGTTGAACTGGTACGGGGTGAAGTTGTCTATCTTCATACGTAGATAACCTGCAAATTGTCCGAGATTCTGTTCGGCAACTACCACCTTCTTGTACTTCTTCAGAACGGTTTCCGTGTTCTTGGGGAGCGGATTCAGATAAGTGAAGTGGGCGAGGGCAACCTTCTTGCCTGCCTTGTTCATCTCTTCCATGGCCGAATACAAGTGGCCGTATGTACCGCCGAAACCGACAATCAGCAAATCGGCATCGTCTGCACAGCCTTGCACTTCTACATCAGGTACGGGGATTTTGGCAACCTTCTCGGCACGCAGGTGGCACATCAAGTCATGGTTTTCGGGATCGGTGGAGATGGCACCGGTATTGCTGTCTTTCTCCAGACCGCCGAGGATGTGCATATAGCCTTCTTGTCCGGGAATGGCCCAATAGCGGACACCTGTTTCGGGATTGCGTTTGTACGGAGTATAGTTGTCCTTCATTTCGGAAGTCACGTAGGGAGGGGTGATGGCGGGATAGTCTGCCAGTTTGGGCAGCTTCCAGGCGCCGGAGCCATTGGCAACAAAGCCGTCGGTCAGCAATACGACCGGGGTCATGTGCTCCAGTGCAATTTTGCTTGCCATGTAGGCTGCGTCGAAACAGCTTGTGGGTGAAGAGGCGGCGATGACGGGCATTGGGCTTTCACCGTTGCGGCCGAACAATGCCTGCAACAAGTCTGTCTGCTCTGACTTGGTGGGCAGACCGGTAGAAGGACCGCCACGTTGCACGTCGAGCACAACCAGCGGAAGTTCTGTAATGACTGCCAGGTTCATAGCTTCCGATTTCAGGCAGACACCGGGACCGGAAGTGGAGGTCACAGCCAGCGCACCTGCAAAAGCGGCGCCGATAGAAGTGGCGCAACCGGAAATCTCGTCTTCGCATTGCACGGTCATCACGCCCAGAGACTTGTGCTTGGAGAGTTCGTGCAGTACATCGGTTGCCGGAGTAATGGGATAGGAGCCGAGGAACAGCTTCAAGCCAGCCTTTTCAGCTGCGGCGATGAAACCGTAAGCAGTTGCTTTGTTCCCCGTGATATCCATGTATCTGCCGGGAACGGTAGTCTTACTTTCAATCTTATATGTATGGGCTACGGAAGCATGGGTGTTGTGTCCGTAGTCATATCCTGCATGGATGACCTTGATATTTGCCCCGGCAATTTCGGGCTTTTTGGCGAATTTCTCGCGGATGAAATCTTCGGCTATTTTCAGATCGCGGTTGAACAGCCAGCATACCAGGCCTACTGCAAACATATTGCGGCATTTCAGCATGGACTTGTTGTCCATTCCGGTGTCGGCAAGGCAGTCTTTCACCATCTTCGAGATGGGGGCGGCGATGACATCCTGCTTAATACCCATTTCCTCTATCGGATTATCGGTCTTGAAAGCGGCCTTTTCCAAGTCTGACTTCTGGAAAGCATCTGTATCGATGATGATACAAGCAGTGGATTTAGCAAACTTATATTGGGTTTTCAGTGCGGCGGCGTTCATCGCTACCAATACGTCGCATTTGTCACCTGGGGTATAGACTTTCTCTGCACCGATATGTACCTGAAAACCGGAAACACCGGTGAGTGAGCCTTGCGGGGCGCGGATATCTGCCGGATAGTCGGGGAATGTACTGATATCATTGCCCACGGTAGCCGAAACTGTTGAAAAGATGTTGCCGGCGAGCTGCATACCATCGCCGGAGTCTCCGGAGAAGCGGACTACCACTTGCTCCAGTTCTTTGACCATCATGTCGTTTGCCATAACTTACGAATTACTATAGATTAATTTTTTGGGGTTACTGTATTCTATCACTGACCGACAAATTTCGTAAAGTTAATCGGATTAACAAAACTTTTTTCGGAAAATCGACAGAATACATTATCTTTGCATCCGCAATCTACTGCAATATGCAGAATCTATGCAAAAGCCCTTGTAGTTCAACGGATAGAACAAGCGTTTCCTAAACGTTAAATAGCAGTTCGATTCTGCTCAGGGGTACAAAATAACAGATTTAGATAGTGTGGAGCTTCCGCAGAATCCGTAAAATAAGGCTACTTTTGCAGTAAGATGTTCTACAAATAAAGATATGGCTACATTTAAAGCGGAGGTTTTTTCGGTCCAATTTATCATCCATTACTGTCCGGTAAAAAATGAGCGAATAGCCTATAGCTATCCGCTCAGAAGTTATCTTGGTATTTTTTTCATTCGAACGTATTGAGATTTTGATAAAACATAAATAAGTTTTTATTCTGCTATAACTAACTCCTGCGAATGTTCTACTTCCACGCATTGACCTTTCCATTCAAGGGTAGCGTGGACTCCTTCCGGAAGCATAATCCGGGCATGCAAGGTTTGGCCCGTCTTTAGGTATGCTACAGAGATGCTACCCAACGGATGGGGTATGGAGCCTGATGCCTCCGACAGGTGACCAAGAGCAGGAGTCAGACGAACTTTGGCAAACCCCGGAGCGGCAGAGTGAATGCCCAACAACATACGATAGAACTCGATATTGAGATGGGCACTCCAGGCATGACAGTCGGAGCGCGACGGTTCGGGATTTTCTGCCCAGGTGGTGAGCCCGATGGCAAGCTGGTCTCGCCAGGGCTGCAGGGTATCGAGCAAGCGGTTGGCCATGCCGACCTTATCCATGGCTTGCTGTACGAAATAGCGGAAATAGAAAGTGGCTTGGATGAGTGTAGTATCATCAAGCATCTTGCGGCACACCTCTTGCGCTTCGTGTTCTTCAAGCACCTCAGCCAGTATGGCCAGGGCATTGACGTGTTGTGAATAAACATCGTGTTCAGGAGTATCGGCCAACAATCCGCGCGCGCTGTTCCAGTATTTGGCTTTGATGGCGGCGGTTATCTGACGAGCTAAATCATGGTAATAATTCCCCAAAACTTCTAAGCCGAAAGCCTTTTCCATAGCGGCCTGTTCGCGCAGTGCCATAACAAACACCAGATCTTGATAGGCCGAGCTGCCGTCTTGACCGTAGTTGGGTTCTCCATAGTCGAAACCCGTGGCCCAATCGGCAAAGAACCAATGGGGCATACGCGCCAGACTCTTGTCGGTCCGCAAGTATTCCTCGTAGCAGCCTATGATGTGACGAGCGGCGGGCAGGTATTGACGGAGCCACTGATGTCCGTCGCGCATCATCCAGTAGTCGTAGAGCATACCTATCCAACTGAGCGAATAGGAGGATATCATCTGTGGCGAGGCCGAAGGGTAACGGCTTTGTGTCAGCCCGTCGGCGGTCATCGACATGCGTCCCTGCTCGATGGCGTGCCGGGGCAGGAGTGTGTCGCGGGTGTTGTACAGGGTGAGCATGGCCTGAATCCGGGCGTCGCCAAAATATTGAAGCTGTTCGTAATAGGGGCAGTCCATATAGGTTTCGTTGGCACAGAGGCGGGCGGTGCGCCAGCCTATCTTCTCCATTTGCTCCAGTTCCCGACCTGCGCGCAGGTGACTCTCCTTCTTTAGCGGATAGGCCGTGAAGGTGGCTCCCAGGCGTTCGATAGTTAATGCTTCGTCGGCTGTTTCCACCGTCAGTTCCAGATAACGCCAGGTACGCCACCAAAGTGTAGTCGTCTGCCGATGCGTACCCCCATCCATCAGGAACTGGTCTTTCACTCCCATCATAACTTTGCCTGTTGTCTCATCGCGATGTGGCTTGGTGGCATGCCAGATGTCGGGCATATCGGGATTGAACAGTGCCTCGGCGTAACATACTTCCACACTAGCCCCCTTGCCGCCTGAAGTGGTCAGGTGGAGATAGGCATTGGTGAGCGAGTCGCGATCAATCAATACCGACGTTCTTGTATGTGGAGCAACGGTCAGTGGCAAGTTGATATCGCCTGCCGACACCTCGCGCATCTCCATTTGTGGTATGGAGCGAGGCACAAGGAGGCGGCCTCCACGGTCGCGTGTACCCTTGTCGGCTGCCGCATCCAGGTTCCGGGCTTGCTTCCAATCGAATCCGGGGGCTTCTTGCTCTGTTTGCCATCCCCAGGGGTAGTTGTTGGCGTCAAACCGCTCACCGCGGTCGGCCGCATAGTAGCCGGGCACTACAAAGTCGTCGAGCGATGAATAGGATTCGCCCGTCAGCACCTGCCAATTCCAATCGGTGTTGAACACCGGGGCTGCTCCGTCGGCACATACCAATAGGGCAATCTCGTTGGTTCCCATTTGTGCCATCGGACGCTTCTCTCCATAGTTCCATACTACGGCTGCCAGGGTGTTTTTCCCTTGGCGAAGGTAGGGTGCGATATCCACCGTTTCATAATTCCAGTTGCTGAGATCGCTGCGCGCCGGTCCCAGAGAAACAAGTACTCCATTGACAAAGAGTTTATACCTGTTGTCTGCCGATACGCGTATCAGGTGCGCGTCGGGCACCGTGTTTAACTGCGCGCTTTTACGGAAATAGGCGACACGCAGATCCGCGCCCGATTTTTCTGCGTGGCAACCAATCCATACAGCCGGCCATACAGACGCGTCGCAGGATAGTGCCAGGCAAAGAAAAAATAAAACGAAAACACTCTTCTTCATATTCATCAGTTATCAGGTATATTTTCTTCTTCCCAGGTATAGTCTTCCGTGCAGTGGATGCTCACCGACTGGTCTCCGCAGGCGATATTGAATTCGCCAGCCTCGAGTGTCCACTTCTTGCCGGTTCCCATAAAGGCGAGGTCGCTTGCCTTGATGCGGAAAGTTACTGTTTTGCTTTCATCCGGGGCGAGTACAATCTTCTCGAACCCGCGCAGGCGGCGATTGTCGGGCATGAGCGAAGCATAGAGATCGGAAGCATAGAGCATTACTGTTTCCTTGCCCGCCATGGCGCCTGTGTTTTTTACATCGACTGTGAAAGTGAGCACATCGTCTTTCGTGAAACTATTCTTATCGGCACGGAGGTTGCTGTAGGTATAGGTGGTATAGCTCATACCGGCTCCAAACCACCACTGTTCGTAGGTCTTGGCATTATAGTCGTATACACCGCTGATGGTCTCGCGCACTTCGCTCGCCTTATAGTCGTAGTTGACCATTGCATTCGGCTGAGCGCTGTAGGTATATGGCAGACGGCCGGAGAAGTTTTCATTGCCCGCTAAGAGTTCGGCCAGCGCATCTCCTCCATAATTGCCAGGCAGCATGGTGTGTACTACGGCCTTTGCCAAAGGTTCGATGTCGCTGATGGCGCGTCCGCGCGACTCGTTCAGCACCAGGATGATGGGCTTGCCCGTAGCAGCCAGTGCCTTCACCAGATTTTTCTGATTGGTACTGAGATTGATATCGGCAATGTTGCCCCGGGTCTCGGCGTAGGTATTCTCTCCGATGCACACTATCACATAGTCATTGTCGGCAGCAGCAGCCACGGCATCGCCGATATTATCGGCATGATCCATTGCCCAGCGTTTCGAGTCGTAACTCACGCCCTCTACCAATGTCACATGATTGCTTCCGAACTTGTTTCGCAGGGCTTCATAGATGGTATTGAAATGCCCGGTAAATTCCTCGCGGTCGGCACCGTCGCCCTGCCAGGTATAGCTCCAGCCGCCGTTGAGTGTACGCATGCTGTTGGCATTAGGTCCACATACCAGCAGTCGGGTGCCTTGCTTTATGGGCAATAAGCGACTTTGGCTGTCTACAGAGTCGTTCTTCAATAAAACGATGGATTCCAATGCGGCCTGCCGGCTGTATGCTGCAAACTCCTCACTACCGAATTTGGGATAATCTTTAGCAAAGGTGTTAGGCTGTTCGAAAAGTCCCACCCGGTGTTTCAGGCGCAGGATGCGTCGCACGGCATCGTCAATGCGTTCCATGCTGACGCCACCCTCTTCTACCAGTTCTTTGAGTAAGCCGTTGTAAGTGAATTGCGAGGGAACCATCATCATATCTACACCGGCATTGATGGCTAGCCGGATTGCCTCCTTGGCAGTAGGGACCACGCGGTCGCTGGTAACGGCTCCATCGATGTCTCCCCAGTCGGTTACCACCATTCCGTCCCAGCCAAGCCCTTCCTTGAGCCAGCCGGTGATAAATTCCCGGTTGACCGTGCCCTTCACTCCATTTACGTTGGA
Source organism: Bacteroides uniformis (assembly GCF_025147485.1). Classification (NCBI taxonomy): domain Bacteria; kingdom Pseudomonadati; phylum Bacteroidota; class Bacteroidia; order Bacteroidales; family Bacteroidaceae; genus Bacteroides; species Bacteroides uniformis. The sequence goes on along the minus strand of NZ_CP102263.1, from coordinate 968,595 downwards.
ACTGTTGGTCATGATGCTTAAGGCTCCTTCCCGGATTCCCCGCAGAAAGGGCGCAAACTGCTTCTCGCGCAGTTCCTCGTAGCTCAATCTGGCCGGTGAACGATCCAGTCCGTTGTATGGTGCTCCGTAGGCAAAGTAATGCTTTAGGCAGCCTGCCACGTGGTATGCATCGATATGGTTAGGATTATCACCTTGCATGCCGCGAAGAGCGGCTGCCCCCATCTCGCTGGAGAGGAATACATCTTCGCCAAATGATTCATACTGCCGACTCCAGGCTTGCATTCTGCCGAGGTCGATACATGGGCCGTAAATCCAGGGTACATTACAGGCACGAGTCTCGTAGGCCACTATTTCACCCATCTTATATACAAGGTCGCGGTTGAAAGTGGCCGCCATGTTGATGGCACCCGGGAAAAGCGTACCACCGGTGGAGTAGGTGGTGCCATGCATCTGGTCGAGACCATACACGGTGGGGATACCGAGATGTTTTATTGACACATCCTGAATGGTCTTTACCACCTGATTCCACATAGCAGGGGTCTGGGCGGTAGTTTGTGGCGCATTGAGAATGGAGCCGACTTTATATTTGCCCACTACGGAATCGAGCGCCGCCTCATCCAACCGGAAGGGAAGCTTCGACTGGATATCGTTGGACACCCAGTAGAGCCTCATTAGCTTTTCCTTGTTTTGCTTATCTTCGGGCGTTGTCAGTGCCAACTGGGCTGCATTGTGCTGCTTGTCGAGCCCAAAGCGGCGTAAGGTGTCGGCAAGTTCCTGCTCCGACATCCGGGCAAGCTTCTCCACGACGTAACGCGGGTCTCGATAGGTAATCATGCCTATCTCCAGTTCCACCATCTGCCCGATTTTCTCATCGAGGCTCATCTGCTCCAACAGTTTCTCTATCTTGGCTTCTATGGCGGCATCACGTGGCAACATGGGCGGTTGTTGCGCCACAGTGCTCCCGTAAGCCAGCAAGAAAAGTAGGCTAAATAAATATCTCATAGGAATAAATAATCTTTTATAATTAGAAATTGGTCAGCGCCTGAATACTTTCCTGATTCCATTTCTTTGTTTGGAGATCATAGAGGCCGAACAGCCCGCGGTATGCCCAGATGTGGCTGCTGAATCCGCGCAATTGGAACTGCTCTTGCATGAAGGAGAAGTAGCGGTTCATCGATTGCTGGTCGGCTTTGAGGCAGACACCGTATTCGCCGATGTTGAGCGGACGACTGCTCTGTTCGCTCCAGCGTTGGCAGAAGTCGAGGTCGCGAATAATGGGCGCCTTCTCATTTTCGGTTCCGTGCCACTCTACCTGATGTCCTACCATCGCACTCGGCACATACTCCAGATTCTGATGGGTGAAGGTATGAGGCAGGTAGTAGTGACCCTGAACGATGATATTCCATTCGTTTTCCGGGAATTTTAGTTCGCCCAGTGTCCAGGTCTGTCCCAGATTGGGAGTGCCTATAATCAGTGTACGGCCCGGGTTGGTCCGGCGGATGATGGCAATGAGTTCGGCATGCAGCTTGTTCAAACCATCGGCTCCAAGGCGCATGTTGGGTTCGTTTAGCAAGTCGAAGAAGAGCATGTCGTTGGGGTAATCCTTGTAATGCTCGGCAATCTGTGTCCAGAACGACTTAATTCGGTCGAGGTTCTGTTCCCATGTGAGGTCAGGGTCATCTTCGCCCATATTGATGGCCGGGTAGTAGTGTTGGTCGATGGAGACAGCGAGGTTGTTTTTCAAACACTGCTCAATGGTCCAGTCCATCTTTTGGAAGAAGTCCGCATCGATGGTATAGGGAGCCTCTTTGGCGCAGTGCTTCACCCAAGTCGTCGGGATACGTACGCTTTGGAATCCGGCTTCGGCAATGCCCTGGAAATCAGCTTCGGTCATGGGGGCATCGTTACCATCTACGGGGTTGGCATCCACATATCCATTCATGTTGAGCCCTCTACCCAGACGCTTGTTCCGTTCGAAGGGAATAGCCGCCTCTGCCGGAGCCTCTACCTTGGTGTCGAGCACGGAGATTATCTTGGTGGGATCCCGATAAAGGTCCAGCATCAGATTTCCATGTGTCGAATTGGCATCTTCATACTTCTGCGGACGGGGAGCATACTGTTCCGGACCGAACACGATACCAATCTGCAGATGGTCTGCGCCATCGAAGAGGGCGATACCGCGATTCTCCATACCCATCTTAAGGTCGAAATGATAGCCATCGGCCTGGGGGGAAACTACATAGCCCACGGTCATGTTGGCAGCGGAGTTGGCCTCGCTGCTGATGGTGATGGTGCTGTCTTCGTTGAAGTGGACTACGCTGCGACAACCGTACTGCGAGGCATACCAAGTGCCGGTAAACGATGGTTTTTGGGTTTTGCCGGTGGTGCAGCCAACCAGCAACGCTATCGAGAGGAGTAAGAAAAGTATTTTTTTCATGATTATATTTTTTCAGTGTTAATTTTCAATTTACAGTCAGTTTTGCTTTGTTTACATGCTGACTATCATGTCCAATCATTATCTCGAAGTCGCCTGGCTCAACGGTCAGTTGCAACGCATGGTTGTAGTACTCCAGTTGCTTGCGGCCAATCTCAAACGATACGGTCTTGCTCTCGCCGGCTTTGAGACTGATTTTCTCGAAACCTTTCAGCTCCTTCACCGGGCGTGAACTGGTGGCATAGATGTCCCTTACATAGAGTTGTACCACCTCCTTGCCATCCCGTTTGCCGGTGTTGGTCACCGTCACCGATGCCTTCACCTGACCGTCGGCAGTCATCTCATTGTTTGATAGTGTGACGTCGCTGTATTCGAAGGTCGTGTAGCTCAATCCGTGCCCAAAAGCATAGAGTGGCCCGTGGATGCAGTCGAGATAGTTGCTGTTGAAGCGAGAATAGGCTGCACCATCCTGATGCGGACGTCCCGTGTTCTTGTGGTTGTAGTAGATAGGGCACTGACCCACGTTGCGCGGGAAAGAGGTGGACAGACGGGCACTCGGATTGACATCGCCAAAGACCACATCGGCCATGGCACGACCTGCCTGGTCGCCCAACGACCATGTATAAAGTATGGCATCGGCCAGCGGTTCGGTCTCGGTGAGCGCCAGCGGTCGGCCGGCGGTCAAGATGAGAATTACCGGCTTGCCGGTAGCCTTCAGCGCTTTGAGAAGTTCTACCTGCGGGAGCCCCAGGGTAATGTCGGAACGTGACACGCCTTCGCCGTTCATGTTGTTCAGCTCACCCAAGGCAGCCACCACCACATCGCTCCGGCGGGCCAGGGCCACAGCCTCTGCCACGAGTTGCTCGTTTGGACGAGTATGTACAGGTTTGATGACCTGTCCCGGCTTGTAGGCGCCCAGATATTGGTTGACCATATCTTGTTCCAGTTGCTTGTCTTCAAGCACCCAACAGCCTTCGGCGTATGTAACCGAACCGCCATGACCTGTTACAGCTTCTTGCATACCTTCCAAAAAAGTTACACAGCCATCGGCAAACCTGGAGAAGGACCAACTGCCCTGCATCTCTTTGGCTGCCACCGCAAACGGACCCACCAGGGCAATCTTGGCCGATTTGGAGAGAGGCAGCACACTAGCTTCATTCTTGAGCAACACCTGGCATTCTCTGGCTATCTCACGGCTGAGCTGACGCGCCTCATCGGTGTGAATCTCGCGCTGGTAACGCTGTAGATTCAGGTAGCGATAGGGGTCTTCAAAGAGTCCCAGCTTGTATTTGGCTTCCAACACCCGGCGACAAGCCACCTCAATATCTTTTTCCGATAAACGTCCCTGCTTGACGAGGTTCTCTAGATTGTCCATATAGGCACTTCCGTTGAGGTCCATATCTACCGAAGCCTCTATGGCCAGTGCAGTAACCTCCTCAATATCGCCTATGCCGTGGTTCACACATTCGTTGATGCCTTCATAGTCGGAGGTGATGAATCCCTTGAATCCCCATTCTTCGCGCAACAGGTCGTTGAGCAGATAGCGGTTGATGTGTGCAGGGATACCCTCGAAATCGTTGAAAGAAGCCATAAAACTGCCGGCACCCTCGTAGGCAGATTCACGATAAGGTGGAAGGAATCCGTTAAGAGCCTCCTGGCGTCCCATGTTCACAATGTTGTAGTCGCGGCCACCCTCTACCGCTCCATAGAGCGCATAGTGTTTCACGCAAGCCATTACCGTAGTGTTGTCGGCAAGGTCAGTACCCTGATAACCGCGTACCATTGCCTTACCAAGTTCACCGCACAGAAAAGGGTCTTCTCCAAATGTTTCAGCAATGCGTCCCCAACGGGCATCCCGGCAGATATCCAGCATCGGCGAATAGACCCAGTTGATGCCGGAAGCCGTAGCCTCAAGGGAAGCAGCGCGGGCTCCCCGCTCTATCAGTTCCGGATTCCATGAGGTGGACATAGCTAGCGGTATAGGCTGCACCGTTTGCAAACCATGAATAACATCGTAGCCGAACATCAGTGGAATGCCCAGGCGACTCTTCTCTACTGCCAGTTTCTGTGCTGCCAGCAGATCTTCTGCCACATAGCTGCCATACATGGCGCCAAGTTTGCCATCGACTATGAGTTGTTCGCGGCTGTCGTTATCGTCAGATGCGTTGCCCGATACAAACGAAGGCACCGCCAGAAGATTCAACTGTCCTACCTTTTCTGTGAGCGTCATCTTTGCCATCAGGTCATCGATAAACGCATCCATCTCTCCATTAGCAGAGGGAGGGGGAGTATAACTGGTCAGAGTCAATACTCCACATGCTAAAGCAATCAATTTGCTATATTTCATCATATTCACTTAAATTTATTATTTAGAGTTCTAAAATTGTAGAGGATTCACCACTCCACATTAGGCTTTATTAACAACTCTTAAGATTATTAATTATCAATAGTTTTCATCTCTGAAAAGTAAACTGTGCGCAATGGCATAGTGTGAGCATCACCGATGAGACAGATACTATCAGTAAGGCGAATATCGTTGGATGCTGCACCAACTTTTATAATGAAATCACCCTTTTCTATAGCCCATATTCCATCATTATAATAACCCAATTGTTGCGGTGACATGATAAAGTCTATTTTTTTAGTTTCGCCCGGCTTAAGTGATACTCGACCAAACCCGGCGAGTTTAATGGGTTTCAATGGTTGACTTGCTGAAGTAGGTGATATATATATCTGTACGATTTCGTCACCTTCGCGCGACCCGGTATTAGTCACATTGAAGGAAATATTGAATAACTCATCAGTCGTGAAAACTGATTTGTCAACTACTAGGTCTGAATAATCAAAAGTAGTGTAATTCAGTCCGTACCCGAAGTGATATTGAATACGCTCATCAGGAGTACTGGAATAATTATAGCAGATGTTTTCGTTAAGTTCTACTTTTGGATAACTCACACTCAACTTTCCTGATGGCGCAACATTACCGTAAATAATATCGGCTAGAGCATTACCCCCTTCTTCACCGGGGTACCACGCCTGAATCACAGCTGCACATTTATCCGCAAGGTCGCCAATAACTTGTGCACGCCCACCGAACATAACCAATACAACAGGCTTACCTGTAACTATTAATTGTCTGACAAATTCCTCTTGTTTTCCTGGTAACCGTAAACTTCCACGGTCTCGATTTTCTCCACACAGTAAAGTATTCTCCCCCATTGCAGCAATGATTATGTCGCTATTGGCAGCTAACGAAAGCGCTTCTTTAGCATCTATTTTCTCATCGCGGGCTATATGGCGATTCTTATCGAGCCATATTGCACGATCATCCCCGCCTTTTGAAATGGATGTCTCAGTTTTGTCAACCCAATCCACACCACAGGAATAGTTCAAAGTGCATCCATCTGGTAGTTTTTTTTCCAGACCTTCTTTCAAAGTTATAATCTGATTATTTGTGTTTCCGGTATTAATGCCTCGCCAAAAATAGTGCAAGCCTTGATATGTGTAATCGCCAAGCATAGCCCACATTGTGTTGGCATTAGGTCCCACAAGAGCTATCTTCCTAGGATGTTCGATAGGGAGGATGTTATCATTCTTAAGAAGTACTACTGATTGTGTAGCAAGTTCATAAGCGGTTTGACGTTCCTCGGCGGTGTCGAATTCTATATCGCCTTCTGCACAGAATGTCGGATTTTTATCAAACAGACCCACTGCAGCTTTTAGCCTCAAAACTCGTTTGACAGCGCCCTCGAATGTCGCCTCACTAACAAGTCCTTGCTTTATTGCTTCGGGAAGGTATTGATAATTGTCACGGTTTTGAAATTCCACATCGTTCCCAGCATTTATGGCAGCCACTCCACGATGCAACGCATCTTCTTCTGTGTCAATCTGGTTAATCGAACCATAGTCACTTACTGTTATGCCGTCAAATCCGAGATAATTACGCAAAATATCCTGCATAAGATATTTATTGGCAACGGCTTTCACACCATGGAAGTAGTGATAACCGGTCATTATCACTTTACTACCCTTAGTTCGAATCATTGTTTCGTGAGGCAAGAGTATTTCTTCAAAAAGTTCTTTTCTCCTATCGGTATTGCATCCGCCCCCATAGCCCAAAAAATGTTTTGAACATGCCGCCACTCCACTTTTCATCCCTCCGTCCTGCAAACCTTCAACAAAAGCAGAACCCATAGCAGCACTTAGATAAGCATCTTCGCCATACGATTCCTCCAAACGGTTGAAATATGGATTCCGAATCACATCCACCATAGGTGACAACGAAAGCATGCCTCCGATTTTTCGCATGCTGATAGCAGTTTGACGAGTTTTTTCTGCAGCCAGGTCAGTATTGAACGAACATGCCAAACCAATTTGCTGTGGGTAAACCGTTGCTTCTTTTGCAGCAATACCTGTTATGACTTCTTCATGAAATAAGGCCGGTATTCCAGTTGGTGTATTCTTCACCAGCCACTCCTGCACTTGTTTTACCATATCGCGAAGCTCTTCGGGTCCATCTAACGAATTGCTGGCATACTGAGCAAAATGTCCTATTCCGTTAGGAATAAGTTCATAGCATCGGATTGTATCAAGCTGATTGTTTTTGTCGAAAAGTTCCGATAGATACATGCTCTGAAGTTGAGCTGCACGCTCATCCATACTCATGCGTTGATATATGTTATCGATTATCTTCTCGGTAAACTCATTTGACAACGGTATTTCCTGTGCTTTGTGTCGAAAGAAAACGGATGCCGATTTATTATCAGAGGCACAACCAGCCAGAATCAACGCTCCACATGCTAAAGCAATCAATTTATTGTATTTCATTCTATTGTCAAAAATGTTTTGGAGGGGTTATCGCTCCGCATCAGGCTTTAGAATGGCTCACTTACTGTTTATGCCTAATTCCTAATACCTAAATGCCTTTATTTCAGATTAATGAATCCATTTCTGCTTGAGCGAGCGATAACTCCCATCTATTTTATATACTGTAGATTATGTACTATCGGGTACTTCCGACTTGGCTTCATGGTTTTGGTTTGAAGCACCAGAAGGAACAAGCTGCCCATGGATAAAGTGCTTGCCCTTCTTCGGCAGGCGCAGCCAATACAAGATTATTGGCATCACACTTCACAATGAAGAACTCAGTGGGCAGGTACGTAGGCGCGGCACCCTCGCCAACCAGGGCTATGGCCGTACCATAAAGGATGGGGGCCGTTACCTTAAGCTTGCCTACCGACCAGTTGGGCACGATGTCGTCGAAGTCGTACGTGAAGGTGCCGGTGCGACCTGTGGGAGCGACAGAGAAATTGCCGTCTATATCGAGCGTCATGCTGCCGGTGGACTCACCCGTCAGGTGATTGATGGTGGGCATATACAGAGTAAACATGTCCATAATCTCTACACTGGCGGCAAACCACGCGGGGCCGGGGTCGGCCTCGTAACCGCCTAAGCCAAAGAAACTTTGGTCGGCCCAGGTCCATGTCTTCTCGCCATCCTCGCCTATCAGGTCGAGCACTATTTGCGGTAGATTGAAGTCCTTGACAATGACTGTACCCAGTTCTTCTGTCACCTGCTCGCCGTTGGCAAGGGTAAAGGTTGCCGAAAGGGGAAACTCACCCGCACCCGTCAGTCGCATCTGAGCCACATTCTTGTCTGAAGTGACACCGCCGCAGCTCCACACGGTCAATACGGGGTTGCCGTTCTTCACGGTGAGGAGATCTTCTTCATTGGAGAACTCAATCTTTCCCAGGTCGATAGTTGTGCCAAAGTAGGTGGGGGCCCCCTCCTGACCGATGCACAGCCGGGTGGCTATATTGGCCGGAATCGTCGAGATGGTATCTACCTTTACGGTAAACGAGGTCTCGGTGAATGCCTTTCCACCCGAATTCAATCCACGGAAGTTGACGGTATGCTGCCCGGTGAAAGATACCGAAAGTTCGGCATACGCCTTGCGTGCGACAGACTCGCCTACACTCCATTCAGAGAGTATCGGAGAATTGTTTTCTACAACAATGATGTTACCATTTTTGCCATCGACCACCTTCGGAGCCACACTGAGTTGGAGCTCATCAGCGGGGATGGTGCTATCGTCTATGGTATATGTGTCGGTGATAGGGTCGCAAGATGCGAATGCTCCCATCACAGCGATTATACTGATGTATTTGCAAAAGTTTTTCATGATGATATTTTTAATAATTTAGAGCTACAAATTACTTAATCGAAATTCCAAGTGGTGTAGCGCGCGTCCGGAGTGTCCCAGCCGGGATTTTGCGTGAGTACACCGTCGGACAACTGAATTTGCGCGGGCGGAATAGGCCAGAATCCGCCGGTGGCTTGATAACGTGCGGCATACTTGCCATCGCGCATCACGGTACTTACGCCCAGATTCTTTAGCGTGGTATTGTTCTGTTTGTTGAGTTCAGTCTCTGCAATGTGCCAGCGACGAATGTCCTGAAAGCGCTGTCCCTCGAAGGCAAGTTCGTGGCGACGCTCCTGCTGCAATGCCTCCAGCGAATAGCCGATGGCGGGCAGGCCAGCGCGGGCGCGCACCCGGTTCATGTTGTCGGCATTGCCGGTTAATTCACTGTGCATAAGCAGCACGTCGGCAAAGCGGATGATGTAAAGGTCCTCGAACATGGCTGCCCAACGGGGCTGAATGTAGGGATCGTTCATACCCGCAAATTCAGGATGGGCTATCCAAAAGAGCGAGTTGCCCCAGGAACCCATCTTGTCGTATGCTTGCTTGGAGAGAATGGGCTGTAATTTCTTGTTCCACAGACCGGTCTCTTCCCACTGTTGGCGCACCTCGCCACTTTCATAATTGGCCATATCGAATTCATCTTCGTCTACGATAACAGATGCTCTGCGACGGATATCATCAGGCTCGGCTGCTTCCCAGGAGTCCCAGAGACTGGTAGGAACCGTTCCAAAGGAGTTGGTGTTGCCAAAGGGGAAAGCAGCCCCATTGTCGCTTTTGCTCATGATGCCGAAGAAACTCAGATAGAGATTGCAGTAGCCGCCCTGATTTTCGTAGGAATAACCGGCAAAGTTGCCGAACTTCACGGCAAACACAGCCTCGGCATTGCCGTTGCCTGCCCAGCGGAGGGGCTGGCCATCTACTCCTGTTACACCGGCCGTATATGCGTAGTCGTCTACCGTATATTCGTTGGTGTATGCCCATAGGTTGCGGAAATCGCCCACCAACTGGTGTCCGGAGTTAGCGATGCAGTCTTCCAGCCAGGTTACCACTTGTTGCTTGGTTATGCTGCCGCCGTCGGCCGTGGGCATAGCCTCTTTCTGGTAGTAGCCGGTATAGAAGAGGAAGCAGCGGGCCATCAGCGCCTGGGCTGCCCATTTGGTGGCGTGTCCGGACTCTATTTCGTGATACTTCTTATCGCTCATAAGGCTGATAGCTTGCTGCAAATCGGTAGCTATCTGCGCCCACACCTCGTCGGCAGTAGCACGGGGCGTGTTAGTCTCTTGCGTAGTGCTGAGTATCAGGGGTACGCCGCCAAACAGTTCAGCCAGTTCGTAGTACTGGAAGGCACGCATGAAACAGGCTTCGCCCTTACGTTGGCTGAAGAGTCCGGCATCGGGCACGTTGTCGGCAGCCTCCATCAGGTCAAGACCCTCCAGGCAGGTATTGGCGGCATAGATGCCCTTATAGTGAATATCCCAGCAGAAGTCAAACTGTGAATCACTCTTATACATCAGATGGTCGAGTTCCGCATCTTGACTTCCGGCAAACATATCGTCGCTGGCATAGAGGTTGGTGAGCAAATAGGAGGATTCGGGCTTTGCCGCCTGATGATTCAGGTTGGCGTACATAGATGTCACAAGCATTTCCACATCATCCATCGATGTGGGGAAATTTTGCGTGTTGGACTGTGTATAGTTCTTGGTATCGAGCAGATCCTCGCACGAGCAGAGCGTCATCGCGGCCAGCGCGACTATCCCCATATATTTCGTTACTTTTTTTGTTTTCATTGTTTTATTTTAATTTAGAGTTAACAGTGTCTTAGAACTTCAGATTGGCGCCAATCAGCCAGGTACGGGCGATCGGATAAGATCCCATATCTATGCCGCTCACCCACGAAGTGGCGTTTTCGCCATAACGGTCGGTACCGCCGAAACCTACCTCCGGATCCATTCCTTTATAGCCGGTGAAGGTGTAGAGATTCTGTACACTTACATAGAGGCGCAGTTGCGACAGTGGGCAATTCTTCCAGAGGCGCTTGAAGTCATATCCCAATGTCATGTTCTGAATGCGGAGATAGTCGCCGTTCTCTATGTCAATATCAGTCACATGTTCTGCAATCATGGCACTGTTGCCCAGACGCGGGTAGCGGTTGGATGTACCTTCGCCATGCCAGCGGTCAAATGCCTCGATGGTGTGCTGGCGCGTGCCATAGTAGAGTTGTTGCCCAAAGGCTCCGGAAGTGGTGACCGAGAAGTCGAAGCCCTTCCATCCGAGATTGACCGAGAAGCCCAGACGCCAGTCGGGGTGTGGATTGCCAATCATGGTCTTGTCTTTTTCGTCGATAACTCCATCGTGGTGGCGATCCACATAAATCAGGTCGCCGGGTTGAGGGTTGGCCTGTGCCACACCGTTGCCTGCTGCCTTCCAATCATCAATCTGCTTTTGGTTTTGGAAAACACCGGCTGTCTGATAGCCCCAGAAGTAACCGATGGGATAACCAACCTGTGCCCGGTAGAACTCGGCGGCGTTGACGGAAGCAATAGCTCCTTCATTGCCGTGGATGATGCCCTCTGAATTGGCAATACGGGTGACTTCATTCTTGTTATACGAGGCATTTAGGCTCAATCCGTATGTGAAGTCCTTACCCACACGGTCGTTCCAGGCGAGGGAGAGTTCCACACCCTTGTTGCTCACGTCGCCACCATTGATGTAGGGGGCCTGGGTACCTGCTGTGGAGAGTACCGGAGCCTGTACGAGCCAGTCCTTGGTCTTCTTGTTGTACCAGTCGGCGCTTACCCGCAAGCGGTTGCCCAAGAATACGGCATCAATACCCAAGTTGATTTGTTCGGACTTCTCCCACGTCACATTTTCATTGGCCAATGTGGTGGCATAGGCACCGGTGGTAGGAAGCTTCCCCGTTGCGATGTGTGTCTGTCCAAACTGGTAGCCATGCGAGAGGTCGAAAGCAATGGGCGACACATACTGAAAGTTAGGTATCGACTGATTACCATTCTGTCCCCAACTGGCACGCAGTTTCAGGAAGTCGAGCCAGCCACGGGTGCTTTCCATAAACTTTTCCTCGCTGATAAGCCATCCGGCCGATACAGAGGGGAAGATGCCCCAGCGATTTCCACGGGCAAAGTTACTAGAGCCATCGGCACGAATAATCAGCGTAGCCATGTACTTGTCTTTGTAATTGTAGTTGATACGACCGAAGAACGAGGCCAGCGCCCATTCGTCAAACGGATAGCCCTCGATGTCGGTGGCGGCGTTTCCGATGGTGTTGGATATCCACGCATGATCCATATCGGGTTTCATCGTGGGCAATTGTTGCCCTTCCGTCACGCTGTTGATTATAGAAAGGTTTTCGCCCGGTATGGTCTTCTCAAACGACTGGCCTACCAGTACATCAAAGAGGTGACCGTTCCAATTGGGAAGGATGTAAGAGATTGTATTCTCCTGCGAAATGTTATGTCCCAATGCTGAGCTCTGGGCCACAATATATGAGGCACTTCCCTCGTTTGTAGCAGCCTGATAGGGAGCGGTAAGTGAACGGTAGGAGCTGTTGGTCATACGGTAACTGAACGAACTGCGCCACTTCAGATTCTTAATGGGTTCTACCTCCAGATAGGCAGTCGCGTTGAGGCCGTATGTGCGGTTCTTGTTCAGCCCATGCGCCTTCTGCATCATCAGAATAGGATTGCCCTGTTTATCGTCATACACCCAGCCCGTTTGCTGCATGTCGTGGTAGTCGAACAGTTCTCCTTCGGCATTGTGCATAGGCAATAGCGGAGTAGTCTTTATGGAATTATAGACATCGTTATAGAGAGTAGATGTCTGTGCTATCGTGCTCTGGTTTGAGTAGTAGAACAGTAAATTCTCGCCAATCTTGATGATGTCCCGATCGCTTCCCTTGAGGAGCACATGATCGGAGTTAATACGGGCGGTATAACGCGTATAGTTGGGCACAGTACCCTTGCCTATAATACCGTCTTGCGAGGTAAAACTGAAACCGGCTGAGAACTTGCTCATCTCGTTACCACCTGTCAGATTGATGGCATGGTTCTGCATCGCTGCATTCTCGTTGCGCATCTCGTCGAGCCAGTTAGTACCTTGCCAACCGTTCTGAAGCATATTCCAAGTGTATTCGCCCAATTGTGTCTGCCAGTTCAGCGCCGGAACACCGTTATTGAAGTTGGTTTCATCAGTAATTGCCATGAATTGCTGCGCATTGAGCGTGTTGGGCATCTTATATACGTTCTGCCAACCGTAATACATGTCGTAACTGAGCTGTATCTTGCCCGTCTTACCTTGTTTGGTCGTAACCAGGATAACACCATTAGCGGCACGCGAACCATAAATAGCAGCCGAAGCAGCATCTTTGAGCACATCGATAGACTCAATATCTGCCGGGTTGAGCGTATTGATGTCGCTACCGGCCACACCGTCAATCACATACAGCGGTGCAGAGTCGCCCACGGTACCGATACCGCGAATATTCACCTTGAAACCTTCGCCGGGCAGACCGTTGTTGGCTGTAATGTTGATGCCGGGCGTCTGGTTCTGTAATGCACCCAGTGCACTGGTGGTATTGAGTTTTGTCACATCATCACCCTTCACTTGTACGGTGGCGCCGGTAACGAGTTTCTTCTTCTGTACACCGTAGCCCACTACTACCACTTCTTCCAGTTCCCGATAGTCTTCTTCCAACGTAATCTGGAGATGAGTGACATCTGTTACTTCTATAACGCGGGTCTTATAGCCTACATAGGAGATTTCGAGTTTGGCTCCCCGGTTGACCGTTAGCGTGAAATTACCTTCAATATCGGTAATCACACCGTTGGTTGTACCTTGTTCTATCACACTGGCGCCGATAATGGCACCCATTGCATCGGATACATTGCCTGTCAACTTTACCGTCTGTTGCTGCATCTTCTGCACATCAGGACTCTGAACTGCATAGACCTGAGAGGTTGCTCCCAGTGTCATGGCAGACAATAATCCTGCAAATAGCATAGACTTGTTAAAACTAAATTTACGATTCATTGTTCTGTTTTTTAAGTATTAGTAATTAGTATAAAGTTACCTTATCTCAAGTTTCGGATTTAGGTTTATTAGTTTGTAATAGATATGTGAATTATGATATCCATTATCTTCTGCGACACCGTATGTTCATTCTTACCACACTTCTGCAACTGTGCCCACAAAGCTTCGGATGACACTTTGCAACCTGCTCCCTACGCAAACATAAACGATATGGGGTGCAAAGTCCGTTTCGATGCGACGCAATCTTAGAATAAAGGATTTATTTCTATGAATAAAGGCTTTAGTTATAGAAACAAAGGCTTTATTTTTGCGAACAAATCCTTTATTCTAAGATTTCATAGGCACAAAAGACATTTTGCGCAGGCACGAGATACACTCTGCATAGGCACGGAAGATGGGTGATTTTCCCTTTTCACCATGTAAAGAGGTTTCAATCCTAACTTCTGATTCTAAATCCGAAACTCTTGCCTTATTCATTGTAATTTCCTCTAATGAATTTCCGTTTCTGCTGCTAAATTACGATATTAATATAGATAACCTAACTGCGGGTAGCTGGTGACGGTAGATTCTAATTCAATATATTTATTTTATAATCAATGATTTATGCTTTGTGTTGGACGATAAAAAAGTAGATTTTATAGACGATTTGATGAGGCTAATTTCCTTATCCGGATGAAAAAGTGTAGTGAAAAATTCTGCTTTTTACGTCATAGGATAATGAAAACTGTAGTGTTTCCAAATATCTTAGTATCTTTAGGGCAAAATAAGAATATAAGTATGAAAACAGTTGCCAGAACCTTTTTGTTACTTTTCCTATGTAGCCTACAAGGTAAAGCAGCATTCTATAGCGACAAGGCTGCAAACCTGTTGAACACACTGGATTCACTGATAGAGAACTACCCTCAAGTCATCGAACAGCGCCAATCGGCTATCAACCGGATAGCTAGTAAACCTATGCCCAATACGCTACAGGCGCGCTATGAACACAACAAACGTTTGTTTCAGGAATATCAATATTTCAATATAGATTCGGCACTCGTATATGTCAATGCCAATATTGTCATTGCCCAACAGACGGGTGATGACAACATGATGAACCTATGTCGTATACAGAGGTCATATATTTATGCCATTATTGGACAACTGCATGAATCTGTTGAAGAGATGCGACAAATAGACCACGACAAACTAACAGGAGGTATGCTTATAGAATATTTGGGACAGATGTCTCTGCTCTACTCCCGATTTGCCGAATATACAGACGGTGGTAGCGATAAGCGAGATTATTATTACGAGAGAGAACACTTTTATATAGATTCTACCTTGAATGTACTACCTCATGAAAATCCCTATTACATTCTTTATAAAGGATTAAAAGACTTACGAGCCGGGAACTATTCCGGTTCCATCGTTGCAATAAAAGTATATTTGGAAACATCAAAGACAATCAGCATCGCTAACAGCAAATTGCTATATATGCTATCCACACTATATCGGGACAACAATCAACCGGATCTGAGGCTGGAGTGTTTGGCAGAAGCCGCCATCATGGATATGACACTGGCCAACAACGATAACGTTACATTGCATGACTTGGCTACGCTACTCAATGAAAAAGGGGATAATGAGCGCGCTTACAAATATATCTCCCTATGTCTGGAAATGGCCCATATCATGAACAATCGGGTCCGTATGGTTTCTTGTCTCTCTACATTTGATGCCATACAGAAGACAAGTCTGCAAATTAAGAAAGCTAAAAACAGACAGTTAAGCTGGTCGCTATGGGTTATCGGATTCGTTTCTTGCCTGCTCACCCTTACTCTGATATATACGTACAGAATTTTGAAACACCGTAGCCGGCAACGGATAGAACTGAAGAATCTGAATGGACTGCTTTCTGCTTCGAATACAGAGTTGGAGTCGGCCAATGAACGGTTGAAGAACAGCCTGCATGAAATCACCGTACTTCACCAGCAGATTACAGAAACCAACAACCTGCTGAAAGAAGCCAATGAAAAACTCTATGACCAGAATATCATCAAAGAAGAATATATAGGATTTGTGCTCACCCTCTGTTCTGACTACATCAGTAAGCTTGACCAATACCGAAAAAACATCAACAACAAGGTGAAAACCCAGCAGTATAAAGACCTACTGAAATTTACGGATTCTCCCATCATGATAGAATCTGAATTAAAGGAGTTTTATCGGACTTTCGATGCTATTTTCTTACATGTCTATCCTTCTTTCGTGAGCGACTTCAACTCTTTACTTCAACCCGAATACCGTATCATCCCCAAGGAAGAGGGGCGGCTAAACACGGAATTGCGCATATTCGCACTAATGCATCTCGGCGTTACGGATTCCAGCAAAATTGCAGATTTCTTCCACTGGTCAACCCAGACGGTCTATAACAAACGGGTGTACATCCGTCAGAAGGCTATTGACCGTGAAACCTTCAATGATCAAGTGCGCAAGCTGGGAAAATAGAAAGGAAGCAGCATCTACTTACGAATTTCTGTATAGCTTTGGCGACATTCCTGTATGATTTCTGAAATATCGACCAAAATGGGATTGAGTCGAGAAATTCAAGTCATAGGCTATTTGTTGGATGGAGAGAGTGGACGATTTAAGCAAGGTCTTGGCTTCTAAAATAGTATATTTGTCAATCCAATCCGTTGCATGTTTTCCCGTTTGTTGTTGAATCACAGTAGAAAGATATTTCGGGGTCAGATTCAGTTTGTCTGCATAAAAACCGACACTCCTTTCCTTGCGAAAGTATTTTTCTACATTCTTTATGAACTCCTGAAAAATGGATTCGCTTCGGGATAAAACTGCCGGAGCGTAGTTGGTTAAAAGCAAATTAAAGATATTACAAGCCAAGATATATAAATAGTATTGAATGATCTGTTGACGAAATATATTTCCGGTATCTGTCATCGTTTGTTTCAAACATTTCAATAGGACTTCAAACTCCTGCTTTTTGGAAGCCAATACCGGTTGACAGGGATTTTCTCTGATTAAGTGGAGGAATCTTAGTATATGACTTCCCTGCAACTCGAAGAGGCTTTCTTTTAAGCACATCAATTCTGCCTTGAAGTTCTTGCTTAATTCCAACACCTCGAAAGGTTTGCCTTCCATCACTATCAAAAAGTGGTTTTCCAGCACTGTAATCTCTTCAAAACCGACTATTAACCGGGCATACCCCTCCGAGCATATTACAATTAAGAGGCTATCTAATTTGACAGGGTGTCCGGTAATGGCAAAAGTTCCCAGATGTTCCATCGGAGACGTATAGTTATCAAAAATAAGGAACTTGTCTGATAACGCTTCTGTAGAGGCGAACTCCTGCACCATTCGTAAACCAATATTCTGTGCTTTGTCTTTCATGAACGTCTAATTTGGTCAACAAAAATAATCATTTTTTCTTTTGTATGACTCGATTCCGACTTTTTGGTCAATAATGACGACTATAATGCCTAAATGGCATGTGAGAATTCTTCACCTTTACACAAAAATAATAATAACAGTAATAACAATGAAACTATTCAGCTTGTCTCTCCTTTGTTTTGCGCTACTCTGTTCTTGTGGGAACCATGGCGTCAAAGAAAAACCGATTGTAAAAAACGTGTATATCGTACATGCCGAGCCTATCGCAGGAAATACATTCCGGTCGTTCCCCGGAGTGGTCAAAGCAGCGCAGCAGATTGATCTCGGTTTTAAAATAGCCGGACAAATCAAGCAATTGTGCGTTGATGAGGGTGACTATATCCGTGAAGGACAGCTCATTGCCAGGTTGGACGATACGGATTACCAACTGCAACTGGCAGCTACCGAAAGCCAGTACCGACAGTTGAGTACGGAAATGACAAGACTGGAAGAACTACACCGTCGAAATAATATAACCGACAATGATTATGAAAAAGCCGTAGCCGGATTGGAGCAGTTGAAAGTACAACTGGAATCGAACCGGAACACCGTCAACTACACCCAACTTCATTCTCCTATATCGGGCTATATCCAGGCTATTCATTTTGAAAAAGCAGAAATGGTCAATACGGGAACAGCCGTTGTTACATTGGTCGATGTAAATAACATAGAAATAGAGAGCGAACTCCCTGCATCTGTTTACCTGCAAAAAGATAACTTTATAAGTTATTCATGTCATTCTCGGTTATTGGCAGATAATAACTTTTCTTTGAAATTAGCCTCGATAAATCCCAAATCTAACAGCAATCAGTTATACAGGATGCGCCTGTTTCCCGAAACAGATGCGAAGAACGCTCTTTCGATAGGAATGAATGTAGAGGTAACGGTGGAAATTCGCAATGGAGAACATTCAGGTGGTTATACCCTTTGGCCCAGATCTGTATTTATGCAGAACGGTAAAAGTTATGTATGGGTCGTGAATGACCGTTCCGAAGTGAAGTTAAAACCCGTGGAGATATCCGGTCTCGACAGCAAAGGGCGAATCATCATCCTGTCTGGCCTGAACGAAACAGACAATATTGTTGAATCGGGGTTGAGTGCCCTCGATGAAGGTGATGTAGTACGGGTAATCGCACAACCCGCCAAAACAAATGTAGGAGGGATACTATAATGAAACTGACTGATTTTTTCTTCAAAAACGCCACGTTCTTTTGGACGTGCGTGGTAATGATCGTGTTCAGCGGTATATACGCCTACATTATTATGCCGAAACTGGAAGACCCTGAATTGTCTGTCAAGCAAGCAATGGTGGTAACTTACTATCCGGGGGCTTCTGCACACGAAGTCGAACTCGAAGTTACATCGGTACTCGAAGATGAACTACGGACACTCAGTAATATTTCCGATATGGAATCGGTCTCTTCGGAAAATATGTCAACTATCACTATCAATATCGACATGGCTGTTCCGGTTGAGGGTCTCGAACAACGTTGGGATATTCTTCGTAGAAAGGTGGAGTCAGCCGCGCAACGGTTGCCGTCAGGGGCTTATCCTCCAGTGGTGGTAGACGATGTAAGTGATATCTACGGAATGTTCTATGCCCTTTCCGCCGAAGGCTATACGCTTGCGGAAATGGAAGAATATGCCGGGCTTATTAAACGTGAACTCCTTGAATTGAAAGGAGTAAGGCGGATTTCATTCTTTGGCACAAGGAATGAAAATGTAAATATAAAGCTCCCCAAAGAAATGATTGCACGCAACAGCATCTACCCTGTGCAAATTATGACTACTATCGATGCCCGCAATCAGCCAGTCAATGCCGGGCATTACTATTCGGATGGTCAATTGCTGCGTAATGAGGTCGGTGGCAAACTAAGGAGCGCTGAAGATGTGAAAGACCTTATTATGCAAACGCCTTCCGGCGGGCAGGTAAAGTTAGGCGATATTGCCGAAGTTGCAAAGGAGTATGCCGATCCGCAGACCAGGGGCTTTTGGGTGAACGGTCATCCGGCAATCGCTCTTTGCGTTTCGATGGAGCCAGGCGTTGTGGTTACGGATGTAGGTAAGCTGGTCGAGGCGCGAATGACGGAGCTCCAAGAGCGGTTGCCTGCCGGATTTGAGTATGAAAAGATATATTTCCAACCGGACAGGGTATCGAACGCAATAGGCTCTTTCAACTGGAACCTCGTAATATCGGTAGTCATCGTAGTGCTTGTACTGATTCTTACAATGGGCATCAGAGGTGGGCTAATTATCGGTGCAGGACTGATTTTGACCGTATTGATGACTTTTCCCGTATTACTGATGACAGGAGGAACATTACAACGCATATCATTGGGGGCATTCATTGTGGCAATGGGTATGCTGGTTGATAACGCGGTTGTGGTTCTCGACGGTATACTTGTAGACAGGGGAAATGGTCTGCCGCCAAAGAAAGCATTGTTCCGGACAGCGGAAAACACAGCGTGGCCTTTAATGGGTGCAACTTTAATCGCCATAATGACTTTCCTTCCTGTCGGATTATCCAACGATACCGCTGGAGAATATGCACGTGATCTGTTTTTTGTGCTGGCCATATCATTGTTGGTAAGTTGGGTGCTTGCCATGACACAGATACCTGTCTTTGCAAAACTATTCTTATCGGCACGTGCAAACGGCGGTAAAAAACCAGAGAAGATAAAAGATCAACTCAACACACCCCTTCATAAGGTTATCCGAAAGGCGCTTCATTTTTTTATGAACCATAAAATATCAACTTTTTTGGTAAGTTTCGGATGTTTGGTTCTGGCTTTCGTTGGATTCTTTTCGGTTAAGTCGATATTCTTCCCCGACTTCGATTATAACCAGTTATATGTAGAATATACCCTGCCACCGCAAACGCACCCTGACAGGGTAAAACATGATTTGCTGGAAATATCGGAAAAACTCTCGGACTATGACGAGATAAACAAGATAACGGCAAGTCAGGCGCAAACCCCCGCCCGATATTGCCTTGTGCGTTCCATCAATGCGGTGGGCGACAATTACGGAGAATTGATTATCGACTTCGAGGATTACCGCGATGCATACAGACTTCTTCCGGAAATCCAGACACGACTGCGGGAAGAATATCCCGATGCGTATGTTCGGGTACGGAAATACAATTTCGCAGTCAGTACGAGCCACACGGTTGAGGCCATATTCTCCGGTCCCGATCCGCAGATATTAAGAGAGCTGGCCGGGCAAGGCAAAGAAATTATGCGCGATTGTGCAATAGTGGATGCTTATTCGGTTACCGACAACTGGCAACCTCAGGGAAAATCCATATACAGGGATTATTCCGAACAATCCGCCAAACGTAGCGGAATGAACCGCAGCGATATTGCGAACGCTTTATTGGCCTCAGCAGAAGGCTTGCCCGTAGGTCTTATTTACGAAAATGACAAATCGGTTATTATTAATCTGAAAGTCCAGAATTCGGATGACAGTCGCATTACAGACCAGAATGACATACCGGTATGGGGGATGATTCCAAATACCAGCCTTGAAGAAGTAAATACAGGTAGAGTATTGCAGGGTACGGCGACACCCGACGATATAACTGACAATATGTTCCGCACAATCCCTTTAAGTCAGATAACGAATAACGAACGCGTTAAGTGGGAAGAAACAAGCGTGGCGCGTTACGACGGTAAACGGGCGATAAAAGTACAGTGTGACCCTCTTGCCGGCGAAGCTCCCGGCGAGATACTGTCGGAAATCCAGGATCGGTTTGAACAAATAGAACTCCCTGCCGGGTATTCACTCAAATGGTTAGGAGAACAGAAATTACAGAACAGCGCATTTGAAAATATTTTCGGATTCGTGCCGATAGCCCTTGTGTTGATTGTGCTGATTCTTGTATGGTTGTTCAATGATATGCGCAAGGTTCTGCTGGTTATTCTGTGTCTGCCTTTCGCATTCATAGGAATCACCCCCCTTTTGCTTGTAACAGGTACACCATTCACATTTATGGGTATAATCGGAGCGATGGGATTGATGGGAATGCTGATTAAGAACTCTATCGTATTGGTAGACGAGATTACGCGCCTTACAAAAGAAGGAATGGTTCCCTATGATGCGGTCATTAATTCGACAGTAAATCGTACCCGTCCGGTAATAATGGCTTCGGCCACGACCATACTTGGCATGCTCCCGCTTCTGTTCGACCCTATGTATTCCAGTCTGGCAGTTGTGGTAGTTGCCGGTTTGACAGCAGGCACCATAATTACGCTGATTCTGCTGCCTATTTTTTATTCATTATTTTTCAAAATTAAAAAAACTTCGCTAATAAATATTTACGAATGAAAAAGAAAACAATCATCCTTGTAACTCTGGCACTTATGCTTTTGGGAGTGAACACCAATGCTCAAATGTCAGAAAAGCCTCGTGTCATTGCAATGACTGACGGAGAGATAGATGACCAATGTTCTATGATCCGCTTCCTGCTCCATGCTAACGATATGGAAGTTGTAGCTATTATCCAAACCAATTCCATTTTTCAACGGGGTGGATGGAGTAATGCCGGATGGATAGAAAAGCAACTTGATGCTTACGAACAGGTATATCCCAACCTCATCGTACACGATCCTGCTTATCCTACTGCCAACGAACTAAGAAGCAAACTCTTCCTTGGTGACCAAGATTCAACACATATTGTGGTCGATACAGATGTCATCCGTCGTGTACCCGGAACTGAATCCATGATAGACCCCACGCATTGGGCTGATACACCCGGTTCCGATAAGATTGTTGAAACTCTTTTGGAAAACGATCCTCGCAAAGTCTATATACAGGCTTGGGGAGGTGGTAACACCGCAGCCAAAGCTTTCCAAAAGTTAAAAACCCAATACCCTTCCGAGTACGAGCGTGCTGTGAAGAAAGCAGTTATGTACAACATCTGGTATCAGGATGGCGCTGGAAACTACATTGAAACTTACCACCCCGACGTCACTCTGCTGGTGTCTTACTACTTTAGTGGAACTTGGGATTACGGTAGCCAACGTTATACCGACGGTTTTGCCAAAAACTATCTGCACAACGATCACGGTCCATTGGCAGCCCTTTATCCACAGGATTACATCAGCGAAGGCGATTCACCTGCGTTCCTTTATACGCTTGGTAGCGGATTACGTGGTTATGAAGACCCTACTTACGGTGGTTGGGGCGGACAGTTCTATAAAATAGAAGGACTAAAAAACGTATATCGTGATGTAGACCGTGGTAGTTACCTGCGGTGGGTAGAAGTAGCCAACCGTGATTTTGAATCCAGACTCCGGTGGTGTGTAGCTGGCAAATATGAAGATGCTAACCACAAACCGGTAATCGCCATACCCGGCGGGCTGGAAAAAACAGTGAAATCCGGTGAAACCGTAACCCTAAATGCCGATATCACAGAACCAGATTCCCTTGATATTGACGGAATCTGGGCGAAATACTCTGCCCTTTATGAGCAGCTCGGCTTTAATAAAGAAAGTTTTGTCGAAATAGCTCCGCAACGTTATCCCAAATATAACGCTTACTGGTGGCAATATAAAGAAGCAGGAACATACAATGGCTATATCGACATTGTCGCCGTTGACTCAGGCAAATCTACCTTTGTTGCTCCCAAAGTCGACAAACCCGAAACCCTGCACCTCATCCTTGAAGTGACCGATACGGGGATTCCGGCGTTGACCACCTTCGCCCGCGTTATTGTTACTATCTTCCCCACAGATAAATAAGAACCAATAAGAAAATGTCATGTTAAGAAAAACGATACTTATGATTCCTGCCATCTTTTTATGGTTGGGCATCAATGCTGTACAAGCCCAAACCCGTTTATCAATCGAAGATTGCCGGAGAATGGCACTTGAGAACAGCGACGATATAAAAATATCATCCCGCAAGGTAGGCAAGGCGGTATCAGATCGACAAGCAGCAAAAACAGCCTATTTCCCGAAAATATCAGGATCGGCAACCTATGCCTATATTTTCGAAAACATCGATATGGGTATGGTGGGTATGGAAATGAGTATGAAAGGTATGTATATGGCAGGTATTACCCTGCAACAGCCTGTATATGCAGGAGGGAAAATTGTCAACGCAAACAAAATGGCAAAAACCGGCGTAGCAATCTCGGAAGAAAACAAAAGGCTTACCCGAATCAATACACTGGTAGAGGTGGAGCAGACGTATTGGATGTATGTTTCGGTAGCGGAAAAGGTAAAACTGCTTACACAATATACTCAATTGTTGGATTCGTTGCATCAGCAGGTCAACAGTTTTTTTGAACTCAAAATGGCTACTGCTCAGGATTTGCATAAAGTACGCACCCGGCGAAGCAATGTGACATACGAACTCCAACGGGCGGAAAGCGGACGGGAACTGACTCGTATGTCCCTGTGCCATCTGATCGGACTGGAGTTGGATGCTCAAATAATTGCCACCGACACACTTATTTTAACTCAAAACTACAACAATCAATTATCACACGATATTGTCAATCGCCCGGAATACCGTATACAGGAAATGCAAGTGGAATTGAAAGATTTGGAGATAAAAAATACCCGTGCCGATTTTCTCCCTACAGTGGGGATTAGTGCTGGTTATCAATATATGGGGGGCATGAAATTAGCCGGTTCATCTCTCGATATGAAAATACCGATGGTAATGGCCAGTATAAGCATTCCTATATTCAATTTCGGGGAAGGACGTAAAAAAATAAGGAGCGCACGACTGGCACACGAAATCAGCACAGTGGAACTCAACAAAAATCGTTCATTGATGGATATAGAAGCACAGCAATCCAAATCCGCTTATGAAAGTGCATTGCTACTTATTCGTACAGCAGAGCATGGCCTTGAAGAATCAGAACATAATCTTTCTCAGACCCAAAACAATTATGAAATGGGAATGGCCACGATCCTTGATGTTATGGAAGCGCAGACACAATGGCAGGAGGCTTACAGCAACAATATTGAAGCCCGTACAAATTACAAAATACGAGAAATAGAATACCTTAGGGCGATTGGACAGTTGGAGTGATTTTTAATGACAGAAAACCTTAGATGCCCCCTTCTTATTAAGTACATCCCCAATCATCGCTTTCGCCTCCAGCCCAACCTCCACAAAGTTCCTGTAGAGAATCTGTTCTCGCTCTTCTTTCGAATTGAAAGTATAAAACCGTGGCAGCGGATAGTTTTATAGTCCGCTTCCTCTTTCTTTTCTTGTAATAGGACAGATAAAATGCCGCAACATCCGTATATTTGTTACGGGGACGCCTTATGCCGAGCTTCCTGCAATGCATGCAGATGTGCCGGTAGAGCCTATTCGATGCTCTCCCAAAGGAGCTTCATGTCCGTAGGAAAACGCATATGACTTTCATAGTATGTGGTAAGAATCATCATTCTCCTTTCCGTTCTGTTCTCCGGCGAGACTACAAAAAAGGAGGAAATCCATTTCGGATTTCCTCCTTTTTTAGTTTATAGTTTTTGTCTAAATTCTTATTTGGCTACTTCTACAGCTGGTTCGGTACCTTTTTTGTTCTTCATCAGCAGATATGCGATAGGAGATGCAACGAACAGAGAAGACAGTGTACCAAATACAACACCCAGAATCATGGCGAATGCGAAGCTGCGGATGGAATCACCACCGAGGATGAAGATACACAGTAACACAATCAAGGTACTCAGTGAAGTATTGATGGTACGTGCCAGAGTTGTGTTCAATGAGTCATTGAACAACTGGAATCTGTCACGCTTCGGATAGAGGCCGAAGAATTCGCGTACACGGTCGAAGATTACCACCTTGTCATTGATAGAATAACCGATAGCTGTCAGGATGGCACCGATAAAGGTCTGGTCGATTTCCAGAGAGAACGGCATCCAGCCCCAACAGATGGAGTAGGCACCCAGGATGATGATGGTATCACAAGCCAATGCGGCTACTGAACCGATACTGTATGCAATATTGCGGAAACGGATCAGGATATAAATACCGATGGCAATCAATGCAAGTACAACGGACCAGATGGCTGAAACCTTGATATCGTCTGCGATACTCGGACCTACCTTCTGGGAACTGATGATACTTCCGCCCGTATGGTTTTCGCGGTCGATGAAGGTTTCTAAAGTGATGTTCTGAGTCAGCAACGGTTTCAATGTTTCGTATAAGTATGCTTCGATTTCAGAGTCGATGTTGTTACCTTCTTCTTCGATACGGTAGTTGGTACTGATACGTACGGTCTTACCGTCCGTACCGATGGCGATAACGCTGACATTGGCATCGCCGAACTTGCTGGAGATAAGCTCGCGAACTTGTTCCGGCTCTACCTTATTCTCAAACTGTACTTTGAAGTTACGTCCACCAGTGAAGTCGATACTCTGGCTCAATCCACGGGTAGCGAGGAAAGCGATACATATCACTATGATAGCTCCCGTAGTGGTCAGCCACAATTTGTTTCTACCCATGAAGTCGAAGTGTACATTCGCCATCAAGTTCTTTGAAATCTTGGAAGAGAATGTCAGATTCAGCAGTTTGTCCTTGCTCATGAAATGGTCATAGAACAGACGCGTCATGAATACGGCAGTAAAGAACGAAATCAAGATACCGATAATCAATGTAGTGGCAAAACCACGGATAGGGCCTGTACCGAAGTTGAACAAGATAATACCGGTGATGATAGACGTCAAGTTGGAGTCGAAGATAGCAGAGAAGGCGTTGGAGTAACCGTCAGCCAGTGCTTTCTTTACACCCTTGCCTGCGCGAAGCTCTTCTTTGGTACGTTCGTAAATCAATACGTTGGCATCCACAGCCATACCCAGTGCCAACACCATACCGGCAATACCGGACATTGTCAATGCAGCCTGGAAGGAAGAGAGGATACCCAATGTAAAGAACATGTTCAGTACGAGAGCGCCGTTGGCAACCATACCCGGAATGAATCCGTACATAGTACACATGTAAACCATCAGCAGGATTAATGCCACGATGAATGACATGATACCGGCGTTGATGGAAGCTTGTCCCAGTGAAGGACCTACAATGTCTTCTTGTACGATATGTGCGGGAGCCGGCATCTTACCTGATCTCAATACGTTTGCCAAGTCTTTTGCTTGTTCCGGAGTAAAGTGACCGGTAATCTGTGAATTACCGCCAGTGATTTCATTGTTTACGTTCGGTGCGGAGTAAACGTAACCGTCCAGCACGATAGCGATGCTCTTGCCGATATTCTGCTTGGTGAGCTGAGCCCAGCGGCGTGCACCGTCAGTGTTCATGGACATACTTACAGCGGGCTTGCCATAATGGTCGTATTCGTCCTTGGCGCTAACCACTACATCACCTTCCAGAGGCGCTTTACCGCTACGTTCTGTGGAACGGATGGCATAAAGTTCGAAAGTCTGAGCTTTCGGATCATATTCATAAGGAGATACTCCCCACTTCAGACGCAAGTCTTTCGGCATTTCGGCCTGAACTTCCGGCATGGAAAGGTATCTGTTGATTTCAGCTGTATCCTTGTAGTTGGCATAGGCTACAACAGGACCTTGTCCGCTGGGGTTGACTTGCAAGATTGCGAACAGCGGGTGTTCTTTCTTTATTTGTGCAAGGTCAGCGGTTTGTGTCTTGTTTTCACCCTTTAAAGCAGCGGCAAGACTGTCGGCTGTGCTGGTAGCTTGGGCTACGGCAGGAGCTTCGGTAGCTGCGCTGTCTGCCTCTTCTGCCGGAGTTTCGCTTGCAACGATGGCGCGCAACTTGGTGTCGGCAGCTTGCAGATAGGGAGTAACGTCTTTTGCTGTGTATGTTTCCCAGAATTCCAGATTGGCGGAACCTTGTAATAATTTTCTTACACGTTCAGGTTCTTTGATACCCGGAAGTTCTACCATGATACGGCCCATTTTGTCTTCCAGACTCTGGATATTGGGCTGAACTACACCGAAACGGTCGATACGGGTACGAAGTACATTGTAGGAGTTGTCAACAGCTGCCTTTACTTCTTCGCGCAATACTTTCTCAACTTCCGCGTCGGTAGATTTCTGAGTTACCTTGTCTTTTAATTGTTGGGTTGCGAACAGTTGTGAAAGAGGAGCACCCGGAGCAAGCTTGTGATACTCTCTGACGAATAGGGTGATCACGTCATCCTGGCTTGTGGTAGCTTGTTTGGCGGCAGTGGCCAATGCTTGGTTGAATGCTTCGTCAGTCTTGTTGTCAGCCAATACTTTGATGACATCGGGTACGGAAACTTCAAGGATGACGTTCATACCACCCTTCAAGTCCAAACCTAAACTGATTTCCATCTCACGACATTGTTTCAGCGTCCAATTGCCGAAATACACTTTCTCATTAGCCAGAGAATCGAGGTAGTCCTGCTCTACTTTCACATCGCCTTTTGCAAACTCTTTGGCCTTACTTGTGTAATGGCGAGTTACAAAAGAGAAGGAGAGATAGAACACACACACCAGTGTGAGCAATATCGCAAAAACCCTTACAAATCCTTTGTTTTGCATGTTACTTTTAGTTTATTATGATTACTTTTTAATTAAATTCTGTTGCATACAAGGCTGCAAATATAGCTTTTTTTTCACAAATCTTACTTCATACCGCGATTTTTTAACATCGGGTCTAATTGAGGCTCAGTTCCTCTGAAGTTTTTATAGAGAGTCATCGGGTCTTCGCTGTCTCCTTTTTCCAGAACATTCTGGCGGAAGAGGTCGGCTGTCTGCTTGTCGAAGATACCGTGTTCCTTGAAAGCTTCGAAGGCATCGTTGTCCAAAACATTGGCCCAGAGATAGCTGTAGTAGCCTGCAGCATAACCGCCGATGATGTGGTTGAAGTATGTGGTACGGTAGCGGGGAGCTATTTCCGGAATCAGCCCCAGTTGGTCCATTGCTTCTTTTTCGTATGCAACGACATCAAGACCTCCGGTATCAGTCAGGTTATGCAGGTTCATGTCGAGGATGGCGGCGGCCAGCAACTCGGTAGTCATGAAACCCTGGTTGAACGTTTTCTGGTTCAGTATCTTTTCAATCAGGCTGTCGGGAATGACCTCGCCGGTCTTGTAATGCTTGGCATACATTTTCAACACTTCGGGTTCGGTGGCCCAATGCTCGTTGATTTGAGAGGGGAGTTCCACGAAGTCGCGTACGACATTGGTGCCTGAAGTACCTTTATATTGGCATTGGGTCAATAATCCGTGCAGGGCATGGCCGAATTCATGGAACAAAGTTTCCACTTCGTCGATGGTCAGCAGGGAAGGAGTGTCGCCTACGGGCTTGGTGAAGCTGCATACGTTGCATACCAATGGACGTATACTGCCTTGTTGTTCGCGGTAATTGCTCATCCAGGCACCACCGCTTTTGCCGGGACGGGGGAAGTAATCTACATAGAAGATACCTACTTGTGAGCCGTCTGCGGCTTTCACTTCAAACACTTCTACATCGGGATGATAGACGGGGATACCTTCGAGCTTTGTCAGCGTGATGCCATAAAGCTTATTGGCAACGGCAAAGGCGCCTTCACGTACGTTTTCCAGCTTGAAGTAGGGCTTAATCTCTTCTTCTTCGAGGTTATATTTCTCCTTACGGAGTTTTTCGGTGTAGTACCACCAATCCCATGCTTCAAGTTTCTCTCCTTTGCCTTCCTTGTCCATCAGCTTTTGCAGTTCGGCTGCTTCGGCTTTTGCTTTGGGGAGTGCATAACTCCACAAGTTGTTGAGGAAGTCCATCACGGCGGTGGAATTCTTTGCCATTGTATTGTCCAATACAAAGTTGGAGTAACAGTCGAAACCCAGCAGTTGTGCCTTTTCAAGTCTCAGGCTTACGATGTTGGCAATGATTTTCTTGTTGTCGTTCTTGTCATTGTTATTGCCGCGGTTGATGTAGGCCTTGTACATCTGTTCGCGTAGCGGCCGGTTGGCGGAGTATTGGAGGAAAGGCAGGCGGCTTGCATTATGGAGGGTAAACAGCCATTTGCCTTCTTGTCCGGTGGCACGGGCTTCAGCCATGGCGCTTTCGCGGAACCATTGGGGAAGTCCGGCGAGGTCTTCCTCTTTTCCTACATAAAGCTTGAAGTCGTTGTTTTCGTTCAGGATGTTGTTGCTGAACGTGATTCCGAGTGTGGAAAGCTGCTTGTTGATTTCACGCAGACGGGCTTGCTTGTCGGTCGGAAGATTGGCGCCGGAACGGATAAATTTCTTATGGGTCTTTTCCAGCAGCCTTTGTTGTTCGCGGGTCAGGCCGAGAGCATCTTTCTGGCTGTAGACAGCATCCACTTTCTTGAAAAGCTCCTGGTTGAGGGAGATGTTGTCTTCGTGTTCGGCCAATGTCGGAGCCAGTTTCATGGAAAGGGCTGTCAGTTCATCGGTAGTTTCGGCCTCCGTCAGGTTGAAAAATACACCGCCTACACGGTCCAGGGTGGGAGAGCTGTTGTCGAGGGCGACAATGACATTTTCGAAAGTAGGGGCTTCCGTATTGTCAATGATGGCTTGGATATTGGCGTTCTGCTCTTCTATACCTTTCTGGAATGCGGGTTCATAGTGCTCCAACTTGATTTTATCGAATGGAGGCACGCCATTGGGTGTTTGAAACTCAGTAAGGAACGGATTGCTTTCCGTCTGGGTGGCACAGGAGTACATCATACAACTTGCTGCTAAAATTAGAATACATTTTTTGAACATTGTTTTCTAAGTATTAAATGTTTAAGTATTAATTTTCAATATCTCTTAGTGATATAGCACCATATCGGATAGTGGTCTGACTCTTTGATGGAGCGGTCTACTGTACAATTGTAGGCTCTCAGGTTCTTGCTTGTCAGTATGTTGTCTATCCGGAAATAGAATCTGTTCTGGTTGTAGGAGATGCCCAGCCCCCGTCCTGATTGGGTGAATGCGTCGTCCAAATCCTGGGCGATGGTGCGGTGGGCATAGGAGATGGGGGTGTCGTTGAAATCGCCGCACACAATAATGTAAGGATGCGGTGAAGCGGCTATTTCAT
The DNA here is from genome assembly GCF_025147485.1 of Bacteroides uniformis. Lineage (NCBI taxonomy): Bacteria > Pseudomonadati > Bacteroidota > Bacteroidia > Bacteroidales > Bacteroidaceae > Bacteroides > Bacteroides uniformis. The sequence continues at coordinate 938,498 of NZ_CP102263.1, read as the reverse complement.
GTGCAATAGTGTCAGCCTGCGGGGCACGGATGGCCGATGCTTCTGCCAGCTTGCGTATGAGCAGGCGTGCACCGCTTTTCACTTTTTCCTTTTCGGGAGATTTCAGCATGTCTTCGTACACGACTTTATCGGCTTTGGTCAGTTTGTTGGACTCCAGATGATTGTTGATGAGGGTAACCGTGTCTTCCTCAATCTTGATTTCATAGAGTACCGAACCGTTGTATTCGCTGGGATAATCCAATATGCGTGACGAGAGAATCGGAAATTTAGAGTAACATGCTATCTTGTTGGTATGTCCCTTTCCGCTACCCACTGTGTTGATGCGGTGGTATGGATATGCCTTGAGTTCCCGCTCTACGTCTTTTTGCGAAAGATGCTTTGAGGATTGTACTGTGGAATATTCCTGCAGACAGAGGATATCGGCGCCACTTTCCTTCAAATAGGTCAATATCGGGTTTTTGCCATCTTGCTTAGCGGCACCGTCAAATCCCATAATGTTGTAGGAGAGCAGTTTGATACTTGTTTCCGGTAAGTGGTCTGTATGGAAGTTGATGGGCAGATAGGTGCGTATCTGCGAATAGCAGAGCAACATCCCTATCAGGGGCAGCAAAGCCGACCTATAGCGCTGGATGACCAGCCAGAAAATGAGGAAGCCGGCATTTATCATCAGGAACACGGGAAATGTCAGCCCCAGGCACGATTGCACCGGATGTGTGACCGGCTGGATGTGCGGACTATAGGCGGTGAACAGTAATAGGCCCGTAAACAAGGCATTGACCGCTAAAATCAGAAGAGCGACAAAATTACCGAGATGCTTCATTATAATAGTTGAAAATTGAAAGGTGAAAACTGAAAATAAGAGTGGCGGTTATATTCTCATTTCTCATTTTTCATTTTCCGTTTTCCATTGGTTTAACGTTTACTCGCGTCGAACAAGCTTTTCTTTTCCTCTGTAGTAAGGCTTTCGTATCCCGATTTCTTTAATTTGTCGAGAATGCGGTCTATCTCGTCGGATTGGGCTTTTTTCCGTGCGTTGTAATCATAATCTTTTTGTTTGCCAGTACCGTAGTGTACTTTCATTTTCGGTTTTCGGGGTTTGAAGCTGACGATGGAAACTAAGGCATCCAGACATTTGTTTATCCATGAGGTCAGGTCACTGCCTTTGCTGAGGCTGGCGGCAAACCATACCCCTGCCAGCGCACCTCCTAAATGTGCGATGTGTCCACCGGCATTGCTGGAGGTGATGAACAGTAAATCGGTGCCTATAACGATGAGTGCCAGGTATTTCAGCCGGATGGTTCCGAACAGCAGCAGCCTTATCGGATAGTTGGGCTCGCGATAGGCGGTGGCGGCTACAATGGCAAGTACAGAGGCAGAGGCGCCCAGCATGAAAGAATAGTCTGTCATGGGACGGAAATACGGAAAAATGTTATAGGCGGCCATATAGAGCAGACCGCCGCAAATTCCTCCCAGAATGTATACACCCCGCAGATGCTTTGCAGAGAAGAAACTCAGGAACAGTGCACCGAACCAGTAAAGCCACAGCATATTGAAAAGAATGTGCATGAATCCTGCATGCATGAACATATATGTCAGTAGTGACCATGGTTGCAGGATGAAGCGTAGGACTGATGCCGGCAGTTCCAGCCATTCGAATACGCCTGCTATGCTCCGGTTGAACAACTGGAACATGACTTCGGTTAGCGTAGTAAGTATGAATACCGCTACATTGATGTAAATCAGTTGGATATAAATGTTCCCCCTACGGAAGGTTTCTTTCAAATCAGTTATAATAGTAGCCATTTCCTCTGTTCTTTTTTCTCCAGTACATAATTAGGATAAAGCCGAATACCATACCACCCAGATGTGCGAAGTGAGCCACATTGTCTCCTGCACTGTTTGCAAATCCGGCATAAAGTTCAATCAAGGCATATCCGATAACAAAATATTTGGCCTTGATGGGAACCGGTAACGGGAAGATGAACATTTGCTGGTTGGGGAACAACATGCCGAATGCCAGCAGAATGGCGTATACTGCTCCCGAAGCTCCCACGGTAGTCATCATATTGAGATATTCCTCCATCGGGATGATGGCCATGCCAGTATTTACGCTGTCATAGGCGGAAAGTACTGTCTCATAATGAATATACTGTACCACCTCCTGGATAATTCCGGCTCCTATACCGCACACCAGATAGTAGAACAGAAATCGTTTTGGCCCCCATACCTGCTCTAAAATACGTCCGAACATCCATACAGCAAACATGTTGAAAAATATGTGCGCGAATCCGGCGTGCATGAACATATATGTTATCAATTGTGCTGCATTGAAATCTTCGGCAAGGAAAAAATGCAATCCCAGATATTGGGCGAGGTCGATGCCGTAGCTTTGGGCGACAATGGTGCCCAAAAACATCAGCACATTAATGATTAAAAGGTTTTTGGTTACAGTAGGTATAGTATTCATAATCTGTTGTTTCAATTCATTTTACAGTTCAAAAACAGTTGTCTGTTTTTGCTTTCTCCGGCAAAAATACGAATAAATTCTGTTCTATAACAGAAAAAGCAGATTCTATTCCTTCTTTTTCGTTGTTTTCCAATATTTTTTTAATGTTTTTATTTGATATTCAGAAATATTGCTCTATTTTTGTGGAGGTTTGTGATGAAAAGTAAAAATATCTTTTGTGTAACATATTAATTAATTTTAAGCATTATGAATAAGGCGGAACTTATTAGCGCTATGGCAGCGGAGTCTGGTTTGTCAAAGACTGATTCAAAGAAAGCATTGGATGCATTTATCGCATCAGTCACTAAGGCAATGAAGGCCGGTGATAAAGTATCATTGGTTGGTTTTGGAACTTTCAGTGTGGTGGAAAGAGGAGCGCGTATGGGTATCAACCCCTCTACTAAAAAGCCTATCGAGATTGCTGCAAAGAAAGTTGTTAAATTCAAACCAGGTACGGAATTGACAGCTGAATAAGAACAGTATACTCAACATACAAAGAGGGGACGTTTTACAAAGAGCGTCCCCTCTTTGTATGTTGAATATCTTGTGAGGCCATAAAAACAAGCCTGCTTGTTTTGTACTGATTTCGGTTTACGCTATCTTTGCACGCAGGAAAATACATTTGAATCATGAATATAGAACAGAAACTGGTATCGTCCGTCATCGGCGGACTGAAAGCGCTTTACGGACAGGATGTTCCTGCCGCACAAGTGCAGTTGCAGAAAACCAAGAAAGAATTTGAGGGACACCTCACGCTGGTTGTATTCCCTTTCCTCCGTATGTCCAAGAAAGGACCGGAGCAGACGGCCCAGGAAATCGGTGAATACTTGCAGGCAAACGAGCCTTCGGTTGCAGCATTTAATGTCATCAAGGGCTTCCTGAACCTGACCATTGCCTCCTCTGCGTGGATAGAATTGTTGAATGGCATTCATGCGGACAAGCAGTACGGTATCGTGGCTGCTACTGACAACTCTCCATTGGTGATGATTGAGTATTCTTCTCCCAACACCAACAAACCGCTTCATTTGGGACATGTACGCAATAATCTTTTGGGAAATGCGCTGGCTAATATAGTGGCTGCTAACGGTAATAAGGTAGTAAAGACAAATATTGTCAATGACCGTGGAATTCATATCTGCAAGTCCATGTTGGCATGGCAGAAGTACGGGAATGGTGAAACTCCCGAATCATCCGGCAAGAAGGGAGACCACTTGATTGGCGATTACTATGTTTCCTTCGACAAGCATTATAAAGCGGAAGTGAAAGAACTGATGGCCAAGTTCCAAAGCGAAGGCATGAATGAGGAAGAAGCCAAAGCCAAGGCGGAAACTGAATCTCCTTTGATGAAGGAGGCTCGTGAAATGCTGGTAAAGTGGGAGGCCAATGACCCGGAAGTACGTGCGCTCTGGAAGAAAATGAACGACTGGGTGTATGCAGGTTTTGACGAGACTTACCGTATGATGGGTGTAACTTTTGATAAGATATATTACGAATCAAACACGTACCTCGAAGGTAAGGAGAAGGTAATGGAGGGCCTGGAGAAAGGCTTCTTCTACCGGAAAGAAGATGGCTCTGTATGGGCAGACCTCACGGGTGAGGGGTTGGACCACAAGCTGCTGTTGCGTGCGGACGGTACATCCGTCTACATGACGCAGGATATAGGTACTGCTAAACTCCGCTTTGCAGATTATCCCATCGACAAGATGATTTATGTGGTAGGCAACGAACAGAATTACCATTTCCAGGTATTGTCCATCCTGCTCGACAAACTGGGCTTCGAATGGGGTAAAGGGTTGGTGCACTTCTCTTACGGTATGGTGGAACTTCCCGAGGGCAAGATGAAGAGCCGCGAAGGTACCGTGGTTGATGCTGACGACCTGATGGCGGAGATGATTGATACAGCCAAGGAAACCAGCAATGAACTGGGCAAGCTGGATGGTCTGACAAAGGAAGAAGCAGACAATATCGCCCGTATCGTTGGTCTGGGTGCCTTAAAGTACTTCATCCTGAAAGTGGATGCCCGCAAGAACATGACATTCAATCCAAAAGAGTCCATCGACTTTAATGGTAATACGGGACCGTTCATCCAATATACTTATGCACGTATCCAGTCTGTTCTCCGCAAGGCAAAAGAGGCCGGTATCGAAATCCCTGCCCAGTTGCCTGCCGGCATTGAACTGAGTGAGAAGGAAGAGGGACTGATACAGATGGTTGCCGACTTTGCCGCTATTGTGAAGCAGGCAGGTGAGGATTACAGTCCGTCCATCATTGCAAACTATACGTATGACCTTGTGAAGGAATATAACCAGTTCTACCATGACTTCAGCATTTTGCGTGAGGAGAACGAAGCAGTGAAGGTATTCCGCCTTGCATTGTCCGAGAATGTAGCCAAGGTGGTACGCTTAGGTATGGGATTGCTGGGAATTGAGGTGCCGGATAGGATGTAAACATTGTACTATAAAAGAATAAGCCCGAGGATACTTCTTCGGGCTTATTTTTTTATAGTGCAATATTTATTCTTGTGGTAGAAATAATAGAAGTTTAAATTATCGTCTCCTTTCTCCCATTTTATACGTGTAGACTAAGTCCTATTTTGTCTTGCTTGTTTTGGCAGTTGCCTTGGCGGTTGTTTTAGTCGTTTTCGTTGCTTTCACCGCCTTTGCAGTCCGCTTAGACTTGCCCGTATCCTTGTCGCTTTGCAGTTTCACAATTTCCAGACAAGCCTGAAGGTTCAGGTCTTGAGGGATGATGTCTTTAGGAATCTTGTAGTTGCTGCCTTTATAAGCGATGTAAGGGCCATAGCGTCCATTCAGGATTTCCAGTTCCGGTTCTTCCTCAAACTTCTTGATATGTTTCTGGGCTTCTGCTTCTTGTTTCTTTTGCAAAAGTTCAATAGCTTCTTCCAGCGTAACAGTCATCGGGTCCATTGTCTTGGGTAACGAGGCATACAAGCCGTTGTTCTGGATATAAGGTCCGAAACGTCCCGCACCTACGACTACATTCTTGCCTTCGTACTCTCCGAGAGTACGGGGAAGTTTGAACAGCTCCAGCGCTTCTTCCAGCGTAATGGTCTCGATGGACATTTCTTTTTTTACCTGGGCGAAACGGGGCTTTTCCTCATCTTCGGCAGTACCTATCTGTGCTACTGGGCCGAAACGTCCGATTTTTACAGACACTTGTTTTCCGCTGACGGGGTCTGTTCCTAGAATCCGTTCGCCTGCCTTGTGGGCGGTTTTCGCGGCAAGCGTGTTCTCCACCGAAGGATGGAATTTCTTATAGAATGTTTTCAGAATGGCGGTCCATTGCTTGTCACCTTCGGCTATTTCGTCGAATTGCTTTTCGACGCTCGCAGTGAAGTTGTAGTCAAGGATGTCCGGGAAGTACTCTATCAGGAAGTCATTGACCACAATACCGGTGTCTGTCGGCATCAGTTTTGACTTTTCAGTTCCGGTGATTTCTGTATGGTTGTTGTCCGTTATTTCATTACCCTGCAGGTTAAGCACATTGTAGGTGCGTTCTTCACCTGCTTTTTCTCCTTTTATCACGTATTCACGTTGCTGGATGGTGGAAATGGTCGGAGCATAGGTAGACGGACGTCCGATACCCAGTTCCTCCAATTTGCGCACAAGGCTTGCTTCCGTGTAGCGGGGAGGGTGTTGGGTGAAACGTTCGGTAGCGGTGATACCTTCATGTTCGAGCTTCTGTCCTTTTTTCAGAGGGGGCAGTAGGCGTGCCTCATCTTCCTGGGTTTCTACGTCATCATCGTATGATTCGCGGTAGACACGGAGGAAACCGTCGAATTTCACCACTTCGCCGGTTGCAGTGAAAGTCTCCGTCTCGTTGCTGATAGCAATGGTTACGGTTGTCTTTTCCACTTCGGCATCTGCCATCTGCGAGGCGATGGTACGTTTCCAGATGAGGTCGTACAGCTTTCTTTCCTGCGGGGTACCTTCTATCTTGGCATTCTCCATATAGGTGGGGCGGATAGCTTCGTGGGCTTCTTGCGCTCCTTTGGTCTTGGTGGCGAAGTGGCGGTTGTGTACGTAACGTTCGCCCATCAGGTTGGAGATGGTTTCACGGCTGGCGTTGACGGCAAGTTCGGAAAGGTTGACGGAGTCGGTACGCATGTAGGTTATCAATCCGGATTCGTACAGACGTTGCGCCACCATCATGGTCTGTGCCACGGTGAATCCCAGTTTGCGGGCAGCCTCCTGCTGCAAGGTAGAGGTGGTGAACGGGGCGGCGGGAGTTTTCTTCAGCGGACGGGTAGTGATGTCGCTGATGGTAAACGTAGCTGCTTTACAGCTCTCCAGCAATTTCCGGGCTTCTGCCTTTGTCTTGAGCCGGTGCGCCAGTTCGGCTTTCATTTCCACTGTTTTGCCGTCAGTGTCCGGAACGAGGAATACGGCGGTAACACGGTAAGATGCTTCGGTTTGGAATGCATGTATCTCGCGTTCGCGCTCTACAATGAGACGGACGGCTACGGACTGTACACGGCCTGCAGAAAGGGCAGGTTTCACTTTCTTCCACAATACCGGTGAAAGTTCAAAACCTACGATACGGTCCAGGATACGTCGGGCTTGCTGGGCATCGACCAGGTTGATGTCAATGTCACGGGGATTTTCTATCGCTTTCAGGATGGCACCTTTGGTGATTTCATGGAAGACGATACGTCTGGTGTGTTCCGGTTTCAGTTTCAGCACTTCGTACAAGTGCCATGCGATGGCTTCCCCTTCGCGGTCCTCATCGGAAGCCAGCCATACGGTTTCTGCCTGCTCGGCTTCTTCTTTCAGCTGGGTTACGAGTTTCTTTTTATCCGCCGGTATCTCGTAATGCGGTTTGAAGTCTTTGTCTACGTCAATACTGAATTCTTTTTTCTTCAAATCACGTATATGGCCGTAGCTGGAAAGGACTTTGAAATCTTTTCCAAGGAATTTCTCGATGGTTTTTGCTTTCGCCGGAGACTCGACTATGACAAGGTTTTTCTGCATAAATTTCTGTTTTTTAGTGACTCCCGCCACTGAATTCGCCCGCAAAAGTAGGAAAAAAAGATTCTTCCCACCTTATAATATAAGGAGAATTTAGCAAAAATGACCTTTTTTGTTCAAATTAGAGCTTCGGCTTGTGCTACCTCTATTAAAAGAGGAAGCTTACTCCACCTAAGAAACTGAGACCTTCTGAAGGGTATCCCCAGTAGTACTGGTAATCTTTGTTCAGCAAGTTGTTCACGCGCGCATACACGGAGATTCCTTTGAAGAGTTCGTAACTGCCGTTTAGATAGAGATTGCTGACGGGGTCTGCCTTGTTGCCCTCCACGCCTTGGCGTGAGATGTGCTGATAGCCGATGCCGACAAGCAGTGGGGAGATGGGGCGTACCTTGAGATTGAGATTGCCTTCTACGGCCGGTTTGAAACTTACTACGACATCAGAACCGTCTGAGTCCGTTGTCCAATGGCGATAGACGGCATTGGCGGCGAGATAAAAAACATCCTTGTAGTTGTAGCTCAGGTCGGCTCCGGCGTAGAGGTTCTTGGTGTCTTCTGTGAGGAAAACATTGCTTATCCCGTCGGACTTGACAGTCGGAGTGTCAATCAGGTCGTTTTTCAAATCTTGATACCCACCGTATAGGTTGAACCACAATCCGCTGACCGGGCTTGCCTTGAAGCCGATGGCTGCGTTGAGCTGTTCGTAGGTATTGTCAAGCTGCTGGTTTGTAATGCCATAAGGCGTAATGGTTTCCAGACGGCGGAAATCGTTCTGTAGCCGTCCTCCCTTACCTTGTGCGTAGAGGATGTAGCTGTCCGAGAAGATGTATTGTATTTCTACGTCGGGAGCGGCGCGGAACTTCTTGCCGAAGCCGAAAGCCAGGTCGACGTGTGCGCCGAGACGTATTTTCCAGTCGTCATTCTGAAAGAGATAGTATGGATTGAAGTCTACGTCGGTGTGATTCTCGAAACGTCCGTCGCTGTAGAATGTATTGTCCATGGCAAAAGCCATACCGATGGTCTGCTCATCGGAGATGGAACCGGTGACATCGGCTTTGGTGCGCACGATATTTTCTTTGATATTGCTCACCATGAGGTCGTGTTGGCGCTGGTAGACCAGCAAATTGGTTTCGGCGCGGAATTGGAGAGGCATATCGTCGCTCGTGGAACTTACCCCGAAATGTACATCGCCCGAAACGAATTTCTGCTTGTTGCTGACGAAGTCGGGCAGGAAGTTGAAATTGCTTTGGTTGAACTTTCCGGCAATATTCAAATCGACTTTGCTGAAGGCATGTACATAATCCATGGCAGCATGGGTACGGTAGTAGAATGAATTCCACTTCCCGCCATTATCCGGCAAGTCCAGTTTGCCATCCATGCCATCCATTGTGAATGTCAGGTTGAGGCGGTCTTTGGGGGATAAGGAGAAGAGGTAGTTGGCGCGTACATCGAGGTTACCGTAGTTACCGTATCCCAAGCGTACATATCCGGGCAGCGCTTTCGCCTGCGTCTCTTTTCCGGTATAGGCTTGCATGATACCTGCCGGGATATGGGTTGCCGGCATCAGGGTGGCGTCATATTCCACCGCCTTTTTGCTGACGGTAGGAGGTTCCACCTTGGGAAGCACGTTCACTTTGGAGGCGTCCATGATGTCCGGATTATATTCTTGTTCCACGACTACCGTACGGTTCATGGTGGTGTCTTGGGGTTGTGTCTGGGCTTGTGCTCCCAAAGAGAGGGAGACAAGCATAGTTCCTGCGAGGATATATTGTATCTTTTTCATAATGTGCTATATTTCTTACTTCAATTTCTCCAGTCTTTCGTTAATCATGCTTGCTATATCGTCGTCGGCCTGGTAGTTCTGCTGCAGGCTCAATAGGTATTGGCGTGCATCGAGCTTCTTGTCCATGGCTACATATACATCAGACAGAAGGATGAAACTGCGTGCCAGCCAGTAGGCATGCGGTGTGCTCTGGTCGATGAAATTAAGGATTTCCTTTTCTGCAGAGGCATAATTACCGGCGTTGTACCATTGTAATGCCACCAGATATTTGGCTTCGGCTCCATAAAGGGTACGGGTGTCTTTGGCCAGCAGCTGAAGGTCATCCATTGCCTTCTTGTCGGCTTTCTGGTTGAGGTATGCCTTGGCACGGTAGTACAATGCCTCGTTCCGGAGCTCCGGAGACAGCTTGGCTTCGGCAAGCAAGGCTGTGGCGGCGTTGATGACTTCCGCATCATCATGCATCAGTGCTCCACAGCGCAGTACACCGATAGCGCCAAGCTGGCGGCGCTCTGCCGTGGTGGCTTTGGCCTGCAATTTCTTGTAGTCGGCCAATGCCAGGTCATATTGCTGGCGGTTGAACAGAATTTCTCCATGCATCAGCAAAGCCTCTTCAGAATATGGGTTGTCGGGGTATTCCAGCAGTTTTCCGGCATGTTCCAATACCGCCTCGTCATCTTTCTGCTCTTTGCCTATGACGCAGAGGTAGTAGTGTGCATTCAGGCTGAAAGCGCCTCCCGGATAACTTTGCAGATAGCGGGTGAAGCTCTCTTTGGCAGGTGCGGCTTCGCCTTTCATATACACTTTTTCGGCAGCGATGTAAGTCAGCGAGTCTTGCTCACTGGGTTCGAAGCGGATTTCTCCCGGCATTTGGGCGGCAAGGGCGGCAAACTCATCCACGCGGTTGGCATCTACGTAGATGGACTTCAAGTCGCGCATGGCAAGGCGGGCTTCCTCGCTTCCGGGATATTGGGTGACTACATGTTTGTAGGCTTCTATGGCACGGTCATAGTCGTCGTTCTGGTAGTAAAGCAGACCGATTTCGGCGGCGGCTTTACGGCTGACGGGACTCTCGGGATACTTGCCGAGCAATTCGCGGAAGGCGGCGATAGCTTGGGGGCTGTTGTTGCTCTGTACGTAGGAGCGCCCTTTTTCGTAAAGGGCATTGATGGCATAAGGCGAATTGGGATATTTGACGGCAAGGCGGTCCAGTAAAGTAACCTTTCCGGAATAGTCTTTTTGCAGGCCGGCTACAAGGGCCAGCTGATAGTAAGAGTAGTCTCCGGCAGGTGTTCCCAGACTTTCTGCTTTTGTATAGTATTGCTTGGCCTCGTCGAAGCGGCGGACGTGCAGGTTGCAGTCACCGATACGGTTGTAGGCATCTGCCAATGCGGTCGGGTTTTCACCTTTCTCCAGTTGGACAAAGTTGCGGAAACGGTTCTCTGCCGTCGAATAGTCTTTCTGGTGGAAAGCGATGTAGCCCAGGTTATAGTAGGCAAGGGCAAACATTTCCGTATCCCTCTGCCGGGTGAGTGACAGATATTCGTTGAAATTGCGGGCGGCTTCTCTCATCCGGTTCAGGCGGTAATAAGACTCGCCGAGCCAGTAGAGGGCGTCTGCCTTGGTCTGGAGGTTGTATTGTCCCAGCGTGACGCTTTGGTTGAAGTAACCGATGGCTTGCTCGAACTGCGTGTTGGCAAAAGACTGGGTCCCGAGTTGGAACAGAATCTTCTGCTTGGCTTCCAGAATGGCTTTGCTGGGATGGGAGATGCGGTCGATGGATTTGAGTGCGGCATCGTAGCTGCGTGTATTCATGTACACTTCCACCAGGTAGTTGCTGACTTTCTCGGCATAAGGAGAGTTTGGAAATTCGTTTAGGAATTTCTCAAAGACGGTCACCGATTCGCCGAAAGCGGAATAGGAGGTCTCGTGAATGCATAAGGCGTAGTTATAGGCGGCTTGTTCCTTGATTTTCGGGTCGGCATTGGAAGCGGCAGCCTGCTCGAAGGCCATACGTGCCTTGGTCTTGTCGGCCAGTTGCAGGTAAGCCAGTCCCATGTGCAGGTAGGCATTTTGGGAGAGAGCGTCGTTCTCGGTAGTCACTTCGCCAAGGATGGCAGGAACTTGGGAATACACGCCGCATTGATAATAGGACATACCCAGCATGTAGAGGGCATCTCTTCTATGAGTGGCAGATTCGGCATTGTGCTCCAGGTATTGCTCGAAGGACTTTATGGCTTCGTGATATTTCCCGAAATGGTATTCGGCTGTACCGAGGATGCGGTTCAGCTCCGCCGTGTGCGTGTAGCTCAGACCGTCGGGGTGGGCCGACAAAGCATTTTGCGCTACAATTTCCGCCTTGTCGTATTGTTTCTTCAGCAAGTAGATTTCGGCGATGTAATAGGGGACCAGGTTCTTGTACTTGGCATTGTCCTGCAGAGGCAGGAAACCGCTGAGCGCTTCGTCATACCGTCCTTGGGTATATCGGATATAAGAGATGTAGTAAGCACAGTCCGCTGCATATTTCCTGCTGGTGCTGCGCAGGGTCTCGAACCAGATGGCTGCTTCCTTTACATTGCCCGTCTTCAGATAGCAGGTGGCAAGGCGGTAGGTCATGTCGTCACGCTCCTCGGTACCCAGAAGGTCGAGGCGGGCGGAGTTGAACATGGCGAGGGCATCGTCATAATTGCCTTCGAAGAAATAGGAGGAGGCGATTAATGCATAGATGCGGTTGGCATGGGGAGTATCAGGATATTCGTCCAGGAAGGCGCGGAGCAAGTCTATGCTTTTGGGGTCTCTGAGCTCGTATGCGGCGCATACCAGCATGTATTCCGCTTCTTGCCGCTCGCCGGTAGCGGGCAGAGGCTTGCCGTCTGCATTCATCTGGTGTACATAAGCTTGCAACGGGGAGATGGCGGCAGCATAGGCCTTTTGCTGGAACAGCGTTTGTCCTTCCTTGTAGAGTCGCTTGGGAGAAGTACTCTTCTCGCTTGTTTGTGCTGAGGCGAGTAAAGGTGCGCAACAGAGTGCTGTGCACAATATTCGGGAGATTTTATGTTTCATCTTCTTTTGTTAGAATAGGTATTTTACAAAAATACGGGTTTTAACCCGGAAATGTTACACTTGTTTGGCTTTTTTAGGATATATACCATAATAGGAACGAATAATCATTCGCTTTTGTTCTTCTGCATGTCTTCCAGGAAGATACCCACTCCTTTGCGGATGGAGCCGAGCCCGAACTCTTCCGTACGGATATCTTTCAAGGGGAGGAAGAAGAGGTCTGCCGCGTCGTCCATCGCCTTGAAGTGCAAGGTGTCCTCCACCGTACAACGGAAAAACATATCCAGTGTGTGTACGGGGAAGCCGGAATAGATGTAAATGTTGGGCAGGGAGAAGAGATATTCGGCCTTTGCCACCTTCATGCCGGTTTCTTCTCTTACTTCGCGGGCAACGCCTTCCTCACCGGTCTCGGTCATGTCGATGAAGCCTCCGGGGAGGTCCAGCGTCCCTTTGGCAGGCTCTTTGGCGCGGCGGCACACCAACAGCTCGTCGCGCTCGTTCAGTATCAAGGCGACGGTGGCGGAAGAGGGGTTGAAGTAGTAGACGAAACCGCAGTCGGCGCACTGCTTCGACTTCTCGTTATGAACTTCGAAATGGGCTGAACCGCATTTCGGACAATATTTGAATTGCGAAAGTGGATGTTCCATGATATTTTAACCTTTGTCCGGGGGACAAAGATAATGGAAACCAGGTGTAGAATGAAAGGAACAGAGTGAATTTTTCGTATCTTTGGCGACTATAAAACCATATCGGATGAAAGATTTTGCTGCCATTGATTTTGAAACGGCCAACGAACAGCGTACCAGCGTTTGTAGTGTAGGAGTGGTTATCGTACGTGATGGAGAGATTGTGGACCATTATTATAGCCTCATCCGTCCCGAACCGGAGTATTACACTTATTGGAATACCCGCGTGCATGGTCTGACGTTGGCAGATACCCAGGATGCTCCTATCTTTCCCGTTGTGTGGCAGGAAATAGCTCCACGCATTGAAGGCTTGCCATTGGTAGCGCACAACAAGGCCTTTGATGAAAGCTGCCTGAAAGCTGTTTTCCGTACTTACTGCATGGATTATCCGGATTATGAGTTTTATTGTACTTTGCAGGCATCACGTCGTGCTATAAAGGGATTGCCTAACTATCAGTTGCATACAGTGGCTGTTTGCTGTGGCTATCAGTTGGAACATCATCATCATGCGTTGGCTGATGCTGAGGCTTGTGCATGGATAGCGAAACAGGTCATATAAATAAACAGAGGAGACTTGTCATGAAGCCTCCTCTGTGGAATTGTTTGTTTCCTTGATAAAACTCTATCAGTTTATCCTAATGGATTTTCACCTTGGTCACCATCATTGCCGCCGCCTCCGCTTTCGTTTCCTCCGGGATTTTCTTCATTGTCCGGCACGATTTCAGAGCCGGTTACCAATCGTGTGATGCCCGATTGTTTCATCATGTTCTTCAAACGTTGTCCCGGCACGAAAATCAGTTTCTGGCGGTAAACGACATCAGCCGTTACAGACTTTGCATCCTCCTGGCTTTTGCCGTTCAATCCCGGTCGGAGGCTTCCGAAGTCTCCCAGCCGTACGGTTGCACCGATGCTGGCATAGGTGCAGAGTGCGTCAATCATACCGTCCAATACGGCTTTTACGATACCTCTTGGCACCATCCCTTGACTGGTCACCTGGTCGCATAATCTATCAAAATCAATATTTGCTACGGAATAAGAAGCAGCTACATACTTCTCGGTTTTGGTACCAATGCCTACCATTCTCTTTTTTACTACATAACGAAATGCCATAATGTTTTTTGTTTTTAATGGTTGTTACTTGCGGTTTCGTTCACTCGTCAGTTAGCGAGACCTGTTTCTTTGTGACCACGGTGCGAAGTTACAACACTTAAAAACGGCATGGTGCTTTAACGGGACTGAACGACTTTTTTTAACGTTGTATTTAGCCATTTGACGACATGGAAAGTCCTATGCTATAACCTATTGCCTATATTTAAAAAAAATGAGTGATTACATAAAATAATAATTTTGTGATTCTCCATCTGTAATCAAGTACAATCCATTGTCTGTAAACTTGATGACTTTGGGTTTGAATGTGAGTTTCTTCAATGCCTCTGCCAAATTGGATGGAATGTTTTTGTAATATACTCCGTTTTTGCAGCAAGCTATCATCCCGTAATTGGTAATATAGGCATAGTAAACCTCTTCGTATAGTTCTTCGGCTTTCAGTATGAAATTTTTGATGGTTTCATTTGAATAGCTGTAATGCTTGTCCGTGATAACTACCCATTCTCCTCTATCATTGAAGCAGGCCGAAAGAATATTGTCGTCTCTTAAATCTCCTGTACGATATTGTTCCAGTTTTTTGAGGAATGCATCCGGATAACCAAGAGTCCAATACCCTGAACCGCCTAAGATAATTACATAGTTGCCATTTTCAGTGATGTTGATGTCTGTTATTTCAGCATTGCTGCTGTTGGCTTCTTCTATACGTTTCTTAAGCTTGCTGGGAGTACTGCCGGTGTAGGCATATCCACTATTCCCATACACTCCTACTCCTGCTCCATACATAGTGATTGCTCCGGTACGGCATTTCCCCCATTTGTTGATGGCTTCTGTGATGTATGACATGTATGAGCTGGTCGGTAAATTTATATAGCGAACAGTACCGCTATAGGAAAATGGTTTTGAAACGGTTCTGGTTCTGGCTGGAAGAACCGGTTCCGCTTTTTCTTTACAGATATAAGAAGTACCGGCTATCAATTCATTTCCAATCCATTTTCCTGACTGAATGGTGTGTGCCGTAATATCAAAGTAAGCGCCGTATCCATTTCTTTCACCATCCTTCCAAGGGCCGAACCACATATTCCCATTTTCCCAGATATGAATGCCGTATCCGTGGCGTTGTCCATTATAGGTTTCTCCCCAATATTTATTCCCGTTTGTGTAGTTTGTCCGTTCAAATATTTGTCCGGGATATTCTTTGGCTTCTATTTCATAACTGTAGGGGCGGAGCAGCATATACGGTTTTCCGGTGTTTCGGTTGTATTCTACACCATTTTCAGAGCCATTTTTAACTATTATGTCATCTTCTTGAATATGGATGAATAAAGTGAATTCTGAGTTTTTAGTAAAGCCAATTTTAATATTATCTTCTTTGAATTCTACCCTGAATCCATTTATTTCATCATTTTGGGTTTGTCCTAGAGAAGCCTCTCCTTCTATTGTTTTTCCCCACTCTACCGTGCTATTGCGAACAGATTCATGCATGCTTTTCTGTTCACTTTCCGAAGGTGCAGTGTAGAATGGTTTATAGTCCGGTATCATTTTGAGGAGAGTATTCTGTCCGTTGAATCCCGCTTCTTCCAATCTTTCTATGGCAGCTTCTGCTATAGACTTCTGGAGTTCTCCAATGTCTTTGTTGAGAGCAGCCTTTTTGTACCAATATAACGCTGAATTCCCATCTTTTCTCAAGATGTTGTCTATGCCGTATTCATAAGAGATTGCAAGCGAAATCTGTCCGCTTGCATTCCCGTTTTTAGCTGCTCGTTTTGTCCATGCCATTCCGGCGGGGTAATTCTTTGTGACTCCTAACCCGTTTTTCAGTAAATAGGCTAAGCGGCTTTGTGCATAATAAGATTCCGGGCTATTATTGTGTTCGGCGGCTTTTTTATACCAGATAAAAGCCTCTTCATAGTTTTCTTTGTCTTCATATATGCGTCCAAGGTTCTTTTGTGGAAAAGCCCCATTTTTTTCAGCTGCTTTTTTATACCAATAGATGGCCGTTTCTTTATTTTGAGTTAAATTCCCCCAGCCATTACTATAGGCTGCACCCATATTGTTTTGTGCAGCAGGATTTCCTTGCTCAGCCGACTTTCGCCACCAATAAACGGCTTGTATGGTATCAGGTTTTATACCCCATCCCCTAAAGTAGCTCTGTCCGAGATAGAATTGTGCAATCGCGTTTCCATTTATTGCATCTGTCCTATAGTCCGCAGCATTCTTGTGGTTTTGCCCATAAATACTGATGGTAAATACTGCAAGGAATATGCACAATAAGTAATTTTTCATGTTTTTCATAAATTAAGAGTTAATCAATTGCATCCAATAAAATGAATGCAGCCCAGTAAAAGGGATCCTTATATTTTTTTATTTTCTTGAACTCTTTGGGCATAGGCTTTTTGCTCTGTTTTTCTTTTTGCCTGGCTTCTGACTGCCAGCGCTTGTCGGGAGTTGTTTCAATTTCAACTTCGTAGTCACGTACATACTTCTGGGCCTCGCGCAAAGATTCAAATTTGCTCTTTCCTGCGAGCAGATTCTTGTAAAACTGTGTCATCAAGAGTTGAGTAGCATTATCGTCCACTTTCCAGAGACTCATTAATAATGTGTTGGCTCCCGCTTTTTTGAAACCGCGTTGCAAGCCGAATACTCCGTCACCGGTTATTTCTCCCAGTCCGGTTTGGCAGGCAGAAAGTACTACCAGGTCTAACCCTCGTAAATCTAAACCGGCAAGCTCTTTGGCGGTGAGTATGCCGTCTTCTAATCCTTCCGGCAAAGGATTTCCTTTCAGTGCAATATTTGCTCCTGACAATAGCAGTCCTGATCGAGTCAATGCTTTGTCTTCTACGTAGCGTGATTGGTTATTGTCTCCCATCATCAAGAAATCAAGATCCTTTGTCTGTCTGGCTTCTGTTTCTGTCCAATAGAAACCATGAGTGGCGATATGTAGCATACTGATATTCTTACCTGATAAAGCTTTAAAAGATTCTTCTGTACCTCGTAAATCCATATATAAGGCTGGCTGAAGTCTCGTATTCTCTAGTGCTTGTTTAATTTGTTCAGCTTCTATCTTAGTGGCGGGAAGGTATTTGGCTCCGTCACGCAGGTTTAGGGAATCCGGATAGAAGGTATGTTGAATATTCAAGTCTCGAGGAATATCAGTATATTTTTTGTTTTCGACTACTAAAGCTGTTGTATCAGCATCATATTTAAGACCTCCATAGAGAACAGCTTCTTTAATATGGCTTTTGTCTTTTATCATAACCAATTGTCGCGTAGACGACAACCGATAGAAATTTATTTGTTCCGCTATAAAAGTAGAGTCGCTGCTTGGAAGGTGTTCTATGGCGATGTTATGGAGTTGCCCAGCAGGAGCAAAATAAACATTCTTTCTTTGTTTGGAACGGCAACTTTTTATTCTCAACTTTGCTCATTTAAGAGTCTGTTTAAAAACCAACTGAATAAAAGCTTTTATTACGCCAATGAACCTATTATTAGAGCGATTTTTCCCCTTTTTTAATCCCTACTTCCCTTTTTATTAATACTTTTGGGCGTTGTTTTTAATTCGTTAGACAGATGTCTTCTTTCCGTTAGACAATTGTTGTTCTTTCGTAAGATGGACGTTTAACGAAACAGCAACAATTGTCTAACGAATTAAACTCGGTGCATCAGGACTTGTTCTTGCAGCATTGAATGAATAATATTGCCCAACTGATATTCTAAATTATATGAGTGCTTATTACGATTTATACCAGACCCCCAATCCTTCTCCGGAGGACGGTGAAGAAAAGCTGCTTCACGCCCGTATTCTTCCCAAAGGAACCATTCCTGCCGATAAATTCCGCGAACTGGTTCACAAGGCTACCGGTTTCAGCCCTGCCATTCTCGATGGCACGTTGCAGGCTATAACGGATGAGTTGCACAGTTGGCTGGCAGACGGATGGATAGTTGAAGTGGGCGAATTGGGATTCTTTTCGTTGTCATTGAAGTGCGACAAGGCCGTGGCGAATAAAAAGGATATTCGCTCTCCGTCCGTACATTTTCAGAATGTGAACTTACGTATCAGCAGTAGATTCCGCAACCGCTTTCAGACAATGGAGCTGGAACGGAAAGCATCTCCCTATATCTCTCATTCCAAATTGACATTGGAGGAGCGGAGAAAAAAACTGTTGCAGCATTTGAATAAGTATGGCTGCATTACGCGTACTGATTATGAACAGCTGACCGGAAAGGCGAAACATCAGGCGGTGGCCGATTTGAACCTATTTCTGGAAGAAGGTATTATTCGCAAATATGGTAGTGGAAAAACAGTGGTATATCTCAAGCCATGACAAGCAAGAGAGTTAGAGGAGTTATCACTTTGCTCCGCTAGGGGTTACAGCCGATACTCTTGTGTATGTATTCACAGAACTATCGGCTTTAACTCCTAAGCCGACTTGCCGGCTGATGACTCCTTCTGACTCCCGATAACTCCTTTAAACGAAAGAGCCGTGCGTATAAAAAGGGAAGAAACTTTTAGTACTGCCGATTTGTTTTTAACTTTGTCAATTGAAAACTAATAAAAACAAGCGTATGAATATGAAGGTTGTATCTATGTGCCTGATATGTGCCGGAGCTTTGTTGACCGGTTGTGGAAACGGCGGTAAAAAGGAAGCGGAAACTTCGGAGAGAAAGGAAAAAGAGGCCGTGGTTGGTAGTGATAAAGACGAACATGGTTGTATTGCTTCTGCCGGATATACGTGGAGCGAGGTGCAGAAAGATTGCATCCATTTGTGGGAGAAAGGTGTCCGCATGAATGCAGTGGATGATGCCGGGAAGACTTTGTTCTTGGTGTTCAGTCCGGACTCTACGCAAGTGGAGTTGTTTTTCTCGGAGGAAGGTGTTTCGAACGAAATTCTGGACCGTCGAGGTCTGCCTGCCGGTGGATATGCCTGGAATGTGGAAGATGATGATACGAAAAACGTACGTCTGGAAGACGGTGAGTGGACGGTCAGCCAACGGGGGAGGCTCATTTATCAGGAAGATGCGAATGGTAAATAATATAAGAATATGGAAAATTTGAAGGCGTTGACAGAGGCTGTCTGCTGTGTAGCCCGTGAAGCCGGGCATTTTTTGAAGGAAGAGCGGAAAAGTTTCCGTCGGGAGGTGGTGCAGGAAAAACATGCGCACGATTATGTATCTTATGTGGACAAGGCTTCCGAGAAAAAGGTTGTATCTGCCCTTAGGAAATTGCTTCCCGAAGCCGGATTCATTGCCGAAGAAGGGTCTGCTGCCTATAGTGACGAAACGTATTGCTGGGTAGTGGATCCTTTGGATGGGACAACGAACTATATTCACGACAATGCTCCCTATTGTGTAAGTATTGCCTTGCGTGACAAGCAGTCGCTTTTGCTGGGTGTGGTTTATGAACCCTGCCGAGACGAGTGTTTTTATGCTTGGAAAGGAGGAGGAGCCTATGTGAACGGAGAACGGTTGCGTGTTTCGCTTGTCAGTGAACTGAAAGACGCTTTTGTGGTGACAGAGTTACCCTACAATTTCGAGCAGTATGCCCGTACGGGCGAACATTTGATACACGAACTTTACGGTAAGGTTGCAGGCATTCGCATGAATGGTTCGGCGGCGCTTGCCCTCTGCTATGTGGCTGCCGGACGTTTTGACGCTTGGCTGGAAGCTTTTATCGGTAAGTGGGATTTCTCTGCGGCTGCACTCATGGTGTTGGAAGCCGGCGGTAAGGTAACAGACTTTTTGGGAAACGAGAACTTTATAGAAGGGCATCATATCATAGCCACCAACGGGCCGCTGCATCCGTTGTTTTTGCGGTTGGTACGGGAGGCGCTGCCATTCTGATACGGTTCTTATTGCCTTATTACACTTTTTTATGGAAAACACATTTAAAGCCTGGTTCTTGTCCTTTGTCCATCTCTTCTTCCCGCGTCAGTGTGCTGTATGCGGGAGCTCTTTGCAAGAGGGAGAAGAGGGCATTTGCATCAGGTGTAATATGAATATGCCACGGACAAACTATCATCTTCGCGAAGACAACTCCGTGGAGCGTATGTTTTGGGGGAAGATACCTCTGGAACGCGGCACTTCCTTCTTTTATTATCACAAAGGAAGTGATTTCCGCCACATCCTGCATCAACTGAAGTATGGAGGCCGGAAAGATTTGGGAGAAATAATGGGGCGTTTTATGGCAGCGGAGCTGGCGGCTACCGGTTTTTTCCGTGGTATAGACGTAATTATCCCCGTTCCTCTACATCCCCGCAAACAAAAGTTGCGCGGATACAATCAGAGTGAATGTATAGCGCGCGGCGTTTCTGCCGTAACGGGTATTCCTATTGATGTGTCCTCCGTGCTGCGCAGAAGACATACGGAAACGCAGACCCGAAAGTCTGCTTACGAGCGTTGGGAAAATGTAGACGGTATTTTCCTTCTCCGCTATCCGGAACGCTTTGTGGGGAAACATATCCTTATTGTGGATGATGTACTGACCACCGGAGCCACTACAACTGCATGTGCCGATGCGCTTAAAGATGTGGGAGGCGTACATGTTAGTATCCTGACGCTGGCAGTGGCGGGTTCGTGAATCAGAAGCGGAAACGTCCGCCTGCCACGATTGTTCCCGTATATCCTACGCCGAATTCGGTGAAGAAGGCAAACTGATTTCCATATTCGATACCCAGAAAACTGAACTGATAGGCAAATTCCTTTTTGTGATAAGTGTCTCCTCCAAAGCTGTTCCGGAGGAAATAGGCGCCGAGCCCTGCAGAGGAATATAGGGAGAATTGGGGGCGGGTGAACCAATGCCACCGGAAGGTGGGGAGGATATACAGATAGCGCCGGTCATCGTTCTTATTCTCATCCAAAACTTCATAAAGGCTACTGGCCGTCCCTCTATTACCGGTTATTCCTCCGGTTACGCCTAGGCTGATTTTACGGTTGATTCTATAAATATAACTGATATTCAGAGCGCCGTAATAGCTGGTCTTCTCGCGTGTATAGATTCCAAAACTTGCTGTCGGAGCAATAAACTCTTCGGCTATACTATTGGCGTCGGTAATGGGGAGGAAGCCGTAACTGACGGATATTTCATGGTGGCGGAATTTTTCTCGCGTAGAAACAAGAGAGGTTTGTGCTTTACCAGCGGTACATAGGCTGAATCCTATGACTAAAAAGAATAAAAGAGTTTTCATTGTAGTTTGGTGTTTGGATTAAAATATGTTTTTCTAATAAATAAAGACAGGTGCTTTTATGAAACTCCTTACTTTACATTTGGCAAATGTATGTTAAATCTTTGAATATGAAATAGAAATGTTTGTCTTTTGTGTGGGATAATGTGGGAAAACAAAAAAGGTTCGCCTAATTGACGAACCTTTTCGCTCTTCCTCTTGGACTTGAACCAAGGACCCTCTGATTAACAGTCAGATGCTCTAACCGACTGAGCTAAGGAAGAATATGCATTCAAGTTTTTTCGCTCTTCCTCTTGGACTTGAACCAAGGACCCTCTGATTAACAGTCAGATGCTCTAACCGACTGAGCTAAGGAAGAATGTTGTTTTTTCTCAAATGCGCTGCAAAAGTAATAGGATATTTTGAAATATGCAATATCTTTGCAAAAAAAATATCGAAGATGGATAAAATAATTGGGTTGGGCAATGCTTTGGTTGATGCACTGGCAATCATTGAGGATGATAATATTTTGACGGAGATGCAGCTCCCGAAAGGAAGTATGACTCTGATTGATGAAGATAAGTTCTTGAAAATTAGTGAGTATTTCAGCCGGATGGAGACGCATCTGGCTAACGGAGGTTCTGCCGGAAACGCAATTCGGGCAATGGCATGCCTTGGTGCGGGTACGGGATTCATCGGAAAAGTAAGCAATGACTTTTACGGTAACTTTTTCCGGGATAGTCTGCTGGAGCATGGGACAGAGGCGGATTTATTGCTTTCCACTACCCTTCCGTCCGGTGTAGCCTCTACTTTCATTTCTCCTGATGGAGAGCGCACTTTCGGCACTTATTTGGGGGCGGCTTCTACATTGAAGGCGGAAGATCTTTCGCTGGATATGTTCAAAGGATATGCTTACCTATTTATAGAGGGGTATCTGGTGCAAGACCATGATATGATTCTCCGTGCCATTGAGCTGGCTAAAGAGGCCGGCTTACAAGTATGTTTGGACATGGCGAGCTACAATATAGTAGAAGGAGACCTTGAATTTTTCTCTCTGTTGGTCAACAAATATGTGGATATTGTTTTTGCCAATGAGGAAGAGGCAAAGGCTTTTACGGGTAAGGAACCGGAGGAAGCATTGGATATCATTGCCAAAATGTGTAGCATAGCCATTGTAAAGGTGGGTGCCCGTGGTTCTCTGATTCGCAAAGGTACAGAGATGGTGCAGGTACAAGCGGCTCCGGTAGAGAAAGTGGTGGACACTACAGGAGCTGGCGACTATTTTGCGGCAGGTTTCTTGTATGGACTGACGTGTGGCTACTCGCTGGAGAAATGTGGCAAGATAGGCTCCCTTCTCTCCAAAGATGTGATACAAGTGGTGGGTACAGAGCTTCAGGCTGCACAATGGGAAAAAATCAAGGAAGAAATTTTATTAATTAATTAATGTGCTGATGTGCCAATGTGCTAATTGGCTGCGCAATATTTGTTTCGCTATTACGCTGCAGGTTATTAGCACATTGGCACATTGGCATATTAGCACATTATCATAATTATGAGAAGAATTTTAAAGATACGCTGGATGGTTACCTTGCTGATTGTAGCGGGAGCCGTTTGTTTTTGGGGGTTTAAGAGTGGTGATAGCCGCAGTTTCCAAATAGCAAAGAATCTGGATATATTCAATTCCATTGTGAAAGAGTTGGATATGTTCTACGTGGATACGATTGATCCGAACAAGACTATCCGTGAAGGCATTGATGCCATGCTCTACTCGCTGGATCCCTACACGGAGTATTATCCGGAAGATGACCAAAGCGAATTGGAGCAGATGCTGAAGAATTCCTATGGTGGTATAGGTTCTGTGATTACTTGGAATCCGAAACTGAAACGTTCCATGATATCTGAGCCATACGAGAATATGCCTGCTGCCGATGTAGGCCTGAAAGCCGGAGATATTTTGATGGAAATTGACGGAAAAGACCTTGCCGGAAAGAACAACCAGGAAGTCAGCGAGATGCTTCGCGGACAAGTGGGTACCAGCTTCAAGCTGAAAGTGCAACGTCCCGGTACAGAGAAACCGTTGGATTTCGACATTGTGCGCCGTTCCATCCAATTGCCGTTCATACCTTATTATACGGTGCTGGATAATAATATAGGTTATATCAATCTCAGCACCTTCTCGGGGAATCCTTCCAAGGAGTTCAAGCAGGCTTTTCTGGACTTGAAGAAGCGGGGGATGACTTCGTTGGTGATTGACTTGCGGAACAATGGGGGTGGCTTGCTGGATGAGTCTATAGAGATAGCCAACTTCTTTCTGCCTCGCGGAAAAACACTTGTGACGACAAAGGGTAAGATTAAGCAAGCCAGCAATACCTACAAGACATTGCGTGAACCGTTGGATCTGGAAATTCCTTTGGCTGTTCTGGTCAATGGCGGAACGGCTTCTTCGTCAGAAATCCTTGCGGGCTCTTTGCAGGACCTTGACCGTGCGGTCATTATCGGTAACCGTACTTTCGGTAAGGGATTGGTGCAGACCACCCGTCCGTTGCCATACGGTGGTACCATGAAGCTGACGACTTCCAAATATTATATTCCCAGCGGCCGTTGTGTGCAGGCTATCGACTACAAGCACCGGAATGAGGACGGCAGTGTGGGACGTATTCCGGACAGCCTTACTACCGTGTTCCATACGGCTGCCGGACGTGAAGTGCGGGATGGTGGAGGCGTGACTCCGGACATTGCGGTGAAGCAGGAGAAGCTGCCCAACATTCTGTTCTATCTTGTCAATGACAATCTTATTTTCAATTATGCCACGGACTATTGCCTGAAACATCCTACCATCCCTTCAGCAGAGAAGTTTGAAATTACAGATGCCGATTATGCGGACTTCAAGGCGATGGTGAAAAAGGCGGACTTCAAATACGACCAGCAGACAGAGAAGATGCTGAAGAACCTGAAGGAGATGGCCGAATTTGAGGGCTATCTGACTGATGCTTCGAAAGAGTTTGAAGCGCTGGAGAAAAAATTGTCGCATAATCTGGACCGTGACCTTGACCATTTCTCCAAGGACATCAAGAGCATGATTGCGGTAGAAATCATCAAACGTTATTATTTCCAGCGTGGAAGCATTATCCAGCAGTTGAAAGATGATGATGATTTGAAAGAGGCTGTAAAGATACTCACTGCTCCGGAAAAATATAAGGAAATGTTGAGTGCTCCGGCAGTGACGTCAATGTCTCTGCAACAAAGAAAGGAGACAGCCCCGGTTTTTCTGAGTACCGCTACGAGAGCAAATGAACATGTTTATGATGAAATAGTATAAGGACACTCTTAAGAGGATTCTTTTATTTGCTCCTTAATTTATACCGGATAGTCTCTGTATAAGCCTTTTATACACGACTATCCGGTTAAGTTGTTTGTAGGGTATTAACTTGTTTTATATTTTTGCAGGTGATAATGAAAATATTGACAAGGTTATGAAACAATTGAATTCTCTGAGAGTATGGCTGTTTGTGGTATTGTTGCTTTGCTTCTCTCTTTCCGGACAAGCCCAGTTCCTGCGCACTTCCTACTTTATGGAAGGAAGTAACCAGCGTATGCAGCTCAATCCGGCCTTGATGCCGGGACGCGGTTATCTGAATATTCCCGTGATAGGTTCGTTGAATGCTACCGTCAACTCCAGTTCCCTGGGGTATAGGGATATTATGGACATTATTGAGAACAGTGATGATAGCGACTATTTCATGAGCAATGACTTTATGAACCGACTGGATGCTACCAATAACTTGAATGTGAATTTGAGTACCGACATTCTGTCTGCCGGGTGGTATAAAGGAAAGAACTTCTGGTCAGTCAATGTGGGGTTGCGTAATGATATCGGTGCCGCCATACCGAAAACCATGTTCCAGTTTATGAATAACATGAGCAGCCGGGAGTTCGGTGACAATATTTCTGACTATTTGGGTATTAACGAAACCATTAATGGACAGAAGCTTGAGATAAATTCCTATGCGGAAGTCGGCCTTGGCTTTGCAAGGAATATCACAGACCGACTGGCTGTGGGTGGTAAGGTGAAGATGCTGCTGGGTATCGGTAACTTAAAGCTGAACATCAACCAGATTCATGTGGAAACTCCTTCTGTCGGCTCTTCAGGAGTGACGAGTAAAGCTTCCATTCAAGTGGATGCAACTTTGGAGAACTCGTCAAAGCTGTTAGAACTTCCCGAGAATGAGAATGGTGATTATATCGATGAAATCGATTTTGGCAGTTTTGGTTTTGCCGGATATGGTGGGGCTATTGATTTGGGAGTATCTTACAAGTTACTGGATAAATTGACACTTTCTGCTTCAGTTCTTGATTTGGGCTTTATCAAATGGTCTAAATCGAATACCAGTATAGCGCGAGCCAATACAGAGCAGACTTATGATCTTCTTGACCCGGCCTCGCAGCAGGAGTTCATGGATATTGTGAACAGCGGCGAGATTCTTAACTATGACATGTTGCAGCTCAAGACGGAGGAGGCTTCTGAGAAGAGCCGTACCCGTGGATTGACTTCTACAATGGTTCTTGGCGCTGAATATGCCTTACTGAATGATTGGCTGGTAGTGGGTGCCTTGTATACCGGTCGTTTTGCCAAACCGAAAACTTTGAATGAGCTGACTTTCTCTGCCTGCATCCGTCCGACGAATGCTTTCAATGTAGCTGCCAGCTATTCCGTACTTCAAGGAGCCGGTAAAACCTTCGGTCTGGCACTGAAACTGGGTTCCTTCTTTGCAGGAACAGATTATATGTTCTTTGGTAAGAATACGAAGAATGTCAATGCTTACTTGGGTGTTTCTATTCCTTTGGGAAAACAGAAAACTGCTGAAAATTAATAAATTGGATTTGGATATTATCGCGGATTATCTTTCTATAAAAGAGGATAATCTGCGATTTTGTTTTTACGAAAACGCAAAAAGCTTTATCTTTGCTGCTAAATACCTATAAACAGTACTCATGAGAATTGCAATAACGTTTTTCTTGTCTTTGGTTTTCAGTAGTTTGCTGCAAGCTTCACCCATACCTTTTTCTCCTATAGTGAGGAGCTATTCGGTGTCGGATTATAATGTCGGTATTCAGAATTGGGCCATTGCTCAGGACGAAAGAGGGGTGATGTATTTCGGTAATAACAGTGGGCTGCTGGAATTTGATGGAAGTGCTTGGCGGCTGTATGAATTACCGACAAAAGGAATTGTGCGTGCTATATATATCAGTGAAGATGGAAAAATTTATGTAGGCTCTTACGAAGAATTCGGTTATTTTGTTCATACTCCTTATAATACCCTTGAATATCACTCGCTAAAAGATGAGGTGAAGGACTTTACTTTTCATAACGACGAAATCTGGAACATTGTTTGCGTTCAAGGGGAAATTGTATTTCAATCGTTTGGTTCTCTCTTTTTTTATAATGGAAATTCTGTGGAAGGTATTCGGGTGAAGAGCCTTCCGCTGAACTTATTTCAGGTTGGAAATACTTTTTATTCTCAAAGAATAAATGGTGGACTTTGTGTCTTCTCCGGCAGGAAAATGGAAGAACTTATTCCCAGAAAGGTATTTGGGAATAGCGATGTCTTGGCTGGGCTTCCTTATGATGATGCCGTTTTAATGCTTACTCGTAATCAGGGAGGTTTTCTCCTCTATCGAGATGGGAGGGTAGAAAAATGGAAAACCGAATGTGATGATATATTCAGGAAGCATACCATTAATCGTGCGGTGATAACCAAGGACAGTTGTTACGTTGTTGGCACAATATCCGATGGCATATATGCGTTGGATAAAAAGGGAAAGCTGATTTGGAAGGTCAATACGGATAATAAACTACAGAACAATACTGTTTTGAGATTATATTGTGATGATGACAACAATATATGGACAGCTTTGGATGAAGGTATTGCCTATATACACAACAATTCTTTAATCTATTATTATGAACCTCCATTTCGTAAAATAGGCATGGTATATGATGTTCTGGTAAGGGAAAATGAAGCTTATATTGCTTCTAATCAGGGACTTTATTGGCTTAAGGATGGAAAGACTGAATTAGTTCCGGGTTTGGAAGAACAAGCGTGGTTCGTCGATGAATGGGGAAAACAGATTTTTTGCGGGCATAACAAAGGAACTTTCCTTATATCGGGGTTGAAGTCAAAGTTGGTATCTGATGTAAAGGGAGGGATGTGTATGGAAAAGATTGAATCGAAGGAAGAATCTTTTTTATTGGAAGGAACTTATGCGCTTTTAAATCTATATACGGAAGATACTTCGGGAGCATATGGTTTTATCCGGTCTCTGCGTGGATTCAGTCATATGGTCCGTCACATAGAGGTGGACCATCAAGGGAATATCTGGGCGAAACACTTAAGGAATGGTTTGTATCGTTTTCGGATTGATCCGGATATGAAGCAGGTAAAGGATGTACGGAAGTATGAGGGCCTGGGAGAAGTGAAAGGTGGGAGTTTTACTTTGTTCAAAATCAATGGTCGGGTAGTTTTTTCTAATGGGGAATATTTCTATACTTACGAAGATATGACTGATTCGATTGTTCCCTATGAAACAATGAATGAACAATTGATGGAATTGAAGGGAATCAAGACAGTGAGTCGTGCGAACGGAGATTACTATTGGTTTGTGGGTGATAGGATAGTGTATTTAGTGAAGTGTGCGATAAATACTTTCAATATCGAACTCCGGATTCCATATTCTTTGTTTGACGGTCTGACGGTGGAAGAACGGGGAAGCGTGGCTTATGACGTGAGGAATGGCTGTTCCTATCTTTGCCTGAACAATGCCATTGCCCGTATTGAGACGGACAGTTCCTCGTTATATAAATCTCGGGTCAGACGCTCTTTATGGATTTCGGGAATGCGGGTCATTGATGAATTCAGTGGTAAGCGGAAAACATTGGTCGTGCAGCCGGGAGCCAAGGTGGAGCCTGAGTTTAATACGGTGAATTTTACATTGTGTTATCCGGTTTATAGTAATTATACTTATAAGGTAAGGTATCGGTTGGAAGGATATTCTGACCAATGGATGCCGGGTGGACGCTATTTGCAGAAGAAGTATTCTCGGCTCTCCTATGGAAGTTATGTTTTTCAGGCAGAGATATATGATACCGATAGAGTTTTGGCATCGGTAGAGCTTCCTTTTGAGATTTTGCGTCCGTGGTATTTGTCTTATTGGGCTGTGGGAAGTTATATCTTGGCAGGATTGTGTCTGTTGGCTTTATTGCAATATCTGGTCTACCGTTTCGTGAAGAAAAAGAAAGACCGTGTGATTGAACGGCAGCGCGTAGCCCATCAGGCAGAACTCGAGCGGCAAGAGAAGAAGATTGTTGAGTTGGAAAAGGAACAGCTTGAGGCCGATTTGCGTTTTAAAAGCAAGGAGTTGTCCAGTGTGGTAATGACAAATATCGCCCATCAGGAATTTCTGAGTTCCTTGAAAGAAGAGATACAGCGGCAAAAGTTGTTAGGACAGTATAGCCGTAAGAACTTGGATAAGCTGCTCACTTTAGTTAATAGCAATATAGTGTCCGATGAAGAGAATTGGACTATGTTTCAGGCTAATTTTGACCGTATACACGAGAATTTCTTCCGTAATCTGAAACTTCAATATACAGATTTAACTTCAGGAGATTTGCGCTTTTGCGCATTGCTTCGCTTGAATATGCCGACAAAGGAGATAGCGAAGTTGCTCAACATTTCCACGCGTGGGGTTGATGCTGCAAGATACCGGTTGCGCAAGAAATTCAATCTGCTTCCGGAAGAAAGTCTGACTGATTTTCTTATAAACTTTAAATAGCTGCTTTACAGTGAAATATTAATGGGGGAAGTACTAATATTGTACTTCCTCTTTTGTTTTTTAGTGATGGTTGTACTTTTGTTGTAGTACGGGATGTGGAGATTGTCGCATGCTTTTCTTTTATTTGCAGTAAAATAATATTTCTATCAATTAAAAGCATGAAAAACATGAAGCATTTACTTTTCAAGTTACAATTATTTTTAGTCTTGTTGGTGTTTACTGCCGTTAGTACGTATGCACAGAAATCTCCGGTTGATATGGATCGTTTCATCGACGATTTAATGAAGAAGATGACCCTGGAAGAGAAAATAGGTCAGTTGAATCTGCCGGTTACCGGTGAGATTACGACCGGTCAGGCTAAAAGTAGTAATGTGGCCAAACGTATTCGTGCCGGTGAAGTGGGCGGGCTTTTCAATCTGAAAGGCGTGGAACGTATCCGCGATGTACAGAAGCAGGCGGTTGAAGAAAGTCGTTTGGGTATTCCTCTCTTATTTGGTATGGATGTTATTCATGGATATGAAACGGTGTTTCCCATTCCTTTAGGATTATCGTGTACATGGGATATGAAGGCGGTTGAAGAATCGGCGCGTATTGCAGCCATTGAGTCCAGCGCCGACGGTATTTGCTGGACATTCAGTCCGATGGTGGATATTTGCCGTGATGCCCGTTGGGGGCGTGTGTCCGAGGGCAACGGTGAAGACCCGTTTCTGGGAGCAGCCATTGCGCAAGCCATGGTACGTGGTTATCAGGGAAAGGATATGAGCCGTAATGATGAGATTATGGCTTGTGTAAAGCATTTTGCCTTGTATGGTGCCGGCGAGGCAGGACGTGACTATAATACAGTAGATATGAGTCATCAGCGCATGTTCAATGAATACATGTTGCCCTATCAGGCGGCGGTTGATGCCGGTGTGGGCAGTGCGATGGCTTCTTTCAATGAGGTCGATGGTATTCCAGCTACTGGAAACAAGTGGTTGATGACGGATGTATTGCGTAAGCAGTGGGGGTTTGACGGTTTTGTAGTGACAGATTATACCGGAATTACAGAAATGACCGACCATGGCATGGGCGATACGCAGACTGTTGCCGCGTTGGCGTTGAATGCTGGTGTCGATATGGATATGGTGAGCGATGCATTTGTAGGTACGCTCAAGAAGTCATTGACAGAAGGAAAAGTGACAGAAGAAGCTATTAATGCGGCTTGTCGCCGTATTTTGGAAGCTAAGTACAAGTTAGGCTTGTTCGATAATCCTTATAAATACTGTGATGTGAAGCGTGCCAAGAAGCAAATCTTTACCAAAGAGCATCGTGCCGTTGCGCGTAAGATTGCTTCGGAGAGCTTGGTGTTGCTGAAGAACGAGGGTAATGTGCTTCCGCTGGCCAAGAAGGGCACTATTGCTGTGGTAGGTCCGTTGGCAGACAGCCGCAGTAATATGCCGGGTACTTGGAGTGTGGCTGCCGTATTGAAGAATGCTACTTCTTTGGCTGAAGGTTTGAAGGCGGTAGCAGGCGGTAAAGCCGAAATACTGACTGCGAAAGGCTGTAATTTGATGAGTGATGCCGAATATGAGAAACGTGCCACTATGTTCGGACGTTCTTTACACCGTGACAATCGTTCGGACAAGGAGTTGCTGGACGAGGCTCTTGCCGTGGCTGCCAAATCGGATGTTATTGTGGCTGCGCTCGGTGAGTCTTCGGAAATGAGTGGAGAGAGCAGTTGCCGCACGAATCTTGAAATGACGGACACCCAACGCATACTGTTACAGGAATTATTGAAAACGGGAAAACCTGTGGTACTGGTGCTGTTTACCGGTCGTCCGCTGGTACTGAACTGGGAGCAGGCAAACGTGCCGGCCATTCTGAATGTATGGTTTGCGGGCAGTGAGGCAGGTTTTGCCATCGGCGATGTACTGTTTGGTGATGTGAACCCGAGCGGAAAGCTGACTACGACTTTCCCGAAGAGCGTGGGACAGATTCCTTTGTTCTACAACCACAAGAACACGGGTCGCCCTCTTGCCGACGGTGCATGGTTCCAGAAATTCCGCAGCAACTATATAGACATAGACAATGAACCGCTTTATCCCTTCGGTTTCGGTTTGAGCTATACAACATTCTCTTATAGCGACGTGGCTTTGGACAAGACTAGCATGACGGATAAGGGCGAACTGACTGCTACCGTGACTGTGACCAATACCGGCAAGAGAGACGGTGCCGAAGTGGTCCAGCTTTATATTCGTGACCTTGTGGGAAGTGTAACCCGTCCGGTGAAAGAGTTGAAAGGCTTTGAAAAGATTTTCCTGAAAGCCGGCGAATCTAAAAAAGTATCTTTCAAGATTACCCCCGAATTGCTGAAGTTCTACAACTACAATCTTGATTTTGTATGCGAGCCGGGTGACTTTGAGGTGATGATTGGCAGAAGTTGCCGGGACGTAAAAAAAGCAGCGTTCAAGTTACTCTAACTGATTCCCAAGGCGGCAATATGCAGCATTCGAGTCACTGCGTTGAAATGGCATTGTTGCTGCATATTGTCTGCATTTTCACTGCAAACTATATGCAGTATTCTTGCAGTATTTGCTTGACTTGTGTAAGATAATATGATCTATTGAAAAACATGAAGAAAATATTTTTATTAATATTGTGTCTGTCCACCATGTACCCGGTTGTCAATGCTGGGCGGGTGGTTCAGAGTTTTAATGACGGCTGGTATTATGCCGCATGTGATGACAATCGGTTGCAGGAAGTGCAACGCCATGAAGAAGGTTGGCAGCAGGTACATCTGCCGCATACCTGGAATGCGGATGCCTATTCTACCCGTAACTACCGCAGGGCTTCTTCCTGGTATAAGAAAGAGTTCCGTACGGATGCCGCGCAGATGCGGGATAAACAGCTTTACCTGAAATTTGATGGTGTCAATTCTCTGGCAGATGTGTACCTCAACGGCGAGCTGCTCACTACCCACAAAGGAGGTTACTCTGCCTTTACCGTAGACATTACGGATAAAGTAAGGACCGATGCCCCGAATCTGCTGATGGTGCACGTCAATAATCAGAACGACCGGATACCTCCTTTGTCCGGCGACTTCACCATCTTTGGCGGCATCTACCGCAATGTGTGGCTCATCAGTGCTGCAAAGCAGCACATCAGCCTTACCGACTATGCCTCTACGGGCATTTATGTCGATTTGCCTTCCGTGAGTGAGGATAGGGCAGAAATCAGTGTGCGTGGGACTTTGGTGAACCGTGATGTGCGGCGTGCGGTGTTGAAGTTGGACGTCGAGGTGCTGGATACAGATGGGAAGACCGTAGCCCAATCTTTGCGCAGCGTCCGGATAGATGCCGACGGGGCGTTCGCCTTCAAGGAACGGTTACAGTTGGAAAAGCCACAGTTGTGGTCGCCCGATTCCCCTTATCTGTACAGCGTGAAAGTTTCTTTGAAAGATGTGCGTGGCAAGGTGTTGAAAGATGAGACACGTGTCCCTTTGGGGGTCCGCTGGTTCAGCGTGGATGCGCAGGAAGGCTTCAAGTTGAATGGGGAACCCCTGAAACTTATGGGAGCTTGCCGTCATCAGGACCAGATGCCGATGGGCATAGCGCTTTCGGATGAGATGCACCGCAGGGATATGCAGTTGCTGAAAGACATGGGTGTGAACTTTGTCCGTCTGGCACATTACCCACAGGACGATGCCGTGTTGCGTGCTTGCGACGAACTCGGCATGCTGGTATGGGAGGAGATTCCGGTAGTAGATTTGATAGCTTTGGGTGACGAGTTCCGCGCGAATGCCACAAGCGCCTTGCGCGAAATGATTCGCCAGCATTACAACCATCCGTCCGTCATTATGTGGGGGTATATGAACGAGGCTGTTATCCAGCTGCAGTATCGGGTGAAGAAACAACGGCTCAACGGTTTCTACGAGAATACCTTGGCGCTTGCCCGGCATCTGGAGGAAACTCTGAAGAGGGAAGACCCCTACCGTCTGAGTACGATGGCCTACCACGGCAATCAGATTTACAATAAAATCGGTCTCAGCAATATCACCGACATTTCCGGTTGGAACCTTTATCAGGGCTGGTATGAGAACGACTTCAAGTCTTTCGACCGCTTTGTGGACGAAGAGCATCGTAAATACCCGCACCGTCCGTTAATAATCAGTGAGTTCGGTGCCGGTTCCGACCCGCGCTTGCAGTCGCTCGATCCGCAGATATTCGATTTCTCCATGCAATGGCAGCAGTTGTACCTCGAATACTATCTGCCCGCTATCATGAAGCGACCGTTCATAGTGGGCGCCACGGAGTGGAACTTCATTGATTTCAGTTCTGCCAGTCGCCAGGAGGCTACGCCGCATATCAATAATAAAGGACTGATGTACAATGACCGCCGTCCTAAAGATGTGTTCTATTATTTCCAGGCATTCCTGCGCAAGGATATTCCGGTGCTGCACATTGCTGTGGATGACTGGAAGCATCGGACTGTGGTTTCGGACGGTGAAGCGGTGGAACATCCGGTGAAAGTGTATTCCAATCTGGATAAGGTGGAGTTGTCTGTCAACGGCACGAAGCTCTCCGTGCAAGGCATCGAGAATTGCCATGCAGTGTGGCAAGTGCCTCTCGTTGCGGGGCGAAACACGCTTGTGGCTTCAGGTATCTGCCATGGGAAGAAGGTGGAGCAGGTTTCGGACATTTTTGTGAAGATGCAGCCTCGCCATATCGCGGCAGTCGGCTCCGGACAGCTGGAACTTGCAGTGAACGTGGGCAGCAACTGTTTCTTTACGGATGACAAGAGTGATCTTTGCTGGCTTCCCGACCAAGCTTATACTCCTGGAAGTTGGGGCTACATAGGTGGAGAGATTTTCCGCCGTTCTCCGGGACGTATCGGAACCACTGCCGAGGTGAAAGACACCCGTAATGTTCCTTTGCTCCAGACCAAACGCAAGGACATCAGGGCCTATCGCTTCGACTTGCCCGACGGCGACTATGAAGTAGAACTTCTTTTTGCTGACCTGAACGCACGTTCCGAGCGGGTGACTTACGATTTGGGAGCTGTCGCTACCCTAGACAATGCCGATTTCCGCGGCAGTGTCTTCAATGTTTCTGTCAACAACCGACCTTGGCTGAATCATTTCTCTCCGGCGATAGAAGTAGGCGGGAACCGTTGCATATCCAAGAAACTGCATGTTGCCGTAACCGGTGGAAACCTTACGGTGAACTTTGAGGCGGTGAAAGGGATGACGTTCTTGAATGGGATAAAGATATTCAGGATTCATTGATGTTCTATTCTTAATAATGTTGTATTAACCGATAAATTGAGTGAAATATGAAACACAAATTACTTACCGGGTCTCTCTCCTTCACAGTAGGGATGGGATTCAGCGTTTTGCCTGCCGTCGCGCAGCAATCTCCGGCTTCCACTGAGGTCAAGCCCAATGTAATCATTATCAACGTTGATGACTTGGGCTATGGCGACATTGGTTGTTACGGTGCCACCAAGGTCAAGACTCCCAATATAGACCGTCTGGCATCGCAGGGCCGTAGCTTTATGGACGCTCATTCATCCTCGGCTGTTTCCACGCCTTCACGTTATGGACTGATGACCGGTCAATATCCTTGCCGTGAGGATATTTGGGGGGCAATCTTCCTGAATCAGACTCTGCAAATTGATACGGCACGCACCACAATTGCGGATGTGATGAAACGTTCCGGCTATTCCACTGCCATCGTGGGGAAGTGGCATCTTGGATTCCGTACGGACGAAAAGATGGACTGGAACAAGGAACTGGCTCCCGGACCACTTGAATTGGGATTCGATTATTACTTCGGTGTGCCTATTCTCAACAGTCATCCACCTTTTGTTTATGTGGAGAACCATCATGTGGTGGGTTATGATCCCAACGACCCGTTTGTAAGAGGCAAGAGGGCAGAAACGGAGGAGTTCGATGAAAAATTCGGTATCAACTCTATTGGTGGAGCCACGGCTGCGCACCGTTTGTACAAAGACAGGGCTGTAGCCACTACTTTGAAAGACCGGGCCGTGCAGTGGATAAAGGAACATAAGGATTCACCTTTCTTCTTGTATTATGCTACCACCAACATCCATCATCCTTTTACACCGGCCGAACGCTTTGTAGGTACCAGTGAGGCAGGACCTTACGGTGATTCAATCCATGAATTGGACTGGGTGGTAGGCGAGATTATGCGTACCCTCGATGAGGAAGGGCTGGCGGGAAATACTCTGCTCATCTTCACCAGTGACAACGGAGGAATGCTGAATCATGGAGGGCAGAGAGCTTGGAAGGCAGGACACCATATCAACGGCAAGCTTCTTGGTTTCAAGTTCGGAGCTTGGGAAGGCGGGCATCGCATTCCTATGATTGTCCGCTGGCCGGGCAGGATTCCTGCGGGCAGCGTATCCAACCAGTTGATGTCCAATGTTGACATGCTTGCCACTTTGGCTGCCCTCACAGGATATGAATTGCAGGAGCAGGACGGGCCGGACAGTTTCAATATGCTTCCTGCCCTTATCGGAAATCCCGGGAAAATGATTCGGGACCATATTATTATCTGTCCTTCCCAAAAGAGCCATCTTTCCATTCGCAAAGGGAAGTGGGTCTATATTCCGGCGCAAAACAGCGGTGGATTTACCGGAAAGAATGTCGGTGACCATGACTTGGGCGGGGCATCCGCTTTCCAGCTCACCCATCGGGTGAACAGCGATATAGAAAATGCCCGGATAAAGCCGGATGCACCCTCTGTGCAGCTTTATAATTTGGAGGAAGACCCATACCAGACCACAAATGTGTATGAACAGCATCCCAAAGTGGCACGCAGGCTGGCGCGGATACTGGAGGAGAAGATAAGGAAGTCGGATGCCACAAGAAAGTGACAACCGATAGATTGATGAAAAACATAATTTGAAAAATGAAGAATACCATGATGAAAAAGTTTTTTGTAGGTTTATTCTCCCTTTTGATGGGAGTAGGCAGCGCTTTTGCGCAGACCAATATGTCTAGTGAAATGTATGACCTTGCCAAGATGAAGGAAGGCTTGCGCAACCGCCGTGTCAGCAGTTATGACCGTACGGGCAACAACCGTGACCACCTGAAGGCCATCAAGCCGGGCGAAACGGCTGTCTTGGCCGACATCAAGGGGGCAGGCGTAATCAACCATATCTGGATAACGATGTCTCCGGGACCGCGCCAGCTTTCCCGTAACGACATCATCCTTCGGATGTACTGGGACGGCAGCGACGAGCCTTCTGTCGTGTCCCCCATCGGTCCCTTTTTCGGCCAGGGATGGAACGAACAGTATAACTATGCTTCTTTTGCCCTTTCTTCCGGTCCCAACGGTGGTACGGGTTTGTGCAGCTATTTCGCCATGCCTTTTGCCAAAGGTGCGCGCATTGAGATAGAGAATCAGACGGATGTCAACATCGGCGCCTTCTACTACTACATAGACTATGTGGAGATGAAGGAACTGCCCAAGGACATGGGACGTTTCCATGCGTGGTTTAACCGTGAGATTACCGAAGCGCTTCCCGAAGGGGAGACCGAGTGGGGTTCCGTGGGTAAGCAGACGGAGAATAAGGACGGAGCCGACAATTATGTGTTTGCCGATATCAAGGGAAAGGGCCATTTTGTGGGATTGAACTATTATGTACAGTGCCCTACCCCCATGTGGTATGGTGAAGGCGATGACATGTGGTTCATCGACGGTGAAAAACAGTCTTCCTTGATAGGAACCGGTACGGAAGATTTGTTCAACACCGCCTGGTGCCCGAAAGAGCCCTACCAGCATATCTACTTCGGCTATC
The DNA here is from genome assembly GCF_025147485.1 of Bacteroides uniformis. Lineage (NCBI taxonomy): Bacteria > Pseudomonadati > Bacteroidota > Bacteroidia > Bacteroidales > Bacteroidaceae > Bacteroides > Bacteroides uniformis. Next base: position 901,584 of record NZ_CP102263.1, on the reverse strand, counting down.
CACGTGTGAATAATGATGTCGGATTCTTGGGGCGTACACATGTCTATCGGTTCTTTATTCAAGATCCCGTCTTCTTCGAGAAAGGGCTGAAAGCCACCATCGAGCATGGACACAACAATTGCCTGACGCTCGACCTGGCTACCGTTGCTTACTGGTATCAGGACAAGGCGACGGCTGTCCCGGCCATTCCCGACAAGGCGGGCCGTAAGCTGAAGCCGATGGTAAACAATGTGATGATACACAAATGGCGTCATGAATGGAGAAAGAACAAGGGGAACAAAGCGGACCTTTGGGGGGACGAATAAATAGTTGGAGGACATGAAATGAAAAAAATTAGTTTATTTCCATTATTGGCTGCTACTACGGTTTCTCAAATGATGTTTTCGTCTTGTAGTTCGGAGCAGGAGAAGGAGCAGCCGAATTTTGTATTGATTTTCTGTGATGATATGGGATATGGAGATTTGGGGTGCTATGGAAACCCTACCATACATACCCCGAACATTGACCGTATGGCCTCGGAAGGGATGAAGTTCACACAGTTTTATGTGGGCGCTTCTGTTTCTACGCCTAGCCGCAGTGCACTGATGACCGGCAGGTTACCGGTTCGTAATGGACTGTATGGCGATAAACGGGATGTTCTTTTCCCGGATTCCAAAGCAGGATTGGGACAAGATGAAGTGACTGTTGCCAAACTGTTGCAGCAGAATGGATACGCTACCGCTTGTGTAGGTAAATGGCATTTGGGGCATTTTTCTCCTTATTTGCCTACTGACCATGGTTTTGATGATTTTTTCGGAATACCTTATTCGAACGATATGCGCCCTGCCTCATTGATGCGGGGGGATTCTGTTCTTGAAATCAAGCCTGAGCAGGGAGAATTGACACGGCGTTATACCGAATATGCTGTAGACTATATCAAAAAGAATAAGAATCGTCCATTCTTCCTTTACTTGGCACATACTTTCCCCCATACGCCGTTGCATACGAACGAGCGTTTCGAAGGCAGGAGTAACCGGGGGCTGTATGGCGATGTGGTCGAGGAGCTGGACTGGAGTGTGGGTGAAGTATTGAAAGCCTTGAAGGAAAATGGTCTGGATGAAAACACATTGGTCATTTTTACCAGTGACAACGGACCATGGTTGGTACAGCGCCTGAATGGAGGTTCTGCCGGTGCTTTACGTCAAGGGAAGTCTACCTGTTGGGAAGGAGGTCTCCGCGTTCCGGCTGTTTTCCGTATGCCGGGCCGAATAGCGCCGTGTACGCAGCAAGGCATGATGGCAACAATGGATATTTTGCCGACATTCTTAAATATGGCAGGTATTCCTCTACCTGAGGGAGTGACACTTGACGGAATGGATCAGACTCCCATGTTGTGGGAACAGAGGGAGTCTTCACGTGATGAGATGTATTATTGGCGTGGCAGCCATTTACTGGCAGTTCGTAAAGGTCCTTGGAAGATTCATTTCAGTACCCTTACCGATCCTTATACCCGGCATGCTGTTTGGGAACGCCCGGAAATTCCTTTCTTATATAATGTGGAAGAAGATTTTTCTGAACAATATGAGGTTTCGGAAAAACATCCTGAAATAGTGAAAGAGCTTGTGGAACTTGCAGAGAAGCATAAGGCGGAAATGAAGATTAAAGCTTCTGTATGCGACTTTGGACGTTAAGCTGATAGCAATATGAAAGTTTCATGTACATTAGTGTCTGTTGCTGCATTACTCCCCTTCAGCGGGAGTAATGCAGGCAATGTGCAAAGAGATAAATCCCAACGTCCCAATATTGTGTTGGTCATTGCCGATGATATGGGTTGGGGGGATGTAGGTTATCAGGGGGCGGTAGACGTATCGACACCGAATATTGATGCACTTGCCCGCAGGGGAGTACAATTCAGCCAAGGGTATGTGTCTTGTTCCATAAGTGGACCGTCTCGTGCAGGTATCTTGACGGGAGTTTATCAACAACGCTTTGGTTTCTATAACAATCTGCATCCTTGGGCAAAGATTCCCGAAGGGCAATCTACTTTGGGTGAAATGGTCCGCGATTGTGGCTACGCTACGGGATTTGTCGGAAAATGGCATATGGCTGACTCTCCCGAACAATCTCCTAATCGTAGGGGATTTGACCAATTCTATGGTTTTTGGTCTGATACCCATGATTATTATCGTTCTACAGATAAACCGGGAGTGGAACTTTATGACTTTTGCCCTTTGTATCGGAATGGCGAGATTCAACCCCCTTTGCACGAAAGTGGTGAATATATTACGGACTGTTTTACACGTGAAGCTGTGGAGTTTATAGACAAGCATGCTTCCTCTCCTTTTCTGCTTTGCCTTTCGTATAATGCCGTTCATTCGCCTTGGCAAGTTCCCGAACACTATGTGAATCGGCTTGAGGGGAGGCGATTCCATCATGAAGACCGGAAAGTTTTTGCAGCTATGGTGTTGGCTTTGGATGATGGTATAGGTCGTGTCATGGAAAGTTTGAGAAAAAATGGTTTGGAAGAGAATACTCTTTTTATTCTTATCAGTGATAATGGTTCTCCTCGTGGGCAGGGAATAGAGTGTAGCACCGGTTATGAATATAAAGACAGAGGTAATACGACCATGTCAAGTCCTGGACCTTTCAGAGGATATAAAGCTGATACTTATGAAGGTGGAATTCGAGTTCCTTATATAATGTCGTGGCCCTCGGAGTTGCCTCAAGGTATGGTTTATGATAATCCGGTAATCAGTCTTGATATATTTCCTACAGTTATGCAGGCTGTCGGTGGAACTTCCAGACAGAAATATTCTTTGGATGGAGTCAGCCTTTTACCCTATCTGAAAAGTGAGTGGCCTATAGACAAGCGTCCGCATTCTACGCTTTACTGGCGTAGGGATGAGGATTTTGCCATCCGTAAAGGAGATTGGAAGTTAGTTTATAACGATCAGGGAAGTACAAGAAAAATCCAGCTCTTTGATATGAAGGACGATAAGGAAGAGGTTTATGATTTGAGTGGTGAATATCCGGAGTTGGCAGACAGCCTTTTGGCCGAATTTGATGCTTGGGATGCTGCCTTGCCTCCTTGTACAAATCAGACTACTTGGAACGGACGCGTAGTAGTGGAGCCGAAGGAACCACAGCCTGTCAGCCGTAATTTTAGGTATAAAGAAGGTTATAGGCGTAAAGTGTCCGAGCATAATCGTCGCATTTACGATGCGAAGTATAGGAGGAGCGTTATCGGTGAGAGTTTTAAGTTGCCTTATAAAGGGAAATAGTATAAATGCCATAAATATAAAAAAATGAAAAGAATAGTTCTTATATCAGTCTTGTTTTCGTTTGTTTTTTTGAGCCATGCCCAAATATGGAAAGTGCCTGAAGGCCATGAAACGCGGTGGACAAGTTTTGAAAATCCTACCGGTGCCAAGGGAACGGCAGCTCAAGCCAATAAAGGTGCAAAAGGAAGTGCTTTCGGCAGAATCATGGCGGGAGACAGCTGTGTATTGTTGTCTCAGCAAGGACCCGGGATCATTAACCGTATTTGGCTGACAGTCAGCAAACGTAACCCTAAGATGCTTCGTGCGTTGCGTATCAAGTTTTATTGGGATAACTCTGTTGTTCCGGCAGTGGATGTCCCTTTGGGAGATTTTTTTGGGAATCCGCTGTCACGTACATCTCGTTTTGAGAACTGTTTCTTTTCTAATCCGGAGAAGCGTTCTTTTAACTGTTGTATTCCGATGCCTTACCGCACCGGTGCCAAAGTGGTGTTTGTGAATACCTCGGATGAGGACCTGACACACTTGTTTTATGATATTAACTTTACTAAATTGCCGGAATGGGATTCGGAGATGAGCTATTTTCATGCTGTCTGGCGTGAAGACAAATCCACCAAGTTGGGAGTGGATTATACTGTTCTTCCCCAACTATCGGGCAGGGGGCGCTTTTTGGGGGTAAGCTTGGGTATCTTTGCCAATAAGGCCTATGAAACTACTTGGTGGGGAGAAGGTGAAATCAAGTTCTACATTGACGGAGATAAGGAATTTCCCACATTGAGTGGTACGGGAGTTGAAGACTATATTGGTACGGCTTGGGGGCAGGGCGAGTATTCCCACCGTTATCAAGGTTGTCCGATTGCAAATGCGGACAGTTGTTGGTGGAGTATGTATCGTTTCCACGTGCAGGACCCGATTTATTTTCATCATGATATAAGAGTTACATTGCAGCAGATTGGAGGTGCTCCATATCAAAAGGTACTCGAACTGTACAAGGCGAAGGTTCCTCTTGTACCGGTTACTATAGATAGAAGCGGTAAACTGAAATTCTATCGTTTATTAGATGAAAATTCAGACCTACATATCACGGATAAAGACTTTCCGCCAGGATTTGTTAATTTCTACCGCCAAGATCATGTAACTTCAACAGCATATTTCTATTTGGATAGGCCTGCAGTCTGAATAATTTTTTAAATAACTTCCTAGTGTATATTATTGGGAATTAGTATTTTATACAATGCTGTAGTAGTTACGTTGTAGTGCTTGAGTAGGTTGTGGTAATCTTGTGGTAGTTTGTTTTTTGACATACATCAATTGCTCCTATACTTTTGCAAAAGAATTTTAAATCAATACAAAATGAAGAAAAATTTATTAATTACATGTGTGATGTTGCTGTTTGCCGTTGTTTCGATGGCGCAGAACAAAATTACGGTTTCGGGTGTCGTTTCCGACAAGACGGGAATGACTGTTATTGGTGCTACAGTTTCGGTAAAGGGGGCTCCTCAGCAAGGAGTCGTTACTGGACTTGATGGTGATTATAAGATTACCAATGTTCCCAGTAACGCTGTCTTGCTTTATAGCTATATTGGTATGAAAGACCAAGAAATAGCAGTGAATGGTCGTACTACTATTAATGTAGTAATGCAAGAAGACAATATGTTGATCGATGAAGTTGTAGTTGTAGGCTATGGTGTACAGCGTAAATCAGACTTGACCGGTGCTGTTGGTTCTATCAAGAGCGATGATTTGAAAAAGATTTCTACACCTAATGTGGCTAACGCGTTGCAAGGTCGTGTGTCCGGTGTATTTATCTCTGCAAGCGGTGCTCCGGGTAGCTCTCCTGAAGTGCGCATTCGTGGTATCGGTACTACTAATAATAGCAATCCGCTCTATGTGGTTGATGGAATGTTTATGGACGATATATCATTCCTGAGTAACCATGATATTGAGTCCATGGAGGTATTGAAGGATGCTTCTGCTACTGCCATGTATGGTTCTCGCGGTGCTAACGGTGTAATCATTGTTACCACCAAGCAAGGTGCTGAAGGTAAAGCACAGGTGAACATTACTGCCAGTGAAGGATTTCAGTTCCAAAATAGCGGTAAGTTTGAGATGTGTACGGCTTCTGAATATGCTATGCTGCAAAATGAAGCTAACTTGAATATTAATCCAGATGGCGGTCTTGTTTATGATGACCCGGCTTCTTTCGGAAAAGGGACCAATTGGTTCGATGAGATTTTCCGAGTAGCGTCTGTCCGTGATTATCAAGTTGCTGTTAGTGGCGGAACAGAAAAGGTACGTTATAATTTGAGTGCCGGATATTTCCAACAGGATGGTATCATAAAGGAAAATTCTTATGACCGTTTTACTTTGCGTGCCAATAATTCATATAAAATAAACAAACATTTGACTATCGGGCATAACTTATCGGCTTCTTTCAGTCATACAAAAAATGAAAATAAGGGAGTTGTAAAATCTGCTTATAAACTGAGTCCTATCATTACTCCTTATGATGAGAATGGTAATTTCTCCGATCCTCAGGTGGCATCTACTGCTAATCCGCTTGCTACCCTCCATTATATGAATAGTGATAATTGGAAAGATAGAATTGTGGGTAGTGCATTCTTGAATTGGGAAGTTATTAAAGGGTTGAATTTTAAGACCAGCTTGGGCATTGATTATATTAATGGTAGAAGTCGTAATTTTACTCCTAAGTATTATATCTCGGAGTATCAAAAGGTAGATGAGAACAGCTTGTCTAAAACATGGACTAGAGATTTTACTTGGCTGTGGGAGAATATCTTGACTTATGATTGGCAAATCAATGATAAAAATCGTCTGAATCTTTTGGGTGGTATTACTGCTCAAAAATACACTAATGAAAAGTTAGGCGGGTCAGGACGTAATTTCTTCTCAGAAGTGGAAGACTATTGGTATTTGGATCAGTCTTCAAGCGATACACGTGGACTTGAGAATAATGGAAAACATGAAGCCATGATGTCTTACTTGTTCCGTGCCAACTATGCTTTAATGGACAGATATTTGTTGACGGCTTCTATACGTGCCGATGGCTCTTCGAAGTTTGGACCGGATAACCGTTGGGGATATTTTCCGTCAGTAGCTGCCGGATGGAGGATTTCTGAAGAAGCTTTTATTAAAGATAATGTTGAATGGTTGAGTAACTTGAAGATTAGAGGTAGCTGGGGGCAAATTGGTAATGATAAGATTGGTAATGACAAATATTATGCATTGGCTAATGTAGCCCCTACTTATGATGCTGTATTTGGTGGTGATTATTATTCTGGTGGTACTGTAACTTCTCTTTATAATACACAAATCCATTGGGAACGTTCAGAGCAGTTGGATCTTGGTTTTGATTTAGGCTTGTTCAATAATCGCTTTTCTTTAGAGTTTGACTATTACAGAAGAGATACAAAAGAAATGTTGGTAAATGTGGATGTTCCTGCTTCTGTAGGACTTGCCTCTGTAGAAACAAACGTGGGCTCAGTACGTAACTCTGGACTTGATTTTACGGTGAAATGGGAAGACTCGTTTAAGGATTTTCGTTATGGCATCCGCTTGACTGGAACTACAATTAAGAATGAGGTGACTAATTTGGGAGGTAAACGTATCACCAGTGGGGATATAGGTTCCGGAAAAAGTGTTCATATGACAGAAGAAGGAATGCCAATCAAGTATTTTTATGGTTACAAGACTATTGGTATTTTCCAAAGTAATGAGGAGATTGAGCAGTATAATGCGATGGCTGCGGCTGCTTCCGGTGATGCGAAGAAGAAGTATCAGGCAAATGTAGCTCCGGGTGATCTGATTTATGCAGATACGGATGGCAATGGATATATAACTGCTGAAGACCGTACGGATTTAGGCTCTCCTACTCCGAAGTTTATCGGTGGTTTGGGTATAACTGCCGCTTGGAAAGGCTTTGATTTGTCAATTGATTTGCAGGGTAATTTTGGTAATAAGATTTATAATGCCAAACAAGCTGAAAGAAATGCTGGTGTTGATAACTGGGATCGTTCGTTCTTGGATAGATGGACTGAAAACAATAGGAATACTTCCATTCCGCGCATGACATTTGAGGGTAACAATTATTTTGTTTCCGACCGTTATGTTGAGAGTGGCAACTATGTGAAGTTACAGACTGTGGAATTAGGATATACATTCCCAAAAAACTTGATGCAAAAAGTGCATATCCAGAATTTGAGATTGTACTTCTCAGGTAATAACCTGCTTTATTTTACGAATTATAACGGATTTACTCCTGAAATCTTAGGGGGGCTTGACCGTGATATTTATCCGATTACCGCTACCTGCCGTTTTGGCTTGAATCTTACATTCTAATGGAAAATAAAAATAGGAAATGATTATGAAAAAGATATATTCACTTTTATTAGCTTCAGCATTGGTTTTTACCTCTTGTTCTGATTTTTTGGATACAAAGCCGCAAGGGAAATTGACGCAAGATATTTTCTTCGGGGAAGAAGAAGGTGCTTTGATGGGAATTAATGCTATATATTCTCAAATGAAAAGTTGGGACTTGATCGGCTTTTCTTGGTTTGGCATTATGGAGGTGCCGAGTGACAATTCTGATACAGGAAGTTCACCGGCAGATGGTAGTTATGCTCGCGTGAATTCATTGAATGATTTTACTTATGATGTTTATACTTCTGAATTGAACGGCTGGTGGACCGGAAATTATAAAGGAATCGGATTCTGTAACGTAGCATTGGATAACTTGGATGTGTTGAAAGATGAGCAGTTAAAGATTAGAAGCATTGCACAGGCACGTTTTTTCCGTGGTTTCTTTTACTTTAACTTGGTGAGAACTTACGGTGGCGTACCTTTGGTTACTAAAGTTCAGAATCCCGATGAATATGATCAGCCATGCGCTTCTGAAGAAGCTATTTATCAGCAGATTATTGATGACTTATCCTATGCGGCAATGAATTTGCCAACCCGTGATGAATGGGGGATTGCTGAGAGAGGAAGAGTTACGAAAGGAACTGCAGAAGGCTTGTTGGCTAAAGTTTATTTGTTCCGTCAAGATTATGCAAGTGTAAAACAATATGCAGGGCAGGTAATAAGTAGGGGAGAATATAACCTGCATCACAATTACCGTGATTTGTTTAGCCCGGATTCTTATTATTCTGATGAAGTGATGCTGGCCGACCAGTATTTGTGGGGATCAGACAAGACGAGAGATAAGGCTTCCGAATATGTGAAGTGGCAAGGTGTCAGAGGTTTCAAAGGTTGGGGATTCTGTTCTCCGTCAGAATCTTTGGATAAGGCTTATGAATCAGGTGATCCGAGACGGGAGGCTACTATCATTTACGATGGCGAAAATATGGAAGGAGTTGGGGTTATAAACTTCAAGGACGAACCGGGAGTACAACCGCGTGCCAATAAAAAGACAATGTGGCCTACAACTTATTGGAATGCCAATAATTTTGCTAAACAAAATTGCCACTTGTATTTTCTGCGTTATGCGGATGTACTGTTAATGTATGCTGAGGCCTGCAATGAGTTGGCAAATGGTGAAAGCGACCCATTAGTAGATGACGCCCTGGCTAAATTGGAATTGGTCAGAGACCGTGCTCGTAAGTCCGGTGATGATCCCACTGTATTACCTAAAATAACAGAGAGGGATAAGGCAAAGTTGCGTGAAATCATATGGAATGAGCGTCGCATTGAATTAGCAATGGAAGGACACCGTTTCTTTGATTTGATTCGGGCTGATAAAGTTGTTCCCGGATATGCAGAAAAGATGCTGAAGGCCCATGGAAAGACAAACTTCAATATGAGCCAGCATTCCACATTCTACATTCCACAGAAGCAGATTGATATTTCTCAAGGAATATTGAAGCAAAATAAATAAGGTGTGTGAGGAGTAGCCTAAGGCTACTCCTACTTCTTATGTGATTAAAATGTTTAAAATAGGTATTATGAAAAATATATTTCTTTTTTTCTTGTTTTTGGGGGTTTGTTCGTGCTCGGTAAATGCCATAAATCCACCATCTGGTGTGACAGAAAAGCAACTCTCCGATGATGAACTCATGACCCTTGTCCAGAAGCAAACTTTCCGTTACTTTTGGGATTTTGCCCATCCCGAATCAGGATTGGCGCATGAACGGAGCAACGGAGGTGCCGAGACAGCTACCATCGGTGGCTCGGGTTTCGGAGTGATGGCTATCATTGTCGGTATAGAGCGTGGTTTTGTCACTCGCGAACAGGGCGCTGAACGTATGTTGAAGATAGTCCGCTTTCTGAGCGACAAGAATACCGACAGCTATCACGGCATGTGGGCACATTGGATGAACGGTAAAACCGGCAAGACCATTCCTTTCAGTCGTAAGGACGATGGAGCGGATATTGTAGAATCCGCTTTCATGTTCGAAGGCTTGTTGGCTGCCCATCAGTATTTTACAAAGGATAATCCAACGGAAAACCGTATCCGCGGGATAATCAATAATCTGTGGCGTCAAGCAGAATGGAACTTTTTTACTCAGGGACAAGATGTGATGTATTGGCATTGGTCGCCAAACAACGGATGGGCGATGAATCATCAGATTAAAGGTCATAACGAGTGTCACATTGTTTACATTTTGGGCGCGTCTTCCCCTACTTATCCGATTGCCGAGAGCGTTTATCATAAAGGCTGGGCCAATGCGAATACTTTTCTGAACGGTCGGGAGTATTACGGCATCAAGCTTCCTCTTGGAAACAACCACGGAAAGGGAGGTCCTCTCTTCTTCACTCATTATTCTTACATGGGGCTTGACCCACGTGGCTTGAAAGATCGTTATGCCGATTACGAGGAACAGATGAAGGCTCATACCTTGATTAACCGTGCCTACTGCATTGACAATCCGAAGGGTTACAAGGGTTACGGCGAAAAATGTTGGGGATTGACTGCCAGTGACGGTGACAAAGGTTATTCTGCCCATAGTCCCGGTAATGACCGTGGTGTGATTACGCCTACCGCTGCTCTTTCCTCTATTCCATATGCACCTGAATATTCTTTGGAAGCCATGCGTTATTTCTATGAAGAGTTGGGTGACCGTCTTTGGGGTGAATATGGTTTCAAGGATGCGTTCAATTTGACGGAGAATTGGTTTGCACCTTCGTATCTTGCCATTGACCAAGGGCCGATTATTGTGATGATAGAGAACTATCGTACCGGTTTGATTTGGAAACTTTTCATGAGTCATCCCGATGTCCAGAAGGGTTTGAGGAGATTAGGCTTTACTTCTCCTTATTTGAACAAGGTCGATTAGGTTGTTTGATAGGATTCTTTGATTTTGATTAGGTTTTACATAGATTAAAAAGGTTTGTAACCATGAAAAACGTGTTTATCAATAGTGTATTGGTTGTTTTCGCATTGCTTGTCGCCTCGTGCGGCAGGCAACCGGAAGCCAAAGTAGAGGTGATGTCGTTCAACATCCGTCTGGATCATGTGGCGGACAGTATGAACAATTGGAAATACCGCAAGGACCATGCGGCACAAATGATTGCTTATTATGCTCCGGACATTATAGGCATGCAAGAGGTGGTGAAGAACCAACTCGATGACTTGAAGGAGCGTCTTCCGCAATATACCGCTCTCGGTGTAGGTCGTGCAGATGGAGAAGAGAAAGGTGAGTATTGCTCTCTTTTCTATAAGACAGACCGTTTCGAACTATTGAAGAGTGGAAATTTTGGGCTGAGTGAAACTCCTGATTCCATCGGAAAGAAAGGCTGGGATGCGGCTTGCGAGCGTATTGTGACTTGGGCGGTACTGAAAGACAAGGTGAGTGGTAGGGAAATAGCTGCTTTCAATACTCATTTCGATCATGTAGGTAAAGTGGCACGTCGCGAAAGTGCCGTGCTGATACTTGAGAAGATAAAACAAATGGCGGGTGACCTTCCGGTAATTGTTACCAGAGACTTTAATGGAACGGTAGATTCCGAGCCGGTCACTGTATTGACGGAAGGTGGAATGAAGAATGCTTGCGTTACGGCGAAAGTCGCTTACGGACCGACATGGAGTTTCCATGACTTCGGGCGCATCCCGGTAGAGAAACGTAGGTTGATAGATTTTATTTTTATAAAAGGTGCTGTAGAGGTGGAGCGTTACCGAACCATTGATGATAAGCCGGACAACGGCTATCTCTCCGATCATGCTCCCGTAATGGCTATCTTAAAACTATAAAAGCATTTACTATGAAAAAGAAATTATTGATTGGAGCTGCCCTGATACTTTCTGTGGGTATGGCATGTACTTCAGGAGCCGGTGATTGGCAGAGTTACAGCGGTGACAAACGGATAGAAGAGCGTGTCGATTCTGTACTTGCCTTGATGACACTTGAAGAGAAAATAGGTCAGATGACCCAATATTCTGCCAAGAGCGATATTGTGACCGGTCCGCAAGTAAATACGGACATTGAACCTCTATTGAAGAAAGGATACATAGGCAGTCTTTTCCATGCCACTTCTTCTGCCGCCATCCGCAAGACACAAGAGACGGCACTAGCGGAATCCCGGTTGAAGATTCCAGTGCTTTTTGCTTTCGATGTGATACACGGTTTTAAAACGATATTCCCTATTCCTTTGGCCGAGTCGTGTGCCTGGGACGCTGAACTGGCAGAAAGAAGTGCGTCCATTGCCGCTGCCGAAGCTTCGGCAGTGGGTGTTAACTGGACTTTTGCCCCCATGGTGGACATTTCACGTGATGCACGTTGGGGACGGGTAATGGAAGGCTCTGGTGAGGATCCTTATCTGGGTTCATTGCTCTCTGCCGCACGTGTACGCGGTTTCCAGGGTGAGAAGCCCGAAGACTTGATGCGGCTGGACAAGATGCTGGCTTGCGCCAAACACTTCTGTGCATATGGTGCTGCTGAAGCTGGTCGTGATTATAATACGACTGATGTGTCCGAGCGCTCTTTGCGCGATATTTATTTCCCACCTTTCAAGGCTGCCAAAGATGCGGGTGTGGCTACTTTCATGACTGCCTTCAATGAGATTTCCGGTGTGCCTTGCACTTCCAGTAAGTTCCTTTATCAGGATGTGCTTCGCGATGAGTGGAGGTTCAACGGTTTTGTAGTGACGGATTATACGGCTATCAATGAGCTTGTTCCCCACGGCGTGGCACGCGACGAGGCTCATGCCGCCGAGTTGGCTGCCAATGCGGGCATCGAGATGGATATGACCGGAGGTGTGTTTCATGCACATCTGCTGCAAGCCGTGAAAGAGGGCAAGGTGAACGAAGAAACCATTGATAATGCCGTACGCCGCATTCTGGAGATGAAATTCCTTTTAGGCATTATGGACGATCCTTACCGCTATCTGAATGAGGAGCGTGAGAAGGCTACTATCATGAAACCCGAGTTCTTGGAAGCAGCGCGCGATGCTGCTCGTAAGTCGGTAGTATTGTTGAAGAATGAGAATGACTTTTTCCCGATACAACCCTCCGAACGTAAGACTGTAGCTTTGATAGGCCCTATGGTGAAAGAACGTAACAGTGTGAACGGTGGTTGGGGTGGACGGGGAGACCGTCAACGGAGTGTCACTCTTTTTGAAGGGTTGGAAAAAAAGTACGGAAACTCGAACGTACGTTTTCTTTATGCCGAAGGCTGCGATCTTCGTAAGCCTGGAACTGCAGGATTTGCACAAGCTGTGTCCGTGGCTCGTCAGGCAGATGTCATTCTGGTTGCTGCCGGTGAAGACCAGAACTGGAGTGCCGAGGCTGCTTGCCGCACGGACATCACCCTGCCTGCTTCGCAGCGCGACTTGCTGAAGGAACTTAAGAAAACGGGTAAGCCCATCGGATTGGTATTGATGAACGGTCGTCCGCTGGAACTTACTTGGGAGGACGAGAATATGGATGCTATTCTCGAAGCCTGGTATCCGGGCACGATGGGTGGTCATGCCATTGCCGATGTCATCGCAGGCGACTATAATCCTGCCGGAAAGCTGACAATGAGTTTTCCACGTTCGGTGGGGCAGCTCCCGCTTTACTATAACCACAAGAACACCGGACGACCGCTTCCTCCGGACAATCCGAAGATGGATTACAAGTCTTCTTATATTGACTGTCCCAATTCTCCGCTTTATCCTTTTGGATATGGCTTAAGTTATACTAGCTTTGAGGTGGATAACTTGAAGTTGGACAAGGAGGAGCTGAAAAAGGGGGAAACACTTACCGTTACAGTGGATGTAGCCAATATCGGTAAAGTCGGTGGTGAAGAGGTGGTACAGCTTTATATTCGCGACCTTGTGGGAAGTGTGACTCGTCCGGTGAAAGAATTGAAGGGTTTTCAAAAGCTGTATCTCAAGGCTGGCGAGAAGAAGTCGCTGACATTTGTGCTGACTGAAGAAGACCTTGCCTTTTGTGGTGCTGATATGAAGATGCAGGTGGAACCGGGGGAATTCCGGCTCTGGGTAGGAACATCGTCGGCAGATGAGCGGAATGAATCTGTTTTTACGTTGATATGATAAATTGAAAAATCTTATAAATCATTGAAGATGATGGATCATAAACTATCTTTAGGACTTGCCATGCTTCCATTGGTTCCTGCTGTTCAGGCTCAGGAACAAGGCAGGCAAGACGGTGAACGTCCTAACATTATTTTTATCATGAGTGATGACCATGCACAGCAGGCTATGAGTATCTATGGTCATCCTATAGGTAAAGTGGCACCTACTCCTAATATTGACCGTATCGGGCAGGAAGGAGCTGTGTTCTGGAATAATTATTGCTGTAATTCTATTTCAGGCCCCAGTCGCGCCGCGATACTTACTGGTAAGCATAGCCATAAGAACGGCTTCATGAAGAATTGGGCACTAGGTTTCGACGGCTCTCAGCAGACGTTGCCTAAACTGTTGCAACAAGGCGGCTATGAGACTGCCGTCATCGGTAAATGGCATCTTATTTCCAAGCCGACGGGATTTGACCATTGGATGATTCTCAATGACCAAGGCGAATACTGTAACCCACAGTTCATTACCGAGGGGGACACTACTATTCATAAAGGATATGTGACCGACCTCATTACTCAATATTGTGAGGAATGGATGGACAACGGTCGTGACAAGAACAAGCCGTTCTTCCTGATGATGCACCACAAAGCCATTCACCGCAATTGGGTACCTGCCGAACGGCATTATCGTTTGTATGAACACGCCAAGTTTCCGCTTCCCGATAATTATTACGATGCCTATGAGGGACGTTACGCAGCACAGATGCAGAAGATGAATATATACCGTGACATGTACGAAGGTCACGATTTGAAGATGGTTGCGGGTATCGATAGCGACAGCCTGCTCTTTGACCCTTGGCCGCACGCTTTCATGGGAACAATGACACCGGAAGAACGCCGCCGTTTCCTTGATGCTTACCGCGATCGAAATAATGAGTTCTATTCCAAGCCACGTTCATTTAAGGAAGTGGCTGAATGGAAATACCAACGTTACCTGCAAGACTACATGGCTTGTGTAGCAAGTGTGGACGAGAGTGTGGGCGAGATACTGGACTATCTCAAACGTACGGGGTTGGACAAGAATACGATTGTAGTCTATACCACCGATCAAGGCTTCTACTTGGGCGAACATGGCTGGTTTGACAAGCGTTTCATGTACGAAGAGTCTTTTGGTATGCCGATGGTGATGCGCTGGCCGGGACATATCAAACCGGGTACGCAAGTTACAGGTCTGACCCAGAACATCGACTTTGCTCCTACTTTCCTTGATATGTGCGGCATCTCCATTCCGCAGGACATGCAGGGCGTTTCGTTCAAGGAACTGGTGGAAAAAGGCAAGACACCGCGCGACTGGCGTAAGTCCTTGTACTATCACTATTATGAGTTTCCCGGCTTCCACAGCGTGCGTGCCCATTACGGTGTGAAGATGGAACGCTACAAGCTGATGCACTTCTACGTGGATGACAATTGGGAACTTTATGATCTCAAGACAGACCCTGAAGAGATGCACAATCTTTATGGGAAGAAGGGAATGGAGAAGATTACCACCGAACTGAAGGCTGAACTGGCACGCTTGCAAAAAGAATACGATGTGCCGCAGGAGTTATGCCGCTGAAAAGCTACCGGAAGACATATTGAACATTAATAACCTGATAATAAAGATAAAAAATAATGAGAAGACTGATTACTAATCTGCTGCTGGCATTATTATGCTTGGCGTCTCCCCTTTTGGCGCAGGACATGCGCATGGATACTTATTGTAATCCGCTGAATGTAGACTATACCTATATGATATACAATTCTTCGAAAGATATCTCCTACCGCTCGGGTGCCGACCCTGCCGTAGTAGAGTTTCGTGGAGAATATTATATGTTCGTTACCCGTACGCACGGCTACTGGCATTCTACGGATTTGCAAAACTGGAATTTTATCAATCCGGGGGAAAACTGGTATCCACAAGGTTGTAACGCTCCGGCGGCACATAACTACAAGGATTCAGTACTTTATGTCTGTGGCGATCCTTCGGGTGTGATGAGTGTGCTTTATACCGACAACCCCAAGTCGGGTAACTGGAAAGCCACTCCTGCCATCATCACCAACTTGCAAGACCCTGACCTTTTTCTTGATGATGACGGCAGTGCTTACATGTTCTGGGGCTCTTCCAACAAGTGGCCCATTCGCGGCATGAAGCTCAACAAGAACCATCGTTTCATACAAGAAGGCGAGAAGCTGGAACTTTTCAATCTCGACCCAGAGAAACATGGTTGGGAACGTTTTGGAGAAAATCATGCCGATACCGTGCTGGGCGGCTATATCGAAGGACCGTGGTTGACAAAGCACAACGGGAGGTATTACATGCAATATGCTGCTCCGGGCACTCAGTTCAATGTATATGCCGATGGTGTATATGTGGCCGACCATCCGATGGGACCTTATACCTATCAGAAACATAACCCCATTTCCTATAAGCCTGGCGGTTATATCAACGGTGCCGGTCATGGAAGTACGGTGCTCGGACCAGGTAGGCAATATTGGCATTTCGGTTCTATGGCTCTGCCCATTAATATGCACTGGGAACGCCGTCTCTGCATGTTCCCTACTTATTTTGACGAAGACGGCATCATGTATTGTGACACCCGTTTTGGAGATTATCCCCGTTATGCACCTACTATGCCGGGAAAGAAAGGGGAGTTCCGCGGCTGGATGCTTCTTTCTTACAACAAGCCTGCCAGAGGTTCTTCGGCTGTAGAGGGTCATACAGCTGCCGGATTGACGGACGAGAATTGCAAGACCTATTGGCTGGCTTCTTCCAACGATGAAACGCAGTGGGTGGAGATAGACCTTCAGGCACCTGCCACTGTAAACGCTATTCAGGTGAATTACAACGATTATAAGAGTGATATGTATGGTCGTTATCCCGATTTGCGCCACCGTTACACTATCGAAGGTTCCGTAGATGGCGTCAACTGGATACGTCTTGTCAACCGTAGCAACAGTTTCAAAGACACTCCGCACGATTATGTGGAACTGGAAATCCCTGCCCGGGTACGTTATGTACGTTACAAAAACATCCATGTTCCCACACCGCACCTTTCCATTTCTGCCATCCGTATTTTCGGTCTGGGCGAAGGTAAGGCGCCTGCTCAAGTGAAGACATTTGACCCTCGCCGTCACGAAGATCGCCGTGACATCACGCTG
Source organism: Bacteroides uniformis (assembly GCF_025147485.1). NCBI lineage: Bacteria > Pseudomonadati > Bacteroidota > Bacteroidia > Bacteroidales > Bacteroidaceae > Bacteroides > Bacteroides uniformis. The sequence goes on along the minus strand of NZ_CP102263.1, from coordinate 884,657 downwards.
ACTTGGAAACCGGTGAAAGGTGCACAAGGATACAACATCCTTTGGGGTATTGCGCCGGACAAGCTTTACAGTTCTTGGATGGTGTATGGTGACGAGTGTAGGCATCTGATGAAATGTCTTTCTACCGACCAGAAATATTATTTTGCTATCGAAGCTTTCAATGAAAACGGTGTATCTCAAATTTCTGTCGTTAAAGAAGTGAAATAATGTGTTGTAAAATGAGGGTGTGCCATCAACCGTTTTGACACACCCTTATTTGTCGTTTTATGTGTATTTTGTTTATTGTCAGCTATGGATAAAAAGTCGTATTGCATCGCTTGGTTGATGTTGTTGTTCGTCGGTTCATTACATGCACAATATCGTACTACTACCTACTGTAACCCTCTTAATCTGGACTATACTTATCCTTTTCACAATTCCCATTTGGGCAAGTCTTATCGTTCGGGTGCCGACCCTGCTGTAGTGGAGTTTCGGGGGGAGTATTATATGTTCGTTACCCGTTCCTGGGGTTACTGGCATTCCAAGGACTTGCTGAATTGGGACTTTATTACTCCCGAAAAATGGTATTTCGAAGGTTGCAATGCTCCTGCTGCCCATAATTATAAAGATTCCATACTCTATGTTTGTGGGAATCCATCCGGAGCCATGAGCATACTTTATACCGATAATCCCAAACGGGGGGACTGGAAGGCAGTGCCATCGGTACTCCACGACCTTCAGGATCCTGCCCTTTTCATTGATGATGATGAACGTGCTTATATGTATTGGGGGTCTTCCAACCGTTGGCCTATCCGTGGTAAGGAACTTGATATGAAGAATAAATTCCTGCCGATAGCGAAAAAGCCGGATTCACTGCTCTTTCTCCGTCCTGACATTCATGGGTGGGAACGTTTTGGCGAAAATCATACCAGTGACATCAAGCCATTCATCGAGGGTGCGTGGATGACGAAACACAATGGGAAATATTATTTGCAATATGCCGCTCCGGGCACTCAGTTCAATGTGTATGGTGACGGTGTTTATGTAGGAAAATCTCCTTTGGGTCCCTTTCAGTACGCGGCTCATAATCCGTTCTGCTACAAGCCGGGAGGATTTGCTACCGGTGCCGGGCATGGAAGTACGGTTTGTGGTCCGGGAGGAATATACTGGCATTTCGGTACAATCCATCTGTCCATTAATTATAAGTTTGAGCGTAGGTTATGTATGTTTCCTACATTTTTTGATGAAGACGGTGTGATGTACTCTGATACTTACTTCGGTGACTATCCTCACTATTCTCCCGACCAGGTTTCGCGACAGACGACAAGCGGTGGTTTCCGGGGCTGGATGTTGCTTTCTTATGGCAAACCCGTGAAGGCTTCTTCGCAATTGGAAAGTTATCCGGTGGAAAATGTGACGGACGAGAACTTGAAAACCTTCTGGGTGGCCGGAAAAAATGACGATAAGCAATGGGTGGAGATAGACCTTGAAGAAGTGAGTGACGTGTATGCCTTGCAACTGAATTTCTTTGACTATGAGGAAACCGGATTTTGGGGACGTATGCCAAACCTCCGGCAACGCTATCTTGTAGAAGCTTCGGTGGATGGTGCCCGTTGGCGGGTATTGGTGGACTATCGCAACAGTTTCCGTGATGCCCCTCATAATTACATAGAACTGGATCAACCGATAGAAGCACGCTATATTCGTTATCGCCACCATTACGTGCCGGGCAAGAATCTGGCAATGGGGAATATTCGCGTGTTCGGTTTGGGACGTGGGAAAAAACCGGCTACGGTAAAAGGTTTTACGGTAGTGCGTGAAGCGGACGAACGTAATGTCCGCATTTCTTGGAAAGCGGTGAAGGGTGCGCAAGGCTATAATGTATTGTGGGGTGTTGCTCCTGATAAATTGTATAGTTCGTGGATGGTATATGGCGATAATTCATTAGACTTACGTGCCCTCACGGTAGGACAAAAATATTATTTTGCCATCGAGGCATTCAATGAAAATGGTATTTCGCAACGTGTTTTTCTTCGAGAGGCGCACTGATTGTGTAAAATGAACAGTAATGAAACAGATAATACACTCTTTTTTATATGGTAGTACCGTTTGGGCTGCTTGTACTGTATCGCAGGAGGTCAAGGCCGGTGGGATCCCTGTCTCTACCACAGAGGATGGAGATGCTGTTAGCCCAAACATTGTTTGTGTGGTATGTGAAGACATCGGTCCTTGGCTGCACTGTTTCGGTGACAGTGTGGCAGTGACTCCGACTATTGACGCCCTTGCGGCAGAGGGTATACGCTATACCAGCATTTATGGGACAGTGGGTGTTAGTGCTCCTTCGCGTGCGGCACTTATTACGGGAATGTATCCCACGCATATCAATGCCAACTATATGCGTACGCAAGGGGGGCAGATTGCACGTCCACCGGCGGTAACCGGTTACGATATTGTGTTACCCGAGGGAATAAAGTGCTATACCGAGCTGTTGCGTGCCGCTGGCTATTATTGTACGAACAACCCGAAAACCGACTATCAGTTTCTACCGCCTTTGACCGCTTGGGACGAATGTGGCAGGCAGGCGCATTGGCGCAACCGTCCTAAAGGGATGCCTTTTTTCGCTATATTCAATACCCTTGCCTCGCATGAGCAAAAGGTGTGGGAAAGTGCGAAGGATACGCTTTACGTCTCTCCCGACGATGTGGTGTTGCCACCCTATTATCCTGAGGACAGCATTGTGCGCCGCGATATTGCTGTCATGTACAGCAATATTTACCGCATGGATTGTTTTGTCCGCCAGATGATTGATGAATTGAGGGCGGCAGGCGAGTGGGATAATACCATTCTTATCTTTTATTCGGATAATGGTGGACCGCTTCCTCGGCAGAAACGTGAAATAACAGAGGTTGGTACCCATATTCCTCTCATTATCCGTTATCCGGACGGACGGTTGGCCGGCAGTATTGATGATGGACTTCGCAGTGTCATTGACATTCCACCAACGATTCTTTCATTGGCGGGTATCAAGCCTCCTGCCTATATGGATGGCAAGGCATTTGCTGGGAAATATGCTTCGCCATCGCGGCGCTATGTTTTTGCCGCACGTGACCGTATGGATAAGTGTTATGACCAGCAGGGGGGCGTACGTGACCGCCGTTATCGTTATATCTGTAATTATACTCCCAATCAGCCCGGCTATCAGCCGGTAGGATTTCGTCTGAACATGCCGATGATGCGCCGTATGCTTCAACTCCATGAAGAAGGCGCGCTCGATGAGAATCAGGAAAGCTGGTTTGTTTGGCCCCGTCCGCGTGAAGAGTTCTATGATTTGGAGAAAGACCCTCATGAGATCTGCAATCTGATTAATGATCCGGCTTACCGGAAAGACATTAACCGTTTGCGGAAGGTGTATCGGCAGTGGGAAAGGAAATATTGGCAATGTCGTCCGCTGACAGAACCGGAAATAGTACAAACTATGTGGCCGGACGGTGTACAGCCGCTCGTGTCAGCTCCGCAGATTGTACAAAAGGGGGGCAGGTTAAGCTGGAGTGTTCCACTCCTGGAGTCTCTTATGCCTATCAGTTGAATGGTCGGGGACGGAATGGAGAGAAACATTGGAATCTATATGTTGAGCCGTTTGTTGTCCATAAGGGAGACCGGGTGGCAGTGCAGGCTTTCCGGGTGGGATATAAGAAGAGTGAGATAGTAGACTTTTTAATTGAACATTAATTTTGTAGGATATGAAGAATACAGTTTGTACAGCCTTGATGCTGTTGATGTCTGTGTGTATGTATGCGCAGGAGTTGTATGGAGAGTATGAAAAGAAAGTGTATGTCTCTTCGCAGGGAGATTCGTTGAAGTACCGTTTGCTGCGTCCCGAAGCAGAAAAGGCAGGGAAGAAATATCCGTTGGTGCTTTTTCTGCATGGTGCGGGCGAACGAGGAGATGATAATCAGAAGCAATTGGTGCATGGTGGGCAGATGTGGCTCAATCCGGTGAACAGAGAGGAATATCCGGCTTTTGTATTGGCTCCCCAGTGTCCTAAGGAAGATTATTGGGCTTATGTGGGTCGTCCCAAGTCGTTTGTACCTGGAGAAATGCCCGAGGTACAGGAGCCTACGCGTATATTCCGCACATTGAAGGAGTTGCTGGATACCTATTTGGCTATGCCCCAGGTGGATAAAGACCGGATTTATGTGATGGGACTTTCCATGGGCGGTATGGGGACGTTTGATTTGGCGATACGTTATCCCGAAGTTTTTGCCGCAGCCGTTCCCATCTGTGGTATTGTGAATCCGGCAAGGCTTTCTGCCGCCAAAGACGTGAAGTTCCGTATTTATCACGGAGATGCCGATAACATTGTTCCGGTAGAAGGTTCGCGTCAGGCTTACAAGGCCTTGAAGGCTGCCGGTGCCGATGTTGAGTATATCGAATTCCCTGGAGTCAATCATGGCAGTTGGACACCGGCGTTCAATGATTCTGAGTTTATGGGTTGGCTGTTTAATCAGAAGAAAAAATGATGAGAGTATTGTCTGTTATCGGAATTCTCTTTTTAGGGGGCGCTTTTTTTACTTCTTGCATCACTTCTGGTCGGGTAAGTACTTTTGTGGTATTGCCGGATACGCAGACTTATCTGGAACAATGTCCGGAGGTCTTTGATTCGCAAGTGGACTGGTTGGTTGCCAATCGTAAGAAAATAGATGCCGTGTTCCAAGTGGGAGATTTGACACAAGATAATTCTCCGGTGGAATGGGCGTATATGCAGAAAGCCTTTCATCGTATTAGCCAAGCAGGAATACCTTATTCTGTCGTATGGGGAAATCACGATATTGGCAGTAAGCCCGGTAAGTTTTCGGACGTGCATAACACTGCAATGGCCAACAAGTATTTCCCTCTTTCTGACTATAAGCAGAAGAGTTATTGGGGAGGCAGTGCGGATGGAAAGACATTGGATAACTATTACATAAACCTTAGGTCGGGCGATACCGATTGGCTGGTCTTGAATCTGGAATTCGGGCCTTCTGATGAGGCTCTGCAATGGGCCGATTCCATAGTGGGTATTCATCCGGATAAGCTTGTCATATTGAATACACACGCCTATTTGTATTGTGACAGTACGTTGCATGACGGGAAAGACTGGTGGCGCCCTCAAGGATATGGCATCGGCAAAGAGTCTGGGCGCACAGTGAACGATGGTGCTGGAATCTGGGAGAAATTGCTTCTCAAACATCGCAATGTGATAGCTGTCTTTTGTGGGCATGTCTTGAAAAGCGGAGTCGGCACGCTGGTCTCTATAGGGAAAGAGGGAAATAAAGTGTATCAGATGCTGGCAAACTATCAGCGTGGTGTGGAAGGCAGTAGATTGGGAGGTGAGGGCTACTTACGCATTGTAACTTTTAACCGGAAGACAAGGGAGATAGATGTGAAGACCTATTCGACTTGGAATAAAGCCTACCACCCCTCCGAACATCATAACTTTAAGTTCAGAGAGGTGGACTTTGACGAATATCTGCGCTGAGACTTAAGTCCTTTCAGCGTAATCTCCGTTACTTTTTATCAGTTCTATCAGCTTTTCTACCGCCTCTTCTTCGGGAATGTTCTTTTCGATGCACTCCTTCTTTTTGTAGAGGCTGATTTTGCCTCGTCCGGCGCCTACATAGCCATAATCAGCATCGGCCATTTCTCCGGGGCCGTTGACAATGCAGCCCATGATTCCTATCTTGAGTCCTTTCAGATGGCCGGTGGCTGCCTTGATACGGGCAATGGTACTTTCCAGGTCGTAGAGGGTGCGTCCGCAGCCGGGACAAGAGATGTATTCGGTCTTGCTGGTACGTACACGTCCGGCTTGCAGGATACCGAAAGCAGTGGCATCCACTACTTTGCCGCTTATGGTTTCTCCTTGGTTGAAGAGAAGGATACCGTCACACAGACCGTCGAAGATGAGTGCTCCCATATCTGCAGCCGCTTTGATTTGCAGATTTTCCAGTTCGCTCTCTGCGTAGTGCTCAAAGAAGACTACCGGGTTTTTTAGGCCTTCCTTCATCATCTGGTGTACTAGAGCGCGTTGTTCGCCCAACCGGTTGGGATGATTGCTTTGCGAAATCAATACGACTTCCGGATGATACTTCAGGCAGGCGATGGCTTCGTCATTCAGCCCCATATACGTGATGAAGAGGAATTTCAAGGAAGCGCCGCAGCTGCTTAGGAAAGGAAGCTGGTCTCCTTTAAAGGCGGGCCAGGCATTGTCCGGTTTTGTCTCGCTGTTGCTTTGTTCCATCCAGACATCGGCATCGATGATGCATTGCATGCCTTCCGGAAGTTGTTCAGGGATGGAACGTCCCGTATAGATATAGTCCGGCATGAATTGCGGATTGAAGTCCATGTCCCCGTTTAAGCGTGCGGCAATGACCACGGGCAGATTGTCTCCACCGATATTGTGTACGGCGGCAGTCTCGCGGCGGGTGGGAGAGAGATAATTGAATTCCGGCACATCTGCTCCGGGGATATAAGGATGGTCGTGGCGCTGCACGATATAGTCCACCAATTTGCGGGCTACGGGGATTTCCGCCTCCGGAGCTTCGCTCAGGGAAACCCGGATGGTGTCACCCAAGCCGTCTGCCAGCAGGGCGCCGATGCCCAAGGCCGATTTGATGCGTCCGTCTTCTCCGTCTCCGGCTTCCGTTACACCGAGATGCAGCGGGAATCGCATACCTTCCTGCTCCATGACGGTTGCCAGCAGGCGTACTGTCTTTACCATGACCACTGTATTGGATGCCTTGATGGAAATGACTACATCCGTGAAATTCTCTTGCACGCAGATGCGCAGAAACTCCATACAAGATTCCACCATGCCTTCCGGTGTATCGCCATAGCGCGACATGATGCGGTCGGATAATGAACCGTGGTTCACGCCGATGCGGATGGCAGTATGGTTCTCCTTGCAGATATTAAGGAAGGGGACAAAGCGGTCGTGTATCTTCTGCAACTCCTGAGCATACTCTTCATCGGTATACTCCAAATGTTTGAAAGTACGTGCTGCATCCACATAGTTTCCCGGATTGATGCGTACTTTTTCTACATACTGTGCTGCCACGTCCGCTACCTTCGGGTTGAAGTGAATGTCGGCCACAAGCGGCACCATATATCCGTCCTGGCGTAGGCCTATGTTGATATTCATCAGGTTTTCAGCCTCTTTGATGCCTTGGGCCGTGAGGCGTACATACTCTCCTCCGGCGTCGACAATACGTTTGGCTTGCGCCACACTGGCTTCTGTGTCCTGCGTAGCGGTGTTCGTCATACTTTGTATGCGGATAGGATTGGAGCCGCCCATAGGGGTGGCTCCGATGTTTACTTCTGATGTTTCCCGTCGGGAATAGTTGAATAAATCCACGGTAATAAGTGATTAGCGTTTAGTGATAAGTGATTAGTGATAAGGGATAAGTGACTATATCTCATCTTACTAATCCCTTATCCTTAATCCCTAATCCCTCAATTAGTCTTGTATTCGTACTTCACCTCCTTCAAGTCCTCATTTGCCTTGACTATTTTCTTTTTCAGCCCTTCTTTATAGGCGGCGAATGTTTCAGCCAATGAGGAATCGCTCAATGCCAGCATCTGTACGGCAAGGATGGCAGCGTTCATGGCACCATTAATGGCAACGGTGGCTACTGGTATGCCCGGAGGCATCTGGATGATGGAGTAGAGGGCGTCTACGCCATCGAGTGCGGACCCTTTTACGGGAACCCCGATTACCGGCAGTGTGGTGTTGGCAGCAATGACGCCGGGCAGGGCGGCAGCCATACCGGCAGCGGCAATAATCACTTTAATGCCGCGTTGGCGAGCATTCTTGGCAAATTCCTCCACTGCTTCCGGTGTGCGGTGAGCAGAGAGAGCGTTCATTTCGAACGGTACATGCAGGTCATTGAGCAATTGCGCGGCCTTCTCCATAACGGGGAGGTCGGAAGTGCTGCCCATGATGATGCTAACGATTGGAGACATGAATCATTAAATTATTAAAGGGTTAATTTTATAAGGGTTAGGGATTAACGATTAGGGGTTAGGGACTGCGCTATCATTCCGTCCGGTGCTAATCGCTAACCCCTAATCCTTTCATTTCATTCGTTTATCAGCGCTTTGTAGGCTTCGGCATCCAGCAGGCTGTCGAAGTCGGCATCAGCGGTGGGTTTGATTTTGATGAGCCAGCCTTCGCCGTATGGGTCCTGGTTTACCAGTTCCGGCTGGTCGGCAAGGGCTTCGTTTTGCTCCAGAATCTCACCGGTTACGGGCAGGAAGAGGTCTGATATGGTTTTTACTACTTCGATGGTGCCGAACACTTCGTCGGCAGCCAATGTCTCACCTTCGGTCGGGATGTCGACAAACACAATGTCGCCCAGTTGCTCTTGTGCATAATCGGTAATACCTACATAGGCTACATCACCTTCCAGGCGAATCCATTCGTGTTCTTTGGTGTACTTTACATTAGTCGGGAAATTCATGATCATTAGTTTTTAAGGGTTGATACTATGTAAATTAAAAGTTGAAAATTAAAAATTAAACAAGGCTCTTAAAAGAGGAAGATTCGGAACAGTATGTTGCTCAGCGGGTGGAGTACCAGCAACGAGCAGATAAGCCCTACGGCAAAGCCTCCCATAACTTCGCCCAGTGTGTGGTGTCGCAGGATGATGCGGGCGGTGCCCAGCACGCCAGCCACCAGTATAAAGAGGCATAGCCACCATACGGGATTGTAGCTGAACAAGGCGCTGAAAGCTACCAGTCCACCAATTACGGCTCCGGCGCCTGCCATGTGTTCGCTCAGTTTCCATTTTAAGTTGACAATGACGCAGATTATCATCACTACCAGGGCGGAGAGTATGATACCGGTCATGTACCACGGGATATTGAGCCGGTGCATCATGAGCAGGCAGAATACATAAGAAGTGATGGTCAGAATAAAGGGAATGTATCTCCTTTTTCGTTCCACCAGTTCTTCCGGACTGAAACCGTTGATTTTGCGGAAGATGAAGATAGTCAGTGTAGGCATCAGGATGGTGAAGCAATACACCACGCCCAATACTATCAACTTGTACTGCAACGGCATGATGCGCAGGTACGAGAATATAAACAGAACCAGAAAAGCCAGAAAAGGGATGGAGAACGGTGTGAATACCGCCGAAATCACTTTCGCTGTTCTGATTAAAGTTTTATCTGCTATAATATGCTCTTCCACAACCTAATTTTATTTACGATTTGACTATTTACAATTTACTATTTGAATGCACTAATCTTTAAACCTTAATCCCTAATCGCTCATCCTTTTCTCTCATCTTCTCAGTCTTGCCACGGGGATATTCATCTGTTGGCGATACTTTGCCACCGTGCGGCGGGCTATGGGATAGCCTTTCTCCTTCAGCAGCTCGGTCAGTTCGTCATCGGTCAGAGGCTTTTTCTTGTCCTCGTTGTCAATGCACTCTTTGAGTATCTTGCGTATTTCGCGTACAGACATCTCTTCGCCGTCTTCGGTTGTGTAGCCGTCGTTGAAGAAGAACTTCAGCGGGTAGATGCCGTAGTTGGTCTGTACATACTTGCTGTTGCTCACACGGGAGATGGTCGAGATGTCCAACCCGGTACGTTCGGCAACATCTTTCAGAATCATGGGGCGGAGCAATGACTCGTCTCCTTCGAGGAAGAAAGGACGTTGCAGGTCTATGATGGCCTGCATGGTAGTCATCAGCGTATTCTGGCGTTGCTTCACGGCATCGATGAAACCTTGTGCGGCATCCATTTTTTGTTTGAGGAACATCATGGCTTCACGGGATTCCTTAGACTGGTTGGCCCGGTTCTTGGTGTGTTCTTCCACCATCTCGGTGAAGTCGCGGCTCATGCGCAGTTCCGGCACGTTGCGGTTGTTCAGTGTCACGTTGATGGTACCGTCGTCATAAGTGTCTACCAGGAAGTCGGGCACAATCTGCTGCATGTTCTTGCCGATGGCTTCGCCGAGCGAGGCACCGGGACGGGGATTCAGCTTGCAGATTTCCTTAACGGCTTGTTGCAGGGTATCTTCGCTGATACCTAATTTCTGCATAATCTTGTCCCAATGCTTGCGGGTGAACTCTTCGTAGCACTGGGTAAGAATATCTTCTTCTATATAGTATTGTGGAGGCGAGGGCATGGGCCGTTGCGCTTCCTTACGTCGAATCTGGATGAGCAGGCACTCTTGTAGGGTGCGGGCGCCCAGACCGGCGGGGTCGAAGTCTTGTATAATCTTCAATACTTCTTCCAGCTCTTCGGGAGAAGCGTCGATACCGGCGTAGATGGCGAGTTCGTCGCTGATGCTGTCCAATGATTTGCGCAGCAGGCCATCGTCGTCCAGCGAGCCGATGAGATATTCGGCCAGTTCGCGCTGGTGCGGAGTCAAGTCCTGCTCGCCGAGCTGCTGGCGCAAGGTTTCATAGAAGGAGGTGGCGTCGGAGAAAGGAATTTCTTCTGCCTGCTCCCCTTTGCTGCGGTTGTTCTCCTGCAGCTTGTAGTCGGGGATATCGTCTTCGTTCAGATAATCGCTTAAAGAATCATAGCTAGTGTCTCCACCATCTTCTGAGCCGGTTTCCGCATCGGGTGTGTCGGGGTATTCGTCGCCGGGAGTATCCTCCTTACCCTCTTCCAGTGCCGGATTTTCCAGAAGTTCGGCACGTACGCGGTCCTCTAGTTCCACGGCGGGAAGTTCCAGCAGCTTTACCACCAGAATTTGTTGCGGCGACAGCGTTTGTATCTGCTGTTGCGCTTGGGTCTGTACTTGTCGGGAGCCTTGTGCCATATTTTTATAAATTATTCAATGCACTCATTGTGCATCTTCTTTCAGATATTTACCGCAAAAATAGTGAATAGTTCGATAACACGAAACCTCTCTGATGATATTTAACAAGAAAAGAGAAAACAAGCTTTTGCCAATAGCTTGGCAAACTTTTGCCATGCCTATGGCAAGACTTTGCCAACGCGGTGGCAAAACTTTGCCAAAGGCTTGAAAAACGTTGGCAAAATAGTCTTCTGATTATGAACTATATAGATTAATCTCCTTTTTGTATTATCTTCTTTCAAAGATTATCTATATCTTTGTCCTATAACTACTAAAACAAGGAATGTTATGTTTGCTAAAGAAACGTATGTGCAGCGCAGGGCCCAGCTGAAAAAAACGATAGGCTCCGGAGTGTTACTGTTTTTGGGTAACGATGAACAAGGTTTGAACTATGAGGACAATACTTTTCGTTACCGCCAGGATTCCACTTTTCTCTACTATTTTGGCTTGTCGTTTGCCGGGCTGTCAGCTCTCATCGACATAGATGAAGATAAAGAAATCATTTTTGGCGATGAGCTGACCATCGACCATATTGTCTGGATGGGTACCCAGCCCACCCTTCACGAAAAGGCTTCTGCTGTGGGAATTTCCGAAACCCGTCCTTTTGCCGACATCGTCGGTTATCTGCACAAGGCTGTACAGAAGGGACAGACCATCCATTATTTGCCCCCTTATCGTGCCGAGCATAAGTTGAAACTGATGGACTGGCTGGGTGTTCCTCCGGCACGTCAGGAAGGGTCTGTGCCGTTTATCCGTGCGGTGGTGGCACAGCGCAACTACAAGTCGGCAGAAGAAATAGCGGAAATAGAAAAGGCATGCGACGTGACTGCTGACATGCACATCACCGCAATGAAGGTGCTTCGTCCGGGCATGTACGAATACGAGGTTGTGGCCGAAATGAACCGTATCGCCGAGATGAACAACTGCGAGCTGTCTTTTGCCACGATTGCTACTGTCAACGGCCAGACCCTGCATAACCACTATCACGGCAACCGGGTGCAACCGGGAGACCTCTTCTTGATTGATGCCGGCGCCGAGCTGCCTTCGGGTTACTGTGGTGACATGTCGTCTACCGTGCCGGCGGACAAGACTTTTACTCCACGCCAGCGTGCCGTTTACGAAATCCAGAACGCCATGCATCTGGAGTCTGTTAAAGCGCTTCGCCCGGGCATTCCCTATATGAAGGTGTACGAGCTTTCCGCCCAAGTGATGGTGGAGGGGCTGAAAGAGCTGGGGTTGATGAAGGGCAATGCCGAAGATGCCGTGCGCGAAGGGGCGCATGCCTTGTTTTATCCCCATGGACTGGGCCATATGATGGGGTTGGATGTGCACGATATGGAGAACCTGGGTGAGCTCTGGGTAGGCTATGACGGTCAGCCCAAGAGTACGCAGTTCGGCCGCAAGAGCCAGCGTCTTGCCATCCCTCTGGAACCGGGCTTTGTGCATACGGTTGAGCCGGGCATCTACTTCATCCCCGAGCTGATTGACTTATGGAAAGGAGAGAAGAAGTTCATGGACTTCATCAACTACGATAAGGTGGAAGAATACCGCAATTTCGGCGGCATCCGTAATGAGGAGGATTATCTGATTACCGAAACGGGAGCACGTCGCTTGGGCAAGAAAATTCCACTGACACCGGAAGAGGTGGAAGCGTTGCGTTGACAACCACATCCTTAATATACACAGAGAGCCGTTTGTCCCGATAATGCCGGTGGCAAGCGGCTCTCAAATTTAGGGGTCATACAGATTGTATTATGTATGGTTTATGCGTGCAGTTCCAGTACGAACCGTGCTCCCTTGTTGTAGCTGCTGTCTAGTGTCAAGCTGCCGTTCATCTTGGTGGCAATCAGTGAGCAGATGGGGAGTCCCAGGCCGTCGCCTTGCGTCAGGTCTTTCACTTCGGTGAAAGGCTTGAAGATGTTTTCGCGTTGCTCCTCGGGGATACCGCAACCGGTGTCGCTGATGATGAACTGGTGGGTGTGCGCACCACGTTTCTTGAAGTCCAGCCATATTTTTCCTCCAGCAGGGGTGTACTCGGCGGCGTTTTCCAACAAATGCAGCAAGACGCGTTCCAGTTGCTCAGGGTTGATTTTCACATTCAATTTGGGGGCATTCACGGTCAGGGTGACATCTTCTTGTGTCATTCCTTTGATTTTGTCCATGATGCCTTCACAGAAAGTGGAGATATTCTTCTCCTGCACTTCGTAGGGTTCGGACAAGGTGGTTTCCAATTCGGACAGTTCCTGGATATGGTTGGAGAATGCATGCAGGGCTTTTACGCCCGGCAGTGAGGCGTCGAGCGTGTCCAGTGTCGGTTCCATTTGGGCGGAAATGTTCTGGATAAATTTGGTTTTCAGCTCATTGTGCTCATTAGCAATGCTGATGGCCTTCTTCTGTTTACGGGTGAGGATGATGAAACGCAGCAATACGATGGCGCCGAATACCAGTGCGGCGGCAAGGATGGCGGCGAGTATGCAAAGCCCGATGATGATGTACTGCTTGGCGCTTAGGGAATCATCTTTCTCCTGGATAGTGGCCAGGCTTTCATCATATTTCTTCTTCAGGGCGTTCAGTTCCTCTTGGGCGGTAAGCGCCTTTACGGAGTCGGTCCATAGGATGTACTTGTCGTAGGTGCGTGCCACCAGTCCGGCATTGTTTGCTTTGCGGGCGATACTGATAAGAGTCTTGTAGCATTCGTCTACTTTGGCGTAGTTCTTCTGTTCCTTATATTGCCCTATCAGGCGGTTGGTAGCCGCATCACCTTGTGTGTTCATGCCGAAGGTGTAGTAATAGTTGGCCTGCGTATAAAGCAGGTCGTTGCTCAGAGAGTCGTTGTGAGAGGCTTTGGCGGTCTCTTCCAGTTTGGTCAGCTGTTCCTTGGCACGTGCGGGATTTTTCAGGTTGATGTACATCTGCAGGCGTTCCTTGTTGATGCGGAAACGTAGGTTGGGCATGGCCTTGCCCGTTTTCTGTTCGCCGGTTGCCACCACTTGCTCGGCACCGCGCAGCAGTTCAAAAGCTTCTTTATAGTAATTCTCCCGATGGTAGAGGGCGCTGGCATTGACGCCGCATTCCACTGCCTGGGCATACTTGTCTTGCGTGGCAAAGGCATTGTAGGCTTGCAGGAATAGATAGCGGGCTTTGATATATTCTTTTTTCGTAAGATTTTCTTGTGCTTGTTTCATCAATTCGTCTGCACGGTTTTGCGCATGGAGTTGAGTAAAGATGCAGAAAGTCGCTAAGAGAAGTATCGAAATAATTTTTTTCATGTGTACGTTTGTTTTATTTGCTCACAAAGTTAGAATAAAAACTTAGTATTTGAAGCTACTGCCTCCTAAAAATTCTCTCAATAAGGATGTCGGTGGAATTTCTTTGTCCTGCACGGGGGTGAAATATTTGATGAATTTCAGCAACCGGTAGGCTTCTGCGTATTCCGGACAGTTCCGTGGAACACTGGTAAGGATGGGCTCTGCGTGGCAGCGGAGCACGGCGAATTCGAACAAGAGGGCGGAGTTGAACATAACGTCGGCATTTTCCTGGTAGGGGAATATCCATTTGTCCTCGCCGGCACGTACACTGGGCCAGCGTGAAATGGTCTCTTGTGCCGAGTAGCCGCGGTAGTTGAAGTCGCGGATGATGCGGCGCAGCAGGCGGTTGTCCGTGGTGGGAATCCAGTTGTGGTCGTCCAGCGAGATGGTGGTCAGGGCAGATACATAAATCTTGTATTTGCTGGCGGCGGGAATCTGTGGTGTCAGTTCAGGGTTCAGGGCATGGATTCCTTCCAGGATGAGGATGGTATGCTCGTCGATGCGCAGCTTGTCTCCCTTGTACTCTTTCTTCCCGAGGTTGAAGTTGAAGCGGGGCAGCTCCACTTCTTCGCCCCGGAGCAATGCTTGTAATTGGGTGTTGAAGAGCTCAAGGTCGAGGGCATAGAGCGATTCGTAATCGTAATTGCCGTTCTCATCGCGCGGGGTGTCTTCACGGTCTACGAAGTAGTTGTCCAGCGAGATGGGGTAAGGACGCAGGCCGTTGGTCATCAGCTGCACGCTGAGGCGTTTGCTGAAAGTGGTTTTTCCGGAAGACGAGGGGCCGGAGATGAGCACGAGCTTCACCCGGTTTCCGTTTTCGCCGCGGTGGTAGATGTCATCGGCAATCTGGGCTATCTTTTTTTCCTGCAGGGCTTCGGCCACGTTGATGAGGTCGGTGGCATGGCCTTCCTCGCAAGCCATGTTGAAGTCGCCTACGTTGCCCAGTCCCATAATGTAGTTCCAGCGCAGGTGTTCCTTGAATACGTCGAGCATTTTCTCTTGTTTCACCACTTCTTCCAGGACATCGGGGTTTGCCCGGTTGGGGATGCGTAGCAGCAGGCCGTCGTAATACTTCACGATATCGAACAGCCAGATGTATCCGGTACTGGGCAACAGGTTGCCGTAGTAGTAGTCTACGGTGTCGCCCAGTGTGTAGTAATAGGTATATAGCGAGCCGGAAGTTTCCAGCAGCTTCACTTTGTCGTTCATGCCCCGTTCGTTGAAGATGCGTACAGCCTCGGTGGTGTGGCATTCTACACGGTGGTAGGGGATGTTCTCGGCAATGATTTCCTGCATCCGCTTCTTGATGGCTGCCACATCTTCCAGCTCTATGGGGCGGCCGATGCGCAGGTTGCAGAAGTAACCTTTGGATACCGGATGCTCTACGAACAGTTTTCCTTCCGGAAACAGCTCGCTGACAGCTTTGTAAAGAATGAAGCAGAGGGAACGGACATAGGTGCGCATACCTGAGGAGTCGCGTATGTCGAGAAACTCTACATCCTTATTGTTGTATACACGGAAATTCAGCCCTTCGGAACGGTTGTTGACCTTTGCACTGACTACCTGATAGGGGAAATTTAGATTAAAACCGTAATAAATATCCAAAAGTGAGCTCCCTATAGGGAATTCTTTAGAAATATTATTATTTTTGCAACAAATTTGTAACATGTGTTTCATGATGTCTCGTTTTTAGTGGGTTGACACGTTAAATATAGGACATTATAACACGTGAAGGAATGAAACACCTTAAATAATTAAAGATGGAATATTCTTTTTATGATTTTTTAAAGCTACTCGGCTCATTGGCACTGTTTCTTTACGGAATGAAGATTATGAGTGAGGGGCTTCAAAAATTTGCCGGTGACAGACTGCGGAAGATATTGACCGCAATGACAACCAACAGAGTGACCGGTATGTTGACGGGTGTGCTGATTACAGCACTTGTACAATCTTCCTCTGCAACCACGGTGATGGTTGTAAGTTTTGTCAATGCGGGGTTGTTAACGCTTTCACAGTCCATAGGTGTCATAATGGGTGCTAATATCGGTACGACTGTTACGGCATGGATTATTTCAGCTTTAGGTTTCAAGGTGGACATTGCCGCCTTTGCTCTTCCTCTTCTTGCTTTCGGCATTCCTCTCCTCTTCTCTCAAAAAAGTAACCGCAAGTCTGTCGGTGAATTTATTTTCGGTTTCTCATTCTTGTTCATGGGGCTTTCCTATTTGAAAAACAATGCTCCTGACTTGAGCCAAAATCCTGATATGCTGTCATTTGTGCAGGACTATACCGACATGGGCTTTATCTCCATACTTCTTTTTGTGGGTATCGGTACGGTGTTGACCATGATTGTGCAGGCATCTGCGGCAACTATGGCCATTACGCTTATTATGTGCGCCAACGGCTGGATTAGTTTCGAATTGGGGGCAGCACTGGTTTTGGGAGAGAATATCGGTACAACCATCACGGCAAACCTTGCGGCACTGACCGGTAATACGCAGGCAAGGCGGGCTGCTTTGGCCCACTTGGTGTTCAATGTGTTTGGTGTGATATGGGTGTTGTGTCTTTTCACCCCCTTTACCGAGGCTGTGTCATGGTTCGTAGAGAACGTGATGGGTACTAAAGATCCGGCTGTGGCCGTATCCTTCAAGCTTTCGGCATTCCATACTTGCTTCAATATCTGCAACGTGCTGATATTGATATGGTTCGTGAAGTTTATCGAACGTACGGTCTGTGCCATTATTCCAATGAAGGAGCAGGACGAGGAATATCGCTTGCGTTTTATCTCGGGCGGTATGCTTTCTACGGCAGAGCTGTCCATCCTGCAGGCAAGCAAGGAAATACATCTTTTTGCCGAACGTACCCGCCGTATGTTCGGAATGGTGCAGGACTTGCTGCATACGGAGAAGGATGATGATTTCAACAAAGTGTTCAGCCGTGTGGAGAAGTACGAGAATATCAGTGACAGCATGGAGCTGGAGATTGCCAATTATCTGAATCAAGTGTCCGAAGGGCGCCTGAGTTCGGAAAGTAAGTTGCAAATACGTGCCATGCTGCGTGAAGTGACGGAGATAGAGAGCATCGGCGACAGCTGCTATAACCTGGCACGTACCATCAACCGCAAGCGCCAGACCAATCAGGATTTCACCGAGAAGCAGTACGAGCATATCCATTTCATGATGAAGCTGACGGATGATGCCTTGGAGCAGATGATTGTCGTGGTGGAACATCCGGAGCATGCAGGCGCGGATGTGAACAAGTCCTTTAATTTGGAGAACGAAATCAATAATTACCGCAATCAGCTGAAGAATCAGAATATCTTGGATGTGAACAACAAGGAATATGATTACCAGATGGGTGTTTACTATATGGACATCATTGCGGAATGTGAAAAGCTGGGCGACTATGTGGTGAATGTAGTGGAAGCCAGCAGCGATATAAAAGAAAAGAAAGCGTCTTAGGACGCTTTCTCAAATTCTTCTTTGCCTACTCCACACAAGGGGCAAACCCAATCTTCGGGAAGGTCTTCGAAAGATGTTCCCGGTTCTATTCCATTTTCAGGGTCGCCCAATTCAGGGTCATAGACATAATCGCATACAGTGCAAATGTACTTTTCCATAAATTTCCTTTTTAGGTTTATTCTCCTATAATAACGTTTAAAAGCCCTTTTTGTTCTATTGTTGAACAAAAATAGTTTATTTTTGTTCTCTATTAAAACAACATTTTATGAAAATGACCGACAAGCTGTTCAGGGCGATTATGCGGAATCTGCATGCCTACGTACTGCTGATAAACCGCGACTTCACTGTATTTTACACCAATTACTACGATATTACCGGAGTTGTAAAGCCTGCCGAAACCAGACGGGTGGGAGATATTCTGCGCTGTAACAATGCCTTGTCGGCAGCAGGAGGTTGCGGCACTCACGATTTGTGTGAGCACTGCCCCGTGCGGAATGCCATAGAGAATGCCTTTGTGGTGCAGAAGAACTTCACGGATTTGGCAGCTATTCTGAATCTTAGGGATAGCGAAGGCAGAACTACGGAATGCAATGCTTATGTTTCCGGCGAGTATATGGAGATTGAGGACCGCGACTGCATGGTGATTACCGTGCATGACATTACCCGACTGAAACAAGTGGAAGCTGAATTGAAACTGGCACGTGAGAAGGCAGAGAATGCCGACCGCTCCAAATCGGTGTTCCTGGCGAATATGAGCCATGAAATCCGTACCCCGCTGAACGCAATTGTCGGATTCTCGGAATTGCTGGCCTCTGCATCGACAGACGAGGAGAAGACACAGTTCCTGGAAATTGTGCAAAGTAACAATGAAATGCTGCAACAGCTGATTGCTGATATTCTGGACCTCTCGAAGATAGAAGCCGGAACATTGGAATTTGTGTTCTCGGATGTGGACATCAACCAGATGATGTTCGATTTGGAACAACAGTTCCGTATGCGGGTGGCCGAGTTGGGTAGTGGAGTGCAGATTGTCCGGGAGGCTTCTGAGAAGGAATATACCATGCATACAGACAGAAACCGGCTTGCACAAGTGGTATCCAATTTTATGACGAATGCCCTGAAGTTCACCCAGGAAGGCAGTATTACCCTCGGATTCAGACCCTATGAGGAAGGTCTCTATTTCTACGTAAAAGACACGGGAACCGGTATTCCCCAGGAAAAGTTGCCACATGTTTTTGAACGTTTCGTCAAGCTGAAGCAGGAAAAGAACGGTACCGGACTGGGACTCTCCATTTGCCAGACCATTGTCCGCAAATTGGGGGGCGAAATAGGCGTGGAATCGGAAGAAGGGGCAGGTTCGACTTTCTGGTTCACATTGCCGTGGGAGCCTGCAACCAGACCGAAACTGGTGAGGGAAAAAGAGAATCAATGACAGTCAATTAATCACTAATCATTATATAGGTATTGTTTTCCCGGATTATTATTGTATTTTTGCGTTCCAAAATTAAACCTAAAGACTTGCATGACTGCAATAAAGGATGATTATTATCATGTCGGACTGACCGACGAACAAGTGCGGAAGAGCCGCGACGAACATGGAGTAAATTTATTGACGCCTCCTAAACGGCCTTCCTTATGGAAATTGTATCTGGAGAAGTTTGAGGACCCCGTAGTAAGGGTATTGCTGGTTGCCGCTCTGTTTTCTTTGATTATTTCCATTGTAGAGAATGAATATGCCGAGACTATCGGCATTATAGTAGCCATTCTGCTGGCTACCGGTATCGGTTTCTTCTTTGAGTATGATGCCGGAAAGAAGTTTGACCTGCTGAATGCAGTGAACGAAGAAACTTTGGTGAAAGTAATTCGTAACGGACATGTGCAGGAGATTCCCCGTAAAGATGTAGTGGTGGGTGATATAGTGGTGCTGGAAACCGGTGAAGAGGTTCCGGCGGACGGTGAATTGCTGGAAGCCATTTCCCTGCAAGTGAACGAATCGAATCTGACCGGTGAGCCGGTAGTGACGAAAACTACCGTAGAAGCTGACTTTGACGAAGAGGCTACGTATGCTTCCAACCGCATTTTGCGCGGTACAACGGTGGTGGACGGACATGGCACCATGCGTGTGGAGGCTGTGGGCGATGCTACGGAAATCGGTAAAGTGGCACGTCAAAGTACCGAACAGAATACGGAACCTACTCCGCTGAATATTCAGTTGACCAAATTGGCCAATCTGATTGGAAAGATTGGCTTTTCCGTAGCGGGTCTGGCTTTTCTCATTTTCTTTGTAAAGGATGTGGTACTGGTCTATGACTTTTCTTCATTTCATACCTTCCGTGATTGGCTGCCGGCCTTGCAGGCTACTTTGCAATACTTTATGATGGCGGTTACCCTGATTGTGGTGGCTGTGCCCGAAGGCTTGCCGATGAGCGTGACACTCAGTCTGGCGTTGAATATGCGTCGCATGCTCTCCACCAACAACCTGGTGCGCAAGATGCATGCATGCGAGACGATGGGAGCCATTACAGTGATTTGTACCGACAAGACCGGTACATTGACCCAAAATCTGATGCAGGTGCATGAACCCAATTTCTATGGTTTGAAGAATAACGGGCAGCTGGGGAATGATGACCTCAGCAAGCTGGTAATGGAAGGTATCAGTGCTAACTCTACTGCTTTTCTGGAAGAAGAGGTGACTGGCGAGAAGCCGAAAGGGGTGGGTAACCCCACGGAGGTGGCACTGCTGCTTTGGCTGAACAGCCAAGGATGCGACTATCTGGCGCTGCGTGAGAAAGCTACGGTTATCGACCAGCTGACTTTCTCTACGGAAAGGAAATTCATGGCTACCCTGGTGCAATCCCCCCTGATTGGGAAGAAGGTGCTGTATGTGAAGGGAGCTCCCGAGATTGTTTTGGGTAAATGCAAGGATGTCATGTTGGACGGCAAGCGTGTGGATGCGGTGGAATACCGTTCTACAGTGGAGGCTCAGTTGCTCAACTACCAGAATATGGCCATGCGCACACTTGGCTTTGCATTCAAGATTGTGGATGATGCGGAAGCGTCTGATTGTGTGTCATTGGTTGCTGAAAATGACTTGTCGTTCCTGGGTGTGGTTGCCATCAGTGATCCTATCCGTCCGGATGTGCCTGCGGCCGTTGCCAAATGCCAGTCGGCAGGTATCGGAGTGAAGATTGTGACGGGAGATACACCGGGTACAGCTACCGAGATAGCACGTCAGATTGGTCTGTGGAAACCGGAGGATACGGAAAAGAACCGCATTACGGGAGCTGCATTTGCCGAATTGACGGATGAGGAGGCATTGGACCGTGTGATGGACTTGAAGATAATGTCGCGTGCACGCCCCACAGACAAACAGCGTCTGGTGCAACTGTTGCAGCAGAAAGGTGCGGTAGTGGCTGTGACGGGTGACGGCACGAATGATGCTCCTGCGCTGAACCATGCGCAAGTGGGACTTTCGATGGGTACCGGGACCTCCGTTGCCAAGGAGGCCAGCGACATCACGCTGCTGGATGACTCCTTCAACAGTATAGGTACGGCCGTGATGTGGGGACGTTCTCTATATAAGAATATACAGCGTTTCATTGTTTTTCAACTGACTATCAATTTTGTGGCTTTGTTTATCGTTCTCCTGGGTTCACTGGTGGGTACGACGCTTCCTTTGACCGTCACGCAGATGTTGTGGGTGAACCTGATTATGGATACGTTTGCGGCCCTGGCCCTGGCGTCCATTCCACCCAGTGAGAGCGTGATGAAGGAAAAACCGCGTAAGAGTACGGATTTCATTATAACCAAGTCCATGAGGTATTACATTCTGGGAATGGGGTCTGCCTTCCTGGTGTTACTTATGGGAATGCTCTTCTGGTTTAACAGTGAAGAGGGGGGGATGACTACCTATCGGTTGACTGTGTTCTTCACGTTCTTTGTTATGCTTCAGTTCTGGAACTTGTTCAATGCACGTGTGTTCGGCACTTCGGACTCGGCGTTCAAGGGCATTTCTAAATCTTATGGCATGGAGCTGATTATACTTGCCATTTTGGGCGGACAGATACTGATTGTACAGTTTGGTGGAGCTGTATTCCGCACAGTGCCGCTCGATTTTATGACTTGGATGACGATTGTCGTTTCTACTTCGTTTGTTTTGTGGATAGGTGAACTGGTTCGCCTTATCCGACGTTTAACACAGAAATAGTGATGAAAAGAAGAGGAATCAAGAACCTTATTATTGATTTTGGCGGAGTTCTGATTGATTTGGACCGCCAGCGCTGTTTAGAGAATTTCAGAAAGCTGGGATTGCCGGACGTGGAAGTCATGTTGGACCTCTATCACCAGCAGGATTTCTTCCAGAAATATGAAAAAGGGTTGATTACCAGTGCGGAGTTCCGGGAAGTGATTCGTGGAAAGATAGGGAAACCGGTGACTGATGCCCAGATAGATGACGCCTGGAACAGTTTCCTAGTGAGTATTCCTACTTTTAAATTGGATTTACTGTTGGAACTGCGCAAAAAATATGTGGTCTATCTGCTGAGCAACACCAATGAAATCCATTGGCAATGGTCGTGTCTGCACGCGTTTCGCTACAAGGCTTTCCGTGCGGAGGACTTTTTTGAGCATATCTATCTCTCTTATGAGATGAAGATGGCAAAACCGGATGCCGATATATTTCAGAAAGTACTGGATGAGACCGGTATTCTTCCCAACGAGACTCTTTTCATTGACGATTCTGAGGCCAATTGCCGGACAGCGGAGGCGTTGGGTATTTCTACCTATACGCCAAAGGCCCACGAGGATTGGAGACATGCAGTTGTTTTGTGAAACATCGGACATTGGTTCCCGTCCAAGTGTAGCCACTATCGGTTTCTTTGACGGAGTACATCGGGGACACCGCTACCTGATAGAGCAAGTGTGTGCGGTAGCTGCCGGGCGTGGGCTTGCTTCGTCGGTCGTGACTTTTCCGGTACATCCGCGTAAAGTGATGCAGGCCGATTATCATCCGAAGTTATTGACCACTTGTGATGAGAAAGTTTCCCTGCTTGCCAAGACTGGGGTGGATTATTGCATGATGCTTGATTTTACTCCTGAAATAGCCCGGCTTTCGGCACGGGAATTCATGTCCATACTGAAGGATCGCTATCAGATACAAGCTTTGGTAGTGGGGTACGACCATCGTTTCGGGCATAACCGCAGCGAGGGTTTTGAAGACTATGTGCACTATGGTCGCGAATTGGGTATGGAGGTGCTTCTTGCGCGCGCGTATTCTTATAGTAAGGAGACATCGGTAACGGAGGTTACTGTCAGCTCCTCGGCTATTCGCGGTCTGTTGCTGGAGGGAAACGTTTCGGAAGCTGCCGAGTATCTGGGATATGATTTCTTTTTGGACGGTACGGTTGTCGGTGGCTATCAGGTGGGGCGTAAGATAGGTTTCCCTACGGCTAATCTCCGTGTTTCCGATCCTGACAAGCTGATTCCCTGCGATGGTGTGTATGCCGTCCGTGTCTGTGTTGAAGGCAAGGAGTACGGCGGTATGCTAAGCATTGGCTACCGGCCTACGTTGGAGAACGGACCCGATCGCAGTATTGAGGTCCATATATTCCGGTTTGATGCTGATATTTATCAGCAGCCGATGCGTCTTTCCTTTGTGCGCCGCACCCGTCCTGAACTGAAATTCGACAGTATAGAAGAACTTATTGCCCAGCTTCACCGTGACGAGGTGGAGATTAAATCCATTCTTTCTTTATAAACATAAGGCGAGGTCATTTATCCCCTTGCAGTTCTATGTATTTTCCCGTTTGAAGTGTTTGTTT
Source organism: Bacteroides uniformis (assembly GCF_025147485.1). Classification (NCBI taxonomy): domain Bacteria; kingdom Pseudomonadati; phylum Bacteroidota; class Bacteroidia; order Bacteroidales; family Bacteroidaceae; genus Bacteroides; species Bacteroides uniformis. The sequence goes on along the minus strand of NZ_CP102263.1, from coordinate 861,244 downwards.
TCTGTATATTTATCGTAAAACGCGTTTTTTTTATTGTTTTTCGATAAATATTTTCTGTTTTTCTTTGTCATATCAAAAAAAGGCCTTTTATTTGCATATCGAAAAACGATAAATGATTATCGAAAAACAAAATAAAGAACTAATAAAACAATAACGGTATGAAAACTTTAGTAATGACAACAATCTTTGTAGTGACAGTAGTGATAAATGCTTTTGGTGGTAATATCCAGGAAAACTTTGCCTATAATGAAGTGATGAACGGAAATCAGGTGGAGTCCCAAATTGTATATAAAGTAGAGAACGGTAAGTTTCTGCAGAACCATTTGAAATACAATTTCACCTATGATGCCCAAGGGCGTACGATACAGAAGGAGGCGTTGAGATGGAACGAGATTGAGCAGGCGTTTGAACGCTTCTATTGCTTGAACTACAATTATACAGAAGCCGGTACGGATGTGGAATATGCCTTGTGGGACAACAAGACGCATGCCTACTCCGATGTGAAGGAAAAAGCTGTTTATCTGCAGGCGGGAGATGACATCAACTACTTGAGTTACAAATGGAGTAAGAAGGACAACGACTGGAATCTGTTGGTGGAACATGCCACTGCGGAGGAAGACGTATTGCTCCTGGCAGTAAAATAAATGAAGAACAATATAGAAATGAGGGAGGGGTTTAGGTTATGAGAAGAGCATTCATGAGTATTACACTATTGGTATTGTCACTTTCTACAGTGATGGTGCTGCTGATGGGACTTGTTGCCACAGCTTGACAGATTGACAGAGAAAATGTGTATCTTTGCGAACTTTTAGACGAATAGAACAATGAAAACGGCAATAAAACTAGTATTGATTTACTTTTTGATGCAGATTGTAGGAGCACTGTTTGCAGGACCTTTCTGTCTGCTGTATACGTATTTCGCTTATGGAACTTTCGACATGGACAAGGCTGGTCAGATTGCTGTGGCGCCTACCATGCTGCTGGGCTTTGTTTTCATGGGACTGTACTTGTGGCGCAAGAACTACCTGACGGGAGACAAGCATCTGTATTCTCCGGTGTCAGTCCCTTATCTGGCATGGAGCCTGCTTGCCGGAATGACTTCCATATGTATAATAGGTCTTCTGATGTCCGAACTTACTTTTTTGCCCAATTTGTTGGACCAGACATTTGATATACTGCAATCCGGTTGGCTGGGTATTCTCTGTATTTCTGTTTTGGGACCCGTACTGGAAGAACTGCTTTTCCGTGGTGCCATTACCAAGGAGCTGCTTCGCAGATATAGCCCGGCAAAGGCTATCTTGTTTTCCGGGTTGATATTTGGTATCTTTCATCTGAATCCGGTTCAGATAATAGGTGCTTGCCTCATCGGTTTCTTGCTTGCCTGGCTTTATTATAAGACACGGAGTCTTATGGCATGTATTCTGATACATATCATGAATAACGGCTTGTCTGTCTATCTGAGCCTGAAACATCCTGAAATGGAGGATGTGACACATCTGCTGAGTAACCCGTATGTACTGGTTTGGGCAGTGGTTTTCATATTGTTGCTTCTACTCTCCTTGAAACAACTGAATAAATATAATATATCTGATACTAATACAACAACTGAATTATGAAAAGAAGATTGAACATTCTCTGCCTGGTGGTAATGCTTGTACTGAGTTACTCGGTATTGGAGCAGGGGTACTATATCTTTCTGGGAGCCAAGATGGGGGCGCAGACCGGACTGGAGCTGGGAAAGAAAGGGAGTGACATTGCTGCCTACAAGGAACTGATGAACCTAAAGGTTGTCAACCTGATACCTTCTTCCATGGAGTCGTTTGATTTCTTCAGGGATTCCGTCTACAATGAGAAAAGCAGGAGTTATGTGCCTGCAGCCTACTCTTCGTTGATGGTCAGCGTAGATTCTCATGATTCTGTCGGGAAAGTGGTGGCAAAGTATTTGCTGATATATCTGCATTTGGGCTTTTCCCTTTGGGCGGTAGTATTGTTTATCCGCTTGATAATCTCTATCAACAAGTCCGACATCTTCAACTGGCGGAATGTACGTCGGCTGCGTCGATTGGGAATGGCACTGGTTGTCAGCTTCTGCTGTACCTTTGCGTCATCATATCTTGATTTTATAGGTATCGATACCGTATTCTCGCTGCATGGTTACGAGCTGAGCCTCTCAGAATTGGTGAGCACTACCACGCTGGTACTTGGGCTTTGTTCGCTGATTGTAGGTGAAGTGTTTGCCATTGGATTGAAAATGAAGGAAGAGCAGGATTTGACGATTTAATAATAAGAAGAACGGACAGAGATATGAATAAAATCAGAGTATGTGCCTTCCTGGCTTTGGTAGTGTTTATTGGTAGTGTTGTAACGGATATGTTTAGTGGATTTATGGACGGCTGGAATGAGGCGGGCGACCAGAAGGATTTTCATGCCTTACCCTCTGTGTCACTTTTGGTGCGGGCAGATGATACGCTGCCTGCTGATACTTTGATTAGTGCGGCACAGGATACGCCCATGTATTGCAATACAAGTGAGGTATCGGTGCAAGGTTTCCGTAGTACGAAGTGGCGGTGGGTATCGTTCTTGCTGTTTCCTGCGGGACTGTTTGCGCTTTACGGGTTCTATAGTGTGGCGCGGCTGGTGCTTACTGCCACGAAAGGCGAGGTGTTTGTGCACAAGAATGTGCGTCGGATGCGCATCTTTGTCTATGCGCTGATTTCGGTGAGTCTTTTATTCGAGTTGCAGCAATGGGGCATCTATCATGACTTGGCTTCTCAAGTGCGGCTGGAGGGATACGAGGTGTTGCCTTATTCTTTCAAGTATGCTTGGTTCAATTATATGCTGTTGGCATTGTTCACCGAGATATTCGCCATCGGCGTGAAGATAAAGGAAGAGCAGGATTTAACGGTTTAATGTGGGGGGAGGATTATGAAAAAGATAAGTATATTGGGTATCCTGGCTATATTGGTCATTGTTGCAGAGTTTACCTATGCGATGATAGCAGGCTGGGTGGATATGAAGAATAGTTTTCTTGAGGGTTACAATAGTGTAAATGTGCATTCGGGAACTCCACAGCCGGAGTATTCCGGTTTATTTGATAAGGTATATGTGGATGTTAGACCTTTGGAAACGACAGCAGTCGATTCCTTGACGAATCGTTTTGCCGATAAGTCAGTACCTTATCAGGTAAAGAGAATAGGCACTGTGATTGTCCCCACTGTCTGGAGTTCCATAGTGAACTTCTTTGCCATGTTTGCCATCATTCCTTTCTTTGTAGGAATCTATTGTCTGATACGTTTGCTGGTATCCATCTCAAAGCGGGAAGTGTTTACTTCGGATAATGTAGCCCGGTTGCGTTTCTTTACTTATTCGTTTGCTGCATTGTACGGCTTGATGACTTTGCACGATTGGCTGAATCATCTTGAAGCAGTGAAGCAAGTGGCTCTGCTGGGCTATGAAGTGGTTGCATCGCATGATACGGATTTCACATCCCTGGTTATTATAATTCTTTTCACCGAGATATTTGCCGCCGGGGTGAAGATAAAGGAAGAACAGGACTTGACTATTTAAAAGTGAGAGGAGGGATTATGACACTTATGACACTTATGAAACAAAAGGAACCAAAGGAACCAAAGAGACGGATAGCGCTTATTATGAATGTGCTGTTTTATTTCTGTGGACTATGTATTGGTGGCGGCATTGTTCGTAATCTGACATTGTGCTATGAGTTGGGAAAGGATGATACTGCTAATTTTATCTGGCACATATTACCCGAATCAGTAACAATGCTGGTGATGACAATATGTGGCTTGTGTATTTTTCTCATTCTCCGCAATGTGAAGAAAGAGGAAGTGTTTGTTTATCAGAATTCATCTTTGATACAAACCATTGGGGTGCTGATAGCATTGAATGGGCTTTTTCAGGTAACTCTCTCCTGGGTTACTCCCGAAGGAGTACCGACTGATACTTCTTATCGGATATTCGTGTTATTGGGAGTTTTCATCATCTTTATGGGCTATCTTTTTAAGATGGGAGTTCGTATGCGTGAGGAACAAGAGTTGACGATTTAAATAAAAGTGAAGAGCGCGATATGAAGAAAAGTGTGAAATATGGTCTGTATTTCGTTGTCGGACTTGTGGCGGTTTTATTGTTGGCAAGTATTGTCTATTTTCTCCTCTTGTTTCCGGCCTTTGACGGGAAGTGGAAAGTCTATATTGTAATGCCGTGGATGTATCTGTGCATATATGGTTATTACCGGTTGACGAAACGGTACACTGACTGGTGGTGTGAGTGGGAAAAGAATAATTGATAAATAGAACACAATTATATGATTATAGTAAACCTTGACATAATGATGGCCCGAAGAAAGATATCTTTGGGCGAACTGGCGGAGAAGATTGATATTACGCCTGCCAATCTCTCTATTCTCAAAACCGGAAAGGCTAAGGCCATCCGTTTCTCTACACTGGAAGCAATCTGTAAGGAACTTGATTGCCAGCCGGGGGATATACTGGAGTTTAAGGAGGGATAAATAGGGAGAAGAAGGCGCAAGTAGAGGTTGAAATGCTTACCGCCTTAAGAAACTCCGTTTACGTACTACAGTAAACACCTTTACATACTACGGTAAACGCCTTTACATACTATGGTAAACGTCGTTACTTCATAATGTAAAAACCGTTACATTCTGGAGTAATGTCTTTTCCTGATTTAGCTAGACGCTTTTTCTTTTTATAACCGATATCAGTAGACGGTTCTTGGAATGTTGTACTGGTTCAGTAGTCACTTCTTCCCAAGCCCTGCTGATATAGTAGACACAGCAAAGTGAGTTGTCCTGATTCTGTTGACAGTCATCCTGCTGCATTTGCAGAGCCCGTGCTTGCTTGTCCGGCAAGACTGGGTGCCCCTAAAAGAGGCATTCTGTCTTTGTCAGGTGCGCTGTCCTGCGCCTTCGCCCGGACTTGCTGTCCGGCTTTGCAAAGATATTGCATCCTTCTTTTTATTGCTACTTGTGGAAGGATATTTTTTCTTCTTCCACATTTTCTTCTGTATTCCCTTCTCCAGATGCGCCACAGCAGGTATTTTATACCCGATACTCATATGCGGTCTGCGATGGTTATAGAAATGTATGTAGCGAGCTATGACATTTCTTGCATGCCCGATTTCGTTGAACCGGCCTCGAGGATGGCTGCTTTCCGCCTTAATAATCCCGTTGATACGTTCCGCAACGGCATTGTCGGTGGGTTTGTAGTCTTCCGTCATACTGATGGCAATGCCATGTTTCTGAAGAAGTGCCACGTATGGGTCGCAACAGTATTGTACGCCACGGTCCGAGTGATGTATCAGGCCCGTAAGATTTTCATCTCCTGTCATTTCAACAGCCTGCTCTATAGCCTGTTGCAATGCATTGATGGTTGCCGATACCCGTAAGGTGTCGGCAAGCACCCATCCCACTATCTTATGGGAGTAGGCATCCGTAATCAGATGCAGATAACAGACTTCACCATTGGCAAGTGGTATATAAGTAATGTCGCTGACCCACAACTGGTTGGCTGAAGTCAAGGTCAGTCCTTTGATTAGGTTCTTCCACTTGTGGTAGCGATGGTTGGAGTTCGTCGTATGCCGGGTCTTGCGGGCAGGAAGCATCAAGCGGTGTTGCCGGAGCAATGCATAAAAGCTGTCCCGCCCAGGCATGAACCCGGCTCCAAAAAGCACGGTGAGCATAATCCACAGTTTGTAACAGCCTATACCCGGATCTTCGATACGGATATCACGGACAGCATCCAGCATGAGACGTTCCCTATGTATCTGACTCTCAATGTCAGCCTTTGACTGGTAGTAGGCTTGACGACAATGGCCAAACAGACGGCAGGCCAACGCAACTTTCAGGTTGCGCTGACTGACCAGTTCCGTTACGATTTGGCCCCAGATTTTTTTCTGATAGGGATGTTGAAGAGTTCTTCAGCACGCGTAATCATCAACTCACGGGCTTCTGTTTCCAGCTTGGAGAAAGACAGAGCTTTCTCCAGCTCTTTAATGCGCTTTTTTAATTGGGTATTTTCATCTTTGTAGGCTTCCTTGCTGCGATTGGACATATCTGGTGATTCTTGTTCAGAAGGCAAAGATAGCTCTTCTGCTAAATTTGAATACTTTTTAATCCAACTATTTAGCAAGGCAGGGCAACAAATGCCATGTGCCCGGCAAAAGGCATGCTTACTCATACCTGATTGGTAGTAAGAGTGAAGAAAAAACAGTTTTTCATCTTCACGATAAAGCTTTCGTTTTGAAGTCATAATAGTAACACATTTATTAGTTTGTAAATGTGTCTACCTATATCAGGATAAGACAAACGGCTTTTACATTATAGGGTAAACATCCGGTAAATATAATCTGCTGATTATTAGCTTATATATTGTCGGTCGTAACCTTTAGATGTCTTTCGCTTTGAAGGCCAGCGCATACATTCGCATCTGCTTTACCATAGACAGCAGTCCGTTGCTACGGGTGGGCGACAAGTGTTCCTTCAGTCCTATTTTATCAATGAAATAGAGGTCGGCGTTCAGTATCTCATCCGGTGTGTGCCCGGAGAGTACTTTGATAAGCAGTGAAATGATTCCTTTCACAATCAGTGCGTCGCTTTCGGCCTGGAAAATAATTTTTCCGTCCACTTCGTCTGCCTGCAGCCATACGCGGCTCTGGCAACCTTCAATCAGGTTTTGTTCCGTCTTGTATTTTTCGTCGAGCGGTTCCTGCTCGTTTCCTAAATCAATAAGAAGTTGGTACCGGTCCATCCAATCGTCGAAATCATTGAATTCGGCAATTACTTCATCTTGTACTTCGTTGATACTTATCATGGAATTTACTATTTACGATTTACTATTTGATTGTCTATTTCTCATTGTAGATGACTTCGAGCAAGGTCTGTCCCACTGCGTTGAGAGTGCCCTTGTCGATGATGTCCATGGTGTCGTCTATCGTGTGCCAGAAGTCACCGAAGCCGGTGTCGCAGTTCGGGTCATAGTTGATGATGTCTACGCAGGGAATCTGCCGCAGGTTGTATACATACATATGGTCGTCTGTCACTTCGGTGCCTTTTTCTTTGGGGAAGAAGTTGCCGAAGCCCAGGCGGTGGGCTGTGTTCCATATCTTGTTCACGTACTTACCGGCGGTTCTTTGAGAGAACTGTTCCTTGTAGAAGGTGGCGTTCTTTCCACCCACCATGTCGAGCAGGATGCCGTAGCGGGCATTATAGCCGTCTACATGAGGTACTCGTCCCCAATATTGCGAGCCCAGGCACCAAGTGTCGTTCTTGTATGCACCTTGATAGAAGTAGGGGATGCCATAGTCTTCGGCGTCAAAGAAGATGATGTCGATGCCTATGGCTGGAGCCTGCTGCTGTAGTTGGCGGGCCACTTCGAGCAATACGCCCACACCGCTGGCTCCATCGTTCACACCCAGGATGGGGCTGTGATGCTTCGTCTTGTCGGCATCCTGGTCGGCATAAGGACGGCTGTCCCAATGGGCACAGAGCAGTACACGCCTTTTGCTTTCCGGATTATAGGCGCCGATAACATTGCGCGCTTTCAGGATGGTGTTGTCGTAAGCCACCAGGTCGGCATGCTGGTTGTATACTTTGGCGCCGAATTCTTCCAGCTTCTTGGCAAGGAATTCTCCGCAGGCTTTGTGGGCGGCGGTGTTGGGCACGCGCGGACCAAAATCCGCTTGGGTCTGTATGTATTGGTATGCACTGTCTGCACTGAACTGGGGCACTTGGACAGTCGCTTTGGTCGCATCGCCCTCACTGTCATTATCGGCTGCAGACTTGCTGCTGTTGTTGCTGCATGCCACTATCGCTACAATCAGCAACAGCAGCAACGGGATGAATGTATAATTCCGTTTCATTCTCTTTCTGTATTAAAACTTAGTTTCACTTCTTTCTTTCCAACTTTCAGTGTTACCGCAGCGCCGTTTATCAGCGGTACATTCATGCTGACATGTCCGACGGGAAAATCGAAACATATCGGGTAATCGTATTCCTTCACCAAATCGGCCAATGCGCCATATAGGTCTTTTCCCAGGGACTTGTTCTCCTCGTATTCGGTGAATTGTCCGATGATGAGGCCGGAAAGCTTGTCGAGGACACCTCCCAGTTTGAGATTGTACATCATGCGTTCCACCGCATGCGGGCGTTCTCCCACATCTTCGATGAAGAGGATGGTGCCTTCGGCGGGAATATCGTAAGGAGTACCACGCAGCCCGTAGAACACAGACAAATTGCCGCCGCGCAACACGCCTTTTCCCTCTCCCTTATGATTTAGTTTGTGCCCCGGGCAGACATAACTGAATGCTTCGGTTCCTCCCAATGCCTGCCCGAACAGTATATCCTTCAGTGCTTGTGTGCAGAAGTCGTCTTCCGGTTCTACTGTGAGATGGCGCGCCATGGGGGCGTGCAACGACGCGAAGCCATTCTGCTGGAACAGATTATGGAGGGCGGTGATGTCACTGAATCCGATGAGCCATTTGGGATGCTGCCTGAACTTGGTAAAATCCAGTTTGCCTATCAGATGCACGGCTCCGTAACCGCCCCGACTACAGAATATGACTTTGGCTTCTTCATCGTCCATGGCTTCCTGCAGGTCCTCGAGGCGTTGCCGGATATTTCCTGCATACGTTCCGTTGGAACTCCCCGCGTGCTTTGCGAATACGACTTCCAGCCCCCAGGACTTCAAACGTTTGTAGGCGCCTTTCAGGAAAGATTTGTCAATCTTGCTGGAAGGGGAGAGAACAATGACACGGTCACCTTCCTGCAGATACGGAGGGAAAATAAGACTACCCATATATATTATCAATCTATTTTGGGCAAAAGTACACAATTCACCACAGATATCACAGATTAACACGGATTTTTAACAGAAGAGAGGGAGGTTATATATGATATATAATCAACAGAGTAATTCAAATTCTGTTCAAATCCGTGTCAATCTGTGTAATCTGTGGTGAACATATCAAAATGATATTAAACATATAAAATTTCAACGGGGCAAATGCTGTATTTCTCGACATTTTTTTAGATATTTGCTAAAAATCTAACGTTATGGAACCGATACGGAACTTTGCCCAGTTAACAGCCCACCTGAAAACCTTGAATAAGAGGAAACGTATTGCGGTAGTCTGTGCCAATGACCCTAATACAGAATATGCCATATCCCGTGCCTTGGAGGAGGGGATTGCGGAATTTCTGATGATTGGCGATTCTGCCATATTGGAAAAATATCCCACTTTGAAGAAATATCCTCAATATGTCAGTACCTTGCATATAGAAGATTCCGATGAGGCTGCACGTGAGGCGGTGCGTATCGTACGCGAGGGTGGAGCGGACATCCTGATGAAAGGCATCATCAATACCGACAATTTGCTACGTGCCATTCTGGACAAGGAACATGGTTTGTTGCCTAAAGGAAAGATTCTGACCCATCTGGCCGTGATGCAAATACCTACTTACGATAAACTGCTCTTTTTCTCCGATGCTGCGGTCATTCCCCGCCCGACGCTGCAACAGCGCATTGAAATGATTTGGTATGCCATCCATACTTGCCGCTATTTCGGGATAGAGCAGCCACGTATCGCGCTGATTCATTGCACGGAGAAGGTAAGCGCCAAATTCCCCCATTCATTGGACTATGTGAATATTGTGGAACTGGCGGAAGCCGGAGAGTTCGGCAATGTCATCATCGACGGCCCGCTGGATGTGAAGACCTCTTGTGAGAAGACGAGCGGTAACATCAAAGGCATTGTATCACCGATTGACGGGGAGGCGGATGTGTTGATATTCCCAAACATCGAATCGGGCAATGCTTTTTATAAGGCTGTATCTCTGTTTTCTCATGCCGATATGGCCGGGTTGCTGCAAGGACCCTCATGTCCGGTGGTATTACCGTCGCGTAGCGATTCCGGTTTGTCCAAATATTACAGCATTGCCATGGCTTGCCTGACCAGCGGGGTGAAAGAGCCTTGATTGTAATTAGTAATTTGTAGTTCGTAATTTGTAAATCGTAATCAATGAAAATACTGGCAGTAAATCCCGGTTCCACCTCGACAAAAATTGCTGTCTATGAGGATGAAACTCCCCGTCTGGTACTCAACATCCGGCATTCGGTGGAGGAGCTTTCCCAATTTCCCCGCATCATCGACCAGTTCGAATTCCGCAAGCACTTGGTGCTGGAAGCGCTGGAGGCCAATGACATTCCCTTTAAGTTCGATGCCATCGTCGGCCGTGGGGGATTGTTGAAACCCATTCCTGGCGGTGTGTATGCCGTGAACGATGCCATGTTGGACGATATGCTCCACGCCATGCGTACCCACGCCTGCAACTTAGGTTGTCTGATAGCCCACGAACTTGCCGCCATGCTGCCCGGCTGCCCCTCTTTCATAGCCGATCCCGGCGTGGTGGACGAACTGGACGATGTGGCACGCATCACCGGTTCGCCTCTGATGCCCAGCATCACCATCTGGCACGCCTTGAACCAGCGAGCCATCGCCCGGCGCTATGCTGCCGAGCGTAGTGCCCTGCAGCCCGAAGCTCCCGTGCATTACGAAGACCTCAATCTGATTGTCTGTCACTTGGGTGGAGGCGTTTCCGTAGGAGTCCACCGCCACGGCCGTGCGGTGGACGTGCCCAATGCCCTCGACGGTTTCGGTCCTTTTTCGCCCGAACGTGCAGGTACCCTGCCCGCCGGGCAACTGATAGACCTTTGTCACTCGGGGCGTTACACTACCGAAGAACTGAAGAAACGTATTTCCGGCAAGGCGGGACTTGCCGCCCATTTGGGTACTACCGACATTCCCGCCATAGAGAGGCGCATCGCTGAGGGAGACACCCATGCCGCTTTGGTGCTTGATGCCATGATTTACCGCATTGCCAAGGAGATAGGCGGTGCTGCTGTTGTGCTTTATGGCAAGGTGGACGCCATTCTGCTTACGGGAGGTATGGCACATTCCGAGTACATCACTTCGCGGTTGCAGGAGCGCGTGTCTTTCCTTGCTCCCGTCCACGTCTATCCCGGAGAAGACGAATTGGAAGCATTGGTAATGAATGCGCTGGGAGCTTTGCGTGGAGAGCTTCCGGTGCAGGTTTACCGATAATAATCATATCGCTTTTGTTCTTCATGAAAGTGTCATAACTCACCACAGATTACACAGATTCACACAGATAAATATGTCAGATATCAATAAACTAAAAAAATCTGCGTGAATCTGTGTAATCTGTGGTGAGTTATGACATATATGGAATCCCGGTTTACTTACCGTAATCGTCGTACATCATCAACAGATGTGAGGAGCTCCAGCTGAAATGGGGAGCTTTTAGGCGTTCGCCGGTATGGGTTCCGTAGTTCTCGTGGATGGGGGCACCCTCTTTCAGCCCGCTCAGGCGGTCGAAGACTTGCAGCGTATATTCATCTGCCAGCTGGTTGTAGCCGTAGTTGCGCAGTCCACGGATGGCAAAGTAGGTCTGGTCCAGCCAGATGGGGCCACGCCAGTAGCCGCGCGGATTGTATTTGGGATTGTCGGCGGCAATGGTCGGGAAGGGGATATACGTGGAGAACTTTGCCGTATCTTGAAGCATGGGCAGCATGCTGTCCACTTGCGCTTGTGTGGCAATCCGGGTCCACAACGGAGTGTAGGCTTCGCAGCCCGGCTCTTCGATGAATGAACCGTCCTTCAGACGGCGGTCGCAGAAGAAGTTGATGTTCTTGTCAAAGAAATAGTCGGCTACCTGGCTACTGTAGTCCGGTGCGTCGAAAGGTATCTTCAGCAGGCTGGAGAATTTCTTCAGCAGTTTGCATTCCAGTGCCAGATAAGCGTTCAAGTCCACACTCTCCTGATCCATACTCCAGGCATCCTCGTAGCCTTCGTTTTTCAGCATCACGGCGCCGTCAAAACGGATGGCGTTGTCCATACCGCTTTCCCAGGCGGCAGCTTCCAGTGTTCCGTCGGTAGCACCGTATTCGCACATGCCATTGCGGTTGTGGTCGCGTTTTTCGTACCACCATTTATAATAGGAGAGCAGTTGAGGGTACATTTCGGCAACGAAGGCGGTGTCACCCGTATGGGTGAAGATTTCGTCGACAGCCCAGCATACCAAGGGAGGTTTGCTGTCACGGGCATTGTTCTCGGAGGGGTCGGTATAGATACAGTCGATAATCATGCCGTCCGGTTGCTGGTAGTCGAACATGGCGCGGATGTTGTTCTTGGCCAGTTCGGGGTCGAACTTGGCGGTTCCGGCACTGAAGCGCCAACTGTCCCATGCCCAGAAGCCGACGAAATAACCTACGGCATGGCTCGGGATGATGCCTTCGTGAAGCAATCCGCCGCGGTGTGTCCGCCAATTGGAGATGAGCGTGGTGACGGCTTTCACGGCGATGCGGTCGTATTCGGGCTTCATGTCCTTGCGCAGTATCTTGGTGAGGTAACCTTCCCAACGTTCGGCATTGGCTTGCAGGGCGGGGGTGGGATTATTGAGCAAGCCCGGCAGGTTTTGCAGGCCGGCAGTCATCTCTTTTTCGGAAGTGAAGAAAGAGATGGCTACGTTGACGGGGTAGCGCGGAGAGCGGACGAGGGCTGTATAGTTATTGTCAGTCTTGGCCAGCTCTACATTAGGAGTAAAGGTCACGGTTACGGTTTCGCCACTGGGATGACGGGCGATGACGGAGTTCTGTTCTACGCTGACGGTGATGTCTTTGCCCCATTGGCTACCGGAGAACAGCAGGTCTTCAGCCGTGTCGGCTTCGATGCGCAGCAAGGCGGTCGAGGCACTTGTGAAGTTGAGCCGTTGCGTGATGCTCCCGTGGGTGGAATGTGCCGACATATAGAGCTCGCCGGGGTAATAGCAAGTGGAATCCGGAACAAAAATCTCTTGTGTATCTTTGGCAAAGCTTACGACGGCGGCTGACTGTGCCATCCACTGGCGGCGGAACATATCGAGGCTGAAGGGGCCGCAGAAGCCGTTGACCCATTGTTGCCGTTCGGGCAGCGTGAAGCCCATCCACGAGCCGGCGTCGGTGAACCAACCGTAGCAGCGGTGCAGGGTGTCGGGAGTATAGGAGATGTCCAGTATGTCGGCGAAGGTATACCGTTTCTCCGTAGTGCTTTTCATGCCGGGGGTGCAGGCTGCGATGCCTGCGGCCAACAATGTGAAGCAGAGTATGCGTATAAATTTGTATTTCATATGAATGAGGTATTTAACGGTTATTTGTGCGCTTGTTCCGCTGCATCATCCTCCGGTGCGAGAGGGGCGAGCGTGAAGCTGTATTTCCATTCGTGCGGAGTGATGGTGTACTCGGGATGAACTTGTGCTCCCCAGGTATTGTCACCGCCTACGCCCATCTGCTTGTGGTCGATGTTGAGCCATATCATATCTTTCTTCTGGATGCTTCCACCGTGGCGGCGCTCCATCTGTGAGGGACGGTATTCAATGTCCTCCATCGGGAAGTTCCAGGCGCTTACGCTCAACGGTTCCTCGCCCACTACCAGCAGACCTTCACCGGCAGCATTGCGCAGGGCCACCCAGCGTACGTCACAATGATTGGCCGTCTCTTGGGCACGTACATACGGATGGAACTGTTCCCACACCGTGGCGTTGTAGAGGCCTATCAATGCTCCCGTCTTGCGGTCGGCGTACGTCTCTTGCGGACCACGGCCCAACCAGGTCATCATTTCATATTCGGCAGGGAGTATCATGCGCATGCCCAGACGAGGCATCTCGCTCAATGGCTTCTTGCCGGGGGTGAAGTGCATGGTTACCTGAACCTTGCCGTCGGGAGTGATTTTGTAGAGAGTCTGCAAATCAGCATCTTGTTCTTCCATGCGGTAGGTCGCAGTGACAGTAGCCGTTTGTCCGGCTTCTGCAACTTCGATGTTCTGCAGTTTGGCATCGCGTCCGGCGTTTCTCCAGGTGCCGCAGCGTATCAGGTGCCCATTTGGAATATCATTATCGGTCAACGGGCGCCAGAAGTTGGGTTGTAGCCCTTCTTTAATCAGATTCTTTCCGGTGTAGTTCAACTCTGTCATTTCACCGTTTCGGGTAGAGAAAGCTACCTGGAAGTTGTTGCCTTTCACGGTCAGTGTTTCGTTGTTGCGGTCTACGGTCAGCGTTCCTTCCACCGGCTGAACGGTTTTGGCTGACGGTGCAGAAGGCAATTCCCATTGTTCGATGGCAACCTCGTGTCCTTTCGGTACTAATGGCGCTTCGTGCTTGGTAAATGCACGCAGTGTGAGGAAATACTCCTTGCCGTCGGCAGGCAGCGCTTTCAGTGGCAATTCTATGTTGGCAGAGTTTCTGGGAGCAATCTTGGGGAAATCCATCTCACCGTTCTGAACGGTCTTGCCGTCGCATTCCACTGCCCAGCGGAGGGTATATCCTTCCAATCCGATGAAATCGTGCCAGTTGGTGACCTTTATCTTGTTCGGGGTGAAGGCGAGTGGTTCGAAATGGATATATTGCAATACCTTCTTCACTTCGTAGATGTGCGGGTGCGGGGTGCGGTCGGCAGCAACCAGGCCGTTGGCACAGAAGTTGGAGTCGTTGACGACACCTACAAATCCCATGTCGCCGCCAAAAGCCCAGATGTCGCGCTGGTTCTCGTCCTTGATGGCAAACGTCTGGTCCACCCAGTCCCAAATGAAACCGCCTTGCAGCTGGTCGTACTTGTAAATCAAGTCCCAGTAGTCCTGGAAGTTACCTACACTGTTACCCATGGCATGGGCATATTCGCAGAGAATCATGGGGCGGGCATCACGCTGGTTCACGTGTTGGCGCAACCTCCAGATGCGTGCGTACATGGGGCAATAGATGTCGCTCTTGGAGTTGTAGCCACCCCCTTCATATTGTACGGGACGGGTGGGGTCTATCTTCTTGGTATAGTCATACAGAGTTTCGAAGTGCTTGCCGTAGCCCGACTCGTTGCCCATAGACCAAGTCACGATGGCGGAGTAGTTGCGGTCGCGTGCAATCATACGGCTCATCCGCTGCATGAAAGACACCTCCCAGTCGGGATAGTTGGCAAGGGTCTCATCTTTGTGGAACATCATGCCATGGCTCTCGATGTTGGCTTCGTCTACCATATAGAGTCCGAATTCCGTGCAAAGCTCGTACCACGCATAGTTGTTCGGGTAGTGGCAGTTGCGTACACCGTTCAGGTTGAACTGCTTCATCAGCTGGATGTCGTGTATCATGGACCCCACGGTGATGGTACGTCCCTTGTGCGGGTCGTGCTCGTGACGGTTCACCCCCTTGAAGAGGACGGCCTGGCCGTTAATCATCTGCATGCCGTTCATCATTTCCACGGTACGGAAGCCGAAAAGGTGTGTAAAGGATTCCAGAGGTTTCCCTTGTGCGTCAAAGGTGCTGACTACCAGCGTGTAGGTGTTCGGTGTTTCGGCATTCCAGGTGCGTGCATTCGGGAAGACTTGCTGCTGGGTAAACAAGGTGTCCGTGGCAGAGGCTATGGACTTCTTCCGGTCATAGATAACCTTATCCCTGTCCATTACCTTCACTTCCACCGTTTCTCCGGCTTTAGGCCGATGGAGGAATACATCCAGCTTTAGTTCGCCATCCTTGTAGTTGTTTATCAGTTCCGCTGTCATCCGGAAGTCCTTGACGCGGCTCTGGGGGCGGGCGTAGAGATAAACACTCCGTTCGATGCCGCTGTATTTCCAGTAGTCCTGGCCTTCCAAGTAGGAACCGTCGCTATAACGGAATACTTTTACAGCCAGTCTGTTGTTGCCCTTCTTCAGCAGCTTGGTGATGTTGAAGTGCGACGGCAGGCGGCTGTCCTCGGCATAACCCGCCAATTCGCCGTTTACCCATACATAGTAGGCAGACTCCACTCCTTCGAAATCGAGGAAAACGTCCATGCCTTCCCAACCTGCCGGGACGGTGAACTCGCGGATATAAGCACCTACGGGATTGTAGTCGGTAGGCACGTAGGGCGGATTGGGGGGGAACGGATAACGGGTATCTGTATAGATAGGTGCATCGAAGCCTTGCAGTTCCCAGCTTCCCGGAACTTCAATTTTACTCCACTTGCGGGTACTGAATCCGGGCTTGTGAAAGTCTTTGGGGCAGAGGTCATTGTTCTTTGAAAAAAGAAATTTCCAGGTGCCGTCCAGAGTGATACGGCGTTCCGTTGCAGGATTAACGTCGAACCGTACGTCGGCGGGCAAGGCACGTTGTTTCAATGCGTTGGCTTCATTCGTAAACGGGGTGAAGTGGGCGTGCATCGGTTCTCTGTTCATTTCGTTGACTTGCGGGTTCTGCCACGGCTCGTTGTCGGCCAGGGCACCGGTGCAAAGCAGCGAAGAAAGGAGAAAGGTATAAAGTTTGGTTTTCATTATTAATAGGATTTAGTGATATAAAAATGGCTCTTGTCAGAGACCGGTGTCTGTCAAAAGAGGGTAAAAGCCCTATATCGAGCAGAACAATGTCACCAGGAACGGAACGCTGAAATCGACCACAAACCCGTGGAAGATGGAAACTACGACAAACTGCTGTCCGGCTGTCCGTGTGATGATGGGTAGTGTGGTGTCCATCGTCGTGGCTCCTCCGGCAGAGATGGGGGCAAGGTTTCCGAACCATCGTACCAGCAACGGGGCGGCTAGCAGTGTCAGAATCTCCCGGCTGATATTGGCAAGCAGGGCGATGGTGCCCAGCTCGGCTCCCTTGTATTCGGTAATGAAGATGCTGGAGAGCGAGTAATAGCCGAATCCCGAGCCTACGGCCAGACAGTCCGTTATAGAACGGTGTGTCAGAATCAGACTGACGGCTGCCGAACCTGCCAGTGTTCCCAGTATCGTCATGATGGGCAGGAATACCAGTCGCGGATTGAGTGAACGGAAGTTCTTCAGGGTCTGCGGGTCGTTGCCTACGCTCAACCCTACACTGAACATCAGCGCGCAAAGCGCGTAGTAGCTGATATTGGTTTCTGCAATATCAAAAGGCAGCAGATGGCACACACCACAAATCGTACCCAATACAAAAAAGCCCACAATGATAAGACTTCCTTTCATGCCCTGCCTCCTTTCCTTTTATACAAGGCTCTCCAGAGTGCCCAAGCAGCGATAACACTTCCCAAGGTCCCTCCCAGGGTGAGGACAACGGCTTCATATCCGATGGTATGGAGTCCTCTGATAATCTCTTCGTTACTTCCTACCTCAATACCGAGGATAAACAGTAGCAGCCAGATAAGCAGGGTGATGATTGGATGAATCTTCTTTAAGTCCCGTTTCCGTAAGAGGTAGCCCAGCAGCATTCCTGTGAGCACTAGTCCGATGATTGTAAACATTGTCTGTATGGTTTTGTGAATAGATGGAAAGCTGTCTTACCCTCAAAAGCGCCTCCTGTTTAAAGAGGGGAAGGCGCTTCTGAGGTTTGACAATTGCAAAATTACTTCATTTCCAAATATCTTTGGTTCTCTTTCACTCCTTTTTCTTGTGCAGGGCATAAGCGGAATGAGAATTCCATCTTACGGGCAGGAATCAGGTATGGTTGATGCGGGTAGGCTCCCCAACTGGTATCTCCACCCACACCCATCTGCTTGAAGTCTATGTTCCAAGTCACCATATCTTTGGGTTGGATGTCTGAGATATGGCGTTGTGACTTGCGTGTGCCGGGTTCATCCAGATCTTCTGTCGGGAAGAGGTAGGCACTGCCGCTGATTGTGGGTGCACCGATAACCATCAGGCCATTGCCTTTCAAATCGGTGAGGCTCATCCAACGTACATCGGTCTTGTTGCCGTTTTCTTGTGGACGGTCGTAGGCGAAGTACTGTTCGGCTACGCTACCTTTGTACAGACCCACGAAGGAAGAACCGTTGCGGTCGCAATAGTTCTCGTGCGGACCTCGACCTAGCCATGCCATTTGGTCGTATTGCTTGTTCAGGGTGATGCTCACACCCATGCGGGGCATCAAAGGTAAAGTGTCGTTGGCAGGAATGAAAGTACAGTTCACATCGAGGCTGCCTCTCGGTGAGAAGCGGTAGCGGACAATGAATTCCGAACCGGCAACTTCTTCGGGCAGACGGTAGTGTGACACTACTTCATAGCCATCTTTGTCGAGCGCTGTTTTCTCCAATGAGGTGAGTTTGACGCCACGTCCGGCTTCACGCCACGGGCGCAGGGTCTTGTTCATGTCGTTGCCCATGTCATTGTCCGTCACCGGACGCCAGAAGTTGGGACGCAGTGCTTCCTTAATCATCTCTTCCTTGCCTTCCTTGAACGAGCAGAGTGCTCCGGTGGCTTTGTCGAATCCTACACTGACATTTCCGGCAGTGAGGACAAGTAGGGCTTCGCTGTCGCTTGCCGTCACGTTGCCTGAGGCAGCTTTGGGGGTAACAGCCTTATAGAAGGGAAGCTTCACTTGTTCGGCAGCCAATTGTGTACCGGCCTTCAGCAGACCCTCGTCGCGCTTCTGGCTGGCATAGAAATTCAGGTAATATTCTACTCCTTCGGTGGAATGTATGGTGGGGAACTGTGTCCGGAATACGCCTGTCTGTTGGGCGGGCAAATCTACATTATCTATGCGTCCTTGTGCCAATACTTCGCCGTTGCCTTCCAAACGCCAAGTGAAGTCAAAGTCATTCAGGTTGGTGAAGAAGAACTTGTTTCTAAGCTCTACCAATCCTTCGTGATAATCGAGCAATCTGAAAGCCATATTCTGGTACACCCGTTTCACTTCATGTATGTGGGGCTTCAATGTGCGGTCTGCGGCAATCAGGCCGTTCATGCAGAAGTTGGCCGAGCTTGGAGTGCCTTCGGGGGCAAGGTCGCCGCCGTAGGCCCAGTAGAACTTACCGTCGTCGGTCTTGTTGTAAAGACCCTGGTCCACCCAGTCCCAGATGTGACCGCCTTGTAGAGAAGGGTACTTCTCGATGATGTCCCAGTAGTCTTGCAGATTGCCCACACTATTACCCATAGCATGAGCGTATTCGCAGAGGATGAGGGGCATGGTGGGCAGATAGAGAGCATGGTTTATCAACACGTCTATCTTCTTGTACATGGGGCAGAAGATGTCGGTGAAAGGACGGTTTTTGCCAGAGTCCTCGGAGTGTACGGGGCGTTGGGAACGGTCGTGGGCATGAATCCAAGCATAGGTGGCTTGGAAGTTACAGCCTGAGCCGGTTTCGTTGCCCAATGACCAAATAATGACGCAGGGGTGGTTCTTGTCGCGTTCAAACATACGTTCTGTACGGTCGATGAAAGCCTTCTGCCATTCGGGTTGGTTGGCGAGGCATTGGTCGGGTTTGTAGCCCATGCCGTGGCTTTCGATGTTGGCCTCGTCCACTACATACATGCCGTAGATGTCGCACAGTTCATACCAGCGCGGGTCGTTGGGGTAGTGGGAGGTGCGCACGCTGTTGATGTTGTTTTGTTTCATCAGTTCCAGGTCGCGTATCATGGAGGCTTCGTCCACTACATGGCCGTGGTAAGGGTCGTGTTCGTGGCGGTTTACGCCCTTGATGTAGACGGGTTGCCCGTTGACGAGTAACTGTGCATGTTTGATTTCCGATTTGCGGAATCCGATGTTGCGGCAGATGTACTGTGTCTGGCCGTTGGCACGCAGTGTAATCATCATCTGGTATAGGTTGGGCTTTTCAGCACTCCACAGTAGGGGCGTTTCGATGTGTTTCAGGAAGTGCAGCTTGTTGTCTTTGGCGCGTTGGCGTTCAGTGTAGATGACTTTTCCCTCTTTGTCCGTCAGGCTCACTTCCACTTCGGCACCTTTTACCTTGGGCGTTTGAGTACGTTGGGAGTTTTGGGCATTGTCCAGTTCCACATAGAGGTGGAAGTCGGCGTCCTTATACTCGTTGTCGAGGTCGGTCACTACTTCAAAGTCGCGCACGTGGATGTTGGGACGGGCATAAAGGTACACATCACGTTGTATACCGGCAAAGCGCCAGTAATCCTGATCCTCTAAGTAGTAGCCGTCGCTGAACTTGAATACCTGCACGGCAATCTCGTTCTGTCCGGTTACTGCATAGGGGGTGATATCGAACTCACTGGGGGTCTTGGAATCTTGCGAGTAACCCACCTTTTCACCGTTGACCCACACATAGAAAGCTGAGGCCACGCCTCCGAAGTGGAGGACGATTTGCTTGCCTTTCCAGTTGGCAGGGACGTTGAATGTGCGTTTGTAGGAACCTACGGGACTGTTTTCCACGGCAATGAGTGGCGGGTTGCGCTTGATGCCGTAGCCGGCACCTACATAGAAAGGATGGCCATAGCCTTCCATTTCCCAGTTGGCAGGCACTTTGATGTTGCCCCATCCGCTTACATCGTGGCCTTTTTCAAAGAAGTCCATCGGGCGCTGGTCCGAACGGGGAACAAACTGAAACTTCCAGGTACCGTTCAACGACTGAAAATATTCCGATTGACTCTTGTCGTTCTTCACTGCTTTCTCTTTGGTGGTGTAGGCCATGAAGGTGGCGGCAGAAGGCAGACGGTTGATGTGCAACACATCAAAGTTTTCCCAATCGTTGTCCGAGTGAGGATATTTGTCGGTTCTTACGGCGGTTTCCGCTTTCTTGGTGTCGCCCGTCTTGTTCATGGGTGTACCGTCGTACTGTGCAAATGCGCATAACGGTAGCATCAGTGCGAGGGTGCAGATTGAATGTATCTTATTCATATTCGTATGCTTTTAATGATGTATAATCGTTTGTCTTTTCAGACTTTTGAGAGTTGTTTTGCGTGAGAGTTACTCATCGAGCAGCATCTTGATGATACATGCCGAACTCCAGCCGAAGTTAGGCGAATTGAGCGCTTCGCCGGTCAGCGGGTTGTAGTTCTCGTGGATAGGGCCGTCGGTGGTGAGTCCTTGGGCGTTGTTGATGAACTTCTCAGTCAGTATGTCGGCTTCCCGGTCGAAACCATAGTTGCGCAGGCCGGTGATACCGAAGTACACTTGGTCTACCCAGACCGGGCCGCGCCAGTAGCCGCGCACGGGACGCAGGCGAGGATGGCTGATGTCCAAGGTACCCAATGGAAGGGTGGAGTTGAACTTCTGCGGGTCCATCATCTTCTGCATCACCTGTTTGGCCTGTTCGGGAGTGGCGATGCCTGCCCAGAGTGGCAGCCAGCATTCGGCACCCATCACTTTGATGTGCTCGCCGGTATCGATACGGGTGTCGTAGAAGAATCCGGTTTCCTTGTCCCACATCTTTGTCTGTACGAATTCTTTGATGACTTTGGCTTCGGCATTAAGCTGTGCCGCCAGTTCGGGCTTGTTCAGGAGGGTTGCCATTTCGGCGAGGATGGTCTTGTCTACGTAGAGGAACGAGTTCAGGCAGATGTTCTCCTGGTTCATGGACCATGCCTTCTCGTTGTTTTTCTGCATCACGGCATCGTCAAAGCGTACGCCGTTGTCCATGCCGCTTTCCCAACAGGCAGCAATGAGAGTGCCGTCGGTGGAACCGTATTCGCAGATGCCGTTGTGATTGTGGTCGCGCTCGGCATACCACCACTGATGGAACTTATAGAGCTTGTCGAACATTGTTTCGAGGAATTTCTTGTCGCCGGTAGCTTTATACACGTTCATGGCTCCCCAGGCGGCTACGGGCGGTTTGGCATCGCGCCAGTTATTGTATTTCTTGTTGTAGCTGATGAAGTCGGGTACCATGCCGTTGTCGGCTTGATAGTCGAAGAGGGTAATCATTTCGCTTTTGGCTATCTCCTCGTTGAAATGTACGTTGCCCGAAGCAATCTTCCAGGAGTCCCACGACCAGATGCCGTTGATGAATCCGTTGTACGACGGGTTGCTGCCGCCATGCAGGATGTCACCGGCAGGGGTGCGGTAGTTGCTGTTTAGGGTCATCATTGCTTTTACGAGTACCTTGCGGTATTTGTTGTCCTTGAGGTACTTGCTGTTTCCGCTCAGCAACGAAGCGATTTGTGCGTTCCATTGCTGTTCGTTTAGTTCAAAGCAATTGTCTATATTCAGCGTTGCTATGGCAGCCAGTTCTTTGGCTGTGTCTTCACCGCGCAGCGTCAGGGTTTGAGTCATCTCCGACTGATAAGTCTTGCCGGGTTCCAGGGTCATTTCACTTTTTTCTGTGACGTGCAGGCTATCGCTCCCCACAGCCTGAATCTTGTCTGCTGTGAGGAATCGGATTACCGTGTTCGTGGAATCTTTGGGGCGGATGAAAGAGAGACCTTTATCTATGCTGCTTACGACAGAGGTAGGCTCGTATACGCCTCCGTTCCAGTCGAAGCTGACCTTTACCGGTTTTTGGCTCATATTCTTCACGATTGAACGTATGGCTACGGAACGTGAGGTGAGGTAGCACAATTCGGTAGTGAAGTTTAAGTTCTCATCGTTGTATTCCTGTATCAGTTTGCCGGGGAGGTATCGGGTGGTCTGTACATTGTACACCATCCTATACTGTTCGCCGTTCACCCACAGCGTAGGTTCGGCGAGTCCGGCAGCTATCCATCCGCGTCCGGTCATGACCATAGGTCCCATGAAAGCACCGGCATGGCGACGGTTTTCGTTGTCGGGCAGTGAGTATGCCATCCAAGCACCTTTGTCGGCAAAGACGTAGGCATCCCAGTCTACGGCTCCGGCGGGAGTGTTCTTTATGTTGATAAGATTACAGAAGTCCGCTTGCTTGGATAAAAGCGGTTCTGAAGAAGTGGGAGCTTTGACGCACGAGGCCAGTATGCAGGCAACGATGCCAGTCAAAGCGATGTTTTTATTTGGATGTCTCATGGTAAATTAAGTATATGATGAAATGAAGTCTTGAAACAGAGAGTTCTATTAAAAGCAATCTCTATCGGATGGGATCCCGTTTCCGGCATTTCGCTTCCGATAGAGACTGAGTTGTAGGGTTATCGGTTATTTTGTGTAACCTTCGTTTTGCACCCAATCAGGATTCATCAGGAATTCTTTGTGAGGGATAGCGAGTCTGATATGCTTGGTCGATATGAAATTGCTTGCGAAAGGCTTTTCATGACTCTTAAGTGCGTCTTCCACAATGCCCCAACGGATGAGATCATACCAGCGTGAGCCTTCGAGGGCCAGTTCGCAAGGACGTTCCACATCCTGCAGGTGCTTCAGCACTTGTTCTTTACTTAGGGTGTCGGACAGTGGCGTTACGTGTACACGGTCACGTACTTTGTTGATGTATTTGATGGCTTCTTTAGAGTTTCCTTCATCGTTCAGACACTCGGCATAGAGCAACAGGATGTCCGCATAGCGGATGAGGGGGATGTTGAAACCGGAATAATCCCAGTAATCACCCAATGACTTGTCGTAAGTCACATATTTGCGCCAGTAGATATTGTCTTCTTGGTGGTAATCACTGAATCCTTTGCCGTCTTCGTAATAGAACGGACGGGATTTGGGATCGTCGAAAATGATAGTCTCATACAATCGGTCGCTGTATTCCCCATCTTCGGTGAGGTCTTTCTTCAGTGTATTGAATAACCATTTGGACGGATATGCTTCCTCGTATGCGCCACAGCCACTGTCGGGACCCAAGTGCAAGGTAAAGAGATTGTATTCGTAGTGCCCGCCTTCCAGACTTCCGGTGAACTGTACTTCAAGGATGGATTCCTTATTGTTCTCGTGTAGTCCGTTGAAGTTGTCGCCATAGTTCTCCATCAGTTCATATCTGTGACTGTCAATGACTTTCCAGAATTCTGTTTTGGCTTTGGCCTTTTCGCCGATGAACATATAGTATTTGCCTAAGAGTGCTGCGGCAGTATATTTAGTGACGCGTCCGGCCATGTTTGTATTCCATTTTTCGGGAAGGTTGGCTTGACATTCACTCAGTTCTGTCTCGATGAAAGTCTTCAGTCTGCCGGCTTCTACCTGAGGAGGATAGAATTCCTCTTCGGTACCTTCGAGTTCGTGCTCGAACATTGGTAGTCTTTCACCGAAGTTGATGAAGAGACGGTAGTAGTAGAAGGCTCTCAGAAAACGTGCCTCGGCAATACTGGTCGCTTTGGTCTGCTTGATGCCTTCGTCATCGTTGTCGGGCACATTGGGAATGTTGTCCAGACACTGGTTGCAATAGTTGATACTGGTATAGAGGTTGGTCCATTCATCGTTGGGCACGTAGTTGGTCGATTCGTTGTTGTACATGGCCAGTTCCATCCAGGCGGTCACGTCGGGGCGGTAGTCCAGCTCGTCGCTGCGGTAGTTGTCTATCACAATGTAGCGTTCGAAAGGTTGCGCCCATTCGATGGTAGGCTGTAGTCCAGCGTAGGCTGCGGTAAGTCCTTTGAGGATGTCGGATTCGCTCTTCCAGAAGTTTTCGGGGTCCAGTGAGTTGGGGTTTCTGTCTTCATCCAGGAAATTTCCGGTACATGAAGAGAGTGCCAGGCCTCCTAAGACTGAGGCGCACAATAATATATTCTTTAATTTCATAATCATCTTTTTTAAAGTTTTGGTTCAATTAAAATCCGAATTTAATACCGGCCATGAAAGTGCGGCATAGAGGTGATGAAGCATAGTCGTAACCCATGCGGTCAATACCACCGTTGGTAGAGGGGTCATAGCCACTGTAACCGGTGATGGTAAAGATGCGTGTACCACCTACATAGAAACGGAGGTTGCTGATGCCCAACTTACCACAAACTGTAGCAGGCAGGTTGTAGCCCAGTTGCAAGTTGTTCAGGCGGAAGAAGTCGCCTCGTTCGATGAAACGGTCGGAAGTGCGAGCATTCTTGTTCGGGTCGCCGTATACGGCACGTGGAATGTTGGTGTTGGGGTTCTCCGGAGTCCATGCTTTCAGTGCGTTTCTGCCATAGTTGAACTTGGTATCCATACGCTCCAATTGATATTTGGTATAGTTGTAACGGTCTACACCGAGGTCACCGTAGAAGTTGGCTACCAAATCGAAGTTCTTGTAATTCAGTGTTACGTTGAAGCCGATAGAGGCCTTGGGGCAACCGTTGCCCAGAAGCTTCTTGTCATCGCTGTCCAGCATGCCGTCACCGTTTTGGTCTACGAAGCGGAGGTCACCGGGTTCTGCGTTGGGCTGCATGGGAATCCAGTTGCCTTTGCTGTCCTTGCGTCCGTGTGATTCTTTCCAAAGTTTGGCTTCTGCTTCATTTTGGATGATGCCTGCGGTTTCGTAAGCCCAGAATTCACCGAAGTAACCACCCACGTAGGTACGTGAAGCACCATATTCGTACATATAGTTGGGGTCTGCCATTGATTTCAGTTTACTCTTGAAGTGGCTCAGGTTGAAGTCAAGGTCATACTTGAAGTCCTTACCTGCATTACCGTGGTAAATCAGTTGCATTTCCATACCGGTGGTGCGCAGTTCACCGTCGTTCACCGTCAGTGCACCGTAACCGGTAGACAGACTGATGTTCTTTTCGGAAAGCATGTCCTTGGTGTCCTTGATGTAACCTTCAATCGAGAATTCCAGTTTGTTGTTCCATAGGCTCATGTCCACACCGATGTTTTTGTAGAAGGTAGTTTCCCACTTGATGTTCCTTGAGGGGAGGCTACGTACTGCATATCCCTGGTTTACGACTTTGCCGTCGAAGGGGTAGTTGATGTTGTCGGCGTTGGAGTCCAATTTGGGAATGTAGAGATAGAGAGGTACCGATTGGTTACCGAGGGCGCCGTAGCTCATACGCAATTTGAAGGAGCTGACTGTTTCTTTCATATCTTCCCAGAAAGGTTCGTTGGCAATGTTCCAGCCTACTGATACAGAGGGGAAGAACCCCCACTGGTTACCGTCGGCAAAACGTGAAGAACCGTCATAGCGGAACGAGGCCATTAACATGTAGCGCATTTTCCAACTATAGTTCACACGGCCAAATACGGAACGCAAGCCGCTACGGGTCTTTTCACCTTGCACACCATAGTCTTTGCGTGCCTGGCCCAGAATGCCCATGTCGTTGTTCTCGAATTCGGAACCCGATGCACCCAATAGGTCGTAAGTGCTTTCTTCTTGTGAAGCTCCCAGCAGGAAGGCGAAGTCGTGACTGTCTTTGATGGTGAAGTTGTAGTTGGCAGTCAGTTCCAGCAGGTCGTTGACGCTTCTGGTGCGGGTCTGTGATAGTGAGGCGCTTTCGTTCCACTTCATGGCACCCAGTTCGTAAGTAGGTTTGAATACGCGGGTTTCGCGGAAAAGGAGGCTACGGCTTGCTTGTGCCTTGATTACCAGTCCCTTGATGGGCTCATATTGCAGATAGCCCGATCCTTTGATGTAATCTGTGGCGCGGGTGTTCTCAATCAGGTTATTATAACCTACCATGTTGGCAGCATCGCTCATGTTCATGCCGGGGATGGCACCACCGTATCCGCCGTCACAATTCTCGTCATACAGACGTGCGATAGGTTCCATGTTGGTCACTTGGTATATGCCGGGAAAACCTGAGTTGGCTTCCATTTCCGATTCCCAACGGCTGTAGTTTACTGATTCGCCCACTTTGAACTTGCCGCGTTTCATGTCTGAGTTTAAGCGGAAGCCATATTTCTCGTCACCCGTGCCGGTCACGATGGCTTCGTTTTTTGAATAGAATACGGACAAAGCTACGTTGGCATTCTCACTGCCACTAGTGTACCCCACATTGTATTTCTGTGTGAAGCCGTTGCGGTAGTATTCGTCCTGCCAATCGGTGTCGCCAAACTGTGTGGGGTCTTGCTCATAAGCCGCAATGTAAGCAGGCCAGTTTTTGGGGTTTTGACCGGCGTTTGTACGGGCCATCTTTGCCATGTGGATAAATTCTTCGGCATTGCAGACATCCAGTTTCTTGGCTATCTGATCCACTCCCCAATAAGCTGAGAACGTGATTTTGGGTTTGGATTTGGTACCACGGTAAGTCTCAATCAGGATAACGCCTGCGGCGGCGCGTGCTCCGTAAATAGCGGCGGTGGCAGCGTCTTTCAATACAGACATTGACTTGATGTCTTCGGGGTTCAGAAAACTCATATCACCCGGAACGCCATCGATAATTACCAACGGAGAGTTGTCTGTTCCATAAGTGGTTACACCGCGCACCTGCAGGCTGGGAGTGGAGCCGGCGGCACCGCTACCAAAGTTAACTATCAAACCGGGAGCCATACCCTGCAGGGCAGTTTCGGCATTAGCGGTAGGTATGTTGTTTAGTTTATCGCCCGATACGGAACTTACCGAACCGGAAACATCCGATTTCTTTTGTGTGCCATAACCGATAACGACTACTTCGTCCAGTAGTTCGGTGTCTTCTTTCAGCACCACTTTCAATTCCTTGCGACCATTGAGGGCGATTTCTTGTGGAGCATAGCCCACGTAAGAGATAATAATAGTGGCTTTTGGGGAAACGCTGAGGGTAAAGTTACCGTCGATGTCAGTGATTACTCCATTTGTTGTTCCTTTCTCTAATACACTGGCTCCGATGACAGATTCACCGGAAACATCGGTTACGGTACCGTTCAGCTGAATGTTCTGTGCCAATGCGCCCATAGGCAGCATAAAAGCAAAGAAGAGAAGTAGCTGAATGACTCTTTCTTTGTAGTAGTTACTTTTACTCATTTGAATAAGTTTTTAAGGTTAATACTATTGGTTTTTCACAATGCTAAATTAAGCTTCATAAACAGGAATTGCTAATGAATGTTATCTACAAGCAGACTACAAGAGAGGGATATTCTTTGTTTTATTATCTACAAATAGTTTTGTAAGTATTTGATAAATAGGAGTAAATGAGATATTCTATATCTACAAAACTATATCCACATAAACTTTTCCCGATTTACATTAATTATTGAGTTGCGCAAGTAAACGGTGATTAGATGAAGAAGGAAACCAACTCTTTTAGAAATATCAAGCAACTCAAGTTTCGCAGGTCTTTTATAATCATTGATAAACAGTAGTATCTCAACTCTCCTCCCCGGAGGAGAGTTGAGATACTACTGTTTATCAATGATGTCCCTTGCAGATGGTTTGCAGATGTTTTATCTGCAAGCCATCTGTAAAAGAGGAAGTCGAGTATAAGACGGATGACATTCATATCTTATCTCTTGCAAAATACGGATAACTTATTAGTTCATAGTGATGAACACTTTGTTTCTGCAGTACAAAACACTTCGTTCATGTAGTATAAAACGTTTTGTTTGCACAACATAAAACAAGGTGTTTATATAGTATGAAACAAAGTGTTCACTATAATGGAACAAAGTGTTCGCCCTAATGAAACACATTGTTCTACACGTCGAAACAAACCGTTCTGTGTGTTGAAACAAGCGGTTATATTGGGGGAAACAAAAAGAAAGCTGTCTTTTCCTGTCTTTTCCTGATTTCACTAGACACTTTTTTTCTTTATAAACGCCATTAGTAGACGGTTCTTTCATTTGCATACTGATACAGTAGTCCCTTCTTCCGGACTTGCGAGCCTATGCTTACTTGTTCGATGCCTTGTTTCTACTGAGACAAAGTGAGAGCAAACTTTACCCTCACCTTTTTGAAATTGCCCTTACTCACCTCTGAAAGTCCGATGAATAAAGACTTTTAGGTAAGCAGTGAGGGCGGTGAGGGTAGAAATGCAAAATAAATATTTTCAGCCTTGAGCCGGGTTATATATTTTGTAGATAGTCGGTCAGGTCTTCTTCGGAAGAGAGGTTGAGGGATTTGCGCAGGCGGTAACGGTTCATGTTGATAGTTTTAGGGGTAGTACCGGTCAACATGGATATTTCTTTGGTAGACAGGTTCACCCTTAGCAGGGTGGCAAGATATTTCTCGCCTTGTGTCAGTTTGGGATGAATCGCTACCAGTCTTTGGAGGAATTCATTGCTTTTATCATCGATGTTTGTCAATAGGGCACTGTTGGTTTTGTCTCCGCTTTGGCTCTGGCTGATGAATGCGTTGATTTTCTTCAGGTGGGGCGTGATGGCTTGCGCGTCCATCTTATATCCTTCTTTCACCATTCCGCGTATTTTGTCCAGCAGTTCATTGCGGCTTTTCAGGAATACGGCGAAGCTGGTTGCCTCCTGCCGACTGGTAGCCAGGGCATTGTGTACATTTTGAAGTTCCAGCTCTTGCTGATGCATCTTCAGTTCGGCCACTTCTTTTTCGGACAGTTGCAATTGGTAGCGTGCTTCTATCAGTTGCAAATCTTTTCGGCGTTTATACCATTTATATAGAAAGATGCTGAAAGCTATTCCCAGAATAAGTACGCTGCCCAAAAGCCACAAATTGCGTTTCAGTAGCTCTATCTTGTAGGTTTGTTCCTGCATTTCAGTAGCATATTTTTGGTCTTGGTATCTTTTATAGGAAATTTCCTGCTCGATGTTGCGTAGCTTGTTGCTACTTTGCAGTTCCTTGCCCAGGTGGTACCTCTTGTCCAGATACTTATAAGCTTGGGCATAGTCACCTATAGCTGCATATACCATGGACGAATATTCGTAATTGTCGCAAATCAGTTCGCGGGCTCCGATGTTGTGGGCATATTCATAGGCTTTGCGCAATGCTTCCAAAGCGTTGGAGTATTGTTTGCCGTAGTAATACTGTTTTCCCATGTTATTGTAGTTTTCTCCGAGGGACCATTGGGCATCCAGATTCTTGTTGATGGTGATGGCTTCCTGGATGAAAGAAAGTTTCTCTTCCGTATTGCCTCGGTACAGACAGAGGTTGTTCAAGTTGGTTGCAATCTCTTTCAGGTTTCGTTGGGCACGGTTGATGGCCAGCGCACGCTGGAAGAAACGCTCGGCAACGGTAAATTCACTCATGAAGTGGTGCATTACTCCACGTTCGTTATAGCATCCGGCCACAGAGGTGGAATCGCCGATGGATTTGAAGATGGAGGTTGCTTTGTCGTTCAGTTCAATGGCTTTGTTGTAATCGCCTAGTTTGCTGTATACACGCCCCATCAAGGAGCAGAGTTGTGCCATTTGTTTTTTGTTGGTGGGATGGATATATTTTTGGGTGTCATAAAGATTCTTGATACTTAGGTCGAAGTTCCCCAACAATTGTTCGGCTTGACAGTAGAGAATCATGGCTTGTGCGCGGACCTCACTGGGCTCATCTTCGGGAAACAAGGCAGAAGCCTGAGCTGCATAGTAGGAAGCTTGTTTGGGGTTGTTGTACAGGTATTTCTGTGCTTGGTCAATCAATTTCTGTGCTTGCTGCATGTCTTGAGCTTGCAGTGGGGCAGCTGCTGACAGAAGACATACGAGTAGTAGACATAGGTTTTTCTTCATGGCATCGTCTTGTTTCTGCAAATTTAATTAATTCTTCTTAGAAGTCCGGTTTCCCTCCAAAAAGATTTATCTTTGTGCCTCAAAGATAGCGATATATATGTTATTACCTTATTTGAATAAAGATTTGATAGAGGCAGGATGCGATGAGGCCGGTCGCGGCTGTCTGGCCGGTGCGGTCTATGCCGCTGCTGTTATTCTGCCAACGGACTTTAAGAATGAACTTTTGAACGACTCCAAGCAGCTGACGGAAAAACAACGCTATACCTTGCGTGAAGTGATTGAGAAAGAGGCTCTGGCGTGGGCGGTGGGCGTCGTCTCTCCCGAAGAAATTGACAAAATCAATATTCTCAATGCCTCCTTTCTTGCCATGCACCGTGCTGTTGACCAACTGAATGTCCGCCCGCAACATCTGCTGATAGACGGCAACCGCTTTAAGAAATATCGGGACTTGCCGCATACTACCGTAGTGAAAGGAGACGGGAAGT
This sequence comes from Bacteroides uniformis, assembly GCF_025147485.1. Classification (NCBI taxonomy): domain Bacteria; kingdom Pseudomonadati; phylum Bacteroidota; class Bacteroidia; order Bacteroidales; family Bacteroidaceae; genus Bacteroides; species Bacteroides uniformis. The sequence goes on along the minus strand of NZ_CP102263.1, from coordinate 830,581 downwards.
ACCTTTCCATCGCTGCCGCCTCCATTTTGGCAAAGACCTATCGTGATGACTACATGAACCGCCTTCACGAGGAATATCCGTATTATGACTGGAATCGTAACAAGGGGTATCCCACCAAGAAACATCGTGCCGCCATTGCTGAGCGGGGTACTACACCCTATCATCGCTTGACGTTCAATCTTCTGGGGGATGGGCAGTTGTCGCTGAACTTCGAACAATAGTATTATCTATAAATGTGCTTTAGCCAATATTCGAATACTGGATCTTGAAGTTCAATTTTATTTCCGGGCAGTATGTCAATTAAGTCTTTTTCAGTAGCAACTTTTTTCAGATTTTTTATGTTGACAGATGTCCCTAATTGGTATTTAGTAAGCACTTCTTTAGATGAAAAATTGGTAACACCGTCAGCAACAGCCATTAGGAAATTAATTTGTTTGGGGGTTAGAGTATCTATCAGATTGGCGAAATCTTTTCCCTTCTCGGATTGTTGAGCCGATTTGTTGGAATGCTGACCGATTCACGATCATTCCTTTCTTATCCCCTTAAGTAATGATGTGAAAAACGGTGAGATGCCAATAGGTGAGATACCGCGCACTTGCAAGATGGCAGAGGACATTTGCTATTACAACACTGTATTTAGAAGTGTAGAACAACTAAAAACAACAAGAAATATTCAAACGTAAATCTTTATTTATCAGTATATTATAAAAATTAACACTTCACTTATACAAAGGGTACTGTAGAAAAGAATTTTGAGAAAGTGATATTGACTTCCGGATGGAATATAAAACCTTCAACTTCAAAAAAAGAGTCTTGATTTAGAACATGGTATATAAGGTCACGAGAAACGTGTCTACCCTCTACCTTTTTATAGTTATTTTCTCTTTGAATTTACTACTGGTGCGATTTTATCGCACCAGTAGTATTTAGGGGATATTCAGTAAATGTCCCTACAAAATACAATGGCATATGAAAATGATAGAGCATGATCACTTCATATACCATTTTTATTGTTATTTTTCTGTATTTTCTCCTATACTCTTATCTATCAAGACATGATGCTGCGGAAGAAGCCTGATGACCTCTTCAGGTCTGTTCAGTAAACTCATATCATGCTGCTTTCACCGTTCTGTTTTTGATCTTGTCAATCATCAGTATGGTATTTGCCGTATGTATTCCGAAGAAAATTCACAGGATTTCCGTCTTCCTGTTCCTGGCCTTTATCCTTGAAAGCGAGTAATGTTGCTGCTTTTGAGTACCGAAGCTTCCTTTAAGCCGGGTGGCCCTTTCTTTTGAGAGCTCACTTCTGAGCACCTTCCTCAAGGGCTCATCTTTTGCTGCCCTTCCCTTGCGTGCAAAGGAAGTGGATATCCCCGTATTTCGTACAGAACTTCCTGTTGGCATTATTGGCATATATGGAATCGGCAGCCACACATCTTACCCTTACATTCATCAGCTTCTGCTGGATACGGATACATTCCTTCAAGCGTATACCCTCATTGAAAGCCTTGAACGAGAGGTGTTCGATGAACGATACTCCGTCTATCTGTATATTATTGACCTTTGCACCGAACTCGATGGGTTTGGTTTCCTTGCCTCTTACGATGGGACGTATATAATGGCGGTTGATGCTGACGATGCGATCACTGACTTTTCGGCCTTCAAACATTTCCTTTTCCTGTACAAGAACCTTTCTGATGATGGAAAGACGCTTCCGGTAATCCTGTGTATACCGGAGTGAAGTGCCGTATCGGCTATGAATCCCATCCCTTTGACTGATGAGCTTTTCAAGAAGCCTAATCATACGGCGCTTGAGCATCCTTGTCCTTGAGGCCTTCCTTTTTCTTTTCTTGCAGTAGGACAGATAGGATTCCGTCACATTCTTGTATTTGTTACGCGGACGCCTTATGCCAGGCTCACAGCAATGCTTGCAGATATGCCTGTAGAGCCATTCGATGCTTTCCCAAAGAAGCTTCATGTCCGTAGGAAAACGTATGTGGCTCTCGTAGCATGTGGCATCTGTCATGCACACGTGAAGATTCTCAAGGTATGGTTTCCAGTGTGAAGCCAGGATCTCCTGGAAGGAATCAATGTCAAGACGGGATGCTATCTCATTACGGATGGCACTGACTATTTTGAAGTTAGTTATTGGAAAGGATGGGGCTATCATAATTCCGCAGAACATCTGGTAGTGTATGTTCCCGTTCAGATGTTCCACCAACTGTCTGTCAGAGAACCCGGTGTAGGCCTTTAGGACCATAAGGGCTATCTTTGCGGAATGACTGAAAATGTTCATGCGGCCCAGACGCCGGTCTGACAAGCCTGCGGCTTTGCCCATATGCTCAAACGGAAACACCGAATGAAGCCTGCCAAGTTCACTCTCCTTAAAACTCCTGCGATATTTTTCCAGAATATCAAATTCTGTAAAGCCCAAAGTAGGGTGGATTTCCGAAATATGTTGTATCTTAGCCATATCTTTGCTGGGGAATTTCCCCCGTTTTGGCTTCCAGACCTTATTTGAGGGGGGTACCTAAAGATACAAAAAACAACTAATTCGCAATGCATTGTGTATGAATTAGTTGGATGGTTTTATAATATTTAATGAATGTCCCTTTTTAGGAGGGTAAATATCATCCGCTAGTGGTAAACATTCAAAATTCGGCTCCTTGGAAAATACAACATGATACGACTTTCTAAATTGAATATCAACTGATTAACCGGTAAAAAACTATCTATCCCTAGAGTGTGTAAAACGCTACCCACCTATAATATAAGAAAAAAGACTGACTTATCATGCCCCACAGAACGGGTATAGTGCAGTATGAATATATAAAATATTTTATATTATTCCAATTTTATATTCCATTTCCTAAGTAGTCATGTATCCAACACTTCATCCAAAGCCAGAATTGCCAATGATGGATAGAACGGGAGACCAATACAGAGTCCAGTTGTGGGATTAGTTCCCATAGTGATACTGAGATAACCCTTCTGCCGATGATGAACTGACAGTAAGCCATATCCCATATTCATCGTTTCTTTATGACCAGCCCTTGTATCAAGTATTGGTCAGAATGGCAAAGATTCATTATATCCTTACCGGCTGAATAATAATATCCCTTCAGTTCCATACCTTAATGCTTCACAAGGCAGGGGACATGAACGGGCAATGGATAGACGTACCTTGGTGTATGTGGAGAGAGTTTTATATTTCCTCCACTTGTTTTCCGGCACTGTCATTGGTTTGCCCGTCGATTATAGTCGTGAAGTAACTATATTGTTCCTATTTACTTTTTATCTTGATTTATTATCTTTTGTGGTTTTAATTCTTGAATCTATATTCTTTCACAAATGGTGTTTTAGTATTATATATAGATAAAATAATATCATATCATTCACATGGTAATCTTAACACAGCAGGATTATTAGTTTATATAGGCTATTATTATGTATGTATAGTATTATATGCATTGTATGCTGATACTGTACGTTATGTATTATATATAGATAATAAAGTATTATTATTATTTATACTTGTTTTCTATTTTTGCATAAAACAAATGAAAACACGATAACAATGCGGATATTTCCATCAGAAATATATATCCATTGTTGAAATAATCGTTTTATGAAGTTTATGTTTCTGTTATATGTAACCATATTTATCAGACAATATTAAAACGGTTATTATATATGGATTTTCTAATCTTAATCAAGTTATGGCTGTATTGGATATTATAATGAGGATGAGACAAGAGATGGAGGAGGAGCTGGTTTCCAATATCCTCCCCTTCTGGATAAATAGAATGACGGATGAAGTGAACGGCGGTTTCTACGGCCGTATCACGGGCCGGGAGGAGGTGAAGCCCGAAGCAGAAAAGGGGGCAATCCTGAACGCCCGCATCTTGTGGACCTTCTCGGCTGCATACCGCTTGCTGAAGAGGCCGGAGTATCTGGAAACGGCTACGCGTGCCAAACGTACTCTTATCGACCGTTTCTATGACAATGAATTTGGTGGAGTTTACTGGTCTCTCGACTATAAAGGCAATCCGCTCGATACCAAGAAGCAGATTTATGCTTTGGGGTTCGCCATCTACGGGCTGAGTGAATATGCCCGTGCCACGGGCGATGATGAAGCGCTGGCATATGCCATCCGCTTGTTCGAGACCATCGAAGAGCATAGCTTCGACCCCGTGAAAAACGGTTATTGCGAAGCCTTGACCCGCGAATGGGGAGAAATAGCCGACATGCGCCTCAGCGCCAAGGATGAGAACGAGCGCAAGACGATGAATACCCATCTGCATATTCTGGAACCTTATACCAATCTTTTCCGCGTGTGGAAGGATACCCGTCTGGAGAGGCAACTGCGCAATTTGATAGGCCTTTTCACGGAATGGATTCTGAATATCAAGACCGGTCATCTGGAATTGTTCTTCAATGATGATTGGGTTAGTAAATACCGCATTGTCTCCTATGGGCACGACATCGAAGCCTCCTGGTTGATACACGAGGCTGCCCTTGTTCTGGGCGATAAGGATCTCCTGGAGAAAGTGGAACCACTTGTAGAATACATCGCTGCCGCTGCCGATGAAGGATTGACGCCCGACGGCAGCATGATATACGAGACTTTTCTGGATAAAGGAAAGACCGATACTGACCGCCACTGGTGGGTGCAGGCCGAGAACGTAGTGGGACATGCCAACCTCTACCAGCACTTTGATGACGAAGTGGCCATGCAGAAGGCTCTCCGATGTTGGGACTTCATCAAGCAGCATCTGGTAGACTACAAGTACGGAGAATGGCATTGGAGCGTGCGTGCCGACGGCACGGTGAACACCGATGATGACAAGGCGGGATTCTGGAAATGTCCGTATCACAACGGACGTATGTACATGGAAATAATGGATTGTTTTTTGCCTGAAACTCATAAAAAACAGTGACCCTATAATCAAATACACTCATAATGATCAGTATGGAATCATTATGTGGATTCGCAAACACCTATTGTTTAACTTAAATTATTTTTTATGAAACATGTACTTATTCAAGAGAGGAAAAGTCTATTTCTTTTTCTAAGGTATTTACTTCTTTTATTCGTAATGCCAACGGAACTCATTGCCCAGAGTATTACTATTTCAGGAACCGTAACAGACAGTAACAAGGAGGCCGTTATCGGTGCTAATGTCCTATTGAAAGGAACATCAACCGGAACAATTACTGATGTGGAGGGTAAATATCAGTTGACCGTTCCTGAAAATGGAACATTGGTTTTTTCTTCTGTGGGATATACTTCCCAAGAAATAGCAGTAAACAAACGTCGGATAATAAATGTCACTTTAAGCGATGACATCATGTTGATTGATGAAGTGGTGGTGGTAGGTTATGGTACAGTAAGAAAATCGGATTTGACAGGTTCAGTAGGCAAGGTCACTACCAGTGAACTGAATCAGCTTTCTACTACCGATATTGGTCAGGCTATTGCCGGTCGTGTAGCAGGTGTAGACGTAACCAGCAATTCAGGAGCACCGGGTGCCGGAACTAAAATCCGAGTACGTGGCTATGGAACTATAAACTCTTCTGACCCACTATATGTGGTGGATGGGTTTCCTGTATCTGACATTGATTATTTATCACCACAGGATATTGAAAGCCTTGAAATATTGAAGGATGCATCGGCTACAGCTATTTATGGATCACGTGGTGCTAATGGAGTGGTACTGATAAAAACCAAAGGAGGACAGTATAATTCAAAGACAAGCATCAACGCCACCGCCTATATTAGTATGGCCAAAACGACCAAGCATATGGATTTACTAAATGCCTGGGAATTTGCTACACTAAAGAAAGAGCTTGCTGCCAACAGCAATACACCGCTAAGTGCCCGCGATGAAGCGATGTACAACTACGTCATCGACAATAAATACGAAGGAACAAACTGGGAAGACGAAGTGTCGCGCACGGGCTATTCACAGAATTACAATCTGGACATCAACGGAGGTACGGATCGCCAAACCTTTAGCATAGGTGCTACTTACGCTAAGCAAGAAGGTGTCTTGAAATATAATTCTATGGACATCTTGACAGGACGTATCAACAACACCTACAAATTGCCCTTGGACCTGACACTGGGCATCAATGCGGTCTATTCGCATCGTAGTTCAAAGGGAGGAAACGGTGACGGAAATTACTTCGGCTCCATTTGGCCGGCCGTGATGCGTGCCGATCCGATGATTCCAGCATGGGATGAATACAACGACAACTGGGGCGAGATTCTATTCAGCGATCCGTCTTACCATCCTGCACGTTCCATTTATTTGGGCTCAGACAAATACGGACACTCCATCAGCAATATGTTCGTAGGTAACTTCACGCTACAAATGGACAATATTGCCAAGGTTAAAGGCCTGTCATTTCGTACCCAATATGGTATACGAGCCAACTTTAATGAGAGCAAACGCTATACGCCCGTCTGGTACGTAGCCTCTAACCAGAACAACACCAATAGCTCGCTGACCATGTCACGCAACAACTTCACTTCCTGGTTGTGGAATGGCTATTTGATGTACAACCGTGTGATAGGCAAGCACAGTATCAATTCTACATTGGGTGCTGAAATTCAGGATTTTCGTTACTCAACCCTGAGCGGTACGGCTGCCGATGTACCTGAAAATCCTAACTTATGGTACATAGATAACTCACTGACGCAGTCTTCCAAAACATCGTCGAACTCCATGCCCACTATCTCGCGTATGGCTTCCTACTTCGGACGCATCAACTATACATTTGCTTCCAAATACCTGTTGACTGTAACCGGTCGTTATGACGGTACGTCCAAGTTTGCAGACTCCCAAAAGTGGGGATTCTTCCCATCATTCTCTCTGGGCTGGAATGCCCACGAAGAAGAGTTCTTGAAAGACAAGACACCTTTCGAGCAACTGAAAGTGAGAATGGGCTGGGGCCAAGTAGGAAATGAAGCTAGTGCCGCACAGTTCGGTTACATCTCTCTGATGAATTCCAGCTACAGGGCTGTCATCGGCGATCAATTACAGCAGGGAGAGATACAACGCACATTCGCCAACTCCGAGCTGGCTTGGGAAACAGCTGAACAGGTGAACTTCGGGATTGATTTCGGAACCTTAAACATGCGTCTGACCGGTACAATTGATTACTTTGTACGTACTACCAAAGATATGATTCTGCGTACCCCAATCCCTCTGTATGTTGGAATGGGACGTGCCAACACCAATGCTGGCTCTATGCGTAACAAAGGTCTGGAAGTGACCCTCCGCTGGAATGACAAAATAGGCAAAGACTTTTCCTACTCTATTTCTGCCAATGCTTCATTCGTCAAGAACAAAGTACTTTCCCTTGGTTCACCAGACCCAATATACGGTGGCGGCGTAGCCCGTAAAGCGGAGAACTTTACCCGTACGGAAGTAGGACGGGAAATGGCCTATTTCTATGGTTATAAGACCGACGGTATTTTCCAGAACTGGGATGAAATCAACAATTACAAGACCCCCGACGGCCAACTGATTCAACCCAACGCAGCACCTGGTGACGTAAAATTTCTGAAGACAGCCAATGACGGACTACCTCTGAATCCCGAAGATCGTACCTACTTGGGTAGCGGCATGCCAGATGCTACATTTGGCCTCAACCTGACCGCCAACTACAAAGGCTTCGATTTCTCTATGTTCATGCAGTCATGCGTGGGCAATGAGATAGCCAATGCCCTCGTGATGGACATATACTCTTCTGAATTTGGCCAATGGAACATGTCTAAGAAGATGATGAATCGCTGGCATGGCGAAGGAACCACCAACGTCTATCCCAGACTGATTGCCTCTGACCCGAATGAAAACGCACGTTTTTCCGATCGCTATGTGGAGGACGGTTCTTATCTGCGCATGAAAAACCTCCAGCTTGGCTATACGTTACCCAGCACGTTCACCAAGAAATTCAATGTCAGCAAACTACGTATTTACGGCTCAATAGACAACGTCTTCGTATTGACAAAATATAGCGGATTTGATCCTGAGATGGGAGACCTTCTGGGGAATCCGCTAAGCATCGGAGTTGACCTTGCCTCGTATCCGCGTCCGCGTACCTTCGTATTGGGTTTTAACATTTCCTTATAATCTTAAAATATCTTCATTATGAAATTGAAAATCAGACTAAGCAATAATAAAATCATAGCTGGTGCGTTGATGAGCATTGCTCTGATAAATAGTGGCTGCAATGACTTCCTAAACAAAGTACAGCCACAAGGACAAGAATCAAGTATCACTTTCATGCAGACTCAAGACAATGTAGAACTTGCTATTGTTGGGCTGTATAATATGCTTACATTCAGCCGCGGCAGTGGTCCGGATGGCGATTGGGTGGACAATCATTTTGACTGTTACTTTGGCAGCATGATGTCAGACGATTCAGAGAAAGGGAGTCAGCCTGCTGACAATCCCAATGGCCTAACACAGCTCACCATGTTCCAGCTCACGCCTTCACTAGCCTTGAACAACTACTTCTACATACATGGCTTCTGGGGTGTTTCGCGTGCAAACTTCATCCTGGACAATATAGCCAATGCCAATTTTCCTGCTAATATAAAACAACGCATGATGGGTGAAGCACACTTCTTCCGAGCTTACTACTATTATTATTTGTTGCAGCATTATGGTGGCATGCCTATCTTCCGTTCTTCGGTCACGGCCTCTGACTTCGGTTCCATTCCTCGTTCCTCCTACTCGGAAACCATGCAGTTCATCATTGACGAGTTGAAAGAGGCCGAAGAATTGTTGCCCAACCGGGAAGAATACGGCTCAAGTGATTTGGGACGTGCTTCTAAAGGCGCTGCTCGTGGTATGTTGGCACGTGTCATGCTCTACAGACTAGGTACAGATGCTGAATGTTCGAACACTTGGCAAGACCTATATGACATCACAAACTCCATCATCACTTCCGGAAGTTATCAGTTAGTGCCTAATTACGCCACCTTGTTCGAGGAAATCACTGACGGCGATTACCGAAGGGAATCATTGTTTGAATACACTGGTAAAAACGGAAGTCAGAATGCAGGCATGGTTCTTTCTTGGTTCTTCGAGAGAAATAGAAGCGCAGCCGGCGGTTGGGGGTTTAACCAACCCACCCAGGATCTGGTAGACGCCTTCGATATAACCGACCCACGTCTGAGCTGTACAGTTTACGGCATCGGCTATAACAACGGAATCTTGTATGGTATTCCTTCTAATTTCCCTGACAGAGCTGGACAGATGATGACCAACTACTATAGTCGCAAAATGGCTACCTATGACGGTGAATCAGGGCGAGATGCCTTGCTGACTGGTACAACCAAAGCCATATTTGTTATCAGGTATGCCGACATACTGCTAATGCATGCCGAAGCTGCCTATTATTTACAAAGAGAAGATGAAGCTCGGCAAAAAGTCAATGAAGTGCGTAGGCGTGCCCGAGAATCTTCTTATTGCCAAGGGTTCATGATTGGATCACCTAGGGAATTCGTCTACCCTGACATTACGCCTAACATCCCAGACCTTGATAGCTCCGTAACAGGCCAGGCACTGCTTGAAGCCATCTGGAATGAACGCCGCCTAGAACTAGGCATGGAAAATATACGCACATACGACTTGATTCGTACAGGCCGTTTGCTTGACCGACTAAGCAAAGTAAAAGACCAATATCGCACCGGAGGTGCAGGTCCCGTCAATACCAACAACAATGCAGACATGGAAATCCGCATACCGGGCATAGGTAACAACATCCAGCAATATTGCCTTAAGGTAAATGTGCCTGGAATCGGTGGAGGTGAACGTTACTTGCCTTTACTGGCCATTCCCAACACTGAAATCACCTACTGGAACATTGAACCGAATCATAACAATTAATTTTATCTTTTGACATATGCAAACAATGAAACATTTCACCTATATCTTCCTACTTGCCCTTGCTGTATTGGTAGTGGGATGCAGTGACAACGAATTCGAGTTTTCTGAAAATTATGACATTCCATGGAAAATCTCCACGATAACAGCAGTCAGCCCTCTGAGCGCAGTACCGGGAGTTGCCATCACCATTCAGGGCGAGAACCTGGGCTCCGACCTTGTCTCAAGTACTGGTATTACAATCGGTACGGAAATCTGCACCATTGTGTCGCAATCTGCAACCAGCATTACAATTATTGCCCCCAGTTTCCAAACATCGGAAGAGCTTGATGTGACCGTACTAAATTTGCACAACCGCAAATTTGTATTTGAGAAAAAGTTCATCCCTATACTGGAGTAATCCTTAACATATAAAATTATGAATATGAAAAAGAGTATTAGTATTTTGATGGCGGCATTTGCTGTCAGCTTGTCGGTGCCTGCACAGACATGGCAACCCGCCGATCCGGACGCAACTCCGGAAGCCAAACAGCTTTTCACACGTTTACTGAACATCCAATCCAAAGGAATTATGTACGGGCATCAGGACGATTTGATGACGGGGCATACTTGGTGGTATGAACCGGGACGTTCCGATACCAAAGAGGCTGTAGGCGATTATCCTGCTGTGGCGGGTTTCGAGTTGGGTGAAATAGAATTGGGAGGGACTTTGAGCCTCGACTCGGTCGCATTCGCCAATATGGCTGAAAGAGTGCGCTGGTTCCATGGACAAAATGGTATCATCACTGTCAGCTGGCATTGCGTGAACCCCATCACTTCACAGTGGCCGGGAGTGAAAGAACCCAACGGTGCCGGTTCGGCATGGGAGGTCAAGATGCTTTCTGCCGACAGAATGAATGCGGTAAGAAGTATATTGCCCGGCGGTTGCAATCATGAGATGTTCAATTCCTGGTTAGAGAGGCTTGCCAAGAATTTCCATCAATGGCGTGATGAGCGAGGAGTGCTGATTCCATTCATTTTCCGTCCCTACCATGAACACTCGGGTAGTTTCTTCTGGTGGGGGACCGAACGTTGCTATGCCGAAGAATATGCCGCATTGTGGCGGTATACTGTAAACTTCTTGCGGGAGAAGGGACTACATAATATCCTTTATGCATATAACACGGATAAGGTTTATTCAGCGGAAGAGTATCTGAATGGATACCCCGGTGATGAATATATTGACATGCTTTCCATAGACTGGTATGGGCAAGGGGATGAATTCAACAAGAACATAGAGAATGCGCTGAAATTTACCACACAGATCGCAGAACAAAAACAAAAACTGCACGCATTGAGCGAGTGCGGCCCTATCAGTGCTGATTTGCAAAGGATTCTTGCCCAATATAAGACTTCGTACGTACTTACATGGCGTAATGCTCCTCCACGGGGTGGAAGAAAGCGTTTTGTACCACTTACGGCCGAACAGATAGCCCAATTGCCTGCGGATGCGCGTGCAGCTTATGAGAACAGGCTGAAGCAACCTAAGCATGAGGACTTACTTAAATTGATGAAAGCGAACAAACGGTATTTGTTTTTGAAGGATATTCAGAGCATTAAATAAATCCCATAACACATGAGAATAGAGAAAATAATGGTATTCGTTTCAGTCGGTCTTCTGTTGGCCGGCTGTGGCGAAGCACCATCAGACAAATATTCACGGGGGGTGGGTATTTATCCCGGAAACCCAGATGAGACATTCGCGCCTGAACTGGTGGAAGACAATGAAACATACAGAAATGTGGCTGCTCTCAAGGCGGCCTGGCATTCTTCAAGCTATGACTATAACCTTACGGCACAACTGGTAACAGACGGCGTCATAAGTACCGAGGAGCCCGGCATTATCAACGTTTCGACTCAAAACGGTTCTTTGAAGAAAAATGAGCGCGAATGGTTCTTTGATGACAAGCCCGATTCTAAATATATTGTTGAGGGTAATGATATCTACTTGCAGTTTGACTTTGACAACATGGATATAGAGACTGACAAGATCGTGCTACGTGGAGATGTGGTAGTTGATAGCCAAAAGTTGGGAGGATATGAAGTGGCGGCGTATGCAACCGCTGATGGTGTGGAGTGGGAGGAACTGAATAATACTAAAGGCAATGGCTATCTTGGTGCAGAACCTGCCGTAATGAGGGGGAGAGGTGCACGCAGTGCCGTGAAGGCAGAACCGGGCGCTTCTCCCGTAATATTCAAATATGACTATAAGCCTACTGCAGAAGAACCTCCTATGATGTCGTTCAACAACAGACGCGTAGGCCGTCCACTGACTTATGAAGTAAGCCTGAAATCCGTCAAGAAATATAAGTCATATAGATTTGTATTCAAGATGAATGCTGCCAAGGACTGGGCGTTCCATACACTGGACTTTTATAAGGATGGGAGTCTGGTTCCCGCACTCCCTTCCACTTCTTTCTGTAGTGTGTGGAAAAGTGCTTCTGCCGATGAAGAATGGATATACGTTGATTTGGGTGCCCCAGCCGAGTATGACAAGATCAATCTCTATTGGATAAACAAGGCCATAAAGGGAGTAATCCAGGCATCTGACGATGCCAGAATATGGACTTCTATCGTTGACCTGCCGGGGGGAAGCGGAAAAAAGGATGTTATCGAACTGGATGAAACGGTCAGGAGCCGCTTCGTCCGCTTGCTGCTTACCGAATCAGAGTCCGGAGCCCCCTATCAACTGAGTGAAGTGGAGATCTTCGGTAGGGGAGGACTGGTCCCACGTCCACGGCAGGCCCCTATAGAATCAGACAGCCGACAGTTCCTGAGTGGAGGCAATTGGAAACTGCAACGCGCATCGCTGGTTAACGGTTCGGGTGAGACCATTTCCAGAATTGGTTATTCGGATAACGGCTGGATTCCTGCCACCGTTCCTGGCACAGTGTTGGCAAGTTACATGAATATCGGTGCCGTTCCCGATCCCAATTTTGCAGATAATCAACTACAAATTTCAGAATCCTTCTTTCTCTCTGATTTCTGGTATCGCAATGAATTCATAGTAACCAATCCTGCAGATTATGTTTTTTTGAATTTTGATGGTATCAACTGGAAAGCGAATGTATTCTTGAATGGACAAAAGATCGGAAAAATAGACGGTGCATTCATGCGAGGTAAGTTCGATGTGTCGAAGCAGATTGTAAAGGGAAAGAATGCCATAGCTATACAGATTATCAAAAACGCTCATCCGGGGGCCATCAAGGAACAGACGGCTTACAGTACAGACCAGAATGGGGGAATTCCGGGAGCGGACAATCCCACTTTTCATGCTACTATCGGCTGGGACTGGATTCCCACTATCCGTGGTCGTAATATCGGTATCTGGAATGACGTTTTCCTCACATACAATGGAGCTGTTACAATTGAAGATCCCTTTGTCCGTACTGAGCTTCCATTGCCTGATACTACATCTGCCGATGTCTTTATTGACCTGACCCTCAAGAATCACTCGGACAACGAGGTGAAAGGAATGTTGAAAGGTTCTTATGGAGAAGCTTCTTTTCAGCAAGCTGTCACTCTTTTGCCTTGTGAAGAACATCTGGTAAAGCTTGATGCAACAAGGATACCGGAGCTCCATTTAGAGAACCCCAAGTTGTGGTGGCCGAAAGGATATGGGGCGCCTCATCTTTACGACGTTGAATTTTGTTTTGAAGTTGATGGCAAGGTAACAGATAGGACCTCTTTCAAATCCGGTGTGCGGCAGATGACCTATAGTGAAGATACATATAAACCGAGTGGAGGGCTGGCCTTCGGCTCTTTCGGGCAAAGTGAGCCACGACGTTTAAGCTTGTTTATCAACGGCCGGCGTTTTATAGGGTTCGGAGGTAATTGGGGGTTCGGAGAATCAAACCTCAATTACCGGGAACGGGAATATGATATTGCGGTGGCTTATCATGCGGATATGAACTTTACCATGATAAGAAACTGGGTAGGACAGATTGGTGACAAGGAGTTCTACGAAGCGTGCGACCGACATGGGATTATGGTCTGGCAGGATTTTTGGCTTGCCAATCCTGTGGATGGTCCCAATCCTTACTATACAGAGATGTTCAATGCCAATGCTTGTGATTATCTGAAGCGTATCCGGAATCATCCTTCCATAGGTATTTATGTAGGACGGAACGAGGGAAATCCCCCTGCTGGAATAGATGATTATCTGCGTGGATTGGTGTTTAGGGAACATCCCGGATTGTATTACATCTCAAATTCAGCCATGGGGGTGGTAAGTGGTGGAGGTCCGTATAGAGCACTGTCCCCGAAATCCTATTTCCAGTCTTATGGGCACGACAAATTCCACAGTGAACGCGGGATGCCTAATGTAATGAACTACGAAAGTATGCTGCTTACTTTTGGTACGGATAAAATAGAACCTGTGAATACATCGGAAACTCCCAATCCGGTTTATGGCCTTCACGATTATACATTGGGAGGAGGAAAGGGATCATCTGCCCAAGCGGCTTCCTCTTTTAATGATATGATAGAGAAGGCATTCGGACGCCCCCGGGATGCAAAGCAGTTTGCAGAATGGGCACAATGGATCAATTATGATGGCTATCGTGCAATTTTTGAGGGTAGAAGTGAGCACCGCCGTGGCATGCTGTTGTGGATGAGTCATTCAGCATGGCCTTCCATGGTATGGCAGACCTACGATTATTATTTTGATCCGAATGCAGCATACTTCGGTTGCAAGAAGGCCTCTGAGCCGCTCCATATCCAATGGAATCCATTGCGTGACGATATAGAAGTTGTCAATTATCATGCATTTGACCGGACTGGACTGACTGCTACGGCCTCGCTTTTTAATCAGGATGGGACATTGCAATGGACAAGGGAAACAAAACTAGACATTAAGGAAGACCAGACGGTTGCTTGTTTCCCCCTTGAACAACCTGAAACTTTATCTGACACTTACTTTATCAAACTGTCCTTGACGGACAGTGATGGTAAACAGTTGTCCGACAACTTCTATTGGAGGGGTAAGGAAGATGGTAATTACAAGTCTCTGTTACAGCTTCCAAAAGTGTCGGTATGCAAAAATGTTACCGTAAAGAAGACCGGTAAGGAATGGCTCATAAGGGCTGTTTTGAAGAATGAAGCCCGGACACCGGCTCTGATGCTCCGTTTAAAGGTGGCAGGTGAGAAATCAGGTAGGATGCTGCTTCCTGTATTCTATTCCGACAATTATTTCTCATTACTTCCCGGAGAAGTAAAAGAAGTGGATATACGGCTTTATGATGCTGATACATATGGTGAGAAGCCTGTATTGGAGGTATTAGGGTTCAATTTATGAGTATCTGTGAATATATACCATCAATCCATAATAATAAAGAATTGATATGAACCCACTGAAGGTCTGAAATTCTTTAGCGAAGCCATGAAAGGCAGATTGAAAGTTCAGAAATAAACAACGATATTCAATATCGCTGTTTGACAAACACAAAACAGATATACAAAATGTGGAATTATGTTGTATTGTTCCTTCGAAATTGTAAAGGCTATGTTCTTACAGAAGGGGAAATTCATGATTCTTGAGTGTGAAAAATGCATTTCGTTGCATTTTGTACCAACAATATAATGAATGGATTCATTTCAGTTGTATTTTCTGGATTTAAATTCATATCTGGGGAAGCGTGTCTGTGAAGATATGGTTCCCCTATCTTTTTTAGAAATTAATTCACTAGTGTCCGGAATAGGATTCCGAAACACTTTTAATTAATATTCAATAATTTATAATGCTTTGTCAAATTTTTGATAGAGAATCCATACTTTTGGTAGATGTAATCCTCTTATTTAGATTCATCATGCCAAACGGAAAGACTGCCTTTGCTCAAATCATAGATCTTGTTCCTGATTATGAACTTGAAAAATGTATTGACAAATATAACGGAGACTACAAAACCAAGAAGTTCACTTGTCGTGACCAGTTCATGGTTATGAGTTATGCTCAGTTCACAAGGAGATCTAGTCTTCGAGCAGTAGAAGCTACCCTTACCGCATTCTCTTCTAAGCTTTATCATTCGGGGATTGAAGCTCATACACAAATCCACTCTTGCAGAGATGAATGAAAATTTATAAAGATTTTGCACAGGTTCTCATCAAGCGAGCAAGCGATTTGTATAAGGATGATTATTTCAGAATTGGTCTCAAAGAAAAGGTATACGCCTTTGACAGTAGCACCATGAAACTTTGTTTGAACCTTTACCCTTGGGCTAAGTTTCATCATAACAAAGGAACTTTCAAGATGCACACTCTGATAAATCTTCGTGGTTCTATTCCTACTTTCATATGGCTTACAGAAGGAAAAGTCTATGACATGAATGGGCTTGATGTAATCTCCGTAGAGCCAGAAGCTTATTATCTTTTGGATAAAGGTTATGTTTCTATCGGCTTTATAACTACTTTCAAAAGCGTAATGCATTCTATGTAACTAGAGCTAAAGATAACATGAAGTGGATCAACAAACTGGTGTTGTCAGTGACTTGACAATAAGGTTTACGGCCTCATAAACGAATGGTGTATTCATGTGTATAACAGTTTTAGAACCACTTAATCCTTCTGAACCATACGAATGTCACTGCTGATAATATTGCCGACAAAAGTATGATGAAAATAAACGCGTGCGGAAAACTCTCCAGGTGGATGTCCACATTCATGCCGTAGAAACTGGCTATCAACGTGGGAATCATCAGTGTAATACTGAGGCTTGTCATACGTTTCATGATGGCATTCACATTGTTGGAGATGATGGAGGCGAAGGCGTCCATGGTTCCCGTCAGGATATCACTGTAGATGTTCACGGTATTGTATGCCTGCTTCAACTCGATGACCACGTCTTCCAATAATTCCAAATCCAGATAATTGGTGTCCTGAAAGATGTTTTTCAGCCGTCCTATCATCACTTCATTGCCACGGATGGAAGTGTTGAAGTAGACCAGCGTCTTCTGCAGCTTCATCAGTTGCAGGAGGTCTTCGTTGCGGATGCTTTTCTCCAGCTCTTTTTCGGCGGTGGCCACGTCGTTGTTTATCTGTTTCAGATACTTCAGGAACCAGACGGCAGAAGAGTAGATGATTCGCAGAATCAAATCCAGTTTATTGTTGACGACTATGTTCTTCCGGCGTGTGTGCTGGATGAAGTCCGGTATCAGCTCCGTGTGGTGATAGCAGACAGAAACGATGATTCCGTCATTGGTGATAATGCCGATGGGCACGGTGATGAACGGCACGCCGCGTTGGTTGCTCTGCATCGGGATGCGGAGGATGGTCAGCAGCCAGTTGTCTTCTGTTTCCGTACGCGGGCGCTCGTCCACGTCGGCTATGTCTTCCAAGAATGATTCGGGAACTTTCAGCTCTTCGGTAAGGAATTTGAAATCATCGTTGTCCGGGCATTCTACGTTGACCCAGCAGTTGGGTTGCCATTCGGCCTTTTCAGTGAAGCCGTTTTCACTGTAGAGATACTTTCTCATTGTTTGCCTCCTTTCAGGTTGGAACAGAGGCATTGCAGTCAACGTCTCCGTTCGTTTTATTGGTGAATATCAAATCAAAAATACATAAATCATTTGAAACAGTACGCTTTAACAGCTGTTTTTTGTACCTTTGCAGCGCAAAAACAGGTTCCTACTATAAAGAACGTTTGTATTATACAAAAAGATTATACAATTAAATTCGATTAATATTATGAGTAAGAAAGCCCTTTTAATGATTCTTGATGGCTGGGGCATCGGCGATCAAGGCAAAGATGATGTGATTTTCAATACACCTACTCCGTATTGGGACAGTCTGTTGGCAGCTTATCCGCATTCCGAGCTTCAGGCAAGCGGTGAAAACGTTGGTTTGCCCGACGGACAGATGGGTAATTCTGAAGTAGGTCACCTCAATATCGGTGCCGGACGCATTGTTTACCAGGATTTGGTGAAGATTAACCGTGCTTGTGCCGATGGCAGCATCCTGAAGAACAAGGAAATTGTTTCTGCTTTCTCATATGCAAAGGAAAACGGCAAGAATATCCACTTTATGGGACTGACCAGCAACGGTGGCGTGCACAGCTCTTTTGACCATTTGTTCAAACTCTGCGATATTTCCAAGGAATACGGCATCGAGAATACCTTCATCCACTGCTTTATGGACGGTCGTGATACCGACCCGAAGAGCGGTAAAGGCTTCATTGAGCAGCTGACTGCCCATTGTGAGAAGTCTGCCGGCAAGATTGCTTCCATCGTGGGACGTTTCTATGCCATGGACCGTGACAAACGTTGGGAGCGTGTGAAGGTTGCCTACGATTTGTTGGTAAACGGTGAAGGGAAGGTCGCTACGGATATGGTCCAGGCTATGCAGGAGTCCTACGACGAAGGCGTTACGGATGAATTCATCAAGCCGATTGTGAACGGTGGCTTCGACGGTACCATCAAGGAAGGTGATGTTGTAATCTTCTTCAACTACCGTAACGACCGTGCCAAGGAATTGACCGTTGTCCTCACCCAGCAAGATATGCCCGAACAAGGCATGCAAACCATTCCGGGCCTGCAGTTCTACTGCATGACTCCGTATGACGCCAGCTTCAAGGGTGTACATATCCTTTTTGATAAGGAGAATGTACAGAACACATTGGGCGAATATCTTGCTGCCAATGGCAAGACCCAGCTGCACATTGCCGAAACAGAGAAGTATGCACACGTGACTTTCTTCTTCAACGGTGGCCGCGAGACTCCCTACGATGCTGAAGAGCGCATCCTGGTTCCTTCTCCGAAGGTTGCCACTTACGACTTGAAGCCTGAAATGAGTGCGTACGAGGTGAAGGACAAGTTGGTTGAAGCTATCAAGACCCAGAAGTTCGATTTCATCGTGGTGAACTACGCCAATGGTGATATGGTGGGACATACCGGTATCTACGAAGCTATCGAGAAGGCAGTGAAAGCCATCGACGAATGTGTGAAAGACACCGTTGAGGCTGCCAAGGCAAACGATTATGAAGTAATCATCATCGCCGACCACGGTAATGCCGACCATGCTCTGAATGAGGATGGTACTCCGAATACTGCCCACTCTCTGAACCCCGTTCCTTTCGTTTACGTTACTGCAAACAAGGACGCCAAGGTTGAGAACGGTGTATTGGCTGACGTAGCTCCTTCTATCCTGCATATCTTGGGTATGGAGCAGCCGGCCGAAATGACTGGTAAGGATTTGATTAAGTAAGGCGTCAAAGCCGTAACAATATTTAGACGCGGATTATACGGATTCCACGGATGCTCTTAAAGTTGAGTCTGTGCAATCCGGATAATCCGCGTCTTTTTTCAATAGAACGATTATGATACAGATTGGTGATGTTGTGGTTTCTTTCGATGTCTTGCGCGAGAAGTTCTTGTGTGACTTGGGTGCCTGCCAGGGGATTTGCTGCATTGAGGGCGATGCCGGTGCTCCCGTAGAGCTGGACGAGGTGGAGAAACTGGAAGAGGTGCTTCCGCTGATTTGGGACGAGCTTTCTCCCGAAGCCCGCACCGTGATAGAGGAGCAAGGTGTGGTCTATACCGATTGTGAAGGTGACCTGGTGACTTCTATTGTGAACAACAAGGATTGTGTCTTTACCTGCTATGATGATAAAGGCTGTTGTTATTGCGCCATCGAAAAGGCTTACCGTGAGGGTAGGACCAACTTCTACAAACCCATATCCTGTCATCTCTATCCGATAAGGGTGGGGAACTACGGACTCTATAAGGCAGTGAACTATCATCGTTGGGATGTCTGCAAAGCCGCTATACTGTTGGGGCAAAAGGAAAATCTGCCCGTGTACAAGTTTCTGAAAGAGCCGCTTATCCGTAAGTTTGGTGAGGACTGGTATGCAGAGCTGGAATTGGTAGTGGAAGAGATGAAAAAACAAGGAATCCTATAGTTCTTCCGTGCGGAGACGAACCTCTTCTTTGGAGGAGAAGAGGGATAAAGGAAAAGCCCCGGTCAGCAGGATTATCCTGCCCGTCCGGGGCTTCCTCGTTGTAAGATGTGAGGTTGGTTATTTATTAAGCGTCAATATTTGCATACGTTGCATTCTTTTCGATGAAATCGCGGCGCGGGCCCACGTCTTCACCCATCAGCATGGAGAAGATATAGTCGGCTTCGGCTGCATTTTCAAGATGCACCTGCTTCAGCATGCGGTTTTCCGGATTCATGGTGGTTTCCCACAACTGTTCCGGGTTCATTTCACCCAAACCTTTGTAGCGTTGGGTGTGTACTGCGTTTTCCGAACCGCCGCCGTAAGTGTCGATGAACTTCTGGCGCTGCTGGTCTGTCCAGCAATACTCTTTCGCCTTGCCTTTGGTGCAAAGGTAAAGGGGAGGAGTGGCGATGTACAAGCAACCCTGCTGGATGACTTGCGGGAAGTAGCGGAAGAAAAGCGTCATAATCAGCGTGTCGATGTGAGAACCATCGACGTCGGCATCGGTCATGATGATAATCTTCTTGTAGCGCAGCTTGTCAATGTTCGCTTCTTTGCTGTCTTCACCGTCCACGCCGAAACGGATGCCCAGCGCCTGGATGATATTGTTTACTTCGTCGCTCTCGAATGCCTTGTGCCACATGGCCTTTTCCACATTCAGAATCTTACCGCGAAGCGGCAGGATAGCTTGGAACGCACGGTTACGGCCTTGCTTTGCTGAACCGCCTGCCGAGTCACCCTCGACGAGGAACAATTCGCATTCTTCCGGGTCCTTGCTGGAGCAGTCGGCCAACTTACCGGGCATGCCACCGCCGGACATCGGCGATTTGCGTTGTACGGATTCGCGTGCCTTACGTGCGGCGATACGTGCCTGGGCGGCAAGAATCACCTTGTCTACAATCAGCTTGGCTTCCTTCGGGTGTTCCTCCAAGTAGTAGGTGAGGGCCTCGCCCACAGCCTGGTCTACGGCACCCATCACTTCGTTGTTACCCAGCTTTGTCTTGGTCTGTCCTTCGAACTGAGGCTCTGCCACCTTGATGGAGATAACGGCAGTCAATCCTTCGCGGAAGTCGTCGCCTGCAATCTCTACCTTGGCTTTCTCCAGCATCTTGTTGTCTTCGGCGTATTTTTTCAATGTACGGGTCAGTGCACGGCGGAAACCTGCCAAGTGGGTACCCCCTTCAATGGTATTGATGTTGTTTACGTAAGAGTGTACATTTTCGTTATAAGAAGTGTTGTACATGATGGCTACTTCCACCGGTGTGCCTTGCTTCTCGGTGTTGATGTAGATTACATCGTTCATGAAGTGCTCGCGTGAGGAGTCTACGTAGCGCACAAATTCCTTCAGGCCTTCTTCCGAGTAGAAGATTTCCTTCTTGGCATTTCCCTCTTCGTCCTTTACGCGAAGGTCGGTCAGTGAAATCTTGATGCCTGCGTTCAGGTAAGCCAACTCGCGCATGCGGGTGGCAAGAATATCATAGTTGTAGACTGTTTCCGTAAAGATGGTATCGTCCGGCCAGAACTGCTGGCGTGTACCGGTAATGTCTGTTGTGCCCACTTCCTTGACGGAGTAGAGCGGATGTCCGCAGGAATATTCCTGCTGATAGATTTTTCCGTTACGGAAAACCTGGGTAGTCATATGTGTAGACAAGGCGTTTACGCAAGATACACCTACACCATGCAGACCTCCCGATACCTTGTAGGAACCTTTGTCGAACTTACCTCCGGCATGCAGTACGGTCATTACAACTTCCAGTGCGGATTTCTTTTCCTTTTCGTGATAGTCTACCGGGATACCACGTCCGTTGTCTTGTACGGTGATGGAGTTGTCCTCGTTAATGGTGACTTCGATGTGGTCGCAATAGCCGGCAAGTGCCTCGTCGATGGAGTTGTCCACAACCTCGTACACTAGGTGGTGAAGTCCTTTGCTGCTAATGTCGCCAATATACATCGCGGGACGCTTTCTCACTGCTTCCAAACCTTCCAGTACCTGGATGTTTTCGGCAGAATAGCTCCCGTTATTGGAGTGAATCTGTTCTTCAGTCATAATCTTTTTTCCTTATTGTAATAACAGAGCAAATATAGTGAAAATCCTCGGGATATGGTGCTAAACAAACGGATAAATTCGGGTAGTTTACAGCTTTTTAGCACAGAAAAGAAACTTGTGTGGAAGCAGGTAAATAGAGAGGTATAAATGAGAAAGGCCGGACTAAAAAGTCCAGCCTTGTAATATCTTTTGTGTAACAGTCAACTTAAGCCAGCTTGTTGATATAGATAGCCAATTTTGACTTCAGGTTGTTAGCCTTGTTCTTGTGGATTACATTAGTCTTAGCCAATTTATCCAACAGTTTTGTGATACCCGGATACATTGCTGTTGCTGCAGCCTTGTCTGTAGTAGCACGAAGCTTACGAACAGCGTTTCTCATGGTCTTGCCATAATATCTGTTGTGAAGTCTTCTTGTTTCTTCTTGTCTGATTCTCTTCAGTGATGATTTATGATTTGCCATCTCGACTAATCTTTTTTAATTCGTTTATTTTTTTATTTTGTAGCCCGTGGGGGAATCGAACCCCCCTTTCAAGAATGAAAATCTTGCGTCCTAACCGATAGACGAACGGGCCATCCTTTGGTGAGCGTTTCCGCTCTTGCAAAGAGCCTTTATTTCTCGTTTGCGGATGCAAAGGTAGAAACTATTTTTGAATTACCAAAACATTCGCAAGAAAAAAATATAGCTTTTTGTTGCTTTTTGTCCTAGGTTAACGTTTTGTTTATTGAAAATCAGTGCGATACGTGCTTTTGCTTTTTTACACTCCTTACCTTGTTTTTTTATTCTTCTCCTTTTGTTTCTCTTCTTTCGGGCTTTTTTTTGTAGCTTTGTTATCAGATTGAAACCAGATAAAGAAATCGGGAATGTTACAGAAAACACTGGGAATTGTGCTGCATACCTTGAAATATAAGGATACATCTCTCATTGCAGACATCTATACGGAGGTGGCTGGCAGGGCTTCCTTCATGGTGTCCATACCCCGTTCGCGCAAGGCGGCGGTGAAGCCGGTACTCTTCCAGCCGCTGGCATTGGTGGAACTTGAAGCCGATTTCCGTCCTAATGCCACTATATATAAGGTGAAGGAGGCGAAGTCTCTTTATCCTTTCGCCACGCTTCCCTACGATCCCTACAAATCTGCCATCGCTTTGTTTCTTTCGGAATTCCTTTATCGCGCCGTCCGGGAGGAGGCAGAGAACCGTCCGCTGTTTGCTTATCTGTATCATTCCGTCATCTGGCTGGATGAATGCAGGGAGGGGTTTGCCAATTTCCATCTGGTCTTCCTGATGCGCCTTTCCCGTTTTCTCGGTTTGTATCCCAACCTGGAGGATTATCATGCCGGAGATTACTTCGATTTGCAGAATGCTTGTTTCACTCCCTTGCGTCCGCAGCTCCATTCCAATTACATCGCTCCCGAGGAGGCGGCCCGCCTGACACAGCTGATGCGCATGAATTATGAAACGATGCATCTTTTCACCATGAACCGGTTGGAGCGTACCCGCTGCCTGAACATTGTGAATGAATATTATCGTCTGCATCTGCCGGATTTCCCGGTATTGAAATCACTTGAGGTATTGAAGGAGCTTTTTGATTGATTATCGTCGATGTAACGGCCCAATAAGTGTGCGCTGCCTTTATTATAGGAGTAGGGAGTTTTACTTACTGCTGTAAGGGTCGTTACGATAAGCTGTAACGGTCGTTACAATATAGGGTAACGACCGTTTCAATATAGGGTAACCTTCGTTACATCATTAGGTAACGGCTTTTACATCTTATGGTAAACGGTCGGTAAATATAATGCGTTGATAGATAGCGTATAATCTCTTGTGGGGGAGGATATGGATTGGTATGTAAAAAGCCGTGTTCAACAGACTTTGGACGCTGAGTCCCTCTGTTGAAGCACGGCTTATATGATAGGGGAAGTGTATTTCTTTATCCCAGCAACTCTTTTACTTTGGCTGAGATGGCGCGGCCTTCGGCAAGTCCGGCAAGTTTCTTGCTGGCTACACCCATCACCTTGCCCATGTCCTTGCCGCTGGTGGCGCCGACTTCGGCTATGATTTCCTTCAAGGCTGCCTCCAGTTCTTCGGCGCTCATCTGCTTGGGCAGATAGGTTTCAAGCACCTTTACTTGTGCCAGCTCATCGTCTGCCAAGTCCTGGCGACCTTGCTGTACATAGATTTCAGCGGCGTCTTTGCCTTGCTTGGTCAGTTTTTGGATAATCTTCAAAGCATCTGCATCGCTCAGGGTATCGTTGGCTCCGGGAGCGGTTTTGGCTTCAAGGAATACTTTCTTTACGTTTCTCAATGTTTCGAGAGCCACTTTGTCTTTGGCTTTCATGGCTGTTTTAATGTCTTCGCTGACTTTTTCAAATAAATCCATATTGTTATAGGTTTACTCCTGTTCCCCCGAAGGGGAGGAGGATGGTTTTACATATCGGGAACGGAAAAATCAGAAGGTGATGACTCCCCCTGCACCGCCTTCTGCCTCTTGCGCGGCTTCGGTGGCGAGCTGCCCTTCCTGCTCTGCCTTCATCTTGATGCTGTTCAGCGTGCTTTTGTCACGCAGATAGGTCGGAGAATTCTCTACCATGCTGATGATGTCGGCGTTGTCCATGTCTTCGGGATTGAAGAGATAGATATGGCGACGGCGGCTGCGCTGGGAACGGGCATTGGCATCCTTGCCATAGTACACTTCGCGGCGGTTTCGTCTCTGTTCCTCTTCCTCCTCCAGCTCGGCAAGGCGTTGCTGTTCTTCGGCGGTACGCTGGGTGATGCGGTCGTCCATCTCCTTCATGTGGATGTCCTGGATACCGAAACCGGTGGCAAGCAGGGTGATTTTCACTTTCTGTTCCAGCTTGTCGTCAATGGCCATACCGAATTTGGTTTCGAAGTCGCGGCTGAAACGGTTCATGAACTCCTTCACCTCGTCCATCTCGCTCATCATCAGCTTGTATTGTGCACTGTAAGAGATGTTGAGGAGTACTTTCTTGGAGTTGAAGATGTCGTTGTTGTTCAGCAACGGCGAGTGCTGCGCGTTCTTGATGGCTTCGCTGACACGGTTGTCACCTTCGCCGTAGCCGGTACTCATGATGGCTACGCCGCCGTCCTTCAGCACTGTTTTCACGTCGTTGAAGTCGAGGTTCACCTTTCCATGCAGGGTGATGATTTCGGCAATACTCTTGGCGGCTACCGAAAGGGTGTCGTCGGCCTTGTCAAACGCGTCGTCTACGGATAGCTCGCTGTATATCTCGCTCAGCTTTTCATTGTTGATGACCAGCAGGGCATCTACGTGCTTGCTGATTTCCTCTACGCCATCCAGTGCCTGGTCTATCTTCTTGTCGCCCTCCCAGCGGAAAGGGATGGTGACGATGCCGATGGTCAGGATGTCCATTTCCTTGGCGGTTTGTGCAATGATGGGTGCGGCACCCGTACCGGTACCACCGCCCATTCCGGCAGTGATGAATACCATCTTGGTGCCGTCGTTCAGCATATTCTTGATGTCTTCGATGCTCTCTTCTGCTGCCTTGCGGGCACGGGCAGGGCGGTTTCCGGCTCCCAGGCCTTCTTTTCCAAGCTGTAACTTCACGGGCACGGGAGAGTCCTTCAACGCTTGGTTGTCTGTGTTGCACAGTACGAACGTCACGTCGTGTATACCTTCCCGGTACATATGGTTCACGGCATTGCCGCCACCTCCACCTACACCGATTACTTTAATGATTTTCGGTGAATCGGTCGGGAAATCGAATTGTACTATATCTTCCATAATAACTTAATTTTCTGGCACATTATCACATTATTACTTCATATCGTCGTCCGAGAAGATTTCGTTGGAAAGCTTGTTGAAAGTCTTTTCGAACCAGCTGGGGCCTTCTTTCTTTTTCTTCTTCTTTTCTTCCTTTTCGCGCAGTTCCCTTTCTTTGCGCTCACGCTCCTTGCGTTCTTTCTCTTCCTTCTTGCGCTGTGCCTTGGCGGCGCGTGCGGCGGCTTCCTGCTCTTTCAGCGCTTCGTCGTCAACGAATATGTCGACCGGTTTGGGAGGAACATTGGAGGCAGGCTGCTGCACCGGCTTCACCTCTTGCAGGCAGCAATTCTCGTTGCCGGCAGCCAGCAGGCCCAGCAGTGTGTTGTGCATGCCGTCCTTCTTGGGCTCGTCGCTGCGTGTGTGGACGGTGGTCTGTACGAACTTGGCGGTCTTTACCTTTTCAATCTTGCTTACTCTATGGAAGGCTTTCTCAAGATTCTTCAGATTGGCTCCTCCACCGGTGAATACAACACCGGAGAAAAGTTTGTCCTCGTAGCCGGAAAGTTGCAACTGGTTCCATACGTTGGCAAGAATTTCTTCTGCACGTGCTCCGATAATATTGTTCAGCAGGGCCAGTTCGAAGGTACGGCCGTCTTCCGACGTGCATACGGCAGGGGTCTCGGCGTCTTCTTCCTCCTCGTAGAGGGCATCACCGTATTGCAGTTTCAGCTTCTCGGCATCTTCCTCTTCCATTTGCAGGGAAGTGATGTCGTGGGTAATGTTGTTTCCACCCAGCGGCAGTACGCTGAGGTAGCGCAGGATATTGTTCTTATAGACCAGCACGGTGGTGGTGTCGGCACCGAAGTCCACCAGTGCACAGCCTGAACGCATCTCGTTTTCGGTCAGCACGGCTTTGGCCAACGCAGTGGGAGCCACGAGCAGGTCGTCGGCAATTTCCACTTTGGCTTGCTCGAAGCTGTGTTCGAGGTTCTTCTTCAGCGAGGCACGCGCCACGATGTTGAGGAACTGCCCGGTGATGTATCTTCCGGCAACTCCTACGGGCTCCACATGCAGCGTGTTGTCTATCTTGTATTCTTGCGGGGCTACATCCAGCACACTCATGTCTACCAAGGGTACATCACGGTTCTCGTCGCAAATCTCGTCTACCAGTTCTTGCGAAATGATGCTCTCTTCCTCCAGCGTACGGCTTACCGCATTCCTCACCGTGCGCAATGATTGTCCGCCGATGCCTACATATACTTTGGCGATGGAGTTGTTCAACTGGCCTTCCAGCTTGTTGATGATGGAAGTCAGCGCTTGTGCGGCCTTGTCAATGTTGTAGATGGCCCCTTTGTGTATAAACGGGGATGCATCTTCGCGTGCATAAGCCAACACCTGGATACTTCCGTCACTGCTCTTCTTTCCTGCGATACCGGAAATCTTGGAAGAACTCAACTCGATAGCGGCGATGAAATCTGTTGTTGCCATATCTATTTATTTACTATTTTACTATTTACAATTTACTATTTGCTGCGCTTTGATAAAGAAGGACTATTAGTAAATCCCTTTCTCTACTCTCTCTTTGTGCAGATGATTTGATTATCAAATTCAACGCTGATACGGGAGTATTTGTTCCAACCCACCTGGTTCAATCCTCTTTCGTAGAATGCCTTTACACGTTTCAGCTTCTTCTCGAATCCGGCAATCTTGCCTAAATAGATAAGATGGTCGCCGACACGGGGCACTAACTCGATGTTCTTGCCGGGCAATACGTGAATTTGCTCTATCTGTGCATTCCAAAAAGAATTCTTTTGCAAAAATACACCAAACTTATATAAATCCCTCATGGCAAACGACTTTTCTACATTTCCGGTTACAACGGCGAGGTGTGCAACGCACTTTGCATCGGGGGGCATCACGGTACCTTTGTTGTCCAGATAGTAGTTTTCGCCGTTGGCGCTCATCACGCGCAGGATGGGGGTGCGCTGGGTCACTTCGATGCAGAGCTTGCCGCTCGGGGTTTTGTAGCACTCCACCTGGTCGATGAGGGGATGCTTGGCAAGTTCGCGCTCCAAGGTCTTGGTACGCACGCGTTCCAGGTCTTTCCCAATGGGGCTGATGCCTTTCTTTTCCAGCAGGGTAGCTACTTCCTTCTTCGTGATGAAGCCGGCATATACCGTGTCTTTTATCACCAGTTCCACGTCTTGGCACACCTGCGAGGTGGGCTTGCGGTTGAAAGCTGTGACAGCCACTACCAGGTAAGCAATGACAAGCAACAGAACGATAGAAAGTAGAATCCTTTTAACCATGATATTTTTCTGATAATAGTTGGGTGATTTGGGGCGCATAGTTGTCCAGGTCTCCGGCTCCCAGCACTACCAATACTTCGGTGTGCTTTTGGGCGAGGAGGCTGAGGACGTCTTCTTTCCTACAGATGCATTTCTCGATGCCGGGGCGGAGGTTGTCATAAATCAGCTGACTCGTCACGCCGGGAATCGGTTGCTCGCGGGCAGGGTATATCTCTGTCAGAATCACCTCGTCGGATAGGGAAAGGCTGTCTGCAAAGTCACGGTAGAAGTCGCGAGTACGGGTGTACAAGTGGGGCTGGAAGATGACGGTTATCTTCTTGTCTTGGTACAACTCGCGGACGGACTTCACGCTTTGGGCTATTTCCGCCGGATGGTGGGCATAGTCGCTGAGAAATACAATCCGGTCATTCTTCAGCTTGAAGTCGAAACGGCGGTCCACTCCGCGGAAGCTTGCCATGCCTTGCTTGATTTCTTCGTCGGTGGCACCGCTGAGATGGGCGAGTGCCATGGCGGCAACACCATTCTCGATGTTGATGCTGACGGGAACACCCAACTGAATATCGTTGATGCGGGTGTCAGGCGCCACGAAGTCGATGAAGATTTCACCGTTTCCGATGCGGATATTCTCGGCATGGAAGTCGCCTTCGTTGCGCGAGTAGGTATAGGTGGTGACGCCCGGTTGTACGTCGGCTTGCATTTCCAGTCCTTTGTGCAGAATCAAGGCGCCGCCCGGCTGGATAAGCGTGGTGTAGTGGCGGAAGCTTTCGAGATAGGCTTCTTTGGTGCCGTATATATCCAGGTGGTCGGGGTCGGTGGCAGTAATGACACTCATCCAGGGCGATAGCCAGTGGAAGGAGCGGTCGAACTCATCCGCTTCGATAACGGTATAAGGGCTGGTGGCGGAAAGCAGCAGATTCGTACCGTAGTTCTTCGAAATGCCTCCGAGGAAGGCGGTGCAGCCCACGTGTGACTGGTGCAGCAGGTGGGCAGCCATGGTGCTGGTGGTAGTCTTGCCATGCGTACCTGCCACGCACAGACCTTTACTGCTGCGGGTGATGATGCCCAATACTTGGGAGCGCTTATGTATGTCGAAACCGTTTTCACGGAAATAGGTCAGTTCTGCATGCTCTTGCGGCACGGCGGGGGTATAGACCACGAGCGTGCTTGCCTTGTCTTTGCACTCCTCCGGAATAAGGTTGATATCCTCTTCGTAGTGTATCTGTGCTCCTTCCGTAATCAGACGTTCTGTCAGTTCGCTCGACGTACGGTCGTAGCCCGCTACTGTCTTTCCTTTAGAGAGGAAATAGCGTATCAGAGCGCTCATGCCGATGCCGCCGGCACCGACGAAATAAACGGAGCGAATGGCTTCAAGCCTCACCCCCTGCCCCTCCCCCGTAGGGAGGGGAGATGAGTTACTATTGCTTATATTTTTATTCATATTCAAATTTTTTCTTCAAACTCTTCTTCCAAAAGTATGATATTATAAAAAGAACGATAGCAGTACTATCTATTCCCCCCTCCCTACGGGGGAGGGACAAGGGGAGAGGCTCTTCAATACCTCCTTCGCAATAATTGTCGCCGAGTCCGGCAACGCTAGCTTGGCGATATTCTTGCTCAAGTCTTGCAGCTTCTCGGGGTTAGCGATTGTCTCCAACGCCACCGGCAGCAGCTTCTCTTTCGCTTCCACATCCTTCACATAGATAGCTGCATCCTTATCCACCAGCGCCAGCGCATTCTTGGTCTGATGGTCTTCGGCCACATTGGGTGAGGGAACCAGGATGACCGGCTTGTGCAGCAGGCAGAACTCGGAGATGGAACCGGCTCCGGCACGTGAAATCACCAGATCGGCAGCGGCATAGGCGTTTGCCATATCCTTAATGAAGTCCGTCACATACAGATTCGGAATGGCACTGATATGCGGGTTACGTACGGCTTCTCCCGTAGTGGCTGTAATGGCTTCTCTGACTTGGTCAATGTATATCTTGCCAGTCTGCCAGATAAACTGTACGTCGGGGTGGGTACGAATGATATCCAGGCCGGCGGTCAGTGTCTGGTTGATGGTACGCGCTCCAAGACTACCGCCCAGAATGAGGATAGTCTTCTTTTCCGGGTTCAATCCGAAGTACTTTACGGCGTCTGCGTGCAGGATGGAATGTCCGAGCAGGTTCTGGCGCACCGGATTACCTGTCATGATTATCTTTTCTGCCGGGAAGAACTTTTCCATGCCTTCGTAGGCCACGCAAATCTTGCATGCCTTCTGTGCCAGCAGCTTGTTGGTGACACCGGCGTAGGAATTCTGTTCCTGTATCAGCGTGGGAATACCCATCATGCCCGCCATTTTCAGCGTAGGACCACTGGCATAGCCACCTACACCGACGGCTACTTGCGGGCGGAACTCCTTGATGATGCTCCGTGCTTTCCACTGGCTTCGTATCAGTTTCAGCAGTACGGAGAAGTTCTTCCACAGATGTTTGCGGTCGAATCCGGCAACGGGTAAACCTATAATCCGGTAACCGGCATCTGGAACACGCTGCATTTCCATTCTTCCTTCGGCACCTACGAAGAGAATCTCCGCGTCGGGACACAACTCTTTTATGGCGTTAGCGATGGAGATGGCCGGAAAGATATGTCCTCCGGTACCGCCGCCGCTGATGATAAGCCTCACCCCCTTCCCCGTAGGGAGAGGGGTAGAGTTACTTTTGGTTGTATAGTTGTTCGCCTCTTTACTCATATTCTTGTTCTTTTTTATTTTTGTATTATTGGCATGCCCTCCATTACTCAATTATTCTTTTCTCCCCTCCCTACGGGGGAGGGGTTGGGGGAGAGGCTGTTATTCAAACTCCGCATCACTGTTCAGTACCTTTGCTGTCGGCTCAGCGGCTGTCTGTGCTTCGCTGTCGGCAGGTTGTTCCGGGTGCTCGGCATTTCCGGCATCTATCAGCATCGGCACTTGCGCATCATGCATCCGCTGTTCCTCCAGCTTGGCTGTATAGCGGCTGACACTCAGTATCATGCCGATGTAGGCACAGTTGATGAAAGTGGATGTACCACCCTTGCTGATGAGTGGAAGCGGTTGTCCCGTGACGGGTGCCAGACCTACGGCAACCATCATGTTGAACAGCGCCTGCGTGACGAGCAGCAAGGCTATTCCGGTAATGAGGAAAGCGGGGAAAGTGCGGTCGCATTTTTTGGCGATACGGCCCACTCGCACCAATAGGCAGACATAAAGGAACACAACGACTATTCCGCCTACCAGTCCCAGTTCCTCGATGATGATGGCATAGATGAAATCGGAGAATGCCTGGCTCAGAAAGTCACGCTGTACGGAGTTTCCCGGACCCTTGCCTACAACGTTGCTCGTAGCTACGGCAATACGGGCATGTGCCACTTGCCCGTCGCCGTCGATGTCGAATTTGGCGGCAGGAACTTCCTCCTTGTTGGTAAAGTCTGCAATACGGGATTTTACAGTGGTGAAGCGGTGCCCCATCGGTATATTTTCCAATGTCTTGTCTGGCGTGGCCAGCAGGAAGGCGACAAAGACTGTTACGAATGCCACAATTCCTCCTCCCAGTATCAGCAGTTTCCTGGCAGATACCCGTCCGATGAACATCATCAGGTAGACCGTTCCGAAGAGCAGCATTCCCGTCGAGTAGTTTTCTGGCAGGATAAGGCCACAGACAATGCAGGTAATAATCATGATGCGCTTAAAGGCTTTCGGACTTGCACCGTCTTCATCCTGCCCTTTCGAGAGGATAAAGGCGGTAACGATGACAACGGCCATCTTCGCTATTTCCGACGGCTGGAACTGAATGCCCATGAAGGTCATCCAGCGGGCTGCGCCGTTTACGCGGTCGCCGGTAATGAATCCCATCAGCATCACAAAAGCCAGCAGTCCGATGGATATCGGAAGCAGGAATACCGGGAACACCTGAAACCATTTATAGGGGATGTTGTGTACCAGTACTACAATGACGGCGCCTACCATCAGGAGGATGCTGTGCTGCGTAATCGGTCCCCAGTGGTCGCCACTCTTGTAGGTCAGCGTACTGGCAGCACTGAATACCTCTGTGATGGAGATGAGGCAAAGGAAAAGGAAAATAATCCAAATCACTTTATCGCCTTTGAATATGCTCTTTAATAAATCCAATGCTTCGCAAATTAAAAATTAATAATTAAAGAATTAAAAGTTGCCATTCTTGTTACGGGATGCGTAATAGGACTGTTGCGGCATCCGTATCTTATAGTGTTCTGACACATGCTTTGAACTGATTGCCGCGGTCCTCATAGCTCTTGAAGAGGTCGAAGGAGGCACAGCAAGGACTGAGCAACACGGTTTCACCTTTCTTTGCCAGCTTGAAGGCTGCTTCTACGGCATCCTGCATGCCGGTCTGCACGTCGGCTACGGGCAGTCCCAGACGGTCGAAGAAGGCGTGCAACTTTTCGTTGTGCAAACCCAAATAGACCAGGGCAGAGCACTTTTCGCGTACGAGGTCTTCGATTTCCGTGTAATCGTTTCCTTTGTCTTTACCGCCGAGGATAAGTACGGTTTTGCCGGTCATGCTTTGTAGGGCATACCAGCAGGAGTTTACGTTCGTAGCCTTGGAATCGTTGATGAAGCTCACGCCGCGTACGGTGGCTACTTTCTCCAACCGGTGTTCCACTCCCTTGAAGTCGGACAAGGCTTTGCGGATATATTCTTTCCGGATGCCGGCCAAATTGGCCGAGATGCCGGCGGCTAACGAATTGTATAGGTTGTGTGTGCCGTGCAGCGCCAGCTCCTCTTGCTCCATATTGAAGGCTATCGGTTCGTTGATTTCCACTTCACCGTCTTCCACGTATGCGATGGCCCCGTCTTCCTTCACGGCAGCGAACGGGTAGAGATGGGCGCGCAGGCCATGCTTGTCTAATTCGCGCTTGATGATGGGGTCGTCGTTCCAGAAGATAAAAGCGTCTTCCGGTGTCTGGTTTTGGGTGATGCGGAATTTGGCGTCCACATATTTCTGCATACAGTGGTCGTAACGGTCCAAGTGGTCTGGTGTGATGTTCATCAGTACGGCAATGTTGGCACGGAAGTTATACATATTGTCCAGCTGGAAGGAACTCAGCTCAATGACATAGTAATCATGCTGCTCCGTGGCTACCTGCAAGGCCAGACTGTTGCCGATGTTGCCGGCGAGGCCGACGTTCAGGCCTGCGCTCTTGAAGATGTGATAAATGAGCGAGGTGGTTGTAGTCTTTCCGTTCGAGCCGGTGATACAGACCATCTTTGCGTCAGTGTACCGTCCCGCAAACTCTATCTCAGAGATGATGGGCGTACCTTTTTCCTTTAATTTCATAATGAGCGGTGCGTCGTTGGGGATACCGGGACTTTTCACCACTTCGTCAGCATTCAGAATCAACTCTTCTGTGTGGTGTCCCTCTTCCCAGGCAATGCCGTATTTATCCAGCAGTTCCTTGTATTTGTCTTTGATGGCGGACATGTCGGAGACGAACGTGTCGAATCCTTTCACTTTGGCCAGTACGGCAGCGCCTGCGCCGCTTTCGCCAGCTCCTAATACTACAATTCTCATAATGTACTAATATGATTAATGTGCCAATGTGCTAATGAGCTGCGCTGTCGTGCCGCATGGCAATTAGCACATTGGCACATTAGCATATTGAATAATTATTATCTAATCTTTAATGTTATAATCGTTATCGCTGCCAATACAATCGTCACAATCCAGAAGCGGATGGTGATTTTGGATTCGTGGAACAGCTTGTCCGGTTTGGTGAATACTACGCTGCATCCCGGCTCTATCAGGCTCATGGAAGTGCGGAAGTGGTCGTGTATCGGTGTTCTTTTGAAGAGACGTTGTTTCACGCCTTTCCGCTTGCCTGCCTTGTAGTAGAGGCGTTGCAGGATGACCGAAAGGTTCTCCACCAGGAAGATACCGCAAAGGATGGGTATCAGCAGTTCCTTGTGAATAATGATGGCGTATACTGCGATGATTCCTCCAATGGTCAGACTGCCCGTATCGCCCATGAATACCTGGGCCGGATAGGCATTGTACCACAAGAAGCCGATAAGTGCACCGATGAAGGCACAGATAAAGATTACCAGTTCTTCCGAGCCGGGAATGTACATGATATTCAGGTAGCCGGCATATTCAATGTGGCTCGATACGTAGGCGAGTATTCCCAAGGTCAGTCCGATAATGGCAGAGTTCCCTGCCGCCATTCCGTCCATTCCGTCATTTAGGTTGGCTCCGTTGCTGACGGCGGTAACTACGAAAATCGTGATAATCACAAACAGTATCCAACCTGCTGTCTGGGCATGTTCACCCATGAAGCCCACTAGGTCGGCATAGTCGAAGTTGTTGCTCTTGAAGAATGGGATGGTGGTCTGTGTTGCCTTGATTTCCTTGGCGGCATGCACCACTTCTATCTGTCCGTCCGGTTTCTCTATTTCTATGTTCTCGCGGATAACCACCTGCGGACTGAGGTAGAGAGTCAGTCCGACGATAAGTCCCAAGCCTACCTGACCGATGATTTTGAACTTACCGTGCAGGCCTTCCTTGTCCTTCTTGAATATCTTGATGTAGTCGTCGGCAAAGCCCAGCGACCCCAGCCAGATTGTGGTAATCAGCATCAATATCATATAAATATTGCTCAATTTGCCCAGTAGTAGGCAAGGAATGAGTATGGCAAAAATAATGATGACACCGCCCATGCTGGGTACTCCCACCTTGTTTACGCCGAACGGGTCGATGCTGGCATCACGTTGCGTTTCAGTAATCTGCTTGCGTTTCAGTAGATTGATGAACTTATCTCCCCAGATACTCGAAATGAGCAATGCCAGAATGATTGCCATCAACGAACGGAAGGATGTATAGCCAAACATGCCCGCACCGGGGAAGTCATATTTGTCTAACCATTGAAATAAATAGTATAACATGATGTTAATTATTTAATTGTTTAATGTGCTAATGTGCCAATATGCTAATTGATAGTCTGGTATATCTGCTGGTAAAGGAATGAATATCCTACATGACGCATGGCGATTAGCACATTGGCATATTAGCACATTATCTCATTTAATATCTCTTTGTCGTCAAAATGGTGTTTCACGCCTTTAATCTCCTGATAATTCTCATGCCCCTTGCCTGCAACGAGAATCACGTCTCCCGGCTGTGCCAGCATGCAGGCTGTCTTGATGGCTTCGCGGCGGTCGGTGATGCTGATGGTTTTCTGCATGTCGTCTTTATCCAGTCCCGCCAGCATGTCGTTGATGATGTCCTGCGGCTCTTCAAAGCGCGGGTTATCGGAGGTGATGATGACCCGGTCGCTCAAGCGGGCGGATTCTTTGGCCATGATGGGACGCTTGCCTTTGTCGCGGTTGCCGCCGGCGCCCACAACGGTAATCACTTTCCCTTTTCCTTCCAGCACTCCGTGAATGGCGTTCAATACATTGACCAGGGCGTCTGGAGTATGCGCATAGTCCACAATGGCGGTGTAGCCTTTCGGTGAACGGATGGCATCGAAGCGGCCGGTTACCGGATGCAGCGTGCTGAGGGCAACCAGTACATCCTCTTCTTTCTTGCCAAGCAATACGGCAGTACCGAATACCGCCAGCAGGTTGTAGGCATTGAACTTTCCGATGAAACGTACTGCCAGTTCGTGATTGTTGAAGTCGAGCAACATTCCCTCGAAATGAGACTCCAAGACTTTGCCTTTGAAGTCGCTAAGACTACGCAAAGAGTAGGTGTATACCTTCGAACGGGTATTCTGCGTCATCACAAGTCCGTTCTTGTCATCCAGGTTGGTCAGGCTGAAAGCTCCTTTTGGCAGTTCGTCGAAGAACTTTTTCTTGGCTTTGAGGTAGTTCTCCACCGTTTTATGATAATCCAGATGGTCGCGGGTCAGATTAGTGAAAATACCGCCGGCAAACTTCAGACCGCTGATGCGCTTTTGGGCAATGGAATGGGAACTGACTTCCATGAAGGCATACTTGCAGCCGGAATCTGCCATTTCTCCGAGCAGGCGGTTCAGGGTTATCGGGTCCGGGGTGGTGTGTTCGGTCGGTACGGGCTGGTCGTCGATGTAATTGCATACAGTGGAAACCAGTCCGACCTTGTAGCCGAAATAGCGGAAAGTATTATATAATAAGGTGGCAACGGTTGTTTTTCCGTTGGTTCCGGTCACGCCGATGAGTTCCATCTTGGATGTAGGGTCGCCATAGAAAGTGGTAGCCACTTTCCCTACGGCATCTTCACTGTCTTTCACCTGAATGTAGGTGATGCCGGCCTTAAGCTCTTCCGGCAATTCTTCACACAATACTGCAACAGCCCCTTTATCGATGGCAGCCGGAATATAGGCATGCCCGTCGGTCTGCGTACCACGCATGGCCATGAACAGATGTCCGGTTCCTATCAGGCGGGAATCTATATTCACCCCCGTTATCTCCATGCTTGTACTTCCGGTAATCCGGACCGGCTGTATTGTTTGCAACAAATCACTTAATCTCATACCTTATTATATATAGTGTATATCCAAATCTTGTTTATTCTCATGTTAACGTAGTGTCAGGGCTATGGTTTGTCCTTTCACTATCCGGCTACCGCTTGCTATGGACTGGTTCCTCACCCGTCCTACGCCGTTTAGCCTTACTTTCAGTCCTTTACTCTCTAAAAGGTAGACAGCATCTTTCGCTCCCATACCTACCACGCTGGGCACGGTGCCCGAGGCCGGTTCCTGGTCTTGCAGGATGACTGCCGACGGAGCAGCTTGTGTATGCCCCCACTGTTCCTTTTTCTTTTGTCCGGCGAACTGTTTCTGAACGGGCACTTTCAAATCATTCAGTACAAGGAGTGCTTCGTTCATCTCTCCGGCTTTCACGGGAGGAATCACATTGGTGGTACTGTCTATGGCACTGCGTATGTCAAAACGCAGGTCTTTGGCATAAACTCTTTCTGCTATTTTCCCAAAGACACTACCTGCCATCAGACCGCCTGAAGCTGGTAACCCAGGCTTCTGAATGGAAACGATGCAACTGTATTTGGGTGCTTCCGAGGGGAAATATCCGCAGAAACTTACAAGGTAATTCACCCGTCCCGACTTATATCCGGCGGCTCCTTGTGAAATCTGTGCCGTACCCGTCTTGCCCGATACGGAGAATTGCTTGCTGCCGGCGGGTTTTGCCAGACCTTGCGATACCACTTTCCGAAGGATTTCGCGGATCTGTGTCAGGGTATGGTCGGAACATATCTTGGGATTGATTACTTCCGTAGGATATTCTTTCACTACCTCACCGTCCTTTACCGCTGCTTTCACAAACTTGGGGCGTACCATGACCCCGTTGTTGGCTATGGCATTGTAGAAGGTCAGTATGTTCATAGGAGGTACCTGAGTCTCGTAGCCGATACTCATCCACGGCAAAGTCGTTTTGGCAAAATAACGCTCTTTGGGTCCTTTGATGTTGGGCTTCCCTTCACCGGGTATTTGCAGATGAAGCGGCTGGTCGATGCTCATGCGCTTCAAACCGTCCACGAACTTCTGCGGATTATCCTTGTAGTGCTTGTCGATGAGGTAGGAGACGCCCACATTGGAAGAAACTTCCAGAATACGTGTCACATCTATCTTTCCATAACCTCCCCGGTGCCAGTTGTGGTCTCTCATCTTGCTGCCGTACATATTCATAATACCGTTGCCCGTGTCTACCTCGGTATCCGGGGTTATCTTGCCATCTTCCAGTGCCACCATAATGGAGGCTGTCTTGAAGGTGGAGCCCGGTTCCAACATATCGCTGATGGCATTACTGTTCATTTCGTAGTAATTGCCGTCTCCGGCTTTCATCATGTTGACAATGGCCTTTACTTCTCCGGTAGCCACTTCCATCAGTACGGCTACCCCGACATTGGCATTGATTTCCTTCAACTTGTCTACCAGGGCTTTTTCGCAGATGTCCTGCATGCCTACGTCGAGGGTGGATATGATGTCACAACCGTCTACCGGGGGAAGGTCTACGATATTCAGGTATTTATTCATCACCTTCTGACGGTGGGTAATACCGTTCCGTCCTTTCAGCAGGGTGTCGAAGGCCAGTTCAATGCCGTTACGGGCTCCCATGGCTGTATCGGCATAGAGACGGCCCAGGGTTTGGGCTGCCAAAGAACCGAACGGCTTTTTACGCTGGTTGTATATCTGTTCGTGGAAACCGCCTCGGTATTTGTTCATCTTGAATACGGGTAACCGTTTGGCTTCCTTATACTGAATGTAAGAGATGCGCCGGTTGCGGTTGGGAAGAATGTTGTAGTTCCGGCTCTTCATCTCCCGCCCCTTGCGCAGATGGCTTTTGAAGGTGGCGGCACTGATGTCCGGAAAAATCTGATGAAGCCCGATACAGATAGAATCGAAATTGGCTTTCCAGATAGAATCCTTGCGCTGCTGGTCCTTTTTGCGGCGTTTCTCGTCCCTTTCGCCGGACATGAAGTCCATATATATTTTATATTCTGGCAGCGAACTTGCCATCAGTTTGCCATCCGAGGACAGGATATTTCCCCGGTTGGGCTTCACCGTTACATTCTCTTTTACGAAGCGGTCGGCTACATCGTGCCAGTACTGTCGCTCGGCAAACATAATCATGGCACCTTTTACAACAATAGCTATCCCCACCAGCCCCATGAGTAGGACGACGAAGAAGTAACGGGTCATTATGTTTTTTTTATTTACAGCCAATGTTATTTACGATTTAACGATTTACGATGTACTATTGAAATTACTTTAATCCTCAATTCTCCATTATTTTAGTAAGTACGGTGGATTAGTGGAAGTCTGCAAATCGCTTTCTTTGGTGGCGATGTATTCCTCGATGCGTGATTGGCGGCTCCGCTCCATCAATTCCGAACTGCGTGTCAGGGCATCGTACTTGATGTCTATCAGCTCTTTTTTAAGATTGTCTATCTCTATCAGTTGCAGTTGGCATTCGTAACGGTTGTTGATGTAAATAATGATAAGCACCATGATAAGGAACAACAATCCGGCTTGGCGGCGGAAGAAGTCTGTGGCCAGAATGTCGCCTCCGATGATGTTCTTCAGTGAGGTGCGTTTTTTCACCTTTTCCGTATTCTTTTCTTCTTGCTTCTTTTCCATTGCTAGTCACTAATCATTCATTACTCTTTCTGCAATTCTCAGCTTGGCGCTGCGCGAACGCGGATTGCGCTCTATCTCTTCCTCGTCCGGTACAATCACTTTGTTGTTGACTAGCCGGAACGGGGTCAATACGTTCCCGAAAAAATCTTTTTCGGCCTTGCCTTCCACGTTGCCGGTTTTCATGATATTCTTCACCATACGGTCTTCCAGGGAGTGATAGGTTATCACCACCAGGCGGCCTCCCGGCTTTAGCGCTTCTGTTGCCGCATACAGCATTTCTTTCAGTGCTTCCATTTCCTGGTTTACCTCAATGCGCAATGCCTGGAATACTTTTGCCAGTTCTTTCTTCTCGCGTTCGCGGCCGAAGAGTGGTTTGACGATTTCCAGAAATTCGCCGATGGTGGCAATTCTCTGCGTAGCCCGTGCCTTAACGATGACAGATGCCAGTTTCCGGCTGTTCTTCAGCTCGCCGTACAGATAAAAAATATCGGCCAGCTTTTCTTCTTCGTAGGTATTCACGATGTCGGCAGCGGTTAGGCCGGCACGCTTGTTCATACGCATATCCAGTGCCCCGTCGAAGCGGAAGGAGAATCCCCGTTCGCTGTCATCAAAGTGATGGGAAGATACGCCGAGGTCGGCAAGTATGGCATCCACTTTTTCGATGCCGTGATAGCGTAGGAAGTTGTGCAGGTAGCGGAAGTTGCTGCGTACGAATGTAAAATGCGGGTTGTTCACAATGTTACGTTCCGCATCCTCGTCCTGGTCGAAGCTCAGCAGCCGGCCGCCGTCTTCCAGGCGGGACAGTATCTCGCGCGAATGTCCTCCTCCACCAAACGTTACGTCTACATACGTGCCGTCCGGACGGATGTTCATTGCATCTACGCTCGGCATCAGCAATACGGGGATGTGATATGTTGTTTCTTCTTTCATCATCTGTTGTTTATAGCTTATTTTCGTTACAACAAATATTTTCGTCTCCCAGCAGTTCTTCAAGAGCCTCGCTGAACTCGTCGGGGTTCATGAATGGTTGGTCGGCACGTTCCTTAGCCCAGATTTCTATTGTGTTGTCCACACCAATGAAGCGGACATCACTTTGTATACCCGCCATTTGCAGGTAACGTTTTGGGAGCAGGATGCGTCCGTTCCCGTCAGGGGTCATGACTTCCGCGTCACTTACGAACTGGCGGAAAATCATTTGTTGTTTGGCGTTCCATTTATTCAGTCGGCAGCGAAGTTGGTTTTGAGTGGCAAACCATACACTTTCCGGGTAGAGCACCAGGCAATCCTGATACACGTCCTTACGCAACACGAGTCTTTCTTCAGAAGCGGCTTGCAGCTGTTTCCGGAAGGTGGCCGGGATGAAAACTCTTCCTTTTGCATCCGCCTTAGCCTCGATATTACCTAAAAATTGTATCATTTCTCACCTTATTATAATAAGCGACGGTAAAAATACACATTTCCCCACAATTCCCCACAATCTTTTAACTAAAATCTTAGGAAGAAGTTTTCAACACCTTGTTGATAGCTTATTCATTTGATAATGAAGCTGCTTTTGAAACGCTTTGCTGGTGGGGGATTCGTGTAGTCTCTTTTGAAAAGATTCGGTTGAGGATGACGGTCTTTGGTTTGAAAGTCGCTTGTTGGTGGAATGGTGTCTTGGGTGGGAAACTTCTTTCCCAGCTTTGCGGATATCTAAACCAAGACTTGGTTTCTCTATCCCCAGGCTTGGTTTGGAAAAACCAAAGTTTGGGATAAAGCTCTTTCTTAACTCTTTCTTGTTTTAGTATTAACTTCTGAAACTTTTTTTGTTAACTTCCCGTCTATTTTGTGAACGTTACTACTTACCGGAAGATGATGGGAGGGAGGAGTGATAATATTCCCCCTGGAGTGGTTGATTATTACATTCATCCACAGAATCCAGGGGGGATAAATGTTTTTTTACTGTATGCTGTTCAGCAAGTCTAGCTTGCCCTCGTTCACCAGTTTTAGAATGAGTTCGCCAAACAATGTGTTTTGCCATGCAAACCAGGCGCGGGTGAACTTGGCGGGATTGTCTTTGTGGAAAGACTCGTGCATAAAGCCGGTTCCGGCTTCTGTATCCATCAACATCTTCACGCAAGTTTTAATCTCTTCATCGTTCTGGCTTGTGAAGGCTTTCATCATGATGCTCATCGGCCAAATCATGTCGTAGCCGATGTGCGGACCTCCAATGCCTTCGCCTGCCGTACCTTTGAAGAAGTATGGGTTATCCTCGCTCCATACGAAACGACGGGTGTTCTGGTAAATA
Organism: Bacteroides uniformis; assembly: GCF_025147485.1. Classification (NCBI taxonomy): domain Bacteria; kingdom Pseudomonadati; phylum Bacteroidota; class Bacteroidia; order Bacteroidales; family Bacteroidaceae; genus Bacteroides; species Bacteroides uniformis. Next base: position 789,200 of record NZ_CP102263.1, on the reverse strand, counting down.
GGATCGTTGATGTCCACATCGCCCAGATAGGGCAGTGCGATAAGGCTCGGTACATTGGCGTCGTCCATCAGAAGGTGGTTGCCGAAACCGTCTACCTCGAAGGCATAGATGGTGCCGTATTTGGGATGGTTGTAGGTAGCGTATTTTCGTAGGGCGGTTTCTACTTCTCCGGCCAGGTCGGTACATTCTTTTGCAAGCTCCGGGCGGTTATTGACTTCAGTCAGAATCTCGGCTGCCTTACGCAGCGAAGATACGGCGAAGAAGTTGGAGGGTATCAGGAATTGGAAGGTGGTGGCGTCATCGGAAGGGCGGAAAGAAGATGCAATCAGTCCGACCGGTTTCACCGGATTGCCCCAGCCGTCGTTGGTCATCGTGTCCAGTGCGCGTTCAGTTACCCGCTGGAAATGGTAGGAACCGCGTCCGTCACGGCGCTGTTGGTCGCGGAAGGTGGTCAGGATGTTTTGGATTGCTTTTATCCACTCGGCATCGAAGATGCTTGTATCACCGGTCGTTTTCCAGTAATGGTAGGCAAGGCGTAGCGGATAACACAGTGAATCGATTTCCCATTTACGCTCGTGCACCTCGTCGTTCATGTCGGTAAGGTCGGTTTTCCAGTGTCCGTCGGGGATGGGGCCGTCGTTGAAGGCGTTGGCAAACGGGTCTACATTAATCAGCTTGAATTGGCGGTTGATGACTCCTGCAAGCATCGTCTTCAGTTCCTTGTCTTCATTGGCCAGCTGTACGTAGGGCCACACCTGCGCACCTGAGTCGCGGAGCCACATGGCATGGATATCTCCGGTGTAGACAAATGTGTCGGGCTTCCCGTCTTTCTTGTCCTTGCGGAAATGGACGGTGGTGTCCAGCGTGTTGGGAAAGCAGTTAGTGAACATCCATGACAGCTTCTGATTTTTCAGCAGCTGCTGTATCCGTTGAATTTGTTCTTCTACGGCTTTGGAACAGAACAGTCGTTTTGATTCTACCGGTCGGTTGTCTTTCTTGATAGCGTCGGAGGCGCATACGTGGTTACTCATGGCCGGCTGTACGGCAAAAATGGCAGGAGTAGCCATTGTCATTGCTGCAAATGTGCAGGCTGTAATGATTGTCTGTTTCTTCATGTTGTTTATTAATTACTCGGTTTTTCTTTAGGTATCTTGGTTTGTGTCCCATGATTGCCCAAAGATAAGCATATTTACTTTTTTATCCGGCCAATTAATAAACAATTCTTAGGTTGCCGTATTCTCTTATCTGAAATCTTTCAGTTCCTGTTGCAGTTTCTGGCGGGTAAAGAAGATGCGGCTCTTTACTGTTCCAAGTGGGAGGTTCAGCTTTTCTGCGATTTCACGGTACTTGAAACCGGAGACATGCATGGAGAAAGGTATCTTGTACTCACGTGGCAAGGCATTGACAATGCGGTGCATTTCCTTCAGGTCGTAGGCGCCTTCTGTGCTGTCGAGTGTGAGGTCGTGCGGCGTGTTCAGATGATAGAGATTGTCTGTGGTATCTACAAATGTCTGGTCACGTACCACTTTACGGTAATTGTTGATGAAAATATTACGCATGATGGTATATATCCATCCTTTAAAGTTGGTATCAGGTGTGTACTTCTCTTCATTGTCCAGAGCTTTCAGGGATGTCTCTTGAAGCAGGTCGTTGGCCTCTTCGCGGTCGGAGGTTAATTTATATGCAAAGCGTAATAAGTCGTTTTGAACTCCGAGTAGGTCTTGGGTAAATGTTCTATTATTCATAATGGATGTTTTTTAAATTATTGTTCGTTTTATTGATGATGCAAAGCTACGGATGATTTCTCTTTTTGATAGACGGAAATCAAACTCTCTTTGGGGTAAAATCTAACAATTGGCAGTTTTCGGGTGGCTTTGGTTAGCTTTCAGTGCCTCGGATAGGTGGAAAAGTGGGATGTAGCCAGAGATTGCTATCCTGATTTTTGTAAATAATATTATCGCAAAGCGTAACGGCTTGAATGAGTTTGTGTACGAAATACAAGGGGCGAGACCATGAAAGGCAGATGCGGGATTGTCCCGGCCTGCCTTTCTCTCTTTTGATACAACTAAAATCTGTACTCTTCTTAATTTATGGAAATCACTGGTTTTATATGCTGAGTTCTTAAACAAAATCCTTCAAGTCTTGTTGTAGTTTTTGGCGGGTGAAGTAAATGCGGCTCTTTACCGTGCCTAAGGGCAACCCTAGCTTCTCTGCAATTTCGCGGTATTTGAAGCCGGAGACATGCATGGAGAAGGGAATCTTGTACTCCCGTGGAAGGGCGTTGACAATGCGGTGCATCTCTTTCAGGTCATATGCGCTTTCTGTGCTTTCAAAAGCGGCGTCGCGCGGCAGGTTCAGGTGATAGAGATTGTCCGTGGTATCCACGAAAGTCTGGTCACGCACCACTTTGCGGTAATTGTTGATGAAGATATTGCGCATGATGGTGTATATCCATCCTTTGAAATTAGTATCGGGCGTATACTTCTCTTCGTTATCCAGAGCTTTCAGGGATGTTTCCTGCAAGAGGTCGTTGGCTTCTTCACGGTCGGAAGTAAGTTTGTATGCAAAACGCAATAAATCGTCTTGAACTCCGAGCAGGTCTTTTTTAAATGTTATATTGTTCATATGTGCTATGTTTTTTTTCGTTAATCTTGATATTGCAAGTTTACGGAAGTTTTCTCTTTCAGGCAGACGGATTTCAAACACACTTTAGGGGAAAAACTATCAATTGACAGTTTTTAGGTGCTATTTGATAGATTTCGGGTGCAGTTTTCTGTCATTTTTTTGCGATTAATTAAAAAGATGAGTTAATTTTGCGCATTCATTTCATCAAAAGAAGAATGGCTGACGACTCTTTATTTTTGATTGACATAGACAAGATACTTCGGGAAAAGGCTCCGAAGCAGTCTAAGTATATCCCCAAGTTCGTGGTTTCTTATTTGAAGCACATCGTTCATCAAGAGGAATTGAATGTCTTTTTGCGGGAGTCGAAAGATAAAGTCGGTGTAGATTTCCTGAAAGCTTGTCTGGAGTTCCTTGATGCCAATATTGTGGTAAAGGGGGAGGAAAATCTGCCTAAAGAAGGGCTTTATACTTTTGTGTCCAACCATCCCCTGGGTGGGCAGGATGGAGTGGCACTGGGTTATGTCCTGGGCTCCTTTTATGGTGGCAAGGTGAAATATATGGTCAACGACCTGCTGATGAACCTGCACGGACTGGCGCCGCTTTGCATCCCCATCAACAAGACGGGAAAGCAGGCCAAAGACTTCCCCAGAATGGTGGAGGCGGGATTTGCTTCGGACAATCAGCTCATCATGTTTCCCGCAGGGCTTTGTTCGCGTAGGCAGAATGGGGTCATCCGTGACTTGGATTGGAAAAAGACCTTTATCGTGAAGAGTGTCGAAGCCCACCGTGATGTAGTTCCCATCCACTTCGAGGGGCGGAACTCCAACTTCTTTTATAATCTTGCCAATTTTTGTAAGATGTTGGGCATCAAGTTCAATATCGCCATGCTTTACCTGGCAGATGAAATGCTGAAGAATCGCCATAAAACATTTACCATCACCATAGGGAAGCCTATCCCCTGGCAAACTTTCGACAAATCGAAAAGCCCGGCCGGATGGGCGCAATATGTGAAGGATATTGTATATAAATTGTAGAGAGACCGTATTTATATTAAAGAAGAACTACTAACAGAAAAATATGGAAGATGTTATTGCACCGATAAGCAAGGAGCTGTTGAAAGCGGAGTTGACTGAGGAAAAGCGTCTGCGCATGACCAATAGAAGTCATAATCAGATATATATCATTACTGCCCAAGACTCTCCGAATACAATGAAGGAGATCGGCCGTTTGCGCGAGATTGCATTCCGTGCTGCGGGAGGAGGAACGGGCAAGTCTATGGATATTGATGAATATGACATCATGGACAACCCGTACAAGCAGTTGATTGTCTGGAATCCGGAAGCAGAAGAAATTTTGGGTGGATACCGTTATATCTTAGGTACGGATGTGCGTTTTGATGAACATGGTGCCCCTATTCTGGCAACTGCCCATATGTTTAACTTTTCGGATAAGTTTTTGAAGGACTATCTTCCTACGACCATCGAGTTAGGACGTTCGTTCGTTACGTTGGAGTATCAGTCTACGCGTGCAGACAGTAAAGGTCTGTTTGCGTTGGATAATCTGTGGGATGGTTTGGGCGCACTGACCGTAGTCATGCCCAATGTGAAGTATTTCTTCGGAAAGGTGACTATGTATCCCAGCTATCATCGTCAGAGTCGTGATAAGATTCTTTATTTTCTTCGGAAACACTTTGCGGATAAGGACAACCTGATTACTCCGATGAAGCCGTTGCTTCTGGAATCGGACGAGAATGAATTGGCGGCTCTCTTCTGTAAAGACTCTTTTAAGGAAGACTATAAGATTTTGAATTGTGAAATCCGTAAGGCGGGGTATAATATTCCCCCGCTGGTGAATGCCTATATGAGTCTCAGCCCTACCATGCGTATGTTCGGTACAGCCATCAATTACGGTTTCGGAGATGTGGAGGAAACGGGTATCCTAATTGCCGTGGACGAGATTTTGGCAGAAAAGCGCATTCGCCACATCGAGTCGTTCATAGCGAGCGAACCGGAGGCGTGCAAGCTTACGTCGGGAGCAAATAAGGTTGTATCATAGGACTATCCGGAGGAATGTTTGTCGTCTGTTATACCGCTGGCAAGCTATTCCCGTTTATTTTCCTATATAAATCGAGTGCAAATACATCCGTCATTCCGGAGATGTAATCCAATACCGCCTGTATTCTTTCGTAGAGTGCAGGCGCTTTTATGTTGTACTGGCCCGATACGCGATTGATGAGCAGTTGCGAATATGCCTTTTCCGGAGAACGCACGGCGTCAATCATCAGTTCGAGCAGGGTACTGATGATGCGGAAACCGGCAAGTTCAATGTCCAGTACATCGCGTGAACGGTAAATCCTCTTCAGGGAGATGTCTGCACAGTGCTTGTAGGCATTGGCTGGTACCTCGGATATATGGTTGATGAGGCTTCCTTCAAATTCTCCTTTCAGAATCTTTTCTTCATTGTCTACAAAGGCTTGCACGCATTCGCCGATAAGCAGTCCGATAACGCTGGAACGCAGATAGGCTATTTGTTCATTGGTGTCACTTACTATCTCCATCGTTTTGAGCCGGTGTGCTTGGCGCTCTTTCGAGAAATAAGAAAGAAGCAACTCTTTGGTTTCTTGTGTAGTCAGAATTTTCAGTTTGTGAGCATCCTCAATATCCATCATCTGGTAGCAGATGTCATCGGCGGCTTCCACCAGATAGACCAGCGGGTGGCGGGCATATTTCAACGGGGCATCGTTCTGCTTCTCCATACCCAACTCTTCTGCTATGCGGCGAAAACTTTCTTCCTCTGTGATGAAGAAACCGAATTTTGACTTTTTGCCTGCAAGACTCGATGAAAAGGGATATTTCACGATGCTTGCCAAGGTGGAGTAGGTGAGTACAAATCCTCCCTGTCGCCTTCCCTCAAACTGGTGGGTAAGCAGGCGGAACGCATTTGCATTCCCTTCAAAGTGGGTAAGGTCCTCCCATTGGGAAGGTGTCAGTTGGCCCTTCAGGGACATTCCTTTTCCTTCAGAAAAAAAGGTGGAAATAGCTCGTTCTCCCGAATGTCCGAAAGGAGGATTTCCCAAGTCGTGTGCCAGGCAGGCGGCCGAAACGATGGAGCCTATTTCGGTGAGGTAGCTGCCTTGCAGTTCCGGGTGGCGGGCAATGAGAACTTTCGATACATCGTTGCCTAATGAGCGGCCTACGCATGATACTTCCAAGCTGTGTGTCAATCGGTTGTGGACGAATACACTACCGGGAAGAGGGAATACCTGGGTTTTGTTCTGCAGACGGCGGAAGGGGGCAGAGAAGATAAGGCGGTCATAGTCACGTTGGAATTCCGAGCGGTTTTCATGGCGTTCCTGGTGAAACTCTTCCAGTCCGAAGCGTTTGGCAGATATGAGCGTATTCCAATTCATCATGATGTTATTTGAGATTTGACGATTTACTATTTACGATTGAAGTTACTATTATTTAACTGCAAATGTATCACTATTTTGTATAAAAAGCCGTATTTTCGCCCAAGTTTATAGTAAAAGGAAGATGAATTGCGAAACTTGAATTACTCGAATTGTAAGAATAGAAGTAGCCCCAATCGTAAATAGTAAATCGTCAAATCGTAAATAACATCATGTTGAACGTACAAATCATCAATAAATCAAAGCATCCGCTTCCGGCTTATGCCACTGAGCTGTCTGCAGGAATGGATATCCGTGCAAACCTTAATGAACCTATTTCGCTGGCTCCGATGCAGCGGTGTCTGGTGCCTACTGGCCTTTATATCGCTCTTCCTGAAGGATTTGAGGCGCAAGTGCGTCCGCGTAGCGGATTGGCCATTAAGAAGGGGATTACCGTGCTGAACTCCCCTGGAACGATTGATGCCGATTACCGTGGTGAAGTTTGTATTATTCTCGTCAACCTTTCTGCAGAAACCTTCGTCATCGAAGATGGGGAGAGGATTGCACAAATGGTGATAGCGCGTCACGAACAAGCTCTTTGGCAGGAAGTGGAAGTGCTGGATGAGACGGAGCGCGGTGCCGGTGGCTTCGGGCATACGGGTAAAAAATGAATGGATATTGTTCCGTTTTACGGGTTAAGAATTTATAATTAAATAGATGAGAATCAGAGTAAAAATAATACTTGCGTTGTTGATAGGTACCTTCTGCTTTACTACGTACGGAGTGCAGGCTGCCAACGTTCAAGCTTCTAAGGAGAAAATGAGCGGGTATGGTCGGTCTGAAAAGGCACGGAAGGAATTGAAGAAACGGAAGAAGTCGAAGAAAGCCGACGTTTCGCCCGTAAAGGAGCTTACCCCCGAACAGCAGCGCCGTTACGACTACTTCTTTCTTGAAGCCGCCCGTCTGAAAGTCCAGAAAGACTATGATGCGGCTTTCGATGTCCTGCAACATTGCCTGACGATAAACCCGAACGCATCATCGGCTTTGTATGAGATGGCCCAGTATTATATGTACCTCAAGCAGGTACCGTTGGGACAAGCCGCCTTGGAAAAGGCGGTGGAGAATGCTCCCGATAATTACTGGTATGCCCAGGGGCTTGCCAATCTGTATATGCAGCAAAACGAAACGGAGAAAGCCGCTGCCTTGTTGGAAAATATGGCGGTACGTTTCTCGGATAAGCTGGACCCGCTATACAACTTGCTGGAGATTTACAACCGCCAGGAAGAGTATGACAAAGTTATCGGTATACTGAACAAGCTCGAGGAACGGATGGGCAAGAATGAACAGCTCAGTATGGAGAAGTTCCGCATCTATCTGCAAAAGAAGGACGACAAGAGCGCCTTTCATGAAATAGAAAGTCTGGTAGAAGAGTATCCCAACGATATGCGCTATCAAGTTGTGCTGGGGGATGTCTATATGCAGAACGGGAAAAAGCAGGAAGCTTATGAGATTTACAAGAAGGTGCTGGCCGAAGAGCCGGACAATGCAATGGCCATGTACTCATTGGCTTCTTACTACGAAGAGACCGGACAGAAGGAGCTGTATGAACAGCAATTGGACACGCTGTTGCTGAACAAGAAAGTGGCTTCGGACACCAAACTGAATGTGATGCGGCAGTTCATCGTGCAGAACGAGCAGGCAGGCAAGGACAGCACACGTGTCATTACGCTCTTCAACCGTATCATGGAGCAGGAGCCCGATGAGGCACAATTACCTTTGCTGTATGCCCAATATCTTCTTTCCAAAGGAATGAACAAGGAGGCTGGACCGGTTCTGCGCCAGGTTCTGGCGATAGACCCTACCAACACAGCGGCTCGTATGACATTGCTGGGGGAAGCTGTGCGCCAGGAGGATTACAAGGAAATAATGAATTTGTGCGAAGCCGGTGTGGAGTCCAATCCCGATATGTTGGAGTTCTATTTCTATCTGGCCATTGCCTACAACCAGGCGGAACGGACGGATGATGCCCTTGCCATCTGTCAAAAGGCTTTGTCGCACGTCAAGGACGACAGCAAGAAGGAGGTCGTATCAGATTTTTATGCCATTATCGGTGATGCTTATCACACCAAGAATCTGCATGCGGAAGCTTATGCGGCTTATGATTCCGCTTTGGTGTACAATCCTTCAAACATCGGTGCCTTGAATAACTACGCATATTATCTTTCCGTGGAGCGCCGCGACTTGGACAAGGCGGAAGAGATGAGCTACAAGACAGTGAAAGCCGAGCCGAACAATTCCACCTATCTCGATACATATGCATGGATATTGTTTGTTAAAGGTAATTATGCCGAGGCGCGTCTCTACATAGATGAGGCGATAAAGAATGATAAAGATAGCAGTGACGTGGTCTTGGAACATTGCGGAGATATCTATTACATGACTGGCGATGCGGAAGGTGCCTTGAAATACTGGAAACAAGCCTGGGATAAGGGCAATCGCTCTGATACGTTGAAACAGAAAATACAAAAAAAGAAATATATATCAGATGAAACTAAACCTGCTGAATGATATGGCAAGGACGTGCCGCCTATTGTCCTTGCTGTTGTTGCTGGCTGTGGGGCTTGCCGGTTGCAAGACTTCGCGTCACTCAAGTTCTCTGTCCGGAGAATCTGCCTGCCTTTCCTCCAAAGTGCAGCTGACGGTACCCCATAAAGATGCCACCCTTACTGTGAACGGTACGATGAAGTTGAAGAAGGAAGAATGCATGCAGATTTCCTTTCTGATGCCGATACTTCGTACGGAGGTGGCACGTATGGAAGTCACCCCGGATGAGATTCTGTTGGTAGACCGTATGGGAAAACGTTATGTCCGTGCAACACGTAAGGAACTGAAGGATGTGCTGCCCAAGAAGGCGGATTTTGCCCATTTGGAGAAACTGCTTTATGCTGCTTCCAAACCCAATGGCAAGAAGGTGCTTACCGGCAAGGAACTCGGGATACCCTCTCTGGAAAAGGGAAAGATTGAACTTTCCAACTTCTCGGATAAGCCTTTTGCACTGACTCCTACCCAGCTCTCACAGAAATATAAAGAGGTGGAGCTGGAAGAACTGCTGGAAATGCTGATGGACCTTTGATTAGTTGATAATTGTCAGATAATCCCTCATAACTTATAACTCATAACTTATGAAGCTTCTCCTTCTCTTCTTTCTCCTCCTTTTGCCGGTTTCTCCGCTCCTTGCCCAGTCCAACAAGCTGATTAAGGAACTGGAAAGCAAGCGTGGTGCCTTACAGAAACAGATAGCAGAGTCGGAAACGCTGTTGATAACCACCAAGAAGGATGTGGGAAGCCAGTTGAACGGTCTTGCTGCACTGACCGGACAGATAGAAGAGCGCAAACGCTATATTCTGACTATCAATAATGATGTGGAATCCATAGAGCGCGAGTTGTCTTCATTAGAACGTCAGTTGACCCGCCTGCAACGTGACCTAAGGGACAAGAAGAAGAAATACGAATCGTCCGTTCAATATTTGTATAAGAACCGCTCCATTGAAGAGAAGCTGATGTTCATTTTCTCTGCCAAGAGCCTGGCACAGACCTATCGACGCATGCGCTATGTACGTGAATATGCTACTTATCAGCGCCTGCAAGGCGAGGAAGTGTTGAAAAAGCAGGAGCAGGTGAACCGTAAGAAGACTGAGCTTCAGCAAGTGAAGGTTGCCAAGGAAGGATTGTTGAAAGAACGTGAAGAGGAGAAAGTCAAGCTGGAAGCGCAGGAGAAGGAACAAAAGTTGTTGGTAGCCAATCTGAAAAAGAAACAGCGGGGATTGCAGAACGAACTGAATAAGAAACGCCGTGAAGCCAATCAGCTCAATGCACGCATTGACCGTCTGATAGCGGAAGAAATAGAGAAAGCGCGTAAGCGTGCGGCAGAAGAAGCGCGCCGTGAGGCAGCCGCACGTAAAAAGGCTGGTGAGAAAACCGAAAAAACGGCAACTGCCTCTACGCCCGCAAAGCCGAAGGCACAGCCTTTGGAAACTTACTCCATGAGTAAGGCAGACCGTGAATTATCAGGGAACTTTGCTAATAATCGCGGTAAGTTGCCGATGCCCATCACCGGAGCGTATATCATTACCAGCCATTACGGCCAGTATTCTGTGGAAGGTTTGCGCAATGTCAAGCTGGACAATAAGGGCATTGATATACAAGGGAAACCGGGTGCCCAAGCCCGTGCCATCTTCAATGGTAAAGTGGCGGCTGTCTTTAAACTGAACGGACTGTTCAATATCCTTGTCCGTCACGGGAATTATATATCAGTCTATTGCAACTTGTCATCGGCCTCGGTGAAGCAGGGCGATGATGTTGCCACCAAACAGACTCTCGGACAAATCTTCTCGGATGGGGCCGACAATGGTCGTACGGTGCTACACTTCCAATTGAGGAAAGAGAAGGAAAAACTGAATCCGGAGCCGTGGCTGAACAGATAATGATAATTTAAATTTTTACTCCTTCCAGCAGCTCCAGATACATCCCTATCGCCTCCTCTATCTCCTTGACAAAGATAAATTCATCGGCAGTGTGTGAACGGGCACTTTTCCCCGGTCCCATCTTCAGAGAAGGGAATGGCATCAGTGCCTGGTCGGACAAGGTCGGTGAGCCGAAAGGAGTACGTTTCATGGCAATAGCCTTTTGCACTACCGGATGCTCCGGAGCTACGTGTGAAGAGCTTAGCCGGAAGGAGCGGGCTTTGGCTTCACACGTGATGTGTTTCTGTATTTCATCGAATAGCTCCTGATTGCTATAACACTCGTTGCTGCGAATGTCTACGACAAAAGTACAACGGTCGGGAATGACGTTATGCTGTGTACCGGCGTTTACCATGGTTACGCTCATCTTCACGGGACCCAGCAGGGAAGATTCTTTTGGGAAACGGTAATCACGAAACCAGGCAATATCATCCAATACCTTATATATAGCATTATCTCCCTCGTTTCGGGCAGCATGTCCCGATTTTCCGGTAGCAGTTACGTCCAGCACCATCAATCCTTTTTCTGCAATGGCAGGTTGCATCTCTGTCGGCTCGCCTACAATGGCAAACTGTATGGGAGGGAGTTCCGGCAATACGCATTCTATTCCCCCCTTGCCTGATACTTCCTCCTCACACGAGGCAAGATATATCAGATTGTAGGCCTGAGTGGTGCGGCACAATGTCAGGAATACTTGCAGCAGGCTGACTACACTGGCTCCGGCATCGTTGCTGCCCAGCCCGTAGAGCTTTCCATTACTTTCCAGCGTTGGTTTGAAAGGATCTTTCCGCCACCCGTTGACGGGTTTTACGGTGTCGATATGGGAATTCAGCAGCAAGGTCGGTTTCTTTAAGTCGAACATCGGGCTGAGGCACCATACATTGTTGCCTTTACGTCCTGTTGCCATGCCTTGCATTTCGATATAGTTCTGCAGATAATCTGCCGCCTTCTCCTCGTCGCGGCTCAAGGAAGGAATGGCTATCAGTGATTTGAGCAATCCGATTGCTTCGGAAGTTAAAGTCGGTATATCGTAAATCATATTCGGTAAATAAATAATCTGGCCGCAAACTTACGGATAAAAAATGAAAAGGACGCCAAACCGACGTCCTTTCTGTTTTTTCAATATTGTTTAGAAGAAGCAACTGAGTGATATCATCAAGTTGCGGTTTTTGTTGCCTGAATCTTTAATGTTCTCTACCAGTCCCCAGTCATAACCGATGGAAATCTGATATTTCTGACTGAATTCGACTCCGGCTTTTAATCCGAGACCGAAATCAAAACGCTTCATGGCATCATCCCCGAATACATTGGTGGAGTTATCATCAAACTCATATTCGTCAAGAATATCTCCTTCTGCCTTGGCTTTGCCAAAAAGACCGATGGCTAAATAAGGACCGGCATTGCCGAATATGGCAAAGTTCTCATTCACTGCATATTTATAGCCAATGTGTACAGGAATTTCCAGGTAGTAGGGATTGAACTTGATAGAAGCAGCAGAGCCTCCGTCTATTTTGGCTCCTTTCAGCGTAAGTAATGCACCCATATCGAGGTAGACTCCTTCTGAAATTTGAGGCAATCCTACTTCAGCCTTTACCCCAGCATGAAAGCCTATTTTACTGTCGAAACCGGTAATGGAGAAGTTACTGGAGTTCATGCCGACTGTTGCTCCCCATCTGAGGTTGTCTTGAGCATTGATGCTTGCTAAACCTATGGTCAGCATAGCCATTAAAAGCAATACTTTTTTCATGTTCATTGAATTTGATTTAGTTTGTATATCACCACAAATATATAGATATTTAATATGTTTCTATTGTTTTAATGGTAAAGAAAGTATCTTTTGTGGATAATTTGCTAACGGATGGTCGGATACTTTAAAGGTAAAGTTTGAATAATTACCCGCTAATATCAAATTAGTTTCAAATGAAACCACTACCTTTGTACCGTATTTACCAATATCAAAAGTTATGACTTATCATCATTTATCTGTCCTGGTGCATCGCCAGGCAGAGAAGTATGGAGACAAAATAGCCCTGAAATACAGGGACTATGAAACTGCACAATGGATACCCATCTCTTGGAAAGAGTTCTCACAGACTGTACGCCGGACTGCCAATGCAATGGTGGCTTTGGGAATAGAGCCACAAGAGAATATCGGTATCTTCTCGCAGAATAAACCCGAATGTCTCTTTACTGATTTCGGTGCATTCGCCAACCGGGCGGTGACTATACCTTTGTATGCTACCAGCTCACCGGCCCAGGCACAGTATATCATCAACGATGCACAGATACGTTATCTGTTTGTAGGCGAGCAGTTCCAGTACGATGCCGCTTTCAGCGTGTTCGGATTTTGCCAGTCTCTGCAGCAGCTCATCATCTTCGACCGTGCTGTGGTGAAAGATCCGCGCGACATGACTTCCATCTATTTTGATGAATTTATGGCAATGGATGAAGAGTTGCAGCACAATGCCATTGTAGAAGAACGTACAGCAGCTGCCTCAGATGATGACCTCGCCAATATCCTTTATACTTCCGGTACTACCGGTGAGCCGAAAGGTGTCATGCTCCATCATTTCAATTATAGAGAGGCTTTCCGCATTCATGATATCCGATTGCCTTTCATGACAGACCAGGATGTTTCCATGAACTTCCTTCCGCTGACCCATGTATTCGAAAAGGCATGGACCTACCTTTGTATACATCGGGGAGTGCAGGTCTGCATCAATCTCCGTCCACAAGATATCCAAACTACTATTAAAGAGATACGCCCTACACTGATGTGCAGTGTACCCCGTTTTTGGGAGAAAGTCTATGCCGGTGTGCAGGAGAAGATTTCCCAGGAAACCGGTCTGCGTAAGGCGATGATGTTGGATGCCATCAAGGTGGGCAGGACGCATAACATTGATTATTTGCGCCAAGGAAAGACTCCTCCGATGATGCTTCATCTGAAATACAAGTTCTACGAAAAGACCATTTATGCTCTGCTGAAGAAGACGATAGGTATTGAGAACGGTAATTTCTTTCCTACGGCAGGTGCTGCTGTGCCCGATGAAATCTGCGAGTTTGTGCATTCTGTAGGTATAAACATGGTGGTGGGCTATGGTCTGACGGAATCTACGGCTACCGTTTCCTGCTTCCTCAACGAAGGCTATGAGATTGGTTCCGTAGGTACGGTGATGCCTGATGTGGAGGTGAAGATTGGCGAGAACAACGAGATACTTCTTCGTGGTAAGACTATCACTACCGGCTACTACAAGAAACCGGAGGCAACGGCTGCTGCCATTGACCGTGACGGTTGGTTCCACACGGGTGATGCCGGTTATTTGAAGGATAGCCATCTGTATCTGACGGAGCGTATCAAAGACTTGTTCAAGACCTCCAACGGAAAATATATTTCGCCGCAGGCATTGGAAACGAAGCTGGCTATTGACCGTTACATTGACCAGATTGCTGTCATTGCTGATGAGCGTAAGTTTGTTTCCGCTTTGATAGTTCCCGTTTATGGCTTTGTGAAGGATTATGCCAAGGAGAAAGGCATTGCATACAGCAATATGGATGAGTTACTGCAACATCCCAAGATACAGGCGTTGTTCCGTGCCCGTATCGATACCTTGCAGCAGCAATTTGCCCATTATGAGCAAGTGAAGCGTTTCACGCTTCTGCCGGAACCATTCAGCATGGAGCGTGGGGAACTGACGAATACGCTGAAGCTGAAACGTTCTGTTGTGGCAAAGAACTACAAGGAGCTGATTGATAAGATGTACGAAGAATAAAACTTTGTTTTTTTGTTTATAACCGTCCGACCTGGGGTGAATCTTTTTCATTCCGGGCCGGACGGTCTGTTTTTTTATCTCCTTCTTCTGAACAGAAAGAAACTACCCCCTGCACTGCGAGAAACTAATCATCTGTATACTGCTGACTGGCAGTTTTTATGCTTCTTATTATTCTTACAACAGCTGTTGTAAGAAAAGAACACAGCTGTTATAAGAAAAGAATACAGCTGTTGTAAGAAACTAACATGACTGTGATAAGAATAATGAGATGCGAGAAAATAGTTAGTTTGTCGCAGTGGAGAGGTTAATTTGTCGCGGTGCCGGGGGAGAGTTCTCTTGTAGATAATGAAAGCCTCACTCTTAGGCGAGGGAGAGAAGGGTGATGCCGTAATCTGCTTAAAACCATGCAATAAAGCACCGGTTCTGCCAGCAGCTTTTCTTCATTAACTTTTATTAGCAAATAAATCATCCTTTTCCGATAGGGTTGCGGTTGTGCCCCCGGTTTTATATACGAGAGCTTGAAAGAAATCTGCAGAATAAAGACATTTGGATAAGCTTAAATATTAACCGTAACATACTAATAGCCTATGAAGCATACAAAGAAGAAATGAGAGGAACAGCCAATCAAACTGGCCGATCGGGATAACAGATTTCCGAGAATCTGTTTATTAACTTAACACATATTTAATCTAATATTTATTTTCCGAAAAACAGCTTATGAAAAAAAGAATTATGCTGACCTTGGTTTGCCTGCTGGCAGCCATCGGTTGGGTAGCAGCCCAAAATTCCCCCATTACCGGTATCGTTATTTCAGCTGAGGACAATGAACCGATTATCGGAGCTTCCGTATTGGTAAAAGGAAGCACTACCGGAGCCGTAACAGACTTAGACGGCAAATTCACTATTACAGATGCGCCCGCAGGTGCGAAAATCCTGCAAGTGTCTTTCGTAGGTATGATAACACAAGAAGTTCCCATCACTCCGGGGACGATAAGAGTCACATTAAAGAATGATGCCAAGCTGCTGGATGAAGTGGTGGTAACGGCATTGGGTATCGCAAAGAAAGAAAAATCACTGACGTACTCTACCCAGGTGGTAAACGGTGATGAACTGGCACGTGTGAAAGACCCCAATATGATGAATGCATTGGCCGGTAAGACGGCAGGTGTGCAGATTAATAAGAGTTCTTCCGGTTTGGGAGGTTCTTCCAAAGTGATTATCCGTGGTAACCGTTCGGTAAGCGGAAGTAACCAGCCGTTGTATGTAATAGACGGTGTACCGTTCGGTTCATCTACCAACGAAAATACCTCAACTACTATCGGCGGAGACAACGACAGTGGTAACTACGACCGTGGCGACGGTATTTCCAATCTGAATCCCGATGATATTGAGAGCATGAACATATTGAAAGGCCCTGCCGCTGCTGCACTTTACGGTAGTTCGGCTGCCAATGGTGTGGTGATTATTACCACTAAGAAGGGCAAGGAAGGACGCGCCAGTATCAGTTTCAATACCAGCACCACTTTCGATATAGCTGCATACGGTATTCCCGAATTCCAGAATCACTATACGGGTGTGTCAACCAGTTGGGGCAGTGATATCAAAGGTAGTCCCGACTATACAGACGATTTCTTCAAAACAGGTGTCACTACTATCAACTCGCTCTCGTTGAGCATGGGTTCGCAAGCTATGCAAACTTACTTTTCCTATGCTAATACTTACGGCAAGGGCGTGGTGGAAGGTAATAGCTTGGTGAAGCATAATTTCAATTTTCGCGAAACTGCCAACTTCCTCAATAACAAACTGACTGTTGATGCCAATATCAATGCGATGTATCAAAGGGGGAACAACCGTACTACTTCGGGAGGTTATTACATGAATCCTTTGGTAGGTCTTTATCACTTCCCGCGTGGTGGTGTTGAAGGTGGAAAGGACTTTAACTACTACAAAGATAATTATCAGATTCTTAATGCCGGTCGTAACATAATGGACCAGAACTGGTATAAATCTCAAGGTACTGATATGGAGCAGAATCCCTATTGGTTGATTAATAAGGTTCCGAATGAGGATACCCGTTATCGTACATTGTTGAATCTGAGTGTGAAGTATAAGTTCAATGACCTGTTCAGTATACAGGCTCGTGGTAGTGCCGACTATGTTGTAGACAAGAACAATACACGTATGTATGCAGGTACCAGCCCGGTGTTGTGTGGTATGAATCCGGCTGGAACAGGAACTAACGGTCGTTACATCTACGGTGAATCAAGTAGCCTTTCTTCTTATGGGGATGTTTTGTTTACTTATCAACAGCAATTCACTAACTTCAGTGTCAATGCTTCGGTAGGTGCCAGCATCAACGATTATACAGGAAACGGTACAGGTTTCGATTCCTATCCGGGTATACTCTCTGTGCCCAACGTATTCACTATGCAGAACTGCTCCTTGAACAAGGGCTCATTGACCGATTGGAAAACCCATACTCAAAGCCAGAGTGTGTTCTTCACCGGTCAGGTAGGCTTCAAAGATCAGATTTATGTGGACGTGACAGCACGTAACGACTGGACTTCAACATTGGCATTTACCAAATACAAAAACAAAGGCTTTTTCTATCCGTCAGTAGGTGTGACATGGTTGCTGAACGAAACATTGAAATTACCTTCTTGGATTGATTTAGGTAAGATTCGCGGTGCATGGTCAAAGGTGGGTAACGGTTTGAATACTTATACTTCAAATCCTCTCAACTCCATTACAAAGAGTGGTAGCATCAATTTCAACAGTACAGCTCCGTTTGCAGAACTGAAACCGGAAATGACTACTTCCATTGAGTTTGGTACTGAGTGGCGCTTTTTCAATAGCCGCTTGGAGTTCGACTTCACTTATTATAAGACTAATACAAAGAATCAACTCTTTACGTTGGATGCTCCGTCAGGTTCACAATACGCCCGATATTACATCAATGCCGGTGATATTCAGAATACCGGTGTCGAAGTTATGTTGAATGGAACTCCTGTCATGACTAAGGATTTCCGCTGGAAAACCGGTGTTAACTTTGCAACCAATAAGAACGAAGCAAAGGCACTGGCTGGTGATGACTTTGGTTATTTTACATTTAGCGGTGGCGAAAGTAACAATGTATGGAGTCGTTTAGAAGTAGGTGGTTCGTTTGGTGACATTTACGGTACTACTTTTGTACGTGACGAAAAAGGCAATATTCAGTATGAACCTGCAAAAGAAGGACAAAAAGATAGTGATAGACTTCCATTGGTGGACAAGACAAATCCGGTGAAACTGGGTAATTCTACTCCTGATTTTAACTTGGGGTGGAGCAATACAATCACGTGGAAGGACTTCTCTCTTTACTTCTTGATTGATGGACGTTTTGGAGGTGAAGTGATGTCTTTGACGGAAGCCGACCTCGATCAGCAGGGAGTAAGCAAGGCAACGGGTGATGCTCGTGACCGTGGTTACGTGATGCTGGAAGGCCGTCAAATTACAGATGTGGAAGGCTTCTATAATCAGGTTGGTGGCCGTGCGGGTGTGACCGAGCATTATATGTACAGTGCTACCAACATACGTTTGCGCGAACTTTCCATTGGCTATAGTCTGCCTCAGGCTTGGTTGGCAAAGACTGGTGTCATTAAGAACGCACAGGTTTCACTTGTAGGCCGCAACCTGTTCTTCTTCAAGAACAATGCTCCATATGATCCTGATGGCATGCTTTCTACCAGCAACCGTCTGCAAGGAGTTGATGTGTTTGGTATGCCTACCAACCGTTCGATTGGGTTCAACTTGAAAGTTAATTTTTAAACAGTAGATATGATTATGAAAAATATATTTAGACTTACAGCTGTAGCGCTGCTGGCAGCTACCTTATTCTCGGCATGTACGGGAGCGTTCGAGGATATGAACACTAATCCGAAGGGAGTGAGCGATGAAGAACTAAAACAAGATAACAACTACATTGGTATGCACTTCATTCCCATGATGCAGTCTATCTATTATAATAAAAATGCAGGTGTCAATGTATGGGAATATCAGCTTATTCAAAATTTGAATGCCGATTTGTGGTCAGGCTATATCAGTACGGCTACTGCATTTGCCGGCAATGTAAGTAATGTGACCTATGCCATGAATGCAGGATGGAATGACAACTGTTGGGATTATGCTTATAGAAACGTAATGGTGGAAAGCTTGAAAATCACCAACAAGTGCAAAGACGATATGGAGACGTATGCCCATTTCGAGGCTATCAATACCATCTGCCGCGTAATAGCTATGTCGCGTCTTGCCGACCAATACGGATGTATTATCTATTCTCACTATGGCGAATCGGCTACTGGTGGTGAGTATGATTCAGGACAGGATGCTTATAAAAAATTCTTTGAAGAATTGAAAGAAGCTGCAGACGTGCTGCGTACTGCTAAAGAAAAGGATGTGGCTTCGTTTATGATGTTTGATTATGCCTATGGAGGTAACTTGAACAAATGGGCGCAGTTGTGTAACACCATTCGTTTGCGTTTGGCCATGCGTATTGTGAAGTATGATGCTGCTTGGGCAAAAAGTGAGGCGGAAGCTGCCATGAACGATAGTAATGGATTGATTGAAACCAATGATGCTAATTTCGGCATTGCAGGAAACGGTTATGTCAATCCGCTTTACGGTATTGCATTCAACTATGGAGATGGTGTTTTAGGTGCTAATATTCCTTCTATCTTGTCTGGTATGGGCGATGCGCGTCTTGATAAGTATGCTACACAGAACAGCAAGAGTGAATATTTTGGTATTCGTCTTGGTATTAAAGGACTGGAAGAAGAAGGGTTTTCGGATGCCTATAAGGCGATTGTAAGTCGACCCAACTTGACAGAAACCTCTCCTGCTATTTTGGCAACTGCTGCCGAAACCATTTTGTTGGAAGCCGAAGCTGCTTTGCGTGGTTGGGATGTAAATGGTAAGGGCACCGCTCAGAGCTTGTATGAAAAGGGTATACGGACATCGTTCGAACAATGGGGAGCCGCTGTGGGCGATTATTTAAGCAGTACGACTACTGCTGCAGCGTATGTAGACCCCGTTATTCCCGCTGCCAGCATTGAAGGCCAGAGCAAGGTGACTGCTAAATGGGACGAGTCTTTGAGTAACGAGGAAAAATTTGCTAAGATTGCCACACAACGCTGGATTGCTATTTATCCTGAAGGTATGAATGGCTGGGCTGAGATACGTCGCACTGGTTATCCCAAATTATTCCCGGTAATGGTGAACTACAGTCAAGGTGAGATTGATACAGATCTTGGCCCACGCCGTTTACCCTTCACCATCAATGAAAAAGGCAATAATCCTACCGGTTATGCCAAAGCCGTCGAAATGTTGGGCGGACCGGACAATGGCGGTACTCGCATCTTCTGGGATGTAGATAAACCGAACTTCTAATCCGCATTATTATCATAGAGATTAAGTGATGAGGACTTTTTGAAGCATGTTTTTTTAAGGGGAAGTATGAAAAACATATTTCATATTTCCCTTTATGTATTTTTTGTTTAATATAATAATTGATTATTATGAATTCAAAATATCTCGTGAATGGCTTGTTTATATTATGCTATTCTATGTTTTTAATGTTTATGAGCGCTTGTTATAATGAGTTGGAAACTGTTGACTTTGAAGAACAAGAAGAACAGCAAAGCGTTTCAATAGAAGATGGTATGTGTATAATCCAATCACTTGGATTCGATACTTTAGATGTGGTAGAGTTGAAGTCAGGTTATCTTATTCAAGGTGATATATACCTTGAAAAAAGTAAACTTGTCACTTATAGTCAACCACAAACAAGGCAGGCTTATCATACTACCGGTTTAATTGGTCACCCCAAACAAAGAGCAATTACCGTTGGTGTTGATAGCTCGATACCTGCATCAGGTGTGGATGATTGGCGAGATGAAATACAGGAAGCCATCAATCTGTGGAATCCTCTTAGTAACCTTAAAATGACTTATACTACAGCTGCCAATCCGGATATACTCATCCGTAGTGATGCTAGCGCTCCTTTACCGAACAATACTATTGCGGCAGGCTCTTGGCCTATGAATGGAAAACCAGGTTCCTCTATTTGGATAAATTTGGATTATGATTATAACAAAACCATTCCAAGACTTCAGAAGATATATAATATGGTACATGAGTTGGGACATTGCTTCGGACTAAGGCATACAAATTGGAAATCATTGGGTGAATCTGTGGCCAATGGTATTACTGGAACTTTTGATTCAGATCCCTATTCTGTGATGAATGGAGGAACTGCCGAATATCAATGGTCTGGGTTTAGTGAGGGAGATAAATCAGCGATAAGTTATTTGTATCCTCGATTTTTTGAAGGAGATTTTGTTAATTACCCAACAGAGGTAAAGCGCTTTGGAGTTGACGTGTATATGGTACGTGTTGTCGGCAATCACCCTATTCTGAAATATGAATGGGGGACTACAGGCATGTTTTTGCTTGCTTCCGAAGGAGATGCTGCTAAAGTTATTTTTGGTAGTCCTGTAACTTCTGAACTTAGGGCATATGTTACTACTGTATATGGAGAAACTTATTGTATTAGTAGAGAGTATGCCACTCAAACAACTATTCAAAGACTTGTTGAAAATTGAGATTAGGCATAGTTCCTCATATATTTGTACTAATTTTCTTCTCCTTTATGCTTTAATCACCTTATAACTTAATAATTATAATATGATGAAGAATGTAATAAAACTTATCTTTTTGCTTTTTGATTTAGTTATCGGTTGCTGCGTTTTGCTTCATGCCCAGGTAGATGAAAAGTTGAAAGCCGACATCGTCAGCACGGGCTACGTGCACAGTCCGTTACCGCTCGACGAGACAAAGGCTTTCGAAACATTCGGCTTGAAAAAGAAAGTGTTGGAAACCGTGATGCTGTGTGATATGGAGGATTTCTCCAAATGGTCGCATAAGGGCATCGGTAAGATTGGTTTGACTGACGAACGGAGCAAGTCCGGCAAGCACAGTCTGCGTCTGGAAGCTCCCGCCCATCCGGAGAAGATTCTTGGCTGGGGTTTGGGACGCGGCACTTGCATGGCCTCTTATGATATAGGAGGTGTGAACTGGGAAGGTTACAACCGCCTGAAGTTCTATATCTATCCCACGTGCGAAGGAGCACGCAGCATCTACCTCAACCTTTATGTGGAGAATGACGGAGAAATAAAAGTACCCGACATTTACGGTCGGGAAGGCTACCACGAAATCAATCTGAAAAATAACCAATGGAACGAATGCTTCGTCGAGATGTCCGGACTGGCGCGCGACAAGGTAACCAAGATTTCATTTGCCATCGAAGTGTTCGGCAAAGAACGTACTATGGGCGACTTCCTTCGCTTCGATGTAGATGCCGTGGAACTTCAGAAGGTGGAGAACCCGGAAACCGTGAAAGGCTGGATGCCTGCACAGAATCGCATCATCTTCTCTACTACCGGTTATAGTATAGAGAGCCCCAAAAGCGCCATTGTCAATGTGGAAAAGTACGGCGGACAGTTCCAGTTGAAGGATGCCGCTACGCAGGCCATTGTTTATACCGGTCCCGTTCGTAAGGAAAAGACCGGCCTGGGAGAGTTCGAGACAATAGACTTCTCGGACTTCAAGACACAAGGCCGTTACGTCATTCAGGTAGGGGATGTCACCACCTTGCCTTTCTATATCCATCAGGATGTGTGGGATGATTCTGCCTGGCGTATGGTGAACTTCCTGTTCTGCGAGCGTTGCGGTTATCCCGTTCCCGGAAAGCACGGGGCTTGTCATAATGACCTGCATGCCACTTACAACGGACATATCATTCATATAAACGGAGGATGGCACGATGCCGCCGATATGTCCCAACAGACCTTACAGACGGGAGAGATAGCCTATTCCTTGCTCTTGATGGCCGAACGTGCCAAAGAAAAAGGCAATATAGACTTGTACAACCGCCTGATGGAAGAGGCTTTGTGGGGAATGGACTATGTGATGAAGACCCGTCTGGGCGATGGCTACCGTGCACAGACATGGGGCACCAACCTATGGACCGACGGTAAGGTGGGCACCGACGATGATGCCGGTCGCCGCGAACTGCTTGTCCATAACGGAGCTTTGGAGAATTTCCTGCTTGCAGGAATTGAAGCGTATGCCTCCATGAGGATTGAAAATGACGAGTCGCTTAAGGGTAATCTGAAGAAGATTGCAAAGGAAGACTTCGGCTATGCCATGAAGCGCTTCAACGAACTTGGCTTTGCCGAGCTGATAAAGAAGGGTGGGGGACATGCCGCCATGGCATCCGAGAGCCAGTATCACGCCAACATCTCATGGGCGGCCAGCATGCTCTATAAGCTGACCGGCGAACAGCAGTATGCCGATGAGGCTGTAAAAGCCATCCGCTACACCTTGCAGTGCCAGCGCACCGAACCGTTGAAAGACAAAGACAAGACCTGCGGCTTCTTCTATCGCGATTTGGCAAAGAAGTCCATTGTACACTATACTCATCAGTCTCGCGATTATGCCTACATGGAAGCCCTTGCCGCCCTCTGCGAAACGCAGCCCCGTCATGCCGAGTATGAGCAGTGGATTCGTGCCATGAAACTCTATGGCGGTTATCTGAAGAACATCATGAAGTATGTATATCCTTATGGAATGGTGCCCAGCGGCATCTATCACAAGGATGAAGTGAAGGACTCCGTCAACTTCTACGCCGTCCAGGTAGGCATTCGCAGTGGTGCTGCGAAGGATTTCAAAGAACAGCTCGAGAACGGTATCCGTCTGGATAAGGAGCATTACTTGCGTATATTCCCCGTCTGGTTCTCGTTCAAAGGAAATATTGCCGTACATTTGTCTACCGGAAAAGCCGCAGCCATTTGCGCCAGAGTGTTGAAGGACAAGGAACTGAAAGACATTGCCGAACAGCAGCTCTTCTGGGTTGTAGGCAGGAATCCTTTCGGACAGTCCATGATTTATGGGGAGGGCAGCAACTATCCGCAGCTCTATACGGCACTGCCCGGAGAAACGGTAGGAGAGATACCCGTAGGTATGCAGTCTTATTTCAATGAAGATGCTCCCTACTGGCCGCAGTTCAATACGGCTACTTATAAGGAAGTCTGGGGCTCTTCGGCTGCCAGATGGCTGATGTTGGTTTCCGAATTCTAAAGCAAGATGATATGAGTGACAAGACTGTTTATTCACGGCGCAATCCGGCCATTGACATGCTGAGGGCGTTGACCATGTTCACCATGATTTTCGTCAATGACTTCTGGAAAGTGCATGACGTACCCCATTGGCTGGAACATGCCGTTTATGGTGAAGACTTTATGGGACTGGCGGATATTGTATTCCCCTGCTTCTTGTTTGCAGTGGGAATGTCCATACCATACGCCATCGAACGCAGATATGCCAAAGGCTTTTCGGCAGAATCCACCTTAGGACATATCCTTTCCCGCACCTTTGCCTTGCTGGTGATGGGGGCGTTTATAACGAACTCGGAGTTCCGGCTTTTACCGGAAGCTCCCTATCCGATAGGAGTATACTGGTTCCTGATGGCCATAGGCTTTATCGGTGTGTGGAACCAATATCCGAAACCGGCTTCCGGCACTCAGAAGAACCTTTTCCGTGCTTTTAAAATAATCGGAGTATTGGTTCTCCTTTACCTTGCCTTCACGTTCCGCAATCCGCAGGGAGGTGTATTCGGTGCCTATTGGGGAATATTGGGCTCCATCGGCTGGACCTATCTGGTATGTGCCGTAATCTATATCTTCAGCCGTGACCGGTTGCAGTATCTGCTGCCTGCCTGGGGTGCCTTTATCCTGATATGCCTGCTGGGTACGCCTTTGCGCGAGGGCTTTGGCGGTGAGGCTATCCTTGCCTTTCCCGAACGCAACTTCTATCAGGGCATGTTGTCCATCCTGCATATCGGCAACGGGGCTTTGCCCGCATTTACAATGGGAGGTGTCATCCTTTCCATTCTCAGCGCCCGCTATGCCGGCAAGGGTGACGGCTGGAAACTCCGCAATGGGCTGACGGTTGCCGTTCTGCTTCTGCTGGTCGGAATTGGGACACACCATTTCTGGATTGTGGCCAAGATGGGTGGCACTCCTCCCTGGGTGTTCTATGTGACTGCCATTTCCGTGGGGCTCTACACACTGCTCAGCTATCTGGTCAGCCATCAGGTCACAGGTTGGTTCAACCTGATACGCCCTGCCGGAACGGCTACGCTGACCACTTATCTGGTGCCTTATGTCTTCTATGGCTTTGCTGATGTGACCGGTGTTGTCCTGCCGGACTGGTTCACACATGGATTCATGGGGCTGGTCAACTGCCTTTGTTTTGCCTTTGTGGTAATCGGCGTTACGTGGGTGATGGAAAAACTGCATGTTAAACTTAAAATTTAGATAGAATGAAAAAGAGCTTTTTACCTGCATTCTTGCTGCTGTTCCTTGCGCTGGGCATGTTCTCGTGCCAGCAGGGAGCTAAGGAAACAACCAAGGAATATCCCATGTTCTGGACGTGGCTGGACTATCGTCCCGGCATGAACTTCGACTCCATCTGCCAAGTGATGAACGACATCGGCATGGATGGAATTATGCTGAATGCGCCGACTCCCGACGATTACCGGGCTGCCATACCGGTTGCCCATAAACACGGAATCGAAGTGTATGCCTGGTTATGGACCATGAATCTGGAACACGACCGTGACAAGATATTGAAGGAGCATCCCGAATGGTTCAGCGTGAATCGTAACGGCAAGAGCCTGGCAGACACTACCGCCTATGTAGGCTATTACAAGTTTCTCTGCCCGGCATTGCCCGAAGTCCGCGAGTTCATCAAGGAAAAAATCAAGGCCTACTGCGAAGTGGAAGGCTTGAATGGCATTGCCATCGACTATCATCGTTTTGTGGATGTGGTGCTTCCCACCACCTTGTGGCCCCATTATGGCATTGTGCAGGACCGTGAATACGCTGCGTGGGATTACGGTTACCATCCGGAAATGCTCAGGTTGTTCAAGGAGCAGTACGGTTATGACCCCCGCGAGCAGGAAGACCCTTCCCTCGATGTGAAGTGGCGCCAGTTCCGTTGCGACCAGATAACCGAAGTGGCCAATATGATTGCCGAAGTGGTGCACTCCTACGGCAAGACAATGGCTGCCTCCCCGTTCCCCACCCCGAAGATGGCTTCACGCATGGTGCGCCAGGACTGGGGCAAATGGAATCTCGACATCGTGTTCCCGATGGTTTACCATACCTTCTATACGGGCGATGCCAGCTTCATTTCCGACTGTACGGTTGAGAATGTACGCGACAAGAACGATATGACTACACTGTACTGCGGCATGACCGCCACCGACGGCCCGATGATGTTCGAATGCATGGATGCCGCTCTCAACAACGGCGCCCAGGGAATTGCCGTATTTACCATTCATGGACTGCGTTCTCCGGAGGTGAAGAGGCAGTTCAAGGCTTATACGGACAGTGTCAGAGCCGTGCGTGCCGCCAATGGCGGGGTGATAAAGGCTACCCATCCCGAAGTGGCGGATCCCGACCCCTTCAAGCATGAAGGCATTATGAAGCTGATGCAGGAACGCATGCAGCAAATCATAGCCAAGGCTGCCGGCAAGGAAGAGCCGGCTCCGCTGGCATTGGGCGAGTACAAGGAGGTGGATTCCTATGACGCGACACGCTGCTACCAAGTGGTGGATGAGAATAGCAAGACTACTTTTGACGTGACATTCTATCTTTACGGCGACGTTGTTTCCGGTTGGGATGTAGCAGTAGCAGACAAGGCTTCTACTAATAAGAAATGAAAGGACGTTTTATGATAGTGAGAGATTACGGGAGCAAACTCCTTCTGCTCTTGGTGTTTTCAATGGTAGGCATGGTTTGTTGCAATGCCCAGAGTGGAAAGAGCTTGTCCGTAAAGAAAGTAATGTGTACGGCTTCACCGGAAGGTGAGGCTGTGCCGTCCTTGCTGGACGGGAACGGGATAGAGTTTCAGCCCCTTGATGTGGTCAACTGGAAAGATTATCCCTACAAGCCGGAAGTGAGTTTCCGCATAGCCCATACGGGGCGCGAAATCCTGCTTCACTACAAAGTGAAGGAAGCCAGTGTGCGTGCAGTGGCCTCCGGAGACAATGGCCGGGTATGGGAAGATGCTTGTGTGGAATTCTTCGTATCTCCCGAAGGTGACGACCGCTATTACAATTTCGAATGTAACTGCGCCGGCAGGCTGCTGATTCAGGGAGGTGCAGTCAATGAGCGCCGTCCTACGGCGAGTCAGGAGGTGCTGGGCATGGTGAAACGTTGGAGCTCGTTGGCCGGCGAACCTTTCGAGGAACGTTTGGGCGAGTGCAGCTGGGAACTGGTCATGGTTATTCCCGTTTCCGCTTTCTTCCAGCATTCCGTCGGTTCTCTGGACGGAAAAACAATGAAAGGGAATTTCTACAAGTGTGGTGACAAACTCCAGACTCCCCACTTCCTTTCTTGGAGTCCTATCGGGCTGGAACGCCCCATGTTCCACTGTCCGGCCTTTTTCGGCACCTTGTCTTTTGAATAAATCTTTAGGGTGTTCTGGTGGAATCATTTGCCGTTAGCATTACTTATTGGATTGACAATTGCGGAATTATGTGTTTTTTTATACCTTTGCACTTCCTAAATTGTAAATGCATATATGATTACCGCAGAACAACTGAAAGATATCAAAGAACGTACCGAGGCGTTGAACCGCTATCTGGACATTGAAGGAAAGAAGATACAGGTGGAAGAAGAGCAGCTCCGCACCCAGGCTCCCGGTTTCTGGGACGACCAGAAGGCTGCCGAGGCTCAGATGAAGAAAGTGAAAGGCTTGCAGCAATGGATTTCCGGCTACAATGAGGTAAAGACCTTGACTGACGAGGTACAACTGGCTTTCGACTTTTACAAAGACGAACTGGTGACTGAAGAGGAAGTGGACGATGCCTATGCCAAGGCAATCACTGCTGTCGAGGCCCTCGAACTCAAGAATATGCTTCGCGAGGAAGCCGATCAGATGGACTGTGTGCTGAAAATTAACTCTGGTGCCGGTGGTACGGAGAGCCAGGACTGGGCAAGCATGCTGATGCGTATGTATCTGCGCTATGCCGAGACTCACGGCTATAAGGCCACCATCGCCAACCTGCAGGAAGGAGACGAGGCAGGTATCAAGACTTGTACCATCGAGATTTCCGGTGATTATGCCTACGGCTACTTGAAAGGTGAGAACGGTGTACACCGCTTGGTGCGTGTTTCGCCCTACAATGCCCAGGGCAAGCGTATGACTTCTTTTGCATCCGTGTTTGTCACTCCCTTGGTAGATGATACCATCGAGGTGAACATCGAACCTGCCCGCATGTCATGGGATACCTTCCGAAGTGGTGGCGCCGGTGGACAGAACGTCAATAAGGTAGAGTCCGGTGTCCGTCTGCGCTATCAGTATAAGGATCCATATACGGGCGAAGAGGAAGAAATCCTGATTGAAAATACCGAGACACGAGACCAGCCCAAGAACCGCGAGAACGCTCTCCGTCTTCTCCGTTCCATGCTTTACGACAAGGAACTCCAACACCGCATGGCCGAGCAGGCAAAGGTGGAAGCCGGTAAGAAGAAAATCGAATGGGGTAGCCAGATTCGTAGCTACGTCTTCGACGACCGCCGCGTGAAGGACCACCGTACCAACTTCCAGACCAGTGATGTGAATGGTGTGATGGATGGAAAGATAGACGGCTTTATCAAAGCTTACCTGATGGAGTTTGCAGGAAGTGGCGAATAAATTTTCTCCCTTTCATTTGCATTCTTCCCGAATTTCTTCTTACTTTGTTCATCGTTGAACTTTAAACTATAAAACACACCATGGGAAAAAGTAAAAAGAAAGCAATGCACAGCCAGAAGGAAGAGCAACAAGCCAAGAAAGTGATGATGACGATGGGAGTAATAGCCATTGTATTGGTCATCGCCATGTTTGTGGCTTACTCTTACTGGGGCTGATAAAATCACTGGAAACGACATGCCGCAGGAGATAGAACGGAAATTCCTCGTGACGGGAGAATACAAGCCACAAGCGTATGCACACAGCCGTATCGTACAAGGATACATCAGCAGTGTACGTGGACGGACAGTACGGGTGCGCATCCGCGATGAACGGGGATTTCTCACCATCAAGGGTGCATCCAATGAATCGGGAACCAGCCGCTACGAGTGGGAAAAGGAAATTCCGCTGTGCGAAGCGCGGGAATTGCTGAAGCTGTGCGAACCGGGTGTCATCGACAAGACCCGTTACCTGGTGCGCAGCGGACAGCACGTCTTTGAGGTGGATGAATTCTATGGCGAGAATGAGGGACTGACTGTGGCCGAGGTGGAACTCTCCTCGGAAGACGAGCCTTTCGTGAAACCTGCATTCATCGGACGGGAGGTGACGGGAGATGTCCGCTACTATAACTCGCAACTGATGAAACACCCTTTCACCACATGGTAGCAAACCAATTGTATGCCGTACTTGTTTAATCGTCATGGAGAAACTTTACGACTACCTGCCAAGAGAACTGGTCACCTTCCTTTTGGTCACTGTATTCTCTTTACTCATCGGGCTTTCACAGCGTAAAATCAGCTTGAAGCGCGAAGGGGAAACTACGCTTTTCGGTACCGACCGCACCTTCACTTTTATAGGCATTCTGGGCTATCTGCTCTATATCCTCGACCCTACGGGCTATCGTCTGTTCATGGGAGGAGGAGCCATTCTGGGACTGCTGCTCGGACTGAACTATTATGTGAAGCAGTCACAGTACCATGTGTTCGGAGTAACCACCATCATTATTGCACTCATCACCTACTGCATTGCTCCCATTGTGGCCACGCAGCCGTCGTGGTTCTACGTCATGGTCATAGTGACCGTCCTGCTCTTCACCGAGCTGAAACACACCTTCACGGAACTGGCCCAGCGCATGAAGAACGACGAGATGATTACGCTTGCCAAGTTCCTTGCCATCAGCGGCATTATCCTGCCGATGCTGCCCAATGAGAACCTTATTCCCGGCATCAACCTGACGCCATACAGTATTTGGCTGGCCACGGTGGTTGTATCGGGCATTTCCTACCTTTCTTATCTGTTGAAGCGCTACGTCTTCCATGAGTCGGGCATTCTGGTTTCGGGCATCGTGGGAGGCTTGTACAGCAGCACGGCTACCATTTCCGTACTGGCGCGAAAGAGCCGTAAGGCTTCTGTGCAGGATGCTCCCGAATATGTGGCAGCCATGTTGTTGGCGGTCAGCATGATGTTCCTCCGTTTCTTGATATTGATAGGTATTTTCAGCCGGGAGACGCTACTGGCCATTTATCCCTACCTGCTGATAATGTCGGTGGTAACGGCAGCCGTGGCATGGTATCTGCATTCCAAGCGGAAACGGGTGGACGACGGCACGCAGACCACGGAGGACGAGGACAGCAGTAATCCGTTGGAGTTCAAGGTAGCGCTGATTTTTGCCATGCTGTTTGTGGTGTTCACTATCTTGACCCACTATACGCTGGTGTATGCCGGCACGGGTGGACTGAACTTGCTCTCTTTCATTTCGGGGTTCAGTGACATTACTCCTTTCATCCTGAACCTGCTTCAAGGAACGGGCAGTGTGGCGGTGCTGGTGATTACGGCTTGCAGCATGCAGGCTATTGTCAGCAATATAGCGGTAAACATGTGCTACGCGTTATTCTTTGCCGGTGGAAAAAGCCCTTTGCGGCCGTGGATATTGGGGGGATTCGGCTCTGTTATTGCCGCAAATATCTGTCTGTTACTTTTCTTCTATTTTCTCTAAATTGCTTTCTTTTTGCTTTTTTAACTCCGAAAGTCTCGTAAATGCATGAAAAAGGGGCTATTTTTGCCGAATTCATTGTGACAAAACTCGAACGGGAAACGTCTAATACCAAGACAATAAACATGAATAGTCACTAAATATAAAAACGCAATGAGAACAAAATGGACTGTGCTGCTATGGATGCTGATGATTTCGGGACTGCTTGCAGCGCAAAACACGGCAAACACTTCTTTCCAGGTTAAAGGAATTTTGCTCGACTCACTCACCCAGGAGGGTGAACCTTATGCTACCATTAAAATCGTGAAGAAAGAGGCCCCTGCAAAGGCGCTGAAAATGCTGGTAACGGACATGAAAGGCCAGTTCCAGGAGAAAGTACCCGGTACGGGCAACTTCGTGATGACCATCACTTCCGTGGGACGTACTCCCATCGTGAAGGACTTTTCTGTGAAGGCAGGGGAGAAGCTGGTGGACTTCGGCACGCTGTATATCGTAGATGCCTCCAATGAGCTGGGGCAGGTGGAAATAGTGGCACAGAAGCCTCTGGTGAAGGCAGATATCGACAAGATAGAGTACAATGTGCAGGATGACCCTGACGCCCAGTCGAACTCCGTGCTGGAAATGCTTCGCAAGGTACCGTTGGTAACGGTGGATGGCGAGGACAATATTCAGGTGAACGGGAGTAGCAGCTTTAAGGTATATGTCAACGGAAAGCCCAACAACATGATGAGCAACAACCCGACGGAAGTGCTGAAAAGTATGCCTGCAAACAGTATCAAGCATATTGAAGTGATAACCAATCCCGGCCCCAAGTATGACGCCGAGGGTGTGGGCGGTATTCTGAACATCGTCACCGTGGGCAGCGGACTCGAAGGCTATACGGCTACGTTCAGTGCCAACGTCAGCAACCGCGGTGCAGGCGGCGGGGCATTCGGTACCATAAAGAGCGGAAAGCTGACCGTCGGCGCCCGCTACAATTACAATTACAACGACCAGCCCCGCAACTACAGCAGTGGTAGCCAGCATGTGACACCGGAAGCTGTTACGGAGAATTCTTCCAATCTGGACTATGACGGCAGCAACAAGGGACACGGTTCTTTCCAGTCGGGCAGCATGGAGGCCAGCTACGAAATAGATACATTACGCCTGGTCACCATGTCTTTCGGACTTTGGGGCGGCGGGAACAAGAGTAACGGCTCTACGGACTACATCGCTACTTTTCCGGAGAACATAAACGCTGCTCCCATTTACAGCTACTCTGCCTTCAACCGCAGCAAGTCTTCCTGGTATTCCATCGACGGAGGTATCGACTACCAGCGTCTGTTCAAGGTCAAGGACCGCATGCTGACGTTCTCCTACAAGATAAACACCCGTCCGCAAACGTCGGATTCCTATACGGAATATGAAATAGACAATGGCTATAACCCCGATTGGGCAGACTATCTGAACCGTTTGAAGAACCAGCATAACGACGGTGAGCAGAATACCACGGAGCATACGTTCCAGGCCGACTATACCACGCCTATCGGCAAGCTGCATACATTGGAGGCAGGTGCCAAGTACATTCTGCGCAACAACTCCTCCGAAGACGACCGTTTTGATGCGGACGATACCGGAAAGTATGAATACAACAAGGACCAGAGCTCACACTACAAGCATTTGAACGATATTATCGCCGCCTATCTGGGATATGGACTGAAGGTGAAGAGACTTTCGGGCCGTTTGGGATTACGCTACGAGCATACCATCCAAGATGTGAAGTATCTGGTGGGCCGCGGTGAGGATTTCACAAAGAACTTCGACGACGTAGTGCCTTCCGCTTCTATCGGCTACAAGCTGACGGATATGTCCAATCTGCGTTTGGGGTACAACATGCGTATCTATCGTCCGGGAATCTGGTCTCTGAATCCTTATCTGAATGATACGGACCCCTCCTATATCAGCCAGGGTAATCCGAAGCTGGACAGTGAGAAGAGCCATGCTTTCAACTTGAGTTACAGTAACTTCACACAGAAGTTCAATATCAATATCTCGGCCCGCTACTCGTTTACCAACAACAGTATTGAGAATGTGACAAGGCTCATGCCCGATACGGAGATTGAGGGATTGAAGAACCCCACGGGCAAGGATGTGCTTTATTCTACCTATGCCAACATCGGCAAGACCCGTTATGCCAGTGTGAACGGTTACGTCAACTGGAATGCCACTCCACGTACACGTATCTACATGAACATGAGCGGCAATTACTCTTATCTGGAGGGCAGTGAAGGCATGCGTAACGATGGCTGGAGCCTCTTTGCCTACGGCGGTGCACAGCAGACGCTGCCCCATGACTGGCGCATCAGTCTGAATGTCTTCGGACAGACGCCGTGGATTATGCTGCAAGGTAAGGGCAGCAGCTTCTTTGATTATGGCTTGAGCGTCAACAAGTCCTTCTTGGACAAGCGCCTCACCTTGTCTGCCTTTGCCAGCAACTTCTTCAAGAAGTATATGGACCAAAGCTCCACCACCGAAGGCAGCGGTTTTATACGGGAAAGCAATTATAAGTACAGCCGCCAACGCTTTGGCATAAGCGTCAGCTACCGTATCGGTGAGTTGAAGGCAAGCGTGAAAAAGGCTGCGCGCACTATCAGCAATGATGATGTGAAGAGCGGTGGCAGTGGTTCCGGTGGCGGCGGTGAATAGGTTGTAAATACATCCCCTTCTGAAACTTGTACCTCGCTATTCATCAGAGAATACAAGTTTCAGAAGGGGATTTTTTATGATAGTAAGTTACTTGCTGACTGTTGAGAACCCCAACTCCTTCAACCCTTTCTGCACATCCGGATGACTCATGAAGAGCTTCCACAGCAGTCCCGACCGATAATTCTCGAGCATGACGGCTATCGGGCCCTGGTCAATGGCGAGGTAGCGCTGCGGATACCAGTTGTCCGTTTCGCTGAAAGCATCGTAGAAGCCATAGGGGCCGAAGACCTTATCTCCCATCTCGTAGAGGTGGCGCATCACTTGCAACGACTGTTCCGGGGTATAGACGATGGATGACAAGGCGGCAGTTGGAGAGATGACTCCCTGGTCGTCGCGTTCGTTGGGAGCGTGGGCGGCATATCCGTTGACGGAGTAGCTGGCTGTCAGTCCCCAGCAGTCGGGCCCGAAACCTTTGTAGTGCTTGGGGTTGCGGACACAGTAGGCACGGTTCACAAGCGTCAGGTTACGCATCTCGTCGAAGTAGTTGGCGCAGTATTCATCCTTCAGCCCGATGGGGTCGAGGCCGAGAAACGAGTATTGTGCCCAGAAGAGCGGTCCGGCTTCTGTGCCTTGATAGCGCAGATGCAACTCGATATTCTCCACTTTATGAGGGTCTACAATGGCCCCGTTCTGCGCCCAGCCCTCGTGATAGACTGCTGCAGGCACGCCGTGGGTAGGCGAGGCGGCGGCAAGGATATACATGATGAGGCATTCGTTGTAACCGTGTACGGGAAAGTTCATTTCCCAACCGTATTCCGAACTCCAGTGCCAATAGAGCACGTTCTGGCCGTTCTGGCGGTAGAAGTTCCAGTCCACTTCGCGCCACAGCTTGTCGATGCGGGCGGCGAGGGCTTGCTCGGCGGGCGAACCGTCGATGTAGTACTGGTGGACGGAGAGCAGCGCCTGCATGATGAAGGCTGTTTCTACCAGGTCGCCGCCATTGTCTTTCTGCCCGAAGGGTTTCACCTTGCCCGTATCGCCATACCACCAGTGTGGGTAGGCACCGTGGAAACGGTCAGCGGTTTCGAGGAAGGAGACGATTTTCTCCATTCGTTCCAGCCCTTCCTGGCGGGTGACATAGCCGCGGTCTATACCGGCAAGTATAGCCATGATGCCGAAGCCGCTTCCACCGGACGTGATTACGTTCTGGTCGTTCTCCGGATAGACACCGTCCATGTGGATGCGTTCGCGTGCCAGTCCGCTGTTGGGCTCGGCACCTTCCCAGAAGTAGTTGAAGGTACGGCGCTGTACGGTGTCCATCAGGGCATCGTCGCTCAGCCGGTCTTCTTTGGCGGCGGGGCTTTTGCATTGCGTGAAACCGAGCAACAGCAGGAACAATAATAAACTGTATTGTATTTTCATTGTACCAATGCTTACTTGTTTTTTTATCATTTACTTATCTATATTCATTGCACGGTCAATTCAACAAGTATAGGACAGTGGTCGGAAAGGTAGCTGTTCTCCGGTTTGTCTTGGATAACGCGGTAGCGGTCTATCTTTGCGCCTTTGGTCACGAAGACATAGTCCAGCAGTACGCGTTCCTCCACCGGCAGACGGCCGAAGTCATGGAAAGACCAGGACGGACCGTAGGTGACGGCAGCTGTCTTTGCGGCATTTTCCATTCCTCCCTTTTCCAGCGTTTGCAGAGGTTCTTCACCGGGCGTACAGTTAAAGTCACCGGTGATGATGGCGGGCATGTCCGGTGCTATCTCCTTGATTTTGTCGAGAATGAGTTGCACGCCCTCTTTGCGGGCTGTCTTTCCGTCGTTGTCCAGATGGGTGTTGAAATATACAAACTTTTGTCCGTTGTTCTTTTCCTGCAGTATCGCCCAGGTGGTGACACGGTTGTAGGAAGCGTCCCAGCCCTTGATGCCGATAGTTTCGGGTTGCTCGCTGAGGGAGAAATTGCCGTATTCCACCAGTGTAAACCGGTCGGTCCGGAAGAATATCGGGCAGTATTCGCCTGCTTCCTTGCCGTCGTCGCGCCCCACACCGAGTGCTGTGTATTGCGGCAGCCCGCGTTTTAGGTCTTCCATTTGGTTGTGAAGCACTTCCTGCATGCCCAGCAAGTCGGGGCTGTAGTAGGCTATCATACGGCAGGCGTCACCCTTGCGGTAATTCCAGTTGTTTACACTGTCCGAAGGAATATCCAGGCGGACATTGAACGTCATCACTTCCAGCGGCTGTCCGTTCTGTGCGGAGGGCTGGCTCTTGCAGCTGCCAAGGAGCAGAATGCTGCAAAAACAAAGGAGTAAAGTAGTATATCTCATGTTTTCTTGTTTTTAGAGTGCAATATTAAATATTTTATTTTATTTCAGTGTCAGTCGGGCTGTCTTTTCTGCCTGGCTGCTGCCACCTATCATCACATCGAAATCTCCCGGCTCGGCCACGTGGTTGAGGTCGTAGTCGTAGAAGCGGAGCAGCTCAGGGGTAATCTTGAAGGATACGGTCTTGCTTTCGCCCGCTTTCAGGAACACCTTTTCAAAGCCTTTCAGCTCGCGTACGGGGCGGGTAATGCTGCCTACGAGGTCGCGGATATAGAGCTGCACGACTTCTGCGCCGTCACGCTTGCCGGTATTGGTCACGGTGACTACGGCAGTGGTGGAGCCATTTTGTCCCATGACCGGGGTACTGAGGGCGATGTCGCTGTACCGGAAAGTGGTGTACGAGAGACCGTAGCCGAAGGGATACAGCGGCTCATTGTCCACATCCAGATAGTTGCTGCGAAACTTCTCGAACCATTTGCCTTCTGCCAGCGGTCGTCCGGTATTCTTATGGTTGTAGAACAAGGGTATCTGCCCCACGTTTTTCGGGAAAGTCATGGTCAGCTTACCGCTTGGGTTCACGTCGCCGAACAGCACGTCGCCAATGGCATAGGCCGCTTCGCTGCCACCGAACCATACGTTCAAGATGGCGGGCACATGTTCCTGCTCCCAGGTGAGCGTCAGCGGCCGGCCGGTGAAGAGGGTTAGTACAACGGGCTTGCCGGTCTTCAGCAAGGCCTCCAGCAGGGTGCGTTGCACGTCGGGGATGCCGAGGTCGGTACGGCTCGAGCTTTCACCGCTCATTTCGGAAGACTCGCCCAGGGCGGCTACAATCACGTCGGCACCGGAGGCCACCTTCAAAGCTTCGTCCAACAGTTTCTTATCCGTACGGTTGTCCCGGTTCAGCGAACGGCCGAATAGGGTGGCGCGTTCCTCGTAGGCTGCATCACTGATGAGGTTGCTACCTTTGGCGTAGGTGATGTTCACCCGGCTGGCTGTCATCTCCTTCAATCCTTCGTACAGAGAGGGATAGTCGTCCAGGCGTGCGGCAACACTCCAGGTACCGGGCATGTTGCTGCGGGTATTGCCCAGGGGGCCGATGACGGCGACGGTGCCTTGCTTCTCTAAGGGAAGGACGGGACGAGAAGACTTCTTGCCTTGTCCCTCAAAAGGTTCGTTTTTCAGCAGCACAAAGCTTTCGGCGGCAATCCG
Source organism: Bacteroides uniformis (assembly GCF_025147485.1). Taxonomy (NCBI): domain Bacteria; kingdom Pseudomonadati; phylum Bacteroidota; class Bacteroidia; order Bacteroidales; family Bacteroidaceae; genus Bacteroides; species Bacteroides uniformis. Next base: position 752,844 of record NZ_CP102263.1, on the reverse strand, counting down.
GCGGGCAGCGGCGCGGTGCTCGCGGGTGAAGATGTCGCGTGCGGGACGGCTGAGGTCGCAGTATTTGTAAGGGTCATCGAACAGCCCTAACTTGTATTTCGCTTCAAGGATGCGGCGGCAGGCTGCATCCAGCGTCTTCATGGTTATTTTGCCTTCGGTGAGCGACTTTTTCAACGTGCCTACGAAACCTTCGCTCACCATATCCATGTCCACACCGGCGTTGAGCGCACGGGTGGAAACGGTCTGCAGGTTGCCGATTCCGTGTTCCACCATTTCGGAGATACCGGTAAAGTCGGTCACCACAAAACCGTTGAAGCCCCATTGTTTGCGCAGTACATCTGTCATCAGCCAGTGGTTGGCGGTGGCGGGCACGCCGTCCACTTCGTTGAAGGAGGCCATCGCACTACCCACTCCGGCGCGGACGGCTGCTTCATAGGGGTACATGTATTCGTTGAACATGCGGTTGCGGCTCATGTCTACCGTGTTGTAGTCGCGTCCGGCTTCTCCGGCACCGTACAGTGCGAAGTGCTTGACGCATGCCATGATTTCGTCGTTCCGTTTCAGTTGGTCGTCCGGGTCTTTTCCCTGATACCCCAACACCATGGCGCGGGCGATGGCACCTCCGAGGAACGGGTCTTCTCCCGACCCTTCGGATACACGTCCCCAGCGTGGGTCACGGCTGATGTCTACCATCGGACTGAATGTCCATGAGATACCGTCGGCACTGGCTTCTGTAGCGGCTATGCGGGCAGACTGCTCGATGGCTGCCATATCCCACGTGCAGGAGAGGCCGAGGGGGATGGGGAAGATGGTCTCATAGCCATGTATCACATCCATGCCGAACAGTAGGGGGATGCCCAGGCGGGAATTCTCTACGGCCAGTTTCTGTACGTCGCGTATCTTGGCCACTCCTTTCAGATTGAAAAGCCCTCCCACGAGCCCCTGCTCAATCTTCTTGGCCACGTCGCTGCTCTTTGCCTGACCGGTAGTGATCTCTCCGGTCACGGGCAGGTTGAGCTGGCCGATTTTCTCTTCCACAGTCATCCGGCGCATCAGTGCGTCGATGAAGCGGTCCATGTCCTGCGGAGATTTCTGCGCCTGCACGGTGGCGGTGACACCTATTAAAGCGGTCGCGAGCAGCAGACTTGTTCTCTTGAAAATTTTCTTCATATTCATATTGAATTAATTGTTTGTAAGTATGTTCCCTTCATTGTTTTTAGATTGCCGTCACTCTATTGCAGTGGCGCTATGACTTCTTTGCAACGGTGCTGCAATTTCTCTGCAGTGATACTGCAAACGATTTGCAGCGCTACTGCAACTGCTTTGCAGCGACACTGCAACTGTTGTGCAGTGCTACTGCAACACTTTTGCAGTGCCACTGCAAAAAGTTTGCAGCTCTTTGCAGTAGCAATGCTTTGATTGATAGCAAGTTATAAAACAGACCTTTTGCCATTGATTGGGTCGGCTGTTTCCTTTGGCCGGGTATCAATAGTCGGGGTTCTGTACCAGTACTCCGTTCGATTTGTCTATCTCTGTCTGGGGCAGAGGCAGCAGCGCATTCTTGTCCTGGTAATTCTTTCCGGCAGCTTGCAGCACTTCTTTGGCAATGCCCCAGCGCACGAGGTCGTAGAAGCGGTCGGGTTCCAGTGCCAGCTCTACGCGGCGTTCGTGGCGAATGGCGTCACGCAGCACAGACTGGCTGGCAGATTCTACCTTCGGAAGCACGTCTGCCAGTGTGCCGCGGGCATGGGCGCGTACTTGTTCCAGATACCCGGCGGCTTCGCCCGTCAGCCCTTTCTCGTTGGCGGCTTCGGCAGCCATCAGCAGCACGTCCGGATAGCGGATGAGGCGGATGTTTACCCAGAAACCCATACGGCTGTACTTGCGGCGCAGTGTCGGGTCCGTGTAGGCCTTCTTGTTGAAGTAGGCACCCATGGCGGTGGATACGGGTGACTCGCCATAAGGCTGGTTGGTATTCTCCGGTGTGATGGGCTCGTCCGTGCTGCGGCGGAAGTAGAGCAATGTGGCGTTCCGGCGCGGGTCGCCCGGCTCAAAGGCTTCTCCCATCAGTTTGGTGGCCATGTGCCAGCCCCATCCCAGGTCCCACTCGCCGGCTCCGCGCACCCCTTGCACCTGGCAGAACTGGCTGCCGATGCTGGCATCCTCTTTCATGGCATCGGTGGCTTCGCATTGCAGTTCGAAGATGCTCTCGCCGCAGTTTTCCCCTTCTACGGTGAAGACTTTGTCGACCGGTGTATTCAGGTTGTAGATGCCCGACTTTATCACTTCGGTGGAGGCTGTGTACATATTGTCCCAATCGTTCCGCATCATATAGGTGCGTGCGTGCAGGGAGCGTGCGGCGCCCCAGGTCAGCCGTCCCGTATAGTCGCTGTCCCACCGCAGGGGCAGGCATTCTTCGGCTTCGGTCAGGTCTTTGTCAATCTGTTCGTATATCTTTTCCGCCGTGGTCTTGGGCACGTTGGCATCGGAGGCTTCCACTACCTTGATGGTGACCAGCGGCACTTCGCCAAAGGCGCGTACCAGGTTGAAGTAGCACCAGGCACGGAAGAAGAGCGCTTCGCCGCGGTTGCGGATGGCTTCGGTGTCGTCCTTGTGTCCGCTCTTCTCAATGTCGTCCAGGATTTCGTTGCACTGGTAGATGATTTTGTAGTTCTGTCCCCAATAGGCGCTGAGCGGCCCGTTGGAGGCAGTGTATTCGAAGTCGTCCCACATGGCGGCCTCGTTGCTGCCGTCGCCGGCGTCACTGCCTTTCTCGGAGTCCTCGCTGCGCACCATGTGCACCATAAAAGCAGGAATACCGGCAGTGATGTCGTACGAGCGCATCAGGTAGTAGACGTTGAATATCTTCCCGCCTACAAGGGCGTTGGGAGAGTCATCTTCCGTGAACTGCCCCAGCGGATCGCGGTCCAGGAAGTCGTTGCAGGATGTCAGTGAGAGGGCTGTTGCACCCACCAGCAATGTAAATATGTATTTTATCAGTTTCATAAATTTATATTTTTCATTCCCCGTTCCCTTTGAAGGAGTCGGGGGAGGTTTGAAGTTACTCTTTTTTAGGGGAGAGGCTTTTAGAACGTCAGATTAAATCCGAACGTATAAATCGCCGGCATCGGATAACTGCCGTCGTCCACCCCGAAGGCGATGGCACTTCCGCCCAGTTCCGGGGTATATCCGGTGTTGTGCTTCCACGTCTTCAGGTTCTGTATGTTCACGTAGAGCTTCAGCGCCTGCATGCCTATCTTCGAAATCAGCGCCTTGTCGAAGTTGTATGCCAGCGACACGTTACGGATGCGGAAGAACGAGCCGTCCTCTATGTAATACTCGGAGTTCAGATTGTTGATGGTATGCTTGGTGTTCAGCAGCGGCTGGGTGTTGCTGGTCCCTTCACCGTGCCAGCGGTCCATGCGTTGCTCCATAAAGTTGAACTGGCTCCAGTTGTAGTTGTCCCAGGTACGGTAAATCTGATTGCCGCCTTGTCCCATCATGTCAACGGCAAGCTCCCAGTTCTTGTAGCCCAGGCCGAGCGTGAAGCCGTAGGTGACATCGGGTGTAGGATTACCAATCATCGTACGGTCTGCCGTGGTGATTTCACCGTCACCGTTCACGTCGCGGAATTTCAGGTCGCCCGGGGTGACGGTTGCCAGTGTGTTCTTGGGAGAGTGCTCAATCTCCTCCTGGGTCTGGTAGACGCCTTCCACCTTGTAGCCGTAGAAGTAGCCGATGGGGTATCCTGCCATTGTGTAGCTCTGCTGCTTGTCTCCGGCTATGATGGAGTAGCCTTCCTGCACGAGGCTCAGTACCTTGTTCTTGATGGTGGCAAGGTTCATTCCGATGTTGTAGTTCCAGTCGCCTATCCGGTCGCGCCAGCTCAAGGCAAGCTCTACGCCCGAATTCTCGATGGAGCCAAGGTTTCCGATACCCGGTACGGTGCCCGAGATGCCCGGCACTTCGGCCAGCAGGTCTTTGGTTTTCTTCTTGTAGTACACCCCTTCAAAGTGCAGGCGGTTGCGGAGGAAGTTGGCTTCTGCACCGGCTTCCCAGGCTTCCACCTTCTCCCAGCGCAGTTTGGGGTTGGGCAGGTAGGCAAGCTGGTAGCCCGGATAGATGGCAGACGGGGTGCCGAACACGGCGGAGTAGGCATTCGTCAGCAACGGTTCGGCGGGATAGGCGCGGTCCAGGTTCTGGTTGCCCAGTGTGCCCCATGAGCCTTTCAGTTTCAGCATATCCAGCCAGGTGATGTCCTTCATCCATGCTTCCTCGCTCATCAGCCAGCCCAGGCCGACGGAGTAGAAGTTCTGCCACTGGTTGCCGGTGTAGGAGAAGGCGGAAGAACCGTCGCGGCGGTAGGAGCCGTTGAACAGGTACTTGCCCTTGTAGTTGTAGAGCACGCGTGCCAGCACGGACACGGTGGAGCGCTCCCACTGCGTACTGCCGTTGGTGGCGGTGGCTGCGTCGCCGATACTTACGTACCATTTGTCGGGATTGTCCGGAATGACCAGGCCTACCCCTTGGGTACGGGCGCCGTTCAGATTCTCGAGCTTGTTGTAGTAGGTGGTGAAACCGGCTGTGGCCGTCACGCTGTGGTCTCCCCAGGAGTTGGTGTAGGTCAGCAGATAGTCGCTCTGTACCTTCATTTCCGTTTCTTTGGCTTGGGACACTCCGGTCTTGCCGTTGCCCAGCGTGGCTATGTCTCCCTCGACGCTTGCGTCATATACCTGGATAACCGGGGTGTATGTCCGTGTGCTGTTCGAGGCATAGTCCAGGGAGAACATGGCCTTGAACTGGAAGTGTTTCAGGAAATCCCATTGCCCGTACACGTTGCCCGAGCCACGGTAGTTCTCGGCTTTCGTGGTATTCGCCTTCAGGTCTACGTCCACCATCGGGTTGTTCATCTGTGCCTTCTGGAATCCGGGCAGTGAGGTGTAGAGGCCGTACTCGGAGTTGAATACATGCGCCACCGGAGCTGCGCGCAGGGCTGTAGCCACACTCTTCGTGTCGGCGGGCAGCATGCGTGCCCCGTTGAATTGGAAACCTACCTTGAGGTTGTCCGTCATTTTATAGTCGTTGCTGATGTTCAGCGTGATTTTGCTGTACTTCTCGTGCTTGATGTTGCCTTGCTCGTAAGCATAGCCCGCACCGAGATAGAAGCTGTTCTTGTCCGAGGCACCCGTGATGCTGATGTTGTTGTTGGTGATGAACCCAGTCTGGAAGATTTCATCCTGCCAGTTGGTGTTTCCCGTCCAGTCCGAGAAGTTGTATTCCGGGTTGCCTTCATTCCTCAACTGTTCGTTGTACAGCAGTTTGAAGCCTTCGGCATCCGTCAGTGCAATTTTGTCGGTGATGGACTTGAAACCGAACGAGCCGTTGATATTGACGCGTGTCTGTCCCTCTTTCGCCTTCTTGGTGGTGATGATAATCACGCCGTTGGCACCGCGCACACCGAAGATGGCGAGCGACGACGGGTCTTTCAGTATCTCCATGGATTCGATGTCCTGCGGATTCAGGAAGTTGATGTTGTCGTTGAACAGTCCGTCCACCACATAGAGTGGCTTGTAGCCGTTGATGGAGTTTGTTCCGCGTACACGGATTTCCGGGTCGGAGCCTGCCTTGCCGGAGTTTATCACCTGCACGCCGGCAATCTTTCCTTGCAGTGCGGATACGGGGTTGACCACCGGCTTGTTGGCGATTTCGTCGCCTTTAATGTTGGTGATGGAGCCCGTAAGGTCTCGCTTCTTGGCGCTGCCATAACCGATGACAACGGTTTCGGCCAGCATCTGCGAGTCGTCTTTCATCTGGACGTTGATTACCGACTGGCTGCCTACCTTGACAGCTTGCTTCACCATGCCTACATAGGAAAAATCCAATGTGTTCTCCGGGGTGGCCTGGATGGAGTACCGGCCGTCTATGTCGGTAATCACGCCATTGGAGGTTCCCTGCACCAATACGGTGGCACCAATCAGCGGGTCACCCAGGGCATCGGTCACGGTACCGGTTACTGTTTTCTCCTGCGCCGATGCGGCGACACTTGCCAGCAGGCACACCGTCAGAAATAGGTTTCTCAGTCTTCCGGTTTTCTTCTTGGGAAGGTTTAGGTTCTTCTTCATTACATTGATTTTTTAGTGGATAAATCATTCAGTTTCTCCTCTGAACAATCAAAATGCAAAAAAGATTTGGTGACGGTGTTAAAAAAGGGCAGCCCGGTTTTCGCGGACTGCCCTCTTACCTAAAAGCAAAACTATACCTATTTCAACTCAAAACTCGTAGTCTTTACATCGCGGCTGTTGGGTCCAATCATTACATGGAACTCGCCGGGTTCGTATACATACTGTATGTCGTAGTTGTAGAACTTCAGCAATTCGGGGGTAATGGTGAAGGTCACCTGCTTGCTTTCGCCTTTTTTCAGGTGGATGCGCTCGAAGCCTTTCAGCTCTTTCACGGGGCGGGTAATGCTGCCCACCAAGTCGCGGATATAGAGCTGTACGATTTCATCTGCATCGTAGTTACCCGTATTGGTTACGGTTACGGAAGCGGTCAGCTTGCCGTCCGCATTCAGTTGCTTGGAGCTGAGCGTGATGTCACTGTACTGGAAGGTGGTGTAGCTCAAGCCATAGCCGAAAGGATACAGCGGGTCGTTGCTCACATCCAGGTAGTTGCTGCGGAACTTCTCGAACCATTTGCCTTCTTTCAGAGGACGGCCGGTATTCTTGTGGTTGTATGCCATAGGCAACTGGCCCACATTCTGCGGGAAAGTGGTGGTCAGCTTACCGCTGGGGCAAACGTCTCCGAACACTACGTCGGCAATGGCGTCTGCAGCTTCACTACCTCCGAACCATACATTCAGGATGGCAGGAACATTTTCATTCTCCCAAGTCAGCACTACGGGACGTCCGGAGAACAATACCAATACTACGGGTTTGCCCGTTTTCAGCAATGCTTCCAGCAGGTGGCGCTGTGCGTCCGGCATTTCCAGTTCGGAACGGCTACTGCTCTCACCACTCATCTCGGAGGACTCGCCGAGGGCGGCTACAATGACATCGGCTTGTGCGGCTACTTTCAGGGCTTCGTCCAGCAGTTCTTGGTCATTGCCACGGGGCAGTTCACGGCCGAACATCGTGGCGCGTGTCTGGTAGTCGGCATCGTACATCAGGTTGCTGCCTTGTGCATAGAGAATGTTGGCCTTGGAGCCGACAGAATTCTTGAAACCTTCCAGCAGGGTGCTGTATTTGTCTGCTGTGGCTGCCACACTCCAAGTGCCCGGCATGTTGGCACGGGTGTTGGCAAGCGGGCCAATCAAGGCGATATTGCCTTTGCGTTGCAAGGGCAGCAGATTGTCCTGGTTCTTCAGCAGTACGAATGTCTCTGTGGCAATCTGGCGGGCGATGGAACGGTGTTCGGGAGTGAACACTTCTTTTTCGGCACGCTTCACGTCGCAGTATTTATACGGATTGGCAAACAGTCCCAGCTTGTATTTGGCTTCTAGGATGCGTCGGCAGGCTTTGTCAATGTCGGCCTCGGTCACTTTGCCTTCTTTCAGAGACTTTTCCAGTGTGCCGATAAATCCGTCGGCTACCATATCCATGTCTGTTCCGGCGGTCAGGGCACGTGCGGATACTTCCTGCAGGTCACCGATTCCGTGGTCTATCATTTCGGAGATGGCTGTATAGTCTGTCACCACGAAGCCATCAAAGCCCCATTGGTTGCGCAGAACGTCGGTCAGTAGCCAGTGGTTGGCAGTGGCGGGTACGCCGTCAATTTCATTGAAGGAGGTCATTGCGCTACCCACACCGGCTTCTACGGCAGCCTTGTAGGGAGGGAAGTATTCGTTGAACATACGGTTGCGGCTCATATCCACCGTGTTGTAGTCGCGGCCGGCTTCTCCGGCGCCATACAGTGCGAAGTGCTTTACGCAAGCCATTATCTCGTTGTTGGCACTCATATCCTTGCCCTGATAACCGCGAATCATGGCTTGTGCAATGGCTGAACCCAGGAAGGGGTCTTCACCGTTGCCTTCTGATACACGTCCCCAACGGGCATCGCGGCAGATGTCCACCATCGGGCTGAACGTCCAGCAGATACCGTCTGCACTCGACTCAATGGCGGCGATACGGGCCGATTTCTCTATAGCCTCCATGTCCCAACTGCACGAGAGTGCCAAGGGGATGGGGAATACCGTTTCGTAACCGTGAATCACGTCCATACCGAACAGCAAGGGGATGCCCAGGCGGCTGTTCTCTACGGCAAGTTTCTGCACTTCGCGGATGTTCTTCACGCCTTTCAGGTTGAACAGACCTCCGACTTCACCGTTGCGGATTTTACCGGCAACGTCGCTGCTCTTGGCTTGTCCGGTGACGATGTTTCCCGTTACCGGCAGGTTGAGCTGACCGATTTTCTCGTGCAGCGTCATTTTGCCCATCAGCTCCGTAATGAATTTATCCATCTCCTGCGGATTGCCTTGGGATGTGTTTTCTTTGGGCGTTGCCGTCACGGTGAGGGCAGAGAAAGCCAAGGCTGCTAATAATGTGTATTTCTTCATATGATATAATTTTGATTATCCCCTCCGGCCCCCTGAAGGGGGAGGGGAATAGTGATATAGAAATTCAACTTAAGCTTAGCTGCTCCATCATGTCGCATACTAACTTCAATCGTAAATCCCTAAGCCTTAAATCCCAGCTTCTGCAATCCTTCCTGAACCTCGGGACAGCTCATGAAGAGTTTCCACAACAAGCCGGAACGATAGTTCTCAATCATCGGGGCAATGGTGCATTGGTCGATGGCAAGATAGCGGGGCACCGTCCAGTCACTTCCCTCGGAGAAGGCATCGTAGAATCCGTACTTGCCCCAAATCCAGTCGCCTTTGGAATAGAAATACTTCAGTGCACGCATGGATTCCTCCGGTGTGTAGGGAAAACTGGACAAGGCTGCTGTCGGTGTGATGACACCATGGTCGTTGTCGCCCGGGCAGTGGGCTGCATAGCCTTTGGTAGAGTAGCTGGCGGTCAGTCCCCAGCAGTCCTCGCCGTAACCTTTGTATTGTTTGGGATTCTCCACGCAGTAGCGGTAGTTGGAGAGGGCATGGTTGCGCACCACGTTCCAGTAGTTGGCATAGCGGTCGCTCAGGTTGCGCGGGTCCAGACCGATGTGCGAGTATTGTGCCCAGAACAAGGGACCGCCCAGTTTCTCGGCTCCGTTGTGTTTCAATTCCAAAGGCAGGCCGTAGGGGGCAGAGTCGGACTTGATGCCGCCGCCGCGTGCCCAGCCGTTGTGGTAGGCTGAAGCCGGAACGGGATAAGTGGGGGAGGAGGCTGCGAGCACATACACAATCAATGCTTCGTTGTAGCCTTCCAGCGGGAAGTTCATTTCCCAGTTGTATTCGGGAGACCAGTGCCAGTAGATGACATCCTTGCCATTCTGATACCAGCTGAACTCCATCTCTTTCCACAATTGGTCAATCTTCTCTGCCAGCGCCTTTTCCTGCTCGTTGCCGTCGCGGAAGTATTGGCGTACGCAAAGCAAGCTTTGCATCAGGAAGCAGCTTTCCACCAAGTCTCCGCCGTTATCTTTTTGTCCGAAAGGTTTCACCTTGCCGGTAGGGCCGTACAACCAATGGGGCCATACGCCGTGGAAGCGGTCGGCGCGTTTCAGGTAATCGGCAATCTTGGTCAGGCGCTTCACGCCTTCTTCCCTGGGGATGAAGCCGCGTTCGATGCCTACCAGCAGTCCGGCTATACCAAATCCGCTGCCGCCGGTGGTGACAACATTCTGGTCCTTTTCGGGATAATCCCCATCCAGGTGGATGCGTTCGCGTGCCAGTCCGGAGGTCGGTTCCGCACCGTCCCACATGTAGTTCAAATGTACCTTCTGGATGTAATCAAGCATTTCGTCATCCGAAGCGAATGATTCGGGACGTACTTCCTCTGTGTCGGGCTTTTCCTCTTTTCCGTTCTCTTTCCCGTTTTCCTTCAAGTCGGAAGAGCAGGATGCACAGCCCGCCAATGTGGAAATCAGGAACAAAGCCAGCACATGTATCATTATTGGTTTTTTCATATCTTTATTTCTTGTGTTTAATTTTTTGTCGTCTTGCACAATGGCGAGCGGCCGTTTTCGTTCAGCGCCTCGATAGTGAAGTAATAGTCCGTGTCCGCATCCAGTCCGCGGAAGTCATATTCCGTCTGTCCCAGTACCGTGATGGCATTGTACATCTTGCCTTCGGCGGTGCCGTAGTAGATGTTGTAGCCATAGGCGCTTGCTTCGGGTTGCCAGGAGATAAGGGCATTCCGGCGGTCTTTCCTGTCACGTTTCACAGTCAGTCCTTTCACGGCTTGCGGGACATCGCCGTCACCGTTCCCGAAGACGCGGAAGCCGGACAAGGCGACATTTCCCGTAGGCATGTGCACATTCTCGTATTTCAGATAACGGGCACGCAACGGCTCGTTGAGCTCGATGTAGTCGTGCGGACAATCCTTGTCACTGTCGCTCTTGTCTATGACCAATGTCCATTCTTTTCCGTCTTCGGAAGCAAAAATACGGTATTGGTGATAAATATCCATGGCACGGTTGTATTGAACCGCTTTATGGTCGTAGAAGTTCAACTGCACGGCACGTACATTCTTTGTACTGCCCAGGTCTATCCCGGCCCATTCGCCGGGGTTGCCGGAACGGGCTGCCCAGTAGGTGCGCATACTTTCGTCCGTCAGGTTGGAAGCTGCATGGATGCTATCCGTAGATGATACCTCCACCGGTTTGCCGTAGGACAGAAGCATCCATCCCGTGAAACGCTCTGCAGGGTTCTTTACGTCCATCGGTTCTGCCCAGTTGGGATAATCGCCGAAGGCAGTGGACGAATACATGACACCATCCTTGTCGAAAGCCACCGGATAAAGACCGATGCGGCGTTCGAACTTGTACTTCAGGGAGAGCATGCAGGTGGCCACGTGCCAGTAATTGCCTTTCACGTCGCAGAACGTGCCTCCATGACCGGCACCTTGCACATAACCGCCCGGCTTGTAGCACATCGGGTTATGCTTCTGGTAGACAAACGGGCCCAGCGGGGAATCCGAAACATATACGCCATCGGCATAGACTTTGAATTCAGTGCCCGGAGCACCATATTGGAAATAATATTTGTCATTGTGTTTGGTCATGTAAGCGCCCTCTGTGAATGGGCGGAGTGTCACTTCATCGTCATTGTTCATGCCGAAACGTTCCCAGCCGTGTTCTTCGGGGCGGAGCATCATGACATCGTGAATCTTGCTGATGGGGTAGAAATCATTCCGGTCCAGTTCTACCGCTTTCAAGGGATATTCATTGCTGGAGCCATAGTACAGATACAATCTGCCGTCGTCGTCCAGAAACAGACAAGGATCCCATGAAGGAAGTACGTTCTTTTCGATGGCACGTTTGAAACGTCCCGTTTTGGGATGCGTGCTGTACCACACGGCCAGACCTTCGTAGGTGGAGCCGGTATAGAACAGCGTGTCGCCGCTTACATAGGCGGCCGGCGCACACTGGTCATCGTCCGTAGGCTTGCGCTGGAAGCTGGCAGGAACGAAATCCCAATCCACCAGGTTCTTGGAATAATGAAAACCGCCCTGGTTGGTGGAGAACAGAAAATATTCTCCTTTGTATTCCACAGCCATCGGGTCGGCAGAGGAACGGAACGAACCGTTGGGACGCACATTGTTGTTGAAAGGCTCGAAGTTGTAACTGATGTTCATCGGATTGCAGAAGGTGCGCGACAGAGGCGCCTGTGGGTCATACCACCGGGTCGCCTGGGCGGGGCGGCAGATTGCGGTTGCCTTGTGTACCTCTTTTTCCATCACTACCTCAATATCGGTTTCATCCAGTGCCAGGATTCTGTTCACTATCTTTTTCCCGGGATAGTAGACATACAGGTGCACGTCGTTCTTCGCTCCTTTGATGGCAAAGCTGCCGTCGTGGGCAGTGGTATTGTGCATGGGACTTGCGAAGAACATGACTGTGGCGCCTGCGAGTGGCTGGCGGTTGGTGTCCAGTACGTGTCCTTTTACGATACGGTCTTGGGTTACAGTGATGTAATAGTCACTGACTTGCCCCTTCACCACTTTGATGGAATCGTCAGGGGTTGCCTTTGCCGCCAGAGCGGCAAAGGCTATTCCACAACTGATTAGGAATCTTTTTACCATATTGGAACGGATTTATTCGGCAATTCCGTCAATGGGTTCCAGCTTCAAATCAGGAAGGTCGTCCAACTGGTTGGCCGGTATGGGCCAATAAGTCTTTTCTGCTGTCCATCCTTTGGGACCGAGTACGGTGGCGGCATCGCCGGTACGCACCAAGTCCACATAACGGGCACACCATTCGCCGCAAAGTTCCATCCGGCGTTCGTCCATCACGTCTTTCAGGGTAACACCGGTTTTGGTGCTCATGCCTGCACGCCGGCGCACTTCGTTGTAGCCTGCGTCTCCATCCTTGCCCAGTCTGACTTTGGCTTCGGAGTTCATCAGCAGTACTTCGGCATAGCGGATGATACGCACATTATTGTTGGCTCCGTAGGTTGTACGTGGAAGAGTCATCTGATTGTAGGGAAGGTAACCTTTGCCGTTCCAACAGTCGGTCTTGGTGGCCGATGTGGGACCTACCTGCCAACCCTCGCGCGTCTTGCTCAGGGCTTTCAGGAAAGAAGTTTCGGCACGCACACCTTCGCCACGGGCTTCGGCCCATGCCACGAACTCGGGTTCATAGCCTATGAAATTCCAGCCGCCTATGGACTTGGTGCCTTCGGCTTGCTTGTAGCTGATGGTACCGTCTGCGTTCACTACTTCATCATACCTCTCTGCCATGTTCGGACCCTGGAAATTGAACCATTGGTCTACGCCCAGGTAATCGCCGGAACCATTGCCGTAGTCTGTTACCTGGCATTCGAACAAAGATTCGTCACACAACTTTCCGGGAATTTTGAACAGCTGGTAGAAGTCGTCGTAGAGACGGAATCCACCGTTCTTGATGATGTCATCGGTCAGTGTCTCCACTTGTGCATAGTCTCCTTTCAGCAGATAGATGCGGGCGGCCAATGCTTGGGCGGTGAAGGCTGTCACGGCTCCCTTGTGTTCCATCTGGTTGGGACGCATGCGGGGCAGTTTGTCGATGGCGTAGTTCAAATCTTCCAGCATATAATTATATACGGCCTCTACGGTAGAACGGCGAAAATCGGTCTGCAGGTTGTCACGGTAGATGACGGTGGGACCGAAATTGGTCACCAGACAATAGTAGGCCCATGCACGGATGGTACGTACTTCGCCGCAATAGGATTCGTAGGTTTTGTAATCTTCGCTTCCTGCAGCAAGATATTCGGCATAACCGTCGAGGCTTTGCAGGGCGGCATTGGTGATGCGGATGATGTCGTAGAAGTTCATCCATACCTGGTTCAGTGCCCAGAATGAGTTGTTGTAGTTGAACTTGCGTCCGAAGGCCACGGCATCGCCCTGGTCATCGGTACGGCCCGACCACACGTCACCGTCGCGGGTGAACATCAATAGCGCGTTGCACCAGTGCATGCCCTGTGTGCGTACTTTGGAGTAGGCACCCACTACGGGTTGGTACATATTGTTCTTGTTGGTAAAGTCCACGCCTTGTTCGGGAACTTTGTTCTCCGGATCGATTTCTATGAAATCGGTGCAAGCGGTAGCTCCTCCCAGTACCATCATGGCCGGAAGTATATATGCGAATGTTTTCTTTAAGAATTTCATTGTTTTACGTTTTAGGGTTTAGAAATCTATTTGCACTCCGAAAGTATAGGTTGAAGTCAGAGGGTATACTTCGGTATCCCAACCTTCGGCATCCGACACTTCAGGTGTGAAGCTGTTGGCCTTGAAGGTAGTGAAGGGGCGGTCGGCCGTCAATGAGAGGCGGAGTCCCGGCATCACGTAGCTGCCTATCTTCAAGTTCTTGAACGAGTAGCCCAGCGTGATGTTCTGGATGCGGAAGTAATCGGAGCTTTCTACGAAATAGGAAGCGTTGTTACTGTCTGATTTGTTCCAGGTTTTGAGAAGAGCCTTGGCCGACGGATGTTCGTTGGTAGAGCCTGCACCCGTCCAGCGGTTCTCATACTGTGCACGGTCAAAGTTATAGTAGTCGGCTGCATAGCGCAGGGCACGCTTACGGTTCCACAGTTCGCCGCCTGCTTGTCCGTAGGTAGTGAGGCTGAAGTCGAAGTTCTTATAAGAGAATCCGGCATTGAAGCCATAAGTAAAGCTGGGCACGTATGAGCCCAACACCTGCTTGTCGTTTCCGTCTATCACATGGTCGCCGTTCACGTCCTCGTAGATGAAGTCGCCGGGTTCCAGTCCGTTGGCCACGGCGATGGGGTCGGCAGCACATTGTTCAGGAGTCTGGTAGATGCCGATGACCTTGTAGCCATAGAATGAGTTCATCGTCTCGCCCACCATATTCACGGTCTTTCCGCCTTTGATGATTTTCATGTTTCCTTTTAGGCTTTTCACTTCGTTATGCAGATAAGAGAGATTGACGCCGATGTTGTAATTGAAGTCCTGGCCAATCTTGTCGTTCCAGTTCAAGGAGAGGTCGATACCGGTATTCAGAATCTGTCCGTTGTTGCCGGCCAGCAGCTCGCCACTCATCGGGAGCTTGGGTGAAATCACGGCGTTGTCAGTCAGACGGTAGTACCAGTCGATGTCGGCGTTCAAGCGGTTCTTCAGTGTACTGAAGTTGACGCCCACGTTGGTTTCGTTCACTACTTCCCAACCCAGCCAGCTGAAGTTGGTGGTGTTGATGAATCCGTCGATGGCGGTATTGGGACCGAATACGGACTGTACGTTCTGTATGCTTGCGAAGCCTGCACTGGCAGCAATCTTGTCGTTACCCAGCTTACCCCAGCTGGCACGCAGCTTCATGTAGTCGAAGATATTCTGGTTCTTCATAAACGGTTCTTGGGAGATGACCCATGCGGCACCGATGGAGGGGAAGTAGCCCCATTTGTCGTTGTACTTGGACGAGCCGTCGGCACGGAAGGTGAACATCAACATGTACTTGTCGTTGTAGTTGTAATTCAGTCGGGTGAAATAGGAGAGACCGCGGTATTTCCAGCCGTCGTCTTTCACCGTAGCGCCTTCCTTGTTGCCCAGTGCGATGTATTTCCACACGTCCTCACCTTCGGGCACGTTGGTGGCGGTACCTTCGAGCAGGCGGTATTGCTCTTGACGCATGGATGCACCCAGCATACCGGTAAAGGAGTGTTTGCCCCACTTGTCAGTATAAGTGGCCACGTTGTCCCATATATATTTGTAGTAGTTAGTGTTCTTTTTAGTGAGTTCGGTAACCTCTTTCTTCTGGTTGGTGCCTACATAGTAGGTAGGAGTGAACTCAGAACCGCGAATCATTGAGTAGTCGTAGCTGTAGCTACTGCGTATATTCAGCTTGTCGGGGATGAGGTTGAGCTGTGCATAGAAGTTGGTCAGCACTTGGTAGGTCTCGTTCCGGTTGTCGTAATAGTTGGCAGTGGCTACCGGATTGTTGAAGTTGTTGGTCAAGCCCACCTGCTCGGGCGATGTGTACTTCTTAGGGAACACGGCATCGTCGCGGCGGTCATCATACACCGGGATGATAGACGGTGTGTTGTATGCCTGTTGCCATGCGGCATTCTTGGGAAGCTGCTGCTGCGAGTTGCTGAATACGCCGTTGAAGCCTACTTTCAGCCATTTGCGGGCTTCGTAGTCAAGGGCGGCACGGAAGTTCAAGCGGCGGTAGTAGTTTTCCACGTCCATGATACCGTCTTGTGCCAGATAGCTCATGCCGGCAGAGTAGGTCGCTTTTTCCGTACCACCGGAGATATTCAAGCTGTGATTGGTCATCATGGCTGTGCGCAACAGTTCGTCATACCAGTTGGTATCGGCATTGAATTGCAGGTTTTCCATATTGCCTCCGAATTCGGCTACTGACTTTTCGAAAATCGACCGGTAAGCTTCCGGGTTGGCTTCCAACATCATGGTGGCATACTCGTGAGAGTTACACATCTCCAGCAGGTTGGTGGCTTTCTGAATACCTACATAACCGTTATAGGTAATCTTGGCATCCTGGTTGCGGCTTCCTTTCTTGGTGGTGATGATTACAACACCGTTGGCGGCGCGTACACCGTAGATGGCAGATGCGGATGCGTCTTTCAAGATGGTCATGTCCTGAATGTCGGAATTGTTCAGGAAGTTGATGTTGTCGTAGAACATTCCGTCCACTACATAGAGAGGAGAGGTGTCACCGAAGGAACCCATACCACGGATGGTCACTTTAGGACCTTCGCCCGGCGTTCCCGAATTGATGATGTTAACACCCGGTACCTTTCCCTGCAATGCTGCCATCGGGGAGGAGGTAGGAACATTGATAAGTTCTTTCTCTTTGACAACGTCAATCGGGGCCGTCAGGTCTTTCGCCTTGGCCGAACCGTAACCGATAACAACAACTTCTTCCAGTAGTTGTGCATCTTCACGTAGCTTTACATTAATGACGGATTGTCCCGCAGCGCTTATTTCCTGCGGCAACATGCCCAAATAGTTGAATACGAGAGTTGCGTCTTCAGGGACGCCGTTCAGTACATAGTTACCGTCGAGGTCGGTAGCTGCTCCAATAGTAGAGCCTTTTACTACAACCGTGGCTCCAATAATCGGTTCGTTGTTCTGATCAACAACAGTTCCTTTAACTGTCTTTGTTCCTTGTGCCAAAACTGTCAGTGGCAATGAGAACAAAATCATGAATAGAAGAAATAAAGTTTGCCTTCTCATAAACTAAATTTAAGAGTTAATAATTCTGCCGGCAAAGGAAGTAATTACGGTAAGTAAGGCAAAAAAAATCACTACCACGATAATACGTTTAGGGTAAAAATGGGTACCGTTTTACTACGTTTTCGTGTTACTTGTTTCTAATAATCAGTTTATTATGATTGAATGATTTGTAGCCGCTTTATTTCAAGTCGATGAGAAAATCCACTAATCCCGTTCCGTCGGGGATATCCAGTTTCTTGCGCAAACGGTAGCGTGCTGCCTCTACTCCCCGGATAGTGAGGTTGGTCATTTGCGCAATGTCTTTCGTAGAAAGATTCAGGCGCAGCAGCGCACAAAAACGGAGGTCGGTAGCGGTAAGACTGGGATAACGTTCGCGCAAATTACGGAAGAATTTCTCATGAATCAGGTCGAAATTGTTCTGGAATACATCCCAAAATTCCTGTGTCTCGATGTTTTCGTTGATGAGCTTCAGCAGAGATTCGAGGTTCTTGCGTCCATATTGCCCTTTCACCAGGGACTCTTGTACGACAGTACGAAGTTTCTCCAGGACCTCGTTCTTGGCAAATACACCCAGTGCCATGCTGGCAAGGTCTTTACTCTTTGCCGACAACTCGGCTTCCAGCAATTGCTGTTGCTGCAGAGTTATCAGATGCTCCTGCTCGCGCATCTTGATGTTCTGCTGCACCTGCTCTGCCTCATACTCCTTCCGTTTCTTTTCCATGGCACGGTTGGCGCGCCACTTGGAGAAAAAGTAGACAAGCGCTGTGAGAACTATGAGATAGAGCGCAAAGGCATAATAGGAGAGGTAGAAAGGGCGGGCTATGGCAAAATGATATTCCACCTCACCGATTTTCTGTCCCAAATCATTATAGGCTTCTGCCTGGAATGTGTATTCTCCGTAATCCAGGCTACCGTAGCGGATTTCGGGCTCTTTCAGGTCCGATGTCAGCGCCATGCCTTGTCCTCCTTGCAGGACATAATGGAAATGTACGGACAATTTATTGTAATGCGGCAGGCTTACTGAGAACAGCAAATCCCGGTAATTGCTTTCCAGTTCGACATTTCCAGACAGAGGCAGGCGTTTCTCCTTTTTATCGGAAGAGGAAGCAGTGACCGAGCTCAGTGAGAGGGCGGACTCCAGAGTAGGACTGAGGCTGTCTGTGTTTTTGCTGTAACTGGCGATTCCGTTGTTCAGATTAAAATAGACAACGTCATTGTCGACGAACACATTGTTGTAGTTCTCTATGCATGGAGAATCAAACAGTTCGATGAGGATGCGCTGCTTCACGATGTACTCTCCTTCTGCGTACTCTACCAATACGTACTCATGTGAACCGGACAGCCAGAAGCGGTCGTTCGTGACGGATACCACAGAATGAGCATTCCTGATGTAAGGCAGAATGGCATTCAGCTTTTGGAAGGGGATAATCTGCCGGGTGATGTCGTCATAGGTATAGAAGCCGTTGGGACTGGAAAAGACGATACGTCCTCGCATTTTCATTACTTGGATAGGGCCGATGATATATTCCGAGCCTAAATGGGAGATGTGCCGTACGCTTTTTACAGCCGACAAGTCATCGCTCAAGACTATTTTATAGACTCCCTGATACATGTGTGAAGCCCAGATGACACCGCTTTGGTCCACCTCCAAGTGCATGACCGGTGCAATGAAGCCGTCTATGACATGCGAAAAGGTCCATTGCCCGTTCTTCTTTTTATAGATACGCAAATTGGCGTAGGATGATTCCAACAGTATCTCTTCGCCATAGAGGGTGCACTTTATCAGACACGTACTGCTGTTGGTATTGCTTATGACGGAAACATTCCCTTTTTCGCCTATTAATAAGGTATGGGCATTGTTGCCTGCAAAGAGTTGCCCGTCAATGTCCTTCACATACCAGTTCTGTCCTTCAGTATGGGGAAGCAGGCGCAGATTCTCGGTAACCTGGTGGTATTCGTACAAGCCCTGGTTGGTGGCCAGATAGAAACAGTCGCCCCGGTGGGCTATGTCGTACACCATGCCCAGTTTGGTTTCATGGTTGGCAGGAGTCAGCAGCATGACGGGTGAGTTGTGGTGGATGTATGCGATGCCGTCGTCCAATGCTGCCCATACGTTGTTATCTTTGTCACAGAACAAGCCCAGGACTGTGTTGTTGTCCAGACGGTTATCCAGATTGAAGTGCCAGAGGCAATGTCCTTTGCGGTCGATGGCGTATATGCCATTCAAGACTGTACCTATCATGAATATGGAATCATTGGTCATGACGGCGCGGTTCACCCGCTGTTTCTTCAGCTCTGCATCAATGTCTGTTTTCCAGGGGGTGATGTCACCGTTGTAGCGGAACAATCCGTTATTCTCTGTGACCATCAGGAAGCTGTCGTCCCCGTCGGGCAGTAATGCCACTACATTGTCATCGTTCACTTGGCTGCGGGGGAAGAGATGAAGGAAATCCTTGCCGTCGAATTCATAGAAGTCCTCATCAATCATCTGTGTGTAGATATGTCCGTTTTGGGTGTAGAAGTAGAGCGGCTGTTGCTGTCTGTTGCGGAAAGCGTGTACCATCTTCCCGTCGTAGGAGAACCAGGCGCTGAACGACTGGAAGTAGATGCGACCGTCCAGCTCTACAATGTTCCATATCTCGTTGTTCTCCATGGGGAAATTTTTCAGGAATTTGCTCAAAGAATGGTACCGGAGAGTGCCTGCCTCCGAATACTTGAAATAGCCGAATTCCTCGAATGCCCCCACATAGATACGGTCTTCTTTCACATACACCGAACGGACAATATGGTTCCCCGGCACTTTGTGGAGAGTCCAGCGATAACCGTCATATACCAGGAGCCCCTGGCTGTTGCCGAAATACATTTCGCCGTTGCTGCCTTGCGCACATGCCCAGTTCTGATAACCGGCTTCATAGTCTTTGGCAAGATAGTTGGTGACGGCGGGCATGAAGGAAGAAGCCCTGGCCTGGATGAAGAGGATGAACAATAGAAGGCACACTACCCAATACTTGAAAAGCATCGGTCTTATCGTATTTTGTTTCATTTTTTCAGGTTAATCGAAGTGTTTCTTGGAAGCAAAGATACAATAAGTATTCTAAATATTGTGTTTTGATGAGATAAAAAAGGTACTTGAAGCGGTTAGGGAGGATGTTTCTTAATGAATATCCTCCCCTCTTAGTTGTTTGTCTTTTGAAATTTATTATAGGGATTGTGCGGATGATAGGACTCGAACCTACACGCCTCACGGCACCAGATCCTAAGTCTGGCGCGGCTGCCAATTACGCCACATCCGCGGAATAATTCCGATTAGCGGGAGCAAAGATAGAAAGAATTTTCGTTTTGGCAAATTGTTTTGTAGATAAAGTCGTTTTAGAAAGTCACTTTCAGTATTTTTCTTGCTTCCTCAATGATGGTGTCCAAGTCATTGTTCTCATCTTCTTTGCTCATATCCACTTTCTTGTCCGGGTCGATGCCGAACTCGATATGCTGTTTTTGGGCATCGAGGTGCGGGCTGGCAGAAAAGCGTACCCCCCATCCGTTGGGCAGTTCCGAAGAGAATGGCAGGCCCGACCCGCCGCCGGTTTTGTCACCAACCAGGGTGACATTGGGAAAACAGCGCATGGAGTTGACAAAATCATTGGTTGCACTATAGGAATGACGGTTGGTCAGGACAATTACCTTTTTTTGCCAGCGGATACTGTTGGAAGGTTCCACATAAATGGGAGTCGGATCTGAAAAATCGCTATGGCCTTTGCCGGTCTTGTGCTGAATATATCCCGTCAGTACTTTTTCATTCGTGAAGCGTTGTGCCATTCGGGTGGCGTTTGTCAGGTTGCCGCCACCATTGTTGCGCACGTCGATAATCAGGCCGTTACAAGCGGAAAGGTATAACAGAATCTCATCCAGGTTGCCGTTTCCGATGCCGCTGGAGAAATCACCGTAATAGATATATCCTATGTTGTCCTCCAATATGGTATATTTGGCGCCTCCAGCAATGCGGTAGTCTCTTCCCAGGTACTTTTCAATGATACTTTCGTTGAAGTTACGAGGATAATCCAGATACCAGTCCCAGTAGCGCGCCATGTTGGAGGAAGAGTACAAGTTGACATGTCCGTCTTTTAACTCGGCAAGCATGTTACCTAATATTTCAAATAGACCGTCGTAGCTCATTCCCGGGGTAATGAGTGGCTGATACTTGTCATGGATGGCATCCCAGTCTATTTGCTTGTAGTCCAGGAAGCAGTACTGTTCGTCTATTATTTTCCACAAGGCTTCGAAATTGCCTTGTGGGGTATTGTCGAACTCTTCCTCACGAATACATCCGTTCAATAGGGGCAATAACGTGAGTAGGATACTCCAAATTATTAAAATATATCTTCTTTTCATGCACATTATCCTTATCATCTTATCGTTTATCACCTTGTCACTTTTTACTTTCTCTTGTTAGGAAACAGATAGAGTTCCTTTACGAACCCCACCATGAATACATGCGAGTAAGTATGTGTCTTTATTTCATTTACTTTGGACTGTTGTGCGTCCCATATGTAAGCGAAACGCATCCGGGCACGTCCCACCGGAAAGTCTGCGGTCAGCATTTGTCTCAGAGAGGGCTGGTTGTGCAGGGAGGTGAAGTTCACTACTCCGTCCCAATGTCCTAACGTAAATATCTCGTAGTAGGACTGTCCATAGTTGGGCATGAACATGATACCTGCCAAAGGAAGATTTACCTGATAGCGTAGTGTGATGGGACGGTTCTTGATGCGCAAGTCCCAAATAGCCATTCCAGATGCGGCAAGGTTGATATAGGCACGTGCTTGGGCGGGGTTGTTTCCGTTGCGCAGATTATAGACAAAGCCACCGTTGAAGTCGCCGACTCCTCCGGCAAGCAGTTTGAAATTGCCCGTGATTGGAAAATTATAATGCAGGCCGTAGTTCCAGTTGGCCAGTCCGGAGAATGTATTGTTATTGTCTACTTTGTTGTGTGTATATCCCAAGTCTGCCTGGAAGAAAGTTTGCAGAGACACGTTGCCGTCCATCAACCGTGTCATCCGCATGCTTTCGCGGGAGATACGGAAATCGATTCCCTTATACTCCTGAGGTGAAAGATAAGTGTCGAACACGTTGGTGAAGCCGACACCATACATGGTGGCACGGGTGATAATACGGTTACGGTTGGTGGAGTCAGCCCGTAGCTTCCGGTCGATGCTGCATTGTGCTTCTTGTGCTTTCAGTCCGACACTTCCCAAGAGCAGTCCGCATAGGATTATTATCTTGTATATGTACATATTAAATTATCAATTACAAATTAGTAATCGTTAGCCACTAATACTTCATTTCCGTCCTTCATCAAAAGAGTTTCATCTGTCCTGTCATCTCGTCCAGTATGTCCCCTTCGCTTTTACCGTGGTCGGGGTCCAGAATTTCCGGTTCTTCATCCGTTTCCTGCTCTTCGGTTTTCTGCGAGGGTTCAGGTTGGCGGGTAGGCTCTAATTCGTTGATGGTTTCTATAGTATAGGTGGTCAGGCGCTTACCTTTTGCTTTGAAGCCTTTCACGGCGATGAATTCGTCGGCTTCCACCACCATCGGCTCTCGGAAATTGTCGTGGTCGCCAAACACCACCTCTAAACGCGGGTAGCACTCGTCTGTCAGCAGAATGAGGCTGCTGTTCTTGTTTTCTCCCAAGTAGTTTTGCTTGCGGGCGGTTGCCTCGAAGCAGAAACGCTTGATGTAAGGATAGTTCTGCTGGTCGGCATCGTAGAGTACGGCGGTCCATACTTTGTTCGGATCGTATTTCTCCAATACGCGTATGCCATCGTCATAGTGATTGTTCAAGTCGAAGTTGGTGGCATAGAACTCTCCGCTGTTCTGTACGACAAGGATGGTGTCTTCGCTCTGGAATTCTCCGAGATATTCTCCGCGCCCGTCGTAGTTGAGACGTAGCACATCACGGTCGAACCAGACTTTCCGTCCACCCAGCGTGGAGCCTCCACGTTGTTTCAAGGCTATCTTGTGTACGGGGAGTTTCGTGAGTATATTTCCCATGGCCTGCCGTCCCTTGATATTGATGTTGCTGAAATCCTCCTCGAAGATAATACGGCGTACACGGGGATTGGGTTTCAGGGTTACCTTGATGATTTCAGCTTCTCCATTGGGATTGGCGGTGAAGTAGGTGATACGGGAGTCGGGAGTACCTTGCGTCACATCGTATTCGCGGTCACGCACCACGGAAGTGACGGCAAAACGCTTGATATAGCTTGTCCCCTCCTTGCCGTCACGGTAGCAGACATTGTAGATGGTACGTTTGTCGTTCTTCTTAAAAATGTTGGCATAAAGTATATTCTTGCCCACGAACTTCTTGTCGGCCACCGGTGTGATGATATATTTTCCATCGCGGAAGAAGATAATCACGTCATCTATGGGCGAGCAGTTGCCTATGAATTCGTCTTTCTTCAATCCAGTTCCGATGAAACCCTCTTCGCGGTTGATGTACAGCTTTTCGTTGGCTTCGATGACTTTGGTTGCTTCGATGGTGTCGAAGTTACGCAGTTCCGTGCGGCGGGGGAAGGCTTTGCCGTACTTGTCCTTCAACATACGGAACCAGTCGACGGTATATTCCACGATGTTTGCCAGATGGCAGTCTATCTCCTCTATGTCCTTTCGCATGCGTGCTATCAGTTCCTCTGCCTTGTCGGAGTTGAATTTGAGGATACGTGCCATCTTTATCTCCATCAGCCGGAGGATGTCTTCCTTGGTCACTTCGCGGATAAAAGTCGGGTAGTAGGGAGTCAGGCGCTCATCGATATGTTCGCAGGCGGCATCCATGTTTTTGGCTTGTTCAAACTCCTTATCCTTGTAAATACGTTCTTCAATGAATATCTTTTCGAGTGAAGCGAAATGCAGGCTTTCCAGTATCTCTCCCTTACGGATTTCCAGTTCCTGGCGTAGCAGTGCCAATGTGTTGTCGACTGATTTGCGCAATACATCACTCACGGTGAGGAAGTGGGGCTTTTGGTCGTCGATGACACAGCAGTTGGGAGAGATGCTCACTTCACAGTCGGTGAAGGCATAGAGGGCATCGATGGTCTTGTCGGATGATACACCCGGGGCTAGATGCACTAATATTTCCACACTGCCGGATGTTAGGTCCTCTACCTTACGTATCTTGATTTTTCCTTTTTCGCTGGCCTTTACGATGGAGTCGCATACACTGGCCACCGTTTTCCCGTAAGGAATTTCCTTAATGGCAAGTGTCTTGTTGTCTATCTTTTCTATTTTGGAGCGCACGCGTATCGCACCGCCACGTTCACCGTCGTTGTATTTGGATACATCGATACTGCCTCCCGTCTGGAAGTCGGGGTACAGCTTGAATTCTTCGTTGTGCAGATAGCTGATGGAAGCATCGCACAGCTCATTGAAGTTATGTGGTAATATTTTGGATGACAGGCCTACGGCAATACCTTCCACACCTTGTGCAAGCAGCAGTGGGAATTTTACCGGTAGTGTAACCGGTTCTTTGTTTCGCCCGTCATAAGAGAGTTTCCATTCGGTGGTCTTGGGGTTGAATACCACGTCCAGTGCGAACTTGGAGAGACGTGCTTCGATATAACGGGGGGCAGCGGCGCTGTCACCCGTCAGAATGTTACCCCAGTTTCCCTGGCAATCCACGAGCAAGTCCTTTTGTCCCAGTTGTACCAGAGCATCGCCGATAGAAGCATCACCGTGCGGATGGAACTGCATGGTATGTCCTACGATGTTCGCCACCTTGTTGTAGCGCCCGTCTTCCATGCGGCGCATGGAGTGGAGGATACGCCGCTGTACGGGTTTCAGACCATCCATGATATGGGGTACGGCACGTTCCAATATAACGTATGAGGCGTAGTCCAGAAACCAATTCTGGTACATGCCGCTCAGTTGGTGCTTTATATTGGCATCCTTTGCGTCCGCAGGTTTGTAATCCGAGTGTTCTTCGCTCCCGGCCGGGAGTTCCTTGTCCAAATCATCTTTCGGTGCTTCAAAATCTTCGCTCATATTTGTTCGGGAATTGTCTATTCTATGATATTACTGATTTTTCAGTCGCAGGCAAAAATACAATTTTTGTTCGATAAATGAGAATTTGCGCGGAACTATTGTGCCAAATCCTTCCCATTTTTTAAAACTTCTGCCCGTTAATGGAACCAATCTGTCTCTTTCCCGTTAGCGGAATTATATTGAGGACGTGCTTCCGCCTCTTTGCGGACAGCGATGTTGCTTTTGTCTTTCTTGCCGACAAGTTGGCAAGGTTTTGCCACCACATTGGCAAAGCTTTGCCAAAGGCATGGCAAAACTTTGCCAATATGGTGGCAAAACGCTGGCAAAGTAACTTGCTGGCTTGTTGTGTGTTGGCTCGAATTGTGCAGCGATATCATCACAAGGGTGAAGAGATACTGGGCAGATTCTGCCGACGGATTCATTATTTTGTGAATTTCCATTCGTCAAATAAGAACTTTCCGTTCCCGAATACGAAGTAAATGTCGTGTTTGCCTTTTATCCGTTTGTCCAACGGCTTTGTCAATGTTTGCCACGTATCGGTATCAAAGGTCAAGGTGGATAGGAGCGGACCGTCTGGACTGTCCATGTGTATTTCGATGGAGCCTTTCCCTTTTATCTTCATCTGTATGGCTTGAGGTGATTGCGGGAATTCCGCACCGCGGACACAGATGGCCTGTCCGCTCTTGTTTCCTACGGCAGACATGTTGCCTGTCTGTCCGGTAGGTTCAAAGGCAACGCCGCGTGTGGCGGCTGTGGTCTCGGCCTGTTGCTGCGCAAACGGGTCGAGAGGCTTGATTTGTGAAACGCCCTTGGCTGTGGCTGTGCCCATGTGGATAGTGAGGTCCTTTTCGTCCACCTCTATTTCTTCCACGCAGATACTGCGGACACCCACTTTGAGGTCGCGGCTGTCCTGCAAGCCCAGTGAGTGGTAGAAGAGATAGTACTTCCCTTGAAATTTTACCAGATGTGTATGGTTGTTGCTGTCGGACATGCCATAGTCGCCGGGATTTTTGAAGTAGTTGTCCCGATAGGTCCAGCTGTCTGTCTCAAGTGGCGTGCGACTCGTCATGTAGCTCATGCAGCACCGGCTCGGCTTGTCTATATCCTTGTGGGGCCATGCATCCCGGTTCTTCCAGTTGGTGTTGTAGGTGTAAATCCAAGTGCCGTTCAGATAGTTCAGTTCGTTTGCTTCAAAGTGGTATGGCGCTTTTATTTCAACTATTTCGCTGTCCAGCGTCTTCATGTCATTTGCCAGCCGCACGATGCGTGCGTCTCCGGGAATGTAGTCGTCGCTGTCGCCCCCGCCAAAGGAGAGCCAGCCGATGCCCTTGTCGTCGATGACTACTCCCGGATCGAAGGGAGCTTTACACTTGCCGAGTCCTGGAGTATTACCGTCTACCACACATTTGCCCAATGGGTCTGTCCAGGGCCCCACGGGGGAAGTGGCAGTCAGCATACCTACACCGGAACCGCTGTTGGAGTAGTACAGATAGAAGTGGGTTTTGCCGTCGGCCTCCTTGCGCGAAGCGATGGAAGGTGCCCACGAAGCCATTCCCCAGGGAGCCAGAGCCTTTACATTGATTACTCCGTGATAAGTCCAGTTCACCATGTCGTCAGAAGAGACCATCGTCAGCGAATGGATGTGCTGATAGGTGTTTTTCCCGTTACGGCCCACTACATCATATTGCTGGTGGTCGTTAGTGCCGTACACATAAATGCGGCCGTCGTGCACCACTGCTGTGGGGTCGGCCATGTATTGGAAGTCGAGAAGGGGATTGGCATTGCCGGTAGAGAACTTGGGCGAGAATTCAAAAGATTCTTCCAAAGCGCTGTCTGTAGAAACCGGAATGTTTTCAGAAGAGGCAATGCTGTCTGCCCGGAAGGGGGCTAAGGGGATGCCTTCCGTTGAAAAAAGGTTGCCTTGAGCAGCGTCACTGAAGCAGTAGCGAATGGAAACCGGGCTTTCGATTCCTTTTACCGGGACAATCAGCTTTCCCCCGTCTATCCTGGCCCGGGCCTCTTGCCATTCCTGGCCGGCTGCGGCCATCATCAGCCCCTCTATCCTTTTCCCGTGTACGGCCAGTCCGTTCTTTATGTCTTTGAAAGAGATTGTCACATGGTTGCCTTTGCGGCAGGCGCTTTCAAAGACCGGGCTTTTATAGGGGCCTGCATATATATGGTATGTATCGTCCAGTGCAAGATTGGCGAGACGTTTGCCTACGCTTCTTTTGTCACGTGGATGGATGTCCTGCACATTGTCCACCAAATCTGACACGGTAATCATCTTGACCTTGTCCAGCATTTCGGGCAACATGGCCTGCTGCTCGCGTAGCAGTGCCGGTCCGTTGTCTTTGGAGTGGTATTGGAAGGGGGCTATCTGGACCAGATAGAATGGGAATTCCTTGTTAAATCCGGTACGCCACGAGCCTATCAGCCGCTGCATCACCCGGGCGTAGGAGCTGGCACGGCCTTGGTTGGCTTCTCCCTGATACCAGATGCATCCGGCAATGCCGTAGGGCATCACGGGATAAATCATGCTGTTGTACAACGTGCCTGTTTCAGCCGGAAACCAAGGATTGGATTCATACGGATAGTCGCACAAGACCGGGTCGCTCATTACGCATTCGCGGGGCGTCCATGTCTCGGCGGTGGTTCCGCCCCATGCGGCTACGATGATTCCTACCGGCACGTCCAGCTCTTCCTGGATGTTGCGGCCGAAGAAGTAGGCCAGGGCACTCGTGCTGCGCATCGTTTCGGGCGTGCACTGTGTCCATTGCGAGAAACAGTTTTCTTGAGGGAACGGGGCGGCTATTCTGGCCACGTGAAAAATTCGGAGATTGGGACAATGGGCATTTGCCGTTTCCTCGTCTCCGTTCTTTATGCCGTGGTTGGCGCTCCATTCCATATTGGATTGTCCGCTGCACAGCCAAACTTCGCCTAGCATGACATCGGTCAAGGTTACTTCTGACGAGCCGCTGAAACGAATCTCATAAGGTCCGCCGGCTTCGCCGGAAGGTACACGGGCTGACCATTTCCCCGTATTATTGACTTGGGTTTTGATTATTTCTCCTTTCATCCATTCGGGGGCGATGGAAATTGTTTCTCCCGGAATACCCCATCCCCAGAAAGTAAGTTCTGAGTTACGTTGTAGCACCATATGGTTGGAAAATATGGCAGGGAGTTGTATCGCTGCTTGCAATTTCAGGATGCCGAGCAGCATAAATAAACTTAAAAGGGTAAGATAATGATGATATTTTTTCATACGAGTATTTATTTCCATAATGCAAATTAATAGCTGTTTTTAGAAACCATTACATTTTAACCGTTACTTTTTTCCCATTATAAGCCACTGCCTTTTTTGCGCCATCAGCAGTTACTATGTTGAATTTCCGTTCTTTCAACATACCGGAAAACTCTCCTTTCCGATTTTCAATAGTGAGCATGCGAGTACGGTCATTCCATTTCATCGTAATGGTGCTGTACATTCCTTTTTCATAATTGTAGTTGTCATTCTCGTCTTCGTAAAGTGTGAATTCGCCGTTACAACCGGGATACACTTTTATCTCCAAGTTGTCCCATGATTTTTCGGTGCTATACTGCACTTCGGGACCTATTGGCAGGATGGAACCTGCTTTCACATAAAGTGGTAAAATGTCAATAGGGGTATCTTTCACGATATATTGTCCGCCGGAGTGTTTCTGATTGGTCCAAAAATCATACCATTCCGTATTTTTAGGCAGATATATTCGCATAGACTTAACGGTACTGAAATCTTCTACACGGATGGTGTCCGAAACTGTTTGGGTATACATGGGTTGGGTTACAGGGCATACCAATAGGGATTTGCCAAACATATACTGATTGTGGATGTTCCACACGTTGCGATCGTGGGCAAAATCCATTGCCAAGGCACGCATGAAGCTGGACTGATTGGCAGTTACCTCCCAGGCAGTTGTGTAGATGTATGGTAACAAACTGTAGCGTAACCGAATGTATTTCTCAATCGCATCGTATATTGGCTCGCCTTTTTTGCCGAATTGATAGATTTCTCTGGGAGCACCTTCCCCATGTGACCGCATCATGGGACAGAATGTACCGAACTGTATCCAACGGGCATAAAGCTCGCGATAATCCGGGTCATCCAGCATCAAGGGATATTGCCATAGGAAGAATCCGCCGATATCGCTGTTCCAATGGGGAATGCCGCATAGTGAGAAGTTTAATCCCGCAGGTATTTGCTTCTCCAAAACTTCCCATGATGCTGTGATATCTCCTGTCCATGTATTGGCACCATAACGTTGCTGGCCGGCAAAGGCTGAGCGGGTAAGGATAAATACGCGTTTATCCGAAGTTACGGCACGCTGGTGGTCGTACACTCCACCTACACTCATTAAAGGGTAGGCATTGCGTACTTTACGGAATGACCCCAAATAGGTGGGCGTGTCAAAATCTTCAGGAATGGGGTGAAAATGGTCGGGTTCGGTAGAGTCCATCCACCAGCCGTCTATACCCACAGAACGTAGGTTCTCGTTCAGGTACTTCCAATAGATGTCGCGTGCTTGCGGATGGTAGGCATCGTACACGCGGGCACCGGATGGATAGTCCATATTGGGAGGCCACTTCTCGGAACCGGATTCGGGCCATGTGCGGAAGTTGAAGAGCATGTTCCCTTTGTCTAACTCGCGATAGGGTTTGGTATGTGGTCCGAAAGCTGACCAAATGGAGATAATAATGTGGGCGTTCATTCCGTGTATGTCTTCCATCATTTTTTTGGGGTCGGAGAATTCTTCGTTCAAAAAATCCATTGCGTTCCACAGGTAGTTGCTTCCCCAGTATCTCCAATCCTGGATAATTCCATCGAGGGGCACACCCAGTTCGCGGTATTTTTGCACTACGCCAACAATCTCTTTTTGGCTTTTGTAGCGTTCACGGCTTTGCCAGAATCCATATGTCCATAATGGAAACATGGGCACTTGTCCTGTGAGGTAGCGCATCTGGGCAACTACTCCATCGGCATTTTCGCCGTACATGAAGTAGTAGTCAATGCAGTCGCCGACTTCAGAAAGGAAGGATGTCTCTTCTTGATTGTCTTTGAAGATGGTTGGCGAATAGTTGTCCCAAAAGAGACCGTAGCCTTTGACGGACTGGAAGAAGGGAATCACATCCTCAAGATTGTCTTGGATAAGGCGTTTGGTCTGGTTACGTTGCGACATTTTGCCGTTTTGCAATTGTCCCAATCCATAAATAGCTTCGTCTTTCTCTAAGGTGAACGATTGATAAACGCTGAAGGTTTTTGTGCCGGCATCGTTGAAATCATCAAAACGTGCGCCTTTATTTTGTTCCTGCAACAGCGATTTTCCATCGGAAGAGGCAAAAGTTATTTGTCCGGTCTCTTCGTTGAGATGGACTGTAAGCTGATGGCTTTTGATAGTCAATATGCCCCCTTTCGAAGAGACGGATAGTTTTACTTTTTCCGGTTGCCCGATGACCGACAAGCTTTCTTTGGTATACTTCCAGCCGTCAGGCGATTTTAAGATTCTCACTGTGACAGGAGAGAAGAAGCTAATATCTATATTTATACCTTGCACAGTGCTTTTAATGCCTTGTGAGGTGCGTTGGTAGGTTTGTGCTCTGCCTTGTTCTGCTATGAAAAATGTCAGCATCAGCAGGACAAATAGTCTTAAAAAAAATCCCTTTTTCATACAATATCAGCAGTTTAACGGTTAGTGATTTTCAGTACCAAAGAAATAGGATTGGGAGTCTTGTCTTTGGGAAGGTCAATAAGCAAGCCTTTGGAAGTTCTTCTGAACTTTGCCTTTCCGCCTCCTAATAATTCTACCTTTTCGATTTCTCCTTTGCAGTAGGGAC
The DNA here is from genome assembly GCF_025147485.1 of Bacteroides uniformis. Taxonomy (NCBI): domain Bacteria; kingdom Pseudomonadati; phylum Bacteroidota; class Bacteroidia; order Bacteroidales; family Bacteroidaceae; genus Bacteroides; species Bacteroides uniformis. The sequence continues at coordinate 722,164 of NZ_CP102263.1, read as the reverse complement.
TGCCGGTAGCCAGTGATTTTATCTGTATTTTTCTGTCTGAGGGCCATTTCATGATATGGGCATACAAGTATTTCCCTTTTTTCACAAACCGGATGTCGGCAGAAGTGTAGGGTGCGTTCTTGCCTTCGTTGAATCCTGCTCCGTCCAAAGGTATTGCTGTTTCTGTGGAGGGACCTTCACCATAAATACACCAGGGACGTGTGTCGAATATTCCTTCTCCGTTCACCTCCATCCAGGCGGCTATGTCTTCCAGAATTTTTTCTTCCTTGTCGTCGATGGTACCGTTTCCTTTCATTGGTACGCTTAGTAATAGGTTGCCATTTTTACTGACGATGTCAATGAGCATGTGGATGACGGTCTCGGCTGATTTATACCAGTTGTCTTCGTAAGCAAAGCGGTTATAGTGCCAAGTACCGAGGCAACTACAGGTTTGCCACGCCTTGTCCTGGCATTCCGATGGAACCCCTTTTTCTACATCCCATACGATGGCCTCTTTATGTTTAGCTTCCAGCTTCTTTCCGAAGACTACGGCATTGAGATTGCCCTTGTGAAGCTTCATGTTTTGGTTATAGTAGTGCGACACGACTTTCAGCCCCGTATCGTTGATGGGCCAGAAGGGGAGTATGCTGTCGTCGAAATAGACCAGGTCGGGATGATATTTGTTTATCATGTCCACTGTGCGGTCGAAGAAGTTGTCGTAGTAGCTCTGCGGGGGGACAGAGGTTCCTTCGGGCCAGTCCCATGCCACCCAAGCATGTCCGCTCAGGGCATGATTCTGTACGTATAGCTCTTGCGGGTCGTAGCCTTCCCACCATTTTCCCTTGCCGTCTTCCTTAGTCACTACGCGGGCATCGTAGGAGATTCCTGCGTATGGGCCTTTCTTGTCGGCTCCTTGTGCAGTTTCATACCATGTCCAAGCATGGGAGGAGTGGATGCTGACACCGAAGGGCAGTTTGTTTTTGCGAGCCGCTTTCTCCCATTCACCCAGTACGTTTCGCTTGGGGCCCATGTTGACGGAGTTCCATGACTGGTATTTACTGTCCCACAAGTCCATGTTGTCGTGATGGTTGCCCATGGCAAAGAAATATCGGGCACCGGTTTTCTTGAAAAGGGCTACCAGCCTCTCCGGGTTCCATTTTTCGGCTTTCCATTCGTTGATTACATCCTTGAAGCCGAATTCCGAAGGATGTCCGTAATGCTCCAAGTGCCACTTGTAGGCAGCACCGCCCTCTTCGTACATGCCACGACCGTACCAGTCGCCGGCTTCGGGTTGGCATTGCGGACCCCAGTGTGCCCATATGCCGAATTTGGCGTTGCGGAACCATTCGGGCACTTCGTATTGGGACAATGACTCCCAGGTAGGTGAGAACTTGCCCGGTTCTGCTTTCTCTTGTTGTGCCAATGCACTGCCCCCTTGCAGGATGCAGGCGGATAGGAGAATTGTTTTAAAGATGTTTCTTTTCATACCTTTATTGTTGTTTACAAAATGTTTATTTCCTTTTTGAATACATTGATGAACGGATTATTCTGTTTTGTCCATATACTCCATGATAAACCCATATCGGTAGGAGCGATTGCCGTCAATGGTGTATGGCTTCATGGTCTGTGCGCCCCATCCGTCGTTTCCACCTACTCCGTGTATGTTGGAGTCGATATTCAGGTTGATGAAGTCGCGTTCGGGCAGTTCGTGCGCATGTTCTTTCCCTTCTAGGTCTTCTTCCCCGTAGGGCCATATACGGAAACATAGGGGTTGCAGGCCTTTGACTTGTATTTTCCATCGCTCACTGTCTCCCAGCATGAACCAGCGTGTATCGCACCGGTTGGCATTGTCTTGCGGTACGATGTAGTTCGTGATAAATTCGTGTATGCCACACTCGTAGACTCCCAGGAAAGCGGAGCTCTTGCGGTCGGGATAGTTCTCGAACTTGCCGCGTCCGTACCAGGCTATCCGATTCAGCGCCGAGGGCATTCTCATGCGCATACCGAATTTGGGCATCAGCGGAATATCTTCCTTTTCAGGCTGATAGGTTGCTTCTACTTGTATGCGGCCTTTGCCGTCCACAGTGTAGCGGAGATGGTAACCGGCTCCTATCCGGGGGAGGGAGAGACTGGCATCCACTATCACCATACCATCGTTTACGGTTGCTTGGTATGCCTTTACGATACGTTTTTGCTCTGCATTTTTCCAAGCGCTCAAACGTTCATTGTAGCCGTTGCGGACCTGAATGTCATTTGCCGGTTTCCAAAAATAGGGTTCCAAGGCACTGTGCAACAACTCTTCTCCCTTGACTCGCCAACTCACCAAAGCACCGGTACCTTTTTCTATGGTGAACAAGGCATCGGCGGCTATAATTTCCACCGCTTCGGGTGTCTCCTTAAACGTGGCCTTCCCGCCGTCATCCTTCAATTGTGGGAATTCATAGTCATGATACGTAAGTTGTTCCTTGGCAACTTTGAAGCCCTTCTCTGCCCACGTCGTGGATTCCTTCAACGTGGCATATACATTGAGGCAAAGTTCCCCACACTTATCCGGTCTTGAAGGTACCTCCAGCAGATTCCCTTCGGACAAGTGGAGGTCGCCGTTGCGTACAGCCTTTCCGTTGCATATCCACTCATAGCTGTAATCGAATTCATCCAAATCGGAAAACGCATACCCGTTGGTCAATTTGATTTGCTGTGTTCCCTTCTTTTCAAACTTGATGTATTGATATACTTTTTGTACTTCATAGTAATGGGGGTGAGGCACCCGGTCGGGAGATACCAGCCCGTTAATGCCGGTGGGACCGTCGTTGGGATAGTCCCCGAAATCTCCTCCATACGCCCAGAATTCATCGGGCAGTAATGGGAGTGACGAGGGGCTCTCGCCGAAACTTAACGGTGCACCGTTAAGCTTTTTAGGAATGCCTTGGTCTACCCAGCACCAAATGGCAGCTCCGATAATACTTTCGTCCTTTTCAATCACATCCCAATACTCCTTGAGGTTGCCGATGGAATTTCCCATGGCGTAGGCATACTCTCTCATGAATACGGGGCGGTCGGTTATTTTCTCGCCAAGTTCCTTCAAAGCGTTGGGATGCAGATAAGCTTCGTCATAGACATCGGATACGGTGCGGTCTGTATCGTCGTATATCGGTCTGGTGGGGTCTAAGGCACGGATTGTGTCTGCCATAGCTCGCAAATTGGCACCGCTTCCACCCTCGTTGCCCAATGACCAGAATAGGATGCACGGATGGTTCTTGTCCCTTTCCACCACGGCTACTGCCCGGTCCACATGGGCCAGTGTCCATTGAGGGTTGTCTCCTAATACTTTGTTCCCCAAACCGTAGGCATGACTTTCGTGGTTCGCTTCGTCCATTACGTAGATTCCATACTTGTCACATAGCTCGTACAGCAATGGCAGATGTGGATAGTGGGACGTGCGTATCATGTTGATGTTGGCTTGTTTAATCAGCCGGATATCTCTCTCCATCGTCCGGCTGTCGACAAAGAATCCCATACGGGGATGGAAGTCGTGACGGTTCACTCCTTTCAGCTTGACGGCTTTCCCGTTGACTTTGAAGACGTCTCCCGCGATTTCTATTTTCCGTATGCCCCAATGGTATTCGAACGATTCCAAAAGTTCATTCTTCCTGCGAAGCTTGATGTGGATGTCATATAGATGCGGTTTTTCGGCAGACCATAGTTGAGGCTCCCGGAGCATTTCGGACAGTGTGACGCTCGTTTCAGAAAAGGCCTGAATAGTACCTACGGGAGCCACCATTTTTTTGTCGAGTTTATTTCCTCTGTTGTCTTTCCCCACCAGGTTTATTTCTACGGTCAGGTCTTTTACTTTACGGTCGGTCTGGTTTCTTATCCAAATTTCGGTTCCGAATGTAGCTGAACGCATGTCGTCCGACAAGTCGCTGCTGAACCTATAGTCCCGGATATTTGTCCGGGGACGTACCCATAGCTCTACCGGCCTGAGTATTCCACTAAGCCGCCACATGTCCTGGTCTTCCAGATAACTGCCGTCCGACCACCGATACACTTCCACTGCCAGACGATTGGCTCCGTTCTTCACAAATTCGGTTATGTCAAACTCGGCAGGCGACATCGAATTCTGGCTGTAGCCTACCCGCTCTCCGTTTACCCAGACATACATGGCCGATTTTACTCCTTCAAAGTGAAGGTATAGGCACTTGTCTTTCATATCGGGCGTCACTTCGAACGTGGTGACATAAGAGCCTGTGGGATTTCTGTGCCCGTAACTGTAATATTCGGCGGGAGGCTCGCTTGTCACTCTGGGTGCATCCTTCTGGAAGGGATAGTTTACGTTGGAATAGATAGGTTTCCCATAACCTTGCAATTGCCATGCTCCCGGCACTGTGATGGTATCCCATGTGTCGGTATTGAAATCATTCTTGTAGAAGTCGGCCGGGCGCTTTCCCGGGTCGGCAGACCATTGGAATCGCCACTTGCCGTTCAGGGATATGATTTCTTTGCAATCGACTTTTTGCGAAGGCAATGTCAGTGTGGCATGATACGGCTCTTTGTTGATGCCGACTACAATAGGATTCTCCCAGTCCGGAGCTTCTTGGGCGCCGGCATATAGGGCACTTAGCAATAGAAAGGCAAATATCTTTTTTCTCATTTTTTCTCATGTTTTCTGATGGTCAATAAACTTCCATGATGAGAACTCCCCAGGGGGGCAATGTTACATGGTCTCCTTCTTTTACAGTCTTGCCGGAAATCAGCTCTTTGGATGTCGGATAGTTATGAGTGATTTCTTTACTCTCGCTGCTGTAATTGAAGAAGTAACGGATGGCTTTTCCGGCTTTGTTTATTCCCGAACGCTGTATGATGGGGAACACGTCGCTCTCTGAAGAGATGATACCGGCATGGATGGCTGCCTTTCGCACGATGGCATTCAGCAATTCCTGCGAAGGGTAGGCTCCTATGTAGGTCAGTTTGCCTTTGCCATACTTGTTTTCGGTGACAACGGGCCATTTGCCGAAGAACGGATGCTCTGCATAAGCCAACGGGGTGGCTGTCTCGGGAATCAGGAATTCATACCAGTCGCTTATCTGGTTCTTTCCCTCTAATTGAAAGGGGTTATCCTTTAATGATAAGTCACCGATAGTGGAGAATTCCTGGTAATGGAAGCCGCAGGCTTTGCGTAGCGGCCCGGGAGCCAAGGTGGCCCGAACTGCGGAGTGCTCATTGCAGTAACCGCTTTTGTGCATCATTACCACGTGTCCGCCGGACTGTACGAATTCATCAATGGCTAATAGCAATTGGTCGGTAGCCACATACAAAGGGGGAATGACAAGCATGTCATATCCGCTGAAATCGGTTGTCTTGTCACAAGGGATGATGTCCGTTTCTATGTTTTGGAAATAGAGGGCTTTATGCACCATATCAATGGGATAATTGCTCTTGTAAGTGTAGGGCATGAAGCCGAGAGCATGATAAGAATCATGACTGTAGAGGATAGCTACCCGGTTTTTCTTTTTCAAGTTCACGATGTGGCTGCCTATTCTTTCCAACTCTTTGGCGGTGGTGGTGAATTCCTTGTATATGCGGTTGGGCTGGAGGTCATGGCCCAGCACGCCTCGCCAGTATGTCTCCTGCCCGTAGTGCAGGGTAGACCAGTGCCAGTATTCCACCATATTGGCTCCGGAAGCATAATGTGCGTACACATTCTGCCGCAACTGGTTGTCGTAGGGAGGAAACTGGGTGCGGGCATCCCAGCCGATGCCTTGTGCGTTGGTTTCCATGACGATGTAATTGTTGTCGGCCACGGTGCGCACGAAGTCACCGGCATAAGCGATGCGCTGGCCGTCTTGTTTATCCTGTACATCGTGATAGACATTGATGGCAGGATATTGCATCTGCCTGAAACTTTCCACTTGGTCTATATTATGGAAGTCGGGCATAAAGCAGTGGGTGACAAATTGGTCTTTACGCTTGTATTCATTTACAAGGTCGCACTGCCAATTCAGAAAATCGGCCACTTCCTTCCGGTTATAGCGTTCCCATTCATTCTTGTACGAGGGGCTTGTCACTCCATCGCGCGGATAGAACTCTTCCCAGGTGTTGATGTTCATTCCCCAGTAGTTCATTCCCCATTCCTTGGCAAGCAGATTCAGGTCATTGTTGAATTTCTGTTTGATGTAGTTCCTGAATCCGAAGAAATAGTCTCTGTTGTTTACTCCGCGCGCTTCTGTTTCGTTGTCCACTTGATACCCGATGACTGCCGGATGCTGTGCATATCTTTCCAGCATCTTGCGGATAATCCGTTCGCAATAGAATTGGTAGGTCGGGTTTGTAAAATCCATGTTCTGTCTGATTCCATAATAGGCTTTGTTTCCTTTGGCGTGTTCTGCCAGCACTTCCGGGTGTTTGTATGCCAGCCATGCAGGAATGGAATAGGTGGGAGTTCCCAAGATGACTTTGATTCCTGCTGCATGCATCTTGTCCAGAATGCGGTCCATCCATTCAAATTCAAAATTTCCTTCTTGCGGCTCAAATACTCCCCAGGCAGATTCTCCAACGCGCACTACTGTCAGGCCGGCTCTTTTCATCAGCCGGATATCTTCATCCAGTCGCTCATAGGGCATATATTCATGATAGTAGGCTGCACCATAAAGCACGTTGTCGAATGAATACTGCGCTTTTATTTGTAAAGCGCTTAAAAACAACACTAATAGAATAAAGTAATTTTTGTTTTTCATAATCTTACCAGTCCGATACAATATTTTTATTTCATCATAGGTCTTATGCTGATGGTTCTCCGATATTCCTGCGGCATCGCCTTGTAAGCACCGAATACACCGCGGGCCGTACAGCCGACCCCGGTAGTGGCATAATCGAGATTCAGGGTCATGCCTTTCTGCTTCTGCAATTGGTAGGTATACATCGCTTTCGTCAGATTGTCTGTGCTGTACGGATAAATGTTGAAGTTGAACCATTCGTTCATCTTGAATTGAAGGCCGATGCCTTTGTCCGTGGTCAGTTGCAGCCAGCGTACATCTGTCCGCAATCCGTAATCTTGTGGCATTAGATAGGGCTCGTACATAGCTTGTACGGTAGAGGCATATATCCCCATCGGATAGCCGGTTTTCCGGTCCGGATAGTTCTCTTGCGGTCCTCGGCCGTACCATTTCACTTGGTCGAGCGCATCGCTTACGGTCAGCGTAAGTCCTATGCGAGGAAACCAAAGCGGCATTTTCCCTTCAGGCTTCAATACATGGCGTATCTCTATCGTCCCTTCACTATTGATAATATACTCATAGTGGTTGATGATGCCGTTGTTCTGTACTCCTTCGATGTAGAGGTCTTTTTTCTCTTTTTCTCCTTTGCCCATCAATTCCGCATCAATGATGTGTATATGTACGCCTTCGGTGGTTTCGGACACCGAAAAAGAGAGGGGCTGATGTGTCAGGCGTTCAATCCCTGCAGAATACATTTCTGTGGCTACCGTGTATCCGTAACCTTCTTTCCAGTTGGAGGAGCGGGCGCTGGAGGCATTCCAGTTGTCCAGCTCATTGGCCAGCGGGGCACGCCAAAGATTCAGCCGGAGCGGTGATTCCAGCAGTTCCATATCTTGAACAACCATCGACGTCAGTTGTCCGTCGGTACGGTTGAATACATATTTGAAGCCATCTCCGGAGACAACCAATTCTTTCTCCGAAAGTGAATAGGAAGGTACGCCTTGAGCCTTTTCTTCCGAAGAGCATGGCAGGCTCCAAGGCAGTTCAAGTTCTTCCCATGCCACCTCATGTCCGGCTTTTGCCCACAATTCATCTTTTTTCAGGACGGCATGAAGCATCAGGCGGTATTCTTTGCCGGGAATCAGGGCTGGCTTCTTATAAGGTATGTGCACCAGCTCTTGGCTAAGCGGCGCTGTTGAGAGTGCCAAGTCGCCCGATTGAATAACCTTGTCATCTTCTTTCAATTCCCATCGTATGGCATATCGGGAAGCATTTGTATAATGATTGCGATTCCATAACTCAACGACTCCCTCTGTCACATCCGACATGGAAAAAGAAAGAGGTTGTCCGGTTTTCTTCATTTGCCACATTTCGGGCTGTACGCTACGGTCGGGCCAGATGCTGCCGTACGTACGTGCACCGATGCCGTAACTGTAGAATGTACCATTTTCCGTCTCTTGCTCAAAATCTAGCCACAGAGCGGCTTCTTCCGGGTGAAAAGAGGAAGTCAGTGCCTTGGCGAAAATGCCGACTTCGTCCATTTGAGCATCGCAGATGTAGACCGAAGTCTCTTGGCCGTGTGTTTCTGCATTCCGACCGATGTTGACGGGGTAGGGGAAGTTCCGGATATTGCCCGATGCTTGTGTGGAGGCCTTTTCTGCTCCGTCTATATAGATGGACATTTTCTGTCCGTCGTAGACGCACGTCACTTGATGCCAGTTGTATTCCCAGTCAGTAGGCAAGGAGGCGCATACGGAATGCTTTTTATCAGTATAGATATAAAATTCCAGTTTGTCTTTACCGCGTTGTTGCAGCCCGAACTGATAATTGCCTTTTGTGATGAATGAGCCGCAACTGCTTACCAGTTTCCGGGGGTAGATTCTGCAAGTGAGTGTCAGTTCATTACTGTTCAACTCCACATTGTCTGCACGATAGACCTCTACCCATTGGTCGTGACCGTTCAAGTCCAGCACCGTGTTCTTTCCTTCCTTCACCAAGCGGGCATTTCCCATCAGATGGGCGGGAGTATGGAAGGGCGAAAGGTCGTCCACTTGCCTTATCCGTTCGGTCAGTCCCGGACTTACAAAATCCCAGATGGCCCCTCCTATCAGGCGGGGATGTCGGTAGATGGCTTCCCAATAATCGTCCAGGGCACCGCCGGCATTGCCTGCAACCGATAAGTATTCATCCATAAACGATGGTCGGGAATCCTCTCCTATGCCTACCTGCATTTCCAGTTCCATAGGAGTAGGGTAACGGGGTCCGATAATATCTTCTGCCGGATGGGAGAATGCATTTCCGCCATACATCCAGAAGCGGGTGGGGTCCAGCGATTTCCCTTCTTCAATGGTGTGGGTAATGTTGATACCTTCACCGCTTTCGTTTCCTGCGCTCCAGAACAAGACGCAGGGATGGTTTCTGTCCCGTAACACCATTCTGCGGCATCGCTCGCGATACATCTCTTCGTATTCCGGGAGACTTGAAATCCATTCCGAGGCATGGGCTTCATCGCCCACCTCGTCTATGATATAAAGCCCGTATTCATTGGCCAGTTCCAAATACTTATTCACCGGAGGATAGTGAGAGGTACGTACGGCATTGAAATTAAACTGTTTCAACAATTCAAAATCCTTGCGTATGGTGGCTTCGTCCATGACATGTCCCTCTTCGGGATGCTGCATGTGCGAATTTTGTGCATTGACTTTCAGTGGGATACCGTTAAGATAAAAAACACCGTCTTTGATTTCCGTCTTTTTGAATCCGATGACCGTTTCTATCTTGTCTTTCTGCAGACCGGCCGGATTGGATAATTCCAGACCGAGCGTATAAAGCTCGGGTGTCTCGGCTGTCCATTTCCGGGGTTCTTGTACCAAGGTATGCAACTGTATTGTCTTTTCCGCAGCGTCCATTTCAAATGGAGCTGCGGAAAAGTTACAGATAATCTTGCCGTTTTTATCCTTTAAGTAAGCTTTCAATCCATAATTCTCATTTGGCTTCTTTTGGTAGTCCTTGATTTTTACCTGAATACTTAACTGCGAATCGGTATACGTATTATCAAACTCTGTGATTACTTGCCAGTCGAATATCCTGACAGCAGGTGTGGCGTACAACCATACGTCGTCAAAGATTCCGGCCAGTCGCCAATAATCTTGTCCTTCCAGGTAATAGCCGTCCGAATACTTTAGTACACAGACAGCCAGCGTGTTTTCGCCCGGCTTCAAATAAGGAGTGATGTTGTATTCGGCAGGTTCTTGTGCTCCTTCATTGTAGCCCACTTCATGACCGTTGACCCATACAAAAGAAGCGGATGCCACTTTCTCGAACCTTAAAAATATCTGGTCTTTTGCTGCCCAACTTGCAGGTACCTTGAATGTTCGCCGGTATAGTCCGGTAGGGTTATACTCTTTGGGAGCATGTGGTGGATTCACCCCGAAGGGAGCAGATACATTTCTGAACAGCTTGTCACCATAACCTTGCATTTCCCAGTTTGAGGGAACTTTGATGTCGCCCCATTGCTTATCCGGGAATTCGGGGTTAAAAAAGTGTGCAGGTATCCCTTCCGGTGTATCGCACCAGAAAAACTTCCATGTCCCATTCAGTAGCATGCTCTTTTCGGGCATATGCCAAGCGTGTCCTTCCTCTTGTCCTTTTTCAAATACAGAAGGGTTGTCTATATACCAGAGCATATCCTTAAGGAAGGATTTGTCTTGTGCATAGGATTGCAGGCACAAGGCTACTGAACACAATGGCAGAAACAGTTTTCTCAGATTCATTTTTTTGTAATTCGTGCTGTCCATCCACCGCCGGGTGCCAGTTGTACATTGAGTTTGTCTTTGGCAGTGACGATGCGTACTTCTTTTTTATAGTCGGTAGCTTCACGGTCGGCATTGATGCCGTCGGCAAAGATTTCGGCTTCGTAGTTGCCTTCGCTGAGGAAGGAGAGGTCGATGGTGCAGCTACGCGGAGTCCAGTTGGTCATGCTGCCTACAAACCAAGTGTTTCCTTTGCGGCGTGCTATCGTGATGTATTCGGCTATTTTACCATCAAGAGCAATGGTTTCGTCAAAGGTAGTGGGAACCTTGGCGATGAAGTCGGTGCATTCCTGTTCCTTCATGTATTTGCTAGGACTGTCGGCAAGCATCTGCAAGGGTGCTTCGAAGACGGTGTACATAGCCATCTGGTGTACACGTGTACCTTGACTCATGGGGTGGTCGTTGACGGAGCGGAACAGGGAACGGGTGGCATTTACCATAGCTCCCGGCGTATAGTCCATCGGACCGGCGAGTTGGCGCAGATAGGGGGCGGTAACGTCGTAGCGCGGGAAGTCATGCAAGGGTGCACCGTTCACGATGGGCTCCCACTTGCTGTTTTCCAGTCCTTTCACACCTTCAAAGTTGAGGATGTTGGGATAGGCGCGCTGGATGCCGAAGGGTTTCAGTCCGTGTAGGTCAAGCAACATGTGATGCTTGGCGGCACATGCTGCGAGTTGTTCGGTAGAAGAGATGGCGAGTTGGTCGTCGCGGTCGAAGAAATCAATTTTGAAACCTTTGATTCCCATTTGTGCATAGTGGCTGATAACTTGTTCCACGGCAGGGGAGATGTCGCCTCCTCCCGTAAGATTGCGCCAGCTTGCCCAGAGGATGATACCTACGCCTTTTTTGTTGCCATATGCCACCAGTTCTTCGAGATTGATTTCGGGACTGATGTCTTCCATTAATGATTCCTTTCCGCTCCAACCTTCGTCGATGATGATATACTCCAGCTGGTTTTCGGCGGCAAAGTCGATGTATTTCTTATAGGTGGGCGTATTCATGCCTGCCTTGAAGTCCACGCCGGTCAGGTTACAAGTATTCCACCAGTCCCATGCCACTTTTCCGGGTTTAATCCAGGATGTGTCAGCGATGCGGCATTCGGGTGCGAGGCGTTGCATCATGTCGTTGTTGGCGAGTTGTGTGTCGTGGGTAACAACAAGCACGGCACGCCAAGGATAGGTCTGTTTCCCTGTGGGACGCCCGTTGGGGCAGAAGTAGGGGGCATTGTTGGGCTTGCTGATAACGTCGGCACGTTTGGTAGGGACGAGGTTCAAGCGGTCATAGCCTCCGATGACTGTTTCCTGTGGATAGGGGGCGAATTCTGCCTTCACTCCGTGGGGCATCTGTGGGTTGGCAGTGAGGAACATGCCGGGATAGTTGGACAATCCGGCTTCCATAATGACGGCTTTCTTTCCGTTCTCCAGTTCTACCATCAGCGGAGTAATGGCAAGCGAGTCTTTGTACATGCGAGAGAGGGGGGCCTCATCGTAGTAGGACTCGAAGGAGTAGCAGTAACGCTCGCCGGCGCGATTGTCGTTAATATAGGGCACGAAAGCGTGGTAATCGCGGTCGAAGTTGAACTCGGCAATCTCGTTCTTCACGCAGAAAGGCTTGCGCAGTTCGGAAACAAAACGATAGGCGGCTCCGTCGTCGTAGGCACGGAACTGTATGCTGTAGCCGTTACGGCATTTCAGCGTGAGTTGGTTATAAGTGTCCTTCACACTCGCCTTTTTGTAGAAAGGAGTGGGGAAGGAAGTGTCGACGGAAGTACGGGTAGCTTTGGTCACCTTCACATCTTTGCCGAAGGTGAAAGCAATGGGCTTTCCCTCAGCTTCGGTGCATTGCATGGCAATGTCCGAAGGCAAAAGAACGCTGGTACCGTCGTGGGCAATCGCCCAGTTGAGGTTTTTCCCGGCTTCGATGTTGACAATTAGTTTTCCGTCCGGTGAATTCAGTTGATATTGCTGTGCTTGTGCCGTCAATGCACAAGAAAGCAATAGGCTGGCGAAACAAGTGCTGATTCTGTTCATTTTTATTTGATTATTGATTATGAATATTTGTTTAATTCCGTGGATATTTAACCGGAATAGCCATCATTTCTTCTAAGAAGAGAGGGTCGTCGAACTGGCAAGTCTGTCGGTTGTATTGTCCCCCCGGAGTGTCCCATAGCATTGGGCACATGCCGCGCGAGTAGATGGCTTCGGTTACGGAAACACAGAAGAGTCTTATCACTTCCTTTGTTCTGTTTCTGGAGTCGGCGCAATATTCGCCTATGATGACGGGGATTCCTTTGTCTACGCAATTCTTCTTCAGTAGGTCCATATTGTCGTTCAGTTCCTTGAAGTCAGCTTCCGTTCCCCAGCTTTCCCGGCCTACACCCCAATCGACAACCTCGCCTCCACCCAGTATGGCAAAGTTTGCGGGAGTATAGTAATGCACTGTAAGAGCAAGTCGGTTTGCGGGATCATTCGGCATCTTGAACAAGGGGTCGTAAGCATACTCCAAGTTGGTGTTGTAGATTTCCACCAACAGATGACGTTTGGCGTTGTTGCCGCCACTGTTTCTTACTATGTCGACAAAGAGCTGGTTGAGGTCGTTCACGTATCCCAGTGCCTTTGCCTTGTCGGCTTCACTACCGCCCCACGGAGTCCAAATCTCATCGTATCCGATTTCATTCATTGGCTCGAACAGTAAGTGGTCACCGTACTTTTCGAAGCGTTCACATATCTGTTTCCAGATGGAAGTGAATTTTTCTTTTGCTTTGCTGTCGGTGGGTACTTGTTTAATCCATTCGTTTTCGTGGTGGATATTGATGATAGCCACCATGCCACAGTCGAGGGTCCAGTTTAGGATTTTCTCTACGCGGTCCATCAGGTCAGGATGCACTTTGAAGTCGTCGGACAGCAGATTGCCCCAGCTGACCGGTATGCGCAGAGATGAGTAGCCCGCTTTGGCATATCCTTCAATGATTTCTTGTGTGATAATAGGGCTTCCCCATGCTTGTTCGTAATTGAGAATGTTGCTTGGGTCTATCCAGTCGCCCACGGCATCCAGCGTGTTGCCTAGGTTGATGCCCAGTCCCATTTCGTTAATCAGTTGGTGGGTTGTGAGATTCTCGCGTACAGTGTATTTTTCCGGTTCATCGCTTTGGATATAGGCCGCCTGCTCCACGTTGATTTCTTGTATATGCTCCTTTACGCTGACGGTGATGATGGCGTTGCGCACGTCGGGCGTAGTGTTGGGTTCTACGGTTATGTTATAGATTGCCTGTACGGGAGTGCTGCTTTCCGAGGTTACTTTGCACCATGCTTCCGAACTTTGGAAAGTGGCTGGTTCATTGGGGGTGATACCGAATTTCTTGCTACCACCCGTTTGTTCAAAATGGAAAGAAGTAGGCTCTACGATGATTTTCAGCTCCTTTTTATCGTCAGAGCAAGCTGTCATCAGAAATAGAACCAGGCTGGTTAATAAGGTTTTCTTGAAGATTTGTGTCATGGTATCGGTAAAATTTCGTTTTAATAATTTCGGTGTATTTATTTTTAGACGCTGATTCAATTGAATCAGCGTCTAAGAGTTTAAAAGAAGGTGTCACTTTGTGTAATCCTGTGCCAGAATTTAATTCAAATTATTGTATCTTGACAACTCGGAAATTATCAAAATACATTTCGATGTTGTATGGACCGTTTTCGCTGGGGTTTGTCATCTGGAGTGCCAACTCGTCACCGTCACGTTTTTGGAACTCGCCCCAAGTGGTTTCGTCTACCAGTTCGGAGAGCGGAATGCTGCACTGCATCCATTGGCCTACTTCGGTTTTTCCGGTGAAGTCGCTCACCGGACGATAGTTCGTGTAGTTGTGAGCCTCATTCCCTTTGAGGTAGATGCGGAATACAGGACCTTCGCCATATTCCACTGCCACGAAGCATTCGAACTGCAAAGCCAGTTCGGAAGTCGGTGTATCGGTAGGCAGGAAGGCTGTGTCAATGCCCCATACGGCACCGTTCTGCAATTGGCCCCACCAGTAATTCCATGCTGAAAGTTCCCCTGATATGCTGTAGCATTTACCATCCGAGAAGAAAGGAGCTGCTGTACCGTCGGCAGTGACGGGTACAGCTTGCCCGCCCCAGGAGAACCAACCGATGTTGTCATAGTTCAATACTATATTCTCCAAAGGATAGAAGCCCGGAACTTCGGCAGTACCGCCCATTGTGGTAATGGCGAGTGAGCAAGTGCCTTGCGGTGCACGCGGCATGGTAAAGGTAAGCATATCGTTAGCTTCGCTTACGGTAACAGTAGAGAGATCTACCGAGCGATTGCCCATTGTGATGGAGACGATATCCATAAAATTCTGTCCCAGTACGGTAACTGTGGTACCCGTGATAGGCATCATGGAGCTTACCTTGCTGATACTTGGTGGGAGGGCTGTGCGACGGAAGGGAGTAAATGCGGATGCGGTATAGCACTCCACTACCAGACTGCCTTCATCAATCAGGCCTGCGGGAGCATTGAATGATATTTCGTCAAAGTTCTTGTTTACCGTGTAGTCCGTTACTTCTACCGAAACAGGTGCATTGGTGATGTCGTCCACGGCAGTGGTGAAATAAACGCGCTGAATTTCGTAGAAGTTACCGCCCACGATGCGCAGAGGCGTGCCCGTCTCCACGGGGAAGGTTGTGGCTACACGGGTGATGTAGGGTGCGGGCGAGAGTACATGCATGGAGTACGTGGCAATGCCGTGCGAGGTCTCGATACGCAGTTCGCCTTTCAGTTCGGGGTTGGCACCCGTCAGTTGCAATTCGCCGGGGATAGTGAGGATGAGACTGGTGGAAGTGCCGTAGTTGCTATTGAACGAAACTTCTTGTTCGTTGATGAACACTTTCCGCACATCATTCAGATTTTCGCCGATGACTACAATCATGGTGCCCGGATTTACATCGGTGAACGTACTGTCGGCCTTCTCTGGGTCGACAAGACGGATGTGGTGGATTACGGGAACACCGCCGCCCTCGTCATCGTTGCAGGCGGTGAAAAGGTTGCATGCCAACAGGATGGTGAGCAACACAAAAGGAAAATGTATATATTTCATATTAAAGTCGTTATTTGAGATAATGAATGTATAACTTGGTTTATTCACTGAATTCGTATGCTACCGGTTCTTCGTTCAGTAGCGGATTCTGGATGACATCGCTTTCCGGATAAGGCATCAGGATGTTGCCGTGGTGGATTTCGATGTTCTCGCCCGGTTCCTGCCAATTTTCTATGCCTTCGAGGAAAGTGTCGCCTTCTTTCTTGCCGAAGTGGAGGTAACCGTCTTCGTCTTTCACGATGAGGTCTACTGTGTAGCCGCGGTGTTGGTTCTGGAAGTAATTCAGCATGTAGTCGGGTTTCCAGTGATACCACGATACCATGTCATACCAGTTACAATACTCCATCGAGAACTCTACGCGGCGTTCGCGAATGATGTCTTCGAAGGTTACGCGTTCCTTGCGGGGGATACGTGCACGGTCGCGCACTTGGTTCAATGCTTCCAGGCCGGGACCACCGGCCAGTTCTTCGCTGTTGCCCAGACAAGCTTCGGCATAGGTCAGGTAAACATCGGCAAGGCGTAGGATGTAGGTGTTGAGCGGAGAGTTCATGGACTGGATATAACCGTCGTTGTCGTCGTCCGGACCGCCCGGTACACCTTTTTTAATGCAAGAGGTGGCGCCGTCGTAAGTATAACCACCGTCGGCAATGCAGATGTATGAATAGTATGTACCCGGTGTGCAGAAGGTGGCGTTGCGGCGGATAGTGTCGCCCAACTCATATTGCTGGAGCATATCTATACTTGCCTGATAGCTGCTCCATACGTTTACACCGCCGGTCATCTTGCTGTTGCCGGCGAGGTCGGCAAGCAGAGTGTTGCATACGCCCCAATCACCCAGTGGCACCCACTGCATGGCAATGAGCGATTCGGGATTGTTGTTGTGCTTATACTTGAAGAGGTCTTCATAGTTTTCGTAAAGGCTGATGCCGCTGTTGTTTATCACGTCAGCGGCCAGTTCCTTGGCTTTCTCCAGGTCGGCGTTGTCGCGTGTGCCTCCTTTCCAGCCTGAGCGGGCGAGGTAGACTTTGGCAAGCATGCCTTTTGCACCCCATGCGTTGACACGTCCTTTGGCGGTTGCCACTTCAGGAAGATTCTCGACTGCATAAGTGAGGTCACGAATAACGAGTTCCAGCACATCTTCTTCGCGGTGGAGCGGTTGCATGGGATTGGCAACCACTTTGTCGTTGTCTTCGATGATGATAACCGGTCCCCAGAGGCGAACCATGTAGAAGTAGGCACAAGCACGCATCAGGCGGGCTTCGGCAATGGCTGTGCGCTTGGCACGTTCGCTTACGCTGTTGCTACATTTGGTCTGCACATCACTGATAACTGCATTGGCCATTGTAATGACCGAGTAGAAACCTGTCCATGCATTGGCAAGGTTTTCGCTCAGGGCTGTCACCTTGAAGTTGGTGAACTCGGGAGCTCCCCAGCGACTGAAGTTATCGTTGGCACGGTTACTGCCCAGCGGCACGATGGCGCGGGAGTTGAGGTCGAACCATGCACGGTTGTAAAGCGGTGCAGTGGCTTGTTCGAGTGCATCGTCGGAAGTGTAGTATGTCACATCTACGTAGTTTCCTTCGGGAGCACGTTCCAAAAATGAGTCGCTGCATGCCGTAAGCAGAAGGAGCGATGATATAAGGGTTAGAAATCTGTGTTTCATAACTATATTGAGATTTTAAATGATAAATGATTTGTCTGGCTCATTAGAAATTGAAGTTAAGGCCAAATGTATAGATACGTTGCGAAGGATAGCGCGCATCGTCCACACCACGTAGCAATACATTGTAGTTCAAAGCGCCTATTTCGGGATCGTAGCCTTTGTAGCCTGTGATGGTACAGAGGTTCTGGATGTTGACGTAGAGGCGCAGATGGTCTATCTGCAAACGGCGCAACCATTTCTGTGGGAAGGTGTACCCCAGCGAGATGTTTTTTATGCGGAGGTAGGAAGCGTCTTCAACAAAGCGGTCGGAGATACGGTTGTTGTCGTTGGCGCTACTGGTAGTGATGCGTTGTACTTTGGCTGCATCGGCGTTGGCCACGTAAACATTGGAAAGTACCTCGTCGCCCACTTCGGGGTCGTGCATGGCGATTTGGGCAATGCCGGTAGCTTCTTTCAGCAGGTTGCTGTTACGCATGGGATCGGTGAAGGTGCGGCGAATCAGGTTGATAGCCTTGTTGCCCACCGAGCCGTTCAGGAAGATGTTGAGGTCAAATCCTTTATAAGAAAGGTAGTTGTTGAAGCCGAACGTGAATTTGGGTGCCGGATTGCCGAGGAACGTGCGGTCTTTCTCATCAATTACACCGTTGTTGTCGCGGTCTTCATAGATGTAGTCACCTACCCAGATGCCCGATTTGCCGATGGTCTGGTCTTTCGGGATGGCTACTTGGATGCGGTTGCCCGTTTCGTCGAGCAGGAAGTTGCCGTCGGCACCTTTCTTGTAGAAATCTCCTTCTTCCTTGAACATACCGATTACTTTATAGCCGTAGAACTGCCCGACCGGTTCGCCCACCATGGTGTAGGTCAGTGTTTCCGAACCGTTGATTCCCGAAATAGCGGATGATTCGGAGTAGAGCTTCGTCACTTCGTTGTGGTTGATGGAGAAGGTGAGTCCTGAGGTCCAGGTGAAATCACGTGTCTGGATGTTGTGCGTGTTCAGGGTAAATTCTACACCTTTGTTGGTCATGGCACCGGCATTGACCCACGGTGCACGAATCAGACCGCTTACGTAGGTAGGAAGAGAAGCTTGCATCAGCAGATTGTCCGTTTTCTTGTAATAAGCATCGGCGATGAACTCTATGCGGTTGTTGAAGAGGGCGAGGTCGAGTCCTACATTGAAGGAGTTTGTTTCTTCCCACTTCAGTTCACGATTAGGATAGTTGCCTGCATAGAAACCAGTACCCCAGATGGAGGCTGCCGAAGCCATGGTGACGCCGTAGGCATAGGAACCCGCCCATTGGTTACCTACTACACCCCAACCCAGGCGGAGTTTCAGTGAGTTGATGGCTTCCACATCTTTGAGGAAAGCTTCGTTGTTGACTTTCCAAGCCAATGCTACCGAAGGGAACCAACCCCAACGACTTTCTTTGGCAAACGAAGACGAACCGTCGGCACGGAGCGTAGCGGTCAGCAAGTAGCGGTCGTTGTAGTTGTAGTTCAGACGGCCGAAGTATGATTCGATGGCGGATGAACCACGGGAACTGTTGGCTTTTGCTGTTGTGGCATCACCCGCATCCAGTTCGTGTACGGAGTTGAAGAGGAAGTTGGTACGGCTGCCGCTCAGCGACTCGTACTTGTTTTCTTGCGCTTCGTGTCCCAGCATGGCAGAGAGGCCGTGTTTGCCGAAGGTATTATTATAAGTAAAGTAAGTTTTCAATGTCCAGTTGCTTCCGTTGCCGGCTCCACGGCTTGCTGACGACTGCTGCTTGAAGTGCTCGTAGTCGTAGGAGGGGGTAAACTTATAGTCGTTGCTGTAATTGAAGTTGGCGGCATATTCCGTGCGGAATACGAGTCCTTTCCACAGCTTGATGTCGGCAAAGGCGTTGACATAGACTTGTGTGTTGCGACTATAGTTTTCGTTTTGGATAAGGTCGGAGAGGGGGTTGGAGAAGTAAGTTCCATACATGTTCTCCGTCTGCATGCCGAAACTGCCGTCCGGGTTGCGGGCAGGCACTTCGGGGAGCTGGTTTAGGGCATTGTAGATGGCACCCGAACCGTCTACGTTGTTGGTCTGCTGTGTACGGGCTACGGAGGCGCGCAAGCCGGTGGTGAGCCACTTGTTGATGTCGTTGTCCATGTTGACGCGGAAAGAGAAACGCTCAAAGTCCGAACCGAATACAATACCGTCTTGCTGCATGTAGCCGCCGGAGAGCGAGTATTTCATGCTCTTCGAACCTCCGGAGATGTTTATCTGATGGTTGTGCATCGGGGCAGTGCGGAAGATTTCATTCTGCCAGTCGGTACCGCGGCTGAGGAGTGAGGGGTCTTTGAACTCTTCGCGTGCACCGAAGCCGATGGTGGCGGCGCGGAGGTTCTGGTAAACTGCATATTCGGGGAGTGTCAGTGTTTCCAGTTTCTTGGGAAGCTGTTGCAAGGCATAGTAACCTTCGTAGGAGACCTTCGTTTTGCCCTCTTCGCCCTGACGGGTGGTGATGAGTACTACACCGTTGGAGGCGCGGCTACCATAGATGGCTGTGGCCGATGCATCTTTCAATACTTCCATGGAAACGATGTCTGCAGGGTTGATGGAACTGAGCACGCTGCTGTTGCTGGTGTTGTTGCCTGAGATGGCTACACCGTCGATAACGTAGAGCGGTTCGTTGCCGTTCAAGGAGTTGATACCACGGATGCTGACCGAGATACCGCCACCCGGAGTTCCGGAATTCTGGGTCACCTGCACACCGGCGGCACGTCCTTGCAAAGCTTGGTCGAGCGAGGTGACTACGGACTTTTTCAGTTCGTCACCCGTCACGCTGACTACGGAACCGGTCAGGTCACTGCGTTTCATCGTACCGTATCCCACTACTACTACTTCGTCCAGCATCTCATTGTCTTCTTGCAGCAGTATGTCGATGCGGATGGTGCGCTCTACTTTCACCTCTTTGGTGCGGTAGCCGATGTAAGAGACTATCAATGTTTGTCCCAGATTTGCCTGGATGGTGTAACGGCCGTCGATGTCGGTAATGCCGCCCGTATTGGTTTCTTTCACTTTGACGGTGGCTCCTACAAGTGGCTCACCGCCCGATTCTGATTTAACGATACCGGATACTGTTTTGGTTTGTCCATACGTGGAAACAATACCCAAACCTAGTAACACGATAACAAGCAATTGTCTCAATTTTGTCCATTCCCATTGAGAGCATACATTTGCGTGTAACTTCATAATACTTTAATTTAAGATTTAAAAATAACTGTTATTAAAAGCTACTGCAAATATGGAAAGTTATCATAATAGCATAGGTCTATCATGTCTCAAATAACATACCTTTATGTTTCAAGTTATCATTTTAGACTGCGGATGTAATCAGATGGTGATATTCCAAATTCATTCTTGAAGTTTACAGTGAACCTTTTTGGAGAACTGAATCCCACCTCATAGGCAATTTCTGCAATTTGTTTCTGGCTTTCCTTTAGAAGTTGCTTACTGCGCTTCAAACGGATAATCCGGATGAATTCTGCCGGACCTTTACCGGTGATACACATCAGCTTTTTGTAGAGATGGCTACGACTCAACCCCAATTCTGCTCCTAACATTTCCACAGAGAAGTCGGAATCACTCATGCGCTCTTCTACTATTTTGATAGCTTTTTCAATAAATTGTTCGTCTAGTGGAGTGATTGTTATTTCATTAGGTGTCACTTCTATTTTCTGACTGAATTTACGATGGCTTTTTTCTGTCCATTCAATAAATTTCCTGATGCGCAGCTTTAGTAATTTGAAGTCAAAAGGCTTTACGATATAGTCATCGGCTCCTTGCTCAAATCCTTCACTTTTGTATTCTTCTGCCATACGGGCTGTAAGCAATATAACGGGAATGTGGGACCATTGCATGTTTGTTTTGATTTGCCGACATAGCTCTGTTCCATTCATCACTGGCATCATGATGTCGCTTATTACAATATTGACACTGTTTTTTTCTAATATCTTCAATGCCTCTGCTCCATTGTAGGCAACCTGTATGGCGTATTCATCGGACAGGTATTCAGACATGAAACTACAGAAATCCTTGTTGTCGTCCACCAACAAGATGGTATACCGCAATTCTTCCGCATTTGGAACGGGAAGTTCATTCGGAGCTTTGTCATTGTTTAGCAGTTCCGGAAGTAATTCCTCCTTTTCACTGGCATATGTGACGATAGGCAATTTAACGGTAAATACGGAACCTTTAGGAAAATTGTCTGTAACGGAGATTGTTCCTTTGTGTAGATGTACATATTCGTTTGCAATATGCAGGCCGATTCCACTGCCGGTTTTTTCCGAAGTTTGTTGCACCTGATAAAAACGTTCGAAGATATGTTTCTTGTCTTTGTCTATGATACCTTGTCCGTTGTCTGCCACACAGATGCATACATTGTCATCTTCGCGATAAAGATGTACATTGATTTCTCCTTTATCAGGAGTGTATTTGAAGGCATTGGACAACAAGTTGTTCATTACTTTTTTTATTTTAACCGGATCGAAGGACATGTTCAGGTTTTCTACTTCGCACATGAAACAGAAGCTGATGGTATGGTCAAGAGCATACTCTTGAAAAGTACTGCAAATCTCGCGGATAAAGTTGACAATATCTCCCGATTTGTAATGAGCTGTCTCGGCTCCTACATCCAGTTTCCGGAAATCAAGCAGAGAGTTTATCGATGTAAGTAATTGTTGTGCATTTTTATTGATTGTATTTAGTTTTTTGCGTATTCCGTCATCCAGGGTTTCTGACAATAACATTTGTAACGGGCTAATGATAAGCGTCAGTGGTGTACGTAAATCATGGCTTATATTTGTAAAGAACTTTAGCTTCATCTCATTCAGGAGCAACTTTTGTTCTTGCTCCAGTTTTGCTCGTTGTTGCTCCAGTCTTATGTTGTGATGCTTTTTGAATCGGTATATTACATAGGATATTATACCAATGGCAAACAATATGTATAAGATGATAGCAACATTACATAAATATATTGGAGATGAAACGGTTATATTCAACTCACTAGCTTCGTCATTCCATATACCGTCACTGTTACAAGCTTTAATCAATAGTTTGTAATTGCCAGGAGGAAGGGTGGTGAAAGCTACTTTGTTCTCGTTTGTATAGTACCATTGGGTATTTAATCCTTCCAGTTTATAGGCATATCTTATTTTATCAGCATTCAGCAAATCGCCTGCGGCAAATTCGATGGAGATTAAATAATCGTCATATCTGACAGACAATGATGGGGTTCTGCCAAGTACAGTTGTTAATAGTTTACGCCCTTCATATATTGAGTCTACTTCTATATGTTGATTGCCAATGGTCAGATTTGTAAAATACACCTTTGCCAGCGGTCGGCTCTTTTCGGTCAGCTTGTTCGGATTTATAGATGTATAGCCACTGGTGCCTCCCAGCAGTAAATCTCCGCTGGACAATTTACAAGCGGAATGGGAGTTGAAATGATTTTCTGGCAATCCGTCTCTGGTAGAAAGATTCTTGAAAGAAAAGTCTACTCCTTCCTGGGTGTCTGGGGTTACTTCCAATATAGACAATCCGTTACTTGTTGCAAGCCACATGTTACCATGATTGTCTTGGGTTATACTGTTAATGAGATTGTCACACAATCCGTTGTTTACGTCGAACCAGTGTAGTGAATCATTTTTTAAGTCCCAGGCAGTCAATCCTTGTTTATGGGCTAACCACAATATATCTCTGTCGTCCTTGAATACAGTGGAAATGAAGAGCTGCTTGAATGGCTGTGTCTCTTTTCGATTGGCATAAATCATTTCGGGTTTTCTCGTCACGATGTCCATTACACAGAGTCCGTATGTAGTCCCAATATACATTTTGTCTCCATAGTCATAACAGATATTGAGTACATTGATATTATTCCCATCAGGTAGTAGATAACTTGTCGCAGTATTTGCGTCCGGATTAAAACAAACCAAAGTTTCCAGTACATAACCTATCCATAAGTTTCCATATCGGTCTTCCTTCATACTCCATACGCCACTGTATGGCAGTTGGCTGTTCTCTGGAGTAAAATGGCGAATACTGTTGTTCTCATAGCAGAACAATCCGTCTTGATAACTTCCTGCCCAAATCCGTCCTTTATGGTCTTCGAGAAGACTGATGATGGCTATGTCGGGGATGGATAGTTTGCGAATGGCAAATCCTTTTTGCTTTTCTTTTACATAAAGTCCGTTCCCATCTGTTCCCAGCCAAATGTTTCCGGCCTTATCCTCTAAAATGGAGGCTATATCACCACATTCTTTATGCTGGGTATCAATAAATTCATGGAAGCTTTCGTGATAATAAGAAACTCCTTTTTTGAAATTTCCTAACCAAATGACGCCTGAATCATCACGGTAGATTGTATTTATTCTGTTGGAAGCAAGGGATGTGGAAGACATAGGGGTATTCAGGAGGTTGACAAGGTTATCATTTACGTAGTCATAAATGAATACTCCTTTATGGTCCGTTCCTATCCAGACATGTCCGTTCGAGTCATCCAGTATGCTCCTTACCGCATTACTTTTTGTCTCTATTTTAGAATGGAGATTGATTTGGTTCCATTCCGATTTTATGTTTTTCTTATAGAATATTTGTTCATCGGTATATGAATATAGCCAGATGCCTCCATGATAATCAATGTATATGTGCTTTTCGATAATAGAGTTGGAGGGTAAGCTGATGTTATCTACCCGTTTACATTTTTTTGCGTTGTTCTCTAGTTTCAATAAGGTCGAATTCCAAAGAAGATATAGGTTTTCACCATCATCGCTGATACTCAGTTCCGGAGTTTCTTCTGGAAAGTTGTCTATTTTGAATGTTTTAAGGGTTTTATGAGAAAAATTGAAGTAAAAAGCATTTTGGCCTTGCAGTACCCATAAATTGTGTCTTTTATCAACATGTACTTTGTAGGTACCATTTATCTGGATGCCTATTTTAAGGAGGTATGAGGGAATATCGGTAATGAAGTTGTCTTTGTCTCGGTCGTATATACAATATCTTGCCTCGCTTCCAATCCACAAATTGCCCAAACCGTCTTCCTGTAAGTTCCAGATGTCGTTAGACAATAAAGAATGGATGTCTTTTTCTTTGGGTTGATACACTTTAAAGCTATATCCGTCGTATCGGTTCAATCCATTGGCGGTCCCTATCCATAAAAAGCCTTCACAGTCTTTCAATATGGTTTTTACGTTATTGTTTGAAAGCCCGTTTTCTACTTTCAGATGGCGAAATACATACGGAGTTTGTCCTGCTAACGGCAGATAAGCCAGTAACAGAATAATGAGGGGGAACACTAATTTGTGTAAATAGTTTGTAAAAGACATACTATATAATCTGAAATTGAATTCTCAAAGATAGCAATATCTTATTTAAATAAACGTAAATATGTTGCATTAATAGGTCTGTAATGTTGCATCGCGGTCGTATAAGTCTTAAACATGCCATCCGTTTGTTGTCTTGCGTGTCTTGAAGTGTTTTTCTCATTTATTATTCAACATTTATTTCATACCTTTGCAGGGAAGGACTGGTTCCTGCCAATATGATTAACCTTCTAATACTTTATCGAAAATGAACAGATTCATCATTTTATTTTTATTCTCTTTGGGAATATTGTCAACATGTGTATTTGCCGTAGAGGTGATTCCACTGAATGAAGGATGGAATTTCCACCGGGGTTTTCAGGCACCTGCTTCGGAAATAGTGAAGGTTACTTTGCCTCACACTTGGAATGCGGGCGATGGCATGTTTGGCAATGCCGATTATTATAGGGGATTATGCAATTACAGTCGTAAGTTGTCTGTTCCTGCCCATTATCGGGGCAAACGTTTTTTCTTGAAAGTGATGGCTGCACAGACGGTTGCCGACATTTTTATCGACCATCATTTTGTGATGCAACATAAGGGTGGTTATACGGCATTTGTGGCAGAATTGACTGATTTCCTGGTCCCGGGAACAGAAAGTGTATTGGAAATTCGTGTCAGCAATGCTCAGACTATGGATGTCGCTCCCATTTGCGGCGACTTCAATATGTTTGGTGGGTTGTATCGGGGGGTGGAACTGCTGGTGACGGAGGATGTCTGCATAGAACCTGCTTATTATGCCTCTTCAGGTGTATTCTTCACTCAGTCCGATGTATCGGAGAAAAAGGCCCATTTGAAAATTGAAGCACTGCTTTCGGCAAGGGAAACTACTGTGACCGGTTGCGAGGTGGAGTTTCGACTATATGACAAGGAAAAGTTGCTTTGCCGTGTTGCCAGTGCAGAGGTGGGTGAGGATAAAAAGGTGATGATGGACATAGTGCTTGAAAGGCCTCATTTGTGGGATGGAGTGAAGAATCCCTATTTATATAAAGGAGTGGTGATATTGCGTAAGGATGGAAAAGAGATAGACCGCCGCGAAGAAGAGATAGGTTTCCGCTACTTTCATGCCGATGCGGAGAAAGGTTTCTTCCTGAATGGAAAGCCTTATCGCTTGAATGGCGTGAACCGGCATCAGGATAGGGCAGAACGCGCTTCGGCATTTTATCCGCAAGACCATGATGAAGATTTGGACTTGATGCAGGAAATGGGATGCAATGCCGTGCGTCTTTGTCACTATCCGCAAGCCAAATACATGCATCAACAGATGGACAAGCGGGGACTGGTGGCATGGGCTGAGATTCCTTTTGTCAATGTTTATGTGAATAATCCTGCTTATGATGAAAACTTGCGCCTGCAATTGAAGGAACTGATTTTACAGAACTACAATCACCCCTGCATTTTGTTCTGGGGGCTGTTCAATGAGATAAATTCCGGTTGGCTGGACCGTCCTTCGCGTATGGCGGCAGAGCTTCATGCTTTGGCCCGTCAGTTGGACCCGAGCCGTCCCACTATGGGAGCCAGTAATCAGGATGACGACTTCAACGGATTCACCGACCTGATTGCTTTCAACAAGTATTTCGGCTGGTATGGCGACAACATGGATGACATGGGGCGCTGGATAGACCGCGAGCATGCAGCACATCCGGAGCGGAAGATGGGCATCAGCGAGTATGGTGCCGGGGCATGCGTATTCCAGCAGGAGGACTCGCTGAGGCATCCGGAACCGTGGGGGCAATGGCATCCCGAAAACTGGCAGACTTATTATCATGTGGAGAATTGGAAACAGCTTCAGGAACGCGAATTCTTGTGGTGCAACTTCATCTGGTGCATGTTCGACTTTTCGGCGGCAGGCCGTAGGGAGGGATCCATTATGGGACGCAACGATAAGGGGCTGGTGACTTACGACCGGAAAATAAAGAAAGATGCCTTTTACTTTTATAAGGCAAACTGGAATCAAGAAGATAAGTTTGTATATATCGCAGGAAAACGATTGGTAAACAGAACCCGCAAAACCGTTGATGTGCAAGTATTCAGCAATAGCGGAGCTGCCAAATTGTATATCAATGGCAAAGCATATGGGACTGCAAAACCTGATTCCGTAAATGTACTGGAATGGAAAGGCATTGTATTGGATACCGGTGAAAATAGAATTGAAGTCAGGAACAAATATGGAGCGGATTGTTGTGTATGGATATGTCCTTTTTAATTTTCATCAGGCGCGGAATGTATAGGAGAGCCACGGGGAATAATGAACCGTGAAATGCTGTACAGTCTGCGCCTGATAGCTTTAATATGTGATTTTCTGTAAATCCGTATTCGGTCCGTGGACTACCAGTTTCCCGTCTGGTTGGATGTCTATGAGGTCGATGAATACCATTCGTTCGTCACCGGTGGTTTCGGTGCGTCCATGGTAGACACAGTAGAGACGATTGTGAATGTCGATGAGCATACAATGCCCGGTTCCGGTCACGATGCCGCCTTGCTCTGTGTTCTTTTGCAGCACCGGATTGTTGGCAGCCTTTGTGAATGGGCCTAAAGGACTTTGGGAGGTTGCATAGCCCACCGCATAATTCTTTCCTCCGAAGAAGTTTGCAGAGTAAAGCATGTAATAGAGATTCCCGTGTTTCACCATATACGAACCTTCTGTCCAGCGTCTGTTGACCTCATGTGTAGTCACCGAACGGTTCTCCCATTTCGCTTGAGGGTCGTCCATCGTTTTGGGCGGGCAAAGCAATGCTACCGGCTCTCCGATGACACCGGAGAAATCCGGTTTCAGCTCCACGCCGTAAATCCAGCTCTCCTCAATCTCGTCAAACCAGCCCTTTGTTTTGGCCCATGCTGAGACTTCGCTCTCGACGGCATGTTTGTAGCAGCAGCGGGAGTAGTAGAGGTAGGTCTTTCCGGATGCATCGTCAAAGAGTATGTTTGCGTCGATGATAGGATAGCCGGGATCGAATACCGGGCGGTCGGACAAATCTTTGAAAGGCCCGGTGGGTTTATCGGCTACGGCTACGCCGATACGGAAGTTCTCTTGCTCCTGAGTGGGGTTTTCCTTCCAGTTGGCGCTGAACCATAAGTAGTATTTGCCGTCGCGCTCATACACTTCGGGCGCCCAGAAACAGTCGGTGCCCCATGAGTCGGATGTGCCGCCTTGATAGACGGGACCCTCATCTTTCCATGTCACCAGGTCATCGGAGGAATATACTTTGAAGCCGTTCTGTACTCCCCCCGTCCCGTACATATAGAATTTCCCGTCGGAAGCTTTCAGGAGGAACGGGTCTCCGAAGGCCATGGGAAGTGGGTTCTGATATACTACTTTTTTCTTATCTCCGCATGATGCTGACAGCAGAGTCAATAAGACCAGTGCCAATGTGAAAAGGGTGTGCTTCATCTTGTTAGAATTTAAATGTTGAAGTAACGAAAAGTGTTTGTATCTGCAAAGTAAACACAATATAGGGAAAGCTGCAAGGAAATTAGATAGAATGCAAGCTTTTCATTATTTTTGTGCATCATTCTAAATAATTCTTTGATGGGACAGTCATTTTCGGATATATCGCTATACCACGAGTACCGGTCGGTGAAGGAGAAAGAACATTTGGTGTCACAGAAAACCTGGGACGACCTCAATCTGGATGACTTTTTCGAATGGGCCGACCGTACCTCTTCTTGTGTGGGCCGACAGTACCTCTACGACTTGTTGCATTACAACCGCCTTTCGGAGATTTCGGAACAGGAGGAAGTGATTCGCGAACTCTCTGCCGACAAGGAGTTGCGTGCAGAAATCCGGTCGGAGTTGCAGAAACTGGATACGCCGGATGCTTGCGCCATTGCATCGTTGTTTTCCATTTCCCATCCCATATATTCCCGCCGCTTTTACCGTTTGCTAAGTATATTGCAGTTCGTGCCTTTTGTTTTGTCAGGGATGGTTTATGTTACATCTTCGCTTTACGTTCTGGGGTTATTGTGTATATCGGTATTGGTGAACATGGTATTGCACTATCGCAGCAAGGCACGGATTCAGGGCTATTTCTTTTCCATCCCTCAGTTATGGCTGCTGCTCAGGCAAGCGGAGAGGCTGGCACAGATTCCGTTGTGTGTATCGGTGCATCGGGATATCCAAAAGACTTTGCAGGCGCTGCGTCCGTTACGAAAGCAACTTTCCACTTTCCGTTTCAGTATCAAGCTGGAGAGCGACATCGCCATTCTTGCTTATTTCTTCATCGAGATGGTGAATGTGTTTTTCCTGCGGGAGGTTATTCCGGTTTCCAAGGCTTTCTTTCTATTGCAGGGCAGGCAAGAACAGATTGAAGAGGTTTTCCGCTATTTTGGATTGGTGGATGCGCTTTGCTCTGTTTCCGAGCTTCGGGATGGGCTGCCCTATTATACTCTTCCGGAAGCTTGTGACGAGGGTGAAACGCTTCATGCAGAGGGCCTTTATCATCCGCTTATAGAGCATTGTATCCCCAATGACATTACGCTTTGTGGCAGTTCTGTCCTTGTTACCGGCTCCAATATGTCTGGTAAGACAACCTTTATCCGTGCTATCGGACTTAACCTGCTTTCCGCACAAGTGTTCCATACTTGTTTCGCCCGCAGTTTTCGTTTTCCCATGGATACCGCATTGTTTTCTGCTATCCATCTGGAGGATAGTCTGATGGAAGGAAAAAGTTTCTTTCTGCAGGAGGTACAGATTGTTCGAGAGATGCTGGAGGTCGGAAAGGGACGTAGGCAGCTTTTCCTGCTGGATGAGTTGTTCAAAGGGACGAACACGGTGGAACGGATAGCTATAGCCAAAGCTGTGCTATCTGCTTTGGCACACAAGAACAGTATCGTGTTTGCTTCCACTCACGACGTTGAACTGGCTTCCTTACTTGAGAACGAATATGAATCGTTTCATTTTTGTGAATGTGTTGCCGACAATACCTTGTCTTTTGATTATAAGCTGAAACCGGGACCGGCGACGGAACGTAATGCCATCCGGATTATCGAGATGTGCGGTTATCCGAAGGAAGTGGTCGGGGAAGCGTATCGGCTGGCTAAAAAACATGTTTTATAGTTTTACTTCTAATTGTTCCTTATTCCAATCGTTACTATATTGTCTGTTCAATATCTTCTGGAAGGGGTAATCTTTTAAGTTATCCAATTAGAAGGTTTATGTTCTTTTCTTTCATCTTTTCGATATTCTCTTCCGAGATATTGCTGTCTGTGATGAAAGAATTTACCATAGATATTGAACCTAAACTGGCAAATGCACTAATTCCTATCTTGGAGGAATCAGCTACCAGAATGACTTCCTCGGCGGCTTTTATCATGGCCGATTTAACCATCAGATCGCTGAGGCTCGGATAGGTCAGACTCATGTCTGGGGATATTCCTGCTGTGGCAAGGAATAGTTTGTTGGCATGGAAACCTTTGAGTGAATCGGCTGCCATCTTTCCTGTCAATGAAAGGGTGGGTGCTTTGAATTCTCCTCCTGTCACAATGAGGTTGATGCCTGGATTTTCGCCCAATATAAGTGCTATGTTCAGAGCATTGGTAATGACGGTCAGCTCTTTGTATTGTGTAAGTAGTTTGGCTATTTCTGTGGTAGTAGAACCGGAGTCGAGAATGATACATTCACCTTCACTGATAAACGACGCTGCTTTTTGGGCTATTTCTCTTTTTTCCTCAATATGGGTCTGATTGAAAACCTTTCCGGTTTTTGCAAATGAGCCCACATCCTTCAGGAAGGCTCCGCCGTGTTCTCTTTGGATATACCCTAATTTTTCAAGGGCTTCCAGGTCTTGTCTGATTGTTACATCCGTTACATTGAAAATCCTGCTTAATTCTTGAACTTTTGCATGCCCGTCTTCGCGGATAAGGTCCAGAATCTTGACTCTTCTTTGGTTTAGTGCCATATCTACTTTATATATTGTTGTTTCTACGATAATCCTGTATATCTTTGATCGCTATAATCTTCAGTCGGAACTTTTTTGCCATTTCAAGTAGTTGTGGCAAGCGGGCCATTGTCCCATCCTGGTTCAGTATTTCAATGAGAGCGCCGCCGGGTGTCAATCCTGCCATTCTTGTCAGGTCGAGTAATGCTTCTGTATGTCCGTCACGTCCCAATACTCCGTCCTCATGTCCGTAAAGGGGGAAAATGTGTCCGGGACGTGCCAGTTCCGAGGGCTTTATATTACCGGTAACCAAAGCACGTATGGTAGCGGAGCGGTCATAGGCGGAAACTCCCGTTGTGCAGCCATAGCCCTTCAGATCGACGGACATGGTGAACGGCGTGCCTAAAAGGGAAGTGTTGTCTTCCGACATTGGGGGCAGTTGGAGTTCTTTGCAACGTGAACGCGGTAGCGGTACACAAAGAAGCCCTCTTCCGTGTGTAATCATGAAGTTAACAATGTCAGGAGTTATTTTTTCACCGGATACAATAAAATCGCCTTCGTTTTCTCTATTTTCATCATCGACAACTATCACTATTTTCCCTTGTCGAACCGCTTCTATTCCTTCGTCTACAGTATTGAGCATTGTATAATCATTTAATTTTTCCGCAAAGGTAGTCAGAAAAAGTCAAATGAAAGTCTATTCTTGCTGTTTTTCTTCTTTTTTATTCTATATATTATCTTTTGCACTGTAGTTCCTTTCTCTTTTTTATTTATTTGTTTCGTTTTTCGCCCTGGTCTAATTATAAAACATGTTAATAAATAATGGAAAACTTTCGTTTTCTTTCGTTTTGTGGTTTTTATTTGTTTTCTTTGCAAAGAAATGAAAGCAAATAAGCTATGAAAACAAAAGAATTGACTCTTCAATCAGAAAGGAATCGAAAAAGATTAATTGAAATTATCTATAAGGCAAAAGCCGGTCATATCGGCGGAGATTTGTCTTGCCTCAATGTTCTTACGGCTCTTTACTTTGATGTGATGAATGTGAATGCGGACAGTCCTAAAGATGATTTGCGTGACCGTTTCATTTTGAGCAAGGGGCATTGTGTGGAGGCTTTGTATGTGACGCTGGAATCCAAAGGGTTTATAACAGAAGGCATTTTGGATACATTGGGACAATATGGCTCTATCCTTTCGGGACATCCCACTATCGGAGTTCCGGGTATTGAAGTGAATACCGGAGCCTTGGGACATGGTTTGTCTGTTGGGGTAGGTATAGCGATAGCTGCCAAAATGGACAACAGGGATTATAAAACCTATGTGTTGATGGGGGATGGTGAACAGGGTGAAGGTTCCATCTACGAAGCAGCAATGGCTGCCCGGCAGTATAGATTAGATAATTTGGTGGCTATAATAGACCGTAATCATTTGCAGATTAGCGGAAATACGGAAGATGTGATGGGAATTGATGATATCCATGATCGCTGGACGGCATTCGGCTGGGAGGTAAAGGATATGAATGGTGACGACATGGAAGATATTATCCGGACTTTCCGTTCCATTGATTATGCAAACCGTCACCCTCATTTGCTGGTGGCTCATACGACAAAAGGGAAAGGAGTATCTTTCATGGAAGGGGTAGCTAAATGGCATCATGGGGTTCCGAGTAACGAACAGTATGAACAGGCCATTCAAGAAATATCAGAAAGAATTAAGGATTTAGAATATAATTGATATGATAGCTTGCAGAAAAAGTTTCACCGACACTTTGTTGTCATTGGCTCGGATGGACAAGGACATCATTGCTGTGACGACGGATGCCCGTGGCTCGGTGACGTTAAATGATTTTGCCAAAGAATTGCCGCAGCAATTCGTGGAGTGTGGTATTGCGGAGCAGGATGCTGTGGGTATTTCAGCCGGGTTGGCTCATAGCGGAAAGAAAGTGTTTGTATGTGGTCCGGCTTGTTTTTATGTGGCTCGTAGCTTGGAACAGGTAAAGGTGGACTTGGCTTATAGCCAGAACAACGTAAAAATATTGGGAGTAAGTGGAGGAGTAGCTTACGGAGCTTTGGGGGCTACCCATCATAGCTTACACGACATTGCCGTGCTGCGTACTTTTCCCGGAATGAATATCGTGTTACCTTGCGATGCCCGACAGACTAAAAAACTGGTTGAGCTTTTGGTTGATTATCCCGAACCGGTTTATGTACGTGTAGGTCGTGCAGCAGTTCCCGATGTCTATGAAAATGATGATTTTGATTTTGCCATAGGTAAGGCCAACATGTTGCTGGACGGAACAGATCTGACTATTATCGGAACCGGTGAAACCGTATACCACACACGTCAGGCGGCTTTGAAGTTACGCGAATATGGTATTTCGGCCCGGGTATTGGATATGTCCTCTATTAAACCTTGTGATGAGGAAGCTGTTTTGAAAGCCGCTTCCGAAACCGGGCGAATCATCACGGTTGAGGAGCATAGCCAGTATGGAGGTCTTGGGGCGATGGTGACTGAAATCATATCCGAGCATCCCGTACCGGTGAAAATCCTGGGTATCCCTGATGAGAATGTGGTGCATGGGAACTCCCTGGAAATTTTTGCCCATTATGGACTCGACTCATCCGGTATCGTGAAAACTGCCCTTGACTTCCTTAAGTAACTCCGATTCGATAAATTTGAAATCAATTAGCCTTTAATAATACCTAAAATGGAAAACCTGATAATTGCAATAGACCAAAGCACCTCGGCTACCAAAGCCATGCTATTCAATGAGAGGTGTGAAATGCTGAGGCGCGTCAATGTCACCCATGAACAATATTATCCCAAATCCGGATGGGTGGAGCATGATGCTGAAGAAATTTATCGGAATGTACAGAAAAGTATAGCCGAACTGATAAAGGAGGAAGTGGCAGACAATATGTATTCGTTGGCCATCACCAATCAACGTGAAACAGTGGTTGTATGGAATAAGCATACGGGCAAACCGATATGCAATGCTGTGGTATGGCAATGCATGCGTGGTGCTGATATCTGTAATGAGTTGAAAGCCAGTGGGTACAGCGAAATAGTACAGGCGAAAAGCGGTTTGCTATTGGATCCTTATTTCTCAGCCAGTGGTGTGAAGTGGATACTTGACAATGTGGAAGGAGCCCGTCAGGCTGCTGATAACGGTGACTTATTGATGGGAACCATTGATACGTGGCTGATTTGGAAATTGACTGATGGTAAACGCCATGTGACAGATTATACCAATGCTTCCAGGACTCTTTTGTTTAATATTCATACGATGCAATGGGACAGTGACCTGCTGGAGCTATTTACCATCCCCGAAACTATGATGCCTGAATTACTGCCATGTGATGCTGTTTTTGGAGAAACTACGGTGGGAGGATTATTTAAGAATCCTATTGTCATAGCCGGTGTATTGGGGGATTCACACGGTGCACTGGCCGGTCAGATGTGCTTTGAAGAAGGGCTGGGCAAGGTCACTTATGGAACCGGCTCATCAGTGATGGTGAATATTGGTGAAAAAGCTGCCGTTGCTCCCCGTGGATTGGTCACTTCCATCGGTTTTGCCGCACTTGGAAAAATATTCTATGCTTTTGAAGGCAATATCCATTGTACTGGTGCTACCATCAAGTGGCTAGAACAGAGATTGCAGATGATTAGTTCGCCAGACGAAGCGGAAGAGTTGGCGGCTACAGTAAAAGACAATGGAGGTGTGTATGTCGTACCGGCTTTTGCCGGGTTGGGAGCTCCTTGGTGGCAAGGGGATGTAAAGGCTGCCATTTTAGGGATGACCTTAGGTACCGGGAAACCGCATGTTCTCAGGGCAGCACTTGAATCCATAGCCTATCAAGTGAATGATTTGGTCAGAGCGATGACCAGTCAGGCAGGTATAAAGCTGAAAGAAGTCAGAGCCGATGGAGGACCTACAAAAAATAAATTCCTGATGCAGTTCCAGGCCGACTGCTTACGTGTACCGATCAATTGTTCGGATGTTGAAGAAGCTTCGGCCTTGGGAGCCGTTGTAATGAACGGAATGGCTCGCAAGATATGGACGAGCTTTGAGCAGGTGTCCGTATTACGCCGGAGCCGCTACCGCATAGAGCCGCAAAGTAACCTATCACAGGTAGAAAAATGGTGTGAAGGCTGGTTGAAAGCGGTAAACCAATTAATCAGATAAATATTTTCAAAGTATAATTTAAATACCCACTATCTACAATGAAAAACAAGGAAAGAATGTGTTTCGGTATAATTATCGGCACTCGTGCTTATTTTAATTCAGAATTGGCTAAAGATGTTCGCAAACAATTGTTGAAAACACTTGCCGACGAAGGCTATGATTATGTGATCTTACCTGAAGACGCTACTCCTACCGGCAGTAGCAGTATTGAAACCCGCGAAGACGGATTGAAGTGTGCGGAACTGTTCCGACAGAATCGTGACCGCATTGACGGTATCATAGTTTCCCTGCCCAACTTTGGCTTTGAGATTGGAATCATCAATGCTATCAGCGTGGCCGATTTGAATGTCCCCGTTTTGGTACAGGCTTGTGACGACGAGAACGACAAGGTGGATCTGGACAGCCGCCGTGATGCTTTTTGCGGTAAGATTTCTGTTTGTAACAATCTGTATCAATATGGCATACCTTTTACAGATACCACGCTACACACCTATTCTATATACTCCGAATTACTGGCCAAGGATATCAATAAGTTTGCTGGTATCTGTCGTGTAGTCAATGGCTTGCGCCATGCACGTATCGGTGCTATCGGTGCTCGTCCGGCTGGTTTCCAGACTGTACGTGCAAGTGAGAAACTGTTACAGAAGAGTGGCATTACAGTCGTTCCGGTCGACCTTTCTGAAATACTCGGTGCTGCCCGTAAGATTGAGGATACGGATGCGGAGTTGCTGAAGAAGCTTGAAGAAATTAAGTGCTATGCGGCAGTTCCCAAGGAATATAGTGACAAGCTGGTGCTTCAGGCAAAATTCGGTGTGGCTGTAGAACGTTGGATCGAAGCCAATCAGATTGATGCTGTTGCTGTTCAGTGTTGGGACTCTTTGGAACAAAATTATGGTTGTGCAGCATGTGTGACAATGAGTATGCTGGGTGAAAAATTACTTCCTGCCGCTTGTGAGGTAGATATTGCCGGCGCTGTGTCCATGTATGCTTTGACATTGGCAGCGCAAGGTCAATCGGCATTGCTTGACTGGAATAACAATTTTGCAGAAGACCGGAACAAATGTGTATGTACCCATTGCGGTAACTTCCCGAAATCGTTTGTCAGAAATGACTTGAAGCTTGGTACACTGGGCGTTTTGGGACGTACGCTGGGCAAGGTCAATACATTCGGTGCCGTATATGGTAAAGTGACCAAAGGTGATTTCACATTCTTCCGTATTTCCACAGATGATACAAAAGGCGCTATCAAGGCTTATTTGGGTACTGGTGAAATCACGGATGACCCGTATGGAATGGATGGATGCATAGCTGTCACCAAGGTGAATAACTTGCAGACTCTGATGAAGTATATTTGTAAAAATGGTTTTGAACATCATGTGGCTATGGTTCGCAATGATGTGAAGGAAATTCTGAACGAAGCCATCGAGGACTATTTGGGCTGGAATCTATATGTGCATGAATGAAAAGTAAACACACGGTAAACAACAGAAGATAAATTATGATACTTGTTGACAACTATATTTTGGCCATTCTGTGTTGTGTCTATTGCTGCCTCTGTTGGGGCTCTTGGGCGAATACGCAGAAGATGGTGACCTCGAAAAGCTGGAGTTTCGAGCTTTTCTATTGGGACTTGGCTTTCGGTTTGTTTTTCACGGCTCTGTTGGGGGCTCTGACATTGGGAAGCTTGGGAAGTGAAGGCCGTACTTTCTTTGAGGACTTGGCGGCAATGGACTGGAACAGTATGAAGTATGCACTGTTGGGTGGTATTGTCTGGAATTTCGGTAATATCTTTCTGACGGCAGCCATCGCTGTGGCCGGTATGTCGATAGGGTTTCCCATTGGCGGAGGCTTAGCCTGGATAGGCGGTATAATTTTTAATTATCTGCTGATAACTTTGGCCGGTGAAGTATACCCCGGAAACCAGGCATTGCTTTGGATAGGGGTAGTTGTTATCATTGTAGCCATCTGCATTTGCGGGAAGGCTTATGGAAAGATGTCGGCGAGTCAGGCATCCACCCCTAAAAAAGGTATCTTATTGGCTATTGTGGCAGGATTGGCCATCATGTTTTTCTATGGATTGGTTGTAAAATCACTCGATCCCCAGTATGTTGCGGGTGGTACGGGAACACTGACTCCCTATACCGGCGTATTTTGCTTTGCCGCCGGTGTCCTTATCACTACTCCCATTTTCAATACGTTTGCCATGAGTCATCCGGCTCAAGGAAACAAGGTCACAATGAAGGACTATCTGAAAGGTGATACCCGTACACACCTGATCGGTATGTTGGGCGGCTTTATCTGGATGAGCGGTATGGTGGTCAGCTTTATGGGAGCCGGATCAGCCAATCCGGCCATAGCCTATGCGCTGAGCAATGCCGCACCGGTGGTAGCCATGATTTGGGGATTCTTTGTATGGAAAGAGTTCAAAGGAGCTCCCAAAGGAACTGTACCTATGATTGCGACTATGTTTGTACTCTTTGTTGTGGGGCTGGTACTGATTACGCTTTCAAACTGATATTTTAATTCATTGTTAACCCAAAATAATAATAAATGAAAACGATTGTAAGACAAATTAAACAGAAAAGGTTAATGGTCTTGGTGCTGTTCCTTTTGGTAGGTATGACATCTGTTTTTGCACAGAAACATGTAAGTGTATCTGGCAGAATCACCGATGAACTTAATGAACCGATGATTGGTGTAAGTGTATTGGAAAAAGGAACGACAAATGGTGTTATAACTGATTTGGATGGCAATTATACCTTATCAGCGAGCGAGGGTTCCACTATTGTCTTTTCGTATATCGGGTATGTGACCCAGGAAAAGAAAGCCGTTGCAGGTACTATGAATATTATACTGAAGGAAGATAGCAAGACTTTGGATGAAGTGGTTGTTGTAGGATATGGTGTACAGAAGAAAAGTTCCGTAACAGGGGCGATTTCTTCCGTAAAAGCAGAAGATTTTGAAAATCGTACCATAACCAATGCTGAGCAGGCCCTGCAGGGTAAAACAGCCGGTGTGCAAATTATTTCTGCATCTGCGGCTCCTGGTTCGAATCCCGCCATTCGTATCCGTGGATATAGCAGTAATGCCAGTTCAGATCCTTTGTATGTGGTCGATGGTTTGCGTACGAAAGACATCAGTAACCTCGATCCGAATGATATTGAGAGTATGGAGGTGTTGAAGGATGCTGCTTCTGCTGCTATCTATGGTGCCCAGGCCGGTAATGGTGTTGTCTTGATTACCACCCGGAAGGCAAAAAAAGGAGTTCGTCGTATTTCTTATGATTTCCAGTTGTCCTCCCAGTCTTTAGGTCGTACTCCTGATATTCTGAATGCTCAGGAATATGTCAATTATATGACTGAAGGTAATCTTATTCCCAGAGAAACAATAGATAGGTATTGGGATGGAAAGACAAATACCGATTGGATAGAAGAGACATTTGAATCATCCATGATGCAGCGTCACAATGTCAATTTCCAAGGTGCCAATGATAATGGCTCATTATTCGCCTCACTCTCTTATTTAAGTAATAATGGTCCCATTGTTGGCAATAAGGATGTTTTTGACCGCATTACCGGCACTGTCAATGCAGATTATAAAATAAAGGATTGGTTGAAGTTCACGACAAACAATTCATTTTCCCGTTATCATGTACAGTCTGTAAGCGAAGGTTCGGCAACCGGTTCTCTGATGCTGTCTGCCATTCAGCTTGACCCTCTGACGCCGGTCACCTATGCACCGGACAAACTGCCCGACACTATGATTAACTATATGAATCAGGGACATACTCTGCTTCAGAATGCCAATGGTGATTATTATTCCATTTCCCCTTATGGCGACTCCAATAATATCAATCCGTATATCATGCGTGACCGTGGCACAACGAAAAGGGATGGTTTTGTATTCAGCGGTTCCACTTATCTGGATTTTACTCCGATCAAAGAGTTGGTCATCACTTCACGTTTGGGATACCGTTATACTTACAGCAATTCCTACGGCTATGTTATGCCTAACATTACTTGCTCTGACCTTTATCAGGACTATGTATCGGTAAGTGCGACAAGCTCCAACACCACGTACTGGCAATGGGAAAACTTTGCCAACTATACCAAGACATTTGCAGATAAGCACAATGTAAACGTGATGCTTGGTATGTCCTATTCTTCCAATACTTCCTTTGGAGTGACGGGAGGAATCAATGGTAGCCGTTCCGGCGACAAGGTTGATTTGGGTATTACCAAGTTGGATCCCAATTATGCCTATTTTGCTTTTCGGACCGGTACTGCCACTCGTACGGTAAGTGGTGGAGAGAAGCGGAGGTATGCCAATCTTTCTTACTTTGGCCGGGCATCTTATGACTATGCAGGCAAGTATTTTGCCCAATTCACCCTTCGTGCGGATGCAGCCGACTTGTCTATCCTTCCTTTGCAGAAACGTTGGGGCTATTTCCCGGCTGTGTCTGTCGGCTGGGTACTTTCCAACGAGAAATTTATGGAAAACCTCAAGTCAATCTCTCATTTGAAGTTGCGTGCAAGCTGGGGACAGAATGGTAGTATCGCCGGTTTGGCAGACTATATGTATGATGCTACGATTTTGTCTGGAATCAATTATCCGATGTCAGGTGATGTGTCTTATGAAACAGGTTCGTTGCCATCTGCAACCGGTAACTATGATTTGAAGTGGGAAACTTCCGAACAGATAGACTTGGGTATCGACCTCCGGATGCTGAATGACCGTTTGAGCTTCGGATTTGACTATTATGAGAAGAAAACCAAAGACTTGATTGTAACCGGTATTACTCCTTCTTTGATTGTGGGTAACACTACTTCACCTATGAATGCGGGAAATGTCAAGAACAGCGGATTTGAGTTTGAACTCTCATGGCGTGATCATATCAAAGATTTCAGTTATAGTGTAAAAGCTAACATCGCTACTTTGAAGAATAAAGTAACTTATCTTCATGAAACATTGGAGCGTATTGCCAGTACAACAAGTGCAGGTATCGGCACTATGAATTATTTTGAAGAAGGACATCCCATTTGGTACATGCGCGGTTATGAGTGCACGGGTATTGATCCGCAAACGGGTGACCCAATGTTCAAAGACAAGAATGATGATGACATTATTGGAGATGCCGACCAGACAGAGATCGGTTCTGCCATTCCCGACTTTACTTATGGTATTACTTTGACAGCTGCCTGGAAAGGCCTTGACCTGACAATCTTTGGTTCCGGTTCTCATGGCAATGATGTGTTTGCCGGCTATAACCGTACTTCCCGTATGAAAGCGAATACCTTGAAGGAATTCTATGACGGACGGTGGATTGCTGTGGGAGACAATGCAAAATATGCCCGTTCCAATCCCAGCAATTATGATAAGTATTTAAAGAGCTCCAAATTTGTATTCGACGGCTCATATTTTAAAATCAAGCAGATACAGTTGGGCTATAACCTGCCTAAGAATTTGTTGAAGCAGGTGGGTTTGAGTAACCTTCGTTTGTATTGTTCTTTAGACGACTTCTTCACATTTACCAAATATCCCGGATTTGATCCTGAATTTACGAGTACAGGCAATGCGATGGGTTTGGATATGGGCTCTTATCCGTCCAGCAAGAAAGTCGTGCTCGGTCTTAACGTAGTATTTTAATCTTTAATTCAATACGAAATATGAAAGCAAAATATATTTTATCAAGTCTGTTACTTGCCGGCTGCACTTTCTTTTCCTCTTGTGAGGACAATCTGGATATTTCGCAGCATGGGGTAAGCACTTTCGAAAATTTCTATAAAACGGATGCCGATGCGGAAGAAGCCATTATAGCCTGCTATAGCAATTGGAAGGACACCTATGAGCCTGCGTTCTGGCTGAAGAATCTTCTTTCTGACGATTGCTATTCGGCAGGGGAAAGCTGGACGGCTGCCAGTGCGCAGTTGCTGTCGACCTATACGTTCGACTCTGATTTTTCCCATATTAAAACGTTGTATACGAATCTTTATAAAGTGATTTATGCCGCCAACATTGTTTTGCAGTATGTAGGCGATGATTCTGAGGTTAAGCTTCGTGCACGTGCAGAGGCAAAGGTTTTCCGTGCGATGTCCTACATCGAATTGATCAGTCTTTGGGGAACTCCGCCGTTGGTGGACCATCCGTTGAAAGCAAACGAATATTCCCAGGCAAATGGTAATACAGAGGCGCTTTGGGCATTGGTGAACCAAGATTTGACCGAAGCTGTCAACAGTGGCAATTTGGAGGAAAAGACAAGCTTGGACAACTTTACCTATCGTATCACCAAACAATTTGCACAAGCCTTGTTGGGCAAGGCATACGTATTCCAGAAGAATTATGGTGCTGCTGTTACAGTTTTGGATGAGGTAATCAATAGCGGGAAGTACGACCTTTACAGTGATTATGAGAATATCCAGACTACCAAAGGCGAGGCGAATTGTGAAAGTCTGTTTGAAAGTAATTATGTTTACGACGCCAACAATGTTACCGGCATTATGAGTAACATGATTTGGGTATATGTGCATTGGCGTGGAGACATGCTTGCATTCAATGAGCCTACTCAAATCTATTCTCATGGAGGCTGGGGATTTTTTAATCCGACGAAGGAAAGCTACGATGCGTTTGTCGAAATGGGAGATACTTATCGGTTGAATGCCTCTATCAAGACATACCGGCAAATGGAGGATATGGGTATCTCATTGAGCAATGCCATAGCTTATATGCCGGACAATGCCGGTTACTTCAGCTGGAAATACCGTGTTTATGAAGCAGATGTCATCAACTATTGGTGGTTGCGTTGTCCTAACAATACCCGTGCCATGCGTTATGCCGAGGTTCTGCTGCTTGCTGCTGAAGCGAGTCTTCAGTCCGGAAATGCAAGTAAGGCTGCCGGATATGTGAATAAAGTGCGTGACCGTGCCCAGTTGCCTGCATTGGGCAACGTTTCTATGGATGATATCAAGAAGGAGAAGCGTCTGGAGCTTTGGATGGAAGGCTGCCGTTACCAGGATTTGATTCGGTGGGGTGATGCTGCTACGGTACTTGCCAAGAGAGGGCAGGAAAGACCGGCTCTTTACAAAGACGGCCGTGTAAGCTGGGATGAGCAGAAAAATGCTTCTGCCGGCTTCAAGAGTGGTAAGCATGAACTGCTTCCGTTCCCTGCCACTGAAATGAATGTCAATAAGAATATGACCCAGAACCCGGGTTGGTAATTAATCAATAAAACTTAGTTTATGAATAAATTAAAATGCTTATTCCTATCAGGCCTTATGGCTGTGATGCCGGTTTGCATGAGCGGACAGCAGACGCCCGGTGAAAAATCGTCAAAACCGCGTGTCATCATTACTTGTGACCCGGAACTTGATGACCTGAACTC
This sequence comes from Bacteroides uniformis, assembly GCF_025147485.1. NCBI lineage: Bacteria > Pseudomonadati > Bacteroidota > Bacteroidia > Bacteroidales > Bacteroidaceae > Bacteroides > Bacteroides uniformis. The sequence goes on along the minus strand of NZ_CP102263.1, from coordinate 680,091 downwards.
TTTGATACGTTTCCTGCTTTTCAGTACGGATTTCCGTGTGGAAGGCTTGATTTATGCCAGCAGCCAGTTCCATTGGAAAGGTGACGGGCACGGCACGAAGTGGTATGTGCCGGGACGTGAATATTCCCGTAATGGCATAGACTACGGACCGATGGAAAGTTGGCGTTGGGATCCGGATGAACGTTTCATTGACGATGCTGTGGAAGCTTATGAGAAAGTATATCCCAATCTGAAAGTGCACGACTCGTCTTATCCGACTCCCGAATACCTGAAGTCTAAAGTGCGTATCGGTAATATCGAGTTCGACGGTGATATTTCCAAGGACACTCCGGGGTCGGAGCTGATTAAAGCTGTATTGCTCGATGATTGTACGGATCCGGTATTCATCAATGCTTGGGGAGGTGGCAGCACCATCGCCCGTGCCTTGAAGTCCATTCAGGATATTTATGAGCATACCGATGCCTGGAAAGGCATCCGTGAGAAGATAATAGGAAAAGTGGTCCTTTCCCTTTCGGGTGATCAGGATGATACGTATGCACGGTATATCCGACCTTTCTGGCCGGAACTCAGACAAATGGAGATGGGGGGCATGACAGTCGGCCTGGCTTATAATGCACAGTTAAGAGCCTCCAAGGAAAATCAGATTTTCTACTCTCCGGAATGGATGCAGGAGAACATCCGCAGTAAAGGTCCTTTCGGCGAGATGTATCGGGTCTGGGGAGACGGTAAGCAGATGGTGAAAGGTGATAAGTTCGATTTCTTCGGTTTGTCGGGTTATACGGTTGATGAATTGAAAAAGCAAGGCTATGTGGTTTGGACCGGAATCCAGCCGAAAGGGTCCTATCTGGCTGAAGGCGACACTTACTGTTTCCTGAATTTGATAGGTAACGGCCTGCGTGGTCACGAAGACCCCACTTATGGGGGATGGTGCGGTGGAAGAACCGTCCTTCCCGATTCGGTGAAGAATCTTCCGCGCATGGAACAGATAAAGTATAGAGCCGAGCACTATCCTTTGCCCGACTTCACTGCTCCGGTAATGAATGGATTGGCTGCCCGTTTTAAATGGTCGGTCACTCCAAACTATGCCGACGCAAATCATGAACCGGTGATAAAAGGGGCGCTTGCCATGAGTGCCAAGCCGGGTGAGAAGCTGAAACTTAAATACACTGTAACCGATCCGGATAAGGATGCCCTTACCATTAAATGGTGGCAATATGTGTCAGCCGGTACATATCGGGGCAAAGTAGCGGTAGATGACCCTGCTTCTGCAAATACAACTTTTACTGTTCCGGCTGATGCCAACCCCGGTGATACCATCCACTTGATTTTGGAAGCTACGGATAACGGTACGCCACAGATGAACCGCTATCATCGTCTGATTATTACAGTGGCAGAATGAACTTGAATCAATGAACTTTAATTTGAAGAACTGAAATGAAAAAGATTATATTGGCCGCATTTATGGCAGCCTGTGGACTGCAAATGTCTGCCCAGCAGAATTTGTTTGTAGCGCAAGACCTCGAGTCTGCAATTGTGAACAAAGATAACACAGTGACTTTTAACTTTAAGGCTCCTGATGCCCAAAAGGTGCAGATTGCCGGTGACTTTGCCGAAAAGGCGGAGGGACAACACATTGGAGGTATGGTGGGAGCAGGTTTGATAGACATGACAAAGAATTCAGAAGGAATTTGGACCTATACTACCAAGCCGTTGGATTCAGAACTTTATAGCTATGAATTCATGGTAGATGGTGTGCCGACTATAGACCCTAACAATGTTTATGTCTATCGTGACTTTGCTACCACAAGCAATGTGTTTATTGTAGGGAATGGTAAGGCAGATTTATATAAGGTAAATAAAGTTCCTCATGGAACATTGGCCCATCGTTGGTATCACTCTGATGGTATGAAAATGGATCGCCGTATCAATATCTACACGCCGGCAGGTTATGAACAATCCGGTGATAGGAAGTATCCGGTACTCTATTTATTGCATGGTATGGGAGGGGATGAAGATGAGTGGACAACTTTTGGACGTGCTGCACAGATTCTCGATAATTTGATTGCACAAGGCAAGGCTGAACCGATGATTGTTGTGATGCCCAATGGGCATGCTGCCATGGAGGCTGCACCTGGTGAGAGTAGTCTGGGATACTATAAACCTTACCATATGAAGAATGGAACCATGGACGGTGCTTTTGAAGCCTATTTCCCTGAGATTATCACGTTTGTAGAAAGTAATTATCGTGTACAAGCGGACAAAGCTCATCGTGCTATTGCGGGGCTTTCAATGGGTGGTTTTCATTCTGCCAATATTTCTTTGAACTATCCTGATATGTTCGACTATGTAGGTTTATTCTCTGCGGCCCTTAATGTCCAGAGTGCAGGTCAGAAAAATAGTCCGGTTTATCAGGATATGGATAAAAAGTTAGCTGTTCAGTTTGATAAGGCTCCCAAACTTTACTGGTTGGGTATCGGTAAAGACGATTTTCTTTATAGAAACAATGCAGCTTATCGCGCTGATTTGGATAAAAAAGGATATAAATATGAGTTTATGGAAACTCCTGGTGGACATGTATGGACCTGCTGGCGTATTTATCTCTCTGTATTTGCTCCCAAGTTGTTTAAATAAATCTGACTAGGCTATGAAAAAACAACTGTTTTATTTGCTGTTGGCTGCAGGCGTGTTGAGCGCTTGTGGCCCTGCGGCTCCTCAATTGGGTAAAGATTCTGTTGAGGATGTTATTGGTGCCATGACTTTGGAAGAAAAGGCACATTTGGTTATCGGTACCGGAATGGTGGGTACTTCGGGTGACAGTACGGTGATTGGCACTACAAAGAAGTTGGTTCCCGGTGCAGCAGGTACTACTTATCCGATACCCCGTTTGGGAATTCCTGCCATTGTGTTGGCTGATGGACCTGCAGGTTTACGTATAGATCCTATCCGCGAAGGGGATTCTGCTACTTATTATTGTACACATTTTCCTATCGGTACGTTACTTGCTTCTACTTGGAATCAGGATTTGGTAGAGGAAGTTGGAAAATCAATTGGTAATGAAGTGTTGGAATATGGTGCGGATGTTTTACTGGCTCCTGCTTTGAATATCCATCGGAATCCTTTGTGCGGGCGTAATTTTGAATATTATTCCGAAGACCCGTTGGTGTCTGGCAAGATAGCTGCTGCATATGTTAGAGGGATACAGAGCAACGGAGTGGGAACTTCCATCAAACATTTTGCTGTTAACAACCAGGAAACCAATCGGAATGCTAATGATGCTCGTATCACTCCTCGTGCCTTACGGGAAATCTATTTGAAGGGGTTCGAAATTGCAGTGAAGGAATCGGCACCATGGACAGTAATGTCCTCTTACAATCATATTAATGGCACCTATGCTTCTGAGAATACAGACTTGCTGTCCACTTTATTGCGTGATGAGTGGAATTTCGAGGGTATGGTGGTAACTGACTGGTTTGGAGGGAAGGATGCCGTGGCTCAGATGATAGCAGGTAATGATATGCTCCAACCGGGAAGGGCTAACCAGTATGATATGATTATCGAAGGGGTGAAATCCGGAAAATTGGATGAATCCATACTGAATCGTAATGTGAAGCGTGTTCTTGAACTTATTCTCCAAACTCCTCATTTTAAAGAATACAAATATTCCAATAAACCTGATTTGAAGGCGCACGCAGCAGTTACCCGCCAGTCAGCGACTGAAGGAATGGTTTTGTTGAAGAATAATAACGAAACCTTGCCATTTGAAAGGAAGGTCAGAAATATAGCTCTTTTCGGGTGTACTTCCTATGATTTCATAGCAGGAGGTACCGGCTCAGGTAATGTGAATCGTGCCTATACAGTCTCATTATTGGATGGTTTGAAGAATGCTGGATACCAGATAGATGAAGCATTGAAGGCCGATTATGAACAGTATATTGAGGCCGAGAATAAGAAAAATACTCCTGACTCGTCTCAGCCTTTCTCCAGATTTATGCCGGTACCTCGCCCGACAGAACTTATCCCTACTACAAAGGTGTTGTCAGAACAAGTTGCTAAAGCGGATGTTGCATTGGTTACGCTGGGACGTACTTCCGGTGAATTTGTAGACCGTAATGTCAGTGATTTTGAACTGAGTGAGGAAGAATTGCAACTGCTGAAGTCCGTCAGCCAAGCTTTCCATGCTGCTGGGAAGAAAGTGGTGGTGGTATTGAATATCGGAGGTGTAATTGAAACAGCTTCTTGGAAAAAACTACCGGATGCTATTTTGCTGGCTTGGCAGGCAGGACAGGAGGGTGGAAATAGTGTGACGGATGTGTTGAGCGGTAAGGTATCTCCATCGGGTAAGTTGACAATGACTTTCCCGAACAAGTTGATGGACGTTGCTTCTTCGACCAATTTTCCTATGGATGCTAGGGCTAATACAGATGTGAGGAATAAGGAGGACAAAAGCTCTTCAGTGAAGAATGTAGACTATACGGATTATGAAGAAGATATTTTTGTCGGTTATCGCTATTTCGATAGTTTCGGAAAGCAAGTGTCTTATCCTTTCGGCTATGGTCTTTCGTATACAACATTCGAGTATGTCAATCCGTCTGTCAAAGTTGATAATGGTATATATTCTGTTTCTATTGATGTGAAGAATGTTGGTAAGTTTGCAGGGAAAGAGGTTGTTCAGCTTTATGTCTCCGCTCCCAATAGGTTTCAGATGAACAAACCGGAAAAAGAACTTAAAGCTTTTACCAAAACTAAGGAATTGAGGCCAGGTGAGACTGTTACTGCCACTTTGAAACTGAACACTACGGATTTGGCTTCTTATGATGAAGCTTCTTCTTCATGGGTAGTGGATGCTGGAAATTATAAGTTTTTGATTGGAACCTCTTCCAAGGATATTAAGGCTGTACTTGATGTTGATGTGGTATCAGTTGTGGAAAAAACAAATGACATATTGAAACCACAAGAGACTGTTAATACGATAAAACGCTGAAGGTGAGTATAATATTATTCTTGGTTGTGATTAGGTTGATTTGTAGTGCTTAGGTAAATTAATTGTAATTGGGTAAAATTGGGAAAGAAGCTGCCTCGGAGTTATGAGGTAGCTTCTTCTTTTATTTGGTAATAAGATAAATTAATACCCTCCGTGTCCTACTTACGATATAAATCCCTATCTTTGTGGCGCTTTTTAGCTGAAAATAAGATTCAAATTAATTTAGATACAACAGAAAATGGCACAAGAAGACGTTTTTAAGAAACTCGTATCACACTGTAAGGAATATGGTTTTGTGTTCCCTTCCAGCGAGATTTATGATGGACTGGGAGCTGTGTATGACTATGGTCAGATGGGTGTGGAACTGAAAAATAACATCAAGCAATACTGGTGGCAGAGTATGGTGCTGCTGCACGAAAATATTGTCGGTATCGACTCAGCAATCTTTATGCACCCCACCATCTGGAAAGCCAGCGGACACGTAGATGCTTTCAATGACCCTTTGATTGACAACCGCGATTCCAAGAAACGTTATCGTGCCGATGTGTTGATAGAGGACCAGCTTGCTAAGTACGATGACAAGATAAACAAAGAAGTGGCCAAAGCTGCCAAGCGTTTTGGTGAGGCTTTCGATGAGGCTCAGTTCCGCAGTACCAACGGTCGTGTGCTGGAACACCAGGCCAAACGTGATGCCTTGCATGAACGTTTTTCCAAGGCTTTGAACGATAATAATCTGGACGAACTCCGTCAGATTATCCTTGACGAAGAAATCGTTTGCCCTATCAGTGGCACAAAGAACTGGACAGAGGTACGCCAGTTCAATCTGATGTTCTCAACTGAAATGGGCTCTACCGCCGATGGTGCCATGAAGATATACCTTCGCCCGGAAACGGCACAAGGTATCTTCGTAAATTACCTTAATGTACAGAAAACCGGTCGCATGAAGATTCCTTTCGGTATCGCCCAGATTGGTAAGGCTTTCCGTAACGAAATTGTAGCCCGCCAGTTCATCTTCCGTATGCGCGAGTTCGAGCAGATGGAAATGCAGTTCTTTGTGAAGCCGGGTACAGAGCTTGACTGGTTCAAGAGTTGGAAGGCTACTCGCCTGAAATGGCACAAGGCGCTGGGCTTCGGTGATGACCATTACCGTTATCACGACCACGACAAACTGGCCCACTACGCTAATGCTGCTACAGACATCGAGTTCTTGATGCCTTTCGGTTTCAAGGAAGTAGAGGGTATTCACAGCCGTACAAATTTCGACTTGTCCCAGCATGAGAAGTTCTCCGGCAAGAACATCAAGTATTTCGATCCGGAAACCAACGAAAGCTATACCCCGTATGTCATCGAGACTAGTATCGGTGTAGACCGCATGTTCCTCAGCATCATGTCTGCTTCCTACTGTGAAGAGACGTTGGATAGCGGTGAATCCCGTGTTGTCTTGAAGTTGCCTGCTGCACTGGCACCGGTGAAACTGGCCGTAATGCCGTTGGTAAAGAAAGATGGTCTGCCCGAAAAAGCGCGCGAAATCATTGACAATCTGAAGTTCCACTTCCATTGTCAGTATGATGAGAAAGATTCTATTGGTAAGCGTTACCGCCGCCAGGATGCCATTGGTACTCCGTACTGTGTCACCGTGGATCATCAGACTTTGGAAGATAACTGTGTGACACTGCGTAATCGTGACACCATGCAGCAAGAGCGCGTGGCTATCTCTGAACTGAATAATATTATTGCAGACCGTGTAAGCATCACATCGTTGCTGAAAACCTTGCAATAAAGCGGTTATGGAATAGACCGGTGCGTGAACAAACTGAAATAGTAAATAGTAAAATAGTAAAATAGTAAATGAAAAAGTCCCTTTTGTTTTTGCCTTTCTTGCTGTTGCTGGTGGGTGCTTTTATCTCTTGTGAAGAAGTGGAAGAGGCTGGAAAGTATGATAATTGGAGAGAACGCGGCGAGGCTTTTGTTGACTCGATAAAAAGGCTGACTGGCGAGAATTATGTCGCCACAGCAGAGCAGGCCGATGCTATGGAACTCGGGAAACTGTATGCCATACAGACGACTGCAAGCACTTCTGAAGGTGCTCAGTATGTCTATTGCAAGAAGCTTGTGAAGAATGAGACGGGTGAACGCCCGTTGTATACGGGTTATCATTCAAAGGTGAATGCTTATTATTATGGGACTTATGTGAATGGCGAAGAATTCGACGGTTGCTTTGACGGTTATAGTGCTATTGACCGCGATATACCTATTCCTCCGGTAAAAGAACCTACGGTTTTTGATTCATTCGTGGATTTTGAAGTTTCGGGTGTCGTTGCCGGTTGGGCAGCTGCCTTGCAGCTTATGCGGATGGGTGAGCGGTGGATGTTGTATATCCCTTATCAAAGCGGATATGGTATAAATGATTATACTGCTCCTTATTCTACAAATACAATCCCCGGAGGCTCTCTGTTGACGTTTGACTTGCAACTGGTTAGCTTTGCCGAATGAGATAAAAGAGGGTGTGTGCCGAAACGCCCCGAATATAAGAATTCCCCCTGCTATAGATGTCTATGGCAGGGGGAATCTAGTTAATGGAGAGATGTCTTCTTTAGCCTGTTGGTAGTGTGGCAGACGTTCGGAGACTGGTTCGTTTTATATTTTCTTCTTAATGGCCTTTACCCAGATTTTGTATCCATCCTCATTCAAATGCAGTCCGTCGCCGGTCAACTCACTGCGTAGTACATTTGTTCCCTTCTCTGTAAATAGTGGAAAAAGATTGATATAGGCAATGCCTTCCTCTTTGGCAAACGCCTCCAGACGGGAGTTGATTTCAGGAACCATATCTGTCTTTCCAGTCAGTTTTTTGTATCGGCCGAAACTTTCATTGAAAGGGAGTAGGCTTTGTAGGTAGAGTTTTGTGTCGGGAGATTCTTTCCGGATGCGTTCCACCGTCATGCGAATCATGTCTACAATACTGTCTGGTGCCAAGTCATGGGAAATGTCATTGACTCCGATAAGCAGGAACAGCTTGGCGGGATGTCCGGGAAGTATCTGATGCAGGCGGTCATAGATACCCATCACTTCATCACCGATGATGCCGCGATTACGTACATTCTTCTTACCAAGACGGGCAGACCAGTCACCGCCACCTTCAGTCAGGCTATTGCCAAGCATGACGATGTCCTTGCTTGTAATGGCAGGCTCATCCATAAACTGTAGGAAACGTTTGTAGTAATGGTCTGTATAAATACGCGGAATGGGGTAGATGGAAGCCGCCACAGCGTTGGCAACCAATGAACGCAGGCGAACTACGCTGTGTCCGTCTTCCGGATGTACGGCGTTGATAAGGAGTATGACGGAAGTGTCATTGTCCGGATCGATAATGATGGAGGTACCCGTGTAGCCGGTATGCCCATAGGTATTAGGACCAAACAAATCTCCATTGTTGGAGGCATAGGCTGTAAAATTATCCCAACCGAGAGTGCGTCCCAGACTGGCGGTAGTGCGTGGCACAGTACGCATGGCTTTTACACCCAGCGGACTCAGGATGCGGCGTCCGTTCCATTCACCTCCGTTTTGCAGGGCTGCGCAGAGTATGGCAATATCATCAGCACAAGAGAATACTCCTGCATTACCGCTGATACCTCCGTTCATGACACGTGCCAGCGGGTCATGAACTTGTCCGCAGAGAACTTGTCCATTAGGTTGCTTTTCAGTGGGGGCAATGTTATTCAATTGAGAATTGCGAATTGAAAATTGAGAATTGGCTACGTTGTTTTCCTTGTGTCCTTGTTTTCTCGTTCCTTTGTCAACTATCGTAATCCAGTTACCATCCTTATCACGTTGGCAAGGCAGATAGTCGGTATGCTCCATGCCGAGTACATCAAATAGGTTTTCACGTGCAAAGTCACGCAGGCTCTGTCCGCTTATAGTCTCGATAATGTGCTGCAAAGTGATGAAGTTGAGGCAACTGTATTGAAAATCAGTCTGCGGCTTGAAGTCGCGTTTACAAGTAGCAATATATTCCATAAGCCCATCAGGATTGGGAGAACCGTACTGCTTTTCTAGCTCGGCTACCGGTGCATAGGGAGGAAGACCGGAAGTGTGTGTCATCAAATCGGCAATGCGGATTACCTTTTTCTCTTTGCCGTCTTCGCTTTCCCAATTCTTGAAATGGGGTATGTAGAGGCTGACGGGGTCCAGCATACGGAGCTTGCCGCGTTCTGCCAGTATCATCGTACATACGGCGGTCGACATGGATTTGCTGCAAGATGCCATATCAAAGATAGTATTGGCAGTCATAGGCTCCACATTGGGATAAATACGCTTGTTGCCGTAAGCTTTCAGATAGGCCATCTTGCCGTTACGTACTACAGCAAGTACGGCACCGGGAATATCCTTGTTGGAGATGGCTGTTTCAATCGCTTCGTCAGCATACATCAACTTGCGTGAGTCCATTCCCACTTGTTCAGGGGCTACGCGTTGCAAGGGTTGCGCGGTGGCAGCTTGCAGACAAAGAGAAAAGAGAAAAAAATATATTGCTTTCATAATAAAGGAATTTAAGAGTGAGTAATAGCTAAATCCGGTACGCATCCACTGCCTTTTTCACCGAACCGTGCATCAACAGCAGCGCCTTGGCTTTGCCATAGTCCAGTCCGAGTTCCTCTACAATCATACGGGTACCACGGTCCACAAGCTTTTTGTTACTGAGCTGCATATTCACCATTTTGTTGCCTTTCACGCGTCCCAACTGTATCATGACGGAAGTAGTAATCATATTCAGTATCATTTTCTGTCCTGTTCCCGATTTCATGCGTGAGCTTCCCGTCACATATTCAGGCCCTACAATCATTTCGATGGCTACATCTGCCTCTGCTGCCATTGGAGAGTCCGGGTTGCTGGTAATACAGCCGGTCAGTATGCCGTGTTCGCGTGCCTCGTGCATGGCACCAATCACGTAGGGGGTGGTACCGGATGCAGCAATACCGATGACCGTATCCTTATCTGTAATATTGCGTTCCGTCAGTTCTTCCCAACCGCGGTGAATGTCATCTTCGGCATTCTCTACCGGATTTCTCAATGCAGTGTCACCACCGGCAATCAAGCCGATAACCAGCGTGGGGGGCATACCGAAAGTCGGTGGAATTTCCGAAGCGTCGAGTACGCCCAGACGTCCACTGGTACCCGCACCCATGTAGAAGATGCGTCCGCCTTGTTTCATGCGGGGCACAATCTGGGTTACCAACTTTTCTATTTGAGGGATTGCCCTCTGTACGGCAAGCGCCACTTTCTGGTCTTCGGTATTGATGTCTTCCAGAATTTCACGGACTGATTTCTTTTCCAAGTCATTGTAGAGCGATGGTTGCTCTGAGATTTTTACGAACATAAGGCTATTTACTATTTGACGATTTACTATTTACGATTTGTCACTTTCAGTTGTGATATTTGATGAGTCCTTCCATGGGGCTCTTGATGATTGCACCCAGTTGGATACCCATTTCTTTGGCAGCTTCTGCCAGAACTTCCTTGTAATAGAAGGCTACGGAACCGATGAAATGTACTTTTTGATGCTGATAGTCTTCATATTGCATGACATTGCGTTTAAGGAATGCCTTAAAGCTGTTCAGTACCAGAGCGCGTACACAAGGTTCACCCAGATTCTGTGCAAGAAATGGTGACAAGCTTGCCAGGAAACGGTTGGGGAAAGGTTTACGGTAGACACGGTCGATGATATCAGCAGGTGTCAGGTCGAACTGTTTGAGGAATTTCTCTTTCAGCTCGGGTGTCATCTGATTTTTCAAGATATCGCCTACCAACAGTTTGCCCAAGCAGGCTCCGCTGCCTTCGTCTCCCAAGATGAATCCCAGAGGAGATACATTGGTGACAATGCTTTTTCCGTCATAATAACATGAGTTGGAGCCGGTCCCCATGATGCAGGCAATGCCTGAGTCATGTCCGCAGAGGCCACGTGCGGCAGCCAGCATATCGGTATTGACTTCCACTTCATTTTTCACACTGAGGTGTTTGGTTATGGCACGGTGCACCATACTTATCTTGTCGGGAAATCCGCATCCTGCACCATAAAAGTATACGGCATCCAGCTCACTTGTCTTCAGCTGAGGTAATAGCGCTGTTGCTATTTCATTACTGATTTCCTCTTCCGACTGAAAGAAAGGGTTCGTCCCTTTCGTGAATATCTGTTGGAGAAGTACTCCATTCTCTACAACACACCAATCGGTCTTTGTAGAGCCACTGTCTGCTATTAGAATCATATAAATAATGTTTAATGATTAGGGATTAGGGGTTAGTGATTAAGGATTAGTGATTAATACGTTGCCTATAATTAAGAAACAGTATCACCTACCATTAATCACTAATCCTTAATCACTAACCCCTAATCCTTATATTTTGATATATATTTTTCGTTTGTACAACTGGTAGCCGATACACCAGTTAATGGCGATAAACAGCAGGGCAAAGGCAAGGGAACCGGCGGTTTCACCGAAAACGGGCATGAGGACTATATTGTATAAGAATCCGTGTATGCTGATGCTGCTGTTTCCCCACGGGAAACTGATACTACCGAAAAGTATGCTAAGTACGCCGCCCAATACATACATGAACAGCGGATTCACACCGAATGCCTCGAAAAACATGCTCCACTTCTTATAGCCTTTCACATCAATAATCCAGATAAGCAATGCCAGAAAACTGGATGCCAGTCCGCAAGTGACGAGTACGTAGGTAGGAGACCATATTTTCTTGTTGATGGGGCAACCGTAGCTTAGCAGGAAACCGGAGAAAGTAAGGATAACACCTACCAGAAACAGTGTGATAAGCTGCGAATTGAGAAATGAGGCACGGTCTTCCGACTTGTTGCCATCCAGCATCAGCCGCCCTACACAGAAGCCCAGCAACACATGTGCAATGGCAGGAATGGTGCTTAACAAACCTTCGGGATCTATGCCGTTATCCTTGTACATGTGTGCAGGGGTCAGGATGGCACGGTCTACCACGGAAAGAATGTTTGTTTCATTATAGGCGAAACCGTTGCCGCACATCAACAGTATGAAGTAGCCTGTCAATAGGCCGGCTATCAGATAAGGTATATGTTTATGCTTCATGGTTAGTGCAATGATGGAGGCTGCTCCGTAGCAAAGGGCCAGCCGTTGCATGACACCCAGAATACGGATACGGTCGAATGTCCAGACGGAAGCCCATAGCTTCTCTCCGAAACTGAGGTCGTCCGGAGCGGAGGCCCAGTAATAGCAGAAACGCGAGAACCAGCCGATAGCCATGCCTATAAGGAAAATGACGATGGTGCGTTTCAGTATCTTCATGCCGGCGGCGTGGCTGAACTCGAAGTTGTATTTCTTCAGGGAAATGTATGTGGAAATTCCCATGATAAACATGAAGAAGGGAAAGACGAGGTCGGTGGGGGTCAGACCGTTCCACTCTGCATGCCGCAAGGGGGCATAGATATGTCCCCACGAACCGGGGTTGTTTACCATAATCATACCTGCGATGGTGACACCACGGAGAATGTCGAGTGCAAGGATGCGTTTACTTACTTTTGTACTGTTCATTGTAATATTTGTGTGTTAAGTTAATTATCAATCCTAATTATCAGCTGCCTTTGTACATTCGTCTACCAGATAGGCAATGGATACATAGGGGATACCTGAGTTTGTTGTCAATCCGATTTCACAAGTACGGCTGTTAGAGTAGCCTATATTCACTCCGGACGCTTCTATTTGCGGGCGGAGTTTGCGTAGGGCGTACGAGTTCAGCTCAGGATAGGTGAATCCCCGGTCTCCGGCAAAACCGCAGCAACCTACTTCTTCCGGCACGATGACTTTACTGGAGCAAAGGCGTGCAAGGGCTATAATGGTATCTGCCAGTCCCATTTTCCGCATGGAGCAGGTGATGTGGATTGCTACGGGGCGGTTAATAGGTGTGAAAATCAGCTTCTCACGTAAGAATGTATAGATGAATTCTGCAGGTTCATACAGTTTCATCTTCTTGATACATTCGCGCATGCGGTGCAGACAAGGGCTTTGGTCACAGAGGACGGGGTATTTGCCTTGTTCGCTGGCTTCCCAAAGTGCGGCCTCCAGTTCGGCTGTCTTGCGATCGGCAATGTCCAGCATCCCTTTACTTTCCCAAATGGTGCCACAGCAAAGCTTGTCCATATCTTTCGGGAAGATGATTTCGTAACCGGCTTTTTGCAACAAGGACACCATTTTATTTACCAATGGCTGCTCTACGGGAGACTTCTTTGCCAGACCCATAGTCTGGTTGATGCAGCTGGGGAAGTAGACGACTTTGTAGTTACGAGTTACAGAGCTACGAGCTACAAGTGCTGCGCTATTATGCTGCATAGTGCTTGTAGCTTGTAACTCCGTAGCTTGTAACTGATAACTTTTCGGCATAGCCGGCGTCCATAGAGGTATGCCTAATGCATTGTGCAGCCCCTTGGTAATGCCGCTCATCGCCTTTGTCCCTAATAGTGAATGTCCGAAGTTGGCTAAGGACAATACGGGACGCAGTGCACTCTTGACACCAGCGAAATGATTGGCGACAAAGTCTCCGGCTTTGTATCCCAGACTGCCTTTGGGTAATGCTTCCTGGCGGATTATATGGGTAAGGTCGCCCGTATTGATACCCATCGGGCACGACATGGAGCAGAGGCCGTCTCCGGCACAAGTCTGGTTGCCGGGATAGCGGTATTGTTTTTCGAGCAGTGCAAGGCGTGTCGGGTCCTCGCCGCTTTGTTTCAGCCGGGATATTTCGCGCTGCAACACGATACGCTGGCGCGAGGAAAGGGTAAAGCCGCAGGAGAGACAGTTGACTTCGCAGAAACCGCACTCGATGCATTTGTCAGCTACGAGTGACGTAGCTTGTCTCTTGTCACTCATCACTAATAAAGGCAGCGGCTTGAAGTTCTTGATATGGCATTGCGGGTCATCATTGAAAATGACACCGGGGTTTAGCAATCCTTGTGGGTCAAACAGCTCTTTGACGGCTTTCATGGCTTTGTAGGCGTCATCTCCCCATTCATGGCAGACAAAGGGAGCCATATTCCGGCCCGTGCCATGCTCGGCTTTCAGGGAACCGTCATATTTATCTACTACCAAGGTCTTGATGTCATTCATCAAGTCTTCGTAGCGTTTCACTTCCGCTTGGGTACTGAAGGACTGGTTGATGATGAAGTGGTAGTTGCCTTCGAGAGCATGGCCGTAGATGCAGGCGTCATTATATCCGTGGCGGGCTATGAGCTGTTGCAGTTCTGCCGTTGCCTCCGGAAGGTCTTCAATGTGGAAGGCGATGTCTTCGATGAGGCAAGTGGTTCCCGGCTGGCGCGTACCTCCCACAGAGGGGAAGATGCCGGAACGGATGGCCCAGTATTTGGAATATTCCTCCGGACGGTCGGTGAAGCGTACCGGAATATAGGTGGTGAAGGCTTGCAGGCAAGCTTCAATGGCAGATATGTTCTGTTGCAGTTCTTCCGGGGTACGGGCTTTGGTTTCGGTCAGCACTGCTGTCAACCCGGTTTCGTCGCCGGGCTCCACGCCGGGGAGGGCAGAGGAGGCAACTTCGCCTTTGTATTTTAGGAATACGGGGTCGTTGACGGAAGAAAGGCTCTTATAGTCTAGCATTTCAGCCCCTTTTACTGTCCATTCGCCGGTTTCGTCGACCAGCTTCTTCATGGCTACCACAGCGCGGCTCGCTTCTTTGATGGTCTTGAAGTAGAGCATAGCGCTGGCCTTGTAGGGATAATCATATTCAGTCTTCATCGTCACTTCCGAAAGGAACGCCAGTGTACCTTCGGAACCTACCATGAGGTGGGCAATGATTTCGAATGGGTCGTCGAAACGGACGAAGGGCAACAGATTGAGCCCGGTTACATTTTTGATGGAATATTTGTAACGGATGCGTTCGGCCAGTTTTTCGTTGGTACGTATTTCATCGCGCAGTTCGCAGATGCGGCGAATGAAGTCACGGTGACTCACTTCGAAGGAGGCGCGGCTGACGGGATTTCCGGTATCCAGCAGGGTACCATCCATCAGGATAATACGGGCGGAAATAAGCACCTTGTCGCTATTGGCGTGCGTACCGCAGTTCATGCCGGAAGCATTGTTCATGACAATACCGCCTACCATGGCGCTTTTCACCGAGGCGGGATCCGGTGCAAACTTACGGCCGTAGGGAGCCAACAGTTCGTTCACACGTTGTCCGATGATGCCCGGTTGGAGGGTTATCTGTTCGTAGTCGGCGGATATGCTGTATTTTTCCCAATTCTTGCCGGCTACGATGAGGATGGAGTCGCTAATGGCTTGACCCGACAAACTGGTCCCTGCCGCTCGGAAGGTGACGGGCAGCCCGTGGCGGCTCGCCAGTTTCAACAGTTGTGAAACTTCATCTTCGTCTTTCGAACGGATTACAATCTGGGGAATCAGTCGGTAAAAACCGGCATCCGTACCCCAAGCCAGCCGGCGAAGTTCGTCGGTGTAAATCCTTTCCTGCGGAATGAATTGTTTTGCTTCCTGCAGGAAAGCCATGTAACTATGCTCTTTCATGTTCACTTTTTTTTATTGCATCACTTCGCTTCAAAGTGCTCTGTAAACGTGTCTTACGAGGGGGTACATTCAGTCGTATACTGAATATATTTAAGTATACGACTGAATGTGGTTCTGTATACGACTGAAATAGTCTCCGTATCAGGCTCTTTTCCCTTCCTTATTTATCTGTAAATTTATTTATATAAATAATACTTTTTCGACAGCTTACGGAAGTCTTCGGCATCTTTATACCAGTAGTCGCGTATGTCCTCCCAACGGTTCCGTTTCGAGAAGCGCTCGCGTATCTGCCGCGAACCGCTTACTTTGTCGAACATGTTGAAACGTCCCTTGTCGGCATGGTCAAACACGGCACGGTCAGGATAGAGGGCGGCGACTTCCTGCATGACCAGGAATTGCAGGTCGCTCAACGGTGCTTTGCCGAAATCCATGATGTGCACTTGCACACCTTGCAGCAACTCGCCTTTGCCTACGCTATAGAACGGCTTCAGGTACATCGGTCTGAAGATGACCCCCGGTACGTTCAGACGGTTCAGGTTTCCGGCCAGCTTTTCCGCTTCCATCCATGGTGCGGCAAACATCTGGAACGGAATGGTATACCCCACGCCGATAGACAT
Source organism: Bacteroides uniformis (assembly GCF_025147485.1). NCBI lineage: Bacteria > Pseudomonadati > Bacteroidota > Bacteroidia > Bacteroidales > Bacteroidaceae > Bacteroides > Bacteroides uniformis. Next base: position 663,928 of record NZ_CP102263.1, on the reverse strand, counting down.
ATATCCTAGTTCACCCAGAATGCCGCTGACGGGGTAGAAGAATGCAGAATGAGGATGTGGAATGTGTGGAGAGGAGGGAACCCATTGCAGTCCGGTTTGGGTATAATCCATCTTGCGTTTCCAGCCTTTCATCTTCACTACGTGGAGATTGCATTGTTCCCCATCCTTCAACATCTTCTCGCCATTGAGCATCAGTGCCAGCTCACCGCAAGTGAGGGCGTAAAGGTACGGAATTTTAAACTGGCTTACAAAAGAAATGCAATCATCTTCAACCAAGTTGCCTTCAATCTTCAATCCGCCTACGGGATTGGGCCGGTCCAGCACAATGAATTCCTTGCCGTTTTCGGCAGCGGCTTCCATGGCCAGTCCCATGGTGCTGATGTAGGTAAAGGAACGGCAACCGATGTCTTGGATATCATACACTAATACATCCACATCTTTCAGCATGTCCGGCGTGGCCTTGCGGGTCTTTCCGTAAAGCGAATAGACGGGCAGTCCGGTAGTCGCGTCTTTGATGTCCGTCACATGGTCGCCTGCGTGCACATCGCCGCGCACACCGTGTTCGGGGCCGTAGAGTGCCACAAGGTTCACGTTGGGCGCCTCGTGCAGGATGTCAATGGTGGACCTCATCCGGTTGTCCACCCCCGTCGGGTTGGTAATCAATCCTACACGCTTACCTTCCAGGCATCGGAAATTCTGTTCTTTCAGTACCTCGATACCGGTCTTTATTCTGATCTTCTGTGCTTGCATCGCACCTCCGCAAAGGAGGCAGAGCAAGGATATAATAATAGTCCTCTTCATAACCAATCACTAAATATTACTCACAAAACATTAATCATTAACCATTAATCATTTTTTTCCATATTCCGGGTCTATCCTTCTGTCTGCAAAAATGGTGACAACAACCGTGGCGAAACAGCATATCATTACCAACCAGAAGAAGTCCGTATATCCGATAGCCTCCTGGATATATCCCGCAAACATACCTGGTATCATCATGCTTAGTGCCATGAATGCGGTACAGATGGCATAGTGGGATGTTTTGAATTCACCTTCGGAGAAGTACATCATGTAGAGCATGTAGGCCGTGAAACCGAAGCCGTAGCCGAATTGCTCGATGGCGATGGCGGTGGAGATGGCAAACAGATTGTCGGGCTGGGCAATGGCAAGATAGACAAACGTCAGGCATGGCAGAGTCATGCATCCTGCCATCCACCAGATGGATTTTTTCAAGCCAATGCGTGATGCGAACAATCCTCCGAGGATACCGCCCAGGGTGAGGAATATGACTCCGATGGTGCCGTATACGATACCTACTTCTGCTGTCGATAGTTCCAGACCTCCCGATTCTTTGGAGGCAACCAGGAAAGGCATACACATTTTGATGAGGAATGCTTCAGGCAGGCGGTACAGCAACATGAACACGATGGCCAGCAATGCGCCCGGTTTGGTGAAATAGGTGGCGAATGTTCGTCCGAATTCTCTGAATATGGCTCCTGCAGTGGCGGCATCGGCAGCCAGTGTTGACTTATCTGAGGTGGGTTTGGGGACTGCAAAGAGGTGATAGAACGTCACCAGGCTGAACAGAACGGCTGTAACCAGCATCGTGATGGTCCATGACAGCGGAATGTTTTCGGTTCTCAGTTCGATGGCGCCGGCAATGGCTACGAGCACGCCTTGTCCGAAGATAGAGGCGAGCCGGTAAAACGTGCTTCGGATGCCAACGAAGGCTGCCTGGTCACTCTGTTTCAGTGCCAGCATGTAGAAGCCGTCGGCGGCAATGTCGTGTGTGGCAGAGGCAAAAGCCGTGATGATGAACAGCATCAGCGTGATGCTGAACATGCTGATGGGGGTTGTTCCGGCCGCCATAGTCGCCTCGTCCGGCCGTGGAATGGACAGCGTCAGCAGGATGAATGCCACAGACATCAGAATCTGCATGGAAAGGGTCCACCATCTTTTGGTCTTGATGATGTCGACAAACGGGCTCCAGAAGGGTTTGATAGTCCATGGCAGATAGAGCAGGCTTGTGAACAAGGCCATTTCTCCGTTCGGTACGCCCATTTTAGTAAACATCATCACGGAGATGTTGTTTACGATAAAATATGGAATGCCTTGTGCAAAGTACAAGGTGGGTACCCATGCCCATGGCGATATGTTTTTTGTATGGTTCATGATATTGATTTATTGTGTTCTATTCGATTATTCATACAGCTTGTCAATGCTGGCACCTATATAGTAGTGCAGCAGTATTGCATCATACTTATACCCTTGCTCGCCCATCACGGCTGCACCTATTTGGCAAAGTCCCACACCATGCCCCCAACCGGCACCGGTGAGGATGAAGCGTCCGGGAATGCCTTCGGCGGACAACTCCTCTTTGTCTACCACGAAGGCAGAGCTGTAGAGGTGTGAAGTGGAGAGCGTGCGGCGGATTTCCAGTTCCTTGCCGATGGTGAGTGTGCGTTTGGTTCCCACAATCTTCAGTTTCCAGAGGCGTCCGCTGGTTCCGCGGGCTATGGGGATAAGGTCGATGATTTGTCCGTAGTCAATGCCTGAACGTTTCAGAATGAGGGCTGAAAGCTCTTCCTGGGTATATTCCACTTTCCAGCGATAGAAGTCCGTAGTCTCCTGGTCATAGTTATTGAGTACCTGCGAGAGGATTTTCTTGTCGGTGGTGTTGCAGAATGCTTCGGGGGAGGTACGAATCCAGCGGTCCGCTTCGACTTCCTGCGTCAAATCGGGTAGTGTGGTATGTGTTTTACTGTCTCGTTGTTGGGCAAGATAGGGGTATTTGATGTCTTCCCAGCAGTATTGGAATTCCTCGAAAGCACCGCCGCAGCATTTGGAGAAACGGGCGTCGCAAATCTTACCATCAGATGTCAGTACCTGGCCGCGGGTAGCGGAGATGGCTTGTTTCACAATATCGGTAGAGGCACGTGTAATGCCCTGGTAGCGCTGACAATGGTCGTCGGCGCATACATCGAAGTGGGTGTGGTCCTCTCGGTCGTACCAGCGAATCAGCTCTTCGTCGGTCTGCGTAAAGGCCGAGTAGTTGGCTTGGGCTTCGGTGATTTCCTTATTCTTCTGTATTTGTGCCAGTAGCCAGCTTCGGGAGATGACAGCGTGTGCCTTGAGCAGTTCCAGAGATGCGGTGGCACTCATCTCGGAGGAGATGACGCTGGTCAGATAATCTTCTACATGGATGACGTTGATGCCGGTGAGCTTTCCATTCTCAACGATGATTTTGAGGGCACCCAGAAAACACTGGTCTTCCTTGCGCTCCCAATGGAAATTGATGCCGATGGTAACGTCCAATAGTTCGAAGGCATCGGTCTGCTCGTGTTGCGGTTCGAACAACAGTTCGTCATACCGGCGTCCATTCCAGAGAATCTTGCCTTCGTCGTAGGTCACTACCTGCTTGCCGCTGACTTCCGTTCCGTCCATGCGATACGGGTTCAGCAAAACGAATTCTATCTGCGGTTCAAACAGAATGCCTACTTGTACTTTGGGCTCTTTCATAATGGTATTTCTTTAAAATTAGAGTTCTTGGATTTCAGAAGTCATATTTTTTCCCTGATACGCTGCCGTACCTTGTGGAAATCTGTGGCAGAGAGGCATACTTCACTTAATATCTGCGCCACGTCTTCCGCAGTGATTTTCAAGAAATCCTTTTCTACGGGGGTGATAAAGACACCTCCCAAGTCGACGGATGCCGGGCTGCTCAACAGATTGGCTTCTCCTTCGGCAGTATAGCAGGCGGGGCGGTGTTTCTCGCGCGGGAAGACAAAGACCACCCAACGGTCGGCCTCGTATAGGACCAGTACGTTCATCATCGGCTCGTCTTCTTCGGGTTTCACGTCCAGAGAACGGTAAATGATGTCGAACAAGTCTGCCGCGTCCTCTTTGGAGGTGGATTCAATCACAAGTGTGGCACGGGGAGCGTCGTCAAGATACCACAGTGCTGCTTTCCTATAATCGGCTATTTTCCCGGCAGTCTGTCCGCGCCAGTCCTTTTCAATAGGCATGAACCCTTTGTTTCCTGCCTGGAAATGAGCATGGTCGGGGGCGGAAGCACCACATTTGGGACCGTTGTAGAAGATGGTGTAATCCGTCAGCGCCTCGGCCAGCTCCAGCATGTCGGTGAAGCGGGTGGCTATGCGTTGAGGGGTATGTGCCAGTTCCGGTACTGTCAGGTGGCGGGGGAAGATGGGGAACGGATTCACCAGAATATTGTAGTGTCCTCCGAACGGGATACCTTTCTGTACCGGCGGCAAATTGGCCGGGCACAGAAAGCATTTCCGTTCCAGGATGGACTTGGCATCCACTTTGGCACCGGAGGAAACGATGCGTGCGGGGTTGAACTGTACCTTATAAAGTATCCCGTTTACATTCAGCTCTTTCACCCGCACACCGGAGAGGGCGGCATAGTTGTTGCGTGCCGTCTCCCAGGATGCCAATTGTCCAGTCAGAAGATGGTGTATCGTTTGATTCATATCACTTGTTTTTGTTCATCGCTATGCGTGCCTGAAGTTCCCAGGTACGGATGCGGTCTTTGTAGAGGTTGTGTCCGTTCATTTTCACGATGTCCAGTGAGGCATCGGAGTTGTCGTCCCAACGGCGGCAGAGGTAGACCACGTCGTACACACGTCCTATCTGGTATTGGCGGGAGAAGTTCAGTCCCAGTGCATAGTCTTCGCCATAGCTGGTGTTGGGAACTTTCACTTCGCGCAGCACCGGGGTGTAGAAGGCGCGCGGGGCACCCAGACCGTTGATGCGGAGGGCGTTGTTGCGTCCGTTTGCCGGAGTCCATTCCTTGTGGTCGATGATGCCCGGAGCAATCATGTTCATGTTGAAGTCCGTCATCATATAGGTGCCTACTACCATGGCGCAGTTCTGCTCGTAGAAGGCGCGGACCATGATGGCGAGTGTATTTTCGTCTTTGTATACGTCATCGCTGTCCAGCTGCACGGCAAACTTGCCACACTTGGGGTGGTGTACACCTACATTCCAGCAACCGCCGATACCGAGGTCGTTGCGTTCGGGGACGATATGGATGAGGCGTTCGTCGTCCTTGAATTCGTCGATGGCCTCCGTTGTGCCGTCTGTGGAATGGTTGTCGATGATGATAAGATTATATTTGAAGTCTGTCTTCTGCATCAGTACCGACTTGATGGCATCGCGGATGGTACGGATACGGTTGCGCACCGGAATGATGACCGAAGCTTCATACTCAAAGTTACCGGCAGAGAACTCAATCTTCTTGAACTCCGGTGCCAGATATCCCCCGATTTCTTTCAGATGTTCGGTACATGCCTGCTCCATCTCAATCTGGCGGTCACGGTTTTTGGGGTCTACATAGTCGAAAATCTTTTCGCCGCTCTTGCGGGTATCGTTTTCCACCTCGCTGTATAAGTATTCGTTGATATGTACCAAGTTTGAATGTTGGCTCAATTTCAAGCGCAGGTCGTAAAGTCCGGCGAAGTTGTAGTCAGACTTCATGTGTCCGGCGGCTTCCTTTAGTTTTTCGGTGTTGAAAAGGAGCAGGGAGCCAAAGTTGAAGTCATCCCTCAAGGAACCGAATTGGTAGTCGATTACCGGAGCGTTGCTCTGCTTGCCGTCTGCTATTTGGTAGTGGTCGGCATATACCATACCGGCGCTTGAATCTTCAAGGATGTGTATCATACGTTCCAGTGCAAACATACCCATTTCGAGCGTAGTCTCTTTGGTATAAAGCAATGTGTATTCTCCTTTGGCTGCATTAGCAATAGCTTTGAGGGTTGCACTGCTGTAGGGCATGTCAACAAACAATATTTCGCAGCCCGGGAGCGATTCCAGAGTGGTATCGGTCGTGATTAACCGGATTTCTTCTATAAGTCCTGTCGCCTGTAGGCTGTTCACTGTTTTTTCTACTTGTTCTTTTCCTGCGTAGGGAAGAAAGCAACTGATTTTATTCATGATATATCTTTTAATTTTTAATTCTCAATTTTTAATTCTCAGAAGTCCCACTTCTCCACTGGTTGCCGTGAACAGCACTTCGTGGCCGTTCAACGGAACTACGGTACTGATGAGTGAATTTCCTATTTTATGTTTCCACAGTACTTTGCCTGTTTTTCCTTCCAGTGCGAAGATAAGTCCTTCTTTGGTACTGCCAAACATTACCCCCTCTTTTTCCACTTGCATGGAGGGGGCATGCTCATAACCGAAACCTACATTGGTTGCCCACAACTCCCGCGGAGTATCTCCTTGAGCTGCATAGCAAACAATGCTGTCGTTCATCGTTTTGCTATAGATACGTTCACCGTCTTCGGAAAGTCCGATGGTCTCGCGCACCATGGACTGGAAGGTGCGCCACACGGTATTGCCCGTATGGATGTCTATGGCGGTCATGGCGCGTTGCGGGTCGGTAATGAATACTTTGCCGTCGGTGGCTACCGGCCATACGGTGGCTGGAGAGAAGTGCATACGGGTCAGTCCGCCCGTCCATTTCCATAGTTCATGCCCGTTTGCCTTGCTCAGGGCATACAGTGTATTGTCCCATGCGCCGAAGATAACTTTGTCTTCCGTCACCAACGGCTTGGTCTCGATGTAGCCCTTCACGCTGGTGTAGGCCCAGATTACTTTTCCCGTATGGATGTCTATGGCACGGAAAGTGGCGTCACTGGCACCGATGTATGCTCTGCCGTCTGCGATGGTCACGGCTCCGAGCACCGGTTCGGCGGCTTCTACCGTCCAGAGCAGGCTGCCGTCTTTGGCGTTCAATCCGTAGATGCGACGGTCAGCAGACCCGAATACAACGATACCCTCGCTTACGGCCGGAGTACCGACAATGCGCTTGCCGGATTCAAAGCTCCATAGCTTTTTACCGTTTTTCAGGGCGTAGGCTGTCAGCTGTCCCATATCGTCTCCTACGAACACTTTATCTTTTTCTACGGCGGGAGAGCAGTAAATGCCTGCGCCCGTCTGCACCATCCATTGCTCCTTTACTTGCGGATACTCCTTGTTGACCGAGAAGTCAGGATATTTCTCTGCCTTTCCGTTGCGGTCGTAATACTGTCCGGTCAGCGAGAATGCTGTCCACTGCTTCTTGGGCTCGCCGATACGTTGCGTGTATACCCGGATGGAATCCCCGGTTACTTCATAGATGCCGTAACCCGGTTTCCCTTCTTTGTCGCACAGGTTGCTGCGCATCAGTACGCCCGGAATGCCGTCGTAACGTAAATCCCGGTTGCTGTGGTAGTGTCCGCCGATAAACAAGCGCACGTTGTAGGGGCGGACGGCATCCGTCACCTCATACCAATTGTCCACATCACCTTCCATTAGCGGGTAGTGGGTGACAAGTATCACCGGTTTGTCTTTGCCGTTTTTATCCATTTCTTCCGTCATCCAACGGATATCTTGCGGCACTACATGCCCGTAGGCCATACGCATCAGCGGACCGGAGTTGAAGCCGAGGAAAAGGAATCCCTTATGCTCGAACTCGAAGCGTTCGCCGCCAAAGATTTCTCCGAAAGCGGTACAGCCGGAGTCGCTCCATTTCGTTTCATGGTTGCCTAGGACTACGTGGTAGGGGACCTTCAGCAAGTCAAGGCACGATTTCACTTTTTCCATGGTAGTACGGTCGCCTTCTTCGGTCAGGTCGCCCGTCACCAGGACAAAGTCGATACTGTCGGTGGCATTAATCTGTGCCACGGAACGCAGCAGGTCCTCTGTGGGATTCGGATTGTTCGGGGTCAGATGAATGTCCGTCAGTTGGGCAAAACGGAATGTCCCTTGCTGTGCCTGCATCCCCAGGGGGAGCAGGCAAGCCATCAGGACGATTATTAACAGTCTTCTGTTCATAGATGATGATTGGTTGATATTACTTGTTGTCGTTGAAGAATGTCAGTACAGCATTCATGAGTGCCTCTCTTTCAGAATCAGTACGTATGGCTTCAAAGGGAAATCCCAAGACACAAGTCTTGTAATTGCCTTGATAAGCCACACCGGCACTCAGGTTGTTTTCAGAATACCGCATCACGGTGTGTGCATCTTTGGTTGCCGGTTCAATGGCGTCCGGTGATTCCACCACATACGAATCGGCATTCAGCTCATTGTGATAGGTATAGTTTCCTGAAAGGGCGGGGAACGGAGAAGCTACGCTTTTCACCTTACCCATTGTAGCCGCTTGTCCCACACGCCACTTATATTTCAGTACTTCCATCGCAAATTTCTTGTCGGCTTCGTCGGCGGTTGCAAGGCGGTTGTCCCATAAATCCGTTCCTACAAAAGCGCCCGAAACAAAGATATTTCCACCTTGCTTACAATAAGCCGCAATAGCCTCCTGCATCGGTTTGCTGAAAGTCTTGAACTCCAACGGTTTTACGCCTCCCCGTCCCATCTTGGTCTGGCATTGCTTCCCAAGTATCAAGTCCACATACCTATACTCCCTCATATCCACCGGAATATTCTTCTCTCCCTTTCCTACGGGGGAGAGACTTTCATTACTAACCGATACAAACGAATATCCCGCTTTCAGGATAGCGGCACCATGTATGGCAGGATAATCGAACGTATTTCCTGCGATGACTTGGGTCTCGTAATTTCCATAACTGTCGCCGAAACCGGAGGCGTCGTCGTCCATCCAGGGAATGGAACGGCGGTATTCCTTCATCTTGCCAATGTAGCTGATGTCATGGATATAGGGGACCCCGTGGTCCTGCTCATCCAGAAATCCGGCAAGGAGGGTGTCGGCGGGGGCGGGGGCCGTAAAGTCGGCAGGGGCACTGATACGGTCGAATCCGTTTATCACCAATACGGTACCTTTGGAATTGAACGCCCGTCCGGCGGAAAGAATTTCGGAAGGGAAACTTTCACCGCCCTTGTTGACAGCGGTTACCTTGTAACTGCATACCATGCCGGCGGGGAGCGTGGTTCGGTAACTGTTGCCGTCCACCAATACTCCGTTGTCGAAATCCCCGTCGCCGATACGGGTATAAACAATGTATTTCTCTGCTACGGCAGTTGGTTCCAACGCATCCGCTACGGGTTGCCAGGTCAGTTCCACTTCGTTCTCGCTGGTCATGCGCAAGGCCATGTGGTCTACCGGTAGCGGTTGCACTACATAATCCATGTGGTATTGTGAGCAGAGGAACTGCAACATACCTTTATAGATGGCGCGGCTTACGGTGAAACGGAAACGTGGGTCCAGTCCGTAGCGCATGTCTGCAAAGTTTTGATGGGAAAGCAGTTCGAGCAGCATGGTAGGTACGCGGGGTACACGGGCCTCATAGTAAGATTGGTTCCATTTGCCACGGCGTGTCCATTGAGGTTCGTAGAGGGTACGCACGTCACGCACGATGTTGGACTGAATCAAGTCTGTCAGGTCGTGGCTCAGATAGCGTGATGCTCCGTTAGCGAACTTCTCATTGTAGGCGTTGGTATAGTAGATGCCGAGTGTCCCGATGATGGAATCGTTCAGTGTAGTTCCTGCATCGGAGTGGAAGGCGAAGGCCATGTTGACGGGGATGTTCAGCCCTCTCTCCGTCGGATTCACGGCAGAGCCTCCGGAAAGGTAGTTCACCCAGATACCACGGCATTTGTAGTCGTCGGTATAGTCGTTCTTTCCGTTGCTTTCTGAATATACGCTGTCCGGTATGCCTGCCCATTGCAGCCAGTAGCGGGCGGCTTCGCAGAAACGGGGATAGTTAGATAGTTGATAATTGATAGTGGACAATGGAGAATAGGTTACACGGTCTTGGATGTTGCCTGTATGGGTGTTTTGCAGGTTGCGGGTGTCGGAGCTTTTCAGGTTTTCCGTAGCGCCCTCGTTGGAGATGCGGCGGGCGATGTTCCCCATACCGCCGCCAATCTTCACGGCGTCGGCGGTGATGATTCTTCCTACTTTGGAGGAAAGGTTGCTCAGAACGACTTTGCATTCATTGTTCCGACCGGCATTGAAGCCGAAGGTGCCGAGGTAAATCCAGGTGCCGCCTCCCATTTGCTGGTTTACCTTGAACTGCGTGGTGCCGCCTTTGTGATAGACGGTGTAAAGGGCATCGTCCGCGCTGTTTGGCAAGGTTTGGTAAGAGACGTATACGGCGTATTGTCCGGTCGAAGGGATTTCGGGAATCCATTCGGCGGTGCTTGCGTTTCCTTTCTTGATGGTTTCTATAGCGCGGTAAGTGCCTTCCTTGAAAGGATTCTCAAAGTCTATGTATTGGGGGCGCAGGTGGGCGAAGCCTTGTCCTGCTCCCTGGCTCCAGAGCTTGTCACCGGAATTTTCTGTATAGACGGAACGGCCGGTCAGGCAACCGTCATTGTCTACGATGACTTCTGCCGTCTGGCAATCGCGTTCGCGGGGAAGCAGCACGTTGGCACCGGCATTTTCCAGCATCGGCACGAGGAAAGGCAATACGTAGCTTTGGGTGTAGAGGTCTTCCACGGTCTGGAAGATACGTGCACGCTGCCATTCCCAACGGTCGAGTTTCGGCTCGTAGTACCAGCCGTGGCTTTGCCATAGGGCGATGTGCCGGTTCTGCAAGCCGTTGGTAGGGGTGTAGGGGGCGGAAATGTCGGTAACTAAAGGCTTGGAAGCGACGGGATTGAATGTCTTCGTCTTTTTGTCTTTTTTACTACGCAGGACTTGGGGAACCAGTTCTTCGATGCTGCGCTTGTTGGTACGGATTTGCAGCTTGTATTTGGTAAACTCCGCCGGTAGCAGGGCACTTACGCCCTGGTATATTTCGGCTACATTGTCCTCGCGGAAAGGAATATAGGCACAGTTCATGTTGGCAAACAGTTGCAGCGTATTTCCTTCCACGGCCACTGAGTCGATGCTGATACGTCCTACGGAAACTTCTTTCCGTGCGGTGGTATCCAGGAATTTCCCGATTTCCTGGCGGACATCCGTCGGAAGTTCTTGCGCACCTCCCCATTGGGGGAAGAGGGAGGCGGCAAGCAGACTAAGTAAAAACTGACGTCTTACATTCATAGATGATGTATTAAGTTAATTGTTCTTTTTATCTTTCTTAATCAATAGACAGAGACCGATGAAAGTGAACAGTGCATTGAAAATCAGCAATTCGTAGCTGAATTGATAACCTCCGAACCAGGCTTCGGAATTCTTCTGCAGAATGAAGCAGAGAACCGGGGAGGCGATGGCAACTAACGGGATGTACTTGTCACGCACTTGTTGTTTCATGAAAATGCCGAAAGCAAACAGACCCAGGATAGGACCGTAGGTATAACTTGCCAGAATATATACAGCGTCGATGACACTGGTGTTGTTGAGAAGATTGAATACGAAAATGGTGATTCCCATGACAACCGCCATGCCGATGTGCACTTTCTTGCGCATCTTCACAACCGTCTCTTCCGACTTGCCTTTCGTTCCCAGAATGTCTACGGTGAAGGAAGTGGTCAGCGCGGTGAGTGCCGAGCCTGCGGCTGAATAGGCAGAAGAAATCAGGCCGATGATGAACAGTATGCCCACAATGGCAGGGAAATAGTTGCCGGTGGCAATCAGCGGGAACAGTTCGTCACTCTTCTCCACCGCAATCTGCTGGTTGGCGGCAAAGATGTAGAGCAGCACGCCCAGCATCAGGAAAAGCAGGATGACGAAGAACTGCGAAATGACACTGGTAATCATGTTCTTCTGTGAGTCCTTGAAGTTCTTGCAGCTCAGGTTGCGCTGCATCATGTCCTGATCCAGCCCGGTCATGGCAATCATGGTGAAGGCACCGGCGAGGAACTGCTTGAAGAAGTACTGCTTGCTGTTCACATCGTCGAAGAAGAAGATGCGGGACATGTCACTGTCGGCAATAGTGCTTACCATACCGATAAATGACAGATTGAGGTCGGAAGCGATATACCAGATGCAGAGTACGACCGACACCACCAAGCAGAATGTCTTCAGAGAGTCTGTCCAGATAAGAGACTTTACGCCACCCTGGAAAGTGTACAACCAGACCAGTGCCACCGTGATGGCCACGTTCAGCAGGAAAGGCAGTCCGAAAGGTTCGAATACCAGCAGTTGCAGCGTCAGGCATACGAGGAACAGACGGACAGCGGCACCGAGCATTTTGGAGATGAAGAAGAACCAGGCACCCGTACGGTAGGAAGACATGCCGAAACGGTTCTCCAGATATTCGTAGATGGATACCAGGTTCATTTTGTAGAACAGCGGTACCAGCAGATAGGCTATGATGAGCTGTCCGGCAATGAAGCCCAACACCATTTGCAGATAACCGAAGCTGCTGGCGGCAACCATGCCGGGTACGGATACATAGGTCACACCTGAAATGGCGGAACCGACCATGGCGAACGCCACGACATACCAGGATGACTTGCGGTTACCGACAAAGAATCCTGCGTTGTCAGCCTTTCTTCCTGCAATATAAGATACCGTGAACAATATCACGAAGTAGGCAGCGATGGTAATGATTACGGAAAGTGGAGTCATGAGGTTATTTACGATTTTATGATTTACGATTTACGATTGAAATTACTTCTTTTGATGATATGTACGACTTTGATTATCCTATGTACGCTCTGACGTTCTCTTCCAATTCACGTTCATTTTTTAATCGTAAATCGTAAATCGTCAAATCGTACATCCCTTTATTCTTCGTAGAGCAGATAGGGCTTGCGCTGTACCTTGAATTTCTCTACGTCGTCTTTCCATCTTGCCTTGATTTCTTCGGCGCTTTTCCCTTCCTTTATCATTTTGCGCACGTAGTCGGTGCCTATCAACAGCTCGAAGAAGGAACGGAAGAAGTGGTCGTCCATGTTCAGATTCCGGTAAGCGTCTATCACGTAACTCAGGTCAATACCGCGTTTCCAGATTTCTTCATCACTCATATTGCTCAGGTTTACGCCATGACAAAGTTTGCCCAGCTGGGGCGGATTCTTGGCTCCGGGGATGCTGCGTGGGGTGAAGCTGTAGCTGTAGCCCGTCATGTTGGGATGCCCGTAGACCTGGAAGGGGAGGTCGGTTCCTCTTCCCAGGCTGACCGGAGTGGCCTCGAAGTAGCAGGTCGAGGGGTACAGATAGATGGACTTCATGTTCGGCAGATTGGGGGACGGGGGAATCGGCAGCTTGTATAGGGTCTGGTGCGTATAGTTCTTGCAGGGAATGACGGTCAGGTCGCAAGTGCGTGACGCCGGCAACCAGCGTTCGCCGTTTACCATCAGGCCCAGTTCGCCCAGCGTCATGCCGTGCACCACGGGAATCGGCAGCCAACCTACACCGGATTTATATTTCATGTCCAGTATCGGGCCGTCCACGTAGTGTCCGTTCGGATTGGGGCGGTCCAGTATCAGCACCTTTCGGTTGTATTCTGCACAAGCGTCCATCAGCCGGCACATAGAGGCATAATAAGTATAGAATCTCAGGCCTACATCCTGGATGTCTACCACAAGGATATCGAACTTGCGCATGGATGCTTCGCTTGGTTTCCCGGATTTCCCGTCGTACAGCGAGAGGATAGGTACTCCGGTCTTCTTGTCTACCGAGCTGGACACATGTTCGCCTGCGTCGGCATCTCCTCTGAAACCGTGTTCAGGGGAGAAAATGGCTACTACATTGAACTTGTTTTCCAGCAGAATGTCCAGCAGATGCTTGTCTCCTATCATTCCTGTATGATTGGAGAATATGGCAATTCGTTTATCTTTTAGGATTGGAAAATACTCGGAAGTCTGTTCATCACCTAAAATAACTCGTTCTTCTTGTGCCCGGCACAGTAAAGAACTACATAGCACAAAGGCTAAAAGCAGCAGTTTCTTCATAATAGTATTATTAAGGAGGACGTTGTTTGCAACAAAGATACGTTTTATTTTAATATCAAAAACACTTATTTGGGTATTTTTAGTATTATCAATCATAATTTGCAAATAGTCAACTGTTCACCTTATTAAATAATGGTTGAACTGCATCAGCTGCCTACGGAAATACTTTTTATAAAAAGAGTGAGGGCCAAGTTTGCCCTCACTTTGGTACAATCGGTGGGAGTGCCGGTTCATTCTTCTATTCTTACCAGATGATAAAGTGTTCCCCGGTTCGATTTCTTGTTGAGGATGTCCAGCTTGCGGAGCGTGCGCCCGAAAGCTGCTATCCGGTTGATGGCCAACTTATCCCTCGTTTTCTGTTGCAGGTCGTTGAAAATCTGCATGGCTGTGAGCCATTCGCCTTCTTCGCTCTCCTCCGCGCCACGGAAATGGCAAAGGAAAAGTTCTTCCAATGGGTCTGCCCGCTCGAATTCCCGGTTGTACTCCTTTACGATTGCTTCGTCAGTGTCGTCCAGCCAGTAGCGTTCACCCTTCATGATGTCGTGCATGGCTTGGGCATAGAGCTGGCGATAATTGATAGTGACGTTTGTCTGGATAGGGCCGGTCACTTCGATGCAAATGAAACGGCGGCTTCCCGACGGGTCGGTCAGCAGGTCTTTCAGATTGCTGGTCCCGATGAAGGAGGCATAGCGGCGCATTTCTTGAATAGTACTACCGTAGGGCTTTCGCAGGTTGGCAACCGGTTTTTGCAGGAGGTGCTTCAAGAAGCCTTGCTGATTGGCGTTTATCTGGTCGAATTCGTCGATGTTAATCAGAAAAAAGCGGCCAAGGCTGCGCTCCGCTTCCTGCTTGCTCTTGAAGTCGATACTGTCGGTGTAGCCGAAACGCAGCTCCGGTGGCAATAGGATGCGGCAGAAAGTACTTTTGCGGTAACCTTGCGGACCTACGAGCAGGGGCGAGGTGTTGTTGCCGTGCTGTTTGTCGATTCCCCGCCAATGTGCCACCATGCCAAGAAACCACCGGTAGAACAGTTCCCTCCAGTGGGGATTGTGGCAGGGCACGAGGTCGGCCAATGCGCGGATGCGGTCTTTGCCGTCCCAGCGTCCGGTGTTATAGAGATATTCTTCGATGGGGTTGTATAGCGGCACGTAGTCCGAAGACAGGAAGCGGGTGATGTCGCGGTCCCACACACGTACTCCCTCTTTCAGTACCTTCATGGCGATGCTGCTGCGTACGCGCTGGTCGGCAGGCTGGAAGTAGAAGTGGATGGAGTCGCGCTGCCGGTATTCCAAGTCGCCAAGCACGGTGTTGTAGCGGAATTCGTAGCGGCGTTTCATGAACTCCTCCAGCCGGAAAGCAGTTTCCTGGTCTTTGTTCAGGCTGCTGCGGGTGCCGAAGCCTTTCAATTCCCCGTAAAGGTTATGCAGCGTCAGGCGTACAAGGGGTTCGTCTGCCTCCCGGTAGTAGTGCATCAGTGTCTGGCGCACCGCTTCTTCTTCAGGAATGCCGGCTTTGAAGCAATGTTCGGCAAGGCGGGACAGCAGCGGGCGCAGGTCGTCGCCCCGTCGCCAGTTGTCCAAATCGCGGAAGGCGCGGTCGAGGGCAGCCTCGAAGAGCAGGTTGCATGTGTCCGCCACTTCGTAGCCGGGAGTCATTCTCAGCAACGGATTGCTTTCCTGCTGTTTCCGTTGGCGGTAGTTGTCTTCCGAGGGCAGGGCGCAGGGCTGTTCCAGGCAGAAGGCCACGGCAGTGGGGCTATAATAGGGCTGTTCGTCCACGGTCATCCGGCAGCTTTGTAGGAGTGAAGGAGCCCGGAGGGTGATGGGGAAAGGGAGAAGGGGTTGGTAGCACTTCACTGCCAGGCGGTAGGCGTGGGCGTGGAATAAGGCGATATCGTCTTCATTCTTTGGAAGCCCTCCGTCGGGCAGGGTGAAGCGTACCCATATTTTGGCGCTTCGTCCGCTGGAGCCACAGAAGGCGGCAAAGGTTTGCGGCAGCAGGGCGGCTTGTTGTTTCACCAGTTCGGCTTCGGCCACCCCGGCCAGGTTGTTTACTTCCAGTAGTACCAGCCCGTTGTAAGTCTTTATCCGGTGTTCTCCTGCTTTGGTGCGGGTCATTTCTACGGCGGGATAGAGACGCGGCAGTCTGTCGATATGCTCATATCGGGCGTTGGTCCCTTTCAAATGCGGGATGATGCTACGCAGCTCCGTAATGTATCCGGTCTTGTTCTCGGTTTTCAGCTTTTCCATCAACATGTCCGTTTCTTGTGTGCTGACGGCCTCTTTTCCGCTTTCGCGTTCCTCTCTGATCAGTGTGATTTTCATTCTTTATCGTGTATGTAATATTCTTGTAAAGATACGCCGGGAAAGGGGTGGATACAAGCTTTTCAAGGATTATTTTCCGATTGGCTTCTTTTTTGGGGTGGAATGTCTATATGTTTCTTTTATAAAAGGTGTTCGTTTCTTTGCTTATCCCCATAGTTTTGTCTACTTTTACACCAGAGTTTATGAACAGTCCACTAAAGTGGTCTTTCTTGTTCATATTAGTGAACGGAGCAGCTCACTACAGTGAACGGTTCTGCTCACGGGCTGGGCTGTGATATAACCTTGGTACTTCAACAGACTGCGTACGTACTTCGCACGTGTTCCGTGCAGTGCTTTATCGTATAATGTAACCCTTTAACGCAGTTTGAACTATGGCTATTTTGTTTGATTGGTACGAGAATCCGGACTCGTACGACAAATCTCCGGAAGATAAAATCCTTCATCCCCGTCTCCGCCTAAATGGGAGCAGGTCTACCGATGAATTGCGGCGGGACATCCAGGCACGTTGCTCATTGACAGAAACCGATGTGACGGCTGTGCTTGATGCTGTGTCGCACGTCATGGGCAGGGAACTTGCCGAAGGAAGGCAGGTGCATCTCGACGGCATCGGCTACTTTCGCGTGTCGCTCACCACGATCGAACCGGTAGTGGCTGCTACCAAGCGTAAGTTGACGAAGGTGAAGATGGCGGGTGTGAAATTTCGTGCCGACCAAAAACTGAAAAATGAAATTGGTACCATCAAGGCAAAGGCTTTGAAGGCAAACGAGCATTCGGCTAAACTGACGGATAAAGAGATAGACCGTCGGCTGACCAACTATTTCGCCACTCGCCCTTTTATGACACGGAATGACTTTCAAAGCGTTTGCGGCATGATGCGTACTACTGCCATGCGGCATATCCGTCGGCTGCGCACCGAAGGAAAGTTGAAGAATGAGGGAACAATGCTGCAACCGATTTATGTACCCGTTTCAGGATATTACGGTAAGAATGAGTGACTTATAACTTTGAACGAAGAAATCTTGTGGTGAGGGCAAATTTTGCCCTCACTTTTTAAATTTGCTCTCACCCACCTCTTGAATGCCGATGAATAGGGCGATGCGTGCGAAAGGTGAGGGTGGTGAGGGTGGATGTGTGAAATTTAGTTTAGTTTGATGGGCGGCTGAATATGGGTATTCCCATACGGTGTATATGTTCCAAAAGGTCGGCATTCTTTAATTTGCCATAGATGGAAAGGTCTACGCTGTAAGGCAAAAGCAGGTCGTCTATTTCATCGGAAAGGCTACTTAAAGTATTATACGTAAGTCTGTCTCCCATCAGCGTGATGTCTATGTCGGAAAAAGGCTTGAAATTTCCTTTGGCTCGTGAGCCGTACAAAACAGCCTGCTCTATTTCTTCATGTTTCCGGAAGAGATTGCATAGCTTTTCCAGTTCATTGTCGGTCAATCCGTACATAGCTCAATCGAATAAGGATGGTGTATTCAAGGATTGCATTTTCTCTT
Source organism: Bacteroides uniformis (assembly GCF_025147485.1). NCBI lineage: Bacteria > Pseudomonadati > Bacteroidota > Bacteroidia > Bacteroidales > Bacteroidaceae > Bacteroides > Bacteroides uniformis. The sequence continues at coordinate 646,341 of NZ_CP102263.1, read as the reverse complement.
CAGAGACTACATCGTTGTCATGATTGTGCGATGTCAGATTTCGGGCTTCTATAGTCTCCGTCCATTGCTTGTCATCAATCAATCCCATTTCAAGGGCTTTGCGTATGGCATCACGGGAGCTGCGGATGTCGGTATACCCCTGATATTCTGCATAGTCCTTCATCACTTTCCAGGCCAGTTCGTGGGTATATTCAAAACGCTGTATCCATCGTATGTCTTGCTGTACCATGATAGCTGTCTGTTTTTAAGTAAGCAAATATAAGCTTCTTTTGTGTAACGAGCAAATGGATGGGGGCTTTTTCGTGAAAGCTGTCTGGGGCTATTTTGGAGAAAGGCTGTTTTTAGGTGTGGAATAAGTTCCTGAATTTGTTGAGCCGATGTCGAAATAGTTATATATGTATGTTCTGGTTCCACATGCATTTATGAAATCAACCGTTACGCAAACTCGTTCAATTTCATGACTGTTCCGACTGCTGAAAGTAGTGAAATAATATCCTTGCATGTCTACCTCCCAATCGCAGTCAACACTCCAATGAAAATCATGCGCACCTTCAGGAATAGGATTCAATCCGCATTCACCTCCGCTTTGTGACAGATAGCCATATATAATGTCATGGTCATTTTCTTGTATTCCTGATACATTGAAAGTAATTGGTTTGGAAAACTGAACAGTGTATTCCTTTGTGTGTACTATTGCGGTTAAGGTCGTATAAATGGAACTGCCTCCGGGTGTCCCTAAATTATTCAGGGTGATAGCAGGTGATGCCTGATTTAATTGCGAATATAAATCGTTGCCAACAATCCAATCCACTGTTGCTTTTGTGGGAAAATTCTTGATACTGAATGTCCCGTTGTCACAGATTACGTCAGGGCCAATCAGTTGCATTGATGTCTTAGATACACTCAAAGGTAGCTCATTGGTAAAATTATCGGTTTGATTTTTATATTTGTAGCTCACTTTGACACTTGCGTTACCGGGTTGTGTCGGTACGATTGTTACCGTAGAGCTGTTCTGACCACTTACTATCTTAATATTCTTCCCGGTCCAATAAAATGTATGTGCCTTGCTGTCATTGATGGAATATATGTATTCTTTATATTGTTCAATATTTCTGTAGCCATCTATTTGAGGACCCATATTGGGAAAACTGATATTGCTTTTCCGAGCCATGAAATACTCTTTTGCTCCGATAGAATTTATGTAGAAATCATGGACTTCTACTCCGACATCGCTGTTCTTGAAGGCTTGCTTTGATTTCAAATTTATTTGGAATCTACTTTGTGTGACAGATGCACTTTGAGAGACTTCAGCGAATAGATTTTTATCGTAAGTCCACTTTATGCCCGTATCTTTGTTTATGGAATAATTGCACCAAAGTGTTATCGTATCTCCCAATTCAAATGTTGAAGGGGCATTGATTGGCATAGGTTTCATTTTGACATTGATGTTTCTTAGATCTGCGGTAAGTTCGATTGTACTTTTTTCAGGACGTACCATCAGGGTAGAATTACTACCTGCTTTAGTCCATAATACATTTATTGGAAAATGGTTTTTTCCTGCTGGAATTTGGGTTACCCATGTACTCTCGAATCGTTCTTGGTAGTTTGTTTTGAATCGTGCTTCTCCACCGACTGCTGAAATTCTTATACCTACAGATTGTTTTTGTATAGGAATACTTAAATCATAAGTGTAGTAACCATCACTAACATAGGGGTTCATTTCGCCCGTAATAGTACCGCTTATGTAGGAAGCACGTGTTGTGACATCAGAATAGAAATCCTTATCTTGTAACTCGTCTGTTTGTTCTTCTTTGTTGCAACTACTATTGATGAAGCAGATTAGTAGTACGAAAAATATGTTCTTCTTTTTCATGATATGTTTCTTGTTAGTATGTTATGAACGAAGGGAAAGTATATGATATTGATTTATGGTTCCTTTTAGAAGGTGCTATTCGTGTTTCTATACACCTTTTAAAGGGAATAACAAAAGCGTCCATACATTTGTATTTAGATACATGGAATGTATGAACGCTTTAATTAAATCCAAACGAGGTACAGCGCGATATGCTGTTTTTAGTTGATTACCAACCCGGATTCTGCTTCATGTTTTTATTCAGGGTCAACTGTGTAGTTGGAATCGGGTAGAAATAATGTTTGGCTTCATAAGTACGGATTTGTGCATCGGAGGCATCTATATATCCGTTCTTGGTCGCTTCTTCACAGTCAGGCACATTGCTTACGTTGGCGCCCAACATGGTGTTCGGGTACTTGGTTGAATCCAATTTGTCGAGCTGGTGCCAACGGATTAAATCCCAATATCGGTACCAGTTATCCATAATCAGTTCGCAACGGCGACAGCGGCGTATCTCCCAAATCAGATTGCTTACTCCCATATTATTGGCAGGATCGGCATCTGGAGTAGTTGTCATAGCCGGCAGGCCGGCACGAGCCTGAAGCTTGTTTATGGAGTTGTTGAGATCGTCTTGTGTGAGAGAACCCATTTCGGCTTTGGCTTCTGCAAAGTTCAGATAAATAACTGAAATCCAATAGAGCGGGCAGTCGGTGTATTGGTAGCCGATGTTGTTTCGGTCGCTAACACTCAATTCTTCGGGGTTATCATACTTGGCGATGCCATAACCGGTCGATGTGGTGAAGGCTGCTACACCGGCACGGCTGTAGGCGTGGCCTCTGAAAGAAAGTACCGGGTCAAGAATTTCGGACAGGCGCTTGTCGCGTACGGCCAAAACCTCTCTTATAGAGTAATTTTTGTCTGCATCCAATACGGCTGCATCGTCCTTGTTTTTCGAGGTTGTTGCCAACGGTTTTCCATCAAGGAAAAGGAAACTGTCGAATGCGTCCTTTGAAATGCCGTGCGTACCACTTGTATTGATTGTGTAGTCAATGGTGGAGTGCCTTAACGAACTTTGTGCATAAGGCTTGTAGAAAATCATTTCCGGATTGCTTGCCAGGCTGACAGAATTATAGTTGGCTTTGTAACTGTTACTTAGAGAGTAGTTTTTGGCCATAAGATATTCGCAGGCTGATACACATTCTTGCAAGTATTTGTTGGCGCGGCTCTCATCAGCGGCTTTGCCATTCTCTGCTTGAGTGCGATATTTGCAGTATGTACCTTCATATAAGGTGATGTCTGCTTTCATGGCATATGCCATGTCGGTGCTGAAACGTTGCCGATTGCTGTTTGCGGTAATGTGTTCGCACGCATAATTGATGTCTGCCAGCACATGGTCCATCACTTCATCCCGGTCGGTGCGTGGTCCGTAGAGGGCTTCGTTGTCGGCTGGGTCGATAACTTTGTCTATCCATTGAACATCGCCGTACATACGGACCAACTGATAGTATTCCCACGCACGGTTCATGCGTGCAAGACCTTCATAGTGGGCCTTTGTTGCTTCATCAAGAGAGGAAGACTGTACACCGGCAATGATATAGTTGGCGCGTCGGATTTCTGTGAAAGGGGCTGACCAGTTTGTGGAAGATGCGACCACGTTAGTGTAAGTCCAGTTATGGCTTTCTGCATCTACCTGGTCATCGCTTATTGTTTTGAAGTAGAACCATCCTCCACTGGCTCCGTTGCCAAAGCCGGTAAAGTTGTTATAAAAAGTATTGCACTGATTATCCAAATTATCGGTGTTGCTCCAGTATGCCGGAGTATTCGTGAAGGTATCCAAGGGGGATTTGTCCAGCAAATCGTTGCAACCGGTTAACATCGCCAGCGCTGTGACCCCATATATAAATAATTTCTTCATTGTTCTTAAGTTTTTGAGGTTGTTATAATGTTACCTGGACTCCAAATGAGAATGTGCGTGTAATAGGAGCTATACGTCCCCATCCACCAGCTGTAAGTCCATTGCCTGTACTGATTTCGGGGTCGACTGGAAGGTCATTCCCTTTGTGGAGCAGAAAGAGGTTGCTGCCACTGAAGTAGATACGTGCTTTCTCAATGTAGGCTTTGCGTGTCCACTCTTTCGGAAGGGTATATCCCACAGTTACGTTCTTCAGACGAAGATAGGACATGTCTGTCAAATAGCGGGATTGGGGATAGTAGTTGTTGCAGCCGTTAGCTATACCGGATACGGTACCTCCACTATTATTTGTACCACGATAAAGACGTGGATAACGGTTGCCTTGATTTACCTCATAACCGGTAATGGCGGTATAGTCTGAATTCCAAAGCACTTTGTTATAGCTTGTTTGGTGGGAATAGATGGCTACGTCGGCATGTACCATGGCGGGAAGGTTTAGGGAAGAAGTCGTCCAGTCCTCACGTTTGCCTACACCTTGGAAGTAGAGGTCAAGGTCGATACCTTTCCACGCTCCGCCTAAATGGAAGCTGTATTCGTAGCGTGGCATAGAGTTTCCGATGACTTTCAAATCGCCGTGGTCGTCTGCTGTGCCTTTTCCACCGTCAATCTTGCCATTGCCGTCCAAATCCTTGAACTTGACGTCTCCCGGGCCGTAATGGAAATTACCGGATTCCAGTCCTGCCTGGCTTGCAATGCCGTTTGCATAATTCCATGAGCCGTCTGCATTTTGGCTGGTGAAGTCTTTTTCCTCGAAGTAACGGTCGGTTTCAAAACCGAAAATGTCACCGTAGGTTTTACCGGTGTAATAGGTGCTGAGCAGTTTGGAATCATTGTCCCACTTTGTTACTTTAGTCTTGGAGTCACCGATGTTGAAGTTGGCATATACGTCGAAGTCGCCGAAGGTATGGCGCCAGTTCAAGTTCAACTCCCATCCACGTGTACGTAAGGTACCGGCATTTTCATAAGGAGCAGAAGCACCCAGAGTGTTCGGCAATACTTGTGCCGGTGCCAGCATGTCACGATTCTCACGTTGGAACCAGTCGAAACCTATAGTCAGTTCGTCATTCAAGAGACCCAGGTCAAGACCTATATTGAGGGTGCGGATACGCTCCCAGGTCAAAGTACTTGATACCAAATCCGGCATGTTATACATGGTCAGGAGATTAGCGTTGGCATTATTGTTTTCAATCCAATAGATATAGCCGGTACTTTTATTGTTCAACCGTTGGCTTATTAATTGTTCGAACATGTAGTCGCCCACAGCCTCGTTGCCGATTTCGCCAAAAGAAGCACGCAACTTACCATTGCTGACAATATGTTTCAGTGGGGCGAAGTAGGCTTCTTCGGAGAAGCGGTAGCCGATGGATGCAGAAGGGAAGAAGGCCCACTGGTCGGTATGGGGGAAACGGGAAGAACCGTCGTAACGTCCGTTCAGTTCCAATAAATAAATGCCTTTGTAGTCATAATTGATACGGCCGAAATAACCGGCAGAAGCGCGGGATGTATGATTCCAACTCAAATCTTGTCCATCCTTGCCAGCCATATTCAGTTCGGGGTATCCCTCTTGATCGTACATCACATTGCGGGTACCATACAGATATTTGTATTCCTCTTCTTCTGCGTTGACACCTGCCATTACATTCAGGTTGTGTTTTTTGGCAAATGTTTTGGTATAGTTTACGTATGCGTTGGCCGTCCATGTGTTCTGTTTGGAAAAGTCTCTCCAGATGCCGCTATTGCCTTTAGTGACGATGTAAGAGGGTACCGGTTTCCCGCTCCAATTGATGCCGTAAACGGAGTTGTCCTGCGAACCGCTGTTCATATTCTGAATGGCATATGTAAAGTCTGCATTAAGGGTCAGTCCTTTAACGATTTCAGCTTTCAAGAAGGTGTTCATACGGGTCAGGTCTGTTGTCACTTCACGATCGGCAGCTTGCTTCTGCATGGCCATGACGCGTGTGTCATAGCCGTCGATTGTGCCCGAAGGAATGAAATAAGAACCCCAACGCCACAAATATTGGTAGGTGTTGGCCCATGTGTCCGGGCGTTTATAGTTCTTACGACTATAGTTGATGCGTGCACCCACCTGTAGCCAGTCGTAAACATTAGTGGTGACATTGACTGAGGCATTGTACTTTTTTAGTTCGTCCGGGTGAATCTTCATCTGTCCTTGCTTTTCGTTGTAGCCGAAAGATAGGTAGTAATTGGTCTTACCAGATGTTCCTTGTATAGAAACATTGTGGCTCATGGAAGGAGCAGCTTTGTTGAAGTAGATGTCCTGTACATCCCAGTCAGCATAATAAAAAGGAGTGCCGTCCAATACGATATAGTCACCCACGTTACTATCGCTTTGGTAGAGGTTCATAGGACGGTAGCCGGTCTTGCCGCCGTTCTGTTGCTGCCACTTTTCGGCGTAAGGTAACAATTTGTCGAAATACATACCGAACAATTCAGGCATACCGGCACCACCGTTCATACTGGCTTCGATACCCATCTTTAATTGTGTGGGTACATCGGGATAGTCCGGCAGGTAAGTAGCTTGATCCCATGCAAAATTGTTGCTGTAATTGATGGTAACCTTTTCGCTAGGCTTTGCGCTCTTGGTATTGATTAGAATCACACCGAAAGCGGCGCGCGTTCCATAAATGGAGGAAGCGGAAGCGTCCTTCAGTACGGAAATATTTTCGATGTCTTGCGTATCGAGGAAAGAAATGTCATCCATCGGAACGCCGTCCACTACAATGAGTGGATTGCTGACTTCTCCATTACTCAATGTCCCCAAACCACGTATACGCATGGAGGCTGTCTCGTCGATGGCACCACTTGTGGTGAGAATGCTTAGTCCCGGAACAGCCCCTTGCAATGCTTTGGCTACATCTTGTTGTGGACGACCTGCCATTGTCTTGTTTAAGTCCACTGTAGAAACTGCTCCTGTCAAGTTAGCCTTCTTTTGTACACCGTAGCCTACTACTACTACTTCATCCAGCATCTCGGTATCTTCTTTCAGAGTTATTCTCATCGTTTTGGCTGCCTTCACTTCTTGTGTCTGATAGCCCACAAATGATATTTTTAGTGTTGCTCCCGGTGTTATGGTCAATGTAAACTTACCGTCTAAGTCGGTAATTCCGCCGTTGGTAGTCCCTTTTTCTACTACGCTGGCACCGATAATCGGTTCGCCGGCTGCATCGATAACTAAACCGCTGATAGTGATAGCTTGTAATTGTTCTGTTACGCCAAGCGAATTATCAGGATTGGCTTGTGCAGCCATCACGTTGCCGCTGCTTAATAACAGTGAGCTGATTGCCACTGCTGTGAGGAGTTTGCTATGTGTTAGTCCTCGTTTTTTGTGATCTTCATTCATAAATGATTGATGATTTGTTGTTAATTAAATACTTCTTAAATTTAGGGTAAGGGTAATAAGGACCGAATAGTGAGACTATTCAACTTGCAGGATTGTTTCTTTTTCCATAGGCATTTTCTCTTTTTAAAGGTTTATAACTTTATATTATCTCTTGTTTTTCTATTTGTTTGCCAAGTCCAGACGGAACTTGGAATTCAGTCAGATAGTATCTTATTATTAGTCTGTTATCGTCTTGTTTTGACTAAAACGCGGTTGCGTTGGAAAAGTGGGAATACTTTGTTGGATGATTGAGGATATGAGCAAAAGGGAGATGTATGGCCAGTAAAATGATTTTTTCTTGAAATAGCCTTGGAAAGATTAAAAAAAGCTATATATTTGTATTCAATTCTAAAACTAACTACCTATGAAACTAATTGCAGAAAGTGGTTCTACGAGAACAGAATGGGCGCTGGTTGAAGATAATCGTCTGATACAGCGAGCCTTCACAGAGGGCTTAAATCCTTTCTTTCAAACGAGAAGAGAGATTAGCCGAAGTGTGCGGTTAGGATTACCCGAGCATTTTTTCAAAAGGAAATTGGAACAAGTCTATTATTATGGTGCCGGATGTACTTCTTATGAAAAGAAAAATGTATTGGGAGCTTCATTGGTAGCACAATTCAAAACTCCAATTCAGGTAGAGAGTGATTTGCTGGCAGCTGCACGTGGCTTGTTCAAATGCGAGGCCGGCATTGCTTGTATTTTGGGAACCGGCTCAAACTCATGTTTTTATGATGGGAAAATCGTTGTAAAGAATGTCCGGGCAGGAGGTTACATCCTGGGGGATGAGGGTAGTGGTGCTGTATTGGGCAAAATGTTCTTGTCTGATGTACTGAAAGGTTTGGCTCCTAAAGATGTAACGGCGGATTTCTTTGAGAAGTTCCGTATAAGTCCGAATGAGGTTATGGAATCTGTGTATAACCGCCCGTTCCCCAATCGCTTTTTGTCTACTATATCTTATTTTTTGGCTGATTATACCAATGATGACTATGTATTTGAGCTGATTACCGGTAATCTGAGAAATTTCTTTACTCGTAATGTCTGCCAATATGACTACAAAAATTATCCTATTCGTTTTGTGGGTTCATTGGCTTACAGCTACGCGACCATTTTGCGGGAAGTTGCCCGTGAATTTGGCATCGAACTGGAAATCATTGAAGAAACACCAATGAATGGCCTGATTGAATTCCATTCTTTAAATATAGAAGAACCTTAAATTCTTTATATAATTTCAAGGTAGTTAACCTTTTTTGAAATGTATAAAATATATAGTTAAATAAATGCAAAGGAATTTCTTGATATTAAATAATTTTATGTATCTTTTTAGCTCATAAATGAATCATCATTTCTCACCTTTTTAATAACGAGTTTTTTATCTCTTAAAACAACCAATAGAGTTAATAATAAGATTTTAACCTTGTATAATATATAACTAAGTTCCGTCTGGACTTGGTAAATAAATAGAAAAAAGAGAGATAATATAAAAATGTGAACCTTTAAATAAAGAAAACGCCTATGAGAAATTAAAGAAGCCTTCGGAAATAGTCTGACTAATCCGAACTATATGATTCCCTTACCCTAATTTTGAAAAACTGGTTTAATTAACAAAATCATCAATCACTTATGAATGAAGATCGCAAAAAACGAGGACTTGCCAATGGTAAGTTCTTTACGGCGGTGGCAATCTGTGCTCTGTTTTTAGGCAGTGGCAACGTGATGGCTGCCCAAACAGCATCCAACGACTCACAAGGAGTACAAGAACAGATGCAATCTATCTCTGTAACTGTCACAGTTGTAGATACAAAAGGTGAACCTATTATTGGTGCCAATGTCATTGAGAAAGGTACGACCAATGGTGGCATTACGGATTTGGATGGAGTTTCCAAATTAAATGTAAAGCCCGGTGCTATTCTGCAAGTATCATTTGTGGGATATACTACTCAAGAAGTTAAGGCAACTTCGGTAATGAAGGTTGTTTTGAAAGATGATACGGAATTGTTGGATGAAGTTGTCGTAGTAGGTTATGGTGCACAGAAAAAGGTGAACCTGACCGGTGCGGTGGCTAATGTAGATGTCCAAGAGGCGATTGCAAGCCGTCCGGTAACAGATATTGCAAAAGCTTTGCAAGGTATAACTCCTGGTTTGAGTATCACGACTAATGTAGGAGGTATTGGCGTTGATTCTAATATCAAGTTGCGTGGTGCTACTGGTTCTTTGAGTGCTACGGAAGGGACAAGTCCACTGATTTTGGTGGATAATGTGGAAGTTCCCAGTTTAAGTTTGGTGAATCCGGACGATATTGCCAGCATCTCTGTCTTGAAAGATGCTGCATCTGCTTCTATTTATGGTACACGTGCTGCCTGGGGGGTAGTCTTGATTACGACAAAGACTGGTAAAAAAAATGATAAACCGCGTGTTACCTACTCTAATAACTTCTCTTGGAGTACTCCGACTGTGATGCCACAAGTCGCTAAAACCTATGAGGGAGCACAAGCTATGTTACTGGCTGCCAATAGAAGCGGCGCTTCTACTGTAAGTTCGATAGGATATAATGTCGATGAAATTGCAGTTCAGAAGATGAAGGAATGGTACAACACTTATGGTGGAATGTCACAATCGGAATTAGGCGAAATGCAATTAGGTAGAGATTTTGAAGAACGTGGTGGCAAGTATTATTTTTATCGTCAGTTTGATCCGTTAGATATGTTTATGAAAGATTGGACTCCCCAACAGAAGCATAATCTTTCTGTCAGCGGCGGTAGTGATAAGACAACCTATAATATTAGTTTAGGCTATTTGAATCAACAAGGTATTTTAAAGGTTAATACAGATGAGTATGACCGTTATAATTTCAATGCCAATGTCAATACACAGATTCGTGACTGGTGGTCTGTGAGAGCAAATGTTATGTTCTCTCGTTCCACAAAATCAGAACCATATCAATACACAAGTGGTTATACAGACGTTTGGTACTATTTGTTGCGTTGGCCTTCTTTCTATCCTTATGCTGATTACCAGGGGATTCCTTTCCGTTCAGCTATGACTGAGATAGCACAGGCTAATCGTGAAAGTTTAACTAATAACTTTACTCGTGTTAATTTAGGAACTACTATTAATCCGATTAAGGATTTGGCCATTAATTTTGACTACACTTTCGCTCTACTTAATGATTATCAGAAGCGTAACGGTGGTGAAGTTGGTGGTTGGGATATGTTCAACAGTAGTAATCCTTTGACTTATAATTCAAGTTTTTATGGTGCTACCCATAATCGTGTAGTTGAACGTAGTCGATATACAATGTCCAATACTTTCAAAGCTTATGCCACTTATGAAAAATCTTTTGTACAAAAGCACAACTTGAAAGTGATGGTCGGTATGGATGCTGAAACCCGTGAAAAACTGGGTCATAGTTCAGACCGACGGACATTAGTGAACTTTGATAAACCGGAAATTAATCTGGCCATTGGTGATCAGTATGTAGATGGTACTACCTATCATAATGATTTTGCGGCAGCCGGTTTCTTCGGACGTATTAACTACGATTATATGGGTAAATATCTTCTTGAGGTGAATGCACGCTATGATGGTTCTTCTAAATTTCCCTCGGGAGATCAATGGGCTCTGTTTCCTTCTGTTTCTGCTGGATGGCGTTTAAGTGAAGAAACTTTTATGAAATGGGCAAAACCAGTTCTTTCTGATTTTAAAGTACGCGGTTCTTGGGGTACAATTGGTAATCAGGATGTAGCTGCCAACTCTTTCCTTTCTGTAATGTCTGTAAATAAGTCCTCGGGCTGGGTGATTGATGGTAAGCAAGTACCTTATATTGGTATTCCTTCCGTTGTTTCTCCGTCATTGACTTGGGAACGTGTTACTACTATTGATCTGGGTTTTGATGCCCGTTTTTTCAATAATGAACTTGGTGTCAGTTTTGACTGGTATCAGCGTACTACTTCTGATATGCATTCACCAGGTGAAACATTGCCTTCTACTTTCGGAAGCACAACAATGCCTAAGGTTAATTCCGGGGAATTACAAGGACGCGGCTTTGAGTTGTCAATAGATTATAATAAAAGATTTGCTTGTGGGCTTGGTTTAACAGCACGTGCAACTTTATCTAAGATTCGCGAAAAGATTACGAAGTATAACAACCCGAATAAGAATATTTATGGTAACTACGAAGGCAAGATTATAGGTGAAATCTGGGGATATGAGACAGATCGTCTGTTCCAATATGAAGACTGCTATCAAGATGCAGATGGAAAATGGTTTATTGATACCAATAAAGTACCTTCGCAGGCATTGTATGAAACCGGTGCATTCAAATATGGTCCGGGTGATGTAAAATATAAAGATTTGGACGGTAATGGTGAGATTACTTATGGTGAACAGACTTTGGAGGATCATGGTGACTTGAAACGCATTGGTAATACTTTACCAAACTTTGAATACGGTTTCTCTGTAGCATTGACATATAAGGATTTTGACTTCAGCACATTCTTCCAAGGTATTGGCTCAAGAGATGTATGGGCTGTTGGGCAAACTGGTATTCCGGGATTTATGCCAGGCGAAGGGTGGTTAGAGCATCAGATGGATTATTGGACTCCTGAAAATACAGATGCATTCTATCCTACACCGACTTCTCACTCTTGGATAAACAACGGACAGAATTTCCTGCGTCAAACTCGTTATTTGCAGAACATGTCATATTTGCGTTGTAAGAATATTACATTAGGTTATACTGTTCCGGAAAAATGGATGAAAGTAATAACTTTTACAAGTGGTCGTATTTATGTTAGTGCGGAAAACTTGTTCGAGTTTGATCACACTAATATTCCGGTTGACCCTGAAACGACAGAGAAAGCTGCTGCTTCTAACGGTGAGTACAAATTTGGTAAGAGTTATCCGTTTATGAGATCTATTTCATTTGGTGTTCAACTTACATTCTAATAAAATTATGAAAACAAAAATATTTGCAGTTTTAGCATTGGCTGCTGGTCTCTCTTCCTGCTCGGACTTTCTGGATCGTCCGCCTATGGATCAGATAGAGAATAGTGCAGATTTCTATAATAGTGAGAATAATATTCGCTCTACGATATATGGATGGTATGATATTTATTTTACCGGTTATCAAAGCGGTTGGGTGAAATCGGATTTTTTCGACGGAACTAATGTTGCTAATTGGGTAGATGATTTGGCGCAGAAAGAAGCGACTTTCTTTACAAATACAGCCCCTGCAACTAGTGCCGACTGGTCTTTTGCAAACGTTCGCCGTATTAACCTTGTGTGTGACGGACTTGTAAATTCCACCTTGCCTGAGAGCGTTAAGAACCATTGGATAGGCGTAGCACGCTTCTTCCGTGGTATGGAATATGCTCGTTTGGTAAGGATGTTTGGTGATGTTCCATATTATGACCATGTTGTAGATAATACGGATGAAAAAGCTCTTTATAAAGGGAGAGATTCCAGAGATTTTGTAATGGATAAAGTGTTGGAAGACTTGGAATTTGCTGCAGACAATGTAAAAGAGGCTGATGGAACAGATGGGCTTTGTGTAAATCGGCATGTGGTGAATGCTTTTGAGTCTCGTATTATGTTATTTGAGGGAACCTGGCAGAAGTATCGTGAGGGAAATACAGAATTGGCAAAGAAGTATTTAGAGGCTGCAAAGACTGCCGCGAATAGAGTAATGTCTGCGCAAAAATATAAAATTTCTAGTGATTACAAAGCATTGACTATTTCACTGGACTTGGCTGGTAATCCTGAAATGATATTATATCGTTCTTATGTGGAAGGTATTCTTACTCATGCTGAAATGTCATGGCAATCAGAACAAACATTGGGCAATGGACCTTCTAAGGATTTGGTTGATAGCTATTTGACAACTAATGGGTTGCCTATTCATCAAGACGGAAATACAGTATTTAAAGGTGATAAGGTTTTCAAGGATGAAATGACTGACCGCGACCCACGTTTGGCAGCCAATATTGATCTTGAAGGTGTACGTTTAAATGGTATTGCAGGTGCGGTATATGGTATTGGAGGTTATTTTGGTACTCGTTTTGTTAACGAAGATTTATTCAATACTGCTGCAGGACAGAGTAATACTAATACAACCGACGCACCTATTATGAAACTGAATGAGGTGCTATTGAATTATTTGGAGGCTGCTGCTGAATTAAATGATATGGGAGCTTATACCTTGTCACAAAAAGATTTGGATATTACAATTAATGAAATTCGTAAGAGGGCTTCTGTAAACATGCCTGCTGTTACATTAAGTGGTAAGAACTTTAGTGTGAATGGGGTGATTATCAATGACCCAGATCGTGATTTAGGAAACTCCGAAGTGGTTGGTGACTATGAAGTTTCGCCTATCCTTTGGGAAGTACGTCGTGAAAGACGCATCGAATTGGTGTATGAAGGCATTCGCTTCGATGATATTCGCCGTTGGGGAAAATTGCATTATGCGGATATGAAGATTAACAAAAAGTTAAACTTGGGGGCATGGTTGGATAAGGAAGCTTATTTGAAAGAATATAACCAAGCTAACGGAACGTCATATACCATTGATGATTTGAAAGACATTCTTTTGGATCGTGAAGGTAATTCAGGTTATATCAAACCTATCCAGGTTTCTTCATTATTGCGTACTTATGGAGAAAAAGATTATCTTTATCCTATCCCGACAGGACAGATATCCTTGTATAACAGTAAGAGTGAACAACTGGGAGATTCTTCTATTAAGTTAGAGCAGAACCCAGGCTGGTAATAAGATGCATCACAATGGGAGCTGATTAATTGCTACCCATTGTGATGCATGTTTATTTAGTTGAATCTATAATGGCGGTATACTTGCCTTAATATTTGAAAGATTACAAATAGTTGAGTTGTTATAAACTTAAATTAATATTTATGAGAACATTAACGAAGCTTTTGTGGATTTTATTGCTAGGAGTTGTTTTTTCTTGTCAGGACAATGTGATTGACGCAATTGATGCGACGATAGATGAAAAAAACTTTGATACGAAAATGTATGAGACTTCTGTATCTGTGGAAGATGCAAGAAATGTTGCTGAACTTTTTACTGTAAAGGATGCTCCTCGGACTCGCGTTAGTAAATCTGTCAAGGAAATAATTACTATTGAGGGAGAAGTTAATAAGCCAAGTATGTATATTATCAATTATGATAATGAACAAGGCTTTTTACTTGTTAGTGCTACCAAAAACTTCCAACCTATATTGGCTTATGCTGAGAGAGGTAGTTTTAATGCTAATAATAGAATGCCGGATGGACTTTCTGATTGGCTGGGAGATATGAAGAATGTTATTGAGGAACGAGATAAAATGCCGATTGATAGTACTTTTCAATATAGAGCAATGTGGGAAGAATATATACCTGCTATGAAAGATAAGGTATATACGCGTTCTAATATAGCTGAGTTTGAAAATTACATAGCAGATTGTTGCCGTGAATGGAAAAAGGAAGGCTATGGATATATTCCGTTTGCTGGTGCTAGGGATTATTTGCCGGAAAGTATATACGAGCAATTTCGTGCTGTTGCGGAAGGAATGACTTATATTGAATATGATTATAATCAACATGCTTACTTGCGCTGGAAACAAAAAGGTTATGAAGAAAAAATGGGAAATATATTATCAACAACTTGGACACAAGAATCTGGTTTTAATGTTGCATTACCTCAAATAAGTGGTCAATATCCACCTGCTGGTTGTGCAACAATAGCAATGGCTCAAGTAATGAAATATAATGAGTATCCAACTTTTTTTAATTGGAATTCAATGCCAAATAGTTATGCCTCTTCTGTCACTGCTGCATTTATCAGAGATGTTGCAGATGCAATTAACGCAGATTATGCATTAGATGGGACTAGTGCGTCATTATCGGATGTGCGAAATGCATTAGTGTCCAAATATGGCTATTCGACGACAGCTCAAGTTGTAAATCATTCGGCAGCAAGAACTATCGGCAACTTGAGAAAAAAGCAGCCGGTAATTATGCAAGGCTTTACAGATGATGGTAAGGTGGGGCATGCGTGGGTTGCATGTGGATATCATGACATTGATCATTATACAGAATATGAACTATTAACAATGCCAGAGGAGTTCCATCCTGGAGGGACATTCGTTTTTCTTATTTCAGATTCTTATACAACTGATTTTGATATCCGTACTTATTTTTATATGAACTGGGGATGGGGAGGTAGTTATAATGGAATGTATCTTGATACTAATTTGTATTTGGAACGTTCTGATGGTAGCTTCTCTTGGAATCGTAATCGTAAAGATATAGTTGATATTGTTCCTAAGTGAGGTGTTATTGTCTTTTTGATTTTGTCATGAAATATATGAATAACAAATAGTATTTTGACTTAAAATGTTTTTTTTGAATTACTTATAGCAAAATTTGTTCATATGAATTAGCGAACTTACCCTTATAAAAGGTGATAAAAATGCAAGTTCTAAAAAGGGTGAGAGACTGACTTCAAAATGAAGTCAGTCTCTCACCCTTTTTAGAATGCTTTTTCCTTAATCAGGTATTCTGCAATCTGCACCGCATTCAGTGCAGCGCCTTTCTTAATCTGGTCGCCCACAATCCAGAACGTCAATCCGTTTTCGTTGCTGAGGTCCTTGCGGATACGGCCTACGTAAACCGGGTCTTTGCCGGCGAGGAACAACGGCATGGGGTATTCCTTTTCTGCCGGATTGTCCATCAGAACCAAGCCTTCGCCGTTGGCAAATGCTTCGCGGGCTTCTTCTATGGAGACGGGGCGCTCGGTCTCTACCCAGATACTTTCGGAGTGGGAGCGGAGAGCGGGAACACGTACGCAAGTAGCACTGACCTTTACGTCAGAGTGCATAATCTTACGGGTCTCGTTGAACATCTTCATCTCCTCTTTGGTATAGCCGTTTTCGGTGAATACGTCGATTTGCGGAATGAGGTTGAATGCCAGCTGGTAAGCGAATTTTTCAACGGTTACGGGTTCGCCTGCCAATACCTGGCGGTACTGCTCGTATAACTCATCCATGGCAGCGGCGCCGGCACCACTGGCAGCCTGATAGGTAGAAACGTGTACGGTCTTTATATGGGAAAGCTGTTCGATGGCTTTCAGTGCCACTACCATTTGGATAGTAGTACAGTTGGGGTTGGCGATGATACCGAGAGGACGTTCTTTGGCGTCGGCGGCATTCACTTCGGGCACTACCAAAGGTACATTGTCGTCCATACGAAAAGCGCTGGAATTGTCAATCATCACTGCTCCGTACTTGGTAATGGTTTCGGCAAATTCTTTGGAGGTGCCTGCGCCTGCGGAAGTGAAAGCGATATCAACCCCTTTAAAGTCATCATTGTGTTGCAAGAGTTTCACCTCGATCTGTTTACCGCGGAAGGTATATTTGGTTCCGGCACTGCGTTTAGAACCGAACAATACTAACTCGTCCAACGGGAAATTTCTTTCATCGAGCACTCGCAGGAACTCTTGTCCCACGGCTCCGCTTGCTCCAACAATAGCTACTTTCATTTTTCTTTTGTTTTAAATTAAGTTTATAAAAAAGTGAAATACTATCTCTAAAAAGATAGAATTGGTCGCAAATTTATAACAAAATGCTGTATAACACCGCATAAAGTGAAAAGTTTTTCGTTATTTTGCATTCAAAACCTAAAACTTATAGCCTATGGATTGGTTTGACTTCAGCTTGAAACTTCCCATCACCGACCCTACATGGATATTCCTCCTTGTACTCCTCATTATATTGTTTGCTCCCATATTGTTGAATAAGCTTCGTATTCCGCACATTATCGGAATGATACTGGCGGGGCTTGTCATTGGGGAGCATGGTTTCAATATCTTGGTGCGTGATAGCAGTTTTGAGCTTTTCGGCAAAGTAGGCTTGTATTACATTATGTTCCTTGCCGGTCTGGAAATGAATATGGGAGACTTCAAACAGAACCGGGGCAAAGCGCTTGTTCTGGGGCTCTTGGCTTTTATTGTGCCCATAGGCATAGGCTTGGTAACGAATATAGCTTTGTTGAAGTACGGGGTGCTGACCTCTGTTCTACTGGCAAGTATGTATGCGTCACATACGCTGGTGGCCTATCCCATCGTGATTCGTTACGGTGTGTCGCGGCATCGCAGTGTGAGTATTGCAGTGGGGGGGACGGCGGTTACGGATACACTCACTTTGCTGGTTCTGGCCGTTGTGGGTGGTATGTTCAAGGGGGAGTCGGACGGCTTCTTTTGGGTATGGCTTGTCATAAAGGTTATCTTCCTGGGTATTTTGATTGTATATCTGTTTCCACGCATAGGTCGTTGGTTCTTCCGGAGGTACGATGACAACGTGATGCAGTTCATATTCGTGCTTGCCATGGTTTTTCTCGGAGCCGGATTGATGGAGTTTGTGGGGATGGAAGGTATCCTGGGTGCTTTCCTTGCAGGTTTGGTATTGAACCGGCTGATTCCGCATGTCTCTCCGCTGATGAACCATCTGGAGTTTGTGGGCAACGCCTTGTTTATTCCCTATTTCCTGATAGGCGTGGGTATGCTGATTGATGTGCATGTGATTTTCGGTCATGGCGATGCTCTGAAAGTAGCGGCTGTAATGATTGTGGTGGCATTGGCAGGTAAATGGATTGCCTGCTGGCTGACGCAGAAAATATATAAGATGGGAGGGATTGAACGGGAGCTGATGTACGGATTGAGCAATGCACAAGCAGCGGCAACGCTGGCGGCTGTGTTGGTGGGGTACAACATCATTCTGCCCAATGGGGAACGCTTGCTGAACGATGATGTTTTGAATGGTACCGTCCTGCTGATTCTTGTAACTTGCATTGTGAGCTCGTTCATTACGGAGCGTGCCGCACGGAAGATTGCCATGGAGGAGGCGCATCTGGAAGAAAACCGCTCCGTGGAAGCGGAGAAGATATTGATTCCGATAGCCAACCCCGATACGATTGAAGACTTGATAAATCTTTCTTTGGTGATACGCGACCCGAAGCAACGGGATAATCTGTTGGCACTGAATGTCATCAACGACGATAGCAGTTCTGAAAGTGCCGAATTGCGTGGGAAACGCTATCTGGAAAAGGCTGCCATGATAACGGCCTCGGCAGATGTGCCGTTGAGGCAAATCACGCGTTACGACTTGAATATCGCTTCGGGCATTATCCATACAGCAAAAGAATATGCGGCAACGGATGTCATTATAGGTCTGCACCGTAAAGTCAATATTGTGGATTCATTCTTCGGTATGCTGACGGAGAATCTGCTGAAAGGCTTGCATCGCGAGGTGATGGTTTCCAAGTTCCTGATGCCCATTAACACAATCAGGCGGGTGATTGTGGCGGTACCTCCGAAAGCCGAGTATGAGGCGGGATTCCTGAAGTGGGTGGAACATTTCTGCCGGTTGGGGAGTACTTTGGGCTGTCGGGTGCATTTTTATGCCAATGAAGAGACTACCGACCATCTTCAAGGGCTGGTGAAAGCCAAATATGGACAGACATTGACAGACTTTTCCCGCCTGGACGATTGGGGGGACTTACTGATATTGACCGGACAAGTGAACTTTGACCATCTGTTAGTGATTATCAGTGCTCGCCGGGGCTCCATCTCCTATGACAGCTCCTTCGAGAAGTTGCCGGCACAAATCAGTAAATATTTTGCAAACAATAGTCTGATTGTGTTGTATCCAGACCAACTGGGTGAACCGCAGGATGCGGTATCCTTCTCAAATCCGCGTGGCAACAATGAGTCGCAGCATTACGAGAAGGTAGGCAAATGGTTCTATAAGTGGTTTAAGAAAAGCTAGAATGGAAGATTGGAAACAGCGAACGCAACTTTTATTAGGAGATGAAAAAATGGAACGCCTGCGCCGGGCACATGTACTTGTCGTAGGACTGGGTGGTGTAGGTGCTTATGCGGCCGAGATGATATGCCGTGCCGGAGTGGGGCGGATGACGATAGTCGATGCCGATACCGTGCAGCCTACGAATATAAACCGTCAGTTGCCGGCTCTGCATTCTACCCTGGGGCAAAAGAAGGCGGAGATATTGGCATCACGTTTCAGGGACATTAATCCGGCTCTGGAACTGAGAGTGTTGCCCGTATTCTTGAAAGATGAGAACATACCGGAACTGCTGGATGATGCGGCTTATGACTTTGTGGTGGATGCCATCGATACGCTTGCTCCAAAATGCCACTTGATAGCGGAAAGCATGAAGCGGCATATCAAGATAGTGTCCAGCATGGGGGCAGGAGCAAAGAGTGACATTTCGCAAGTGCGCTTTGCCGATATCTGGGATACCTATCATTGCGGGTTGAGCAAGGCTGTGCGTAAGCGTTTGCAAAAAATGGGCATAAAGCGGAAACTTCCAGTTGTTTTCAGCACCGAACAGGCTGATCCGAATGCCGTTTTGCTGACGGACGACGAGATGAACAAGAAGTCCACCTGTGGAACAGTGAGCTACATGCCCGCAGTTTTTGGCTGCTATTTGGCCGAATATGTAATTAAAAGACTATAGTAATAGCACTTGAAAGAAAATTATCAAATAGTAAATAGTAAATTGTCAAATTGTAAATAGCCTAGTGATTCATTTAGAGAATATAACGAAGAGTTTCGGTAACCTGCAAGTGTTGCGGGGTATTGACCTGGAGATAGAGAAAGGGGAGATTGTCAGCATTGTAGGCCCCAGTGGAGCGGGTAAAACTACCTTGCTGCAAATCATGGGTACGTTGGATATGCCGGATGGCGGTTCGGTGGTTATTGACGGTACACAAGTCAACCGTATGAGGGAGAAGGAACTTTCCGCATTCCGCAACCACCATATCGGCTTTGTGTTCCAGTTCCATCAACTGCTGCCGGAGTTTACGGCTTTGGAGAATGTAATGATACCAGCCTTCATTGCCGGAAGAGGACAGCAGGAAGCCAAGGAGGCGGCTACGGAAATTCTTGAATTCATGGGGCTTGCCGAACGGGCCTCCCACAAGCCGAATGAGTTGTCGGGAGGTGAGAAGCAGCGTGTGGCGGTGGCCCGTGCTCTCATCAATCATCCAGCAGTGGTGCTGGCAGATGAACCTTCCGGCAGCTTGGATACCCATAATAAGGAAGAACTGCACCAGCTCTTTTTTGATTTACGTAACCGTTTCGGACAAACGTTTGTTATCGTAACCCATGATGAAGGACTGGCGCAGCTCACCGACCGGACGATACATCTGATTGACGGGGAAATCAATAAAATGGTCTGAGCCTATTTCCCCGTGCCCATTACTCCCGAGTCATTGTCACTGTTGTTTACCTTCCGCTGTGCTGTCTTGAAACTGCGGCCGAACGAGAAGTTGTAGGAAAAGTTCACCAGGAACATGCGGGAGCTTTCTTTTATGTAATTATTTGTCTTGTAGGATGCGAATTTATTCCAGTTTTCGCTTTGTACTTTATAGTTGTCGGTGAAAGGATTGAATGCACCGACTCCTACCCGAAGATTCTTATGCTTGTAATATACAGCTAACATCTGGATGTTTTCTCCTCCCGAGAGGGTTTCTCCCCAGAAATTGTTCCAATTGGTGTTTATCTGCCAGAACAGAGAGAACTGTTTGTAGTTTAATGAGGCTTCTGCCTCACAAAACCAGTTGGTGTAGGTATGCGAGTAGTGATTGCCATGGCTCATGTAATGGTTGACACCGCCCGTAAAAGAAAATTGCAGAATGTCGCGGATGGGGCCTACGCGGAGCATGGCACGTCCGGAGAGTTTCTGCCAATCCTTCTGATTGTCCCAAGTCTGCACTATTTTGTTGCCTTCTTGAATCTTCTCGTCCATAATGGCATTGGGACGATAGTCATAGGCTCCCCATAAGTTGGTGTAAAAGATGCCTTTTTTCCACTCGTAAGTCAGCTCCGTATGATAGCACATGTACGACTTCAGATTCGGGTTACCACGACGTATCTGGAATGAATCCACTGCTTGTTCCACATCGCTGAGGTCGCCCAATGAAGGAGAAGCGTTATAGATGTTTCCCTTCCAGCGGAGGTAGGAGTTGTCTGACATGGCATAGTGCAGAACGATACTCGGGTTGAAACTGTAGCTCTCGGTAGATTTGTCCTTGCCGCTCTGATTATAGTAGAAACGAGTCATGGCCACTCCCAGCCGGTAGTTTAGTTTGTCTATCTTTCCACGGTATTCTCCGAATATGTATGTGTTTCCTTGGTGCATATTGGTTTCATAATAATGCCCGTTTCTGTATTCATTGTTGGAGTAGGACTGTGTATGGTTCAATCCAAAGCTCAATGCGTTCCCCTTGGAATATTGCTTCTCGTAAATGACCTCGGCAATCAGGGAGTATTTGTTTCCTCGGATATTGTTGTCAATATCGGTCAATATGTTTCCCAGGGTGCTTTCTTGGTAGAGCCGCTGCGATTTTTCCCGATTGTAGGTGCCTACTACATTGAATACCAGGGTTTGTTTGTTTTTCAGGTCTTGTTGGTAGTACAAATCGAGTGAGGGACGTGTCCAGCTCTGGTCGGTACGGTCGGTCATGTCTACCACGTCCGCTTCGTCATTGGCGTTATAGAGAGTTCCTTTATAATCCCAGTGCGGCTGATTGTTTCCTCGAAGGCGGAGGGTGGCGCTGAAAAGGGAATTTTCAGAAGCCTGCAAACTGTAATTTACGTTTAGGTTGTGCTGGTACATGGTTGCCTTGCTGGGCTCTCCTTTCTCCAGGCGTCTGAGTGTGGTGCCGTCTGCCAGGTGGAATTCTTCTTCATTGTCGCGGTACATGCCGTTAAAATCCCGCGGTCCCATGTAATAGGAGAAGCCGAATTCTGATTTTTTGTGGTTTACTTTGCCGTACAGATTATAGTTTCCCCACATCGTGTTCAACCCTTGGGAAATGTCGGCACCGAAGTTTCCGCCCGTTTCAGGTCGGCGCACTATGTAGTCCAAAACGACTTCGGCATTACCGTAGCGCAGTCCCGGATTGTCATGGTACTCTATACGTATAATGTCGGCA
Organism: Bacteroides uniformis; assembly: GCF_025147485.1. Taxonomy (NCBI): domain Bacteria; kingdom Pseudomonadati; phylum Bacteroidota; class Bacteroidia; order Bacteroidales; family Bacteroidaceae; genus Bacteroides; species Bacteroides uniformis. The sequence goes on along the minus strand of NZ_CP102263.1, from coordinate 624,103 downwards.
GGGCGAATGGCTTTTATCTCGTCTATTTCGGCTTTGACTCCATTGATGCGTAATTGCAGTTCTCCACCGCCGGACAATCCAATCTCATTGTTCATGGGGTTGACCAGAATACGTGGCAGCATCAGTTCCTGCAACAGATTCACTCCGTTTGTGGAAGTTTTCATTTGTCTTTCGGATGGGAAAACCAGTTTACGGTCGGCACGGCTGATTTGGCTGGAGCCGGTGATAGTCACTCCTTCCAGTGCGATAGAAGCACTGTCTAATACGATTGGTCCAAGGTCGGTATGGCGCTTTACTCCATTGAGGGTGATGTATCCGGTATTATACCCGATGCTGGAAAGAACAAGTCTGTAATCTCCGGCAGCCGTGTTCTTGAAGATGAATTCTCCTTCTGGACTTGTGGTCACACCGGCGACAAAAGTAGAGTCGATGGTCTGTAATACCACATTGACATACTCTATACTCTTGTCGGAAGCATCGCGGACGGTTCCTTTTATTTCTATTTTTTGAGCAAAAGCATTCTGTGCCATACTGCCCAGCAGCATGGTTATAATCATTAATTTTTTCATATTGATACGATGGTTCTAATCCTTATTGCAGTAGGCCTTCCTGTTTTTAGGGTGTTTCTGCTTGTTAGACGAAATGACTGGTGAAAAGGTTGCATCAGACATTGAAAAATGTTGCATGATGCTGTTATTCAAAACAAACGTAGTGACTGATTTTCTCCAAATCGGTATCGGAGAATTCCTCGTAAAGTGCAAAAGGTTTCAGACTATGAAGGTCGCCTTTCTTCTTCCGGTATTCTACAAAGGCCTTTGCCTGGTAGAAGTTGATGTAAGGATGGTTGCGCAGCCTCTCTATGCTACTACGGTTCAGGTTGATGAGGTGGATGGCCCGGGTGTCGATGGAAAACCAGGACTGCAATTGGGTGGTGTCCAAATGGATTTCTTGTAATTGCGTGATGTTGTAGAATCCTCCCAAGCGTTGCCGATAACCGATGATTAGACGGGCAATGCCACTACCGATGCCTGGTATTTTCTTCAGTTCTGTGGTGTCGGCGCGGTTCAGGTCGACAAGGGTCCCAGACGGATATTTTTCCGGTGCAATTCGGAAAGTAACGGCGCTGTCATTGCTTGCAGGAGAGCTGTATAACTGGACGGTTCTTGTTTCTGTGTCTTCCGGAGTGATGTGGATATAGGGTAAGAGTGTCTGATATTGTTTTTCTGTCATTCCATATATTTTCCGGAAATCTTCTGCCTTATGGAACTTCCCTCCTTTACTACGGTAGCGGAGTATGTTCCGCGCCATCCATCCGGGCAGTCCCAGTCGGCAAAAAATGACGGAGTCGGCGATATTGGGATTGAAACGGGCCAAGGAGACGGTTGTCGGTTGTTTTTGGGAGGAAGGTTTAAGTCTGTTGTCCCATTTTTGTTCCTTTTCTTGTATGGATGCGATGAACGATTCGTATTCTGCCATGGCAGTGGCCTGCCGCCGGATTACTTCATCGGAGAGGGGGCGGTTCTCTCTTTGGTATATATAAATATACCCGGAGAGAAAGACGAGAATAATGCCGGTAATCAAAACCAGTATTCCGCGCCTTTCTCCCCGGGAGAAATAAAGGAATTCTTTAAAGGGGTTCTGCATGATGGCCTATTTCAGAAAACCCAGTTCATTGATAAAAATCAGTGCAATTCCTATCGGAGCAATATATTTCAGGATGAATATCAATAGCTTGTAGACGGATACTTTCAGAGTGCCATTGTTGCTGACTTCTTCCCATACGATTTTCTTGTCCAGATACCAGCCTATGAAGATGGAAATGAAGAAACCGCCTAACGGTAGCATTAGCTTGGCCGTTACAAAGTCGAACAAATCGAATAGGTTTAGCCCGAATACGGTATAGCTTTTGCCGATACCGAGAGACAGTGAGCAGAATACTCCTAAGAAAATACAGCCCGCTGTCACGTATCTGGCTGCCTTGCTGCGTGAGAACTTGAACTCTTCATGTAGATAGGCAGTTACCACTTCGTGCAGGGAAATGGTGGAAGTAAGTGCTGCCAATGCCAGTAGGATATAGAACATCAGAGACAGCAGTATCGCCAGCCAGGGAATATTGCCGAACGCTTGCTGAAAGACATTAGGTAGGGTGATGAATAGCAGACTAGGACCCGCATCCGGTTTGATGCCTACAGAGAAGGCGGCAGGGAAGATGATGAATCCTGCCAAAATGGCTACCATGGTGTCGATAGCCGCCACGTTGAGTGCCGTTTTGGGCAGGTTCGTATCATTGCGGAAGTAAGAAGCGTATGTACAGAGACATCCCATCCCCAAGCTCAAGGAGAAAAATGCCTGGCCCATGGCTCCAAGGAACACATTGCCGTCCACTTTGCTGAAGTCCGGTTTCAACAGGAATTCAATGCCTGCTCCTGCTCCGGGCAGGGATATGGAGCAGATGGCAAGGATTATCAATAGGACAAATAGCATTGGCATCATGATTTTGGCTGATTTTTCAATACCTTTTTCCACTCCTTTGACAATGATGAGATGGGTGGCCAGCAGGAACAGCACCAGCCAGATGACCGGACGCCAGGGGTTGCTGACAAAGCTGTTGAAGGATGCGATGAAATCGGCTGCCGACTTCCCGGCAAAACTGTTGGTAGCCGCTTCGCCGATAAACTCAAGCGTCCATCCTGCCACAACGGAGTAATATCCCAGAATAAGGAATCCGGCCAGTACGCCCATACGTCCTACCCAGCGCCAATGCGTGCCGGGTGCCAATTTCTGATAAGCCCTTGCCGTATTGGCACGCGAGCGCCTGCCGATGAGGAATTCTGCAATCATGATGGGGATGCCGAGAATGAGCACGCAAACCAGGTATACAAAGATAAATGCCGCACCTCCGTGATTCCCGGTCTCAAACGGGAAACGCCAGATATTGCCTAAACCGACTGCGGAGCCTGCCGAGGCAAGTATGACGCCTAATTTGCTTCCGAAGTTGGCTCTGTCACTTTTTGTCATAAAACGTAGATTTTTCTTTCAATTCGTTATTAATACCAGCTAAAACATGCAAATATAGAAAATGTTCTGTACTTTTGCGCACAGTTCGTTGATAATTTGGTATATGCTATATTATATTAAGAAATATCCGGTGTCGCTTTTTATTATTCTGACGGTGATTTATCTTTCATTCTTTAAACCGCCTTCTACAGAAATAAGCAAGATTCCCAATATAGACAAGGTGGTGCATATCTGTATGTATTTCGGCATGTCAGGAATGCTGTGGCTGGAGTTTCTTCGCGCTCACCGGAGAGACAACGCCCCTTTATGGCATGCATGGGCAGGGGCGTTTGTCTGTCCCGTTTTGTTCAGCGGAATGGTGGAGTTGCTGCAAGAATACTGCACGACATACCGTGGTGGAGACTGGCTGGATTTTGCGGCCAATACCACGGGAGCGGTGCTTGCATCAATGGTCGGCTATTTCATTTTAAGGCCAAGGATGAAATAGGATTATAAGTATTCAACTACGGAACTTAGCTTGATGCCGTTCGACCCTTTTATCAGAATTGTTTTCCCGCAAGGTTTCTCTCTTTGCAGCTCTGCGATGAGTGCGGTTACATCGGGATAACTCTGATAAGAGTGGCGTGTGGCGGCAAACAATTCCCCTACAAGAACTACATCCTTGAATCCGCATTCTTCCAGATAGTCTGCAATCTTCTGGTGCTCGTCGGCACTGTCTTTACCCAACTCCCGCATATCTCCCAATATCAACATTTTGTTTTCGGCCTGCATGTTCCGGAAGTTACTAATGGAAGCCATCATGCTTGTGGGATTGGCATTATAGGCATCGATAATCAGAGTGTTGTCCGCTGTTTTTTTCAGTTGTGAACGGTTGTTTTGCGGGGTATATCCGGCCAGTGCCTTGTCTATTTTCTCCGGTTCCACACCAAAAAAATGTCCGATGGTGACAGCTGCCAGAGCATTGGGGAAGTTATATTCACCGATAAGCCGGGTTTGTACTTCGTGATATTTGCTTTCGTTGTCCGTTTTCCACTCGAAGGTGAGGTAAGGAGAATTGCCGGTGACGTGTCCGTTGATGTACAGCCCGTCCTCACTGCCGTAGGCAATCTGGTGGAGTCCGTAGGCTATCTTTTTCAAGTAGGGGTTGTCGTTATGGATAAAGATGGTAGCTTCTTTCCGCGTCCGCAGATAGTCGTACATCTCTCCTTTGGTCTTGATGATTCCTTCAAAAGAGCCGAATCCCTCCAGATGGGCTTTTCCTACGTTGGTAATGATCCCGTAGTCAGGTTCGGCTATCTCTACCAGCTCCTTGATGTCTCCCGGGTGGCTGGCGCCCATTTCCACCACGGCAAGGTCGTGTTCAGGGCGCAGGCGAAGCAAGGTGAGGGGAACACCGATGTGATTGTTCAAATTTCCCAAGGTATAGAGCACGTTGTGAGTTTGCGAAAGTACGGTGGACATCAGTTCCTTGGTAGTAGTCTTTCCGTTTGTACCCGTAATGCCGATGATGGGTGTACGCATCTGCCGACGGTGGTAATTGGCAAGTTGTTGCAAGGTCTTCAAGCTGTTTTCCACCACGATGTATCGTGTATCGCCTGCGGGGGCATAGGCTTCTTCATCTACTATGGCATAAGCACTTCCGCTTTCCAGCGCTCGGGCGGCAAAGGCATTTCCGTTGAATGACTCGCCTTTCAGCGCAATGAATAAAGAGCCTTGGGGGCAGTTACGGCTGTCAGTAGTGACACTGGTGCATGTTAGGAATATCTGATGTATAGCTGTTATATCCATGACTTTATAATTAAATCAATCTGTGTGAATCTGTGTAATCTGTGGTAAACCATCGTGCAAAGATATAGTTTTAATCCTCTCCCTTCCCGGGTACAAGCAAAAAACTTATCAGTTTTATGAGTTTATGTATTTTGAAACCACTTTTTTGTTTACATTTGCAGGTACTATATAGAACAGACTGCCTATGGAAATTACAACTGCCCGATATATAAATGTCAACGGTTCGCTGCTCGACCTCTCTCAACCCCGTGTCATGGGCATACTGAACGTTACTCCCGATTCCTTTTATGCCGGTAGCCGTACACAGACAGAGGTGGAAATAGCACGCCGGGTGAAACAGATAGTTTCGGAGGGAGCGGCCATTATTGACATAGGCGCTTACTCTTCCCGTCCCAATGCCGACAATGTCTCTGCCAGGGAAGAGATGGAACGGTTGCGTATGGGCCTGAAAATACTTTTTGAGATACAGCCGGATGCTGTGGTGTCGGTAGACACTTTTAGGGCGGATGTGGCAAGAATGTGTGTGGAAGAGTATGGTGTTGCCATCATCAATGATATTGCGGCCGGTGAGATGGATGCGAATATGTTCCATACCGTTGCGGCATTGAACGTACCTTATATTATGATGCACATGCAAGGCACTCCGCAAAGTATGCAGCAGCATCCTCATTACGACAATCTTCTGAAAGAGGTTTTCTTGTATTTTGCGCGCAAGGTGCAGCAATTACGTGACTTAGGTGTAAAAGACATCATTCTGGACCCCGGTTTCGGCTTTGGAAAGACAATGGAGCATAACTATGAATTGCTGTCCCATCTGGAAGAGTTCCGTATTTTTGAGTTGCCTTTGCTGGTAGGCGTTTCACGTAAATCGATGATATACCGCTTGTTGGACATTACTCCTCAGGAGGCGCTGAATGGTACTACGGTGCTCGATACCATCTGTTTGCTGAAAGGTGCTGACATTCTCCGCGTACACGACGTGAAAGAAGCCGTGGAAACCGTACGGATTGTGCAAGCCATGCGAAATAATTCCTAGTCCCTAACCCCTAATCATTCAATATCGTGTTTTTTGAATTTGGAATAAAAGATTTTATAGATATTCTGTTAGTGGCTTTTTTGCTGTACTATACGTATAAGCTGATGAAAGCCTCCGGTTCTATAAATGTGTTTACGGGTATCCTGGTGTTTATCCTGATATGGCTGGTGGTATCGCAGGTGCTGGAGATGAAATTGCTCGGTTCCATCTTCGACAAGCTGGTCAGTGTGGGCGTGCTGGCGCTTATCATTTTGTTTCAGGACGAGATACGGCGCTTCTTGCTGACACTCGGCTCGCATCAGCATGCCAGTGCGCTGGTGCGCTTCTTCACCGGTAACAAGAAAGAGAAGCTGGAACATGACGACATCATGCCGGTGGTAATGGCATGTATCAGTATGGGGAAGCAGAAGGTTGGTGCCCTGATTGTCATTGAACATAATCTGCCTTTGGATGATGTGGTGCGTACGGGAGAGATTATCAATGCCGATATAAACCAGCGTCTGATTGAGAATATTTTCTTTAAGAACAGTCCGTTGCACGATGGAGCGATGGTTATCAGTAAGAAACGTATCAAAGCGGCGGGATGTATCCTGCCTGTTTCCCATAATCTGGACATTCCTAAGGAACTGGGGCTGAGGCATCGTGCTGCCATGGGGATTTCCCAGGTGTCTGATGCGCATGCCATCATTGTATCGGAGGAGACCGGAGGTATTTCAGTGGCTTACAAAGGACAATTCTATCTGCGTCTGAATGCAGAGGAATTGGAAAGTTTGTTAACAAAGGAAAGCTAAGGTGTGACAAAATCTCCTATTTTTACGTCATATAACTATGATATAAAAAACAATATCTTATAACTAATAACTGAAAAGGATGGATAGACGAAATTTCTTACGGACGGGAAGTCTGGCGATGTTAGGTTCGCTGGCAGTACCCTCGTTGGCTATGCCTGCGTCAGTACGCGGAGCTTTAGGAGGAGCAGATAATCAGTCTGCCGTAGCTTCGGCAATGGTTCACTTCGGTGTGACGGAGGCTGACTTGAAGAAAGTGATGGCTGCCGCTCTGGAAAAAGGCGGCGATTATGCCGACCTTTATTTTGAACACACATTCAACAACAGTGTGGTTCTGATGGACGGCAAAGTAAACAACTGTGGAGCTAACATTGACTTCGGTATGGGCGTACGCGTATTGGCAGGCGACCAGACGGGGTATGCTTATGTGGAAGGGGTAACTATGGAAGAAATGCTGCGTGCTGCACGTACTGCTGCCCGTATCGCCTCTTCGGGCAAGGCCGGAAAATCTGTAGGACTGACGGAAAAGACAATTACCAAAAGCCGCTATGCCGTCACTGAACCTTGGGAGGACGTGAGTGTCAAGGCAAAAATACCTTATTTAGAAAAGCTGAACGAAAAGATTTTCTCTTTGGACAATCGTGTACGTAAGGTGCAGGCTTCTCTTTCTGACAGTACATCGCACGTGCTGTTCTGTAATTCCGAGGGCGTGAGCTACTACGACTACCGTCCGATGGTTTCTTTTATGGCAGTCTGCATCATGGAAGAGAATGGAAAGATGGAGAACGGTTATGCCGGTCGTTCTTACCGCAAGGGTTTTGAATTCATGACGGATGACATCGTGGATATTATTGCACGTGAGGCGGTGGATAAGACTGCTATCTTGTTCAAGGCTGTGAAACCCAAAGGTGGCGAAATGCCCGTCGTGATGGGGGCTGGCGGTTCGGGTATCTTGTTGCACGAAGCCATAGGACATGCTTTTGAGGCTGACTTCAACCGTAAACGTACTTCCATTTTCTGCGACCTTTTGGGAAAGAAGGTGTGCGATGAGCATATCAACGTGGTGGATGACGGTACCATCGCTTTCAATCGTGGAGCCGTGAATTTCGACGATGAGGGTGTGGAAGGCCAGAAAACCTATATCGTGAAGGAAGGTATCCTGACCAGTTATCTGCACGACCGCATCAGTGCCAAGCATTATGGGGTGGCTCCTACTGGAAACGGACGTCGCGATACTTTCCGTAATACTCCTATCCCCCGTATGCGTGCCACTTATATGGAAGCCGGCAATATGAAGGAAGCGGACATTATCTCCACCGTGAAGAAAGGTATCTATTGTGACCAGTTTACCAATGGCCAGGTGCAAATCGGTGCCGGAGACTTTACCTTCTTTGTGAAGTCGGGTTACTTGATTGAGGATGGCAAGTTGACGCAGCCCGTCAAGGATATAAATATCATCGGTAATGGTCCGAAAGCATTGGCTGACATCACGATGGTGGCAAATAACGATAAGATTGACAACGGTACTTGGACCTGTGGTAAAGACGGTCAGTCTTGTCCCGTTACCTGCGGTATGCCATCGGCACTAGTCAGCAAGCTGACTGTAGGAGGAGAAAGTTAATTATCAACTATCAATTAAAGACATGATTACAGACGACAATAAGAAATTGGCACAATGGGCAATGGAATATGCCTTGAAGAACGGTTGCCAGGCAGCCAAACTGGTGCTATATACAAATTCTAATTCTTCTTTTGAACTGCGTGACGGCAAAATGGACCGTTTGCAGCAGTCTACGGAGAATGGTTTGGGATTGAATCTTTATGTGGACGGACGTTTCGGCTCTTTTTCCACCAATCGGCTGGATAAGAAAGAATTGGAAACTCTTATCACGAATGGTATAGAGTCTACCCGCTATCTGGCGGTGGATGAGTCGCGTATGCTGGCCGACCCTGCACGCTACTATAAAGGAGGCAAGCCTGACTTGCAGCTTTTTGACAAGAAACTCTATGAAGTCAACCCGGATGATAAAGTGGCGATTGCACGTGCTGCTGCAGAGGAGGTATTGGGCAAGGATGAGCGTATCATTTCGGTTGATTCTTCTTATAGTGATGGCGAGGGTTCTTCCTATCGTTTGATAAGCAACGGATTTGAAGGCGAGTCGAAGAGTACCTGGTTCTCTGTCTCAGCCAGTGTATCCATTAAGGGAGAAGGCGAAGCTCGCCCTCAGGATTACTGGTACGACTCGGCTCTGTTCTATGATAAATTGACGAAGACGGGAATCGGTGCCAAGGCATTGGAACGCGTATTGCGCAAGCTGGGACAGAAGAAAGCAAAGTCGGGTAAATATACAATGGTGGTTGACCCTATGAATGTGGGAAACCTGCTCAGTCCGATGCTAAGTGCATTGTATGGCAGTGCTTTGCAACAAAAGAACTCCTTCCTGATGGATAAGCTGGATACGAAAGTGGCTTCCGACCTCTTCACGTTGCGTGACGAGCCGCATGCTATCGGTGCAAACGGTTCACGCTATTTCGATAATGAGGGTGTGGCTACCGAACCCCGCACTGTTTTTGACAAAGGCGTGCTGAAAACTTATTTCATCGATACCTACAATGGTAAGAAGATGGATATAGCTCCTACTATCAGTGCACCTTCACGTCTAATTCTGACACTGGGCGATAAGGACCTGAACGGATTGGTTGCAGATATTAAACAAGGCATCTTGGTTACGGGCTTCAATGGCGGTAACAGCAATAGCAGTACCGGTGACTTCTCTTATGGTATAGAGGGTTTCCTTATTGAAGACGGCAAGCTGACACAGCCCGTCAACGAAATGAATGTGACGGGTAACATGGTTACTTTATGGAATTCCTTGGTTGCTGTGGGCAATGACCCTCAACCGAACCGTTCATGGCAGATTCCTTCGCTGGTATTTGAGGGAGTCGACTTCAGCGGATTATAATGCTAGTTCAACATCAGGCTCATATATGGGCTTGATGTTGCAAATATTTTTTCGGTGAGTTCACCGATTGTAAGTGCCAAGTGGCTGCCCGGCAGACGCTTGGCACTATTCATATATTTACCATTGTTCAGGTAGTAGTAGCCGTTATTGGCACTGACCTGCTCATCGGTGAGATGAATGCTGAGTTCCAGTTCCGGATGGGCCGTAGCATAGAGTTGCAGCATGGTTTTGGCATTGATGATGCGTGCCATGCCCAAAAGTTGGCTTTCACCGGTAGCGGGAGGAGTGAGAACCCGGATGGACGGGAGATTCAAGCTTTGGCAGATATGTTGAAGCAGTAAAGTTTTTGTAGCGGGAGTATCCGACACGATTTCTCCAATGCGCCAGTTGGCTTTCCCTATCGGATAGGTAATGGCCAAAGCCGTGATTTCCTCCCCATTGCTCAAAGTGCAAATGAAACCCTGCCCCAGTTGTAAATCGGCAATGATAACCTGAAAATCCTCTTCCGTATGCTGGATGCAGCAAGGGCGCTCCCGCAATTTCCGGTCGAGATATTCATATCTTTTTTCAGTATATTCGGCAGACATTTCCAAAGTAAGGCCCGTATCGGCTGTCGGTGTACCGGAAGCGATAAAGGTCTCTTCGGCATAGCGGAATACGGGGGCATAACCGCTGCGGCCATAGTAGTCGAACAGCCACGGTTCTGCCGGTATCAGGGTGGATAAGGCGACATTATTGTGTAGCATCCGTGCAAAGGCTTGTGATAACAGCTCGTGCATTACGCCCCGGTTACGGTAATCAGGGTGTGTGCAGGCGCCGGATATATAGGCCGTATGAATATCTTCTCCTTCGAACGTCATAGGATAAGGCAACATCTGTAGGGCGGCAATCACTTCTTCGCCGCTTTGGATGGCAATATTGATATCATTGTTGTAGCGGAGCCGAAAATACAGTTCAGTAAATTCCTCGCTATCATTGAAACAGAGCTTCCATAAGTTCTTTACCTTTTCCCGTATCATCAATCCCTTATCCTTTTAATCCTTAATCTCTAATCCTTACTCTCACCATTTGATAGCTTCCACCGGTTCATCTTTCAGGCATGCCACGTATTTTTCCAGAATAATGGCAGGCTGGTACGAAAGTTTGGCCTTGCGCAATCCTTCAATACCCAAATCCTCTTCACGGTTGAGGTAGACATATTGTTCGGGGATATGGTTGGCAAATTCATAGTTAATCATTGCGTACGCTCCGTCTATGCTGGTGTCGGCCTTTTCCACATGTACTCCGAAGGTATCTTGGTTGATGGGCATTCCGAAAGTGAAGGCGGCAATTTTGCCGTCTACATGCAGGATGCCTCCGGTCAATCCCAGTTCTTCAAAATTGTGGAGGGCGTAGACCAGTGCGCGACGTTCGTTGCCCGTTCCTTCATGCTGGTCGCAATTGTTGGCCTTACACCATTCGGCTTCCAGGTCCAGACATTCCTGGATGCGGTCGGGAGTGATGGGAGTATATTCGTAATTATAGGTGCGTTTGAATTTGTTGACATGATTCCGTTTGGACTGGAATTTCTTTCCGGCAAGCGTGGCGAGGTCTGTACGCAGATAGAGGTAATCGGCATAGTCCCGGTCTGCTGTGAACTGGAATTTTCCGGGCATGAAGGCTTCCAGTTCCGAGCACATGCCCGAACATATTCCCAGCAGGCAGAAAGGCTCCCCTTCCCGGTGTGCGTCTTCGACCAGTGCGTCCAGTACTTTTGTCAAATCTCCGTTACCTATCGGCATCATGTACACCAGTTCATCGTTTGCCCAGAATTTCAGCAGGAGGAAGCCGTCCATGATGGCAAACTTTGTATTGTATAGAAAACGCCAGCTGCATAGGTTGGAGAATGAGAGGTCACAATTCCGTCGCGGACTGTTCTGTGTATAGGAAGTAATCAGTTCTTTGTCTTGTAATTCGATATCTTTAAATGAAATCATACGTTGTTTTTAGTTGGTTATGATTATAGATAACAAAAATAAGAAGATTTTGTTAGAGTAGCCCTAATAATCGCAGAATAGTTGGGGTCAGCAATGCAGTGAAAATACCGTTCAGGGTCAGGCCGAGGCTGGCGAATGCGCCGTATTTGCGGCTGATGTCCATGGCTGTGGAAGTTCCTACCGCGTGGGCGGCGGCTCCCAAGGAAAGGCCTTGTGCCATAGGACTGCCGATGTGGGTCAGTTTCATGGTCTTGAAGCCCAGTATTCCTCCCAGCAAGCCTACACAGACCACTACGGCGGCGGTAAGTGAGGGAATGCCGCCCAGCGACTTGGTTACTTCCATGGCTATCGGCGTAGTGACCGACTTGGGCGCCAGGGAGTAGATAATCTCGTCGGAAGCCCCCATCAATTTAGCTATCAGCACGACAGAGATAACTCCCACAATGCAGCCGGCAAGTTGTGACAGCATGATGGGGAGCAGCTGTTTCTTAATCGTTTCCAATTGGAGGTATAGGGGGACTCCCAGGGCCACAACAGCGGGTTTCAGCCAGAATTCTATCAGATGTCCTCCTTCATTGTAGGTCTCATAACTGATATGTGTCATCTTCAGGAAGACAATGAGGATGGCAATTGTCAGCAGGATGGGGTTCAGCAACATGATGCCGGTCTTTTTCTGCAGGAGTTTGGCCAGAAAGAAAATCCCGAAGGTGACAGCCAATAGGAAAAATTCGTTTTCTAAAAAGTTCATTTGATTTTACGTGTTAGTTGATGAACCCATCCGGTGACTACAATCACCAGCAGGGTGCTGATTATGGAAGCGGTCACTATCGGCCAGAACTCGGAGGCGATGACATCGAAGTAAAGCATGAGAGCTACACCGGGCGGTACGAAGAAGAAGCCCAGGTTGGCAACCAGGAAGTCGGACATACCCTGCACCCAGTGCAGTTTAATCCAACCCAATTTCAAGAATAGGGTGAGCAACAGCATACCGATGATGCTGGAAGGTAACTTGATACCCGTAAAGAAAACAATCAGTTCACCCAAAGCTAAGCATCCGAAAAGGATGGCGCATTGACGAATCATACTATTATAATACCTATTGTTATACGTTGAAAACGCTGCAAAGGTAGGTATTCTATGTATTGCTTGTTATCGTTGTATCCTGATTTTTTTTATGTCGTTTGTAGAGTCGGGCGGGTTGTTCCTGCCGGACGGGTAATTGTTTGTTGCAGAGGGGCACGTGTGCGTACACATGAATGCTGGGAATACCTAATGTTAAATATTATAATAATTATGGTCTGAACGGTAAAAAGACCGATGTTTGCAATGTAGATATTGCAAAATTGTGTACTTTTGCGGCGTGAATAACACATACTGCCGATTCTTAATAGACAATTAAAATATCATGCAAAGATTAATTAACGAAATTGTTGAGCGTGCCAAAGCAAACCGCCAACGAATTGTTCTTCCCGAGGGTACGGAAGAGCGTACACTGAAAGCTGCCAATCAAATCTTGACTGACGGAGTAGCCGACTTGATTATCCTTGGAAAACCTGCCGAGATAGAGGCTTGTGCCAAAGAGTGGGGGCTGGGAAATATAAACAAGGCTACCATTATCGACCCGGAAGACCATCCTAAGAAAGAAGAATATGCCCAACTGCTTTGCGAGCTCCGCAAAAAGAAAGGCATGACCATCGAAGAGGCTCGCAAGTTGGTTGTCGATCCGCTTTATCTGGGCTGCCTGATTATAAAGAACGGCGATGCTGACGGCCAGTTGGCAGGTGCACGCAACACTACGGGTAATGTACTTCGCCCTGCTTTGCAGATTATCAAGACTTCCCCGGGCATCACTTGCGTTTCGGGTGCCATGCTGCTGCTGACACATGCTCCTGAATATGGAAAGAACGGTATCCTGGTGATGGGTGACGTGGCTGTGACTCCGGTGCCCGATGCAGAACAATTGGCACAGATTGCCGTATGTACAGCGCGTACAGCCCAGGCAGTTGCCGGTCTCGACCCGAAAGTTGCCATGCTGAGCTTCTCTACCAAGGGCTCTGCCAAGCACGAAGTGGTGGACAAGGTGGTCGAGGCATTGAAGATTGCCAAGGAGATGGCTCCCGATATTGCCATCGACGGTGAGTTGCAGGCCGATGCAGCTTTGGTACCGGAAGTAGGTGCAAGCAAGGCTCCGGGTTCTTCTATCGCCGGACATGCTAACGTATTGGTTGTCCCCAGCCTCGAAGTGGGCAACATCTCCTACAAACTGGTGCAACGTCTGGGACATGCTGATGCCGTAGGACCTATCCTGCAAGGTATCGCCCGTCCGGTGAACGACCTTTCACGCGGTTGCTCCATCGAGGATGTGTACCGCATGATTGCCATCACTGCCAACCAGGCCATTGCTGCCAAAAAGAATGCTGAATAACTTTTAAATCTGATATATAGTATGAAAATCTTAGTATTGAACTGCGGTAGCTCGTCCATCAAATACAAATTGTTTAATATGGACCGGAAAGAAGTTATCGCCCAGGGTGGTATCGAAAAAATTGGTTTGAAGGACTCTTTCCTGAAGTTCACCTTGCCCAGTGGCGAGAAGAAAGTTCTTGAGAAGGACATTCCAGAGCATACCGTAGGTGTGGAATTTATCCTGAACACCTTGACAAGCCCTGAATATGGAGCCATCAAGTCTTTGGACGAAATCAATGCCGTAGGTCACCGTATGGTGCATGGGGGCGAAAAGTTCAGCGAGTCTGTACGGCTGACGCCGGAAGTGCTTGCCGCCTTCACTGCCTGCAACGACCTGGCTCCGCTCCACAATCCTGCTAACCTGAAGGGTGTAAATGCAATATCTGCCATTCTGCCTAATGTTCCGCAGATTGGTGTGTTCGATACGGCTTTCCACCAGACCATGCCGAAGCATGCCTATCTGTATGCCGTGCCTTACGAACTTTATGAAAAGTACGGCGTACGCCGTTATGGTTTCCACGGAACCTCACACCGCTACGTATCGCAGCGCGTCTGCGAGTTTCTGGGTGTAGAGCCGGAAGGAAAGAAAATCATCACTTGCCACATTGGCAACGGTGGTTCCATTACTGCCATCAAGGACGGTAAGTGTGTAGACACCAGCATGGGCTTGACCCCGCTGGAAGGTTTGATGATGGGTACCCGTAGCGGTGATATTGATGCCGGTGCCGTTTCTTTCATCATGGAGAAAGAGGGTCTGGATGCCAACGGCATCTCCAACCTGCTGAACAAGAAGAGCGGTGTGCTGGGTATCTTCGGTGAATCCAGTGACATGCGCGACCTGGAAAATGCCGTAGCTGCCGGTAATCCGAAGGCTGTTCTGGCTGAAGAAATGTACTTCTACCGCATCAAGAAATATATCGGTGCCTATGCCGCTGCTTTGGGTGGTGTGGATATCGTGGTATTTACCGGTGGTGTCGGCGAGAATCAGGCAAGTGCCCGCTGGGGTGCATGTGAAGGCCTGGAATTCATGGGCATAAAGCTGGATGCCGAGAAGAACAAAGTACGCGGTGAAGAAATGGTTATCTCTACCGAAGATTCTCAGGTGAAGGTGGTGGTAATCCCCACTGACGAGGAACTGATGATTGCTTCGGACACGATGGATATTCTGAAGAAGTAATATCGCTGTAATATTTCCCGGTTCCGGCTTCCCGGAGTCCGGATGTGGTTTCGCCCCTGCAAATATGTAATGTATTTGTAGGGGCGAAATGTTTTCCGAATCCTTTAAAATCCTTATCTTTGTTACTCGGTTAAAAACAATAAAGGCAATTTTCCGAATAACTTTAAATAAGAACTGCTTATGAAACGATTAATGTATGTGTTGTTCTTTGTACTGCTGACCAGCGGCATGGCCTATGCCCAGCAGGCGAAGTACGTGTTTTATTTCATCGGTGATGGAATGGGTGTGAACCAGGTGAACGGTACGGAGATGTATCTGGCCGAACAAGAAGGGCGCATCGGTGTAAAGCCTTTGCTGTTCACTTCTTTCCCGGTTGCCAGCATGGCAACTACCTTTTCTGCCACCAACTCGGTGACTGACTCTTCTGCTGCCGGAACAGCCCTGGCTACCGGTGCAAAGACCTATAACGGCGCCATTGGTATGGACGATAACAAGAGTGTGCTTCAGAGTGTGGCCGAGAGAGCCAAAAAGTCCGGTAAGAAAGTTGGGGTAACTACCAGCGTCAGTGTAGACCATGCTACTCCCGCTGCATTCTATGCCCACCAGCCGGACCGTGGTATGTATTACGAGATAGCCCTCGACCTGCCGAAAGCCGGTTTCGACTTCTATGCAGGCGGTGGTTTCTTGAAACCGACTACTACTGCCGACAAGAAAGAGGCTCCGAGCATCTTCCCTATCTTTGAAGAAGCCGGCTATACCGTTGCAAGAGGCCTTGACGAATACAAGTCGAAGTCTGCCCAGGCGGACAAGATGATTCTTATCCAGAAAGAAGGGGCAGAGCCTTCTTGTCTGCCCTATGCCATCGACCGCCAGGAAGGCGACCTGACACTGGCCGAAATTACCGAGAGTGCCATCTCTTTCCTGACCAAAGGCAGTAACAAGGGTTTCTTCCTGATGGTTGAAGGTGGAAAGATTGACTGGGCCTGCCACGGAAACGACCCCGCCACAGTCTTTGAGGAAGTGGTGGATATGGACAACGCCATCAAGGTGGCTTACGAGTTCTATAAGAAGCATCCCAAAGAAACGCTGATTGTGGTAACTGCCGACCATGAAACCGGCGGTCTGGGGCTGGGTACCGGTAAGTACGAGCTTCAACTGAAAGCCCTTGCCAAGCAGAAGCAGTCTCAGGATATCCTTTCACGTTCCATCACGGATTTACGCAAGATGCGCAAGGTTATCAACTGGCCGGAAATGAAGGAATTCCTGGCAGAAAAGATGGGTTTCTGGAAAGAGCTGCCGGTGAGCTGGGAGCAGGAGAAGATGCTGCGTGATGCTTACGAAGAATCATTTGTGAACAAGCATGTAGTGTTTGAGGAAAGTCTTTATGCCAAGACTGAGCCCCTGGCCGTTGCCGCCAAGAAGGTAATGAGCCAGATTGCCATGGTAGGCTGGACCAGCGGTGGCCATACAGCCGGATATGTGCCGGTATTCGCAGTAGGTGCAGGCTCCAAGCTGTTCGTGGGTAAGATGGACAACACGGAAATCCCGAAACGCATAGCCAAGGCTGGCGGATACAAATAATAGACAGTCACCACAGATTACACGGATTCTCACAGATTGGAAGCTCTGATATCAAGTATAAGAGACTAATCTGTGAGAATCTGTGCTATCTGTGGTGGCTGTCTATTTATTCCTTAAGGTCCTTCTTTATAATTTCATCCATCTCCCGGATACGTTTCTCCCGTTCCTTGGCGGATTTTACTTTCTGGTCCTTGTATCCGGTATCTGTCCGTTCGGAGACCTCTTCGCTCCATTCCTCGAATTCATCCGTTGCCGGACGTCCGTGCGGGTCTATGTTCTCTTCGGCAATCGGGTCGTTTCTGTAAATCATATCATCCATGACGCTAATGTTTTTAATGTTATGATGTTACTACAACCATGCCGGGAAAAAGTTCCGGTAACCTTCACTTTTTCGTAATCATTTATAAGAATAAACGTTTTATAGCGCGGGCAGCAGGTACTTCCATATTAGATTCAGCTCTGCCTGCATGTCGGGGATGTTGGCGGTGACGGCAATGACAGCATCCTTGTCCGGCAACACCAGTATGTATTGTCCGTTGGCACCATCGGCACGGTAGGCGTTGTGGCGGCAGCGCCACATCTGGTAGCCGTAGCCCTGCAGCCAGTCGCTTGTCTTGGCGCTCATCTTCGCTTTCTTCAGCATCTCCGGTTTCATGCCGGCGGGCAGTGAGGGCACTTGGCAGGCAGATGCCTCCTTTACCCATTCTTCGGGCAGAATCTGCTGTCCGTTCCAGTTTCCTTTCTGCAGGAACAGTTGTCCCATCTTGGCAAGGTCTTCCGTTTTGAGGTACAACCCCCAGCCTCCGGTATTGACGCCTTGCGGGCTTTCCTGCCACCGGGCGTTGACGATGCCAAGTGGGCGGAACAGACGGGGATAGAGATAATCCACCACTTTCTCGCCCGTCACTTTCTGTACGATGGCTGAGAGCATGTAGGTTCCCAGGCTGTTGTAGGTGTAGAAGGTACCGGGCTTGTGCTCCACGGGGAAGGCAAGGAACTCCTGCACCCAATCGGCGTCCGCCTTTTTGCGTACCGTTCCGGTGGGGTCGGTGTCGTGCCCGCAGTTCATGGTCAGCAGGTCGCGTACGGTCATGGCTGCCAGATTTTCGCTGACGGTTGCCGGAAGCTTGTCGGGGAAGAAGGAGATGACCTTGTCCGTCAGCTTCAGCCTGCCTTCGGAGGCGGCAAGTCCCACGGCGGTGGCGGTGAATGTCTTGCTGACGGAGTTCAGGATGTGAGGCTCATCCTCTTTCCCTTCGCCCATCCATTCTTCGGCAATGACATTGCCGTGTTGCACAATCATGATACTGTGCAGGTCTTGTCCGGCTTTCTTTACGGCATCCAGATATCTGTTCATGGCCTTGTCCAGCTTCGGAGTAGCGGCGGCGCGGGGCAGGCCCTTGGTCAGTTGGTTGATGGAAATCAGCTTTATGTCTTTGTCTTCAATGGCTTTCCGGACGCGGGGGCTTGTCAGCAGGTCGGTCACTCCCTGGCGGTCCAGCGCCACGTCCTCATATCCGATGTGGAAGACGGTTTTCATTTCATCGTTGTCCAGTGCCGGGTGGTCTAAGAAAAGGTAGCGCTGGTCCGGCTGCAACTTCTCCAATGCTTTGATGAAGCTGGCCTCCTTTTCTTCGGCGGTTCTTTTGGGGCCGTCGTACCCGATGTAGGTAAACCGGTAGTCCTTGGAGGAGTCCATGCGGTCGATGGACGGCAGGTTGTATTCTTTGGCGAGCCGTTGCACCAGCTCGTTCACTTCTTTGCTGAAACCGGTGGAGAGCATGTGTCCGGACAGATGGCTGAGTTGCGGAATGCTTTTCAGCGTCGTCTCTATCTGTGCGCGGAACTCCTGCTCTATCTCCTTGATGTCCCATTTCTGCTCCATGATGGACTGTCCCGGATAGGCGGGGTTAGGGAACATCATCGGGTAGAAATAGCCGTTCTCGTCCGTCAGGCTGGGGCAGTGGGTCAGCGGACGCCACTTCACGTTCTCCCACTCGCTGGTGATGACGAGGTGCAGGCCGACGTCCAGTCCCGGATTTTCTTTCAGCATCTTGATGGCTTCCGGATACCAGGCTGCTACGGGCATCACTTCCACGCTGCGGGCAATACCCGAGCGGTAGGTCTGGATGCAGGCTTCGTTGACGGAATGCAGGGCACCGAGATCGTCAATGCGGATGACAAGTGTCGGGGCGCCGGATTGTCCCCATACCGGCAATGCTCCTGCTGCGAGCAGGCATCCGGCAATCATGTTTTTCAGTCTTAAAGGTTTCATGGGTGGTAATGGTATGATGGTTAACAGTTTGGAAATGCGGGTTATAGCTTCGTCTCTCCCTCCACAAAATTCTCAAGGAAGAGGTTCTCGCCGTCAAAGACGGCGTACGAGAAGTAGTTTATCCAGTCGCCGAGGATGAGGATGCGGGCAGTACTGCTCAGCATCAGGTCCAGTTCGATGTGGCGGTGACCGTAGATGAAGTAGTTGATGTTGGGATGGCTTTTCAGGTATTCCTTGGTGTAGAGCACCAGGTATTCGTTGTTTTCTCCCATGTATGCGGGTTCTTTCCCGTCTATGCGTTTCAAGCGGCTGTGCTTGGCCCAGTTCAGTCCCAGCTCCATGCTCCAGCGGGGGTGCAGGGCAGAGAACAGCGTCTGTAGGGTACGGCTGCGGAACATGGCGCGCAGCATCTTGAACTTCTTGTCCGGGTCGCCTAGCCCGTCACCGTGGGCAAGGTAGAACTCTTTTCCGAAGATTTCGGTGGTCAGCGGTTCGCGGTGTATCATGACGCCGCACTCCTTGGTCAGATAGTCGCCGCACCAAAGGTCATGGTTTCCCGTGAAAAAGTGGACTTCTACTCCCAGGTCGGTCAGTTCGGACAGCTTGCCCAGAAAGCGGGTGTATCCTTTGGGCACTACGGTACGGAATTCGTACCAGAAGTCGAACATGTCTCCCAGCAGGTATACGGCCGATGCCTTGTGCTTGATGCTGTCCAAGAAGTTGACCAGCCTCCGTTCTTGGGTTCGTCCGTGTTCGATGGCTCGTGAGCCCAGGTGAGCATCCGAGAGGAAATATACATTCTTCATTTTCAACTTTCCATTTTCAACTTTGAACTTTCAACTGATTTAAAGGAATCCCAGCTCCAGTTTCGCTTCTTCGCTCATCATGTCCTTGTCCCACTCGGGTTCGAAGACGAGATTGATGGTGGCGGAGGTTACGCCGTCGATGGATTCCACCTTCTGGCGCACATCTTCCATGATGAAGTCGGCTGCCGGACAGTTGGGGGCAGTCAGCGTCATGTCGATGGAGGCTTCTCCCTGGTCGGAGACGTCTATTTTGTAAATCAGTCCCAGGTCGTATACATTTACCGGTATTTCCGGGTCGAATACGGTCTTGAGCATGGAGACTATTTTCTCTTCTATTTCAAATTTGGTCATATTCGTAGGGTTTTATATATAGGTTTTCAAAGAACAAAGCTATGGAATTTAATTGAAAATGCAAAGGAACGCCCTCCTTTTCATTACTTCGGGGAGGGTTTGACGGTGGGTGAACATGCTTCATGTCTTATCCTGATATAGGTAGACACATTTACAAACTAATAAATGTGTTACTATTATGACTTCAAAACGAAAGCTTTATCGTGAAGATGAAAAACTGTTTTTTCTTCACTCTTACTACCAATCAGGTATGAGTAAGCATGCCTTTTGCCGGGCACATGGCATTTGTTGCCCTGCCTTGCTAAATAGTTGGATTAAAAAGTATTCAAATTTAGCAGAAGAGCTATCTTTGCCTTCTGAACAAGAATCACCAGATATGTCCAATCGCAGCAAGGAAGCCTACAAAGATGAAAATACCCAATTAAAAAAGCGCATTAAAGAGCTGGAGAAAGCTCTGTCTTTCTCCAAGCTGGAAACAGAAGCCCGTGAGTTGATGATTACGCGTGCTGAAGAACTCTTCAACATCCCTATCAGAAAAAAATCTGGGGCCAAATCGTAACGGAACTGGTCAGTCAGCGCAACCTGAAAGTTGCGTTGGCCTGCCGTCTGTTTGGCCATTGTCGTCAAGCCTACTACCAGTCAAAGGCTGACATTGAGAGTCAGATACATAGGGAACGTCTCATGCTGGATGCTGTCCGTGATATCCGTATCGAAGATCCGGGTATAGGCTGTTACAAACTGTGGATTATGCTCACCGTGCTTTTTGGAGCCGGGTTCATGCCTGGGCGGGACAGCTTTTATGCATTGCTCCGGCAACACCGCTTGATGCTTCCTGCCCGCAAGACCCGGCATACGACGAACTCCAACCATCGCTACCACAAGTGGAAGAACCTAATCAAAGGACTGACCTTGACTTCAGCCAACCAGTTGTGGGTCAGCGACATTACTTATATACCACTTGCCAATGGTGAAGTCTGTTATCTGCATCTGATTACGGATGCCTACTCCCATAAGATAGTGGGATGGGTGCTTGCCGACACCTTACGGGTATCGGCAACCATCAATGCATTGCAACAGGCTATAGAGCAGGCTGTTGAAATGACAGGAGATGAAAATCTTACGGGCCTGATACATCACTCGGACCGTGGCGTACAATACTGTTGCGACCCATACGTGGCACTTCTTCAGAAACATGGCATTGCCATCAGTATGACGGAAGACTACAAACCCACCGACAATGCCGTTGCGGAACGTATCAACGGGATTATTAAGGCGGAAAGCAGCCATCCTCGAGGCCGGTTCAACGAAATCGGGCATGCAAGAAATGTCATAGCTCGCTACATACATTTCTATAACCATCGCAGACCGCATATGAGTATCGGGTATAAAATACCTGCTGTGGCGCATCTGGAGAAGGGAATACAGAAGAAAATGTGGAAGAAGAAAAAATATCCTTCCACAAGTAGCAATAAAAAGAAGGATGCAATATCTTTGCAAAGCCGGACAGCAAGTCCGGGCGAAGGCGCAGGACAGCGCACCTGACAAAGACAGAATGCCTCTTTTAGGGGCACCCAGTCTTGCCGGACAAGCAAGCACGGGCTCTGCAAATGCAGCAGGATGACTGTCAACAGAATCAGGACAACTCACTTTGCTGTGTCTACTATATCAGCAGGGCTTGGGAAGAAGTGACTACTGAACCAGTACAACATTCCAAGAACCGTCTACTGATATCGGTTATAAAAAGAAAAAGCGTCTAGCTAAATCAGGAAAAGACAGTTTGACGGTGGGGAAACACGCTTCACCCGCTGGGGGAACTCCCTTTACCCCTGGGGAAACTCCTTTTACAATAGGCGGTAAAGGTCTTTACAATATGGGGTAAAGAGCGTTACAATATAGGGTAACGGCTTTTACATACCGCGGTAACGGCTTTTACATTGGCTGGTAAATAGCAGGTAAATACAATGTGCTGATAGTTAGTGTTATGACCGCTTTTGTCTTTCGTATAGTATGTCCGTAACTTGGATTATTTATAGCAATCCTTCGTCGTTGAAGCTGTAATGGCTTCCGTCCGTGACGATGACGTGGTCGGTCAGGTGTATGTTCATGGTTTGGGCGGCTTTCCTCACGAGTTCCGTCAGCCGCTGGTCGTCGTTACTGGGGTGCGGGTTGCCGGAGGGATGGTTGTGGATAAGGGCTATCTGTGTGGCGCGTTGCAGCAGGGCTTCGCGCAGGATGCTGCGCACGTCGGCGGTAGTCTGGTCGATGCCGCCGCGGCTGATGCGTACCTTGTCTATCACTTTGGCGGCGTGGTTCATAAGCAGTACCCAGAATTCTTCTGTGGCAAGGTCGCAGAGCAGGGGATGGAACAGCTCGTAGATGTCGGCGGAAGAGCGGATGGCGGTACGTCCGGAGCGTTCCTGCAGCTTGCGGCGTTTGCCCAGTTCCAGGGATGCCATGACGGTGATGCTTTTGGCGGGGCCCATGCCTTTGAATCGGGAGAAGTCCCGCACCTCCCATTTGCCCAGGCGGTTGAGGTCGTTGCCGCAGGCGGCGAGTATGCGCTGCATCAGTGTCACGGCGGTTTCTTCCGTATTGCCGGAGCCGATGAGGATGGCTAGCAGTTCGGCATCGCTCAAGGCTTCCGCCCCTTTCTGCATCATCTTTTCCCGCGGGCGGTCCTCTGCAGCCCACTGGTTGATATTCAGTTTCTCCATATCATCCCTAATCCTTAACCCCTAATCCTCCTTATTTGTAAAAGTTCTTTTTGAACGCCTCGAACTCGTCCTTGCCAAGTATGCAGCGGTTCCACCAGGCGCGCAGGAACCCCGTCCCGTATCCGATGAGCTGGATGAAGGCGGCGGCGACGGAGTAGAGCCCGATGCTGAGGCTACGGTTCCGGATAGTGGAGTCCATGCATACCAGAAGCGCATAAAGAGCGATGGGCAGCAGGCTGTACGGGCAGAAGGGCGTTCCCAGCAGGAATATGGCCACTCCCAGGGTAAATGCAGCCGGCAGCAGGTGGACGAGCTTCAGAGATTCCGGATACTTCTTGTACAGATTGATGCGGGCAATCCCGGAATTGTGTACCTGCTTGAAGAATTTTCGGAAGTCTGTCCGTCGCTTGTGGTATACCCAGGCACCGGGGAACAGCCGGCATGTATATCCTCCCTTGAAGATTCGGATGCTGAAGTCGATGTCCTCCCCGAAGCGCATCCGCGAGAATCCGCCCAGGGCTTGGTACACTTCCTGCCGCACACCCATGTTGAAGCTACGCGGATAGAACTTGTCCATCTTCTTCTTCCCCCCACGGATACCGCCGGTGGTGAAGAAGGAGGTCATGGAGTAGTTGATGGCTTTCTGTATGTTTGTGAATGATTCGTGCGCGCGGTCGGGGCCTCCGAAGGCATCGGCGGCTTCGTGCTGCAGCTCTTCTTCCACAGCAAGGAAATAACCTTCGGGCAGGATGCAGTCCGAATCCAGTATTATCAGGTATTCGCCCTTGCTTCGTTCCACCCCGTAGTTACGGGTCTGCCCGGGGCCGGAGTTGGGCTTGTCATAGTAATGTACGTCCAATAGTTCCTGATACTTCTCTGTGACCGGCTTGCAGGGGATGGAGGAGCCGTCCTCCACCACAATCACTTCAAAATCCTTGAAACTTTGCTGCGTCAGGCTTTGCAGCAGTTCATCCACCTCATCGGGGCGGTTGTATACGGGGATGATGACGGAGTATCTCATGGGTATGGCTTTATGTTTTGGTTGTCTCCGCAAAGATATATCATTTAAGCTTTGTAGATGAATAAATGGAAAGAAAAATCCCCGGATGCCAAGTGGAGCACCGGGGATGATATGAAAAGGGCATTTGCCTGATTTCCAAAAGGGCTTATGCTTTTACGCGGCTTACGTAAGAACCGTCGCGCGTATCGATTTCGATAGTCTCGCCTTCGTTGATGAACAAGGGGACGCGGACTGTGGCGCCGGATTCTACTGTGGCGGGCTTCAGCGTGTTGGTGGCTGTGTCGCCTTTCAGTCCCGGTTCCGTATAGGTAATCTTCTGCTGAACCTTGATGGGCACGTCGGCATAGAGCACGGTTTCTGTGGAAGCGTCTGATACCACGTCTACTATCATTCCTTCGAGCAAGAAGTCAACACCGTTGATGAGGTCGTGGGCGATGGGAATTTGGTCAAAAGTCTCCTGGTTCATGAATTGGTAGTTGTCACCGTCATGATAGAGGTATTGGTGGGGACGACGTTCTACACGCACGTCTTCCAGTTTCTCACCGATGTTGAAACGACGTTCCAGAACGTAGCCGTTCACCACGTCTTTCAGCTTGGTACGCATGAAGGTATTACCTTTTCCCGGCTTTACATGCAGGAAGTCGATGCAGAAATACAGCTTGCCGTCCATGCGGATGCAAGTTCCGATTTTAATGTCTTGGGCATTAATCATACTTATAGTCTTTAATATTATTATATTGGTATTTACTTCTTTAGTGCTGGTTTGCGGGTGCAAAAGTAATGGAATTCGGTAAAAAACACAAAAACTTTTGAGAGAAAATGAGTTATCTCTTGGTTTATTTGAAAAAAGTACCTATTTTTGCAGCCCGAATTCGTGAGAATAATAACATAAAACAAGATACAGTAATGAAAAGAACATTTCAACCCTCGAACAGAAAGAGAAAGAACAAACACGGTTTCCGTGAGAGAATGGCTACAGCAAACGGCCGCAGAGTATTGGCAGCACGTCGTGCTAAAGGCAGAAAGAAACTGACTGTTTCTGACGAATACAACGGAGTAAAGGCATAATAGGCCGTTCTCGTTCGTATTAAAGAAATAAGGGAGCTGCAAAAGACTGATTCTGGTCTTTTGCAGCTTTTCTTATGTATTGTGCCCGGTTCTCCGGAAAAAACTATTGCCAACTCCGTGTACTATGTGGTGAAAATTGTATCTTTGTCCCAAATAATGCATTATCGATTATGACAATAAAAGATTTTTTCTCTTTCCGGCAGAACCGGTTCTTCTGGGCGAACATCCTTGCGATGGCCGTTGTGGTAGTGGGATTGCTGTTCGGAGTGCTGAAAGGACTGGATATATATACCCGCCACGGCGAGGCTGTGATAGTGCCCGATGTGAAGGGTATGGGAGTGGAGGAAGCCGAGAAAATGTTCCGTAACCGCGGCTTGGTCTGCATCGTTTCGGATTCCAGTTATGTCAAGACTCTTCCTGCCGGCTGCATCCTCGAATATAATCCGGCAGCCGGACAAAAGGTAAAGGAAGGACGTACCATCTATCTTACAATCAATACGATTGAAGTCCCTCTGCACATAGTGCCCGATGTGGCGGACAACAGTTCGCTGCGGCAGGCGGAAGCGCGTATTCTGGCTTCGGGCTTCAAGCTGGCCGAGATACAGTATATTCCGGGTGAGAAGGACTGGGTGTATGGCGTGAAGTATAAGGGGCGTCAGCTTTCCATCGGCGAGAAAGTGCCCACCGGCGCAGTGCTGACGCTGATGGTGGGAGATGGAGGCGCCTTGAAGGCAGACTCCCTGGGAGTGGATGCCGTGGGAGGTACCGTTGAACCCGTGTTGTCCGAAGACTCCGCGGCAGATGAGTCCTGGTTCTGATAAACATCTGACTCCAATCGTAAATTGTAAATAGTCAAATTGTAAATGCCGTGATGATAGAAGAATTGCCGGATGATATAGATAATGATGAGCTGGACGACGTAGAGCCGGTGGGTGACGAGGCGCAACTCTATGAACACTTCCGTGTGGTGGTGGACAAGGGGCAGGAGATGGTGCGGGTGGACAAGTATCTGTTCGACCGCTTGACGAACTCCTCGCGTAATCGCATCCAGAAGGCTGCCGATGCAGGCTTCGTGATGGCGAACGGCAAGGCTGTGAAAAGCAGCTATAAGGTGAAGCCGATGGATGTAATCACTGTGATGATGGACCGTCCACGCTATGAGAATGAAGTCATCCCCGAAGACATCCCCCTTGATATAGTATATGAGGACAAGTATCTGATGGTAGTGAACAAACCTGCCGGTCTGGTGGTGCACCCCGGTCATGGCAACTATCACGGTACGCTTGTCAACGCCATAGCCTGGCATATGAAGGATAATCCCGATTATGATGCCAATGACCCGCATGTGGGACTGGTGCACCGCATCGACAAGGACACCTCCGGCCTGCTGGTGATAGCCAAGACTCCGGATGCCAAGACGAATCTCGGCAACCAGTTCTTCAACAAGACGACAAAACGCCGTTACCGGGCGCTGGTCTGGGGAAATGTAGAGCAGGATGAAGGGACCGTTGTCGGCAATATCGGTCGTAATCCCAGAGACCGCATGCAGATGACCGTCCTCCCCGACGACCAGGGAAAGCATGCCGTCACCCATTACCGGGTGCTCGAACGTTTGGGATACGTCACACTGGTGGAATGTATCCTTGAAACGGGACGCACCCATCAAATCCGTGTGCACATGAAGCACATCGGACACATACTTTTCAACGACGAACGTTACGGTGGACACGAAATCCTGAAAGGAACCCACTTCGCTAAATACAAACAATTTGTAAACAACTGCTTCGACACTTGTCCGCGGCAGGCATTGCATGCCATGACGCTGGGGTTTGTGCATCCCGTCACCGGAGAAGAAATGTACTTCACTTCGGAATTGCCCGATGACATGACCCGGCTGATAGACAAATGGAGAGGCTATATCAGTAACAGAGAATTAGAATGAAACGCACGATTGCTATTGTAGCCGGAGGAGATACCTCCGAATTCCACGTCTCCCTGCGTAGTGCACAGGGGATTTACTCCTTCATCGACAAGGAGAAGTATACCTTATATATTGTAGAAATGCACGGACTGGACTGGCATGTACAGCTGCCCGACGGCGCTAAGACTCCGGTAGACCGCAATGACTTCAGCTTCGTGCTGGATGGCGAGAAAGTGACATTCGACTTTGCCTATATCACCATCCACGGAACTCCGGGTGAGGACGGCCGTCTGCAGGGCTATTTTGATATGCTCCACATCCCTTATTCGTGTTGCGGAGTACTGGCAGCGTCGCTCACGTACGATAAGTTTGCCTGCAACCAGTATCTGAAAGGTTTCGGTGTGCGCATTGCCGAATCGTTGTTGCTGCGCGGCGGACAGTCGGTAACGGATGAAGATGTGATGGAGAAAATCGGTCTGCCTTGCTTCATTAAGCCCAGCTTGGGAGGTTCCAGCTTCGGCGTGACCAAGGTGACGGCGAAAGAGCAGATACAACCTGCCATAGCCAAGGCATTTGCGGAAGCGCAGGAAGTACTGGTGGAGGCCTTTATGGACGGAACCGAGATTACCTGCGGCTGTTACAAAACAAAAGACAAGTCCGTAGTGTTCCCCATTACGGAGGTGGTGAGCCACAACGAGTACTTCGATTATGAAGCTAAGTATAATGGTGCGTCTGACGAGATTACTCCCGCCCGCATCTCGGACGATTTGACCCGCCGGGTGCAGACGCTGACTTCTGCCATTTATGATATACTCGGGGCCTATGGCATTATCCGCGTGGACTATATCATTACCGAAGGGGAAAAAATCAATCTGCTGGAGGTGAATACCACCCCCGGAATGACTGCCACCAGCTTTATTCCCCAGCAGGTTCGTGCTGCCGGAATGGAGATGAAGGATGTAATGACAGATATTATAGAAAACAAGTTTAAGGATTAATCATTATTCATTATGAATGCGAACGTGGAATTTGATGAAATCCGTCCTTATCATGATGAGGAACTTCCTCAAGTCTATGAGGAACTGATTGCCGATGCGGCGTTCCGGCAGGCAGTGGATACTGTGATGCCTGGTGTACCTTTTGAAGTCTGGTCGCAGAAAATGCGCGCGTGTAAAACCAAGCTGGAATTTCAGAAGACCTTCTGCTATGGGCTTCTGTGGAAATTGGCGAAGGAGGCTACGGATGGATTGACTTTGGACCATACCGCGTTGCCGGCAGACAAGTCGGCGGCGTATACCTATATCTCCAATCATCGCGACATTATTCTCGATTCCGGTTTCTTGTCCATTCTTTTGGTAGACCAGGGTATGGATACGGTAGAGATAGCCATTGGCGACAACCTGCTTGTCTATCCGTGGATTAAGAAATTCGTGCGTGTCAACAAGTCCTTCATCGTGCTGCGTGCGTTGACCATGCGCCAGATGCTGGAGGCTTCCGCACGCATGTCCCGCTATATGCATTATACCATCAGTGAGAAGAAACAGTCTATCTGGATTGCACAACGTGAAGGGCGTGCCAAGGATTCCAACGACCGCACGCAGGACAGTGTGCTGAAGATGCTGGCAATAGGCGGTGAAGGCGACGTCATTGACCGCTTAATGGAAATGAATATAGCTCCGCTTGCCATTTCCTATGAATACGACCCTTGCGACTTCCTGAAAGCGCAGGAGTTCCAACTGAAACGGGACATTGAAGGCTATAAGAAAACGACGGCTGACGACTTGCTGAATATGCAGACCGGACTGTTCGGCTATAAAGGGCGGGTACATTTCCAGACGGGTGCCTGCATGAATGATGAATTGGCGAAGATGGACCGTTCACTTCCGAAGCCCGAACTCTTTGCACGCATGTCTGCACTGATAGACAAACGCATTCATGCCAGTTACCGGATGTATCCCAATAATTATGTGGCACACGACCTTCTCGAGGGGAAGGAGGATTTTTCCGACCATTACACTGCCGAGGATAAGCAGCGCTTCACGGCCTATATAGAACAACAGTTGGAGCGTATCTCCATTCCTAATAAGGACGTGGACTTTCTGCGCGGAAAAATGCTGCTGATGTATGCCAACCCGTTGAAGAATTATCTGGCGGCTATAAAAGAATGAATACATGAAGAAGTACTGTGATTGGTGGCTTTTGCCTTTATTGGCCTGTCTGTTGGCTGGTTGTGGCGATGATGATTATCATTATCCTTCCGTGAAGCTGGAATTCTTGACTGCCTTTTCGGGGGCTGACGGCTATCTGCGGTCTGTTGTGACGGATGAAGGGGAAACCTTGCCGGTAGTGGAGGACAAGACAAAGACGAAAATAGAGGCAAACGCTTCGGTACGTGTCATCAGTAATTATGCTTCGGAGGTAACTGCCGATGGAACTGCCGGTGCGGTGCTGTATGCCTTGAGCGGTGTTCTTTCTGTCGTTCCCCAAACGGTCGACAAGTTCGAGGAGGGCGTCAAGACAGACCCTACTGATGTACTGGGTATCTGGATGGGACTCGACTATCTCAATATGACACTGATAGTCAATGAGAATGGTGAACATAAGTTCCATTTTATTGAGGATGAAGTGATTGTGGATACTGCTACCGGGTGTAGTGAAGTATATCTGACGCTGTATCATGACGCAAAGGAGGAGGTGGTGTCTTATACCAGGCGTGCCTACGCTTCCGTACCTTTGCGGCAGTATGCGGCAGAGGATATACAGAAGGTTATGGTTCATTTCAGTGTGCACACTTATTCCGGTGACATCAAGACTTACGATTTTGTTTATAACCCTGACTAAAATGAAATATTCGATGAAGACATTGTTCGCGGGCCTTTGCCTCGTTTTTACCACCCTCTTTTCCTGCCAGCAGAAGGAGGGACAGTTCAAGTCTGTTTCGGTAGATGACTTTTCCACATTGATAGCCAATCCGGAGGTGCAGCTTCTGGATGTGCGTACTGTTGCCGAATACTCGGAAGGACACGTGCCCCATAGTATCAATATCAATGTGCTGGATGAGTCGTTTGAAACGATGGCCGACTCCACTTTGCAGAAGGACAAACCGGTTGCAGTATATTGTCGTAGTGGTAAGCGTAGTAAAAAGGCCGCTGCCATACTGAGCAAAAAAGGATATATAATCTATGACCTTGACAAAGGTTTCATCGGTTGGGAAGAAGCGGGCAAAGAAGTGGAAAAGTAATAGCGGTGTAGCTGAAATGCATTTGCTATAATTTCTTTTTAGGCGAGGATTACGCGGATTTCACGGAAAAAATTTAAGAAAAGAATCCGCGTTTTCCGCGTAATCCGCGCCTAAAAAGAATAAAGTAGTCTTGTCCTCTGGTTAGAGGCTTTCAAGCAGTCTCTTTAGCACCACTGTTGCTGAAATCTCCCGGTTGGCCGCTTCGGGGATTACGATGGACTGCGGGCTTTCTATCACATCATCCGTCACAATCATGTTGCGTCGAACCGGCAGGCAGTGCATGAAGTAGGCATTGTTGGTAACGGCCATCTGGCGCTCGCCTACTGTCCAGGTGCGGTCTTTGCTCAATATTTGTCCGTAGTTGTCGCCTGTATAGGCCGCCCAGTTCTTGGCATAGACAAAATCGGCTCCTTCAAAAGCTTTCATCTGGTCATATTCTACGCGGGCATTTCCTACGAACTTGGGGTCGAGTTCATAACCTTCGGGATGTGTAATCACAAAGTCATAATCAGTTGCATTCATCCATTCGGCAAAGGAGTTGGGGACAGCCTGGGGCAATGGACGCGGATGTGGAGCCCATGTCATCACTACTTTGGGGCGTGCCGTCTTCTTATATTCCTCAATGGTTATCAGGTCGGCAAAACTCTGCAGCGGATGGCGTGTGGCAGCCTCCATGGAGAATACCGGCCGGCCGGAATGCTTGATGAACTGCTCCAGTATCACTTCGTTGTAATCGTCTTCCTTATTTTCGAAGCGTGCAAAAGAACGTACGCCGATGACGTCGCAATAGCAGCCCATCACGGGAATGGCTTCCAGTAAGTGTTCCGGTTTGTCACCGTCCATGATGACACCACGCTCTGTCTCCAGTTTCCAGGCTCCCTGGTTGATGTCCAGTACAATTACGTTCATGCCCAGATTCAATGCAGCCTTCTGTGTACTGAGGCGGGTACGCAGGCTGGAGTTGAAGAAAATCATCATCAGCGTTTTGTTACGTCCCAGTTCCACATATTTGAAACGGTCTTTTTTAATCTCGAATGCTTCGTCCAGTGCAGACTTCAGGTTACCGATGTCCTGCACGCAAGTAAAGTTCTTCATATTTACAGTCTTTTTAGTGTATCTATATCTTTGTTATTCGGCTGTCAAGGTCTGGTCTGTCCGGAACCTTCGACAATCCATTTGTATGTGGTGATTTCTTCCAGAGCCATCGGACCGCGGGCGTGTAGCTTCTGGGTGCTGATGCCAATCTCGGCACCGAGTCCGAATTGTGCGCCGTCGGTGAAAGAGGTCGGTGCATTGACGTATACGCAAGCGGCGTCCACTTCCCGGCAGAACCATTCGGCACGTGTCTTGTCGTCCGTAATGATGCATTCGCTATGTTTGGAACCGTACTTCCGGATATGTGCCAATGCTTCCTGGAAAGAATTCACGGTTTTAATGGCCATCTTGTAGTCCAGAAACTCTCTGCCGTAGCAGTCTTCAGTGGCAAGTCTCAACAGCTCGACGGGATATTTGTCACGCAGACTGTGGTAGGCGGGTTCATCGGCAAATATCTCTACATTGCTTGATTGCAGCGGCAGGCATAGGTCGGGCAAATTAGCCAGGCTGTCGGCTTCGATAATCAGGCAATCCAAAGCGTTGCATACACTGACCCGGCGTGTCTTTGCATTGGCAATGATAGATGGACCTATGCTTATATCGCCATAGCGGTCGAAGAACGTATGGCATACGCCGGCACCTGTCTCTATAACCGGTACTGTGGCATTCTGGCGTACGAAGTTTATCAGGCTGCTGCTGCCGCGCGGAATTATCAAATCTACATAATCGTTGGCATGCAGTAGTTCGGCAGTCGCCTCTCTGTCGGCAGGAAGCAGTTCCACGATATGTGTATCTACGTTGAAATGCTCCAGTACCTCGTGTATCACGCTGATTATGGCACGGTTGGAATAGTCTGCATCGCTTCCGCCTTTCAGAATACAGGCATTGCCGCTTTTAAGGCAGAGTGAGAATACATCGAAACTGACGTTGGGACGGGCTTCGTAGATAATGCCTATGACACCGAAAGGTACACTGACCCTTTTTATCTTCAATCCGTTGGGTAATACGTTCTCTTTAAGGACTTTTCCCAAAGGAGAAGGGAGGGCGGCTACGTTGCGGATGTCCGCAGCGATGTCCTGCAAACGGCTTTTTGTCAGTTTCAGGCGGTCGTATTTAGGGTCGGTAGAAGGCATACGCTCCAAATCCTTCTGGTTTTCACTCAGAATGAAGTCTGTTTTGTTTATGGCAGCGTCTGCAACAGCCAGTAATATTTGGTTGATTTCTTTGTCGCTTAACGCTAGCATGTTACGGCTGGCATCTTGTACGGCGACAAAAGTTTTGTTTAAGTTCATTTTCTTACTGAGTATAGAGTGATAAATATGCAAGTATGAATATCGTGGATAGTATCCGTCTGTGTCCTATTCTATATATAGGTAGTCGTAGTGCACTACGGGTTTCTTTCCATGTTTTCCCATTGTTTCCCGTGCCTGGCTGGAGTCACAGTTGGCTTTTCCCACACCGATGGGTTTACCGCCGAAGTCGATAATCCGTACGATGTCGTCCTTCTCGAACTCGCCTATAACGTCAGTGATGCCTACCGGTAGGATGCTTACTGCTTTGTCCGAGAAGAGCAGTTCGGTGGCACAATGATTGATGTGCAGTTCGCCTTTGGCAAACCCTTCGCTGTGCGCAATCCATTTCTTGATGCTCGATACCGGTTCCGGAGACGGAATGAAACGGGTATAGTTTAATTCTTCATTATTCATTATTTTCACGAGGATGTTGTCCCGCTTCCCGTTGGCTATGATTACTGTGATGCCCTCATCCGCCACTTTGCGGGCAATGTTGGTTTTTGTCAGCATGCCGCCGCGTCCGAAGCTGGATTTGGAAGTTTGTATGTAGGAGGAGAGGTCTTTGCCTTGTTCTATTTCACGGATGACTTGAGACTCCGGGTCGGCGGGTGAACCGTTGTAGATACCGTCTATATTGCTGAGAATGATTAGTGCCTGGGCATCCATCATGGAGGCTATCAGGCCGGACAGCTCATCGTTGTCGGTGAACATCAGTTCACTTACGGAGATGGTGTCGTTCTCATTGACAATAGGAATGACGCCGTTCTCCAGCATTACGGTCATACAGTTTTTCTGGTTGAGGTAATGGCGGCGGGTGGAAAAGTTCTCTTTCATTGTGAGCACTTGTCCCACGGGGATGCCATGCTCCCGGAACAGCTCGTAGTAGCGGTTGATGAGTTTGGCCTGCCCTACAGCGGAAAAGAGCTGGCGCTGGTCTACGCTGTCCAACTTCTTGGTGGGGTGCACTTCACTACGTCCCGAAGCAACGGCTCCGGAAGAAACAAGTATTATTTCTATGCCGGCCTTGTGCAGCTCGGCTATCTGGTCCACCAAAGCGGACATGCGGGTGACGTCGAGAGTGCCGTCACGACGTGTTAAAACATTGCTGCCTACCTTGACAGCAATTCTATTGAAATCAATCTCCATTTTCTCTCTTTTCGTATTCACGGACTACTTCCATGGCGGCTTCGTAGTCCTTCTCATTGACGAGAACGGAAACATCTACCGCAGTGGCAGGCAGTACAACGTTTACTACCATTCCGTCTTTTGTTACAGCTTCAATATCACTATTTCCCAGCAGGCTCTTTACGAGTTCTGCTTCCCACGGTGAACCGGTGAACACCTCAACGAGTTTGCTTTTGTCTTCTTCTTTCATGATGGTATGAATTTAGAGGTTTCTGTCTTACAAATATAACAAATGTTTTTGTTTTAATGTTTAATGCTGACGAATTTATAGTTCAATCCTCTCAACTCTTATCGATTCATTCAGGAAAGTAGAAGCCGATTCTGTGAATTTCTCCTCCGATTCCGTGGTGCGGTAGACGCATCTTCCACCTTTGGTACATTTTTTGTCCATTTCCGGATGGCGGTGAAGATAGTCTTTCAGGCTGTCTGCTACCAGTTCCCCCTGAGTGACGGTCGTGATGCCGTCGGGCATGTATTGCTGTATCTTGGGCAGCAGCAACGGGAAGTGCGTGCAGCCCAGAATGACGGTGTCTATCTGCGTGTCTTTGGCCAGCAGGTTGCCGATGTTTTTGCGTATGAAGTAGTCAGTACCCTCACCTTGTGCCTCATTGTTTTCTACGAGGGATACCCATAGAGGGCAGGCTTCACCGCTCACTTTGATGTCGGGGAAGAGTTTATGCACTTCCAACGGATAGGATTCAGACTTGATGGTTCCTGCCGTGGCAAGCACTCCCACATGGCGGCTTTGGGTAATGTTCCCTATGCATTCTACGGTTGGGCGAATTACTCCCAACACACGGCGCATAGGGTCGAGGCGAGGCAAATCATTCATTTGTATGTTGCGCAGAGCTTTTGCCGAAGCTGTATTGCATGCCAGAATGACGAGGTGACAACCCATCTCGAACAGTTTGGTGACTGCCTGCAAGGTGAACTCATAGACAATCTCGAACGAGCGGGTTCCGTAAGGCGCGCGCGCGTTGTCGCCCAGATAAATGTAATCATATTGGGGAAGGGCTTCCCGTATCTTGCTCAGGATGGTCAGTCCGCCATATCCGGAATCGAATATTCCGATGGGACCGGCTGCAGAAGGTAATGTCTGTTTCATGCTTTCTAAAGACTATGTACCATGCAAAGATAATGCAAATTTCTCAGTAATGTATAAAAAATAAGCGCGGATAAAACTATCCGCGCTTGCTCTATCATAGATAATTCTATTATTTAATGCCCAATTGCGTTTTAACTTTGGCAGTTACATCAACGCTCTGTGCTCCTACGAATGGTATCGGGGTACGGGCCAAGTCGAAGATATAGACCACGCCTTCAGCCTTGCCGACAGCCTGGATGGCTTCGTCCAGTTTCTGATAGATGGGAGCCATAGCATCTTGCTGTGCTTTCTGCATACTTTGATAAGCTTCTTGTTGGAACTGCTCTTGGCGTTGAGCCATATCCTGCAGCTCTTTCTGACGTCTTTCTGCAATGTTTTTCGGCAGAGAGTCGGCTTGTGCCAGGAATTCCTGATACTTCTTCTGGAATTCTTCGTTGGTACGCTGCATTTCATCCTGGTATTTTTTAGACATGGCGTCCAAGTCAGCTTGGGCTTTGGTAAATTCAGGCATAACAGCGATTACATCTTGAGAATTCATGTGAGCGAATTTAGCTTGCGCCATAGCTCCCAGTGGGAGGGCGAACATAACTACGAGTAGTGCGATTTTTTTAAGCATAATGTTTATTATTTATTTGAATGATTATTCGTCGGGGGCAAATATAGCGCAAACTGAACGCAATACAAAATAAGCAAGCTTATTTTTAATCTTGAATGCAGTCTATATTCTGAAACAAATGTATGAAATTAATTTGAATATCCCAGTTTTGCAAGTACTTCATTGCTGACGTCAATACTCGGCGAGGCAAAAATGATACTTGATGCGGAAGCACGGTCTACAACTACCGCATATCCGTTCTGTGTCGCAATTTCCTTTACAGCATTGTATATTTCATCTTGAATGGGTTGCATCAGACTTTCACGTTTTTTATACAGTTCGCCTTCCGGACCGAAGTATTTGCGGCGCAGTTCGGCTGCTGATTTCTCTTTAGCGACAATCTCTTCCTCCTTTTTGCCTCTCTGTGTTTCAGAAAGGGAAGCAATCTGGGACTGATAGTTCTTGTACAGAGTCTTGGCTTCTTCGGAAATCTTTTCGACTTCACTCTGCCATTGTCTGGAGGCTTGCTCCAGTTGTTCATTGGCACGTTCGTAGGCAGGAATATTTTCCAGGATATATTCCATGTCAATCAAGGCGAACTTCTGTGCACCGGCTGTTATACTTACTGCAAACAGCGTAAAAAGGATCAATAAACTCTTCTTCATAACGATACTGCATTAATTGTCAATTATCAATTGTCCATTGCTTAGAATTCTTGTCCCAGGATGAAGTGGAACTGGCTACCGCCATATTGCGAGGAACCCATTATTTTGTCGAAACCGTAAGCCCAGTCGATACCCATCATACCAATCATCGGGAGGAAGATGCGGACACCGACACCGGCTGAACGTTTCAATTCGAACGGGTTGAACTTATTGACATCATGCCATGCATTACCGGCTTCCACAAACGTTAACGCATAAATACTGGTACTTGTTTCGAGCATCAAAGGATATCTTAATTCCAGTCCGAGACGTGTATAGGCATAACCTTCAGAACCGTATGGAGTCAATGAACTGTTCTCATAACCACGGAGGGCGATGCTTTCTGTAGCATAGCTGGAGTAGCCGGTCATACCGTCACCACCCACGTCAAACGTTTCGAACGGAGACTTTTTGTATTTGTTGTAGTGTCCCAGCAAACCGAATTCTACACGTCCCATCAGCACCGGAGTACGTTTGACGGTAATCGGGTCCATCAACGGGATGTAGACTTTGGATTTGAATTTCCACTTGTGGTATTCAATCCACTTGTGCATCTTGTTCATGTCTTCCTGGCTGCTGGTGCTGTACTTGCTGTAATCGGTACCGTCGAACAGAGAGAAAGGCGGTGTGATTTGTGCAGACAACGAGAACTCGGAACCTTGGCGCGGATAAATCGGGTTGTCGATAGAGCTACGGGACAAGGTCAGGTTGAGGCTGAGGTTATTACACTTACCGTTGGTAACCGGGAAGTACTGCCAGTCACTCAGAACATAGCGTTGGTAAGACAACTCGGCTGTGAACTGGAAGTAGTCATCCGGCCACTTCAAACGCTTACCGAACATCACTGCAAGACCATACATCTGGATAGATTTGTCCGGGTCGTAATAATTCTCGTAGTTGTTGTAATTGCCGTAGTTGTACATACCGTAGCCATACATACCGCTATAATAGCTGTTGTAATAGCTGTTCATGTAGGCTGAATTGTAATAACGGCTACTGATGTCGGTCTGGCGGGAATAGAAAGCCGATACGGAGAATGCATTCGGGCGTTTACCGCCAAACCACGGGTCGTAGAATGAAACGCTGTATGACTGATAGTATTTGGCATTGGTCTGGCCGCTGATGGTCAATGTCTGACCATCACCTTGCGGGAGGATACCGCGGTAGTTCTCACCCGGATGCAGCAGGTTGGACAGAGAGAAGTTGGTGAACTTCAGACTTAACTTACCGATAATACCCGTTTGTCCCCAACCGGCGGAGAACTCTACCTGGTCGTTGGCTTTGGATACAAGGTCATAACCGATGTCTACCGTGCCGTCTTCCGGTCTCGGCTGGATGTCGGGCTGGATTTGTTCGGGGTCGAAGTGTCCCATCTGCTGGATTTCACGCATGGAACGCATCAGGTCTTCACGGCTGAAGAGTTCGCCCGGACGGGTACGGAGTTCACGGCGTACTACGTTTTCATACAAACGGTCGTTACCGTTGATGCTGACTTTATTGATGGTAGCCTGGCGACCTTCGTAGATACGCATTTCCAGGTCGATGGAGTCGCCCACGATGTTTACTTCCACCGGTTCGAGGCTGTAGAACAGATAACCGTTGTTGTAGTAAAGGTTACCGATGGCATCGTCATCGGTCATTGTACGCTCTTCAAGTAACTTTTGGTTGTAGACATCACCCTTCTTCATCTGGAGGAGGAAGTTCAGTTGTTCGGAAGGATACAGTGTGTTACCTACCCAGGTTACATTGCGGAGATAGTATTTCTGTCCTTCCTCAATCTGCATGAAGATGTCTACCGTGCGGTCATCGTAGGGCTTGATACTGTCTGTCACGATGATGGCGTCACGATAACCCAGTTCGTTGTATTTGTCGATAATCAGCTGTTTGTCCGCTTCGTAGTTGTCCTCAATGAATTTCTTGGTGCGGAACA
Organism: Bacteroides uniformis; assembly: GCF_025147485.1. Classification (NCBI taxonomy): domain Bacteria; kingdom Pseudomonadati; phylum Bacteroidota; class Bacteroidia; order Bacteroidales; family Bacteroidaceae; genus Bacteroides; species Bacteroides uniformis. Next base: position 586,007 of record NZ_CP102263.1, on the reverse strand, counting down.
GATTGAGCAGCTTGCCCTTTTCGTTTGTTTTCTTCATCACACGCTTCAGCTTCTTGGTCGTGAGGGCCTCGTTGCCTACAATGGTGATTTGATGTACTTTCACTTTCTCCTTCTTGTCGATGTCGATGTTGACAATCACTTCATTCTTCTTTTCCGGATCATCACGTTGGGTGATGATTACATCTGCATTCTTGAAGCCCTTGTCGTCAAAATAGCGCTTTATCAAGGTCTTGGCGCGGTCCACCAGATTAGGTGTAATCTGACCGCCCTTTATCATGCCGATTCTGCTTTCCAGGTCTTCACGCTCTGACTTCTTCACACCGTTGTAGCGTATGTCGGAAACACGCGGACGCATGGTCAGATGAATGGTCAGCCAAATTTGGTCGCCTTCAATCTTGTCTGCTGTAATTTCCACGTCAGAGAACAGACCGTGGCGCCAGTAGCGCTTACAAGCTTGTGTAATCTCGTCACCCGGCACGGTGATAGTCTGCCCTTTGGATAGTCCGGACAATCCGACAATTACATAATCCTCATAGTTCTGGGCTCCTTCGACCTTAATGTCGGCTATTTCATACTTCTTGGGTGTTCCCGAATAGAGTATAACCGGCTTTTCGGTTTCATCGGTGTTGTTTACGTCCTGTGCTGCTGTTGTCAGTGCGCAGCCGAAAAGGCAGACAAACGTTACGAGTATGGAGAAAATACGATAGTGCATCTTTTTATTTACTATTTTACAATTTACTATTTACTATTTGTGTGTCCGGTGATTAATTGATTTGCTCGCTGGTCTTGCCGAACCTGCGTTCGCGTTTCTGATAGTCACATATGGCTTTGCGTAATTCTTCTTCACGGAAGTCGGGCCAATAGGTATCACAGAAATAAAGTTCCGAATAGGCGCATTGCCAGAGCATGTAGTTACTAAGGCGGAGCTCTCCTCCGGTACGTATCAGCAGGTCGGGGTCGGGCATGAAGTGGGTTGTCAGATGACGGGATATGAGCTCACTGTCGATTTGTTCGGGTTTCAGCTCACCTTTCTGTACCAGGTCGGCTATTTGCCGGGCAGCTTCCGTTATTTCCCAGCGGGAAGAGTAGCTCAATGCCAGTACCAGGCACATTCCCGTGTTGTGGGAGGTGTGTGCCACGCAAGTGTTGAGCCGTTGCTGTACGTTGGCAGGCAGTTTTTCAATATCTCCTATTACCCGGAAACTGATATTGTTCTTCATGAACGTCTCTTCCTCTATGGAGTCGAAGAGCAATCCCATCAAGGCGGCTACCTCGTCCGACGGACGATTCCAGTTCTCGGTAGAGAACGTATATAAAGTAAGGTATCTGACTCCTAATTTAGCGGCTTCCTCTGCAATGACGTGCACAGTCTCTGCGCCGGCCTGATGTCCATAGCTGCGTTCGTGTCCACGCTGCTTGGCCCACCGTCCGTTACCGTCCATGATAATCGCCACGTGCTGGGGTATCCGGTTTAGATCGATTTCTTCCTTATATGACATCATTATTATTGTATTTCGAAGCCCAATCTGTTAAGACGTCCGCGCCATACCTCATTCTTGGTGCCGTTGCCGCCGAATATCACCCAAATGAAGTCCCGTTTGTCTGCCGGGGCCACAGTTTTGTCTTTCGTCGGTTCCACTATAATGGAGTACGCGCCTTTCCCTTTGAATTCCTGGGGTAGCAGGAACTTGGTTTCTGTCTTGCTCCACGCAATGCCTGTGATGGAGTTGTAGATGGCGTCAAGTTCTCCTCCAAAGCAATAGAACATGTCGCCATAGTACATAATGGCAGGGTTGACCATGCCGGGACAAGATGTGTCGTACACCGTGTTAGCCAGGCTTGCCCAGCCTTTGCCGTCCAATGAGAACCAGGGTATTGTCTCTTGTTCGTTGGCCAGCGGCATTCCTGCCAGAACCACCTTCTCTACACCATTGCCGGTGTTGGTCTGGGTGGTGGATATGTTTTCGGTAGGGAATCCTGCCGGGACTTCCTCAAGGGTAAGGTTGTCAGCCGTGTTTTCCGCTTCCCAATTCTTTCCGTCTTTACAGATGTTGAAATATTGCTTTCCGTTGATTTCCACAATACCCGAGAGCCGGTCGGAGAAACCATTAATGAGGACTATGACATTGTCTCCCAATGTAGTGACTTCTGTCCAGGCGCCGCCGTTGGTAGAGCTGAATACTCTTTTGCTTTTTGTAACCATGTAGAGTGCATTGTTATACTCTACGGCAGATGTCAGCTTTACGTCTGAGGGGAGGTTGCTGACATTGACTTTACTCCAGTTGTATTTATCGGGCGCAGTCGATGTCTTGTAAGCGGTAGTGTTGGAAGTGTAGACAAACAACTCGTCTCCAAGTATAACCGCTTTTTGCTGGCCTAAATTGATGGTATTGGAGAATATATTCCCCCTATTCTGCATGTCTGTCCAGACGAGTGAGTCCGGGTCTTGCAGATGTACATTAACTTTCAATTTATATTCGCGGACTGTAACACCGTCGGCGGCATGTGCTTTGAACAGCATGCCGGCATCGTTGTTCATGGCGGGTCTCAAATCCACGGAGTCCGACATGACGAATACCGTGTCGGTAGGCGAGCCTGAAGTTATCCAACCGGTAACGGTCATAGTATCAATCAGAATACGGTCAATGATGGTATCTGAACCTACGGGCAATGAATCTCTGTTATAGATGAGCCTATTGAGCTGGTCAATTGTAAATTTGTAATGTTTGCCATGTATGGTATCGATACCAAAAGCATGTATAGTAGCATCGGAGCTGAATTCATAATTGTCGTCAGAGTCAAGGCATGAACTTAGAGCAAATGACACAATAAGAAAACTCACAATTACTGATAGAAACTTTATTCTCATTTTGAAAGTTAGTGTTTATTTACAAGTTGCAAAAATAGGAACATTTTTTTCTATAAACAGCTTTACGGGGAAGTTTTATATAAAATTATAGATAATATCCCCCTTTTTCTCGATAAAAAAGCCCTGAAATGAGGCTATTGACTGTTTCTTGAGGCCGTATAATGGCGAAAACTCCTGCCGAAAGAATACTCTGTTGCAAATGGATATCCGTCACTGATTTCGGGTGCTTTGACGCCGGAATGAAGAAGGTGCGGAGCTTCTTCCACAAAGATTTCGTCCCACAATCCGGCATCAATGAAGGATTGGAGCGTTTGGCTGCCACCCTCTACCAAAAGGGATTGTAATCCGCGTGTATACAGCGTTTCCATGAGTTCGGGGAGTATATTCCGTCGGTAGTCGCTGACTGGCAGATACTCTACATTCGGTAGCGGAGCGTGCGGGGCTTCTGTAAAAACGAGGGTCGGCACGCTACCGTCAAATAGGTGAAGGCTGGGGGATAGCTTTTGTTGCCGGTCCAGCACGATACGTACCGGTGAACGGCCGTACCAATGGCGGACATTCAGGCAGGGATTGTCCAGTTCAGCCGTACGGGTACCTACTAATATGGCACTGTGCTCTGCCCGTTTCTTGTGTACCAGCATCGAAGTCAGCGGGCTGGAGAGGATAACCGGTTTACCGTCCGTGCGGGAGTAATCGATATATCTGTCAGAAGATTCCGCCCATTTTAGGGTGATGTAGGGGCGTCGCAAAGTATGGAAAGTGATGAACCTGCGGATGAGCTGCCGACATTCTGTTTCCAGCACTCCGACAATAACTTCACGTCCGGCATCCTTCAGTTTCTGTATGCCCCGGCCCGCAACCTTAGAAAAAGGGTCCCGGCACCCGATGACGATGCGTGGAATCTGCTTCTCGATGATGAGGTCTGCACAAGGAGGAGTTTTGCCATAGTGCGAACACGGTTCCAGGCTGACATAGATGGTGGAACGTTTCAGCAGGGACGTGTCTTTCACGGAACGGATGGCGTTGACCTCGGCGTGGGCTTCTCCACAGCGCACATGGTATCCCTCGCCTATGATTTTCCCGTCACATACTATTACCGCTCCCACCATCGGGTTGGGTGCTGTATTGCAAAGTCCGTTTTGTGCCAGTTGGATGCATCGCAGCATATATTTCTCTTCTTCTGAATTCATATCCTTGCTTGTCTTTTGGTTGAATAATCAAAATTAATGATTACTTTTGCAGCCCGAATAAAACCGGACTCCGAATGAATGTAACCGTTTCACATATCCGCAGTGCTTTGCAGGAGTGCTATCCTCCCCGGGAGGCAGCCAATCTTTCCCGTATTGTCTGCTGTGAAATGTTAGGTCAGAGTCATATTGACTATTACCTGGGCAAAGATATGATTTTATCTCCAAAGGATGAAAAGGAATTGGAAAGCATTCTTTTCCGTCTGTGCAATTTTGAGCCCATACAGTATGTGCAGGGTACTGCCCGTTTCCTGGGACGTACTTTTCGGGTGGCTCCGGGGGTGCTTATTCCCCGTCCCGAAACGGAAGAACTGGTGGAGAGGATGCTGGAGGAAGTCGCTCCGGCTTCCCGTATTCTCGACATTGGCACCGGAAGTGGGTGTATTGCCGTCACTTTGTCTAAAGAGTTGCCGGAAGCGGAAGTAACTGCTTGGGACATTTCCGGAGAAGCTCTTGCCATAGCCGGCGACAATAACCGCCTTTTGCAGACCTCCGTACAATTTGTACAGCGTGATGTCCTGACGTATCAACCGGCTGAGGATGAGTACTTTGATGTAATCGTCAGTAATCCGCCTTATGTTACGGAAACAGAAAAGAAGGACATGGAGCCAAATGTCTTGAACTGGGAACCTTCGGGAGCTTTGTTTGTTCCAGACAGCGACCCGCTCCGTTTCTATCGGCGTATAGGTGAACTGGGACGGAGCATGCTGACGGTCGGCGGCCGACTCTATTTTGAAATCAACCGGGCATTTGGAGAGGCTGTCGCTTCGATGCTTCGCAAGCAAGGCTATACGAATGTCCGTATCCGAAAAGATATTTCCGGCAACGACCGGTACGTAATTGCAGAACGATGATAGAAATAACTGAAACTGAAGCTTTGAACAGAGTGGCGGCATATTGCTCCACTGCCGAGCATTGCCGGGCGGAGATTGCGGAGAAACTGCAACGCTGGGGCATTGCCTATGATGCCATAGACCGTATCATCAACCGTCTGGAACAAGAGAAGTACATTGATGAAGAACGCTTCTGCCGTGCTTTCATCAACGACAAATACCGTTTTGCCAAATGGGGCAAGATGAAGATAGGGCAGGCGCTCCAGTTGAAAAAGATATCTTCATCTGTCTATTGGCCCTATTTGAACGAGATTGATGAGGAGGAATACCACGCCGTCTTGCAGAAACTGCTGGCGGCAAAGCGTAAAAGCGTCCGTGCCGAAAGTGAGTATGAGTTGAATGGCAAACTGGTGCGTTTTGCCTTGAGCAGGGGGTTCGAAATGAAGGATATATGTCGTTGCATAGAGGTTTCTGAGGAAAATGACTACTCCGAATGAAAATTATCGGCTTTCTCTTTTTTATTCTCATTCTGTTTCCGTATTTTTGTGCCATATTTATCATATATAGATTAGTTTTGCTATGAAAACTTTAGAAAGATTGTTTGCAGAGAAGTTGCTGAAGATAAAAGCGATTAAACTACAACCGGCTAACCCGTTCACTTGGGCATCCGGATGGAAGTCTCCGTTTTATTGTGATAACCGCAAAACCCTTTCTTATCCTTCTCTCCGTAATTTCGTAAAGATTGAAATTACGCGTCTGATTTTGGAACGTTTCGGACAAGTGGATGCCATTGCCGGTGTGGCAACGGGAGCTATCCCGCAAGGTGCCTTGGTGGCCGATGCATTGAACTTGCCGTTTGTATATGTACGCTCCACTCCGAAAGACCATGGACTGGAGAATTTGATTGAAGGTGAACTTCGTCCCGGTATGAAGGTGGTAGTCGTGGAAGATTTGATTTCTACGGGTGGAAGTAGCTTAAAGGCTGTAGAAGCTATCCGCCGTGACGGATGTGAGGTCATCGGTATGGTGGCTGCCTATACTTATGGTTTCCCGGTTGCCGAAAAGGCTTTCAAGGATGCCAAAGTGCCTTTGGTGACGCTGACCAATTACGAGGCTGTGATGGAAGTGGCACTGCGTACGGGCTATATCGAGGAAGAAGATGTGGAGACTCTGAATGAATGGCGTAAAGACCCTGCACATTGGGAATCTGGAAAATAAGAACTTATTTGTAAAAATGTTAATATGGATAAAAGAGCCATTCGGATAGATTCTGTCCGGATAGTTCTTTTTTCTTTTTGAATACGATTGATTATGACGAAATTTGAGAGTGGAGTGAAAGTTGTACCGGCTTCACAAGAAGCTGTTTATGAAAAACTTTCCGACCTGAGTAATCTGGAGAAGGTGAAAGACCGTCTGCCTGAAGACAAAGTGAAGAACTTGAGTTTTGACGCGGAGAGCATGACGATAGAGGTGGCCCCCGTGGGAAAGATTACGTTGCAGATTGTGGAGAAGGAGCCTTGCAAGTGTATCAAGTTTGCAACAACCACTTCACCGCTGCCCTTCAATCTGTGGATACAGATTGTACCCGTCACCGAAACCGAATGTAAAATGAAACTGACCATCGGCATGGATATAAATCCGTTTATGAAGACCATGGTGCAGAAACCCTTGCAGGAAGGATTGGAGAAGATGGCAGATATGTTGGCGATGATACAATATTAATCACTAACCATTAATCATTAGAAACAACGTGGCTCAGAAACTTTGGGAAAAATCCGTTCAGGTAAATAAGGATATCGAACGCTTCACGGTAGGCCGTGACCGTGAAATGGACCTTTATTTGGCAAAGCACGATGTGCTGGGTTCCATGGCGCACATCACGATGCTCGAAAGCATTGGCTTGTTGACGAAGGAAGAACTGCGGCAATTGCTGGCCGAATTGAAGAAAATCTATGCGATGGCCGAGCGTGGAGAATTTGTGATAGAAGAGGGAGTGGAAGACGTTCACTCACAAGTGGAACTTATGCTGACGCGCAACTTGGGTGATATAGGTAAGAAAATACACAGCGGACGTTCGCGCAACGACCAGGTGTTGCTCGATTTGAAGCTCTTTACCCGTGCAGAGATAAAGGAAGTGGCGGAGGCTGTGGAACAATTGTTCCATGTGCTGGTTATGCAGAGCGAACGCTACAAGGATGTACTGATGCCGGGTTATACACACTTGCAGATAGCCATGCCGTCTTCTTTCGGACTTTGGTTTGGGGCATACGCCGAGAGCCTGGTGGACGATATGATGTTCCTTCAGGCAGCTTTCAAGATGTGCAACCGCAATCCTTTGGGTTCTGCTGCGGGATACGGTTCCTCGTTCCCGCTGAACCGTACGATGACTACCCGTCTTTTGGGATTTGATTCCCTCAACTACAACGTAGTGTATGCCCAGATGGGGCGTGGCAAGATGGAGCGTAATGTAGCTTTCGCCCTTGCCAGTGTGGCCGGAACCATATCGAAATTGGCTTTTGACGCATGTATGTTCAACAGTCAGAACTTCGGTTTTGTGAAGCTGCCGGACGATTGCACTACCGGCTCCAGCATCATGCCTCACAAGAAGAACCCGGACGTCTTTGAACTGACGCGTGCCAAGTGCAACAAACTGCAATCCCTTCCCCAGCAGATTATGATGATAGCCAACAATCTTCCTTCCGGCTATTTCCGTGACTTGCAGATTATCAAAGAGGTCTTCCTGCCTGCTTTTCAGGAACTGAAAGACTGTCTGCAGATGACGACTTACATTATGAACGAAATCAAGGTGAACGAACATATTCTTGATGATGACAAGTATCTGCTTATTTTCAGTGTGGAGGAAGTCAACCGCTTGGCACGTGAAGGGATGCCTTTCCGCGATGCCTACAAGAAGGTGGGACTGGATATTGAAGCCGGAAACTTCTCGCACAGCAAAGAGGTACACCATACCCATGAAGGCAGTATCGGAAACCTTTGCAACGATGAAGTCTCTGCTCTGATGCAGAAAGTGGTAGATGGTTTCAATTTTGAGACCATGCAAGCTGCAGAGAAAGAGTTGCTGGGCAGGTAAAAGGTTCTGCGGGTTCAAGTCCCGCTGCGAGTACTGTACTTTTATAAAAAAAAATTTGGCAGAAACGGGAAAACTGTTTATCTTTGCACCCGTTCTCCAAATGCGGAAATAGCTCAGTTGGTAGAGCATAACCTTGCCAAGGTTAGGGTCGCGAGTTCGAGTCTCGTTTTCCGCTCTCTTTTCCCTTTTTAGGATGCTCGAATGGTGGAATGGTAGACACGAAGGACTTAAAATCCTTTGGCCATTGCGGCTGTGCGGGTTCAAGTCCCGCTTCGAGTACTCGATTAAGCTCTGTGAATCATTGATTTGCAGAGCTTTTTCTTTATAAGCTCTTGATATGAAAGACCGTTTCCCTATAGCGAACAAAGTGTTTCCCTTAATAGAACAAGTTGTTTCGTTATGGCGAACACTTTGTTTCCCTTAACAGAACATTTCGTTTCATCATATGAAAACAGACTGTTTTTCCTTATTGGAACAAACTGTTTCTCTATACTTGAACAAAGTGTTCATCTCTGTGAACTAACAAACTAACTATAATACTATAGTAGATGATATGCGCGTGGCACTTGGTAATATGTGCTTGCAGATGAAATAAAAGAATCTATATAAATAGCCTCCTCTTTATTGTTCAGAACAGCTTGGGGCGTTTGTTATTGAACCGATAGCCGATACCCAACATCAGATAATTGGGCTCATGAAATTCCCGGAGGTTATATCCTATATGGAGATACGAATTGCGTGTTACGTCTATTTTCAGGGCAAGAATCTGATAGAAAGACTTCATGTCACCGCCGCCGTGCAGAACATTGGCTCCCAGACCGATACCTACCGTGAAGTAAGGCATGACAAATTCTCCGCGGGCAGATAAGCCCAATGCCATCTGCTTCTTGGCGGGCGGAGTATAGAAGCCGTTCTCTTCTTCGTACGATTCTTTCATGTTCGCACTGTGGTCGTATACGCCGTCCAGCGCCACACCGGCACGGAATTTATAGCCGAAGTTGTACATGGGTGCAAAGCTGAAACCGAACACGTTGTAAGTGCCGGGTGCGGGTACCTGGCCACTACTGCCCTCATGGGCCACTGCTTTCTTTCGCCAGGAGCCGAACAAAGTCAAGTCGTAGCTGACGTGGCGGGGGAATGGAGGAACGATAGGGCGTTGCCATGATTGGACGAGTTCATCCGCTCTGCGGTTAAAGTTATATACCAGTCCCACTTTGCAGTCCACCGTGTTCAGACCGGAGTTGGGATATTGGGTGTTTCCGTTGGAAAAGTGGCTTCCGGTAGCTCCTATCATCAAGTCGAACTTGGGGGAGAGTGCCCACTTTAAGTAGAGGTTCACATTGAGATAGGCATTCACTTTCGAGCCGATAATCTGGTTCTCCGGGTTGTCATATTCATCGTAGGGTTTCCAGCCGAACGATGCGCCGAAGTTCCATTCATAGTTCAAGGATATGCGGGGGCTGAATTGGGCGATGCGTCCCCCTTGAAACAGATAGACCGCCAGCGGGTTGCCCAGCTCTTCCGGATTGCCGAAGTTGAAATAGCCGACTCCAATCCCTTGATAGGCTCCTATATAAGCCTGGTCGGCAACGGTGTGGGGACGGAGCTGGAAGGAGTATTTCAGATGGCCGGCATAGGCATTTTTCATGGCCTTGTATTGGTGGTTGGAGTACTCCAGAAAAGGGCTGGTCTGAAAAATATAGCCAGCACGCCCTTCTACGCCTAATCTGTGGATGAAGCGCTGTGAGAAAGGGAGTGTATCCCGCTTGTATTCCGAATGACTATCGGATGTCCATTGTTGGGCGTATATTGTATCAGACAAGAAAAGTACCGCTCCTAAGAAAGCCAGTATTTTCCATATCTGCGTTCTATTTTTCATATGCCGTGTCGGTCTTTCTTGTTTATAAATGTTCCAAGTGAAGTTTAATTTCGTGCAAATATAGTTCTTTTCTCCTTTTGGTATTCACAATGAGACAACTATTTGTAAAAAGAGGGGGTAAAACGGAAATCGTCAATAGAATGGCCGACTTCGGTTTTATCCCCTCCTTATTCATTCACCCGGATGTTGTCTTATGATTCAGATGCTGGGTGGCGAGTGTTATTTCCGGTCGTTCTCCCGGATTTCCACACGGCGGATTTTCCCGCTGATGGTTTTGGGGAGCTCATCAACAAATTCGATGACACGCGGGTATTTGTAGGGAGCCGTCACTTTCTTCACATGGTTCTGCAACTCCTTGACAAGCTCTTCTTCGGCGCGTGCCTTGTACTCTTTTGCCAACACAATCGTAGCTTTTACCACTTGGCCGCGGATTTCATCGGGCACACCGGTAATGGCACATTCCACTACGGCTGGGTGGGTCATCAATGCACTTTCCACTTCGAACGGGCCGATGCGATAACCGCTACTTTTGATAACGTCGTCGGCGCGGCCCACGAACCAGAGGTAGCCGTCTTCGTCCTTCCAGGCTACGTCTCCCGTGTAGTAAATGCCGTTGTTCCATGCCTCGTGGGTACGGTTGGCATCGCGGTAGTATTCCTTGAACAATCCCAGCGGTTTGCCTTTGTCGGTACGGATTACAATCTGTCCCTGCTCACCGGCTTCCACAGAACGGCCGTCGTTGTCTATCAGGTCTACGTCGTATTGCGGATTGGGCAATCCCATGCTGCCGGGTTTCGGTTCCATCCAGGGCATGGTGGCGACGGTGAGGGTCGTTTCGGTCTGTCCGAAACCCTCCATCAACTTGATGCCCGTCAGTTTCTTGAAGGTCTCGAATACAGCGGGGTTCAAGGCTTCTCCGGCGATGGTGCAGTATTCCAGGCTGGATAGGTCGTACTTCGTAAGGTCTTCGTGAATGAGGAACCGGAAGATGGTGGGCGGTGCACAAAGCGACGTGACGTGATAATCCTGTATCTTCTCCAGTATGGCTGCGGGAGTGAACTTCTCGTGGTCGTATACAAATACGTTGGCACCGGCAATCCATTGTCCGTAGAGCTTGCCCCACACGGCTTTTCCCCAACCGGTGTCGGCAATGGTGAGGTGTAGGCTGCTCTCTTTCAGATTGTGCCAGAAGCTGCCGGTGACGATATGTCCCAACGGATAGGTGAAGTCGTGGGCCACCATTTTAGGCTCTCCGGTAGTACCGCTGGTGAAGTACATCAGGGAGATGTCATCGTTCGTGTTCGGATGTTCAGGTTTCACGAAAGGAGCGGCGGCCTCGATACCTTTGTGGAAGTCTTCGAATCCTTCGGGAGCTTCCGGCCCGACGCTTACGAGGCGTTTCACAGAAGGAGACTCTGGCATAGCTGCCGTGATATGGTCGGTGATGACGCTTTCGCCGGCACAGACTATCATTTTAATGTCTGCGGCGTTGCAGCGGTATACGATGTCTTTCTTCGTCAGCAGGTGGGTGGCGGGAATCACCACTGCACCGAGTTTGTGCAGTGCCACAATGCTGAACCAGAATTCATAACGGCGTTTCAGTATCAGCATCACCATGTCTCCGTGCCCGATGCCGAGGCTTTGGAAATAGGAAGCCGTCATGTCTGTGTACCGTTTCATGTCGGCAAAGGTAAACTGCCGGCATTCGCCCTGGTCATTGGTCCACAACAGTGCGGGTTTGTCGGGCTGCTCGGCTGCCCAGGCATCCACTACGTCGTAGCCGAAGTTGAAATTCTCCGGTACGTTTATCTTCAAGTTCTTGATGAAGTCCTCCTGTGAGGTGAAGGATGTTTGAGATAAAAATCTTTCTACCATAACTTTATTACATGATTACTGCCAGGAATTTTACAGTCTTTCCGTCAAGCGCCTTCATGCCGTGCGGCAGTTTGGAGTTGAAGTATAGACTGTCTCCTTCGTTTAAGATTAAGTCTTTGCCGTCGATGCTGACCATCATACGGCCTTCCAGTACGAGGTTGAACTCCTGACCGGTATGGCTGTTGTAATGTATCGGCTCGCTGTCCGGTTTCGGTTCTACGGTCACGATGAACGGGTCTGCCGTGCGGTTGATGAAACCGGCTGCCAGTGATTGGTATTTATATGCCTTGGTACGTTCTATACTGGTTCCTTTTCCGGCACGTGTCAGGAAGTAGGAGCTCATTTTGGGCTCTTGCCCAAACATCAGTGCGTCCAGTGATATGCCGTAGTGCCGTGCTATCTTCTGCAGCATGCTGACCGAGATGTCGAATTCTCCGGTTTCGGCCAGGCGGTACTCTTCTGCAGAGATGTCGCAGTCGCGGGCGATATCGTCGGCAGTCAGTTCCAATACGTCACGCAGTCCGCGCAGGCGTTCGGCTATTTGTCTGATTTGTTCGTCCATAATTATATTTTTTTAATGGGTTGTTATTAAAGTGTGGCAATGTGCCAATAGGCTGCACAATGTTTAATTATACCGTAGCTCATAGGCATATCGGGACATCGTTACATTAGCACATTAAATATCATTTACTCGCTTTGATGGCTTTAATCACAGTGGAGGTGAATCCTTCATGTTCCAGCTCGTTGATTCCCTTGATGGTAATTCCTCCGGGGGTACACACCTTGTCAATCTCAACACTGGGGTGCGTGTCGTTGTTCAGAATCAGCTCGGCTGCCCCTTTCACGGATTGTGCCACCATGCGCATGCCGTCTTTGGGATAGATACCCATTTCAACGCCGGCCTGCATGGCTGCCTGGATATACTTAAGCACGTAGGCGATGCCGCAGGAAGTCATGGCAGTGGTTGCCGCAATCTTTTCTTCGGGAATGAGCATGGCGAGTCCCATCTGGTTGAAAATGTCCAGCATCAGTTGCTCCTGCTCCTTGGTGGCATTGCGGCTGGCGATGAGTGTCATGCTTTCCATCTCGCTGATGGCGGTATTGGGAATAAGACGGAACATGGTCATTTCTTTGTCTGCTACATAGTGTGTCAGCTTTTCAAAAGGAATGCCGGCTGCAACGGATATAAGAATCTCTGTGCCTTTTAGTTCCAGTTCCTTTATCACTGGCTCCATCAGCCATGGCTTCACGGCAAAGATTATCATATCTGCACCGGCTGCCGCTTCCTGGTTGTCATTGGTCACTTGCAATGCGGGGAATTCTGCCTTCAGCTTGTCCAGCTTGCCCTGGGTGGGGTTGGAGACAATGATGTTACCGGCAGGGATGATTGTTCCTTTTGCCAGCCCTCGGGCAATGGCTCCCCCCATATTTCCTGCACCGATAATTGCTGCTTTCATATCTTTTTGTTGTTAAAAGAGTTGTTTTGCTGGCAAAGGTAGATAAATTTTCTACAAAAAACGACCGAGAGAGAAAGGTATTCTGCTTTTCGGTCGTTTCTTTTGCTGGCTGATTATTTGTGTCAAATATTAAAGTACTTTCTTGAAGCGTTCCAAGAATTCCTTTGCTTCATCCATGCCGAGGCACAGAGGCGGCAGCAGGCGAAGTACATTCGTACCGCTTACACCGGTGAATACATGCTGCTCTTTCAGTAGTCTTAGGCGCAGTTCCTTGATGGGTTCTTCAAATTCCAGCCCTATCATGAGTCCGCGTCCGCGAACGTCCTTGATTTGAGGGAATTTCTTTAGTTCCGTTATCAGGAAGTTGCCGACTTGGGCTGCATTCTCTATCAGGTTTTCCTGCTCTATCACATCCAGCACGGCAAGGGCGGCACTGCAAGCCAGGTGGTTTCCGCCGAAAGTGGTTCCAAGTTGCCCGTATACTGGTGTAAACATTGGGCTGATGAGTACGCCTGCCATCGGGAAACCATTGCCGATGCCTTTTGCCACGGTGATGATGTCGGCTTTGATGCCGTTGTACTGATGGGCGAAGAACTTGCCGCTGCGTCCGTAGCCGCTTTGGATTTCATCGAGAATCAAGACCGTGTTGTGTTCCGTACAAGTCTGGCGGAGAGCCTGCATGAATTCGTCTGTCGGCAGTTGGATGCCGCCTACACCTTGTATGCCTTCGATAATCACTGCGCAGACATCTCCTTTGGACAATTCGGCCTTCATGGCTTCGATGTCGTTCAACGGGAGGTAGGTGACGTGCCCGCAGTTGTTGATGGGAGCGATGATTTTAGGATTGTTCGTTACTTCCACCGCCAGTGAGGTACGTCCGTGGAATGCTTTTGAGAAGGATATCACACGGGTACGGCCATTGTAGAAAGAGGCGAGTTTCAAGGCGTTTTCATTGGCTTCGGCACCGCTGTTGATGAGGAAGAATGAGTAGTCGTCATAGCCACAGACTTTTCCCAAGCGTTCTGCCACTTGCTGTTGCAGCTTGTTAATTACTGAGTTTGAGTAGAATCCTAACGTAGCAACTTGGTTACTCACCATCTCTACATAATGTGGATGTGCATGTCCGATTGAGATGACTGCATGACCACCGTAGAGGTCGAGGTATTCGGTACCGTTCTCGTCCCATACATGGCAGCCTTTTCCTTTGACGATGTTGATGTCAAAGAGAGGGTATACGTCGAATAAATTCATTTTTTTTAGAATGCAGAAGGTTTCAACCGTAATCCTACGGTCTCTTCCAGGTTAAACATTAAATTCATGTTATGGACAGCTTGTCCGCTGGCGCCTTTCAGGAGGTTATCAATGCAGGAAATGATAAGCAGTTTGTCGCCATGCTTCTCCAGATGGATGAGGCACTTGTTGGTGTTTACCACTTGCTTCAGGTCGATATTCTTCTCCACGATGTGGGTAAAGGAATCTTTGGCGTAATATTCTTCATACATGCGGACGATTTCTTCCAGGGCCACTTTGGTCTTCACCACAATGGTGGTGAAGATGCCGCGCGGGAAGTCGCCGCGGTAGGGGATGAAGTCAATGTCCGCATCAAAGCTGTTCTGCAGCTGTTTGAGCGATTGCTTGATTTCGGGCACATGCTGGTGCTCGAAAGCTTTGTAGACGCTCATGTTGTTGTTGCGCCAGCTGAAGTGGCTCGTGGCGCCCGGTTTCACACCGGCGCCGGTACTTCCGGTAATGGCGTTCACCATGATATCATCGTTCAGCATCAGATGTTTGGCGAGCGGCAGCAGGCCCAGCTGTATGCAGGTGGCAAAGCAGCCCGGATTGGCTACGTGCTTCGCTTTGCAGGTGGCACGGCGGTTCAGCTCCGGCAGGCCGTAGATGAAGTCGTGTTCGGGAGAGGCTATGCGGTAGTCCATGGAGAGGTCGATGATTCTCAGTTCCTCGGGCACGTTGTGGCTTTCGAGGAACTTCTTCGTGTCACCATGTGCCGTACAGAAAAAGAGTACGTCGATTTCTTCCAGCGGGAGCTGGTCGGTAAATACCAAGTCTGTTTCGCCGTACAGTCCTTCGTGTACGTCGGTAATTTTGTTGCCGGCGTTGCTTGAGCTGTTTATGAAAACGATTTCCGCTTCCGGATGGTTGAGCAGCAAACGTATCAGTTCGCCTGCCGTGTATCCGGCTCCGCCGATGATTCCTACTTTAATCATTTCGATAATATCTATTTGGTTCTTGTGGTATAACAATTAGCATTATAATGTATATGGGTATGCCTGCAAATGCAGTAAAGATCGTGGCGAACGTATAAACGATACGCACCAATGAGACATCGAGTCCGAAAAAGTTTGCCAGTCCTGCACATACGCCTGAAAGCATCCTTCCAGTCCGGGGACGTGTCAGTTTTTGCTTCCTGCCGGTCATTTAGATTTTCTCGTCTTTATGATTTGAATAATAAGCACGCAGTGCTGTGGAGGTTACTTTGATGAAGCCCTTGGCATCTTCTGCCGTCCATCCTTTCTGCATCTCACCGTATTCGCCAAACTTGTTTTTCACAAGGTCATCTTTGCTTTCTACACCTACGGTAGAAAAGCAGAGCGGGTGAAGTTCGAGGATAGCCGTACCGTTTACGTTGCGTTGCGAGGATTCCAGCATGGCTTCGATGTCGCGCATTACTGGTTCCAGATATTGGCTTTCGTGCAGGAACATGCCATACCAGTTGGCTACCTGGTCCTTCCAGTATTGCTGCCATTTGCTCAAAGTGTACTTCTCGAGGAACTTGTGTGCTCCGATAATCAGCATAGGTGCGGCAGCTTCGAAACCTACGCGGCCTTTGATACCGATAATCGTGTCGCCTACGTGCATGTCGCGTCCGATACCGTATGCCGCACCAATCTCTTCTACCTTCTGGATGGCTTTGATGGGGTCGTCGAATGTCTCGTCGTTCACGGCTTTCAGCTCACCTTTTTCAAAAGTGAGGCGCAACTGCTCGCTGCCCTCTTTGGTGCAGTGTTTCAGATAGGCGCTTTCGGGCAACCCTTGCGCGGAATCCAGAATCTCGCCACCACAAATGGAAGTGCCCCACAAACCTACGTTATAGGAATATTTTAGTTTGGTGAAGTCGGCGGCAAAGCCGTGTTTGTTCAGATAATCAATCTCTTCCTGACGGCTCAGTGCCATGTCGCGTGTCAGCGTGATGATTTCCACGCCCGGAGCCATGACGAGGAAAGTCATGTCGAAACGAATCTGGTCGTTACCCGCACCTGTAGAACCGTGGGCGATGGCATCCGCGCCGATTTCGTTGGCATAGCGTGCAATGGCCAATGCTTGGAAGATACGTTCGGAACTTACAGAGATAGGATAGGTGCCGTTACGCAAAACATTGCCGAATACCATGTATTTCAAGCTTTTCTCATAGTATTCCTGCGTCACGTCGAGGGTGACGTATTCTTTGGCGCCCAGCTTGTAGGCATTTTCTTCGTTTGTCTTCAACTGTTCAGCACTGAAACCGCCCGTATTGGCACAAGCTGCATATACTTCGTACCCTTTTTCTTTGGTAAGATACATCACCGTAAACGAGGTATCCAAACCTCCGCTGAATGCGACTACTACTTTCTTCTTCTTTTCCATATCCTTAGTATTTTTATATTTTATCCTCTTCGTGCAGCTTCGGGTCGTAAAGCATTGCTGTGCAAATGCAGAATTTACGGTTCTTAGCTACCAATATATCATGGTTTATACAGCCTTCGCAACCTTTCCAGAACGATTCGTCATCGGTCAGTTCGTTGAAGGTGACGGGCACATATCCCAGCTCGGTATTCATTTTCATGACGGCAGCTCCGCTGGTGAGACTGAAAACTTTAGCATTAGGCCAGCGTAGGCGTGCCAGGCGGAAAGAAGCGGTCTTGATACGTTTTGCCAGCCCCAGTCCCCGATATTTGGGGTGTACTATCAAACCGGAGGTTGCTACATATTGCTTGTTACCCCAGCTCTCTATGTAGGTGAAACCGGCAAAATCATCTCCACACAAGGCTATGATGGCCTTTCCTTCTTTCATTTTAGTAGCTACGTATTCGTGTGTGCGTTCTGCGATGCCCGTTCCGCGTACCTTGGCAGCTTCCCGGATGGTATCCAAAATCTTGTCTACGTAAACTTCATGTGAGGCGTCAGCCACCATCACATCAATTTGTTTCGAATCCATTTCTTATTTAATTTCTTGTTTTTTTGTTGTTATCTATCATTTAATGTTCGGGATGATTTGCGATAGGAAGCTGCGTACCTCGTCATGTGACGCTGCTTCGTGCACCACCAGCATGATGGTGTCATCTCCGGCAATGGTACCCAGAATGGCGGGACACTCTCGGTTGTCGATGTCGTAGGCCATGCTGCTGGCATATCCGGGCCGGGTACGGATGACGGCAATATTGCCCGAAAATTGAAGTGAAACGAATCCGCTTGTCATCAGCATTTCACTTGCACTCTGGTCGTTCGAACGTTTATACATGATGTTGTTGGGCAGCACATATACGTATTTACCGTTCATGTTCGCTGCTTTCGCTACTTTCAGCTGTTTCAAGTCGCGTGACAAGGTGGCTTGTGTCAGTTCAAAGCCTTCCTTGCTCAAAGCTTGCAACAGTTCTTCCTGAGAACTGACGTCTTTGCTTGAGATAATCATCTTGATGGCGTCTAACCGATTGGCTTTTTTCTTCATTTTCTGTATAATTATTCTAAGAGTAGTGCAAAATTAGGGATTATTTCGGAAAGAATATGCAAAAAGGAGAGCTTTTTTATTCTTTTTATACATCGGGTGTACTGTATATGTTGTTTTTGTTCTCTTTGTTGGAGTCTTGTTTGTTCTTTTACGTTATTGGAGATTGTTTCCGTATGTCTTTGGTAAATGTTGATATAATATAGAATAGATATGCAATTGTCAAATCTGACACCCTTTCAATCAAAAACTGTACAAAAAGTAGGGGGATAATCTCCTATTTTTGTATCGTTGAATAGCAACTAAAACTAATTACCATGAAACAATGCTTTTTTGCGGTCGACTTGGGGGCTACCAGTGGTCGCACAATTCTGGGAACTTTTACTTCGAATGGTTTGGAAATGGAAGAAGTAAACCGTTTCCCAAATCATCTGATTGAAGCTGGCAGACATTTTTACTGGGATATTTATGAACTTTACCGTCATATTATTGAAGGGCTAAGGATTGCCGCCCGTAAAGGTGTAGAAATAACTTCCATCGGTATCGACACTTGGGGAGTAGATTTTGTCTGTGTAGGTAAGGATGGGGGATTTCTTCGCCAGCCGTATTCCTATCGTGACCCTCATACGGTGGGTGCTCCGGAAGCGTTCTTCACACGTATACCTCGTAGCCATGTGTATGGATGGACGGGGATTCAGGTGATGAATTTCAACTCCTTGTTCCAACTTGATACATTACGCCGTAATCATGACAGTGCATTGGCAGCTGCAGATAAATTGCTGTTTATGCCTGATGCTTTGAGCTATATGTTGACCGGTCAGATGGTAACGGAGTATACTATTGCCAGTACGGCACAGTTGGTAAATGCCAATACCTGCAGGCTGGAGGATGCCTTGCTGCAGGAGATTGGACTGACACAAGCTCATTTCGGGCGTTTTGTCTATCCTGGTGAAAAAATAGGGGGCTTGACGGAGGAAGTACAACGAATAACCGGACTTGGCGCTGTCCCCGTGATAGCTGTTGCCGGGCATGATACGGCTTCTGCTGTTGCTGCCGTACCTGCCATGGACCGTAATTTTGCTTATCTAAGTAGTGGTACTTGGTCTCTGATGGGAGTGGAGACGGATGCTCCAGTCATTACTGCTGAAACAGAATCCTTGAATTTTACGAATGAAGGCGGTGTGGAAGGAACCATTCGTTTGTTAAAAAATATTTGTGGTATGTGGCTGCTTGAACGTTGCCGTACCGAATGGGGGGAAATCCCTTATTCTGAACTCATCGTTGAGGCTGGTACTTGTGAACCATTCCGTAGTCTAATTAATCCGGATGATGCTTTGTTTACCAATCCGGCGAATATGGAGCAAGCCATCAAGACCTATTGTTCCGATTATCGTCAGCCTATTCCCATGACACATGGACAGATAGTACGCTGTATCTTTGAGAGTCTTGCTTTGAGATACCGTCAGGTGCTGGATAGCCTGCGAAATCTTTCACCACGTCCGGTGGAGGCTTTACATGTTATCGGTGGCGGTAGCCGTAACGAACTGCTTAACCAGTGGACAGCCAATGCTGTCGGTATTCCCGTGATTGCCGGACCTTCCGAAGCTACTGCTATCGGTAACGTTATGGTTCAGGCATTGGCTGCCGGAGCAGCTAGAGACATTGCTTCCATGAGACAGCTCATCAACCGTTCCATACCATTAAAGACTTTCTATCCGCAGGATATGGAGGATTGGAATACCGCTTACCTGCACTTCAAGCAATTGACGATGACTAATTATAATGGATAATGATTACCAATAACTTATAACTCATAATCAAATCACGTATCATGAAAGAAGAATTGATAAACAAAGCGTATGAAATTGCTAAAGAGCGTTACGCAGCTCTCGGATTGGATGTAGAAAAAGTAATGGAGCAACTTCAGAAAGTGTCTATCTCCATGCATTGTTGGCAGGCCGATGATGTTCAGGGATTCGAATCTGCCGGCTCATTGACCGGTGGTATCCAGACAACAGGAAACTATCCCGGTAAAGCCCGTAATATGGAAGAACTGCGTTCCGATATTTTGAAAGCTGCTTCTTATATCCCCGGTAAGCACCGTTTGAATTTGCATGAGATTTACGGTGACTTTGGCGGTACCTTCGTAGATCGCGATCAGGTAGAGGTGAAACATTTCGAAAGCTGGATGCAATGGGCAGCCGAGAATGGTATAAAATTGGATTTTAATTCCACTTCTTTCTCTCATCCGAAGAGCGGTAATCTTTCTCTGGCTCATCCGGACCAAGGTATCCGTGACTTTTGGGTCGAACATACTAAACGTTGTCGTGCCATTGCCGAAGAAATGGGGCGCCGCCAGGGAGATCCCTGCATCATGAATCTTTGGGTGCATGATGGTAGCAAGGATATCACTGTAAACCGTATGAAGTATCGTGTGCTTTTCAAAGATTCTCTCGACCGTATTTTTGCTACGGAATACAAGCATATGAAGAACTGCCTTGAATCGAAGGTGTTTGGCATAGGTTTAGAGAGTTATACAGTAGGCTCCAATGAATTCTGTATGGGCTATAGTGTACAGCATCAGAAACTTATTACTATTGATACCGGGCACTTCCATCCTACGGAAAGTGCTGCAGACAAGGTGTCTTCCATGTTGCTCTTTGTCCCTGAGCTGATGCTCCACGTAAGCCGTCCGGTACGTTGGGATTCTGACCATGTAACTATCATGGATGACCCCACTCTTGAACTTTTCCAAGAAATTGTCCGTTGCGATGCACTGGACCGTGTACACATTGGTCTTGATTATTTTGATGCTTCCATCAACCGTATCGGTGCTTATGTAATCGGTACCCGTGCGGCGCAGAAATGCATGTTGCGTGCGTTACTAGAACCATTGGCAAAGCTTCGCGAATATGAGGCCACCGGTCAAGGTTTCCAGCGCCTTGCTCTGCTCGAAGAGGCTAAGGCTTTGCCTTGGAACGCTGTTTGGGACATGTTCTGTCTGAAAAACAATGTTCCGGTAGGTGAGGAGTTCATCGCTGAAATAGAGAAGTATGAAGCTAATGTAACCTCTAAAAGAGGATAGGAAACCCTTGTAACTGACAGAAATGGAAATAATATTAGGGTTATTGATTATTGCCATCGGAGCATTCTGCCAATCCAGTTGCTATGTACCCATTAACCGCATCAAGGAGTGGAGCTGGGAGTCGTATTGGATTGTACAAGGTGTTTTCGCTTGGCTGGTTTTTCCGTTCTTGGGCGCGTTGCTGGCAGTACCTGCCGGCAATTCGCTGTTCGAGATTTATGCAAACAATCCTGCGGATACGCTTTGGACTATGTTCTTCGGAGCTTTATGGGGAGTGGGGGGACTGACGTTTGGTTTGTCTATGCGCTATTTGGGCGTAGCTCTTGGGCAGTCTATCGCTTTGGGTACTTGTGCCGGATTGGGAACGATATTGACTCCGGTATTTACTGGTAAGGCAGGAGATTTGACAACATCGGTTATTGTTGGTGTAGTGGTCACGTTGGTAGGTATTGGCATTATCGGTCTGGCCGGTAGCATGAAGTCTGCCAGCCTGAGCGAAGAAGAGAAGAAGAAGGCCGTAAAGGATTTCAATTTTACTAAAGGTATTATTGTAGCCCTTCTTGCCGGATTTATGAGTGCGTGTTTCAGTATAGGATTGGGTTTTGGAGAGAAACTCTGTTTTGCTGAAAGTGCGGATATATTCAAGACACTGCCTGCTACATTGATGGTGACACTGGGTGGTTTCATTACGAATGCCGTCTATTGTTTCTATCAGAATTCCAGGAACAAAAGTTGGGGCGATTATGGCAAGAAATCCCTTTATGTAAACAATGTCTTGTTTTGTGCTTTGGCCGGTGTGTTGTGGTACAGCCAGTTCTTTGGTCTTAGCTTGGGTAAGGGATTCCTTGCTGCCTCTCCGGTATTGCTCACATTCTCGTGGTGCATCCTGATGTCGTTGAACGTAACGTTCTCCAATGTTTGGGGTATCCTTTTGAAGGAATGGAAAGGGTGTACACCCAAGACAATTACAGTGCTTGTCATAGGCTTGGCAGTCTTGATAATTTCTTCTTTCCTGCCACAGTTGCTGGGGTAAGTTTAAATACCTATCTTTGAATATAAAACTAAAATATATCTGCATATATGAAATCAATTCTAGAAAATCGTCCGGCGCTGGCTGCGGAAGTTAATAAGGTGGCTGAGGTGGCTGGTTATCTCTGGCAGAAAGGTTGGGCAGAACGTAATGGGGGCAATATTACGGTCAACATCACTGAGTTTGTAGACGATGAAATCAAGGCTATGCCCGCCATTAGTGAGGTGAAATCAATCGGTGCTACTTTACCTTATTTGAAAGACTGCTATTTTTATTGCAAAGGCACCAACAAGCGTATGCGCGATTTGGCCCGTTGGCCGATGGAGAACGGTTCGGTCATCCGCATTTTGGATGACTGTGCCAGCTATGTCATTATAGCCGACCAGTCTGTACAGCCTACATCGGAACTTCCTTCCCATCTTAGTGTACACAACAATCTGATAGCGAAAGGTTCTCCCTATAAAGCTTCGGTGCATACGCATCCTATTGAGCTGGTAGCCATGACTCACAACAAGAAGTTTCTGGAAAAAGATGTAGCTTCGAACCTGCTTTGGAGTATGATACCGGAAACAAAGGCTTTCTGTCCCCGCGGTTTGGGTATCATCCCTTATCAACTTCCCAGTTCGGTAGAATTGGCTGAGGCTACCATCCGCGAACTGGATGACTATGATGTAGTGATGTGGGAGAAACATGGTGTGTTTGCTGTGGATGTGGATGTGATGGCTGCTTTCGACCAGGTGGATGTACTCAATAAATCCGCCCTTATTTATATCGCTGCCAAAAATATGGGTTTTGAACCGGATGGTATGAGCCAGCTTCAAATGAAGGAAATGTCCGTAGCGTTTAATTTGCCCAAATAATTGTTTTAACAGATAGTGTGTAATTATGTATAGAATGATATTGAATGAGACCTCTTATTTCGGTGCCGGCTGTCGCGAAACGATTGCCGTGGAGGCTGCCCGCAGAGGTTTCAAAAAGGCTTTCTTTGTAACGGACAGAGATTTGATCCGTTTCAAGGTGGCTGATAAAGTGATTGAAGTTTTCGAGAAGAACAGTATACCTTATGAGCTCTTCAGTGATGTGAAGGCCAATCCTACCATTACCAATGTACAGAATGGTGTGGCTGCTTTCAAGGCATCCGGTGCCGATTTTATCGTGGCTTTGGGTGGCGGCTCTTCCATTGATACGGCAAAAGGTATTGGTATTGTTGTGAATAATCCGGATTTTGCAGATGTGAAGTCTCTGGAAGGTGTGGCGGATACTCGTCAAAAGGCTGTCCCTACTTTTGCTTTACCTACTACGGCGGGAACTGCTGCTGAGGTGACCATCAATTATGTTATCATTGACGAAGAGGTCAAAAAAAAGATGGTTTGTGTAGACCCTAATGATATTCCGGCAGTAGCTATTGTTGACCCGGAGCTGATGTATTCCATGCCGAAAGGATTGACTGCTGCAACCGGTATGGATGCACTGACTCATGCCATAGAAAGCTATATAACGCCGGGTGCATGGGCTATGTCGGATATGTTCGAACTGAAAGCCATTGAAATGATTGCTGTCCATTTGAAAGCTGCCGTAGACAATGGCAGCGATCCGGTTGCCCGCGAGGCCATGTCTCAAGCGCAATACATTGCCGGTATGGGGTTCAGCAATGTCGGTCTGGGCATCGTTCATTCCATGGCCCATCCTTTGGGTGCCCATTATGACACTCCGCATGGGGTGGCCAACGCATTGCTTCTTCCTTACGTAATGGAGTATAATGCAGCGTCCCCGGCTGCTCCTAAATATGTCCATATTGCGAAGGCGATGGGAGTCAATACGGAAGGTATGAGCGTGGAAGAAGGTATATGTGCTGCTATTGCTGCTGTCCGGAAATTGTCTTTAAGTATTGGCATTCCACAGCGGTTGCGTGAAATCAATGTTAGGGAAGAGGATTTGCATCAATTGGCTATCGATGCTTTTAATGATGTCTGCACCGGTGGCAATCCGAGACCTACATCTGTGGAAGATATAGAAGCTCTGTATCATAAAGCTTTTTAAGGCAAGCGCTATTTTAGGTTACATGTCTATTCCCGTCCGTGATGAATAATATTCGCTGCGGACGGGATTTTTCATAAATAATCTCTATTTTTGTTCCGGAGCTATTATGGAAGGCACGTGTTATGACTAAAAATTATAATGATTTAGGAGTAGAGTTTAAGTACCTTATTGTAAATGACATGGACCAGAAATATGGTCTTTGGGTAAATACTGTGGGCTTTCAGTCTATCCAGCCTAATTCTCCTTATCCGTTGAAGGATCATCCTACCGGTTATTTTTTCAATGCGCAGAAAGGACGGATTCTGCGCGAGTACCAGTTGGTCTATATTACTAAAGGGAGGGGGGGGCTCCTCGGAGACCACGCCAGAGAAGCAAGTGTGCAAAGGACGACTGATGGTGCTGTTTCCTGGTCAGTGGCATACATATTATCCTTATGTGCAGACGGGTTGGAATGAATATTATATTGGTTTCGAGGGAGCTGTGATTGATGATATGGTGAAAGGTGGTTTTCTATCGAAAGAGAATCAAGTGTTGGAGGTGGGGTTGAATGAAGAGCTCGTTTCACTTTTCTCTCGCGCTTTGGAAATTGCGGAAGCTGATAAGATTTCTTCCCAGCAATATCTTGCCGGTATTGTGCTACATATGATAGGGATGATATTGTCCATCTCTAAAAACAAGATTTTCGAAGTGGGTGATGTCGATCAGAAAATAGAGCAGGCTAAAATCATCATGAACGAGAATGTATTCAAGGATGTTGACCCGGAAGAACTGGCAATGAAGTTGAATATCAGTTATTCTTGGTTTCGCAAAGTATTTAAGGATTATACCGGCTATGCTCCTGCAAAATATTTCCAAGAGCTAAAGTTGCGTAAGGCTAAGCAATTGCTGGTGGGTACTTCTTTATCGGTGAAAGAAATCTCTTTTATGCTCGACTATAAGTCTACCGAGCATTTCTTCTCCTCGTTTAAGAAACGTACGGGGTTTACTCCATTGGAGTATCGCTCTTATGGTCGGGAAACCGGAGGAGAGGAGGTATAAAACAAAAAAAGACTTAACTTCTAAAAGTTAAGTCTTTTCTGTCGGAATGAGGCGACTCGAACGCCCGACCCCTACGTCCCGAACGTAGTGCGCTACCAACTGCGCTACATTCCGATTGCTTTTGAAAAGTGGTGCCACCAGGAATCGAACCGGGGACACAAGGATTTTCAGTCCTTTGCTCTACCAACTGAGCTATGGCACCTTTTTCGTTTGCGGGTGCAAAGATAAAGAGTTTTTTTTATACCGCAAGGCTTTTTGAGGAAAAATATCTAAAAAAGGTGCCTCTTGCTCTATGGAGCGAGGCACCTTACTTCTAAAAATCATTTGCTATCGAAGACATCAGTCGATATTCGGATTGATGCTGTGCCAGTCTTTGATGGCAGGCAGTACACCCATTTCTATCACCTCGTCACGAAGTGTGCAGAGATGGGCATAGCTTTCTTTCAGTTTGGCTTCTTCTTCGGGCGTGCCGTTCAGTTCCTTATAGTGTACACCGTCTTTGGTAATTTCAGTTTCCATTGCCATCATGATGTGGTCGAAGCCGTGGCTGTGTACATATGTACCGGCAGGCCAGCGGAACGGTTTGCCACCCATCGCTGCAGCTATCATTTCGATAGAGACGTATGCCGGACTCTGGAAGGAAGAACGTCCACGGAGGGCGATGATGTTGGCACCGCCTTTGGTTACCTTAGTCTGGATTTCGACCCACTGTTCTTTAGTCAGGGCAGGGGTACCGATGATATCAAGTAACGGTTTACCGTCCACCTTGGCGGTAGAGGCATATACAGCCATCTGTTCACCATGACCGCCGTAGGTACGGCAATTTTCGATTTTGTCGGGGGCGATGCCGAAATGCTTGGAAAGTTCACTACGCAGGCGGGTGCTGTCGAGGGCGGCCAGTGTGGTCACTTGTGAAGGTTTCAGGCCGGAATACAATAGGGTAATCAGACCGGTGATGTCGGCAGGGTTGAAAATGACAACCACGTGCTTCACATCCGGACAGTAGGCTTTTACATTCTTACCGAATTCTTCGGCAATAGCGGCATTGCCTTTCAAAAGGTCTTCGCGGGTCATGCCGGCCTTGCGGGCGGCACCGCCTGATGATACCACATACTTGGCGCCGGTCAGCGCTTCTTTGATATCGGAGGTAAATGTGATGTTCATTCCTTCGAATCCGCAGTGGAACAGCTCTTCGGCCACCCCTTCCAGTCCGGGAGCATAAGGGTCGTACAGACATAGGTTGGGAGTGAGATGCATCATGATTGCAGTCTGTGCCATGTTTGAACCGATCATGCCGGCTGCGCCGACGATTGTCAATTTGTCATTTGTCAGAAATTCCATAATCTTTTTTATTTAAAGGTGAGTAATATCTTTTCTTGCTGATTGTCACGATACAAAGATAACCCTTTTTGAAGAGAGTTGTTCATAGAAAAAAGTTATCTTTTAGAGCAAAAAGTTATTTCTTCTTTCCGAACTGCTGTATTGTACCTAAATTACTTATCTTTGTTGGGAAAATGAAGATAAGTAAGAAACTATGAGCATTGAGTTAGGAAAGTACAATACGCTGGAAGTGGTGAAGGAGGTAGCCTTCGGCATGTATCTGGACGGTGGCGAAGAAGGTGAAATTCTGCTTCCGTCGCGTTATGTCCCCCAAGACTGTAAGGTGGGAGACAAACTGAACGTTTTTATATATCTTGATAACGAAGAACGTCTGGTAGCCACTACTCTGACACCGTTAGTGCAGGTCGGGCAGTTTGCCTGCTTGGAGGTGGCGTGGATAAACCAGTATGGTGCTTTCCTTAACTGGGGATTGATGAAGGATCTTTTCGTCCCCTTCCGCGAACAGAAAATGAAGATGCAGGTGGGAAAGAAGTATGTGGTTCATGCCCATTTGGATGATGAAAGCTATCGTATCGTGGCATCGGCCAAGGTAGACCGTTATCTTTCCAAAGAGAAGGCCGCCTATGAGTCGGGGCAGGAGGTGGATATCCTGATTTGGCAGAAGACGGATTTGGGATTCAAGGCGATCATCAACGATGAATATAGCGGCTTGCTATATGAGAGCGAGATATTTCAGCCACTGCACACGGGCATGAGGATGAAAGCCTATGTGAAGCAGGTACGCGAAGACGGCAAGATAGACCTGCTGCTTCAAAAACCGGGGCAGGCTAAAGTAGAAGATTTCTCAGCTACGTTGCTGGACTATATCTGTGAACAGGGCGGACGGATAGCTTTGAATGACAAGAGTCCGGCAGAAGAAATCTATGCAACTTTCGGTGTCAGCAAGAAAACCTTCAAAAAGGCTGTGGGAGATTTGTACAAAAAACATCTGGTTGTATTGGAGGAAGATGGAATCAGGATTAGGAATTAGTCCCAGTCATTAGGAATTTCCCTACTTGTAAATAGAGACAATCATTAGGGAGGGGAATTTCCTCTCCCTATTTTTGTCGTACAATAAAAAAAGAAAAGTCATGATACGTCATTTGATATTAAGTGTTTGTCTAGTTCTGGTAGCGTTTCCCGCAATAAAAGCGGCGCCCATAGACGGAATCCGTATAGAAAGTCCATACCGTAGAGTGGTGGTACTGGTCGACGGACAGCAGGTTTGCCTGCCTACTTTCAGTTGTTTTGTAGCCAATCTGCGTGGTAGTTGTCGGGTAGAGGTTTATGAAGCGCCATCCCGTGGGGAGAATTCCCGAAGAGGAAAACTCCTATATGATGAACGTGTGCATTGCTCCATCAATGAAGTGGAAGATATTTTCATTCCAGAGGACAAAAGACCTGGTGGAAACTGGGGTACTTCTAATCATCACAAGCCTGGCAGACCCGGTGACAGGCCGTTAGGAGGCGAGCAGCATGAACCGGTGATGTCACCATCTGCCTTCGAACAGTTTATGGGGCTGATGGAAAAACAGAGTTTCGATTCAGACCGTAAGGAAGTGCTCGACCATGCCTTGCTGACCTCTTGGTTCACTACTGACCAGTGTATCCGTCTGATGGATTTTTATCGTTTCGACAGTGAAAAGAAACAGTTGATGAAGAAGATTTATCCTAAAATAGCCGATAAACCGAATTTCTATTATGCGATAGACAAGCTGACCTTCTCGTCGGACAAGAACGAGATAAATGCCTTCATCAAACAATATCATGAGAAGAATAACTAAAAAAAGGAGGGGTTATGAAACGGATTATATTTATATTTTTTGCCGCTATGATGAGTACAGCTGTTTGTAGTGCGGCAATGAGCAACAGCAAAGTGCGTAAAGAGACCCGCTTTCTTACGGACAAGATGGCCTATGAATTGAACCTGAGTACAGAACAGTATAATGACGTGTACGAAATAA
The DNA here is from genome assembly GCF_025147485.1 of Bacteroides uniformis. Lineage (NCBI taxonomy): Bacteria > Pseudomonadati > Bacteroidota > Bacteroidia > Bacteroidales > Bacteroidaceae > Bacteroides > Bacteroides uniformis. The sequence goes on along the minus strand of NZ_CP102263.1, from coordinate 557,499 downwards.
ACTATGATTTCATTTCCGGTATACGTTATCTGATGGATGACGTTCTTCGGGGGGAGGAATGGGCATTGAATCGCTATTACGATTATCTGGATGTGCGCAATGACGACCTTCGATGGGTGCTGAATAACCGGCAGTACGGCCGTTTCATGCGGGCCGCCTATTTTTACCGTCCGGTTTATGTAAGTGGTGGTCGTTGGTCTTTTAGGGTTTACATCACTTACACCAACCATAATCATTTCTATTTCCCGCGGCCGTATCATTACCGTACATATTGCGGTGGCCATTATCGTACGCACTATCACAACAGCTATTATCGCGGTCGTTACCATCATCCGCACTATACCGGTTCGTGGAGTATTCGGAATGATAAGTCGTACCACACCAGCCGCCGTTCAGATTTCGGTTCGGTGAACATCCGCCCTAATTCGCATAAGCGTCCGGCAGGCAGGGATGATGTATATACCACGCGACGTAGTAACGGTAGTAATAATCGTATTAGCACAGGTACACGTAACAGCAGTACGCGACGTAGTAGTGTGGATAGTGGCAGAAAGTCGAGTAAAGAGAAAATAGAAACCACAAGAACTAAAAATAATGATAAGAGTCCCAGCCGTAGCAGGGTAAAGACGGCAAGCAAGGAAAGAAGAAATGCTTCCGGCGTACGGAGTTCCGAAAGCCGTCGCAGTAGCTCTTCAAGCACTACCCGCAGTTCTACCGGCAGTAGCTCTTCCCGCTCTTCGGAAAGGAGATAGAAGAACAAAAAACTCCCCTCTTGTCAGCCTGGAGGCAGGGAGAGGGGAGAATCAAACACAACAACTAAAATTATACTTCTTTTTTTATTCAATCGGTTCTCCCTTATAGAAATCCAGAATCTTGGTACGGAACAGATAGTCATACTTGGCTTGCAATTCGTCTGATTGGGATTTCATAAGGTTCTGTTTTGCTTCATTGTATTCTACGGCATTTGCTTTTCCGTTCTCATACTTTTCGCTCATCAGCTTGAAAGACTCTTCGCTGGCAACGGTGGCTGTATGGCTACTGGTATATTTGCTTTCGGCAGCAGCGGCGTTGTACCATGCTTGTTGGATTTCCTTATAAAGTGTCTTCTTGGCATTATCCAATTGCAAGGCATAGTTTTCACGTTGCAGGCGTGCCGTGCGTACCCGGTTACGGGTAGAGAGACGGTTGAAAATAGGTACGCTGAGGTTGAATCCTACATATTTGTTGAAGTTATCGTTCATCTGCTGGCTGAAAGTACGGTCGATGGTAGAATAGTAATTCGTACCGAGACTACCGTTCAGGCTCAGTTGCGGGTAGTAGTTGCTCTGGGCAATACGGATATTGTGTTTACTGCCTTCCAAGCGGAACTGTGCAGCTTGTATGGAAGCCTTACTCACCATGGCTGTTTGGAATATCTCATCCGGAGGAGTGAGAGGGACTAAATCCAGATTGACTGCCGGAGATTCCAGATTGAACCCTTCCGGTGTTTCCAGTTCGATAAGCTGGCTAAGGTCGAGCAGGGCCAACTTATAGTTGTTGTTTGTCTGCACTACATTCATCTCGTCTTGTGCCACACGTGCTTTGGCTTCTGCCAGTTCTGCCGGAGAGGCTTTTCCCAAGTCGGCAAGCCGGCTGATGCGGACATATTGCTCTTTGCTCAATTGCACTTGTCCCAACGCCACCTGGTGGAGCTCTTCATTGAACAGCACCTGAAGGTAGGCCGAAGCTATATTGATGGCAATGTCTTCCTTGGCTTTGTCCAGGTCGGCAATGGCAGCTTTGAGGTTTAGTTTGGCCAATGCATACTGGTGGGGAATTTCCAGACCGGTAAAGATAGGTATGCTGGTATTGACAGACATATTAGTGCCGTGGCTGCTGGTGTTGACGTATACAGTGGAATAGTCTCCCGTATCCTCATTTTTGATGGCTGTTTGCGTACGTCCCCAGTTCCAGCTCTGGCCGGCACTGGCATTCAGGTTCGGCAGTCGTGCCCATTTGGCTGTATTTACTTCGACAGCACTCTGTTCGGCAGCGTTGGCTGTCTGGCGGATACTGATGTTATGCTCGATGGCATAGTCTATGCATTGGCGTAAAGACCATCGTTCCTGCGCCTGCACTGAGATACTGCCGAATATTGCGAGGTATAAGAATATCTTTTTATTCATATCGTATATCTTTTTAAGCTATTCCGTTTGTTAATCCTTTTTCTCTGCACCGCGAATCTTATCCTGGGCACTGATACCGCTTTTGATGGCAATCTTTATGCCGTCACTCATGCCGACCTGGATGGGGCGGCGTTCGAACTTTTGTACCGGTACGCTGTCCGTCATTACGTATACAAAGGTGCTGTCACCATTGAATTCAACGGTACTTTCCGGTACGGCAAGCGTTTTCTGGGCACGGTCCAATACGATTTCTGCGTTGGCAGAATAGCCGGAACGTATCTGTACGCTGTCCGGTGCGGCAATGGCAGCTTTGATTTCAAACTGGTTGGCACCGTTTTCTTCCACACCCTTCGGAGATATGTATTCCAGTGTGGCATCGAACGAAAGATTCTGCAGGGCGCCGATTGTCAGTTTCACCGGCATGCCTTCGTGCACACGGCCCACTTCCGTTTCGTCAATGTTGCCGCGGAAAATCAAATCGTTCATGTTGGCAACGGTAGCGATGGTGGTTCCGTCATTGAAAGTGTTACTCATGATAACCGAGTTACCGACTTTGATGGGTACATCCAGAATCAGACCGGTAATGGTGGAACGGATCAGGGTACTACTGAAAGAGGCGCTGTTCTTGGTGATGCCTTCCTTTACAATTTCCAGGTTATCTTTTGCTGTCTGCAGTTCCTCGCGTGCCTGCTTCACGCTTACTTCCCCTTTTTCGTACTCTTCAGCGCTGATAAGCTTGTCGTTGTACAGTTTCTGGGTACGGGCGAAATCCGTTTCGGCTTGGGCAGCGTTGATTTCCGCCAATCGTACGCGGCTTTCGGCAGAGTTCAATTGTCCCAGTTCGGGTATCACCTTTACTTTGGCAAGCACTTCCCCTTGCTTCACACTTTGTCCTGCTTCCTTGTATACTTCGGCAATAATACCGGAAATCTGCGGCTTGATAAGGACTTCATCTCTCGGTTCCACTTTGCCGGTGGCTACGGTAGTCTTTTCAAGGTCTGTCACTTCCGGAACTATCGTTTCGTATACTATTACTTTAGGTTGGGACTTCTGGTACAGAAAAACGAATGTCCAAATGAATAAGGCAGCAATTACTACCAATAATGCGATTTTCAGAAACTTCTTTGTTTTCATCTTATATTTACGATTTAATTATTTACGATTGATATAGCCATTATTTCATGGCTTACGGTTAGTGGTCTCTCTATAAGTTTATTCATCCCTGATGGCTTCAATTGGCTTGATTGCCATGGCGCGATAGGCAGGTGCCAGTCCGGCAAGCACTCCTAATGCGATGAGGAGGATACAGGTTCCGATAGCCAGTCCGAATGAAACCTGGTAGTGGGTTTTGATAACTCCAGGGTCATTGGCGGCCTTTTCAAGTATTTGCAGTACAAATACGGCAAAAGAAATACCTGCCATACCCGCTATAGTGGTCAGCACCATGCTTTCCGAAAGAATTTGTTGCAGAATGTCTTTAGGACGGGCACCTATGGCACGGCGTATGCCTATTTCCGTTGTACGCTCCTTGACGGTTACCATCATGATATTCGATACGCCGATAGCTCCGGCAAACAGCGTCCCCAAACCTACCATCCAGATTAGAAAGCGCACTCCAATCATCAGGTTGTCCATCATGGAGAACATAGCTTCCGCATTCAGAAGCATGACGGCTTGTTTGTCATCGGGAGCAATGTAGTGCGCCGCTTTTACAAGACGTTCCACTTCGGGCTGCACGTCTTTCACTTTTACTCCCGGTTTCATGATGAAACATACTACATGCAGTTTCTTTCCGAGGTTGTAGGTCTGTTGCATGGTGGAAAAAGGCAATGTAATGGCTTCAGAGGCCTGCCCTTGTATATTGACATTGCCTTCGGATGAACACATTCCGATAACCCGGTAATAGATACCATTTACCCGGACATATTTGCCGCAGGGGTCTTCACCGGGTTTGAAGAGGCTTTCATAAACACGTTTGCCGATTACACACACTTTACGCGACTCTTTAATGTCGACATCATTGATGAAACGTCCATAGGTCATCTCTTGATGTTCTATCTGTTCATATTCGGGATACAAGCCTTTCACACTACAGTCGTACTTGTTGTCTCCGTAGACAGCCACTTGTCCCCATAAGGCAATGGAAGGCGTGGCAAGCGCCACACCGTCCACATTGCGTACACGGTCCACATCTTCCATCTCCAAATCCCACCATCGTCCTTTGCGAAAACCTTTATAAGCCTCGCTTGTCTTTTGTGCAGCGATAAAGCCCGAGTTGGTTGCAAATCCTTCGAACTGGGATTTTAGTTCTTCCTGCATGCCCTGGCCGCCACCGATAAGCGCCACCAGCATAAAGATACCCCAGAATACGCCGAACGCCGTAAGCAGGCTTCTCGTTTTGTTCCTTGTTATTGTGATGAGGATTTCCTCACACGTATCTATGTCTATTCTCATAATCTTTAATCTGCTCTAAGTGCTTCAATAGGACTGATACTTACCGCTTTCTTAGCCGGGAAGAACCCAGCCAACGTACCCGCTATGATAAGGGTCAGGGTAGCTTGGATAGCAATACTGAGGTCTACGGTAGGATCGGAGAACATGGTCTGCTGGAACATGCCGGCATCCATCGTCTGGCTACCGAAAGCAGAGTTCATCCATTCCGTCACCCCGATGCCTGCCACCATACCGATATAACCGAATAGCGTAGTGATAGTCACGCTTTCCACAATAATCAGCCAAAGGATGGAGAAAGGTTTTGCTCCCAATGCCTTACGGATACCAAATTCCCGGGTACGTTCTTTCACGGTAATCAGCATTATGTTCGACACGCCGACAATCCCACTCAACAGTGTGAAGATACCGATAACCCAGATTGCAGTCCGGAGGATACCCATTGCATTCTGTGTCTGCAGATAGTTGGTGAAACGATTCCATATCCATATGGCGCTCTCATCTGTGGGGTCAAAGCGGTGATTGGTGGCAATAGCCTTGCGGTATTCTTTTTCAAAGGCTTCGTTACTTTCTATGCTGTGCAGGTTCTTGGTTGTAAAGATGATGTTATTCAGCTTGTCTCCTTTATTATAGATGGTCTGCAAGGTGGAGAAGGGGATATACGCTTCGTTTGCCTCGCGGTCTCCCTGGTCATTGTAGAGGCCTACTACTTGATAGGCCACTCCACTGGCATTGACAAATTGTCCGATGGGTTCAGTATGCGTTTTTCCGAAAAGGATATCTGCAGATTTCTTATGGAGGATGATGACTTTACGTCGGTCTTTCAGGTCGTTGTAGTTGATGAAACGTCCGTCCGCTGTTTTCACGGTTTCCACTTCGGTGTAGTTGGGATATACGCCCAGCAGAGAGATATTGATATATTCTTGTCCGAAGCTGACGTTTACATTACTTTGACGCACGGTGGCACCGGCACTGATGACATTTTCGGTGAATTGCTTCTCCGTGTCATCCATGTCCCGGTTGTCCAGTTGGACGCGGCGTCCTTCTTTCAGACCGTCGTATGACTTGGTGGTCCAGCCGGGGAAGATGCGGATAGAGTTCAAGGCACGCTCCGACGCATTTTGCTCGAAGGCATGTATGATACCGTTTCCGGCTCCGAGCAGCACGATGAGCATGAAGATTCCCCATGCCACGGCAAAGCCCGTCAGGAATGTACGCAGTTTGTTGCGTTTGATGGTTCCGTATATTTCTTGCCAAAGGTCTATCATTGATAATTAAAAATTAAGAATTAAAAATTAAAGGGGGAGGGGGCTCTTCCTTTATTATTTCATGAATCCGTCTTTTCCGAACGGGCTTGCATCGTGGTTCAGATTCGTCTCGATGCTACCTATGATACCGTCTTTGATATGGATAATCTTGTCCGTCTGGTTGGCAACACCGCTTTCGTGGGTCACGACTACGATGGTCATGCCCGTATCGTGCAGTTCCTTTAGAATCTGCATCACCTCTACGGAAGTCTTGCTGTCGAGCGCGCCGGTAGGTTCATCGGCAAGGATAATCTGCGGTTGGGTAATGAGGGCACGGGCGATGGCTACACGTTGTTTCTGTCCACCGGACATCTCATTTGGCATGTGGTGTGCCCACTCTTTCAGCCCCAGGCGGTCCAGATATTCCAGTGCCAGCGCATTACGTTTGCGGCGGCTCACTCCTTGATAAAAGAGAGGAAGCGCCACATTCTCCACTGCATTCTTGAAGGAAATGAGATTGAAGGACTGGAAGATGAAACCAATCATACGGTTGCGGTACTCGGCTGCCTTCGTTTCGCTGAGGTTCTTGATGAGGGTACCGTTCAGATAATATTCCCCCGTGTCGTAACTATCCAGAATACCCAGTATATTGAGTAAAGTGGACTTTCCCGAACCCGATGAGCCCATGATGGAAACAAATTCGCCTTTCTGAATGTCGAGGTTGATACCTTTGAGCACATGCAGCGGTGCTCCGTTGTTGTAGGTCTTGTTAATGTCTTTTAGTTGTATCACTGTTTTCCCTGTTTATTGCTTTACTCTTATTAATTTTCACTATTAGACGCAGCAATGCTACGAAAAGTTGCAAAAGTTGCAAACTTTTTTAAAAAAAGATTTTGCAGTGTCGTTTTTCTTTGTGATTTTTGTAACCATGAATGTGATTAACTAACCCTTTAAACAAAAGTAATATCATGAATTCAAACATGGAAAAGCCCTATGTAGTGGGCATTGACATAGGCGGAACAAACACCGTCTTTGGTATTGTAGACGCACGCGGAACTATTATTGCAAGCAGTTCCATCAAAACCGGAGCTTATGAGGACGTCAATGATTACGTAGACGAAGTTTGCAAGAATCTGTTGCCGCTCATTATTGCCAACGGTGGAGTAGACAAGATAAAAGGTATCGGTATCGGTGCTCCTAACGGAAACTATTACAGCGGTACTATTGAGTTTGCCCCGAACCTTCCCTGGAAGGGTGTAATTCCTTTGGCTGCCATGTTTGAAGAGCGCTTGGGTATCCCTACCGCTTTGACAAACGACGCCAATGCTGCCGGTATCGGTGAAATGACTTACGGTGCGGCTCGTGGTATGAAAGACTTTATCATGATAACTCTTGGCACCGGTGTAGGTAGCGGTATCGTTATTAACGGTCAGATGGTATATGGCCATGACGGTTTTGCCGGAGAGTTGGGACATACTATTATCCGTCGTGAAAACGGACGTCTCTGCGGATGCGGACGTCACGGCTGTCTGGAAACTTATTGTTCGGCTACGGGTGTGGCGCGTTCTGCACGTGAGTTCTTGACCAAGAGTACCGAACCGAGTTTGTTGCGCGACATTCCGGCAGAAAACATTACTTCCAAGGATGTGTATGATGCAGCGGTGAAGGGTGACAAGATTGCTCAAGACATCTTTGAGTTTACCGGAACCATCTTGGGTGAGGCTTTGGCTGACTTCATCGCTTTCTCCAGTCCGGAAGCTATCGTGTTGTTCGGTGGTCTGGCAAAAGCGGGAGACTATATCTTCAAGCCTATCCAGAAAGCTATTGACGACAATGTATTGAATATCTACAAAGGTAAGACCAAGTTGCTGGCTTCCGAGTTGAAGGACTCTGATGCTGCAGTGCTGGGTGCCAGTGCGTTGGGCTGGGAGCTGAGAGATATCAAGTAATCAATATTAGGGAAACTGATAAAGGAGGGGATATGTCAAAACTCCCCTTCTATCGAAGTCACCCTCGCTACACCTATCTGTGGCGAGGGTGATTTTTAGTTTATGAGAGTTTCGACACACCTTTTTTTCTTTGGTGGCACATATTCCTCAGCAATAAAGTTATGTCACAAGTTGCTTCCACACTTCCACCCATTCTCTGTATCCCTTTATTCATCGGGGTTGCGGATGCTGTGGAAGCAACTTGAAAAGGTGGAAGCAACTTTTGCTTCCACCTTAAATTTACGCCAAATAATCTATTAATGTCTTGTAGTACAATAAATTAATAGGATATGGGGCAATTTGCCAATATCGTGTAAACAAGCTATTGGTTTCCTGCAAACACGGTATTAACTTCGTAAAAGCCCGTGCGATAATAGGTGGAAGTCAGGTTTTTGGTATGGATAAGATAGGTATTCAGTATAGGCAAGCTATGCATATGAGAGCTGTTTAACGGCCGTGAGGCGTTCGCCTAACGGCCATAAAGCACCTTGTTGACGGTCGTTAGCAGAGCGTCTCACGGCCGTTGGGCGCTGATAAACTAACATATCAGCAAGAAGGAAGGCTTATGTGAAAGGAAAGGAGCGCAGGCTTACAATGTTTTGAATGAGGGAGTAGCAGTAGAGTATCGCATGGTGTGTATGCCTACTGTGTATATCACTAAAAAAGGGAAACCGACATTGTCAGTTTCCCTTTTTTATTTCGAAATAGGAGTCTGGAATTAACCGTTAACTCTTTTTTCTTTGATTCTTGCTTTCTTACCGGTAAGAGCGCGCAGGTAGTACAGTTTAGCGCGACGAACTTTACCCACCTTGTTCACTTCGATGCTGTCGATAGCCGGTGATTCAATCGGGAAAATACGTTCTACGCCTATGGTTCCTGACATCTTACGTACTGTAAAACGCTTCTTGTCTCCATGTCCGGCAATCTTGATAACAACACCACGGTACAGCTGTACACGTTCCTTGTTACCCTCGACAATACGATATGCTACTGTTACAGTGTCACCTGCCTTGAAGCTCGGGTGCTGTTTTCCGGTAGCAAATGCTTCTTCTGCAATTTTAATTAAATCCATTGTTTTTATTATTAAATTGTTTCATCGTTACAACGCAACATACCAGGCTTCTCTCTTGGTGTCCTGACAGCGATTGCGCGAAAGCGGTGCAAAGGAACGAATTATTTGCCAGATACACAAGTGCTTCAAGCTTTTTTTCGCCAGTTGGGATGATTTTTGAGCGTTTCATTCTGCTAAACGCAAGTCTAAATAATCGGTTAATTGTGTGGCTCAGTCGCAAAAGAAAAGTATATTTGTAGCAATTTAAAACTAAATGAATATGAAGAAACAAACTTTCAGTCTCCTTGCGGGGGCAGTGTTGGCGGTTGCACTTCTATTGGTTTCCTGCCATTCTTCCTACGAAGTGACCAAGGTAGAGGGAGGCAGAATTCCCATGAACTCTGTCTGGGATGCCGAGCCGGATGCCGAAGCCGTGGCTCTGCTGGCGCCTTACAAGGCCCGGATGGACAGCGTTATGTATCATGTGGTGGGAACCGCAGAAATGTCGATGGACAGATTCCGGCCCGAAAGCCTTTTATCCAATCTGATTGCAGATGTACTGCGTGAGGCTGCGGTGGAAGTGCTGGGCAAACCGGCCGATATGGGGCTAATCAATATCGGTGGAATCCGGAATTCCCTGACGGAAGGAGATATCACTACCGAAAACATCTATGAGATATTGCCTTTTGAGAATTCGCTCTGTGTGCTGACGATGAAAGGCTCTGCCATGAAGCACTTGTTTGAAAACATTGCGGTGAGACTTGGTGAAGGGGTGAGTGGTATACAGTTGGAAATCAGCAAGGATGGCAAGCTGCTCCAGGCTTCCATTGCCGGCAAGCCGGTGGAGGATGACCGTGACTATACGGTTGCCACGATTGATTATCTGGCTGATGGAAACGATGGAATGACGGCTTTCCTGCAGGCGGATAAAAGGGAGTGCCCGGATGGGGCTACACTGCGTGGTCTGTTCATGAAGTATGTGGAGAAGCAGACGGCAGCCGGCAAGAAGGTGACTTCGCGCATGGAGGGAAGAGTGGTCGTTAAAGAGTAAGCATTAAAAAAACAGAAGTTCTATGAAACATATGTATTCCTTGGCAGCCCTGCTGCTTTTCATGCTCCCCGCATCGGCACAGCAAGAGGGGCGTGTCATTACTGAAGAACCCCTTTGCCTGGTGTCCGCCGATTCTGTATCGTCCGGCCAATCCGGAAAACAACTGTTTATCCTGCACACCAGCGATACGCACAGCCGTATAGAACCCATCAGCGCCGAGGCTGCCGACGAGTATGCCGGGATGGGCGGTGTGGTGCGCCGTGCCGGTTTTGTAAAGCAGTTTCGCGGCAAGCATCCGGATATGTTGCTGCTGGATTGCGGAGACATCTCGCAAGGTACCCCTTATTATAACTTTTTCAAAGGCGAGCTGGAGGTCAAGATGATGAACCTCATGGGCTATGATGCCATGACGATAGGTAATCATGAATTTGATTTCGGACTTGAGAATATGGCGGAATTGTTCCGTATGGCGGATTTTCCCGTGGTCTGTTCCAATTATGACGTGACGGGTACGGTACTCGAAGGGCTGGTGAAGCCTTATATCACCTTGGTGCGCGAAGGGGTGAAAATCGGAATCTTCGGCCTGGCCCCTAAGATGGAAGGGCTGGTGCAGGCGGATAAATGCATAGGCATTGTCTACAACGACCCGATAAAGGTGGCCCAGGAAATGACAGACCTTCTCAGGGAGAAGGAGAATTGCGAGGTTGTGATTTGCATGTCTCATTTGGGTATCCGCAGTGCAAATCCCGAAGGCGCTTCCGACGAGAACCTGGTAGGCAAGACGCGTGGCATTGATGTCATTTTGGGAGGACATTCGCATACTTTTATGGAAAAGCCTGCCGTTTATCTGAATGCGGACGGCAAGAGCGTTCCCGTGCTGCACACCGGAAAGAGTGGCATCTACGTAGGAGAAATGGTACTTACTTTAACTGAAAAATAGCATGATGAAAAGACTCACCCTCCTTTTATGGGTTGCAGGATTGTTTATATTGGGATTATCTTCACTTCACGCCCAGACGGGAGGCCCGTTTCTTCCTTCGGCTGCAGACAACCGGTGCCGGCAATGGGTGGACTCCGTGTTGTCAGGTCTGAATGTACACGAAAAAGTGGGGCAGCTCATCGTTGCCACCATTCCGGCCAGAGCAGACAAGGCCACGAAAAAGCAGATGCGCGAGCTGGTAAAGAAATACAAGGTCGGTGGCTTGCTGTTTTCCGAAGGTACTCCGGAAGAGCAGGCTATCTTGACCAATATGGCCCGGAAGGATGCCAAGATTCCCGTTATGGTTACTTTCGATGGAGAGTGGGGACTGTCAATGAGGCTGAAAGGCGCTCCGGACTATCCCCGTAATGCCGCCTTGGGATGTATCGAGGACAATGGCCTGATTGAAGAATATGGACGTGAGGTGGCCCGCCAGTTCCGCGAATTGGGGGTACACGTCAATTTTGCACCCGATGCGGATGTCAATACGAATCCGCTGAACCCGGTGATACACGTACGCTCCTTTGGCGAGAACCCGCAGCGGGTGGCGGAAAAGGTGGTGGCATACAGCCGTGGGCTCGAAAGCGGGGGCATACTTTCCGTTTGCAAGCATTTCCCCGGGCATGGCGATACGGATGTGGATTCTCATAAGGCGCTTCCTGCCTTGCACTACGACCGTGCACGCCTGGACAGTGTGGAACTTTATCCCTTCAAGGAAATGGTACGTGCCGGATTGGGGGGTGTCATGGTAGGCCATCTGCAAGTGCAGGCGCTGGACCCGGACGGGGTGACTCCTTCTTCCTTGTCGCGGAATGTGGTGACCGGGTTGTTGAAGGATGAACTCGGCTTTAAAGGGCTGGTGTTTACCGATGCCTTGGACATGAAGGGGGTGTCTGCCATTCCGCAGGTAACTACCAAAGCGCTGCTGGCGGGAAATGATATGGTGCTGGTACAGTTCAATACGAAGAATGCGGTGCAGGAGCTGGTAGATGCAGTGGAGTCGGGACAACTGAGTAAGGACGAACTTGATGCCAAGTGCCGCAAGGTATTGATGTACAAGTATATGCTTGGTTTGAGAAACCGCCAGCCGCAACTTCGGGTCAGCGGAATGAGCTATCGCATCAATACGGAGGAAGCGCAGGTGTTGGCTGCCAAGTTGCGCCGTTCGGCAGTGACTGTATTGAACAATTATTTCGATGTCCTCCCGCTGGCACCGGTGGAAGGTGATATTGCCGTGCTCAGCATCGGAGAGAAGGAGGCGGATGCTCCCTTTGTGGAAGCTATGAAAAAGAATGCAGGCATCAGCCATTTCCACTTGCCTTGGAATGCCGATGAGGCTCTCTGGCAGGAAGTGCAGGGGCAGTTGGCTGCTTTCCGTCGCGTGGTTATCAGCATCACCGGTTCGGCTTATGTCAGCGACCGTGATGTGGCCTTTCTGGAAGGCTTGAACCTGCGTGCTCCGCTGGTCTATACTTTTTTTACCTCTTACCGTACATTGCAACCTCTGATGCCCGCACTTGCCAAATCCAGCGCTGTGGTGCTGGCACATTCGGCAGAGACGGATTTGCAGCAATACGTGGCTGATGTTCTTTTTGCCAAAAAGCTGGCCAGTGGCAGAATGTCGATGAGTATCGGTAAACTGTTTCCAGCGGGAACGGGCTGTATGATTGAGCCGGGCATGAAACCGGGGAAGACTGTTCCGGAAGATTACGGCATGAAGTCGTATGTGCTGCAAAGTATCGATGCCGTTGCCCGAAAGGGACTGGAAGCGGGAGCTTATCCCGGTTGCCGCGTGCTGGTGTGGAAAGACGGACTGCCGGTATATGACAAAGGCTTCGGAACCCACTCTGATAAGGATACCACTACTGTCCGTTCTTCGGACCTTTTTGATTTGGCTTCGCTGACCAAGACTACGGCTACGTTGCTTGCCGTCATGAAACTGTATGATGAGGGCAAGATAAAACTGGATGACAAGGTTTCCGCTTATCTGCCCTTCTTGCGCAATGGCAACAAGCGGAACATTACCATCCGCGAACTTCTGTTCCACGAATCGGGGCTTCCTCCCTATATCCGCTTCTACCTGGACATCATAGACCCGAATTCGGTACACGGCCCGTACTCCCAGAGTTGGGTGGACGAGTGGCATCGTACGCAGGTAAGCGAGCATAGCTATTATTGTTCCGATTTTAAGTTCCGGAAAGGGATGGTGTCCGACAAGAATACACCGGTCTATACCCTGCACATGGCAGATGGCATGTGGCTGAACAAGAGTTTCAAGAATTCTATCCTTCAGCGGATAGCCAAGTGCGAGTTGGATGGCAAACGTTATGTTTACAGCGACCTTGGCTTCGTGCTGTTGCAGCAGGTAGTGGAGAAGGTGACGGAGCTGCCGATGGATTTGTACCTTGCCCGTGAGTTCTATGCCCCGATGGGATTGCAACGTACTATGTTTCTGCCTTTGACGAAGTTCACCAAAGCGGAAATCATGCCCACGGCATCCAATGACTTCCTGCGTCGCCAGGATATATGCGGATATGTGCATGACGAGACTGCTGCCTGCATGGGTGGGGTGTCCGGTAATGCAGGACTTTTCTCTACGGCCGAAGAGGTGGCAAAGGTTTATCAAATGTTGCTGAACGGCGGTGAATTCAATGGCAAGCGTTTCTTGAGTGAGGCAACCTGCCGTTTGTTTACGACGGAGAAATCTGCCATCAGCCGTCGCGGTCTGGGATTCGACAAGCCGGATGTATCCATTGTGAAGCGCAGCCCTTGTGCTCCTTCCGCTCCGGAAGCGGTATATGGACATACCGGATTTACCGGTACTTGTGCTTGGGTGGACCCGGAAAACAAGACGGTGTATGTATTCCTCAGCAACCGCTTGTGCCCCAATGTATGGAACACGAAACTGGGTGACATGAATATAAGAAGAGATATCCAGGAATTGATTTATAAAAGTATTATTCCGCAAATCCCCTAAAAACAATCTATCTATAAGGAATGAAGAGAATATACCTGCTTGCCTATATCACTATATTGTGTTGTCTTTGTCCGCTTCTGAAAGCGCAGCTTGGCCCGATGCCGTTTACTCCGGTGCCGCCGAACGACCCTTCGCTTGTACGTCTCTTGAACAGTGACGTGCGGTGCAGGCAGTGGGTGGATTCCGTCATGCAGCGTCTGACTCTGAAAGAACGCATCGGACAACTGTTCATCTATACGATTGCCCCCCAGCAGGACAAGGCCAACAAGGAACTGCTGCGTAAGGTGGTGGAGGACTATAAGGTAGGCGGTCTGTTATTCTCCGGCGGATTGATGCAGAACCAGGTGATGTTGACCAATGAGGCGCAGCGGATGGCGGAAGTTCCGCTGATGATTACCTTTGACGGTGAATGGGGGCTGGCTATGCGCCTTCGCGGTACTCCGAACTTTCCGCGAAACATGGTGCTGGGCTGCATACAGAACGATACACTGATTTATGAATATGGGCGCGAGGTGGCCCGCCAATGCCGTGAACTGGGGGTGCAAGTGAATTTTGCTCCCGTAGCGGATGTGAATATCAATCCCAAGAATCCGGTTATCAATACCCGTTCCTTCGGTGAAAGTCCGTTCAATGTGGCGAACAAGGTTGTTGCCTACTCCAAAGGGTTGGAGGATGGTGGTGTGCTTTCTGTCAGCAAGCACTTTCCGGGACATGGGGATACGGATGTGGATTCTCATAAGGCGTTGCCCGTGCTGCCTTTTACCCGTGCCCGTCTGGACAGTATAGAGCTTTATCCTTTCAGAAAAGCTATTCGTGCCGGATTGGGAGGAATGATGGTGGGGCACTTGGAGGTGCCTACCATAGAGCCGCAAAAGGGGCTCCCGTCTTCGCTTTCGCGTAAGGTAGTTTCCGGTCTGTTGGTGAATGACCTCGGCTTTCAGGGGCTTGTCTTTACGGATGCCCTTGCCATGAAAGGGGTATCGGGCAATGAAAGCATCTGTTTGCAGGCGCTGAAAGCCGGCAATGATTTGCTGCTTGTCCCCCGGCGTATTAAGGAAGAAGTGGAGGCTGTGCTTGCCGCTGTGAAAAAAGGGGAGCTGACAGAGAAAGAGATAGAGGCGAAATGCCGTAAAGTACTGAAATATAAATATGCCCTTGGGTTGGAAAAGAAACCCCATGTACAGCTTTCAGGTTTGGGGACCCGCATCAATACTCCGAAAACGCGTGATTTGATGCGCCGGCTGAACTTGGCGGCCATCACTGTGCTGGATAACCGGGACGAGGTACTTCCGCTGGACCCTTCCATCGGTGAAGTTGCCGTGCTCAATGTGGGAGAAGCGCAGGAAATCCAGCCGTTCCTCAAGGAACTGTCGCAGTATACCCGTCCTGTGGAGTTCCGTTTGGGCAAGAATCTGCCGGAGGCTGACGGGAACCGTTTGAGAAATGCGCTGGCCAAGTACAAACGTATTCTGGTCTGTGTCACCGAACACCGTTTGACGCCCTATCAGAATTTCTTTGCAAAGTTCGCTCCTGACGTACCGGTGGTTTATCTGTTCTTTATTCCTGGCAAGCAGGTATTGCAGATAAAACAAGGGGACGCTGCTGCTGAAGCGGTGATTTTGGCACACTCCTCCAACGAGGAGGTACAGCGGCAGGTTGCCCGGATTGTTTATGGCAGCGCTTGTTCAGAGGGACGCTTGTCTGCCAGTATCGGTAGTCGGTTTGCTGCCGGTGCGGGAGTGACGCTGACTCCTCAAAGCGCCCCCCGCTTTGTACCCGAAGAGCATGGTATGAATTCCCGTCTGCTGGCTGAAATAGACAAGATAGCTGAAGAAGGCATTCGTGAAGGGGCTTACCCCGGCTGCCAGGTGGTGGTGCTGAAGGATGGTAGGGAGATGTATAATAAAGCTTTCGGTACCCACGTCTGGAACGAGGCCGGAAGCAAGGCGCTTCCCGTAAAGAAGACGGATGTATACGACATCGCTTCGCTGACAAAGACCACAGCCACGCTGCTTGCTGTGATGAAGTTGTACGATGGCGGACGCCTCAATCTTACAGACCGGGTGTCGGATTATCTGCCTTTCCTACAGGATACGGACAAGAAGAATATTACGGTACGCGAACTGCTGATGCATGAATCCGGTCTACCTTCTACCTTGCTATTCTATCAGGAAGCGATTGATGAAGAGAGCTACACCGGCACTTTGTTCAAGGCACGTCCCGATGCCCGGCATTCCGCACGCATCGGACGGCAGACTTGGGCGAACCCTAAGTTCCGCTTCCGTCAGGGACTGACGTCGAAGGTGCAGACACCGGAATATACGATGCAAGTGTCCGACAGCCTTTGGCTGAACCGTTCTTTCAAGCAGGAGTACTTGCAGAAGATTGTGGATACTCCGCTTAGAGATAAACGTTACCGTTATAGTTGTGTGGGCTTTATCTTGTTGCAGCAGTTGGTCGAGGCGCGCACCGGCATGTCTATGGACGAATATTTGGCCAAGGAATTCTATACTCCGATGGGATTGGAGCGTACGGGGTATCTTCCTCTGCGCTTCTTGAAGAAGGAAGATATTGTACCTTCATCAACAGATCCTTTCTTGCGTAAGACTACCTTGCAAGGATTTGTACATGATGAATCCGCAGCTTTTCAGGGTGGCGTTTCCGGTAATGCCGGGCTGTTCTCCACTGCCGAAGAAGTAGCAAAAGTCTATCAGATGTTGCTGAATGGGGGTGAACTGGACGGTAAACGCTATTTGAGCAAGGAGACCTGCAGGGTATTTACTACCACTGTCTCAAGGATAAGCCGCCGGGGGCTGGGATTTGATAAGCCCGACCGGCATAATCCCCAGAAGAGTCCCTGCGCAGAGTCTGCCCCTGCTTCTGTCTATGGTCATACCGGTTTCACGGGTACTTGCGCCTGGACAGACCCGGAGAACGGCTTGGTTTATGTCTTTTTGAGCAACCGCACCTATCCGGATGTGTGGAATAACAAGTTGATGAGGCTGGATATAAGGACGAGGATTCAGGAAGCTGTATATAAGGCGATGCTGGGAGGAAAAAAATAACTGGTAGAATTAAAAAGAGCCTCCCTTGCTCACGCAGGAAAGGCTCTTTTCTTCTTCAATTTTGAAACAATTAAATTCTATCTGTTAAGCTTTAAGTGTGTGTCTTATCAGAACGCAATACCTACGCGCAGACCGAAATTGCTCAAACCGTCTACGCTGTACGTAAAGAGGTCACCTTTGTTCGTACCGTAGCTGTAATAGGCTGCGAAATGCAAGCCCGGTCCATAAGCCCAAGGATACACATTGAAACCAATTTCAGGAGATACATAGAAACCCCATGTATCTTTGTTGGCTTCGAATACGTTGAAAGTTGACTTCAACTGTGCATATTCAGCACCCAGTTTTACACCGGCATACGGCTGGAATGCACCTCCACGGTTCCATACATAGCGGGAGGCCAGACCGAAAGGCAACTGGAATGCAGTGTGCTGCTGGTCGGTATTCAGACTGCCGCCTTCGCCTACGGGAAGTGTCTGGCGACCGAAATACTCATGGTTGCTATGGTAGTTCAAGAAAGCTCCCAATGCAAAATTGTCTGTCAGGAAGTAACCGCCTTCAAAATTCATACCCCAGCCGCTTGATTTGTCGGCGAAGTTGTTGCTGAGGGGAAAGTTATATTGCCAGTCGATATTGGCATAACCGTTATCGGTCATCTGTGCCTTCGTCGGTAGGGCGAAGACGAGAGCAAGAGCGGCAACCGCAAATACTCTCAAGGAAAGATATTTTATTGTTTTCATACTTTGTTCTTGTTTTTTGGTTCAATGGCAACTTCCCAGTCCGGAAAGGATGCTGCCGTATTATTCTTGTTACCTTAATATTGGGTAACCCGTCATTTGTCACTTATAGCTCGTAGCTTGTCACTACTTGTTAGTCAGGTAAGTTGATTGAGTGAAAGCTTGGTTCACACCTTGCACGGCAAGTTTGGTATTGACAGAAGTAGAACCACTCAGCAAGCCGCTCATATAGCTGGTCCACAGAACAGGAAGTTTCTCGCTCTGGCCTTGCGGCGCCTCCAGATTCAACAATTCGCTGATAAAGGAACCGGTACTGTAGGAATAGTTCACGGCATAGGGATAATACCATCCGCCCCAGTTGCCCCAGTAAGGAGCATCCCAGTAGCCTGGATAGTTCCACCACCATTCGGGACGTCCGTAGTCGGTGAAGTAATAGGTACTTCTGACATAGCTTACCTGCAAGCCAAGGTCGGCTTCTTCCCGGTCATTCACACGGATGTAGCCGCGGCTGTTCATGTTAGCAACATAAGCGCTGAGAATTTCCTGGGCATTCTCATCTTTCCAGTATTCGGCGTTTTCCTTATCACCGATGACCAGAATGCTGTCCGGCAAGTAATAAGTTTCGAAGGTTTTGAAATCCGCCTTCTTGTCATAGTTGGTATAAACCAGATAATTATTGTCCAGCTTATCCATGTCAGGGTCTTTTTCGCAAGATGCAAGCGTCACTGCAAAGACCGCTAATAATAGGGGAATAAATTTCTTCATACTTTTATAATTGTTTAGGTTTAATATAAATTCCTGCCCTATGGTACCTTAGGCTTTTGTGAGAAAAAACAAGATAGGATATAAAAGGTTCACGTAGAGGTATGTTAAAAGTGATAAAGGAATAGGGTGACAGCACTTTTAACGTAACTGTCACCCTATTGCACTTATCATGTCATTACTTTATCACCCTATCATCTTTTCCATATCCGTGCTGTCCATCCTCCTCCGGGTGCCATGTGTATGTTCAGCTTGTCTCCCGAGGTCACGGTGCGTACTTCTTTCTTGTAGTCGGTTGCTTCCCGGTCGGCATTGATGCCGTCGGAAAAGATTTCGGCTTCGTAACTTCCTTCTCCGAGGAAGGAAAGGTCGATGGTACAGTCGCGTGGTGTCCAGTCGGTCATGGAGGCGATGTACCAGACGTCTCCCTTGCGGCGTGCCAGTGTAAGGTATTCGCCTACTTCACCGTCCAGTGCCACGGTCTCGTCGAAAACGGTAGGCACTTTGGCAATGAAGTCCGTGCATTCCTGCTCCTTCATATATTTGCTGGGGCTGTCGGCAAGCATTTGCAGCGGGGCTTCGAAGAGGGTGTACATCGCCATCTGGTGGACGCGCGTACCCTGGCTCATCGGATGGTCGTTGACGGCACGGAAGGTTTCGCGGGTTGCGTTCATTGTGGCTCCCGGTGTGTAGTCCATCGGGCCTATAAGCATACGCAGGTAGGGAGCAGTCACGTCATAGCGTGGGAAGTTGTGGAGGGGGGCTCCGTTCACTATCGGTTCCCATTTGGCGTTCTCTAATCCCTTTACACCTTCAAAGTTCAGGACGTTGGGATAGGTGCGCTGTATACCGTATGGCTTGAGGCCATGCAGGTCCAATACCAGGCGGTGCTCGGCGGCGCAGGCTACAATACGTTCTACAGACTGTACCAGTGGCTGGTCGTCACGGTCGAAGAAGTCTATCTTGAAGCCTTTGATACCCATCTGTGCATAGTGGCTGAATGCAGCTTCCGTATCTTTGGCAGAGTTTCGCCAGCTTGCCCAGAGAATGATGCCGACGCCCTTCTGGTTTCCGTAGGCTACCAGTTCCTTTAAGTCGATATCCGGATTCAGGTCTTTCAATAAGGATTCGTTTCCGCTCCAGCCGTCATCGATGATGATATATTCCAGGTTGTTGTCGGCGGCAAAGTCGATGAATGCCTTATAAGTCGGGGTGTTCATGCCGGCTTTGAAGTCTACGCCAGTCAGGTTGCAGGTGTTCCACCAGTCCCAAGCCACTTTGCCGGGTTTAATCCAGGAAATGTCTTTGATGCGGCAGGCGGGGGCAAGACGCTGTGCCATGTCATTGTCGGCAAGCTGCGTGTCCTTCTCGGTGACGAGCACCACACGCCAGGGGAGCTCCTGCTTGGCACAACGGGCGATGTAGTCTGCACGTTTTGTCGGTATCAGGTTCAGCCGGTTGTGTCCGCCGATTATTTCCTCCAGCGGATAGGGGGCAAATGCTGCCTGCACTCCTTGACGTGTCTGGGGATTTACAGTGAGGAACATGCCGGGATAGTTTTCCAATCCGGCTTCCATGATAACGGCTTTCTTTCCTCCGTCCAGGCAAACCATCAGTGGGGTGATGGAGAGTGAGTCGGTGTACATTTTGGACAACGGGGCTTCGTCGTAGTAAGACTCGAAGGAGAAGCAATAGCGCTCACCGTTGCGGTTGTCGTTTATGTAAGGTACAAATGCCTGGTAATCCTTGTCGAAATTGAAGTCCGCAGTTTCGTTGAGGACGATAAACGGCTTGTTCTGTTCGGAAATGAAGCGGTAGGCAGCGCCGTCATCGTATGCGCGGAACTGTACGCTGTAGCCTCCGCGGCATTTCAGTGTCAGCTGGTTGTAGACATCCTTCACACTTGCTTTTTTATAGAGGGGAGTGGGGAAGGAGGACTCTACAGACTTGCGTTCTGCACGGATTACTTTTACATTTTTACCGAAAGTTATTGCTTTCTTGGCTGATTTTTCATCTCTGCCTTGCAGGGCGATGGCAGAGGGTTGCAGCACCGTGGTTCCGTCGTGTGCTATCTGCCAGGTGAGGGCTTCTCCGGCATCTACCGTAACGGATAGTTTTCCGTTGGGTGATGCAAGTTGGTATTGCTGTGCACGGACCGTGCCCAAGCAAAGGAATAATAAACAAAAGGTTTGAATAAGGAGGCTTTTCATGTTGATTTATTTTTGAATGATTTTCTTTATCTTCTCCAGTTCCTCGGCAGAGAAGTCTGTATTTTCAGTCGCTTTCAGGTTATCTGCCAGTTGGGCAACGGAGCTCGCTCCGATGATGACGCTTGTCACCAGGTCGTCCTTCAACAGCCAGGCAAGTGACATCTCGGCAAGGGTTTGCCCGCGTGAGGCAGCAACCTCGTTGAGTGCCTTGATTTTTTGCAGCGTCTCGTCGGTCAGTGCTTCTTTCTTTAGGAAAGCCCCCTTTGCCATGCGCGAATCTTCGGGAATACCATTTAGGTAGCGGTTGGTCAGCAGGCCCTGCGCCAGCGGGGAGAAGGCGATGAAGCCGGTTCCGTTCCCTTTGGCTTGCTGCAGGATACCTTCTTCTTCCGGTTCGCGGTTGAAGAGATTGTATCTGCCTTGATAGAGCAGGCAGTGTACATCCCGTTCTTCCAGGTATTTGTAGGCAAACTCGGCCGCCTCTTTGGGATATTTGGAGATTCCTACATAGAGTGCTTTGCCTTGCCGTACGATATCAACCAGTGCTTGCAGGGTCTCTTCAAGCGGAGTATCCGGGTCGTAGCGGTGGGAGTAGAAGATGTCCACATACTCCAGGTTCATCCGTTTCAGACTTTGGTTGAGGCTGCTCATCAGGTACTTGCGTGAGCCCCACTCCCCGTAGGGGCCGGGCCACATGTCGTGTCCGGCCTTGGTGGAGATGAATAGTTCGTCCCGATAGGGCATGAAGGATTTCTTCATAATCATTCCGAAAGTCTCTTCGGCGGAACCGTAGGAAGGACCGTAATTGTTGGCGAGGTCGAAATGTGTGATTCCACGGTCGAAGGCATAGTGCGCCATGGCCTGGGAATTGGCAAATGTGTTCACGTCGCCGAAGTTGTGCCACAATCCGAGTGATATTTCCGGCAGCAGGATGCCGCTTTGCCCGCAACGGCGGAATTTCATGCCGTTGTCATAGCGTTCGGGCGCTGGAGAATAAATAGGGTTTATCATGATATTGTATTTTGTGGGTTATCCCATTATTACTTCTACTGTATGCGTGCCCGGCAGATGGTTCACCACATTGCCTTCTATCGGCTGGCCGTCTACTGTGACGGACTTGATGCCTTTGCACACACCATCGGGATTCTTCACGGTAATATGATATTCTGCCCCGCGGAACCTACGCTTCACGTTGAAGCCTTTCCAGCCTGCCGGGATACAAGGATTGATTTCCAGACCTTCATACGAAGGCTTGATGCCGAGTATGAATTGCGTGATGGCATACCACATCCAGGCAGCCGTTCCAGTCAGCCAGCTGTTCTTGCCTTCGCCGGGGCGGGCGGCGTCCTTGCCGGCCACCATCTGGCAGCATACGTAAGGTTCTACTTTATGCAGGGCACTGTGCTCTTCGGTGTACGACGGGCATATCTTGCGGAAATACTCCCAGGAACGGTCACCCCGTCCCAGTACGGTTTCTCCGATGATGACCCACGGGTTGTTGTGGCAGAAGATACCTGCGTTCTCCTTGTAGCCGGCGGGATAGGTGGAGATTTCTCCATACTCCACAACATAGCGGGTGAAGGGTGGATTGTTGAGTACAATACCGTGTTCGCAGTCCAGGCGTTCCTTTACGGAGTCCAGCGCTTTTTTTACCATGCCTTCTTCCAGTCCGATGCCTGCCATGGTGCACCAGCCTTGCGATTCGATGAAGATTTGTCCTTCTTCGTTCTCTTTGGAACCTACCTTGTGGCCGAAGTAATCGTAGGCGCGCAAGTACCAGTCACCGTCCCAGCCATGTTTTTTCACGGCTTCCACCATGTTCTCTATATAGGTTTGCGCTCTGTTTGCTTCGTCGTCTTTACCCAGGTGGCGGCATAGTTCCACATAGTCGCGTCCGCATACCACGAACAAGCCGGCAATCATCAGCGATTCTGCTTGGCTGCCTTCCGTCTGGTTTTCCGTGGTCTGGAAGGATTCATTCGGGTCCCAGGAGAAGCAGTTCAGGTTCAGGCAGTCGTTCCAGTCGGCACGGCCGATGAGGGGCAACATGTGGGGGCCGAGGTTCTCGATGACGTGGTTGAAGGAGACGCGCAGGTGCTCGAACAGAGACACTTCCGAACCTTCTTTGTTGTCGAAGGGGACGGGCTCATCCAGGATACTGAAGTCTCCCGATTCCTTGATGTATGCCACCGTACCGAAGATAAGCCACATGGGGTCATCGTTGAAGCCGCCGCCGATGTCGTTGTTGCCGCGTTTGGTCAGCGGTTGGTATTGGTGGTAGCATCCTCCGTCGGGGAATTGGGTAGAAGCTATGTCGATGATTCGTTCGCGGGCTCGTTCCGGTATCTGATGCACGAAGCCCACGAGGTCCTGGTTGGAGTCGCGGAAACCCATTCCACGACCGATGCCGCTCTCGAAGAAAGAGGCGGAGCGGGACATGTTGAAGGTAATCATGCACTGGTACTGGTTCCAGATGTTCACCATGCGGTCCAACTTTTCTTCGTCGGTCTTCACGACGTAGATGTCCAGCAGGCGGTCCCAGTAGGCTTTCAGCTCGGCAAAGGCGGCATCTACTTTGGCGGTAGTGTCGAAGGCCGAAATCATCGCCTTAGCCTTTACCTTATTTATAATAGGTGAAGAGGGTACACTCTGCTTGAATGCTTCATGCTGAGATGCTTCATGCTCCTCGAACTTTGCCTCTTGCTTGTTTTCCACATAGCCCAGCAGGAAGATGAAGTCGCGGCTTTCGCCGGGTTGCAGTTCTACTTCCAGATAGTGCGAGGCGATGGGACTCCAACCGTGGGCAATGCTGTTGCCCGGTCTGCCTTCTACTACCCGTTCCGGGTCGGCAAACTCGTTGTAGAGTCCCACGAATGTTTCGCGGTCGGTATCGAAACCGTCTACGGGTGTATTGATACTGTAGAAGGCGTAGTGATTGCGGCGTTCCTTGTATTCCGTCTTGTGGTAGATGACAGACCCGTCCACTTCCACCTCTCCCGTGGAGAAGTTACGCTGGAAGTTCTCCATGTCCGTAGCGGCATTCCACAAGCACCATTCGGCAAAGGAGAATAGTTTGAGTTTTCTCACTTTGGCAGAAGTATTCCGCAAGGTCAGCTTCTGCACCTCTCCCCAGGTCTTCAGTGGGACGAAGAAGAGCAGGCTGGCTTCGATGCCGTCTTTGGATCCGGTGATGCGGGTGTAGCTCATGCCGTGGCGACACTCGTAACTGTCGAGTGCAGTCTTGCAGGGCTTCCAGGTGGGAGACCATACGTTGCCGCCTTCATTGATGTAGAAGTAGCGTCCCCCGTTGTCCATCGGCACGTTGTTGTAGCGGTAGCGGGTGATGCGGCGGAACTTGGCGTCCTTGTAGAAGGAATAGCCTCCGGCAGTATTGGAGATGAGTGAGAAGAAATCTTCATTGCCCAGGTAGTTAATCCATGGCCAAGGTGTCTTGGGATCGGTAATGACGTATTCGCGGTTGTCGTCATCGAAATATCCGAATCTTTTGTCTTGCATATTATTTCTTGTATTTAGTTTGATACATTCTTCGTTAGTTGTGCCATCCGGCCATTTTCCCGGAAGCACGCTTCAAATTTAAAAACTTTTCTCCTATCACCCTTGTTTGCCCGGCGTGTTTTTTCCCTTCGGAAACATGAAGTACCGGAAAAAGATACAAAAGTATCACTGTACGAGTCTATTTCGCCCTATCTTTGTAAACACATTTTATGATTAACCGATATGAAACACTTATTCGCATTTTTGTTCCTTCTTGGAATTACCTTTTCTCTTTCCGCCCAATCCGTCCGCGAACGTATTTTGCTGGATGACGGCTGGCAGTTTGCTTTTGGCAATGCTTCCTCACCGGAGAAAGACTTCGGCTGCGGAACGGAGTACTTCAACTATCTGACTAAAGCAGCCTCTATCCATAATGAGGGTCCTTACTCCCCTAAGTTCAATCCGGAGAAGTGGGGTGTGGGCTGGAAGACGGTCAACCTTCCGCATGACTGGGTGGTTGATTTGCCTTATGCCAAAGAGGCGAGCCACAGTCATGGCTATAAAGCCGTCGGCTATAAATTCCCCGAAAACTCTGTGGGATGGTACCGAAAGACCATCACCGTGCCACAAGAGGACCTCGGCAAACATCTTTATCTTCAGTTCGACGGTATCTTCCGTGATGCCCGTATCTGGATAAACGGTTTCTACCTGGGACACGAACCGAGCGGCTATGCCACGCAGGTGTATGACATTACGGAATACTTGAATTACGGAGAAGAGAATCTTATCTGCGTCCGTGCGGATGCCACGCTCGAGGAGGGCTGGTTTTACGAGGGTGCGGGCATCTACCGCCATGTATGGCTGAACAAGACGGCGCCGTTACATGTAGCTCCTTTCGGAACCTTTGTGCACAGCACGCTGGCCGCACCTTTTGACAAGGCCAAGCTGACGATAGAGACTACTGTTGAAAACTCCGGTCTGCAAACGGAGGATTACCGCCTCTGCCATATCCTCCGGGATGCCGACGGCAAGGAAGTGGCACGCTGCGAAACGGCCGGTAAGCCGGTACTGCCGAAAGACCGCCAGCTCACCGTCGGTGAAATAGCGCTGGACAAACCTCATCTTTGGAGTGTGGATACACCTTATCTATATACACTGCTTACGGAAGTCTATCAGCATGGCAAGCTGGTGGATGCTTATACCACTACTACGGGTATTCGTGACATCCGCTTCGATGCCGACAAGGGCTTCCTCTTGAACGGACAGCCTCTGAAACTGAAAGGTGTGAACATGCACCAAGACCACCCCGGAGTAGGTGCCGGCATTCCCGATGCCTTGCAAGTGTACCGACTGAAGGAACTGAAGAAGTTCGGCTGCAATGCCTACCGTTCTTCCCATAACCCGATGACTCCCGAAATGCTCGATGCCTGCGACAGCCTCGGCATCCTTGTGATAGAAGAAAACCGTCTGACGGGTGTCAACGAGGAACATACTCGCCTGCTGAAACGCATGATAGACCGCGACCGCAACCATCCGTGCATTATCCTTTGGAGTGTAGGCAACGAGGAGTGGGGCATCGAGTGGAAAGAAAGCGGTACACGCATTGCTGCCACGATGCGCGAATATTGCCACCGTTTCGACCCTACGCGCCTCATGACCGTTGCTTCGAGCAGTGGCCCTGCCATCTTGATTCCCGCAGACGTGGCTGGTTATAACTACATCCTTCAGAACCCTGTGGAGCAGCACCGCAAGGATTATCCCGGCCGCCGTGCGCTCGGTTCGGAAGAGACTACGGGCTGTGGTACGCGCGGCATCTACTTCGATGCCCACGACAAAGGCCACATGGTGGCGCACAACCGCAAGCCGAACGGACCTGACAGCCTGCTGAACTGCATCGAGCGTGGCTGGAAATTCTATGACGAACGTCCCTATCTGGCGGGTCTTTTCTATTGGACGGGTTTCGACTACCGCGGCGAGCCCAACCCCATGAAGTTCCCGGCTACGGGCTCACAATTCGGCATTCTGGACTACTGCGGTTTCCCCAAGGACGAAGCCTGGTATCTGAAGTCCTGGTGGACGGATGAGCCGGTGCTGCACATCCTTCCTCACTGGAATCTGCAAGGTCACGAAGGTGATAGCATCGATATTTGGGTATACAGCAACTGCGATGAAGTGGAACTGACTGTGAACGGCAAGAAACTGGATCGCAAACCGATGCCCCGAAACGGCCATCTTTCCTGGAAAGCCGTTTTCCAGCCCGGTGCAGTGAAGGCTGTAGGCTATAAGAACGGCAAAAAAATATTGGCCCGTACTGTGGAGACTACCGGTGCTCCTGCCCGTATCTCCCTGACGGCAGACCGTCCCGTCATTCAGGCAGACAATCGGGATGTGGCAGTGTGTAATATTGAGTTGCAGGACAAAAAGAAACGTTTTGTCCCCACTGCCTGCAACGACTTGACGATAACCGTTTCCGGTCCGGTACGCATCCTTGGGGTGGGGAATGGAGACCCCGCTTATCAGGCTACGGAACGTCCGGCCGACGCCGATGCCCGCACCTATCAGGTAAAGGCATTCAACGGACTTGCACAGGTGCTGTTGCAAAGTACCGGCGAAGCGGGAGAAGCCACACTGACGGTCGTTTCGGAAAACCTGCCGGAAACTTCCTGTGTCTTGAAGTTGCAGAAGTAAGCGGCTTATCATTTATATCATCCGGCGAAGCGGAGACCTTTCTCTTGTCTATGGGGCAAGAGAGGGATCTCCGCTTCTTTCTTCCTCAAACTATAGTGTGTAAGTGTACGAGATGCGCATCTCATACATCCTTACATTAGAGCCTGAGGGGGAGAAGAACGGAAGTTTTGCTTTTCCGGGTGGGACTTTCCCGGGTATCTGCTCATATATAACAATTATTACCTCTAAATGTAACAAATGGTACTGTTGTGGGATTAAAAAGAATGAGTATATTTGTGGCATGATATTTTTTTAACCAATGCCTATGGAAAACCAGAACTATATCATGAGGGAAATAACCCCTCTGTCGGAACGTGACTGTTTCTATATTGCCGATCGTCGCAAAACAGAATTTACCTACCCCATCCATTGTCACGCAGAGTATGAACTGAACTTCACGGAACATGCTTCCGGCGTACGTCGTGTGGTGGGCGATTCTGCCGAGATTATCGGTGATTATGACCTGGTGCTGATAACCGGTAAGGAGTTGGAGCATGTATGGGAGCAACATGAATGTACCTCCGGGGATATTCGGGAGATTACCATTCAGTTCTCTCCCGACTTGTTCTTCGGGAACGTTGTCAACAAGAACCAGTTCGACAGTATCCGTCGGATGCTGGAGCGTGCACAGTGCGGACTTAGTTTCCCCATGCAGGCCATCATGAAGGTGTACAACTGGCTGGATAAGCTGGCTTCCGAGGAGCAGGGCTTTTATGCCGTGATGAACTTTCTCCGTATCCTTTACGAACTTTCCCTCTATGACAATGCCCGGGTGTTGTCCAGTTCTTCGTTTGCCAAGATAGAGACTTTCTCTGACAGCCGCCGGGTACAGAAGGTGCAGAAATACATTTCCACCCATTATCAGGAGGATATCCGGTTGGCTTCATTGGCCGATATGGTGGGCATGACCCCGGTCTCTTTCAGCCGTTTCTTTCGCCTGCGCACCGGCAAGACGCTTTCCGACTACATTATTGATATCCGTCTGGGCTTTGCCACGCGTATGTTGGTAGATTCCACGCGTACCATTGCAGAGGTGTGCTATGACTGCGGCTTCAACAATCTGTCCAATTTCAATCGTATGTTCAAGCGGAAGAAGGGATGCTCGCCGAAGGAATTCCGTGAGAATTATCGGAAAAAGAAGCTGGTGATATGATAAAAAAGTATTGGTATTCTTCATTGAAAGTGCCTATTTTTGCACCAATGATTAATACTAATATCTGATATCATGAAAAGAGTTTTTTCCTTATTTTTATGTCTGCTGTGTGTATGTGCTGTGACGGCGCAGATACGCGGCAATGAAATCCGTGTAGTCGTTTCACCCGACCATAGCGATTGGGTGTATCGTCTGAATGAGAAGTGTACGTTTACCGTCCGGGTGCTGAAGGCACAGAACCTCTTGTCCGATGTCAAGATTGACTATGAACTGGGCCCCGAGATGTATCCTACTGAAGTAAAGAAAGACGTGGTGCTGAAAGATGGTACCTTGAAGTTGCAAGGCACGATGAAGACTGCAGGCTTCTTGCGTTGCAAGGTCAAGGCGCATGTGGACGGCCGGACTTATGAAGGGCTGGCTACATCGGCCTATGCTCCCGAGCAGCTGCAACCTGTGACGAAACTTCCTGCCGATTTTCGGGATTATTGGGCCAAGACCTTGGAAGAGGCGCGCAAGACTCCGTTGAATCCCCTTATGACGCTGCTTCCCGAACGCTGTACGGAAACGGATAATGTATATCAGGTCAGCTTCCAGACAAAAGCTTGGGGAGGACGTTTTTACGGTATTCTCAGTATTCCCAAGAAAGAAGGGAAGTATCCGGCTTTGCTGCGTGTGCCCGGTGCGGGTGTCCGCCCTTATGCGGGAGATACGTATACGGCTCCTGGAAAGGTGATTACATTGGAGGTGGGTATCCACGGCATTCCCGTCACGATGCAGCAGTCTGTATATGATGCGCTGGCAGGTGGGGCGCTGAGCAATTACTGGACGTTCGGCCGCGACAGCCGGGATGCTTCTTACTATAACCGTGTGGTGGTAGGCGCTTTGCGTGCTGTGGATTTTATCTGTTCGCTGCCGCAGTACAACGGGAAGGCGCTGGGCGTTACGGGCTCCAGCCAGGGCGGTGCCTTGTCTGTGATTACGGCGGCTCTTGATTCGCGCGTTACTTTCCTGGCGGCTGTTCATCCTGCCTTATGCGACCACGAAGCGTTCTTCAAGAAGCGCGCTTGCGGCTGGCCCCATTATTTCTATTATTACGGTGCTCCCGATGAAAAGCAGCTTGAAACGGTGCGCTATTATGATACGGCAAACTTTGCCCGCCTGCTGAATGTGCCCGGTTGGTTCAGTTGGGGGTATAACGATGAGGTCTGTCCTCCCACTTCCATGTATGCAGCCTACAATGTGATTTCTTCTCCGAAGGAACTGCATCCTTATCTGGAAACCGGGCATTACTGGTATCAGGAACAGTGGGATGAATGGCTGGACTGGATACGGAGACAACTTAATGTGCCAATGTGATTAATCACATTGGCACATTAATCTGATAATATAGTATCATTTTTTATGATATGAGCCGCGTATCTTTGTGTATCGCTTAAAAACTGATAATATGAAGAAACAATTCCTTTTGCTGACAGTACTTTTATTCCTTTTGGGGGCATGTGCCCCTAAGCCTGCGGAGCATTCGTTTATTAAGGTCAATGCCGATGGACAGTTCGTTCGCGACGGAAAACCCTATTATTTTGTAGGTACCAATTTCTGGTACGGTGCCATTCTTGGTTCCGAAGGTGAAGGCGGCAATCGTGAACGGTTGCATAAGGAGCTGGACTTTCTGAAAAGTATTGGCATCAACAACCTGCGCGTATTGGTGGGTGCTGACGGTGAAAATGGCATAAAGACGCGGGTAGAGCCCTCTTTACAAGTGGCACCGGGCGTCTATAATGATACTATTTTAGCCGGATTGGATTATTTTATGAATGAACTGCGTGAACGTGATATGACAGCTGTCCTCTATTTGAACAATTCCTGGGAATGGAGCGGTGGCTATTCCGTTTACCTGCAATGGTCCGGACACGGTGATGCCGTGGTACCTGCCGTAGACGGATGGCCCGCCTATATGGAGTATGTCAAGCAGTTCCCCCAATCGGACAGCGCGAAGGCCTTGTTTGCCAATCATGTCAATTATATTGTTTCACGCACCAATAGGTATAATCAGATAAAATATGTGGATGACCCCACTATTATGTCTTGGCAGATTGGTAACGAGCCTCGCGCTTTCTCTGACGAGAACAAGGAACCGTTTGCCCGCTGGATGGCCGATGTGGCTGCACAAATCAAGTCACTTGACCCGAACCACATGGTGTCTTCCGGCAGTGAGGGCTCGTGGGGATGCGAAATGGATATGAATCTTTTCGAGAAGATTCATGCCGACCCCAACATCAATTATCTGAATATCCACATCTGGCCTTACAACTGGAGTTGGGTGAAGGCGGACAGCCTGAAGGAACTTCTTCCGCGTGCCAAGGAAAATACTAAGAAGTATATAGATGACCACATGGTCATTGCTCGGAAGTACAGCAAGCCGATTGTTTTGGAGGAGTTCGGTTTTCCCCGTGACGGTTTCAGCTTTTCCAAAGAGGCACCGACCACTGCCCGCGATGAATATTACCGTTATGTATTCGACCTCATCCGCCAGGACCGTGAGAGCGGCGGACTCTTTGCCGGATGCAACTTCTGGGCATGGGGTGGTTTTGCCGGACAAAATCCCGACCATGTATTCTGGGAAAAGGGAGATGACTATACCGGTGACCCGGCTCAAGAACAACAAGGACTGAACTCTGTCTTTGCCACAGACAGCACTATTGAAATAATTAAAGCGGAAAACCGGAAGCTGCAAAATTGAACCTATCCGTGCTTTTCCGTGTAATCCCTGCCTGAAAATTAGAATGTAAGCGTGTACAAAGCGTTTGTACCGTTATATAAGAAAGATTATTACTCTAAATACTAAGTATGATATGAAAAGCATATGGAAAGTTATGTTGGCGGTTTGTTGCCTAGGTATGACCATTGGTTGTGGAACAAACCCGTCGAAGAATGAAAATGTAAAGGAAACGCTACCGGCATTGGTGGTCAATGGTACGCAGTTGATGAATACCGAAGGAGACACGGTGGTATTGCACGGTGTCAGCTATGGCTGGCATCAGTTCTGGCCCCGTTTCTACAATGCCTCTTCGGTTGCTTATCTGGTCAATGACTGGGGCGCACAAGTGCTTCGGGCCTCTATGGGAGTGGATTTGGATAGCGCCTGCTATGTGAACAAGCCCGAATTCGGTATTGAGTGTGTTACGAAAGTGGTGGATGCTGCTATCGAGAACGGCGTTTACGTCATCATCGACTGGCATAGCCACAATCTGCGGCAGGAAGAAGCAAAGGAGTTCTTCACCCAAATGGCTACCCGTTACAAAGGGGTTCCTAATGTCATCTATGAGGTTTTCAACGAACCGGTGGAAGACAGTTGGGAGCAGGTGAAGTCATACTCTGTGGAGGTTATCAAGACGATTCGTGCCATAGAACCGGATGCCGTTATCCTCGTTGGTTGTCCGCATTGGGACCAGGACATCCATTTGGCAGCGGACGATCCTATTACCGGATATAGCAATATAATGTATACACTCCACTTTTATGCCAACACCCACGGACAGTGGCTGCGCGACCGCGCCGACTATGCTCTGGGCAAGGGCTTGCCGATTTTCGTTTCCGAATGCGCCGGTATGGAGGCAAGTGGGGACGGCCCCATCAGTAAAGAAGAGTGGGGGAATTGGCTGGAGTGGATGCAGCGGCATTCCATCAGTTGGGTGGCTTGGTCCTTGTCGGACAAAGACGAGACTTGTTCCATGCTTTATCCGTCGGCTTCTTCCGAGGGAAACTGGAAAGATGCAGACATGAAAGAGTGGGGGAGAATGGTTCGTGACGAATTGACGACACTGAAAAAATAGCCCTTTAAAAACAATATGATTTAACCATTAATAATTAAGAAAAAAGAATTGTGCTTATGGAAGAAAAGAAGAATGATGCTGTGAAAACATGAATTGTTTGGAAGTAATTTTAAGTGTCAACGCCTTGATTGCATGTCACGGTTTCTTGACTTACTCTCATTTTGTTAACTAAAAAAATCTTCTTTTGGGAGGTTTTGTGTTTGTTTTAAATCTAAGAAATACAGTATGAATTTGAATTTTAGAAAGACAGCGCTGCTTGCGGGGATATGCTCGGTGTTCAGTCTGGGTTATGCTCCTCAGCTTTTCGCAGTATCATCGACGGATACCGTTGAGGCAGTGCAGCAAACAAAGAAAATTACGGGTGTCGTCAGTGATGCTATGGGCCCTATTATCGGTGCCAATGTATTGGAAAAAGGTACAACGAATGGTGTAATTACCGACATTGACGGTAACTTTGCCTTGAATGTGAAACCAGGAGCTACCATTGTAGTCTCCTTTATAGGCTATGTCAGCCAGGAAATAAAGATAACGAACCAGACAACAGTGAACATCACGCTGAAGGAAGACTCCGAGATGTTGGACGAAGTGGTGGTTGTGGGGTACGGTACGATGAAGAAAAGCGACCTTTCCGGTGCTTCCGTTTCCATGAGTGAAGACAAGATTAAGGGTTCTATTATCACCAATCTCGACCAGTCCCTTCAAGGGCGTGCTGCCGGTGTGACGGCAGTCAGCACTTCCGGTGCTCCGGGTTCTTCCTCCTCTATCCGCGTACGTGGTCAGGCCACTATCAATGCTAATGCCGAGCCGTTGTATGTAATTGACGGTGTGATTGTACAGAGTCAGGGACAAAGCGGTTCATCTTATGGTTTGGGCGATGCACTGGGTAATGGCTCGGTTTCCACCATTTCTCCGCTTTCCACCATCAACCCTGCTGATATCGTCAGTATGGAAATTCTGAAAGATGCTTCGGCAACCGCCATTTACGGTGCGCAAGGTTCCAATGGTGTGGTTTTGATTACGACCAAACGTGGTAAGGCGGGTGAGGCTAAGTTTACTTATGACGGTATGTTTGCCGTTCAACGCCAGACAAAGCGTCTGGATATGATGAATCTGCGTGAGTATGCCACTTATTATAATGATTTGGCAAACATGGGTGAAATCTCTGACCCTAGTAATTATTATGCCGATCCTTCTCTGCTGGGAGTAGGTACAAACTGGCAGGACGCCATCTTCCAGACTGCTTTGCAGCATCAGCACCAGATTTCGGCACAAGGTGGTACAGAGAAGATACAATACTACGTATCAGCTTCCTATATGGATCAGGACGGTACCATCATCGGTTCAAACTTTAACCGTTACAGCTTCCGTGCCAACTTGGATGCCCAACTGAAGAAGTGGTTGAAACTCGGTTTGACCGCCACCTATACAGCAACGGGTGATGACCTGAAACTGGCAGACAGTGATGAAGGTTTGATTAACTACTCGTTGACCACTCTTCCTGATATACCTATCTATAATCTGGATGGCAGCTATGCCACCGTTGTTCGCGAAGGCTACACGAATCCTAACCCGATTGCCCTTGCCATGATGGATGACATTCTGCTGGACCGTCAGAAACTGACGGGTAATATTTTCTTTGAGGTTACTCCGATTAAAAATCTGGTATGGCATGCCGAATTGGGTTATGACATCAGTTCCAGCAAAGGTGAGCGCTACAAGCCGATGGTTGATTTGGGTGGATGGGTACGTTCCAGTAATGAAAGCAATATCCAGAAAAACAGCAGTACATTCTGGCAATTGAAGAACTATGTGACCTATTCCGGAAACATAGGCGACAAGCATCATTATACAGCCATGGTGGGCCAGGAGTGCTGGGAGTCCAGCTATGACTTCACGAGTGTGTTCAATAGCGGTCTGCCTTCGGATGAAGTGCACAATCCTGCCTTGGGTACGGGAACCCCGACTATCAATGCAGGTTTTGGAAGCTCGTCTATGGCATCTTTCTTTACACGTCTGACTTATAACTATGCCGACCGTTATCTGGGTACTTATACCTATCGTTATGACGGCTCTTCAAACTTCGGTCCCGAGAACCGTTGGGCAGGCTTCCATTCATTGGCTACTTCCTGGCGCTTTTCCAACGAAACGTTCTTTGAACCGTTGAAGAAGGTCATCAGTAACGGTAAGTTGCGTCTGGGATGGGGACAAACTGGTAATGCCAACATCGGTGGTTATGCTTGGGGTACATCCATGAGTCGTATGCCTTCCGGTCTGGGTATGGGGTATCGCCCCTCCAATATACCGAATACTTCCATCAAATGGGAGTCCCAGGAGCAATGGAACGTCGGTGTGGATTTGGGATTCCTGCACGACCGTATCAACCTGACGGTAGAGTGGTACAAGAAAACTTCCAGTGATATGTTGATGCCGTTGCAGTTGCCTTCTTATATGGGTACTTCCGGT
The DNA here is from genome assembly GCF_025147485.1 of Bacteroides uniformis. Lineage (NCBI taxonomy): Bacteria > Pseudomonadati > Bacteroidota > Bacteroidia > Bacteroidales > Bacteroidaceae > Bacteroides > Bacteroides uniformis. The sequence goes on along the minus strand of NZ_CP102263.1, from coordinate 523,148 downwards.
AATGCCTCTTCTGCATTGGCTGCTCCGAAAGGTAACTATGGTGACATAGAGAATACCGGTTTTGAAATCTCTCTGAACACACATCCTATTACGGGTAAGTTTGAATGGGATTCTGACTTCCAGATTTCTTTCAACAAGAACAAACTGAAAGGATTGGCTGGTACAGCCAATGCGCAGATTGTGGGTTACGGACAGTGGACCGATGTAGTCAGTGTATCCAGTGTAGGCGAATCACTTTATAACTTCTATGGATTTGTTTGTGATGGTGTTTACAAGGACCTGGAGGACCTTCAGACTTCTCCGAAACCTGCCAAGTACCCGGCAAACGGTGTATTCGACCGTACCAATACCGTATGGGTGGGTGATGTGAAATATAAGGATATCAGTGGTCCTGACGGTGTGCCCGATGGCGTTATTGACGACTATGACAAGACCAATATCGGTTCTCCGATGCCTAAGTTTACTTTTGGCTGGACCAATACTTTCCGTTACAAGAACTTCGACTTGTCCGTTTTCATCAACGGTTCCTATGGCAACAAGGTGTATAACTACCTTTCCATGAAGCTGACACATATGAACTCTCCCTGGACTAACCAGCTGAATGCTGTAAACGGACGTGCACAGCTTGTTCCTATCAATCCGAACAAGGTCTACGAAGATGGAACGATGTGGTATAATGATGTGTCTAACGTCATGGTGGCAAACCCGGGAGCTTCCATTCCACGCGCCACTATCAATGACCCGAATGACAACGACCGTATCAGTGACCGTTATATTGAAGATGGTTCTTATATCCGTCTGAAGAACATCTCTTTGGGATATACTTTCCCGAAAAAGACGATTGATAAACTGGGACTGAGCAACTTGCGTATCTATGCCAATATCCAGAACCTGCTGACCATTACCGGTTATGACGGCTATGACCCTGAAATTGGTGCCAGCACTTCAAGCGTCAATGTCTATGGTTTGGACAACGGACGTTATCCGTCTCCTACAGTTTATTCATTCGGCTTGAACGTTTCATTCTAACACTTTAAATTGAAGAAAACATGAAAATCAGATATATTAAATATTGGGCGTTTGCAGCTGTACTCGGTATGGGAACAGTTTCATGCGAGGATTTCCTGAACCGTCCTACCGAAGACAATTATAACGAATCGAACTTCTATCAGAATGACGAACAATGTGTGCAGGGGGTTAATTATCTTTATAACTCACCTTGGTATGACTTTCAGCGCGGTTTTATTAAAGTCGGTGAAATCTTGTCCGGAAACGTATACGAGGGAAACAGCCCTTACTTGAATTTTACGGTGAATGGTACGGATGAAAACCTTGTGAACATGTCCTATTCTCTATGGGCAGTGATTGGCCATGCCAATACTGTATATACTCGTTTGAAGACGGCAAATGCGTCAGAAGCAGTGAAAAATCAGTGTATGGGCGAGTGTCTGGCATGGAAAGCCATGGCTTACTTCTATTTGGTACGTAGTTTTGGCGCAGTACCCATTATCCATGATAATACGGACGAATTGAATTCCGGTAATTATAACTCCAAATTCAAAGTGGAGGCAGCAGATGTGTACGAATATATCATTATGACTCTGGAGAAAGCTATGGAGTTGCTTCCGGCCAGAGGTGAAACGGGACGTATTGACCGCTATTGTGCCGAAGGTCTTTTGGCTAAGGTGTATCTAACTAAGAGTGGCCTTTCCGGTACCCGCAATGCGGATGATTTGGCGAAAGCGGCAGAATATTCCAAGGATGTAATTAATAATTCCGGCCGTAACTTGCTGGCTAACTATTCCGATGTTTTCCGTTTGGCAAACAACAAGAATGAAGAGTGTCTCTTCTCCTGGCACTGGTCGGCAGGACGTGACCCCTGGACACAGCAGAATACGTTGCAGTCGGACTTGGCAATGGTGGGATTCGATGAATTTGGTGATTGCTGGGGCGGCTATGCAGGTCCGTCGGTTGATTTGCAGGATGCATTTGGAATTTCCGCTTTGGAAAGTCCTGAGACGCGTTCGGATACGGATACCCGTCGTAAGGCTACTATGATGATGGCAGGTGATGTATACGATTATTTCTGGCAGGACAAGGGCGGATTTGATTATCTGCGGTTTATTTATGATGCCGAATATGGGAAGGGAGGACCTAATGGCGATTACCAGTCTCCTACCGGTGCCAATCACGTGAAGCATCTCTATGGTAACAATAATGACCATGTATTGGGCTTGGGCGTATCGGCTGGTAATATGTACAGCGGCCTGGCAACCCATATCCTGCGCCTGTCCGATATCTATCTGGTATATGCCGAGGCGAAAATGGGACTGGCTACCTCTACTACAGACCAGAGTGCACTGGATGCTTTCAATGCAGTACGTGGCCGTGCCATTCCGGGAGTTACTCCGAAAACCTCCATTACTTGGGAGGACGTCTGGAAGGAACGCCGGCTGGAACTGGCTTGCGAAGGCGACCGTTGGTATGATTATGTACGTTTGGCATATTATGATTCCCAGCGTGCTATCAATGAGCTGAAGGCACAGCGCCGTGATGTTTATTATAGTCTGGGTACTACTTATAAGGCTTATTATGAAAACGGCAGTTGGACGGTGAATCCGGACGAGACCCGTTACAATCCGGATGCAAAGGCGCCGAATGTGACAGTCTCCAGCTTTACATTGCCGTTCCCGACAGAAGACGTGGTGTTCAATCCTAATTTGATGAAAGACCCGGTACACGTAGATGTACGTTCTGAATTCAGTTATTAATTTAATGCTTGAAAAGATGAAAAATAATAGATATACGAATTGGTTCTTCGCGGCAGCTGTTGTTGTAGCAGGCTTTTCCATGGCGGCTTGTGAGGATGAACCGGATAAATATGAAGTGGCAGGGGGAAAGCCTACCTTGAAATATGTTCGTGTCCCTGATCCGGCAGCGGCAGACTCTTTGCTGTCGGGGGCTTATATGGCGAATACGATTTGTCTGGTCGGTGAAAATCTGCGGAGTGTTTACGAGCTCTATTTCAATGACCAGAAGGCGATACTTAATACCAGTTACATCACTGACCATACACTTATGGTAGATGTTCCGAAAGAGATTCCTTCGGTAGTGACTGATAAGATTTATATGGTGACCAAAGCAAAGGATACCATAGATTATGATTTCAAGGTGTTGGTTCCGGCTCCTACCGTGAACTCCATTTCTTGTGAGTTTGCAAAGCCGGGTAGTGAGGTGACACTGATTGGTGACTATTTCATTGATGACCCGAATGTGCCGCTGACCATTACGATGGCCGGTAATGTGGAAGTGACTAATATTACGAACATAACCAAGACTGCGGTCAGCTTTATTCTTCCGGACAATGCTCCTGCAGGCTATATCAACGTGAAGTCCATTTATGGTACCGGACGTTCCAAGTTCCGCTATTATGATACACGTAACATTCTCTTTGACTGGGACGGTTCTCATGGCGGTATGGCTATTGCCCACGGTTGGCGCGATGGTAGCAAGGTGTTGAGAGAAGCCGATGAAAACAGTATTGACGGTGCTTATATCTGTCTCACCGGAGCACTTGACGGTGCTATCGGAGCTACTTGGGCAGAAGATGAGTTCTCGTTCAACTATTGGCCGGAACCGTCTGCCGGTTATCCCGAACTTTCTGCACGTCCTGAGTTTGCAGAACTGCTCGAGGAGTATGGCGTCAATGGCTTGCAACTGAAATTCGAGGTGAATATTCCTTCTTCCAATCCGTGGCAGTCTTGCGCTCTACAAGTGATGTTTACGGGTAATGATGTGGTGACTTATGCGACGGGAACTAATGCTTATTTTAGTGATACGAATGTGCCGCGTGGTTTGTGGTTGCCTTGGAAGAATACGGGTTCGTATGATACGGGTGGTAAATGGACAACCGTTTCCATGAATCTGTCCGAGTTCAACAAGACGCATGAAGGTAATAAGTGTGATAGAACTTTTGACAAGACTATGCTGACCGGATTGACATTCTTTGTCTGGGCAGGTGGTGTGGAAGGTAAGGATTGCAATCCGGTGATTATGATTGACAACATCCGTGTGGTACCTATTGAATAACCTTTTAAATAGAATACTGATATGAATAAAACATATAAATTTCCGGCACTGTGGATGATGTGCCTGATGCTCTTCAGTTGCTTGACGTTTACGGCCTGCGACAATGGGGATGATGAAGATACCAACCAATATAAAGGGGGAATCAGTCTGAATGTATTCGGACCGAGTCCCGTATCCCGCGGCGGTGTACTCCGTTTCCTAGGCAGTGGCATGGATAAGGTGACTGCGGTCGCTATTCCCGGTTGCGACGATATAACAGACATCGAAGTAGTCAGTGATACGGAAATCCGTGTCACTGTACCTCAGACAGCCCAGCCGGGGTTGGTTGTCTTGAAGACTCCGAAAGGGGATATTACAACAAAAACCGAGTTGACATTTACGGAGCCGATTGCTTTGGAGGCTTTTGCACCGGCAGAAGTAAAGCCTGGTAGTGAATTGACCATTACTGGTGAATATTTGAATTTGATTAAAGAAGTGATATTTGCTGACGAGGTAACAGTGCCTGCTGATGAGTTTGTCAGTCAAAGCCGTCAGGAGATTAAAGTTATTGTTCCTGATTCTGCTCAGACCGGTAAGTTCATCTTGTCTGATGGAGCTGAAATCCCCAATTGGATTTATTCTGAAGGGGAACTGGAGGTTACTTTGCCATCGGTAGAGGCTCCACTCGACCTGGTAGATAAGAAGCCGGGGGATGTCATTCGAGTTTCTGGTGAAAACTTTGATTTGGTGAAGAAAGTGCAGATGCCGAATGGGGATGAAGTTGAATTTACGATGACTGCCTCTTCCGAAGGAGATGAACTTACTTTTACATTGCCGGATAATGTCTCGGACGGAGAAGTTACGGTACTTCCTGCTTCGGATGTAAAAGTTGTGGTCGCTACTGTTGTAGTAGCTACGCCTTCGAACGTAGTGGCTGTTCCTGCTGTAAACTTGCGTGGTGGAGATATGATTACCTTGAAAGGTACCAATATGGATTTGGTGACTGATGTAACGTTCCCTGGTGTAGAAGAAGCAGTAGGATTGGAATCACAAAACTCGACTGAAATAAAGGTCTTGATGCCGGCTGCGGCTATTAGTGGTGATTTGCAATTGAATACAAATAGTGGAAAAGCAACTGCCGTATCTATTGCAACGGCAAAGCCGGAAAACATTTCTTATAGTGCGGCGACGGTCCCGGCAGGAGAGGCTTTGACTGTCAAAGGAGTAAATATGGATGTAGTTTCGGCTGTTGTATTCAGTGGTAATGTGGAGGTTACCGTATCCGATGCCACCGCTACTGCCATTTCCTTGACTGTACCCACAACTGCTGAAACCGGGGCCTTACTCTTGAAGATGGCCAATGGTGAATCTGTGGAAGCACCGTCTTTGACAATAGAGAAACCGGTATGTGCCTATTTGCCGGCATTGCCTGACAAATTGGTTCGGGGACGAATTGTGGAACTTGAGATTGTTAATGCTGATAAGCTGACAAATGTATTGCTGAATGAGGCTGCTGTTCAGTATATCAATGATGCAGCTAAAGGGGTATTGATGTTGAATGTACCGGCTGAGCTGGATGGAACTTATAGCCTAAAACTGATTTCTTCAAATGGTGAAATTGCTTATGATGTTCTTGTAGTTGCCAATGAAGAAACAGTTTGGGCTGGTCCGCTTGATATTAGTTGGGGTGATGGAGGACGTGTGTTGGTACCGGCTGTATCTTTTGCCAAGGTAACGGCAGGCACTGTCATGAAAGTCTATTTTGATCAGAAAGACCAGACTTGGGCACAGGCTCAGTTTAACTATGGCGATTGGAGTGGCATAGCTTTCTCTTTGTTTGATACGACTATGGTACCGACAGACATTTACGGATGGAGTTTCGAGAGCCGTGTGATGGAGTTGACGTTGACTCAGGAGATACTTGATAATATTCAAGCTAAACAAGGAGATTGTGAAGACCAGACAAATGTAGGTATCATTATTCAGGGCAGTGATTTGACGTTTACAAAAATAACGATTGTAAATTGATGAATTGTGGCTTGAAGAATGTGACTATGGATGCCCTGATTAAGAATGAAATAAAATCATAATTAAGATGAAGAAACTGAATATAAAATGGATGCTTTCGTTGATAGCAGCTTTTACTTTTGCCTCCTGCGATACTGATGTCGATCATGATATCCCAGCAGTGGATACACCGGTATTGGTGTCTACTACTCCTGAAAGTGGAGCAGCCAAAGTGAAAACGGGAGAAATCACTATTGAGGTGAAATATGACAAGAATATATTCTTTGCAACAGACAATCTGAGCGAAATCAAGTTTACCGGTGGTGAACTGATAAGTGCCGATGTACTTGGCGCAAGCAATATACTGACTGTAAAAGTGAATGTTCCCGGGAGAGAGACGGCTTGTTCTCTCTCTATCCCCGAGGGAATAGTAACCGGACCGAACCAGATGCCTGCTCCGGCTGTATCGGTTCAGTTCTCTACTGTCGCTTTGGACAAGGCACTGGTTGCCGCTAGTTCGGCCAAAGCTGTGAAACTGTACAATTATCTATTGGATAACTTCGAGACGAAGACACTTTCAGCTATGATGGCCAATGTTGCCTGGAATACGGAAATGTCCGAAAAGGTGTATGGATGGACTGGAAAATATCCGGCTATCAACTGTTTCGACTATGTTCATCTGCCGGCATCTGTAGCTGGAGCAGACTGGATTAATTACGGTGACATTACTCCTGTTAAGGATTGGTCTGACAAAGGTGGCATCGTAGCTGCCATGTGGCATTGGAATGTACCCAAGAAAGCTGTAGGCGAAGCTTCTTCTACCCAAATATGGGAAGGAGAGACAGTAATGCCGGGTGATTGGAGTGGAAATGTACAGATGACGGATGATGCTGCAAAAGCTGTCTTTGCTGATGCACAAGTGGGTCAGGTGATACGCGTGGCTGTGAAGGATGTGGCAGCGGGTGCACAAGGTTCGTTCAAAAACAGTGGTTGGAGCGAGATTGCTTCAGGAACTGATTATTTTGACATATCCGGGGACTATACATTGGTGATTACCGAAGATGTTTTGAAATCCCTGCAAGAAGGTGGTCTCATCATTGGTGGACATGATTATACAGCAGTTGCTGTTTATCTTGAAAATAACGGTACAGCTCTCGACCCGAATAAGGATTATGCCTTTTATAAGGCAGATACGGAGTTTGATGCTACCAATGCCACAGTGGAAGGCACTTGGGAAAACAAGGTGTTTACCGAAGATTTGAAAAATGCTGCCGCTTACTTGAAGCTATTGAGAGATGCGGATATTCCGGTATTGTGGCGTCCATTCCACGAGGCAGCCGGTGGCTGGTTCTGGTGGGGTAAGGATGCTGCCAGCTTTAAATCTCTGTGGATTGCTATGTTCAATTACTTCAAGACTGAAGGATTGGATAATCTTATCTGGGTTTGGACTACCGAGGGCAATGATGCCGATTGGTATCCGGGAGATCAATATGTAGACATCGTGGGACGTGATGTTTATAATAAGGAAACTGCAGATTGTGTTTCAGAATATACTTCCATTGCCGAAAATTATGGAAACAAGATTGTTTCGCTGAGTGAATGTGGTACGGTCGGACTTATTTCCGAACAATGGGCATCTGGTGCACGTTGGAGTTGGTTCATGCCGTGGTATGACGGGACAAATGAGGATGGTAGCCCGGTAGTCCATGCTGATGAAGCATGGTGGAAGGATGCTATGAGCCAGGAATTTGTTGTTTCCCGTGAAGAGCTTCCTTCTATGGAATAGCAATTTTTAATAATAAAATAGAAAGGGTTGTCTCTGGTTAGTATCGGGGCAACCCTTTCTGTCTTTTATAGCTTTTAGTTGTTGGTTATAGAATTCATGCTTTATACTTTTTAGGAAAAATAGTAATGGATGTTAAATGAGTGTCGTTATTTGATAAAATAGTATTATAAGGTTTGCTGCTAAAAGTCTACTTTTGTCAAGCCTAATTAAAATTTGATAATAATCATATAATGTTTAACCGCTAATGAAATGAAAAATGCCTATGAGAAAGGAGTGATATGTATACCAACCACTTTATAGAATAAGGTATATTTAATTTTTCCTCAAAAAGAGAAGTTTAACCTTATATTAAACGGTAGATGCCGCCAGGCAATACCAATTCATTAATCTAAGAAAAATACAAGTATGAATTTAAATTTCAGAAGAACCGCGCTGCTCGTGGGTATCTGTTCGGCTGTCAGCCTGACTTATACTCCGCAACTTTTCGCCGCATCGGTCGATGCAATAGATGCTGTGCAGCAAGCAAAAAAAATCACAGGTACTGTAACAGATGCAATGGGACCGGTCATCGGTGCCAATGTATTGGAGAAAGGAACCACAAATGGTGTCATTACCGACATTGACGGTAATTTCACATTGAATGTTCAGCCGGGAGCAACGATTGTTGTGTCTTTTATCGGTTATCAGCCGCAAGAAATAGTGGTAGGTAACCAGACTAGTTTCAAGATTCAGCTAAAGGAAGATACGGAATTGTTGGATGAAGTAGTCGTAGTGGGTTACGGTGTACAGAAGAAGAAACTGGTGACAGGTGCTACGGTTGAGGTAAAAGGCGAAGACATCGCAAAATTAAATACTACGCAGGCATTGGGCGCTTTACAAAGCCAGTCTCCGGGTGTAAATATTCAGGCCGTTTCCGGTCAGCCGGGTGATGGGTTTAAAATTAATATTCGTGGTGCTGGTACTAACGGAAATACAGCTCCAGTTTACGTTATTGATGGTGTAGCCGGTGGCGATATTAACGCCTTGAATCCTGCCGATATTGAACGTATTGACGTGTTGAAAGATGCTGCATCTTGTGCAATTTACGGTTCGAGCGGTGCCAACGGTGTTATCCTTATTACTACGAAGCAGGGTAAGGTAGGAAAGGTTTCTGTATCTTATGATGGAAACATAGGTTGGGCAAATATATATAAGATGCCTGATATGTTGAATGCCAAAGAATATATGGCGGTAATGGATCAAGTGGCCTATAATAATGGAGGCCAACCGTATGATTGGTCAAAATTCGTAGATGCTGATTTGCTGACTGCTTATCAGAATGGTACCAATCCTGGTACAGATTGGGTAAAAGAATTCCGGAATAAAAATGCTGTGGTTACTAATCATGCGTTGAATGTAACAGGTGGTTCTGAATTCTCCAAATTTTCGACAGGTATAGGCTATCAGTATCAGGATGGTGCATTCGGTGGTCCGGTGAAGACTGACTATCGTCGTTTTACTTTCCGCATTAATTCTGAGCATGTGATATATCGTAAGGGAGATGTGGATGTGATAAAGTTTGGTGAGAATATATATTATCAGCACAAACAGAATCAAGGTGTGCAGTTAGGTAATCAATATTCGAATGACCTTTCTAATGCTTTGCGTGCTATTCCTCTGATTCCTGTATATAATGAAAATGGTGATTTCTTCATGTATGATGATTTGAAGAATTTTGGAACGAGTGCTAATGGTATACTTGATTATACTGCATATGCTTCTAATCCGATGGCTCACATGGTATATAATCAGGCTGGGAATAATAAGAATAAGAATTTTAATCTGAACACAGCGGCATATCTGGAAGTACAACCACTTAAGAATCTTATTTATAAAGGTCAGGTTAGTTACAAACAATGGTCAAGTTCATGGCGTTCATATCTTCCCGTTTACCAAATTAATAATCAGGGAGATAGCCGTGATAAAGACCAAACGATAAATAACGTGTCTTTGGGTTGGAACTGGAGTTTGACTAATACGTTGAGTTATCGGTTTGATATTACAGACTTACATCATTTTGATGTTTTGGCTGGTACAGAGTATTCTAAATCAAGACCAACTTATGGCGAATCAGTAGAGGCAACCGGTTATAATAGTGCTTTTGGTGACTTTACACATGCTTATTTGCATAATACAGAACGTAAAGCTACTGCTACAGTAAATGGTTATCCCTCGGATTATGGTTCTAAGATGTCTTATTTTGGACGTTTGAATTATGACTTTAAGGAAACTTATATGTTTTCTGCTATCATTCGTGCCGATGGCTCGTCTAAGTTTGCGAAAGGCAATCAATGGGGATATTTCCCATCATTCTCTGCTGGTTGGGTTATTTCAAACGAGGCTTTTATGAAGAATACTGCTTCTTGGCTTGGTTTCTTGAAAGTCCGTGCTGGTTGGGGACAGAATGGTAATGACAATATCCCTAATTCAAATTGGCGTGCCGGTTACGAGTTTGGCGATTATGGTCTTTATACATTTGGCTCGGATAAGAATGGAGGTACAACCGGAGCTTACCCGAATCGTTTGGCTAACCCCGATTTGACATGGGAAACTTCAGAACAGACCAATATCGGTATTGATGCCCGTTTCTTGGATAACCGTCTGAGTTTTACCATGGACTGGTATAGCAAGCAGACGAAAGACTTGTTAGTGGAAGTGGGTACCAATGCGGCTTCCGGTTTCGCTACTCAATATCAAAATGCTGGTACGGTAAAGAATACTGGCCTTGAACTTTCAATGGGCTGGAGAGATCAGATTGGTAAGGAGTTCAAGTATGGGGTGAATGTCAATATGGCCTATAATAAGAATGAAGTAACGGAGGTTAATAACGCCAATCATTTTATTGAAGGCGGTAATGATTTGTTGGCTCAAAGTACGGGTCGGTTTGTCCGTATGGAAGAAGGACATCCTATTGGCTATTTTTATGGTTATAAGACGGATGGTGTCATTCAGAACCAGAATGACTTGCAGGCATATCTTGACCAGAATTGTAAAGGAAATGCGGCAAACTCTAAGCAAGGTGCAAGTATTAAACCGGGTGATTTGAAGTTTGTGGATGTTGATGGAAATGGGGTGATTAATGATGACGATAAGACTGATTTGGGTAATCCTCATCCTGACGTGACAATGGGTCTTACGTTAAGTGCGGAATATAAAGGATTTGATTTCTCTGTAACAACCTATGGCGCTTTTGGTGCACAGGTAGCTCGCTCTTGGCGAAAGTTCTCAGATGGACAGTATGAAAACTATACGACAGAAGTTTACGATTACTGGCATGGCGAAGGAACCTCAAACAGATATCCGCTGCTTGCGCCGGGAAATAGTGGACAGAATTTCCAGGCCATTTCAGATATTTATATTGATGATGCCGACTATGTTCGCATTCAAAATCTGACTATAGGATACGATTTCAAGAGAATTTGGAAGAACTGTCCGTTCCAGCAACTTCGTGTGTATGCTGCTGCACAGAATCTATTTACTTTTACCGGTTATAAAGGGATGGATCCGGAGAATGGTAGAGCCCTCAATGACAAAGAACCGTGGGTAACCGGTGTTGATGTAGGTAACTATCCTCAACCTCGTACTTATATGGTAGGTGTTAATGTTAAATTCTAAAATTGATACACGATGAAAAAAATAGCATATTTAATAGGTGCAGCTTTGATGATAGCAGGAATGTTTGCTTCTTGTAGCTTGGACTCGATGAGTCTGACGGAAAAAGATACGACCAATTTTCCTAAAACGGCTGAAGATGCCAATCAGGCTTTAGCTGCCATATATCAGAACCTGAATAATGTCAATGCTTTTCCACAGCAGTCTTTCTTGTATAATTCTCTGCTGGCTTGCGATGATATGTTGGGTGGTGGTGGTCCCAATGATAAGTTGATGCAATCTTTGGACCTTATTTGTAATACGGGTACAAATGCTACGCAGGACTACTGGGTGGCTCGCTATCAAGGAATCAACCGTGCCAATACGTTGTTGGAGGCTCTTGCTGGTATTGAAATGGATCCGGAAGTAAGAGCGCAGGCTGAGGGCGAAGCCAAGTTCCTTCGTGCTTTTTATTACTACGAGTTGGCTTCCATGTATGGGCGCGTACCTTTGGTGATTACTGCTTTGTTGCCCGAAGATACTACTCCTCCGACTGCCGCTGTTATCTGGGGGCAGATTCTGCAGGATCTTCGCGATGCGGCTGCAAATATGCCGGCTGTTCGCAAGTCGGATGGGCATGTTGATAAATATACGGCTGAAGCTATGTTAGGACGTGCTTGGTTGTATTATACTGGTATGTATGGCAATGGTGAAACTCTGAACGATTTGGTTAGTACGAACTATAGTCCGTTGACTTCAGTTGATTTGCCTGATGGGACAACTTTGACCAAGCAGGATGTGGTTGGGTATATTGATGATTGTGTGAATAATTCTGGTTATAGTCTTGTTCCTGAGTTTCGTAATTTGTGGGCATATACCAATAAATGTACGGTAGAAGATTTTCCGTTTACTGCCGGTCAGGGATTGAAGTGGGTAGAAGATGATGCAGCGGTAAATCCCGAATCCATGTTTGCCATTAAATATAATAAACTTGCATCTTGGAGCACTACTATCGGTTATGGTAACGGTTATGCTCTGCATTTTGGTGTACGTGGCAATGATCAGGCCAATTCTTTCCCCTTCGGACAAGGATGGGGTGCCGGTCCTGTAGCTCCCAATTTTTATAATGATTGGAGTGTGGCAGAACAAGATGATGCCCGTCGTCCGGCCTCCGTATTCAAGACGGAGGATATGCCGAGTTATAATAAAGGTGGTGGTGACGGCTTTATCCAAGAAACGGATTATTATCAGATGAAAATAGGTTCTATCATGGCTTATAGTACGGATGCGGCTGGAAATAAAACGATTGAGCCGGTATTTGAGAAGATAATGTATGGTGCCGACGGCTGGATTAATGATAATCTGATGCAAACCGGTTCTATTCATGATTTGGTTTTGATTCGTTTTGCGGATGTATTGTTGATGCAGTCTGAATTGAAGGAAGATGTTTCCGGTATAAACAGAGTGCGTAGTCGTGCCGGACTTGAACCTATTGGTACATATTCGTTGGCTGCATTGCAGAATGAACGCCGTTGGGAATTATGTTTTGAAGGTACTCGCTGGAACGATATTCGCCGTTGGCATATTGCTGCCGATGCCCTTGAAAGACAGACGGGAGCAAAGGTTTATACAAATGGGGCTGAAAGCCGTAATGTGGCGCAGAACGGTGGTTATGCCGCACGTTATAAGGCTACGGCAGGTTTCCAGAAGATTCCCGAAAACCAAGTCCTCCTGAATGAAGGAAAGGTAGAACAAAATGAGGGTTATACGGATGCAAGTGCTGAGTATAATGGTTGGCAAGAATAGAATATGAATTTAAAATGAAAAAAGATATGAAAAAGATATTATTCGCAATACCTTTGTTTGCAATGCTGCTGGTGGCTTGCGATCCGATAGTGGATGAAATCAGTCCGGATCCCAATGTCACACCGGAAAATCTTACTTTTGAACTTGTGGCCAAGAACCAGGGAAACAACAACATTCAGATTGTTCCTACTCCGTCACGTTATGTGAAGGTTTATGATGCTACGTCTGATATCAAGTTGGCAGAAGGTACGGCTCCGTCGGTTCAAGTAGCTCCTCCTAATAAAGAATTGCAAGTATATGTAACAACCATTAATTCGGACGGCTCCATAACAAAATCGGCTTCCAAATCAATAGCAGTAACGGAGTATACAGATCTTCCCGCTATTTATGCTGATGTATTCGGCACAACTCCGGACGGTGGTTATGGAACAACCACTTGGGTCTGGAATACAGAAGCTGCAGACGGTTGTTGGGGTAATGGAGGTTATCTCGGCAATACCGGCCCCGGTTGGTGGATTTGTGATGCTGTGGGAGATGTCGGAAACGGTAGAGGGCAAATTGATGAACAAGCTGTAGGAAAAGGATTGCCTGATGATGGATTAAATGGTTGGTTCTCACTTAGTTTGACTGGTGTTCAGACAAGTCGTGGTGAAAGTGGTTCTGTCAAGGTGTCAGAAGATGTGGTGCAATCCGGTTGGGATGTAGGTACTATGGAGTTCTCTGGTACTATTCCATTGTTAGGTATACAGCCGAATCAAGGAAATGCACGTCAGTATGAGTATCATATTTTGAAGATTACAGAAGATGAACTTCGTCTTTGTGCTCCTGAACCCGGTGCTGGCGCTTGGGGTACGGCATGGTTCTGGAACTTCAAGAAAAAATAGTTAATATTGAAAGGTACGGGTGGGTAACGACCACTCGTATACTTTTATTACTAATTAAAAAAATGCAACAATGAAACGAACTTTCTTTTTGATATTACTGTTCTTCTGTGCTCTTTTTGTTAAAGCGGATGTTTTGGGACCGTATACAATGGATAGTAATGTACCTCCCACACCAACCGGATATGCTCGGGTTGTACTTCCGATAGGAGGTGCTGACGCTTCGGTAGCCGTAAGCATAACTGTTTGTGACGAAAGTGGTCAACAGTATGTTTTGAGAACTACTACCCCAAATGCTGCTCCATATTGTTATTTCTTGGCTTATGGCGTTTACCGCGTGGTCGCTTTAGAGGATTGTACAGCACAATCTAATTGGGGCGCACTTACGGTTGGTACAATTTTCGAAGTGACAGGAGGTGGCTATATTTCTTTAAATTATATAGGAACAATCTCTACTCCAAGTATTGTTCAAGCATCGGGTACTGATGATAATGTTCCTCCTTCCAAAGTAGGTTACAATATAATGAAAGTGTATGGAATAGAGACAAACGGCGGTGGGGTGTTGGTTGATTCTGACAAAAAAGAATATGGTATCTTTAATTATACCGGACATATAGGCGGTGCTCATTACTTTTACATTAAGCCAGGCACATACACTATAAAATCTTTGAGTGCTACCAATGGAAATTATATTTATTTGGAGTATGGAAATGTTAGACAACCGCTTTCTGCTGGTAGGACTTTCACAGTTCCTGCGTCATTCTTCTCCATTGTGTTTTCTAAAAAGGCACTTTAAGAATAATCTATAAATGAATTATTCAACTCAAAGCAGTTGTCGTTACCCCCCCGACTTTATTAGTCGCCCGTAACATCGGATAATTGTAAATGCATTAACCGAATAGTACAATTGTTTAATGGTTAAATCAGGAAAAGGCGAGTCGTGAGATTCGCCTTTTCGCATTCATTCTCTATTGCCTTTCCGGATGCAATTCACATTCCTTTTTGTATTACCCCTGATTTCAGGGCGCAGAATGTTTCTTTTTATCCCTGCATCTCCTTCACCTCCTTCTCCCATCCTCCTGTTCATTGGCTTTCCCGGTGAAACCGCTTTCCACCCTCATCGCCCCGCCTTTGCATCGCGCGACACGCCG
This sequence comes from Bacteroides uniformis, assembly GCF_025147485.1. Lineage (NCBI taxonomy): Bacteria > Pseudomonadati > Bacteroidota > Bacteroidia > Bacteroidales > Bacteroidaceae > Bacteroides > Bacteroides uniformis. The sequence continues at coordinate 507,819 of NZ_CP102263.1, read as the reverse complement.
TAGTATCCCGGCATGGCCCGGTAGATGGGTTGCGTGGGCTTCCCCACATTCTTCAGCTTGCCCTCTTGCTGCAACCGTTTCAGGTGGACGTTCGCGGTGGTGCGCGCCATGCCGCAGAGCGCTTGGAAGTCACTGCGAATCAGCACGTCGTGGTCGGCAAAGTATTCTTTCAGCTTCATGTCTATCTCCACTTCCGAAAGCTTCAGGGAGTGGCGGGTGTATTTACTGCGGATGGCATTGACTCCCGTCATCGCTTGTTTCAGCCTGACGTCGGGACGGAAGCTGATGCTTTTCAGCCGGAGTTTCAGGTGCTTGTTCGGGGTGCTGCGGGTCACTTTCTGTGTGGCTTCCAGGGTGGGGGCGAAGTAGCCCAGCCCTTCGATGTGCACCTCGTGGCCGTCGCGCAGTTCTTCGCCGCAAATTTGCGCCAGGCAGTCTATCGCGTTCATCACGTCGCCCACCGTGAGCGAGCTGCGGGCATGCACGCGGTTGTAGAGCTGCCGCATGGTTACTTTCCCGTTGAGCAACGGGCGGGGATGGAGGCCTCTCTCTTCAGGGGCTTCCTCATTAGTGCCCGGATTCTCGTACCAGTCATATAGTATTGCCATATCAATAGGTTTTAGTGCGTTCAACATACTTGTTTCTTCCCTCGGAAGTGTCTTCCTGTAAGTGAACGACTCCGGTCGGCCGAACGAATAACCCGGGTCGTTCGATTGAACGACCTAAGTCAGTCGATTGGACGACCCGGGGCGTTCACTTATAAAGAACCGTGCAAAGGTACTGAAAATAAAGGGTTCCGAAGCATAAATAAGTATGTTTGTCGGCAGGAATGATTTTTGAAGAATAAGCGGAGAATGGTTTGCAAAACGCCCTCGGCAGGCAGTAACTTTGGCGAAGAGGCGAGAGGAAAGAAAGGATGATTCCCTTCCTCGAAACCTCCCAATAATCATTTTAATAAAAAATATTTATGAAGAAAAAACTGATGACTTTGCAGCAACACCGGCTCTTGAAGGAAGCGGGACAACTGATAGCCTTTTCCGAAAGGCTGAAACACGCACAAAAAGAAACGACCGACCGAAACTGGAAGGAGCGGGAAGAGCAGCGCCGCCGGAGCGCGAAAGCCGCAAGCACCGTGACTGCACTGAGCGGCGACATCGAGGAGTTCCTCACTTCGCGCTACGACTTTCGCTATAATCTGCTGACGGATGAAACCGAGTTCCGCCCCGCCGGACAACGCTCTGCCGCCTTCACCCCCGTGGGCAAGCGCGAGTTGAACACTTTCTGCATCGAAGCCCATGCCGAAGGTATTCCTTGCTGGGACAAGGACTTGAACCGATACGTCTATTCCACTTACATCCCTGCCTACCATCCCTTCCTGCTCTACATGGACGAACTGCCCGATTGGGACGGCAAGGACCGGCTGACTGCGCTTGCCTGCCGCGTCTCTTCTCGGCCTCACTGGGTGCGGGGATTCCATACCTGGATGCTGGGACTTGCCTCGCAATGGATGGGCGTGTCCGGACTGCATGCCAACAGCGTGGCTCCCGTTCTCGTCAGCCGCGAGCAGGGACGACGGAAATCCAGCTTTTGTCGCGCCTTGATGCCTGACGTGCTGACGCGTTACTACGCCGACAACCTGAAACTGACCTCGCAGGGACAAGCTGAGAGAATGCTGGCGGAAATGGGGCTGCTCAATATGGACGAGTTCGACAAGTATGCCGACAACAAAATGCCCTTACTGAAAAATCTGATGCAGATGTCGGTGCTCAACATCCGCAAGGCCTATCAGCAGAACTTCAGGCAACTGCCCCGTATCGCCTCGTTCATCGGCACCAGCAACCGGTTCGACCTGCTGACCGACCCCACCGGGAGCCGGCGCTTCCTCTGCATCGAGGTGAAGCACAATATTGACTGCATAGGCATAGAGCACGACCAGATTTTTGCCCAACTGAAAGCGGAACTCATTGCCGGGCGGCGCAACTGGTTCACCAAGCCGGAGGAGGAGGAACTGCAATGGCATAACGAGGCTTTCTATCGTGTCAGCCTTGTGGAGGAGGCGGTTCACAGCTTGTTTCGTACCCCGCTTCCGGCAGAGAAGAGCTTCGACCTGACTGCCGCCGACATCTTTGATGAGTTACAAAAAACGCATCCCGCCTTGATGCGTGGCAGCAATCCCATGCAGTTCGGTTCGGTGCTGCTGCGGGTGGGACTGAAACGCCGGCATACGAAGTACGGCAATGTATATGAGGTGGTGAGAAGGAAGAAAGAAGTTTCACCGGAAAGGGTTGAACGATAGGGAAATAATGCGAAAGGTGAAGGGGTGAAGGAAGAGAAAGCCGGTTTATAGTCTCATTACGGATTGACATAGATTCCTATTAATTCAGGTTGTAGATGCCGATGGGATAAATATTTTCGCTCATAATAACTGTATATTTTATAGATTTCTATAAAAGTAACTTTTTTATAAGAACAAAACAAGCGAAAGTTGCGATTTTCACTACTCCTTGTCGGATAAAAAACTTATCTTTGCGATTGAAACAATCTCTTGTTAATGATATGAAATACACATCATACTCTTATCCTTCAGGCAGGGCGGAAGTGGCTGCATTTGTTGTGACCGGCGGAGTGACGGAATACCATGTGATGATACATGCCACTGACCCGAAACAGACCTATCGTGAACAGATGAATGTCGTGTTGGATGCGTATGCCGCTTTACTGAAAAAAGAACTGTCCGGAGCCGTGGCGGTTTTTAAAAGATACTTCCTGAGTGATGCCGCCAACCAAGCGGAACTGTTGCTTGCCGCTACGGCGGAAAGCTCCGATTGCGCGCTGTCTGTGGTGGAACAGCCTCCGCTGGATGGCACCAAGATTGCTTTGTGGGCCTATCTGCAGACCGATGTGCAGACACGAGTGCTGCCGAACGGACTGTATGAAGTGAAACACGGTGCTTACCGCCAGCTCTGGATGGGAGGCAGCTTCAATCGTGCCGCCAATTCGGAATACCAGATGCGTCTTTTGCTCAACGACTATGCCATGCAACTGATGGAGGAAGGGTGTACTCTGGCCGACAATTGCCTGCGTACCTGGATATTTGTGCAGAATGTGGATTGCAATTATGCCGGTGTAGTCAAGGCACGCAATGAGATGTTCGTCACCCAGAACCTGACGGAGAACACGCACTATATTGCCAGTACCGGTATCGGTGGGCGTCATGCCGATCCGAAAGCATTGGTGATGCTTGACGCTTTTGCTGTAGCGGGATTAAAGCCCGGACAAATCAAATATCTCTATGCCCGCACACATCTGAACCCCACTTATGAGTATGGAGTCAGTTTCGAACGGGGAACGGCGGTGGATTACGACGACCGTCGGCAAGTACTCATTTCCGGTACGGCGAGTATCAACAACCGTGGGGAAGTGATGTATGCCGGAGATGTACGCCGTCAGACAGAACGGATGTGGGAGAATGTGGAGGCTCTGCTGAAGGAAGCTGACTGCGGCTTTGGAGATGTAGGGCATATCATTGTCTATCTGCGTGATATTGCGGATTATGCTGTAGTGAAAGAGATGTTTGACAAGCGTTTTCCCGATACGCCGAGAGTGATTACGCTGGCTCCCGTCTGTCGCCCGGGGTGGCTGGTGGAAATGGAGTGTATGGCGGTGAAGAAAATCTCTGATTAAAAATATTATCTTTGGTTAATTGAATATTAGGCTGACAGTTGGTAAACGCCTACCTTTGTTGAAATTCTAATGTATAAGGATGAAAACACGTATCTTGCTTTTCTGTATCAGTTGCCTTCTTTGGGCAAGTTGTGGAAATTCCGGACAGAATTATGTGATTGAAGGAACGTTGCCGTCGGTGAAATACGACGGGGAATGGATATACCTCGTGCCGATGGAGAATGCGCCGGGGCGGGTGGATTCTGTAAAGATAACCAATGCCTCTTTTTCTTTTTCCGGACAAGGGGAGGAGATGAGGGTGTTGCGTCTGCGCCATCTGCTGCGTATCTACATCCAGGAACTGCTGGTGGTGACGGAGCCGGGAACCATACATGTGAAGGCCGACTCTGTCGGTTCGGTAACGGGCACTCCGCAAAATGATGCCCTTCAGAAATGGAAAGAGGGGAGGGAAAAGAAGCAAGAGGCTTACCATTTTATCCGGACGGGACTACGGAATGCCACCGGAAAAGATTCACTGCATCTGATACGGATACGTGACAGTCTGAGGATGCAGGAGCAGGAAACGAACTTTCTGTTTTTGAAAGAGCAGGGAAACAATACGTTGGGGACATTCATGCGGAAGATGGTGCGTGGCTCCTTGACGGAAGAACAACAAAAACTGTTGGATGAAAGCTTGCAGAAGGAAATACATTGAATGGGGAGCGGCAGGAATCGGTGCTTTGGCGTTGTTTCTTTTTTTCTTCCGGATATTGCCCTATCATCTGTTCCATCGGGAGCAGACACAGCTCTTTTTGCTTGCCACCGAACCATTGGCCGGGTATCTGCGGCATCCGGCGGCTCTGGCACGTCTGTCAGGAGATTTCCTCACTCAATTCTTTTATTACGAAGGGGGTGGCCCGACCATAATGGCTGTCGTGCTGTTGCTTTGGGGAGTGGTGGTGTTTCGTTTGTTGGCTCCGTACATGGGACGTTGGGCGTGGATTCCTACGGTGTTGGCGGTGGCTTGGGAGGCAGGAAGGCAATGCGGATTGAGTTATCCGCTTTCCGGCACAATCGCTTTAACCGGTATCGGAGGTGTTTTGTTGTTGTGCCGTAGCTGCATGCGACGTTCGTGGAAGTCGGGCTTACCGGTAAGCATATTGGCGGTATTGTCCGGCTATTGGCTGTTTGGCTGTGGCGATTGGTCGTCACGATGGTACAATATGCCCGATTTAGGGCGGGAATATCTTTTGGCGTTGGATTCGGAAATGTATTTCGGCCGTTCGGAAAAAGTACGGAAACTGTTGGTGGAGGGTGAATACCGCTCTCCGTTCACTGCCTATTATTATAATTTGCTGAATGCACAGCAGAACCGGCTTCCCGACCGGCTGATGGATGGTTATCAACCGGCTTCGCAAGGGCTGTTTCTGCCTGTGGCTCCCCATTCTACCTACCTCACTATTTATGCAGCCAATGAAGTCTGGTTTGCGTTGGGAGATATGACGATGGCTGAACATGCCGCCATTCTGGGAATGATTTTTTCTCCGCACCACACCGGGGCAAGAGCTGTCAAGCGTTTGGCGGAAATCAACCTGGTGAACGGTGATGAGGCGGCGGCTATGAAATATCTTCGTCTCCTGCAAAAGACAATGTGTTACCGTGATTGGGCAGAACGACGTATTCCCGGAAAACAGACGGCCGAAGTCTGCCAATGGCTGGAACGGAAGCGGTTGTTGTTGCCTGCAACGGATACTTTGCGTTCTTCTGCCGACATTCCGCTTTCACTTCGTCATCTGTTGCGTAACAATCCTGATAATACGTTGGCATGCGATTACCTTCTCTGCTTTGATTTGCTGAATAAGGATATTGGGGCTTTCGCCGGAGATTATCGGGAGTTTGCTGCAAAGAAGTTTCCTTCCAGATTGTATGCCGAAGGTTTACTTATCTATCTTGCCGGGAAAAAGGCTTCGTTGGATGAAGTGGAAAAATGGAATATACCGCCTCAAGTATTGGATGAATTTGGCGATTATACCCGACTGTACGAGGCGAATGGTGGTAATGGTGCCCCTTTGCAAGCCAAATACGGAAAAACATATTGGTTTTATTTCCACTATGCTACGATGAAAAAGGGGAAGTGATTTATGATGAACATAGATATGAAATATATACAAGTTGTTGTGGGGCTGTTACTGTGCTACTGCCTATATGCTTGCAGTCCCCGTCCGGAGTCTGTACAGCCTGCAGACCGGTTATTGATGCTCTATCCGGAATATCAGGATGTAACCATTCCCTACAATGTGGCTCCTTTGAATTTCCTTGTGCGGAATGAAGGGGTGGATGCGGTATGCGTGAGTGTAAAGGGAGCATCGGACAGCTTGGAGATAAATGCGCGCGGGAACAAGGCGATATTCCCCTTGAAAGCTTGGCGTGCATTGCTTGAAGCGGAGAAGGAACATACTTTGGAAGTAACTGTTACTGCCCGTACCGACGGCCGCTGGCTGCGCTATCCTTCCTTTGCATGGCAGGTAGTGGCGGACAAGCTTGACGCCTATGTCAGTTACCGTCTGATAGAGCCCGGTTATGAGGTATGGAATACCTTGCAGATACGTGAACGTTGTATTGAGAATTTCGAAGAGCGTATTTTGGCGGATAACAGTCAGACAGACGGCAAGTGCATGAACTGTCATGTGCACGGAGGAAATAGTGGCAACCTTTCGATGTTCCATCTTCGGGGTGAGGGAGGGGGGACTGTCCTGAACCGTGACGGCAAGCTCCGTAAGCTTGCCTTGAAGAATGAACAGATGATATCTGCGGCTGTCTACGGGGATTTCCATCCTGACGGGCGGTATGGTGTGTTCTCGTCTAATGTGATTATTCCCATGTTCCATACGGAAAGTAACCGCCGTCTGGAAGTTTACGATACCGTCTCCGATTTGGCTGTCGCCGATTTTGACGGAAACCGGATGATTCTATCTCCGCTTACGGCGGATTCCACCGTATTGGAAACTTTTCCCACATTCTCTGCCGATGGGAAATGGATATATTACTGCTCAGCTCCGACTGTGCCATTGCCGGACAGCGTACAGCAATTACGCTATTCGCTTTGCCGCATTGCGTTCGATGCCAATCACGGCGCATGGGGTGACCGCGTGGATACCCTTTGGAATGCCCGGCTGGAGAAAGGCTCCGTGTGTCATCCGAAAGCCTCACCGGACGGACGCTACCTGCTTTATACCGTTGCTGATTATGGAACATTCCCCATTTGGCACCGGGAGACGGAATTGCAGCTGATGGATTTGCAGACGGGCGCCATCGACTCCCTGCCAATGGTCAACTCCAGCCGTTCGGACACTTATCACAGTTGGTCGTCAGGCAGCCGTTGGTTTGCCTTTGCCAGCAAGCGGGGTGACGGGCAGTACGGGCGGGTTTATTTTGCCTATCTGGATGCTGAAGGGAAGGCGCATAAGCCTTTTGTGCTACCCCAGTCGGACCCTGAAAAAGACGATTTGACATTGAAATCCTACAATATTCCCGATTTGTCGGCTACTCCCGTTCCTTTTGATGCTTCTTCCATCAAGCGGATAAACCGGCAACTGAAGGCTGAGGAATTCAAATGACAAGACATACAGAGAGTACCAAATTGTAAATAATAAATTGTAAATAGTAAATGTTCTTATTTCTGAAAAAGACTTGGAAGATAGGGTTGTCGATACTTTTTGGCGTAGCGGTGCTTCTCTTTTGGGGAAGCGTATATCCGGCCCATATTTCCTATCAGGAGCAGTTCCAGCTTTTCTTGTTCGATGCCGACTACTGGTGGGAACGGATAGTGGTTCCCGGTGGGTTGGCCGATTATATCGCTGAGTATCTGACGCAGTTCTATTATCACGTGTGGGCGGGAGCTTGTATTCTGGCTTTTTTGTACGTGTTGTTGCAACGGTTGGTTTGGAAACTGGCGAAGGAGCAGGGTGCGGCTGATGTGTATTATCCGCTGAGTTTTCTGCCCATCATTGTCTTGTGGCATTTCATGGGTGATGAAAATGCGATGCTGTCATTGGTGGTGGCTCTGCTGTTAGCATTGTCTGCATCCTGCTGGTATGCGGATTTGAAAGGGAAGTGGCAGCGTGTGGCATACATTCTGATAGTCCTTCCGCTGCTTTACTGGACAGCGGGTGCGGCACACTTCATCTTTATGGGCTGGGTGATTGTACGCGAGTTCCGGTTGAATCTTAAAGGTAAGAATTTCTGGGGTGGTGTCGGAGTGTTCTGGGGTGTAGGATTGTGGGGTATCGGTTGTCCGCTATTGGCAAGCATGTGGGTACAATTCCCCATTTACCGTCTGATGGGTGGTATAGGATATTACCGTTTCCCGGCAGTGATTCCCTGGATAGAGATAGGGCTTGCCGTATTACTGGTTGTTCTCCCCTTCCTGCTGTCCGCTTTGCCCGCTTTGAAGAAGAAGCCGGTATTTTATGGAGTTCTGCAAGTGGTGGCGGTAACATTGTTCGGCTATTACTACGTGGCGGCCGGTTGCGATATGGATAAAGAGGAAGCGATGGAGTATGACCAGCTGGTACGTAATAAACAATGGCAGGAGATTATAGAAAAGGCAGAAGAGAAGTCACCGGTTTCACCTTTCGGCGTGACCTGCCTGAATCTTGCTTTGGGAAAGACGGGACAGATGGGCGACCGTATGTTCGAGTTTTACCAGAACGGGACGGAAGGGCTGCTGCCGGAGTTTCAGCGTGATTTTACTTCTCCGTTGCCCACCAGTGAGGCATACTATCATTTGGGTATGGTCAATACGGCACAGCGTTTCACTTTTGAGGCGATGGAGGCCATACCTAACTTCAACAAGAGTGGCCGTTGCTTCAAGCGTCTGGCAGAGACGAACCTGATAAACGGGCAATACGAAGTGGCAGCCAAGTACCTGCGTTTGTTGAGGAAGACAATCTTCTACAGGGATTGGGCAGAGGATGCCATGACCTATCTGTATAATGAGGAAAAAATCAATGCCCACAAGGAGTGGGGTTGGTTAAGGCAGATACGCTATACGGAAGACTTCTTGTTCAGCAGCCAGGAAACGGACATCATGCTGGGGCTGCTTTACCAGCACAACCACCGGAACCGGATGGCATTTGAGTATATGCTGGCCTATGTCCTGCAGCAACGTGATTTGGAACGTTTCATGAAGTACTATCCGCTGGGTAAGCATGCCGGCTACGACCATATTCCCCGCAGCTATCAAGAGGCGTTGATATATGTATGGACACAGACGCACAAGAACTTCCAGGGTATGCCGTGGAGCATTTCGCCCCAAGTGGTGCGGGATGTAACGGAATTTGCGCGGATATATACCTCGCAGCAGAATGCCCGGCAGATGTTGGAGGCGCGTTTCGGCAGTACATACTGGAATTATTTGCTACTAAGAAAGTAAAATGAAAAAGATGAAGAATATAGCTGTTTGCATAATGGCTGCATGGTGGTTTGCCGCTTGCGGCAATCCGGTGACTTCCCCGGAAAGGGTGGATGAATGGCCGGATATCTATCCCGACTATATCGGTGTGACTATTCCTGCAACCATTGCTCCTATGAATTTCAATTGTATTGGTGGAGCGTACGAACGTGTGGATGTGACCGTGACCGGAGGAAAGTCCGGAGAGATGCACGTAAATGATAAAATAGTATCATTTCCGCAAGATGCATGGCAAGAGCTTTTGGAGGAGAACAAGGGTGATAGCCTTCTGTTTACGGTATGTATCCGGAAAGACGGCGAGTGGAAACAGTACCGCTCTTTTCCCATGTATGTCAGTCCGTATCCTATAGATTATGGGGTGGTATACCGCAAGCTGGCTCCCGGATATGAAGTTTATAGCAAGATGGGCATTTATGAGCGTGACCTTGCTTCGTTCGAGGAGCGTCCCTTGCTGGAGAATACCATGGTGCCGGGCATGTGCCTGAATTGTCATGCTTTCAACAAAACAAATCCGGACCATCTGAGCCTGCATATCCGTGGAAAGAACGGAGGGACCTTGATGCAGATAGACGGGAAGCGCGAAATGCTGGATACGAAAACGGATTCCACTCTCTCTGCGGGGGTGTACCCTTATTGGCATCCAAACGGCAAATATATTGCCTATTCTGTCAACAATACGCGCCAGTCTTTCCATGCGGTGAAGGATGAGCGTGTGGAAGTGCTCGACTTGGAATCGGATGTACTGGTCTATCATCCCGAGACACATGAATTACTGCTCTCTCCCTTGCTTCAGAAGAAGGAAGTCTTCGAAACCTTTCCAGTATTTTCACCGGACGGACGCAAACTGTATTTCTGTACTGCGGAGGCCAAGCCGATACCGGCGGAATATAAGGAAATACGTTATAGCTTGTGTAGTATAGATTTCAATCCGGAAGACGGGACATTTGGCGAAAAGATAGATACGCTGGTCAATGCGGCAGCTATGAAGAAAAGCATCTCCTTCCCGAGGCCCTCGTACGATGGCGAGTATATCATGTTTACTTTGTCGGATTACGGGAATTTCTCAATTTGGCATAAAGAAGCCGATTTATGGCTGTTGGATTTGAAGGATGGCGGTATGCGTCCCATAAAGGAGGTGAACAGCGATGATACGGAAAGTTTCCATAACTGGAGCAGCAACTCCCGATGGTTTGTGTTCAGTAGCCGCAGGGGAGATGGGCTTTATACCCGTCTGTATCTGGCAAGTATGGATGAGAATGGGGTGGTGGGCAAGCCTTTCCTGCTTCCTCAGGAAAATCCTTGGGAGTATTACGACCGTCTGGTCTACTCGTACAATGTTCCCGATTTTACAAGCGAACCGGTGAAGCTGGAACGCCGGAAAGTGGAACGGGGAATTGTCTCGCGGAAGCGCGTTCCGGTGAAAGTTAGATGATACGTTTTTTATATTCTGCTTTTTAATACAGTAAAGGGATAAAATTGTATCATTTTCTCTTGGTGCAATCCGCTATCTTTGTGCCAGGAATTAGTGTTACCAATAACAATACCAGATTGAAAAACATGGATATGAGAAAAGTAAAATTTGCTATGATGATTCTGGCGGCAAGTCTGTTGACCGCCTGCGGTTCTTCCAAGAAAGAACAGAGTGTGAATGAAGAGACGGCTGCTGCGCGTACGCAGGAAACGGAGAACTTACTGGCTAACTTGAAAAAAATCCCTTCCAAAGGTATCATGCTCGGCCATCATGACGATACGGTATATGGTATCGGCTGGGAAGGTGAGGAAGGCCGTTCGGATGTGAAAAGCGTGTGTGGCGACTATCCGGCTGTTATCAGCTTTGATTTGGGAGAGCTGGAACTTGGGAATGCCGCCAATCTGGATAAGGTTCCCTTCGATAAAATCAGGAAAGAGATAATCAATCAGTATCAGCGGGGCGGCATGGTTTCGCTCAGTTGGCATGCGCGCAATCCCAAGACGGGCGGTGATGCCTGGGATGTATCGGATACGACGGTGGTGAAGTCCATCTTGCCTGGTGGCGAGAATCACCAGAAATTTGCCGGCTGGTTGGGAGGAGTGGCCGATTTCCTTCATTCGTTGAAGACGGCGGACGGCGTGAAGATACCCGTACTTTTCCGTCCCTGGCACGAACACAGCGGCAGCTGGTTCTGGTGGGGCGAAAAACTGTGTACCCCTGAAGAGTATAAGGCATTGTGGCACATGACAGTGGATACTCTGCAGGCCAAAGGAGTGGACAATGCACTTTATGCTTACTCTCCGGGCACGGAACCCAAGGACACGACGGAATATTTGAAGAAGTATCCGGGCGATGAGTTGATAGACGTTATCGGTTTCGATACCTATCAGTTCGATCGGGATGCCTATCTTGCCGGGATGGATAGGGCACTTTCCATTATCGACAGTGTAGGGAAAGCACACAATAAGGTGATTGCTGTGACCGAAACCGGTTACGAAGGAATTCCCGATGCCAAATGGTGGACTGGTACTCTGCTGCCTGCGTTGGAGAAATATCCGCTTGCCTATGTGCTGGTGTGGCGCAATGCCCGTGAAAAGGTGACCCATTACTATGCCCCCTATCCGGGACAGACATCTGCGGAGGATTTTGTGGAGTTCTATAACAATCCCAAGACGCTGTTTGCAGCTGATGTAAATCTGTATCAATAAACAAACAATCAATATAACAGACATGGAAGCTTTTAAAGAAAAGGTAGAGAGGCTCTTTCAGAGACACGAAGAGTTGATTACGAGAAAGAATGTGGCCGTGGAAGACGGCAATGGCATATTCACCCGCTATAAATATCCGGTAGTGACGGCTGCTCATACACCTGTATTCTGGCGGTATGATTTGGATGAGAAGTCCAACCCGTACCTGATGGAACGTATCGGTATGAATGCGACCATGAATTCGGGGGCCATTAAGTGGAATGGCAAGTATCTGATGGTGGTACGTGTAGAGGGCGCTGACCGTAAGTCGTTCTTTGCCGTAGCCGAGAGTCCCAACGGCATTGATAATTTCCGGTTCTGGGATTATCCCATCACCATGCCCGAAGACGCGATTCCGGCAACGAATGTATACGACATGCGCCTCACGGCTCATGAGGACGGCTGGATTTACGGTATCTTCTGCGCCGAACGCCACGACGACAATGCGCCTGCCGGTGATTTGTCCTCGGCTACGGCTACAGCTGCCATTGCCCGCACCAAGGATTTAAAGAACTGGGAACGCCTGCCCGACCTGAAGACCAAGAGCCAGCAACGCAACGTAGTGCTGCACCCGGAGTTTGTAGATGGCAAATATGCCCTCTATACCCGTCCGCAGGATGGCTTTATTGATGCCGGCAGCGGTGGTGGTATCGGCTGGGCGCTGGTGGACGACATAACCCATGCTGAGGTGAAGGAAGAGAAGATTATCGACCAGCGCTACTATCACACCATCAAGGAGGTGAAGAATGGTGAAGGTCCGCATCCCATCAAGACTCCGAAAGGATGGTTGCATCTGGCTCATGGTGTCCGCGGTTGTGCCGCCGGATTGCGTTATGTGCTCTATATGTACATGACTTCCCTGGAAGACCCGACGAAACTGATTGCCACTCCCGGTGGGGCCTTTATGGTACCCGAGGGTGAGGAGCGTATAGGTGACGTAAGCAATGTACTTTTCACCAACGGCTGGATTGCCGACGAAGACGGAACAGTATTCATCTACTACGCTTCTTCCGACACGCGGATGCATGTGGCTACCTCTACCATTGATAAGCTGGTGGACTATTGCATGAATACGCCTGCTGACGGCTTGTCTTCATCAGCTTCGGTAGAAACGTTGAAGAAGCTGATAGACAAGAATTTGCAGATAATGAAATAATAAAAATACAACATACTATGGCAACACTAAAAGAGAAAATCGGTTATGGTTTCGGGGATATGTCTTCCTCTATGTTCTGGAAAATATTCTCCTATTACTTACCGTTCTTCTATTCGAATATTTTTGGCTTGAGCTTGGCTGATGCAGGATTGCTGATGCTGGTGACACGTATTTGGGATGCAGTGTCCGATCCGATGATGGGAGTCATTGCAGACCGTACTCATACGCGTTGGGGTAAATACCGTCCTTATTTGTTGTGGATTGCAGCTCCTTTTGCCATTGCCGGGATTTTACTTTTTACAACGCCCGACATGGGGACAACGGGTAAGCTGGTATGGGCTTATGTCACTTACATCTTGATGATGACGGTATATACGGCAATCAATGTACCATACGGGGCTATGTTGGGAGTAATGACTGATGATTCGAACACAAAAACGGTTTTCTCTTCTTACCGTATGTTTTTTGCATACGGAGGTAGTTTTATCGCTTTGGGAGCATGGGAGCCATTGTGTAATTGGTTTAAATCAATGGACTATAGCAATGCTTCCAGTTGGCAATATGCCATGGTATGCATTGCCACGCTCTGCTTTTTGGGTTTTCTGTTTTGCTTTAGCATGACGCGCGAGCATGTCAAGAGTGTGGCGTCCGAATCCATCGGTAAGGATGTGAAGTCACTGGTGCGCAATTCGCCTTGGTGGATATTGAATGGTGCGGCGTTGTTGTCGAATTTCTTCAATACGGTACGCGGAGCTACTGCCGCCTACTTCTTCAAGGACTATATCAGTGCCAATGCATTCCTCGATTTCGGGGTGTTCAATCTGGTATTGTATGCCGGCTTGTTCCTGATGGTGGGTGAAGTGTGTAATATGATTGGTGTGGCGCTGGCTGTGCCTCTGTCCATGAAGTTTGGAAAGAAGTCCACTTATATCATTTCGCTCGTGTGCCTGGTAGTGCTCAGCGTGCTCTTCTTCTTTGTGCCGAATGACGGGCTGGGATGGTGGCTGATGATGATTTTCCAGGTGCTTATCTCCATCTGCACCGGTATCGTATCTCCGTTGATTTGGAGCATGTATGCGGATGTGGCGGACTATGCCGAGCAAAAGGATGGCACATCCTCTACGGGGCTGATATTCTCTTCCGGTTCTATGGCGCAGAAGTTTGGCGGTGCATTTGCAGGCTGGGCAGTAATGGCACTGTTGGCATTCTTCGGTTACAATACCGCAGAGAATGCCGTGCAGACTCCCGAGGCGCTGGATGGCTTGAAGTATCTGATGAGCTTTATTCCTGCTGCGATAGCCGCACTTTCCATCGTTGTCGTATTCATCTATCCATTGAATAAGACGCGTATGGCAGCCATCAATGCAGACCTGAAAGAGCGCCGTGAGAACCTTTAGCAGAATAACTCATAACTTATAACTCATAACTCAAAAACTTGTGGATATCAAGAAGATGAAACAGGAGATGGAGGAGGAGCTGGTTTCCAATATCCTCCCCTTCTGGATAAATAGAATGACGGATGAAGTGAACGGCGGTTTCTACGGCCGTATCACGGGCCGGGAGGAGGTGAAGCCCGAAGCAGAAAAGGGGGCAATCCTGAACGCCCGCATCTTGTGGACCTTCTCGGCTGCATACCGCTTGCTGAAGAGGCCGGAGTATCTGGAAACGGCTACGCGTGCCAAACGTACTCTTATCGACCGTTTCTATGACAATGAATTTGGTGGAGTTTACTGGTCTCTCGACTATAAAGGCAATCCGCTCGATACCAAGAAGCAGATTTATGCTTTGGGGTTCGCCATCTACGGGCTGAGTGAATATGCTCGTGCCACGGGCGATGATGAAGCGCTGGCATATGCCATCCGCTTGTTCGAGACCATCGAAGAGCATAGCTTCGACCCCGTGAAAAACGGTTATTGCGAAGCCTTGACCCGCGAATGGGGAGAAATAGCCGACATGCGCCTCAGCGCCAAGGATGAGAACGAGCGCAAGACGATGAATACCCATCTGCATATTCTGGAACCTTATACCAATCTTTTCCGCGTGTGGAAGGATACCCGTCTGGAGAGGCAACTGCGCAATTTGATAGGCCTTTTCACGGAACGGATTCTGAATATCAAGACCGGTCATCTGGAATTGTTCTTCAATGATGATTGGGTTAGTAAATACCGCATTGTCTCCTATGGGCACGACATCGAAGCCTCCTGGTTGATACACGAGGCTGCCCTTGTTCTGGGCGATAAGGACCTCCTGGAGAAAGTGGAACCACTTGTAGAATACATCGCTGCCGCTGCCGATGAAGGATTGACGCCCGACGGCAGCATGATATACGAGACTTTTCTGGATAAAGGAAAGACCGATACTGACCGCCACTGGTGGGTGCAGGCCGAGAACGTAGTGGGACATGCCAACCTCTACCAGCACTTTGATGACGAAGTGGCCATGCAGAAGGCTCTCCGATGTTGGGACTTCATCAAGCAGCATCTGGTAGACTACAAGTACGGAGAATGGCATTGGAGCGTGCGTGCCGACGGCACGGTGAACACCGATGATGACAAGGCGGGATTCTGGAAATGTCCGTATCACAACGGACGTATGTGCATGGAAATTATTGAACGTTTTTCATAGGTTTTCTATCATAAGAAGATGAATAGATTGATGGTTTTGGGGATTCTTGTCTGGATGGGGATTGCGCTGCATGCGCAATCTCTTTATCCGGACTTCAGCAAGCTGAACTTCGGGTGCGATGGAAACAGCATTACCGCAGGCGAACAATGGTCTAAGACTGTAGTGGATAAACTCGGATTCGCTACACATCACAACGTGGCGGTCGGTTCTGCCACATGGGCATGCCATCCCGATACTCAGGATTATGGCAGCGAAGCTTTTGCCGGCATCTCCGGCGGTTGGCAGGTTACGGAGGATAAGCATGAGTTACAGATGCGGCACAACAACGTGTCAAAGGTGCATATCCAGAAGTTCATAGCCGAAGTGGAAAGTGGCGCTTACCCTGCGCCCGATGTCTTTGTGTTCTCTATGGGAACGAATGACCGTAACTTGGGTAGTGCCGAAGAGGCCCTTAAAGGGAAGACGCTCGATGAAGTAGATGTCAACACCATGGCGGGCGGTGCCCGTTGGTCCATTCAGACCATTCTGGAGCATTATCCCCAATGCCGCGTATTCGTGTGCACGCCGATTCAGACCGGCAACCCCGAACACAATGCACTGAATCTGCAGAAGATTGCCATCTTGCGTGAGTTGTGCCGGGCGCTTTCCGTGCAGCTGATAGACTGTTACTCCAATTGTGGTATCACCGAAAAGTTTGAGCAGCCTTCCGGTAGCGGGCGCTATCTGCGCGACGGGTTGCATCCCGACAAACCGGGGCAGGAGCTGATGGGCCGTTACATCGCGAAGGAGATACGGAACCATTTCTTTTAGTTCCGTTCTGCATATTCCGGTTGGAATAACTTATCATTTAGGGCTTGTAAAGCCCTTTTTTTGTCTGTATTCTTAATGACGAATGCCACATCATTATTGCTGCTGCCATATGAAATCATCCGTAGGGGGATGTCCTTTAGCGCCTCCATAATCTTTGCCTCAAACCCGGCATATTCCCATTGCATGTTGCCCACCACGGAGACGATGGTCATGCGGTCTTCTACCAATACATGGGCATATTGGCGTAGTTCGGAGATGATGTTCGATAAACGAGTGCAGTCGTCTATAGCCACAGATACGTCCAGATTGGAAGATACCAGCAGGCAGAGGGGGGTACGGTACTTGGCAAAAATGTCGAAAATCTTGCTGATGAACAGATAGGGACACAGATTATGGTTCGATTCGAACTTTATGTATATGATGTGGTCCTTGGCGGCTATGGCCTTGATGATATTGTCGTCCTGCAGGTTGGAAATTAGCGTGCCTTCTGCCGACGGTTCCATAGAGTTAAGCAACCGGACGGGAATATTCCTTAGGCGTGCCGGGGCGATACAGAAGGGATGCAGTATCTTGGCACCATAGAAGGCCAGTTGTTCGGCTTCGTTGAAGCTGAGGCGTTTCACGGGGCGGGTACCTGACACCTCGCGCGGATCATTGTTGTGCATGCCATCTATGTCCGTCCATATTTGTATCTCGTCTGCTTGGAGGGCGGTGCCAATGAGGGAAGCAGTGTAATCACTGCCGCCGCGTTTCAGGTTATCTGTTTCGTTATAGGCATTCTTGCAGATGAAACCCTGAGTGATGAAGAGATTGATGCCGGGATGGCAGGCAAGCTGTTCTCGGAGTTTCTGTTCTATATATTCCAAGTCGGGTTCGTTGTCGGGGCCGATACGCATGAAGTCGAATGCACAAAGCAGTACATTGGGAACTTTCAGCTCGCGCAGGTAGAAGTGCATTAGGGCGGTACTGATAAGTTCGCCTTGTGCCAGCACTTCCTTCTCTTCGACAGAGGTGAAGGAATCTTTGGTAAATTTCCAAAGTTGCTGGAAGCGGTCGAGGATATAATCTATTGCTTCCCGTTTCAGTTTCTCGTCGGTCAGCAACCCATTGGCAAATTCGATGAATTGGAATTCCAGCCGGGTGATACGGTCGTGAGCTTGTTCTATTTCACGGTTGAACAAGTTGGCGGCAATCTCCTCCAGATGGTTGGTGGTGCCTGCAGTGGCAGACAGTACCACAATCTTGGGTGTTGCATCTTTAATGAGTGTTGCTACATGTTTCATTCTCTCTACGGTGCCGACGGAAGTTCCGCCGAATTTACAAACTTTCATTTCTTGTTTCTTTTTTAACAGTTTCATAATTGCATTCATCCGGATGTTCTTCCTTCCGGCTTTTCATTTCAGGTGGCCTCTTTCCAAAATGGAAGGGGGAGGCATGAGGGGCTTTCACTGGGACTAGGCCTGCATAATGCCGCTGTGGCATTGCTGTGGTGGGATATTCATATCCCGGTTGGTGGCAGGCTCTTGCCCCTTCACCTATAAAAGTTCAAAAGATATGCCGTTGGTATTTGGGAAAAGCCTATATTTGCACACCCTGTTTTTTACCGTTATCAGTTTAAAAACTTATCGAATAGATATGAGTAAGATTCTAATCATTGATGATGAGGTACAAATCCGTACCCTTCTGACACGGATGATGGAGTTGGAGGGATATGACGTCTGTCAGGCTGGTGATTGCAGGGCTGCCCTGAAGCAACTGGAACTCCAAAATCCCGATGTAGTTTTGTGTGATGTGTTTCTGCCCGATGGAAATGGGGTAGACCTGGTGTTGGCTATCAAGAAGGCGGCACCCAATGTGGAAGTTATTCTGCTGACAGCGCACGGCAATATTCCCGATGGGGTGCAGGCCATCAAGAACGGTGCTTTCGACTACATCACCAAGGGAGACGATAATAACAAGATTATTCCTCTGATAAGCCGTGCTGTAGAGAAAGCGCGTATGAATGTGCGGTTGGAAAAACTGGAGAAGAAGGTGGGACAGACGTACTCTTTTGATTCTATCCTGGGAGAATCCAAAGTCCTGAAGGATGCTGTTTCATTAGCTCAGAAGGTGTCAGGGACTGATGTTCCTGTACTGTTGACTGGAGAAACGGGCACGGGTAAGGAGGTATTTGCCCAGGCCATCCACTACAGTAGTAAGCGTGCACGGCAGAATTTTGTAGCGGTTAACTGTTCTTCGTTCAGCAAGGAGTTGCTGGAAAGTGAAATGTTCGGTCATAAAGCCGGTTCGTTTACCGGCGCATTGAAGGATAAGAAGGGACTGTTCGAGGAAGCGAATAATGGGACTATTTTTTTGGATGAAATCGGTGAGATGGCGTTTGAACTGCAAGCCAAGTTGCTGCGTATTCTTGAAACCGGTGAGTATATTAAGATAGGTGATACGAAACCTACCCGTGTCAATGTCCGCATCATTGCCGCTACGAACCGCAACTTGTCCCAGGAGATTGTTGCCGGACGTTTCCGCGAGGATTTGTTTTATAGATTAAGCGTATTTCAGATACATCTGCCGCCATTGCGCGAACGTGCAGGTGATATCCGGCTGTTGGCGAAGGCTTTTATAAAGAGTTTTGCGGAACAGCTGGCGCGTCCGGTGGTTGAAATAGCTCCCGCATTTCTTGAAGCATTGGACTCCCAACCGTGGAAGGGAAATATTCGTGAATTACGTAACGTGATAGAACGCAGTATGATTGTTTGCGAGAGCGGATATCTGGACATTGCTGATTTGCCGTTTGATATTCAGAATGCCCATTATGAACACTCCAATGATTCAAGTCCCGGCAGTTTTGAACTTTCAGCTATGGAACGCCGGCACATTGCCCGTGTACTGGAGTATACAAAGGGGAATAAGACAGAAGCAGCCCGGTTATTGAAAATAGGTTTGACGACGTTGTATCGGAAGATTGAGGAATACAAGATCTCAGATCTATAATAGGGGGCTCAGTATACGACTGAGGTACCTTCGATATAGGACCGTGGCAAGATTATTCTTGAAACAGGCTTAGAAGCAGAAAGTGCCTATGGGCTAAAACATATCAAAACAGGTTGCACCTTTTCATTTTGAAAGGGTGCAACCTGTTTCTTTTTATACTTGTTTAGTATGTATTCTGTTGATAATTAATGGTGTATGGTATATGCGCTCTTTTTGGCACATATTTGGCACATTCCTGGCAGACAAAAATATGTAGTAACATTTTAAAAGGTAAAAACATGGGAATAACAGTATCATTTATTTTTTGCCTATTGAGCGGTTTGTTCGCCTTTTGGCTTTTCTGGAAATGCGTAGATTGGTTTGAGAAGATTTAAAAGAGAGAATTATGTACACAGCTTTATTTGTATTAGGTATTGTAATGTTCGGGTATCTGACTTATGTGCTGATAAGACCCGAAAAGTTTTAATGAATGGAGAGTGGAGAAATGAACACTGAAATTTTAGGTGTAGCCTTGCAGATTGTTCTGCTGATTGTGATATCCTATCCTCTGGGAAAGTATATTGCCAAGGTTTACAAAGGCGAAAAGACATGGTCGGATTTCATGAAGCCGGTCGAGAGATTGATTTATAAAGTGGCCGGAGTCAATCCGGAGGAAGAGATGAACTGGAAACAGTTCTTGAAAGCCCTGCTGATTCTGAATGCCTTTTGGTTTGTATGGGGCATGGTGCTACTCTGTACACAGCAGTGGTTGCCGTTAAATCCGGATGGAAACGCTAACCAGACACCGGATCTGGCATTCAATACATGTATCAGTTTTATGGTGAACTGTAATTTGCAGCATTATTCCGGTGAAAGCGGACTGACATATTTTACACAGTTGTTCGTCATTATGTTGTTCCAATTCATTACCGCCGCTACCGGTATGGCAGCTATGGCAGGTATCATGAAGGGTATGGCTGCTAAATCGACGAAGACTATCGGTAACTTCTGGAAGTTCTTGGTTTTGAGCTGTACACGTGTATTATTACCGCTTTCGTTGATTGTGGGCTTCATCCTCATTCTACAAGGTACTCCGATGGGATTTGATGGTAAGCTGGAAGTTCAGACGATGGAAGGACAAACCCAGTTGGTTTCACAAGGTCCTACGGCAGCGATTGTTCCTATCAAGCAATTGGGTACGAACGGTGGCGGTTACTTTGGATGTAACTCTTCACATCCGTTGGAAAATCCTACTTACTTGACAGATATTGCAGAATGTTGGTCTATCCTAATTATACCAATGTCTATGGTGATTGCACTCGGCTTTTACATCAAACGTAAGAAGATGGCTTACTCTATCTATAGTGTAATGCTTTTTGCTTTTCTTGTCGGTGTTTGCATCAATGTTTCGCAGGAGATGGGAGGTAATCCGCGCATTGATGAGATGGGAATTGCTCAAGACAATGGAGCAATGGAAGGTAAAGAAGTCCGTTTAGGGTCTGCTGCTACTGCTCTTTGGAGTATTGTGACTACAGTTACTTCCAATGGCTCTGTGAATGGTATGCATGATTCAACGATGCCTCTTTCCGGTATGATGGAAATGCTGAACATGCAGATTAATACGTGGTTTGGAGGTGTGGGTGTAGGTTTCATGAACTATTATACATTCATCATTATCGCCGTATTCATCAGTGGACTGATGGTGGGACGTACTCCGGAATTTCTCGGTAAGAAGGTAGAGGCGCGTGAAATGAAGATTGCTACCATTGTGGCACTGCTTCATCCGCTTATCATCTTGGGCGGTGTGGCACTTTCTTGCTTTTTGTTCGCTCATTATCCTGAATTTGTGGCAGGTGAAGGCGGCTGGTTGAATAATCCCAGTTTCCACGGACTGAGTGAGCAGCTTTATGAATATACTTCGGCTGCGGCCAATAATGGTTCCGGCTTCGAAGGATTGGGCGACAATACTTACTTCTGGAACTATACTACCGGCTGGACGCTGATTTTAGGACGTTTCCTGCCTATCGTAGGTCAGGTAGCCATTGCTGGTCTGTTGGCCGGAAAGAAATATGTTCCGGAGAGTGCCGGTACGCTGAAGACGGATACAGTAACTTTCGGTGTGATGACTTTTGCCGTTATCTTTATTGTGGCTGCCTTGTCATTCTTCCCGGCACATGCATTGAGTACGATTGCTGAACATTTCAGTTTGTAATAGTAGTTTGTAAAAAGTAATTTCATAGGTATGAAAGATAATAAATCAGCTTCTTTGTTTCAGAAGGAGCAAGTAATGGAAAGTTTGAAGCAATCATTCGTGAAGCTGAATCCACGGGTGATGATAAAGAATCCGATTATGTTTACGGTGGAAGTCGTAACAGTCGTCATGCTGATTGTCTGTTTCCTTTCATTGGGTACTTCGGAATATGGAGCATTCGGATATAATTTATTGGTATTCATCATCTTGTTTGTGACGTTACTGTTTGCTAATTTTGCTGAAGCCATCGCTGAAGCTCGTGGTAAGGCCCAAGCTGACAGTTTGCGTAAAACCCGTGAAGAGACTCCTGCTAAAGTGTTGGTTGACGGTAAAATCCATACCGTTAGCAGTTCACGTTTGAAGAAAGGTGACTATTTTATTTGTGAAGCAGGAGATACGATTCCTGCCGACGGTGAGATTGTGGAAGGTTTGGCCTCCATTGACGAAAGTGCCATTACCGGTGAATCTGCTCCGGTTATCCGTGAGGCCGGTGGTGACAAGAGTTCCGTAACTGGTGGTACAAAAGTTCTTTCTGATAAAATCAAGGTATTGGTGACGCAGCAACCGGGTGAGAGCTTTCTTGACAAGATGATTGCTTTGGTAGAAGGCGCTACTCGCCAGAAGACTCCGAACGAGATAGCATTGACTATTCTTCTGGCCGGTTTCACCTTGGTATTCGTCATTGTATGTGTGACGTTGATTCCTATGGCCGACTATACGAATATCGACCATCCGGGAACTTATATCTCCATTGCAGCCATCATTTCTTTGTTTGTCTGCTTGATACCGACTACTATCGGCGGACTGCTTTCTGCCATCGGCATTGCTGGGATGGACCGTGCTTTGCGCGCTAATGTAATCACCAAATCCGGTAAGGCGGTAGAAACAGCCGGTGACATTGATACCTTGTTGCTAGACAAGACTGGCACCATTACAATCGGTAACCGTAAAGCTACTAAGTTTCATTCGGCTTCGGGTGTTGACGAGAATTTGTTCGTAGAGGCTTGCTTGTTGTCCTCACTTTCTGACGAGACTCCGGAAGGTAAGTCTATCATTGAACTGGGACGTGAAAACGGTCATCGTATGCGTGATTTGAATACTACCGGTGCTCATATGATTAAGTTTACAGCCGAAACAAAATGTTCGGGTGTGGATTTGCAGGATGGTACTCAGATACGTAAAGGCGCCTTCGACGCTATTCGCAAGATTGTGGAAAATGCCGGAAACAAGTTCCCGAAAGAGATTGAAGAGGTGATTGCTGTAATTACCAGCAACGGTGGAACTCCGTTGGTAGTATGTGTCAATCAGAGGGTTACCGGGGTAATCGAGTTGCAGGATATTATCAAACCGGGTATTCAGGAACGTTTTGAGCGTCTTCGCAAGATGGGTGTGAAAACTGTGATGGTGACCGGTGACAACCCTTTGACAGCCAAATACATCGCAGAGAAAGCTGGAGTGGATGATTTCATTGCTGAAGCCAAGCCGGAAGACAAGATGGAATATATTAAAAAAGAACAGCAGGCCGGTAAGCTGGTGGCTATGATGGGTGACGGTACAAACGACGCTCCCGCCCTTGCACAAGCTAATGTGGGGGTGGCGATGAACAGCGGTACGCAGGCAGCCAAAGAAGCCGGTAATATGGTGGACCTTGACAACGACCCGACGAAGCTGATTGAAATTGTGGAGATTGGCAAACAGTTGTTGATGACACGCGGTACGTTGACTACCTTCTCCATTGCGAACGACGTTGCCAAGTACTTTGCCATTATCCCTGCTTTGTTTATGGTAGCCATCCCTCAGTTGGCTCCTCTGAACATTATGGGACTGTATAGCCCTGAAACGGCCATTCTCTCGGCTGTCATATTCAACGCTATCATCATTCCTATCTTGATTCCGTTGGCTTTGAAAGGTGTTCAGTATAAGCCAATCGGTGCCAGTGCATTGCTTCGTCGCAACCTGCTGATTTATGGTGTGGGCGGTGTCATCGCTCCGTTTGTCGGCATCAAACTGATAGATATGATAGTTAGTCTGTTTTTTTAAAACTTGGATAAAATGAAAACTCTTTGGAAATCATTTAAAATAACAATTGCATTTTGCATATTTTTCTCTCTGTTCTATATCCTTGTCTTGTGGATATTTGCACAGTTCGCCGGTCCCAACAAGGGAAATGCAGAGGTGGCAACCCTCAATGGTAAAGTGGTAGGTGCTGCCAATGTAGGCCAGATGTTTACGCAAGATATTTATTTTTGGGGACGCCCGTCTGCGGGTGATTATACAGCCGATGCTTCGGGTGGTAGTAACAAGGGGCCTACGAACGATGAATACCTGGCAGAAGTGGAAGCCCGTATCGATACTTTTCTGGTACATCATCCTTATCTGAGCCGCAAGGATGTGCCTGCTGAAATGGTAACCGCCAGTGGTTCCGGTCTAGACCCACATATCACACCTGCTTGTGCTTATGTACAAGTGAAGCGTGTGGCTCAGGCACGTGGCATGAACGAGGCTGAAGTGAAAGCCATTGTAGACAAGAACATCAGCAAACCCTTTTTGGGGGTGTTTGGTACGGAAACTGTCAATGTGCTGGAACTGAACATTGCATTAGAAGAAGCCGATCAGAATAAATAATTTTTTAGTTGTGTTTGTCATGTGTTATGGGCAGGAGCGGAAGTATTTCTGTTCAGGCAGCGAAAGACTGTCATTTTACAGGGGGAGCCGAAACTTCCTTCCTGCCTTTCAACGATTGATTAGTAATGGTAAATAAATAGTTGGATATGAAAAGTTTAAAAATATCAATTCTAGTTTTTGCGAGTATGGTAGCTGCTTGTTTTATGGGAACCGGCAAAGTGCAAGCTCAGGAATTTACAATACAAGGTGATTTAGTCAGTTCTTATGTTTGGCGCGGCTTTTACCAGACGGGAGTCAGTTTTCAGCCCACTTTGGGTTTTGGGGTCGGTGATTTTTCTTTGACGGCATGGGGCTCTACCGATTTTGACGGAGTTTCTTCAGGAGAAGGGGCTGCGGCTAAGGAGATTGATTTGACGGCTGCCTATGCTTTGGGAGAATCAGGTCTAACTTTTTCTGTTGCCAGCTTGTGGTGGGGCGGACAAGGAGCAAGAAAGTATTTTAATTTTAAGAGTCACGAAACAGCTCATCACTTTGAAGCGGGATTAGCCTATACATTGCCGGTTGAAAAGTTCCCTTTGTCAATCGCTTGGTACACAATGTTTGCCGGAGCTGACAAAGATGACAAAGGCAGGCAGAATTATTCTTCGTATGTTGAATTCAACTATCCGTTCAGTGTTAAGTCTGTAGATTTGAACCTGACTTGCGGATTTCTGCCTTATGAAGCTGGGGTAGGAGTATATGGTGTTCCTAACAGTGGATTTGCCGTAACCAATGTGGCACTGAAAGGTATTACGGAAATCAAGATTACTGACAGTTTCTCAATACCTGTATTTGCACAAGCCATTTGGAACCCTCGTATGGAAGATGCACATCTGGTATTCGGCTTTACTTTAAGGCCATGATTTATTTAGATATAACTTTAGAACTCATGAATTAGTGTTGGATGCCCGTGGCGGTCGTGATGATCGTTACGGGTTATATGGCATATATAAGACAAGTAAAAAAACAGAAGAAATGAGTAGGGAAGAAAGCGTACAGCATTTTCTTGATTTGATTAAAAAGTCGCGGCGTGGCAAGTTCAAAGTCTACATCGGCATGATTGCTGGTGTAGGTAAATCTTATCGTATGCTTCAGGAAGCACACGAGTTACTTGACAACGGAGTAGATGTGAAGATAGGCTATATAGAGACACACGGGCGTGCCGGTACGGATGCTATGTTGGAAGGATTGCCCGTTGTTCCTCGTCGTAAGATATTCTATAAAGGAAAAGAGCTGGAAGAAATGGATTTGGATGCCATTATCCAGATACACCCTGAGATAGTAGTGGTGGATGAACTGGCACATACCAATGTGGAAGGTAGCCGGAATGAGAAACGCTGGCAGGATGTGATGGATTTGCTTGATGAGGGTATCAATGTGATTTCTGCCGTTAACATCCAGCACATTGAGAGTGTCAATGAAGAAGTACAAGGCATCTCGGGTATTGAGGTGAAGGAACGTATTCCCGATAGCGTTTTGCAAGAGGCAGATGAGGTGGTGAATATTGACTTGACTGCGGAAGAATTGATAGCCCGTCTGAAAGCTGGAAAAATTTACAAGCCGGAAAAGGTCTCTACTGCCTTGAACAATTTCTTTAAAACGGAAAATATTCTCCAATTACGTGAACTGGCTTTAAAAGAGGTGGCTTTACGGGTGGAAAAGAAAGTGGAGAATGAAGTGGTTACCAGTGTGGGAGTCCGTCATGAGAGATTTCTGGCATGTATCAGCAGCAACGAGAAAACACCACGACGCATCATTCGTAAAGCTGCACGTCTGGCAACCCGCTACAATACTTCGTTTGTTGCCCTTTATGTGCAGACTCCCAGAGAAAGTACTGACCGCATCGGTCTGGCAAATCAAAGGTATTTATTGAACCACTTCAAATTGGTGACCGAACTGGGAGGGGAGGTCGTTCAGGTGCAATCGCCGGATGTGCTGGGAAGCATTGTTGATACTTGTAGGGAGAAACAGATAACAACTGTCTGCATGGGAAGTCCGTCACTTTCTTTTCCGAAATCATTGTTCATGATATTGAAATACCGAAAATTTGTGCGTGATTTGGCACAAGTAAACATAGATTTGATTATACTTGCATAATATTAATTCTTAGGAACATTATGAATATTCGTACAAAATTGATACTCAGCGTAGGGGTATTGGCTGGAATGATTATTTTGTTGGTTGCTCTTTCTGTGGTGAATCTACAGATACTGACGGCTACAGAGCCGGATAGTCCTGCTGCTGTACCGGGATTGCAACGTGCATTGCTCTGGATTTCTGTGATAGGTGGGGTATGTATTTTTGCCAGTATCATATTGTTGGTATGGCTTCCCCGTTCCATCAGCAAACCTATTCAAGAACTGACGCGTGGGATTCTTGAAATAGCGAACCATAATTATGAGAAACGTCTGGATATGAGTGGACGCGAGGAATTTCGTGAAGTGGCTGATAGTTTTAATCGGATGGCGGAACGACTGACGGAGTATCGCGCCAGTACGCTGAACGACATACTTTCTGCTAAGAAATTTCTTGAGGCTATTGTGAATAGTATTGATGAACCTATTATTGGTTTGAACCGTAATAGGGAAATTCTCTTTATCAATAATGAGGCTTTAACTGTGCTGAATTTAAAACGGGAAGAGGTAATTCGCCGTTCGGCTGAGGAGCTTTCTTTGAAGAATGATTTGCTCCGCCGTTTAGTTCGTGAATTGGTAAATCCGGGTGAAAAGAAAGAACCGTTGAAGATTTATGCAGACAATAAGGAGAGTTACTTTAAAGCTTCTTACATTACCATTATAAATGCAGAGGCTGATGATGACGAACCTCATAATCTTGGCGATGTGATTTTACTGAAAAATATTACAGAATTCAAAGAATTGGATAGTGCCAAGACTACTTTTATCTCGACTATTTCTCATGAACTGAAAACGCCTATATCCGCTATTCTGATGAGTCTGCAGTTGTTGGAGGACAAACGGGTAGGGGTGTTGAACGACGAGCAGGAGCAATTATCGAACAGCATTAAGGAAAATGCTGATCGCCTTCTTGGGATTACCGGAGAACTACTGAACATGACGCAGGTAGAAGCCGGTAAACTGCAGATGATGCCTAAAATAACAAAGCCCATTGAACTGATAGAGTATGCCATCAAGGCTAATCAGGTACAGGCTGATAAATTCGGCATTCAGATAGAAGTGGAGTATCCGGAAGAAAAAATGCCTAAATTGTTTGTCGATAGCGAAAAGATTGCTTGGGTACTCACCAATTTGTTGAGTAATGCTATCCGCTATTCCAAAGAGAACGGGAGGGTGGTTATCGGCGCCAAGCATGACGAGGATTTTGTGGAAATGTATGTGCAGGATTTTGGAAAAGGTATCGACCCGCGTTATCACCAGAGCATTTTTGACCGTTATTTCCGAGTGCCGGGCACTAAAGTGCAAGGTAGTGGCTTAGGACTTTCCATTTCGAAAGACTTTGTGGAAGCGCATGGCGGTACACTGACTGTTCAGAGTGAGCTGGGTAAGGGGAGCCGCTTCGTTATCCGGTTGAAAGCGTAACGTTTTCTATTTTTTGCGGTACTGTTGCGGAGACATGCCTGTTTGTTTCTTGAAAAATGTACCAAAATAAGAAGCATTGGGAAAATTGAAGAAATCGGCGATTTCCTGGATATTTTTCTGGGTGTTCTTGAGTAGTGAGATGCTTTTGCGGATGATGGATTTGAATATCAGTTCCTGCACGGTGAATCCGCAGACGGACTTGGATAGTGCAGAGAGGTATTTGGGTGATAAGCAGAGTTTGTCTGCATAAAACTCTACACCGCGTTCTTCCGTGTAGTGTGCATCTATCAACTGAATCAGCCGGATAAAAATTTCATGTTTGTGGCCAACCGTTGTTTTAAGGTTCATCAGTTTACGGTTGTAAATGGAACAGATGCGGTATGTGAGTCCCAGCAGAAGCAGCCTTTGTTCGTTGTCGTTGAAGGTGTTGTTGTCTAAGTGCAGGGTATTGTCCAGTAAGGACATGTATTTCAGGACTTCTTCTTCGTCTCCGGTGTTCCATACGTAGCATGGTTCGGTCCGGAGCTGCATGTATAGGTACATGGTTGCCACTGAATTGCCTATGATGTCCCTTATCGGTTCTATCTGGTAAATGAATATGAATAGTTGCAGGTCTTCCGATTCGCTCAGCACTTGGAAGAGGGAATCTTCCGGAATGAAAACTGTTTCGCCTGCCTGGGCCGAGAATACCTTCATGTTGAGCGAAAAGGTGAAGTTGCCCTGGCGGCAGACCATCAGTCCTGCTCCATTAATCATGAAAGGTTTCTTCAAGGAGGCAGGGAAGGAGCAGAGCATACCTTCTGAACTACAAATGTTTTCTCCGTTGGACAATGCGCGGTCCAAGTGGGATAAACGTTCTTGTTGAGTATCCATAACAGACAAAATTACAGGTTGTACCGAAAATTGTCTGCTAAGTTAGTAATTTTCGTTTAGGATACCGCACGACAAGCACAAATATCATGCAAATCAGGCAGGCATAGAGTGTCCATCCTGCCATTTCCTTTACAGCAGAGAGGGTGGCCTGCACCTGGATGCGTCCTTTGGTGGATATGGCAGCCATGTTGATTGCTTCTTGTTTGCTTTTTCCCTGATATTGCATGCCTTGTACGGTTTGGGTAAACGAGGCGGACGCTTCGGGGTGCAACATGTCTACATTCTGTGCATAGCGGGTGACGTAGTGCTGCTGGCGTTCTTGCAGCACATTCGTATAGAGTGCGGCTCCGATGCAGGGAGCCAATACCATGCGTACGGTAATCATGGTACATATCCAGGAAGAAAGATATTTGTAAGGCATGCGTTGGGTGGCGTAGGTTGGAATCAGCGAGTAGAGGAACATCATGCCGGTGGAGCGGATGATGACCGGATACTTCATCCGTTCGTACAGTCCTGCACCTTGTACCTCGAAATACATGAACATGGCGGAAAGCCCCAATAGAAGGAAACCGGCGGCAAAGAGATATTTGAAGTGTACGCCTTTTACGCTGAGCCAGATAGTGGCTATACCGCCGATGAGGTAGCCCAGCATGGACCAGTTGCCCAGGGTGGCATTCTGAAAGTTGTCCAGTTTCATGCCTATGCCCGTGAATACATTGACAAACATGGCGCTGGAATTCAGTACCATTAACAGAAAATAGAATAGGAAACCCATACGGATGGTACGCAGTTTGAATACATCGAGCTGATAGTAAGGATTGCGCTGGGTAGACTCGATATAGAGAAATATGCCGCCAGCAATGATGGCGCAGACTGTGGCCCATTGTATGGTTGGGTCATCGTACCAGTCGAGCACTTTGCCATAAGTAAGCACGTAGGTAATGCAGGCTAGTGTGATGCAGAAGATGGAGGCATTGCCGAACTGCTTGAAGTTGATGGGGAAACGGCGGGTGGTATATTTATGATAAGGCATAGTAATGAAGGTGATGAGGATGCAAAGTAATAGTAGCCCCATCATAAAGTAGTGTATGTACTGCCATTCATATTCAAAAGCGAGCCAGGCGGTGAGCGAGGTTCCCAATTGCCCCAGTACCATGAAGAATAGATAGATGGCGGGTTGTGCCGCACTCCGTTCGATGTCCAGCTTGTCCCAGCCTTCGTCAGTTGTGGGCTCGTTGCCGGGTGTAATTTTGTCGTACGCCTCGATATGCCCTGCATACTTTATGAGGGTGAAGAGGTTGACCATCATCAGCACCATTCGTAGGAATCCCATAAAGATGCTGCATAGTGCCAGCAGGAAAACGCTGTCTGTCTTGGCACAGATATAGCTGAAGATGTACATCAGGGAGAATCCTGCCAGGCACATCATTTTCTGCCGGCGTATGACTACCAGCCTATACAGAAAAGGGCAGAATGCTGCCATGCCAATGGAAGTGGCGAAGTTGGCAAACTGGATATGCTCGGAAATGATGCCGAGTTCGCTCATCATTTCGGTGCTTGCCACCGAGTAGGTACCGCCTACAGTCAGTATCGGCAAAAAGAATACGAATAGGATGATGATACCTACCGGCTTAGGTACCCAGTTGTAGAAGGGATAGTTCTTGGGGGATGAGGGCATGGATAATTAAAAATTAATCATTAAACACTAATCATTATTCCATCTTCGCTTTGACTATTACCATCATACCGGCGGCAAGGCTGCTGTTGTCTTCTTTGGACAAATCGGTAAAGTCGATGCGGACTGGGATGCGTTGCTGTATCTTCACGAAGTTGCCGGCAGAATTATCCGTGGGCACTAGGGAATATTTGGAGCCGGTGGCTCCGGAGATGGCAGTGATTTTTCCTTTGAATTCTTTGTCGCTGATGGCATCGACGGTAATGACTACTTCTTGTCCCAAGTGCAGATTCTCAATCTGGGTTTCCTTGTAGTTGGCTATAATCCACTTTTGTGTGTCAGGCAGAATGTAGGTGATGGTTTGTCCGGCAGTGATGAATTGTCCTTCTTCAAGAGTACGCCGCCCCAATTTCCCATCACAAGGAGCTACTACTACGGTGTAGGAGAGATTCAGTCGTGCCATTTCGAGTGCGGCTGTTGCCCGTTGTATGGCAGCTTCGGTATTTTCACGGCGATGTGACACTTCGTTCACACCCGACAAGGCAGCTTTCTGTTGTCGTTTCACGGCTTCCAACTTCTTGTGGGTAGCTGCATATTCGGTTTCTATCTGTTCCAATTGAATGGGGGTGGCAGCGTTTCTCTTCACCAGATTCTGGTATCGTTGGCGGTCTTTCTCCAGCTTGGTAAGGCGGATTTCTATCTCTGCTATGGAGGCGTCGTAGACAGAGGCTGTAGTTTGCGTGGTTTGTAGTGTGGCACCAATGACTGTGGCACCGGCTTGTGCATCCTTGAGTGCAGCTTCAGCTTCCATGACTCTGATTTTATATTCCCGGTCGTCCAATATAAGTAAGGTATCTCCTTTGTGTACTTCTTGGTGTTCTGTGAAACAAATTTTCTTGATATATCCTGATGCGCGCAGATTGACGGGAGATATGTATTGTTCAATCTGTGCATCATTACTGGTTTCCGTCCGTTTGTAGTTCAAAAAGAGGCAGACCACTTGAATAATTCCCCAGATAAGGATAACTATTCCTAATAGGCTGACAACGATTTGCCAACGGCGAAGCTTCTTCAATTTCCGTGCTTTTTCTTGGTGGGTACTTGCGGTGTTATTGTTCTCTTTTGTTTCCATATTTTCTATATTATATTGTTTACTTATTATTATATATACATCCGTCCTTGAATACGGGCTCTATTCATCTTCCTCTTTAATGAATTGAGGGGCTCAACGTCTCCAGCTGTCCCGTCAGCTTCAGCAAAGTCAGATTGGTTATCCGGTAATTGTAGTGGGCACTGATATAGTTGTTTTGGGCTTCGCTCATCCGCATTTCGTCCTGCAACACTTCGGTCATTGAGGCGATTCCTTCCCGATAACGGTCCATGGTAACGGTATATACATCTTCAGCAAGCAGATAATTGTCCTTCTGCTTCTTAAAGTTACGCTGGCTGTTCATCAGGTCATTGGTAGCATTCAGATATTGTGTCTGAAGATTTTTTCGGGTATTCTCTTGAGCGAGTTTGATGTTCTCTATGTCAATGGTTGCCTTACGCATCTTGTAGCGTTTGTCCAGTCCGTCGAAAATGGGAATGCGCAAGGAGAGTCCCACTCCATAGGAGCGATACCAATGGTTGGAAGGGCCGGAATGGAACCAATGGTAAGCTTTGTCCGTATAGGCAGAGAACATCCAGCTTCCCGTCAAGCTCAAGGAGGGGATGTAACCGTTGCTGACTATTGTTTTTTGTTGCTCTGCGAGTTGTTTCTGTGATTGCAGCAGCTGTAGTTCATATAGTGTTTCAGATAGCCCGGTGAGTGCTGCGGGCGTAATCATTTCTGTATTCACCGGTACCAGTGCTATATTTTCTTCTGCCGGATAGTCGATGATGTATTTCAGTAGGTTCAGTTGCTGTTCCATCATGGCTTGTGCGTTGTCGTGTTGCACCTTGAGGTTCTCCAGGTTGATGTTGACGCGTTTCACATCTACTTCCATAGCCATACCGTTGTCATAGAAGGCCTGAGTGATATCTCTCAACTCTTCTAGGCGAGTGATGTTGGCTTTTATCAAAATAATCTGTTCAGCTGTAACCTGTCCTAGGTAGTACATTTGACTAATTTGAAGGATGAGGTCTTCTCTTGCCTTTTCATAAGAAAGGCGATTCATCTCATCCATGGTTTTAGCTATGGACAGAGTGGTGTAGAGTGTTTGGTTATAAAGTGGTATCTGCAGCTGTAATCCGAAGTTGGCGTTGTATTGCAAAGTTTGGGTTACATTATAGGGATTGCCATACGCTGAACCATCGGTAACGGATACGGGTGGATCGATATTGTCGTTATAGTTGGCAAAACCATTGATTTGGGGCAGTAGTTTGGCTCGATTCTCAGAGATGCCGTATTTCCCTTTTTGTATTTCCTTCCGTTTGCTTTGTAAGGACAAATTGTTTTCGATACCTATTTTGAGGCAGTCCTCCAAGGTTAGGGTATCTTGTGCTCTTGTACCTAGTGCAAGCAGACACAGAAAGGAAAATGTGAACAGTTGTCTTTTCATAATAGTCACTTGATATTTGCACACAAAGTTAGTGGCTTAAAATGCAAGAGGACTATCCATATATCAACTGTTTGTATTCATATTTTCCTTTTTACTATAATTTGAAAACAAACCATAGTAAAAAACGAGTATTAAAAACAAAAAAGACCGCCAAGAGTGGAAGCCTCCTAACAGTCTAAATCTTCTTTGTAGCGGGACCCGGGATTGAACCGGGGACCTCATGATTATGAATCATGCGCTCTAACCAGCTGAGCTATCCCGCCATCATTTCTCGATTGCGGGTGCAAAGATATAGCTTTTATTTAAATTGCCAAAACTTTTATGGATATTTTCTGCTTTTTCTTTTGCTGATAGGGTGCTGAAGTGGTTTGCAGTACTTTTTATTAAAAGTCTTTGTATAACATTATCAATGAATTAGGGGCGTATGGAAAGGGAGGTATAAATAAATTTGATGATTTATTTTCTGTAATTAGAAAAAAGTATTTATCTTGGCTGGCGCAATAAAAAGCAGAATAGACTATGGAAAGAAAGAAAATACATTTGGAATATCTCTTGAATGCGACTTCTAAAAGTATTCTTTGGGCAGCGATAAGTACCCCTACTGGTTTGGAGGGCTGGTTTGCTGATAGGGTTCAGTCAGACGATAAAACAGTAACCTTTTTTTGGGGAAAAACAGAAAAACGTGATGCCGAGATTATTGCCGTGCGGGCGTATTCATTCATCCGCTTCCGCTGGCTGGACGATGAGAACGAGCGAGAATACTTTGAACTGAAGATGACAAACAATGAGTTGACCAATGATTTCGTATTGGAGATAACAGACTTTGCCGATATAGACGAGGTGGGTGATTCGCGTGAATTATGGGAATCGCAAGTGGATACTTTGCGAAGAACTTGTGGTTTTTAGTTAACTTTAGATTAAAAATTTCCCGTACTCCCTTTTTTTGTACTACTTTTGTGCTCTCATTGCATGAAACGAGTAAAATGCTGCGCATAAAAAAGTTAGATATATTTGTTTTGAAGAGCTTTTGCATGCTCTTTATGGGTACTTTCTTCATCTGCCTCTTCATCTTTATGATGCAGTTTTTATGGAGGTATGTGGACGAAATGGTAGGAAAAGGATTGGAGATGACTGTCCTTGCACAGTTTTTCTTTTATTCTGCGCTTTCGTTGGTACCTGCGTCGTTGCCGCTGGCTATTCTGCTGGCTGCCCTTATCACCTTTGGAAATTTCGGAGAACGTTTTGAATTACTTGCCATGAAGGCAGCCGGTATTTCTTTATTGAAAATTATGCGGCCCCTGATTATCTTTATTTGTTTCATTTGTTGTGTCTCTTTCTATTTCCAAAATGTCATAGGACCAAAAGCCCAAACAAAATTATGGACTTTGCTTATTTCCATGAAGCAGAAATCTCCCGAAGTGGATATTCCTGAAGGTGTGTTCTACGATGAAATAGATGGTTATAATCTGTATGTGAAGCATAAGAACCGCAAAACTGGTATGCTGTATGACGTACTGATATATAATTTTGAGAAAGGTTTTGAGAATGCTCAAATTATCAAGTCTGATTCGGGACGTCTGGAGATGACGGCTGACAAACAGCATTTATATTTGCATTTATACAGTGGTGAGCAGTTTGAGAATTTGAAATCGCAGAACATGAACCAAAGGAATGTGCCTTACCGGCGTGAGACATTCCGCGAAAAGCATGCAATCATTGAGTTCAATTCGGATTTTAATATGGTGGATGCAGGTATCATGAGTAATCAGTCCAACAGTAAGGATATGAGAATGCTGCAGGCGGATATTGATTCCATGAAATTGCAGAATGACAGTGTGGGACGTGGTTATTATAAAGAAGCTATGGCAGGAACTTATAAGGTGACAGCCAGCTTGTCTAAAGAGGATACATTGAAGATTGAAAAGGCCTATTTAGGTGAGTACAATGTAGACAGCCTCTACAATGTGGCTACACTGATGCAGAAACAGAAGGTTATATCCACGGCCGTCAGCCGTGCAGAGAGTGCGGGGAGTGACTGGAGTTTTAAGAGCTTTAATATATCGCAGACTGAAAGCAGCCTTCGACGGCACATGACTTCCTGGCATGAGAAACTGACTCTTTCTCTGGCATGTCTCATCTTCTTCTTTATTGGTGCGCCACTCGGAGGAATTATCCGTAAAGGAGGCTTGGGAATGCCGGTGGTGGTTTCTGTATTGATTTTTATTATCTATTACATCATCAACAATACGGGGTATAAGATGGCCCGTGACGGACAGTGGGTTGTCTGGATGGGTATGTGGACCAGTACTGCTGTCTTGGCTCCATTGGGTGCGTTCTTGACATATAAATCCAACAATGATTCAGTGGTATTGAATGCTGATGCTTATATAAATTGGTTCAAGAAGGTTGTGGGTATTCGCAGTGTACGCCATCTGTTCCGTAAGGAAGTAATCATCCATGATCCTGATTATACACGTATTCCGGAAGAGCTGAAGGCTTTGTCCGTAGACTGTCGTGAATATGCTGATAGAAAGGGGTTGAAACGTGCTCCCAATTACTTTAAATTGTGGATGACTGATAGCCAGGATGAGGCAGTGGAAGATATTAACGAACGTTTGGAAAGTCTGATAGATGAGATGTCGAATACAAGATCCGTTACTTTGTTGACAGCGCTGAACACCTATCCGGTCATCCCCATCCATGCGCATGTCCGTCCGTTCCGCAATTATTGGTTAAACTTGCTCTGCGGTATTGTTTTCCCGATAGGCTTGTTCTTTTATTTCCGTATCTGGGCATTCCGTATCCGTCTGAATAAGGATATGGAGCGGATTATCAAGACAAATGAAGATGTGATTGGAATTATAGAAAGGGATCAGAATAAATAAAAACAAAATAGATTATGGAAAATGTAAAGTTGAATACGATAGAAGAGGCCATTGAAGACTTCAAAGCCGGTAACTTTGTGATTGTTGTGGATGATGAGGACCGTGAGAATGAGGGTGATTTGATAATTGCAGCTGAAAAGATTACACCGGAGAAAGTAAACTTTATGTTGAAGCATGCCCGTGGTGTGCTTTGTGCTCCAATTACAGTTTCGCGTTGCAAGGAACTGGATTTGCCGCATCAGGTATCGGATAATACTTCTGTATTGGGTACTCCCTTCACTGTTACTATTGATAAATTGGAAGGCTGTAGTACCGGGGTTTCTGCGGCAGACCGCGCTGCTACTATCCAGGCGTTGGCCGATCCGGCTTCTACTCCGGCCACTTTCGGGCGTCCTGGCCACATTAATCCATTGTATGCTCAGGAGAAAGGTGTGTTGCGCCGTGCCGGACATACGGAGGCTACTATTGATATGGCACGTTTGGCTGGACTTTATCCGGCGGGAGCCCTTATGGAAATAATGAATGAGGATGGTACAATGGCCCGTTTGCCCGAATTGCGCAGAATGGCAGATGAATTTGGCTTGAAATTGATTTCTATCCGTGACTTGATTGCCTACCGTTTGAAGCAGGAGTCTATTGTAGAAAAAGGAGTGGAAGTGGATATGCCTACAGACCACGGTCATTTCCGTTTGATTCCTTTCCGCCAGAAGTCGAACGGTTTGGAACATGTAGCTTTGTTCAAGGGTACTTGGGAATTGGATGAACCGATTCTGGTGCGTGTACATTCTTCTTGTGCCACTGGTGATATATTCAATTCCAAACGCTGTGATTGTGGCGAGCAGCTGCATAAGGCAATGGAGATGATAGAGAAAGCCGGTAAGGGGGTAGTTGTATATCTGAATCAGGAAGGTCGCGGCATTGGCCTGATGGAAAAAATGAAAGCATATAAATTGCAGGAAGAAGGCATGGATACTGTGGATGCTAATATTTGCCTGGGACATCTGGCAGACGAGCGTGATTATGGTGTGGGTGCCCAGATTCTTCGTGAGATAGGAGTGCACAAAATGCGGCTGATGACCAATAATCCCGTGAAACGTGTGGGCTTGGAGGCTTACGGTTTGGAAATAACGGAGAACGTAGCTATTGAGACTACTCCGAATCCATACAACGAGCGTTATCTCCGTACCAAGAAAGAACGTATGGGACATACACTTCATTTCAATAAGTAACTGTCTTTTTGTTTTCTTATATCAAAGAAAATCGCTTATTTTGCAACCGGATTTGCGTAACAATCATTAAATAGTAACAAAATGAACCAATTATCAGATCGTTTAAACAGTTTGTCGCCTTCTGCGACACTGGCTATGTCTCAAAAGAGCGCAGAGCTGAAGGCTCAAGGCGTAGACGTAATTAACCTGAGTGTGGGAGAACCGGACTTCAATACTCCCGACCACATTAAAGAGGCTGCGAAAAAGGCGATAGACGATAACTTTTCTCGCTATTCTCCAGTGCCGGGTTATCCTGCCTTACGTAATGCAATTGTAGAGAAGTTGAAGAAGGAAAACGGTCTGGAATATACCGCCGCACAAATTTCTTGCGCCAATGGTGCCAAGCAGTCGGTTTGCAATGCAATCCTGGTATTGGTAAATCCGGGTGACGAAGTAATTGTACCTGCTCCCTATTGGGTCAGTTATCCGGAAATGGTAAAGTTGGCTGAGGGTACGCCGGTTATCGTACCTGCCGGTATCGACCAGGACTTTAAGATAACACCTGCACAGCTGGAGGCTGCCATCACCCCGAAGACAAAGGCGCTGATTCTTTGCTCTCCCTCTAACCCTACGGGTTCGGTGTACAGCAAGGAGGAGTTGGCAGGCCTGGCCGCAGTATTGGCAAAGTATCCGCAGGTTGTTGTGATTGCCGATGAGATTTACGAACATATCAACTATATCGGCAAGCATCAGAGCATAGCACAATTCCCCGAAATGAAAGAGCGTACGGTCATTGTGAATGGTGTTTCCAAAGCATATGCAATGACTGGTTGGCGTATCGGTTTCATTGCAGGTCCGGAATGGCTTGTGAAGGCTTGCAATAAATTGCAGGGACAGTATACTTCCGGTCCTTGTTCTGTATCTCAGAAGGCTGCTGAGGCTGCTTATACGGGTACACAAGTTCCGGTGGAGGAAATGCGCAAGGCTTTCGAGCGTCGTCGTGATTTGATTGTAAAGTTGGCCAAGGAAGTTCCGGGTTTCGAGGTGAATGTACCGGAAGGTGCTTTCTATCTGTTCCCTAAATGCGATTCATTCTTCGGTAAATCTGCCGGAGAACGTAAAATCAATGATTCAGATGATTTGGCCATGTATTTGTTGGAAGTGGCTCATGTGGCTTGCGTAGGTGGTGCTTCTTTCGGAGCTCCTGAATGCATTCGTATGAGTTATGCAACCAGCGATGAAAATATAGTTGAAGCTATCCGTCGTATAAAAGAAGCACTGGCTAATCTGAAGTGATTCTAACTTCTTCTACAAACTTATTTTAGCAAGACATCTGTCATGCTGTCACGAGCAGTTCGTTTCATCAAAGCGGACTGTTCGTTTTGTTATGACGAACACTTTGTTTTGTTATGACGAACACTTTGTTTCATTATAGCGAACACTCTGTTCCATACAGTATAAACACTTTGTTTTATATTATACGAACATTTTGTTTTCTACTATATGAACACTTTGTTTTATACTTATGGAACAAAGTGTTCATGTCTGTGAACTAACGTATTATCCGTATATAGAAAATAACAATGAGGGGGGTGAAGGTACTGAATTTCACGTGGGGGATATAAAAAAGCGCAGGCAGTTTATCTACCCACGCTTTTGTTTTTGATACTGGGATTGTATTATTCTCCCGGATGAATTGCTTCAGAAGGACAAACATCTGCACAAGTACCACACTCTGTGCAAGTCTCAGGGTCGATATGATAGATATCACCTTCAGAGATAGCGCCAACCGGACACTCGTCGATACAAGTTCCGCAAGCAATACAATCGTCACTAATTACGTAAGCCATTTTCTTTTAGATTTAAATTATTATTAGTACTAATTCGTTTGGCAAAAATAGTGGTTTTCTTTATTACTTGCTATCAATCTTGATTAAAAACGTATAATTTGTATGTCGTCTAAATAAGGAGTCGAGAAAGCGACACAGCATACCGCAGAGACTGAAAAATGTTCGTTTTTGAATTTCGTAAACGAATTGCTCTGATACTATTGGCTTTAGCTGGAGCTTAAGCCGATTTTCAACTTTTAAGAAAGAGTCGGATAGGTAAAAGTAATCACTGCGATTTCTCCTTCTTCGACATTCTCGGTTTGATAGGTACCTTTGAAATGTTCAAAGAACAACTGGTTGATTTTCTGTTGCACTGATACTTTTTGAGAGGCAAACCTGGAATCGGCTATAGGACTGTTCTCTATCCGGCATGCGATGATGTGTTTGTCCGGATGGTTGACCAAGAACATGCTGACTTTGCGCGTTTCTTTGCAGTCGTTCGGATAAAGCAGCATACTTGTCACTATTTGTGTAAGGCGGTTGACGTCGGTATGGATACGCACATCTCCCACCTCTACTTGTAGTTCCAGGAGGATACGGCCTTCACTACGCATTTGTATTAGACAACCTAGTTCGTTGCACCATTCTTTTACATTACAATCCTGCAATTGAAATTTCATCATATTCGCTTCCAGGCGTGAGAGGTCCAATACGTCGTTTACCAGTTGGATAAGCTCACCCGAATTGGTCTGGATAATACCGGAATACTCTTTTCGCTCTTCTTCATCCAGTTCGTTGTCGGTGGAAAGCAGTTGGGAGAAACCGACTACATTGTTCAGTGGAATACGGATATTATAACTCATATTGGCAAGGAAACGGCTTTTTACTTCGTTGGCTTCTTCGGCAATAATTGCCAATTTACGCATTTCCTTCTCATCTTGTTGCAGCCGCTTCCTGCTTCTATACATATGTAGGTTGAAAAGTAACAAGGCTATAATGATGATAATGGAAGTGACCAGACAGATACGGTGAAAAGTGGCTTGCCGCTGTTCTTTCTGGAAAAGCAGTTGGTCCATATTATATAGGCTTTGTATCTGTTCTATCTGTGAGGTGGAGAATACTGTATATAACGAATCTCTTGCCTTGGTTATTTGTTTATAGATAGGAAGTGCGTCGTCCGGAAACCCCATCTTTACTAGTATATCCGCTTTCTGAAGTCCATAAATCATGGCATTATCCAGTGAAATAGGGGTTACAAGTTCAATGGCGTCTTCTAAATAAACCAAAGCTTTGTCGTATTCTTTTGTCAGTTGGTAATATTCGGCATATGCTGCCAAACGTATCAACCGATAAGGAAGAAATGAAGATGTACTGAGATGCCGCTCTGCTTTCTGCAAATATTCCCATGCTTCCGCAGGACGTTGAAGGCGGGTATAGTAAAGGGCGTATTGTAAATCTATGAGCAGATACAAATTGGTATAGCCGTTTGTCAGTACGGTGGTGCCTTCTTCCTGCAATCTGTTTTTTGCATTGTTGAGTTCCTCCAGATACCGGAACATGTTGTCATTGTCATGCAGATATGAGTAAGCCAGTACCGCTTTTGTCAATAAATCAATCTGAGTGGCAAGGGAGGAATCCGGACTTGTCAGTTCAAAAGCCTTGTTTAGGTAGGTGATTCCTTCTTTGTAACGTAAGGTATTGAAATATCCAGTCATCAGGCATAGGCATGCTTCGCGCATACCGTCATGGTTGCCAAGACTTTGAGCCTTGTCGTACATGTCTTGTGCTTGTTTGAGGGCTAATTCAATCTTCTGGCTGATGACATAGAATTCTATCATCATCTTTTTGCCTCTGAAGTAATGACGGTAGTAGTTGTGCTCTTCAGACAACTGTTCGAGCCTCTTCAGCCATTGTTCTGCATGTTTTTGGTCCAGTAGGTTGTAGTAATAAATAATGTGCGCATATATGGCCGCACTCTGGTAAGGTATATTTTTCTGGGCGATGGCCTCTTCCAGTAATTTGTTCTCGTAATAGATGAATGTCGGTGACAGTTGGTCAAGCAGTGCTATCTGATATAGGGTTTCCAATCTGGTGGTATCGGCTGGGGAGGCAAGATATATACGTAGCAGGCTATCCTTGGCTTCTGTCCGTCGCACATCTGCGTGTGCGGACGGTAACAGCCAGCATAAGGCAATGAGCAATGTAAATATCTGTTTCATTTCTTATTCTCCTTTCTGCCTGTCTGGCTTATGGGGTGGGTGAAGCAGAAGCGTGAGCCTTCGGCATACTCTGAATCAATCCATATTTGTCCGCCGATATGCTCTATGATAAGTTGGCATATGGAGAGCCCCAACCCACTGCCTTGAGCATTCTCATTCAGCTTTTCAAAACGTTGGAAAATGTTGGCTTGCTTGTCTTTGGGAATGCCGCAACCGGTATCTGTTACGGTGAATAGTACGGTGTCGTCCGTTTCTTTTTCCAGCTTTAGGACAATGCTGCCTTGTGGGGTAAATTTGGTAGCATTTATCAGTAGGTTAATCAGGACTTGCTGCAGGCGTGAGTCGTCAGTCTCGATGGGCATTTCTTCCAGCTCGGTGGTGAATGTAAGTTCAGCTTGTGTCTGTTTCACTTTGTTCACGGTATCTATCACGTTTCTGCAGATGCTTACGGCATCATGTTGTGCAATACAGAATTGCAGTTTGCCGAATTCAAGACTCGATAGATCTATCACGTCGTTAATAAGCTTCAGCAATAGTTCTGAGTTCTGTTGGATAACTTCATTGCACTGACGGCGTGTCTCATCGTCCAGTCCCTCTTCCGTCAATAGGGATGAAAAGCCCGATAATGCATTGAGTGGGGTACGGATTTCATGGCTCATGTTCGAGAGGAACACGCTTTTTGCACGCATGGCATTTTCGGCATTTATCCGTGATGTTGCCAGTTTTTGGGTGGAGAGTTTCACCTTTTCCCGTTGCCTTTTGAGTAGGATGGCAAGTAGAACAAATAACGTTACTAATGCCATCGTTCCTACCAATATGCTGGTTATGATTTTATTGTATTCGTTATTGCTGGCCGTCTCTGCCTTATCTACCTGGTATTTTGCCTTTATCGTATTGATTTGCCGGATATAGCTTTGTGAAGCGAGTGTATCTATAGGAGGATACAATTCCTGGTAGATTCGGCAGGCTTCCATGGCCATGCCTTGTATTTTACAGAGATAGATTTTTTCCAGCGAAGTCCAGCGGTAATACGTGGAGCGCTTATTACCGGAGTATTCTGCTTGCAATTTGGAGTAGATGTCCAGAGCTTGTTTCCAGTATTGTTTGTCCCAATTTCCCATGGCTCTATAGTAGGCGGCAGTGGTATAATCCAAGTGAAACCGATAGAACTTCTCTGGGTGCAGTTGGTAAATGGAGTCCATTTTGTGGAGCCAGATGTTTGCTTCATCAAGATAGTCTTGTGAGAGGTGTCCATGGGAAATGGCAAAATTCGTCTTTTCGATGCAGAAAAAGAAGTCTGTCGGGTAGTCAGGCTCCTGATATAATATTTTCTCCAGCTCTTCCAGGATTTTTTCCGCTTCTTCCAGACGTCCTTTCCGTTGCAGAACGTTGGACATTTTTAAAAGAAGCTGTGCCCTATATGGATGCTGGTCTGAAATGTTGGATAGTTCAGTCAAAGCATCCTGGTATGATTCCAGGGCTTTATCCCCCATGTTGGCTATTGTATTATAGGCGTCTCCGATGGCTTGGTTGGCCACTACCATACCAAATTGGTAGTCTGTTGCTTTAGCTTCTTCGTACATAAGTTGTGCCCGGTTCGTCGCTAAGCTGATATCGCCGCGCAATGTATAGGCATTGGCCAATTGAAGTTGTAATAGAAAATACGTTGTTCTATCTTCATTTGATTGTTGGGTGGGAAGAAGTTGCTCGCTCCACGCAATGACACTGTCTATGGATATGGAGTCATCATAGAGAACTTGTCTTTTGACCAATGATTGCAGAATACTCTGCTTTTCTTGATTGGCTATTGTATGTGCTGATAAGACAGAAGTATACAGTATCTGCCCCAATAGCATCCATATAATCATTTTTGTTCTCAAATGTTTGTTTGCCTCTTTTGTTTATTATTGGCAAAAATAAATATAAATGAATAAATAAAAAATTAAATAGATGTTTTTTTATCCTTTATACTCAATTTGTTAGCAACTTTATGCAGGCGATTGGAAGGGATTAATACAGTTCCAAACCAAACTCTTCTTTTAGTTGTAATAGTGCACTGTTCTTTTGTGCCATCATTTGGAATTTTTCAACGCGTCCATAGGCACGTACCTTTTCAGTAGGAGCACTAATCCGGACAGTCATGGTGACTTTGCGGTTCTTTAGCCGGGTACGTAGGTAATTTTGCAGAGTGGGTATCATGCCGGTAAATTCCTTGGCAACGATTTCATTGTCTACCACAGCCTCAAAAGTTGTGTCATTTATTAAAGTGATGCGCATGTTCTGCATGCGCTTGGCTATGGCTACTTGCTCCTTGGGCATACGTCCGGCATACTCCTGCCAGTAATAGTTCAAATCCCTTTCATTGAAGATGTAGTCTTCTTCCGGTTGTGCTGCTTGGTGGGCGGCAGTAGGGTTAGATGAAGG
The DNA here is from genome assembly GCF_025147485.1 of Bacteroides uniformis. Lineage (NCBI taxonomy): Bacteria > Pseudomonadati > Bacteroidota > Bacteroidia > Bacteroidales > Bacteroidaceae > Bacteroides > Bacteroides uniformis. The sequence continues at coordinate 464,279 of NZ_CP102263.1, read as the reverse complement.
GTTTCTTTGTTCCTCTTCTATATGGGGGCGTTTGATGGAGACCCCTAATCCGGACATTTTCATGACCGGAATTTTTTTCTCTTCTCTCCCTTGCGCCATTAATACGGCAGCAGGTGTGGCATGTGGAGTTGTTGCATTACTATGCTGCGTGGCAGCAGGTTGGGGAGTGCTGTTTGTCTGTACTGCCGGCTGTACGGTTTGTTGGGGCATGGCAGCAGTGGCCTGTGGCTGCTGAGCGGCGGCAGGCTGCGTGAATATGGGTTTTATAGCTTGTTTAGGGCTGCGCCCATTGGCACCGTCGTCCTCCTCGGCGGTCAGTTGTGCCACTTGTATCAGAGTGAGCTCTACCAGTAGCCGTTTGTTTTTACTGGCACGGTAGTTCAGGTCACAATCGTTGCAGAGCTTCATGGCACGGTAAAGAAAAGGGAGGGGGCATTGCTGTGCTTGTGCTTGGTAACGTTCGCGGATGCTTGCGCCCACTTCAAGCAACGGCAGTGTCGCCGGGTCTTTGCTGACAAGCAAGTCGCGCAGGTGGGATGAAAGTCCGGTGATGAAGTGGCTGCCGTCGAAGCCTTTGTTGAGCACATCATTCAGTAATAGCAACGCGTCACTGATTTTGTTCTCAAGAAAGAATCCGGTTAGTTTGAAGTAGTATTCATAGTCCAGCACATTGAGGTTTTCAATCACGCTCTTATAGGTGATGTGTCCTCCGGTGAAGCTTACCACCTGGTCGAAGATGGATAGTGCGTCGCGCATACCGCCGTCTGCTTTGAGGGCAATGACATTCAACGCTTCCGGTTCAGCAGTGATACCTTCTTTGGAGGCGACATATGCGAGGTGTGCTACGGTATCTTCCACACCAATCCGGCTGAAATCATATATTTGGCAGCGTGAAAGGATGGTGGGCAATATCTTGTGCTTCTCGGTAGTGGCAAGGATGAATATGGCATGGCGTGGAGGCTCTTCCAGTGTTTTCAGGAAAGCATTGAAAGCCGAGGCGGACAGCATATGTACCTCATCAATGATATATACTTTGTATTTGCCTATCTGAGGTGGAATGCGTACCTGCTCCACCAATTGGCGGATGTCATCCACAGAGTTGTTTGAGGCGGCATCCAGCTCATGGATATTGTAGGAGCGCTGCTCATTGAAGGCAGTACAGGATTCACATTGGTTGCATGCCTCGCCGTCTGCTGTGGGGCTCATGCAGTTGATTGTTTTAGCAAAGATACGGGCACAAGTTGTTTTTCCCACGCCTCTTGGACCGCAAAAAAGATAGGCATGCGCCAGTTTTCCGGTGGCAATGGCATTCTTCAAGGTAGTGGTCAGTGCACGTTGGCCTACTACGGACTCAAAGGTCGAGGGACGATATTTCCGTGCAGATACGATATAGTTTTCCATATTTGGGATATTCTTTGCTTTTTGTGCAAATGTACACAAAAAAAAGAAATCTTTCGGTTATTCCTCTTATCTTTGTGACGTGAAGTTATATGATGGACAAGCTCCATCATGAATGATAAATTGCTAAATAGTAGATAACGAGATGGATAAACTTGCTTCTCTTTGGTCTTTTGTCCGCAAGCATAAATATCTGATTACGCTTGCGTTGTTTGCTGTAATTATCGGGTTCCTGGATGAGAACAGTGTTGTACGCCGTTTGGGTTACGCCCGGGAAGAAAGCCGTCTGCGCGATGAAATAGAAAAGTACCGCAAGGAATACGAGGAGAATACCGAACGGCTCAATGAGCTTGCCGTCGACTCCGGTGCCATCGAACGGATTGCCCGTGAGAAGTATCTGATGAAAAAGCCCAATGAGGATATTTATGTATTTGAAGAAGATATAGAAGAATGAAACAACTGATACCCGCCCTTTTCGCAGTAGGGGCCGTGATGCTCTTGGCAGGAGCTGCCGTTTATATCACGGGCTGGCCTCTTTCACCTTATATATATACTATCGGCGCTACGATGGTTGCTTTGGCCCAAATTAATTCTCCGTCCAAATGTAAAAGTCCCACTGTCAAACGCCTGCGCCGACAGCAAATATTCGGTGCGCTTTTGCTGGTGCTTACGGGGGCATTCATGCTCTTTACAAGGGGCAATGAATGGATTGTGTCTCTGACGATAGCCGCCATTCTTGAGCTTTACACTTCGGTACGTATTCCACAAGAGGAGGCGAAAGAAGGTTTAAGCTAAATCCGGAACATATATTCTGCATAAACAAGAGGGGCTGAACTCTTTTATAGAGCCAGCCCCTTTCTCATTTAGTTAATCTTCTGCGTTATCCGTCTATCTTTCTACCTTTTCTACTGTCAGAACTGCCGAAGAGACACCTGCCGTTACGTCAACTGTGAACCGGTAAGCGACACCGTTTTCCAGGCTTTTGCCTTCTACGAGGCCCAAGTTGCCGGCATCACGTCCGTTGGTACTGTCACCTATAAATACTAAGTCACTGGTGGTAGACAAGGCATCGTTTTTATATTCACCTCCCCAACCTTGCTGGTGGAAGAACTTGAAGTTGATGTCATCAGATTTGATTTGCTCTCCCGCTACTACTGTTACCTGATACTTCTTCGCTTCAATCTGTGACATGCAGAGACCTTTTTCTGTAGTCCAACCTACGGCATTGGTCGCTACGGAAGGTTTACCGATACCGTCACCGATAATCCAAAGGGCGCCGGTTCCGTCATCGTTCAGAGTGGCGGTGCTTGTTCCGTTCATTTTCAATACTTCCAGATAATTCAGGGCCAGGTTGGCAATGACGCGATAAGTTCCATCGATGGGCAGGAACTTCAGCGAACCGTCTTCATTCTTTTCGAAGAAGTCGGGGTCTATCCAATATTGGTCGAAGTTGGGAATGTCTGCAGTGATGTTGTCCCCTTGCTTCAGATTGAGGTCGATGCTGTAATGGTCATCATCCACCATCTCCATTTCAGAACCGTTCAGCAGTAGTTTCACGAAAGGAGCGGCTGCATAAGTCAACGTATTGAAGGAGATGGAATATTCTCCAGCTGACAGATTGGAGAAGGTAATTTCACTGGAGGTACCTTGTGTAATGGCACCGTTGCTCCATCCGAAGTTGATTTCATTCCCGTTGGCGCCTACTTTAGGAGCTTTGATGTAACCTTTCACTTTTTGTGCAAATTCACCGGTCACGCTATACTGATTGGCTGCGACTTTTTCCATGCGGTATTCTTGGTCTCCGGAAATCAGAGTTAGGTAGGGGAAGTCCGGACGACTCAGCGCCACGTCATAGCTTTTTTCTGTAATTGTGAAATTGATGTTCTGCAGAATGAACTTCAATGTAGCTGTTCCGTTGGGAATATTTGCCAGATAGGGAACATATATTTTCCCGGTATAGTCTTGACCGTTTACTTTTGTACGGATTATAGTCTCTGACACCATTTCGTCGCTGAAGTATAACCGCGCTTTTAACGTGGAAAGGGGTACATCTGCGTCCGATGCCTTGATTGTAAAAGGCAGACTGTCTCCGAACAAGGCTGAAGAAGGTTCTGCCTGAAAGTCCATTGTCGGGTTGCCGGGAACCGGATCGTCATCGCTGCAAGCATTCAGCATGGCTATGCCTGCCAATGCCATTAGATAGTATTTTAAGCTTTTCATTATAATCTTCTGTTTAAATTATTAGTTTTATTTTTTCCAACGGTAAGAAACGACTGCTTTGGCCGGAACTTCGTAGGAAAAGTAGTGTGTGCCGTCGCTTACGGTGATTCGCTTGGCATCTGCATTGTTGTTTGCCAATACGAATGCATAGGTACCGTCCGTATTCTCGAAGGCGGAGTAGGTGATTCCGTTGGCTGTGTAACCGGTCGTTCCGATACGTACAGCTCCCGGTTTCACGACTGAAGACATGTGCCCGATAAGGTAATAATGGGAATTACGGACAATTTTAGAATAGTTTGTATTGTCAATATCCACTGCACCGTAGCAGGTCTTGCAAGAACCATCTGAGGGGCTTACCGGTCCCAGGTCACTGTCTAACATCAGATTCCACACAATGGTGCCGCGGCACCAGTTGTTGGCTGTTCCCAATGCTATTTCTTCCATATCGTTAAGCAGGCGTGCTTCCAAATCGCGACCGGAGTTCCAAGTACCGATGGAGGTTTCCGTAAAAAGCAGTTCCTTGTTGGGATAGAGTTTGTGGATATTCAGCAACTCAGAACGGTTACCGCCATAATTATGGTAGGCAGCGCCCGCAATGTATTGTGAGGCTTCCGCATCATCATAAATCTTGGTAGGGTAACTTTTTTGGTCGGCCAGATTGTCGTAGTTGTAGTTATGGTCGAAAACATAAATCTTTGTAGTAACTCCGGCTTCTTTGAAGGCAGGGCCCAGGCCAGTCTTGATGAAGTCACGGGCTTCTTCCCATCCCATGAACAAGGATGCTGAGTTACCGTGGTTCAGCGGTTCGTTCTGCGGAGTCACAGCGTGGATTTTGATGCCTTCCTTTTCGAAAGCTTGTATCCATTTTACGAAATATTCGCCATACGTTCTGTAATATTCGGGGTTCAAGTGTCCGCTGGTCCATGAGTCAAAGGGTACACGTTCTTCCAGGCTTTTCACTTTCATCCACTTCGGACATGTCCAGGGAGCGGCAATCACTTTGACAGTAGGATTGATTGCTAGAATTTCCTTCAATATAGGAATTACATACTTGGTGTCTTCCATCGGAAGGGCAAAGTGCTCAAGTCCCTTTTCGTCACAGCAAGTAAATTCACTGAATGAGAAGTCGGAACAACCGATGGCAATACGTACATAGCTGAAGCCGTAGCCTTCTTTATCCGAGAATGTCTCAGTCAGAAACTTCGTGCGGTTCTCTTGTGTCATTTGCATCAGGTTGTAACTGGTAGAGCCAGTAATGGCTGCGCCAAAACCGTCCATTTCCTGATAACGGGTGGTGGGGTCGAGTGTCACGGTAGAAGGTGACATGTTGCTTCCGGTGCCGAAGGCCAGCCCGGACTTTGTCAAATCATAAGTACGACTGGTGTTCGTTACATAGAGGGTAACATCCTTTACCTCTTCCGTGGGTTGGTCTGGCTTGGGTTCCGGTGTAGGGGTGATGTTACTGTCATTGTCATTGCCGCAGGCTGCCAGTATGGTGAAGCAGCCTAATGCGGTAGTGAATATATTTCTTAAATTCATATTCAATTGATTTTTATATTACTCATTAGTATTAATAGCCCGGGTTCTGTATCAGATTTTCGTTCTGGTCGATGGCTCCTTGGGGAATAGCCAGCAGATAGGAGTTCTCATTGAACAGATTTTCTTGTGCATGGCGGCCGCTGTCTTTGGCGTAAACGGCGTTCATCACTTCTTCTACCTTATTGAGGCGGCAAAGGTCGTACCAGCGCTGTCCTTCAAAGGCAAGCTCCATGCGGCGTTCGTCCATATAAGCTTGGAGCAATGCTTCTTTACTGCTGCGGGTGCTTTGTGGAAGTTTGCCCAGTCCGGCGCGGTTGCGGATGCGGTCGATGATGTCGGCTGCACCGTTCAGGTCGGGAGTCTCTCCCATAATTTTTGCTTCGGCTTTGAGGAGCAGGATGTCGGCATATCGCAGATAGATAATGCTGTTGAACGCAGAGCGGCATTTGTACATGAAGGCATAATGGTCTGCCGGATAATAGTTGCTCCATCCGCAGTCATACCATACAACAGATTCATTGTAACGTTTCGTGTCTCCTTGCTCTTCATAGAGGCGGATAAGGTCACGGGAAGGGGTAATCCATTTGGCCCAGGTGAAACTTTCATCCCAGTTGCTCAAGTTGCGGCCGAACATCCAAGTACACCAGTTGCCGGAGCCGGGAGGAAAGTGGGCTTCGAGAATTGCCTCCTTGGTATTGCGCACCCGGCAGTCTTTTTTTTCCGTATCATACGCCCAAAGGTCACTGAAGTCTTCCACGAGGTCGAAGCCGTCGGCAGCAAGTTCATCGGCATATTTGATAACCTTTGCATAATCGCGCAGAGGTTTTTCTGCATAGACCTTGGCAAGCATGGCACGTGCCACCGATTTGGTAAGTATGCTCTTGTCTGATGTGTCGTTTGTCGGTGTGTTGGGGTTTTCCACTGCTTCAGTCAGGTCTTTCTCTATTTGGGCGTAAGCCTCTTCAGCCGTATTCTGTGGAGGAAAATAGGTCGGGTACATTTCTTCTACGTTGTCTTCGGTAATGTCACCGCCCACGGTAGTGATGACCGGGAAGTTACCCCATAAGCGTACCATATCGAACATGACCATGGCACGGAATATCTTGGCTTGTGACTGATACTTGCCGCGTTCACTTTCACTGAGTGCCTTGAGCTGGTCACAGCCCACGATGATGCGGTTGGCAACGGCAATGTCGCCTAAGAAACGGTCCCAGTCACGTTTTAGTACAGAATTAGAGCCTTCAATGGAGTTGGTTTCGTAAGGCACCACTTCGGCCCCCGTTGTTCCGGCGTAGGCATTATCGGAATGAGCGTCACCGATAAGCAGTTTGTCGACATACCAGTGCTCCTGCTGGTCACGAAATTTTTTGTGAAGGGTTACCATTGAAGTTTCCACGTCTTGCACACTGTTGAAAATAGGCTTTTCATCAGTTTTGTTCACTCCTTCCGTTACATCCGAGTAGGTGTCTACCGGATTATAGTCCAAGTCACATGAGGTTGCGGTCATTGCCAACAATACACCGCAAGCTATACTTTTATATATATGGTTTAGTTTCATAAGTTATTTCTTCCTTTTTTAGAATTCAACATTGATACCGAAAACGAATGATTTGCTCTGCGGGTAAGTTCCATAGTCGATGCCCTGTACAGAACCGCTGTTGCCATATTGGTTCACTTCAGGATCCATACCTGAATAGCTGGTCCAGGTCAGCAAATTGCTGGCGGTAAAATAAGGCTGTACGCGGCTGATACCCCATTTCTTGAACTGGCGGCAACGGATGTTGTAAGAGAGTGAAATGTCTTTGACACGCAGGTAGCTGCCGTCTTCTACAAAGTAAGTGGAGTTCTTGATGTTGAAGTTGGCTTTCGGGACATTCGTAATCTGTCCGGGAATTCTCCAGCGTTTCAATACTTCCGTTGACTGGTTTTTACCGTCATACATACCTTCGGTTTCCATACGGGACACATTGAAGATGTCGTTTCCGTAGCTTCCTTGGATGAAGATGCTCAGGCTGAGGTCTTTCCATGTAAAGGTGTTTGTCAATCCGTAGATGAAGTCGGGATTCGGGTCGCCGATATAGGTACGGTCAGAAGTGGAAATCTTGCCGTCTTCGTTAAGGTCGCGATAAATCAGGTTACCGGTTTCGGGGTCTACACCGTCGCTGATGTAGCCGTAGAAACCACCCAAAGGACGTCCGGGCTCATTGCGTACGATATTTTCTTTCACCACCTCGGCGCTGCTTGCTGCTGTATAGATTTTCTGCAATGACAGCTTGGTCAGCTTGTTCTTATTGAAAGAAATGTTGAAGTCTGTATCCCAAGAAAACTCGCCGGTCAGGTTATGGGAGTTGATGGCGAACTCGAATCCCTTGTTGGTCATCTCGCCTTCGTTACGGGTGATGCTGGTGGTTGCTGCCGCACCAGCAGGCAGACTTACATTCATCAACATGTCTGTAGTTTTCTTGTAATAGTAGTCCATGCTGAAGGTCAGTCTGTTGTTCAGTACAGTCAGGTCAAGACCGATGTTCGTCTGGTTGGTAGTTTCCCATTTCAGGTCACTTGTTCTCAGGTTGGCCTGGCTGATACCGGGAACTGCATGGTCGTTACCTTCTTCAAACCAGGGTATGCGGTTGATGTTGTAACGTTGCAGATACGAGTAATCGCCTATACCGCTTTGGTTACCGGTCTGTCCCCAGCCACCGCGGAGCTTCAAGTCATCAATCCAAGCGATGTCTTTCATGAACTTTTCCGACGAAATGCGCCATGCAGCCGAGAAGGAGGGGAAAATACCCCAGCGATGGTCGGGATGCAGCTTGGATGAACCGTCGGCACGCATGTTCATGGTAAGCATGTACTTGCTGTCATAGTTGTAGGACACACGGGCGAAATAGGAAGAGATGGCCCACTGTGAAGCTCCTGTTCCGGTACCGTCCCATGAAATTTTATTGGCAGCGTTCAGGGTCTGTATTTTATCGTCCCGGAAATGTGAGCCGTTTATCCAGCTGTTGGTATAGTCCGATTTGGTATAGGAAGAACCTGCCATTACGTCGATGCCGTGCTTCTTGATATTGGTATTGTAAGTCAATATATTATCGAAAACCAACACGGTATTCATATTCCGGTTGTCAGAGGCTGTACCGAAGCTGTTGCGTCCGTCGGTGGTCGATATTGGATCGAGGAATGTGGTGCTTACACCGTTACGGCGGTCCAGGGCTACGGATGATTTCAACTTCAGGTTGGGCAGAAAGCTGATGGTAGCGGCTCCGGATGCGATGAGGCGGTTCTCCTTGTTCTTGTTGTTTTTCTGGCGGGCCAGGTTTTCCATCGGGTTCATGATATTTACCCCGTAGAAGTTCTTATTGTATTGATTCGGCTTTTCAGGGTCCCAAATAGGAGCATAGGTCGGTGTGTTGATAACCGAGAGGACTACACCGCCACGGTTGGCACCCGTACCGGAAATGATGCCGGTGTTTCCGATATTGTCGGAGTAGGAGATATTGGCACTTACGTTCAGCCAACTGCGTATCTGGTTGTCAATGTTGGCACGGAAGCTATATCGTTTGAAGTACGTGCCTTCCAAAATGCCTTTTTCATTCAGATAACCGGCAGAGAGGAAGTATTTCATCTTTTCGTTTCCGTTAGATACGGACACCTGGTAGTTTTGGGTCTGTCCGGTTTTGTAAACTTCATCAAACCAGTCTGTCTGGTCTGTTAGACCTTCAAGGGCAGCGGGGTTGACAGCCCCGATTTCTTCCTGTAACTCACGGTATTGTTCTGTATTCAGGGCATCCATGCTCTTGGCTACTTTCGTCATACCATATTGTACGTTCAGTGCCACTTTGGCATTGCCTTCTGCTCCGGCTTTGGTCGTAATCAGTACCACACCGTTGGCTGCACGCGAACCATAGATGGCTGCCGATGAGGCATCCTTTAGGATAGAGAGACTTTCAATGTCGTTGGGAGAGAGAAAGTTGATGTTGTCCACGGGCACACCGTCCACTACGTAGAGCGGGTCGTTGCTGCCGTTGAATGAGGTGGTACCACGTACGCGGATGCTCATGCCTCCGCCCGGTTCACCGCTGGGTTGCATAACCGACACGCCGGCTGCTTTGCCTTGCAGGGCTTGGGCTGCCGATACAATGGGGCGTTGGTCCAAATCCTTTGTAGAAACCGTGGATACGGCTGTGGTTACGTCTTTACGCTTCACACTTCCATAACCGATAACTACCACTTCGTCCAGCAGTTCGTTATCTTCCTGCAATGTGATATTCATGTTGGTGGTTGCTTTTACCTCTATCGTTTTGTAGCCGATGAAGGATATTACCAGTGTGGCATTCTGTCCTACACTCAGGGAAAACTCCCCGTCCAGATTGGTAACAACACCGTTGGCGGTACCCTTTTCCAATACGGATGCGCCAATGACCTCCAGGCCTGCAGCATCTGTTACTTTACCCGTAGCTGTCAATCGTTGGGCAAATGCATTTGTTGACATTAGCAGTACGAGTAATGTCAAAAGGAGCTTGTAACTCCGCGTAAGAAGATTTCTTGTAATCATTCTCATAGTACTTTAATTGAAAGATTTAATTTATTATTAGAAAAGTATGTCCTAATAGAGATTGGTGGTTTTCCATAGTACACTTTTCTTTCTGTGCTGCAAAGATAGCGGACAACCCTATTCGTCCGATAGGCAGGTAATATGGAGAAGTAAGTCTGTGTGAAATGTAAATATCAGATATATAATAAGTTGTATTCTTGCTGATTACTGTGTAAAGTAAAGGTCGGCCACTATGGAAGGAGGTCTGTATATACTGTTTTGTCGCTTTGAGCGGTCGAAATATCTCTTAAATTTCATGTACTTTTTAGGGTGGAGGTAGTTTATGTTTAGATAGATTAATTTATCTTTGTGCTCTCAGCCTTATATAGATAATAGAAATGAAAAGAAAAATCATAGCTTTACTATTTTTGCTGATGGGGTGTACCTTTCTGAATGCGGCACCTTACAGTGAAAAGATAAAAGAACTGCTGGTGCGTCTTGATTCTCTGATTGCGCAAAAAAACACGTTTGCTATGCTTAAAGAGGCGAAGATTGCCCAGTTGCACAAGTTGCGAAAGGATGTGCGTACTTTGGAGGAGAGATATTGGCTGAATAAAAATCTTTATGATGAGTATTGTGTCTATAATGCCGATTCTGCAATGAATTATGTGGCAGGCAATTTGGACATAGTTTATAAGCAGAATGATAAATACCGGCAGATGGAGTGGAAGATAAAAAAGTCTTTTCTGTTGGCTGCCACCGGTCTGTTGAAAGAAGCCCAGGATGAGTTGGACGGAGTCTCGGGCGGTTCGCTCCCCAAAGAATTGTTAGTGGACTATTACGGACAAATGTTGTATCTGTATTCGCATTTCAATCAGTATACCGGTAGTGAAATGGGTACTTTGCATGAACATTATGCACAGTTGGAGCGTGTTTACAAGGACTCTTTGAATATGGTTCTTACCCCTGAAGACCCCTTGTTCTTGTGGTATAAAGGGCAGGTAGTACAAGGTACGGACAGTATGTATGTTTTTAAAGAACGTTTGCAGAAGGGAATTCTTAATTCTGCATTCGACACTCGGCGCGATGCCATGAATGCTTACGTGCTGGCCTGCTTTTATCGCGAGTCCGATGAGCAGGAAAATTATCTGACTTACCTGATATATTCTGCTATGGCCGATGTACGTATCTCCAATAAAGATATTGCTTCGTTGGAAGAGCTGGCGGGGGTACTTTTTAGTTTGGGTGATATTGACCATGCTTATGTCTACATGAGTTACTGCTTGCAGAATGCCTTGGCATATCGGAACCGGGTGAGGGTAGTGGGCATCTCTGCGGTGCAGGACACCATTCATCAGATCTATCAGGAACGTAATCAGAGGCAAGAAGCGCGGTTACGTATGTATTTGGTACTGGTCAGTGTCTTGTCCTTGATATCCTTGTTTGCCTTCCTATATATATACAAGCAGATGAAGCGGTTGAAGCAGTCGCGCCAACAGCTGAATGAGGCAAACAACCGCTTGAATAAGCATGTGGAAGAGCTTTCGAAAATGCACGGACAAGTGGCAGAAACGAATGTACAGCTTACTTCTTTGAATGAACAGTTGAGGGATACCAATAATCAGCTTCGTGAATCCAACTATGTGAAGGAGGAATACATAGGTTATGTCTTTTCCATTTGTTCCAATTATATCAGTAAGCTGGATGAGTATCGGAAAAATATCAATCGTAAGCTTAAGGCAAACCAGTTGGAGGATGTGAAAGCATTGACCGATACTCATTCTATGGCACAGAATGAGTTGAAAGAGTTCTATCATAACTTTGATGCTATCTTCTTGCACATTTATCCGGATTTCGTAAGTGACTTCAATGCCTTGCTCCATCCTGACGAGCAGATTGTGCTAAAAGATGGTGAGCTGCTGAATACGGAATTGCGCATTTATGCTTTGGTGCGTTTAGGTATCACTGATAGTGTGAAGATTGCCGAATTCTTGCATTATTCACCTCAGACCGTTTATAATAATCGTTTGAAAACACGTAATAAGGCTATCATTCCTCGGGAAGAGTTTGCTGCCGTTGTGCGTTCTTTGGGTAGGGCACAGAAGTGGATTTGATAAAGGCTTCTACTGATTGTCGCAGTATGGTGCGTAGATGACACCTAAGAGTTAGGAAAAAAACTGCGATGTACTACCTTGTTTTTCTCTAAAAACTAATCTTTCCACAGCAATGTTCTTTTCTTACCACAGCTGTGGAAAGAAAGAAACGCGGGTGTGGTAAGAAAGAAACATATCTGTGGTGAGAAAAGTTGTTCAGTAGTTCTCGTTTAGTATCCGGGCTTTCCGGATGTAGCCTTTCGCAGGTTTATTGTCAGTTCTCTTTGGGCTCCTCAAGCGTGGTGCCGGCCGTTCAGTGGTCTATGTCAAGGGGTGAACTTAGTATATTCCGATGCGCGCGCGTATATATATAATGTGTCCCCTTCCTTCCTGCCTTTCTTTCCCTTTAAAAAACATGCTTTAAAACATATCTATCAATCAGCTAGTTATGAAAAAGTTCACGTAAACCCTCAAAAAAAGCTTGTATATATTTTGCAGATGTCCGTAAAAGCCCTACTTTTGCATCCGCTTTCGGGAACGAAGGCGGCGATGTTTTGACATTCTGACAGTAAAACGGAGCGGTAAGCTTCCATTTTTCTCTTCTTTGCCATAGGTTTCTTTCGGAACTTCGGCCTTGGAAAAGAAAAATGAAAAAAAACTTCCGAAACATTTGGAAGTTATGCTTTAAAGTCCTTACCTTTGCACCCGCTTTTGAAAACGAAAGCAGCGCGAGTTGACATTCTTTTTAAAGAAACGGTGCCTGGTCCTTCTTCCTTTTTCTTTTTGCCTCCCTTTCGACAAGAGAGACGACGAGGAAAGAGAAAAAAAGAAAAAATGAAAAAAACTTCCGAAAATATTTGGAAGATATGCTTTAAAGTTCTTACCTTTGCATCCGCTTTCTGAAAAGAACAGCAATCGTGAAACAAGCGATCTTTGAACAGATTTACATAAACAATACAAGTAGTACAAGAGCAGGTGCTTCGCAAATTAATAATTGGAAACTAATGATTAAGGCGCGTCGTACCTGGGTAAAACAAAAGAACCGTCAATACTTATTTTATATAGATAGGTAAAGATAGACTTTTTGAATTCGAGCGTCCTGAACAGATAATTAAGCTGTCGCACTTTAATTTTTAATATGCGCAGTCAAGATACTTTTACAATGAAGAGTTTGATCCTGGCTCAGGATGAACGCTAGCTACAGGCTTAACACATGCAAGTCGAGGGGCAGCATGAACTTAGCTTGCTAAGTTTGATGGCGACCGGCGCACGGGTGAGTAACACGTATCCAACCTGCCGATGACTCGGGGATAGCCTTTCGAAAGAAAGATTAATACCCGATGGCATAGTTCTTCCGCATGGTAGAACTATTAAAGAATTTCGGTCATCGATGGGGATGCGTTCCATTAGGTTGTTGGCGGGGTAACGGCCCACCAAGCCTTCGATGGATAGGGGTTCTGAGAGGAAGGTCCCCCACATTGGAACTGAGACACGGTCCAAACTCCTACGGGAGGCAGCAGTGAGGAATATTGGTCAATGGACGAGAGTCTGAACCAGCCAAGTAGCGTGAAGGATGACTGCCCTATGGGTTGTAAACTTCTTTTATACGGGAATAAAGTGAGGCACGTGTGCCTTTTTGTATGTACCGTATGAATAAGGATCGGCTAACTCCGTGCCAGCAGCCGCGGTAATACGGAGGATCCGAGCGTTATCCGGATTTATTGGGTTTAAAGGGAGCGTAGGCGGACGCTTAAGTCAGTTGTGAAAGTTTGCGGCTCAACCGTAAAATTGCAGTTGATACTGGGTGTCTTGAGTACAGTAGAGGCAGGCGGAATTCGTGGTGTAGCGGTGAAATGCTTAGATATCACGAAGAACTCCGATTGCGAAGGCAGCTTGCTGGACTGTAACTGACGCTGATGCTCGAAAGTGTGGGTATCAAACAGGATTAGATACCCTGGTAGTCCACACAGTAAACGATGAATACTCGCTGTTTGCGATATACAGTAAGCGGCCAAGCGAAAGCGTTAAGTATTCCACCTGGGGAGTACGCCGGCAACGGTGAAACTCAAAGGAATTGACGGGGGCCCGCACAAGCGGAGGAACATGTGGTTTAATTCGATGATACGCGAGGAACCTTACCCGGGCTTGAATTGCAACTGAATGATGTGGAGACATGTCAGCCGCAAGGCAGTTGTGAAGGTGCTGCATGGTTGTCGTCAGCTCGTGCCGTGAGGTGTCGGCTTAAGTGCCATAACGAGCGCAACCCTTATCGATAGTTACCATCAGGTTATGCTGGGGACTCTGTCGAGACTGCCGTCGTAAGATGTGAGGAAGGTGGGGATGACGTCAAATCAGCACGGCCCTTACGTCCGGGGCTACACACGTGTTACAATGGGGGGTACAGAAGGCAGCTACACGGCGACGTGATGCTAATCCCTAAAGCCTCTCTCAGTTCGGATTGGAGTCTGCAACCCGACTCCATGAAGCTGGATTCGCTAGTAATCGCGCATCAGCCACGGCGCGGTGAATACGTTCCCGGGCCTTGTACACACCGCCCGTCAAGCCATGAAAGCCGGGGGTACCTGAAGTGCGTAACCGCAAGGAGCGCCCTAGGGTAAAACTGGTGATTGGGGCTAAGTCGTAACAAGGTAGCCGTACCGGAAGGTGCGGCTGGAACACCTCCTTTCTGGAGTGACGTCTCGACTCGATCGTTGGTTCTTGAAGTTATGCTTCCATAAGAACCTCTTGTACTGCGCGTACTTGTTTATTAAAATATACGAGAAAAGTAGAAGCCGAGCCGTAAGGCGAGGGTTTGACTGACAGTCCTATAGCTCAGTTGGTTAGAGCGCTACACTGATAATGTAGAGGTCGGCAGTTCAACTCTGCCTGGGACTACTTCAAAGTTGAAAACTGAAAATTGAGAAATGAAAATCGGGAACTCTCCGGATTTTCCACTTTCCACTTTCCGTTTTCCACTTATAAGAAGGGGGATTAGCTCAGCTGGCTAGAGCACCTGCTTTGCACGCAGGGGGTCAACGGTTCGAATCCGTTATTCTCCACTCCGTTTTGATTATTGTTTTATAATTGAAACACCGTTCTTTGACATGATGTGACCAAAAAAAAGTAAAGTTAAAAGCTGAAAGTATATATCGACCATACGTGATCGGTAAGACAAAAAGTAAGTAAGGGCACATGGCGGATGCCTTGGCTCTCGGAGGCGATGAAGGACGTGATAAGCTGCGATAAGCTGCGGGTAGGTGCAAATGACCTTTGATCCGCGGATTTCCGAATGGGACAACCCGGTACTTTGAAGAAGTATCATCCTGCATTGCAGGAGGCTAACGCAGGGAACTGAAACATCTTAGTACCTGCAGGAAAAGAAAATAAACAATGATTCCCCCAGTAGTGGCGAGCGAACGGGGAATAGCCCAAACCATCCATGTTACGGCATGGGTGGGGTTGTAGGACCACGCCGTGGCAAGAAAGTTGGTGAGCAGAATGTTCTGGAAAGTACAGCCATAGAGCATGAGAGCTGCGTATGCGAAGCCAAGCGAAGCCTAGTGGTATCCTGAGTAGCGCGGAGCACGAGGAATTCTGCGTGAATCTGCCGGGACCATCCGGTAAGGCTAAATACTCCCGAGAGACCGATAGTGAACCAGTACTGTGAAGGAAAGGTGAAAAGCACTTCGAACAGAAGAGTGAAATAGTTCCTGAAACCATGTGCCTACAAGCGGTCGGAGCACCTTCTGGTGTGACGGCGTGCCTTTTGCATAATGAACCTACGAGTTACTTTTTCCGGCGAGGTTAAGGATTTCAGATCTGCAGCCGAAGCGAAAGCGAGTCTGAACAGGGCGTATAGTCGGAAGGAGTAGACGCGAAACCAAGTGATCTACCCTTGGGCAGGTTGAAGGATGGGTAACACCATCTGGAGGACCGAACCAATAAGCGTTGAAAAGCTTCTGGATGACCTGAGGGTGGGGGTGAAAGGCTAATCAAACTTGGAGATAGCTCGTACTCCCCGAAATGCATTTAGGTGCAGCCTTGACTTATACTGGCATGAGGTAGAGCGACTGATAAGATGCGAGGGCTTCACCGCCTATCAAGTCTTGACAAACTCCGAATGCGTGTCAGTTCTATGTCAGGAGTGAGGGCATGGGTGCTAAGGTCCATGTCCTAAAGGAGAACAATCCGGACCAACAGCTAAGGTCCCGAAATGAATACTAAGTTGAACTAACGAAGTCAGATTGCTAAGACAGCTAGGATGTTGGCTTGGAAGCAGCCATTCATTTAAAGAGTGCGTAACAGCTCACTAGTCGAGGAGTTTGGCGTGGATAATAATCGGGCATAAGTATTCTACCGAAGCTTTGGGATGAGAAATCATCGGTAGGGGAGCATTCCACTCGGCGTCGAAGGTGAAGCGCGAGCTTTGCTGGAGCGTGTGGAAAAGCAAATGTAGGTATAAGTAACGATAAAGGGGGTGGGAAACCCCCTCGCCGAAAGACTAAGGTTTCCTGATCAACGCTAATCGGATCAGGGTAAGTCGGGTCCTAAGGCTCAGCCGAACGGCGAGGCCGATGGCAGAACCGGTTAATATTCCGGTACTACCTGTGGGAGTGACGTGGAGACGGAGTCGTGACAGCGCCGCGGACTGACGGAATAGTCCGTTGAAGGGTGTAGATGCTGATTGTTCCAGGCAAATCCGGAGCAAGAGTCGAACCTGATAGTATGGAGCGTTCTTAGAACAATCCAATAGTGCGTGTAATCATACTTCCAAGAAAATCCGCTAAACTTAATCCTGCAGGTACCCGTACCGCAAACGGACACACGTAGTCGGGTTGAATATACTAAGGCGCTTGAGTGATTCACGGTTAAGGAACTAGGCAAACTGACCCTGTAACTTCGGGATAAAGGGTCCTCGCTTAACGGCGAGGCGCAGAGAATAGGTCCAGGCAACTGTTTAACAAAAACACAGGGCTGTGCAAAATTGAAAGATGA